>CAWALY010000006.1:0-931923 GCA_963783005.1 uncultured Actinomycetota bacterium
GACCCTGCCGCCCGGCGAACCCATGAAGGCCGACCTCGAGGCCGTCGTCGCGACCAGCGCCGCGTACTGGTCGAGCCAGTCCGCCGGACGTCTGACCATCACCTCTACGGTCCGCGACTGGCAGCACATCGCCGACCCGGGTCGTGCGACGTCAACGAGATCTTCTCGCGTGCGCTCGCCGCCAACGGCATCAGCGGGGTGCCCACGGGCAAGGAACACGTCGCCGTGTACTTCCCGGAGCGGGCCGACTGCCATGGCTGGGTTGGGCTGGCCGCCATCGGCGGGAACCGGATCTGGGCCAACGGGGCCGCGCTCCCGGACGTGTTCTCCCACGAGTTCGGGCACAACCTCGGGCTCGGTCACGCCAACGCCGCCGTGTGTCCCGACGCGGCGCTCATCCTCCCGCTCGGTTCGTGCGACCTATACGAGTACGGCGACGGTGCGGACGTCATGGGGTACGCCGACGTGGGTGTGCCGACGGGCAGTCTCAACACCGGGCTCGCCGACACCCTGGGGCTGGCGGTGGTGAGCAGGCCGGCTGCCGGCACCACCAGCACGGTGGATCTCGCGCCGCTGCGGGCGACGACGTCGCTGCGGTCGGTCGCGATCCCGATCTCCGGCGGGACGATCTACGTCGACTACCGGCCGGCTGTGGCTCCGGACGTCAGGGTCGTTCAGTGGGCCGGTGTCCAGGTGCATCTGCGGATCAGCGACCCGTACACCGGCGCGCCGACCACCTATCTCCTGGACATGCAGCCCGCGACCCACTTCACCCAGGTCGCCCTGCCGGTGTCCCGGACCTGGGCCGTTCCGGGCACGGGGCGCAGCGTCACGGTCACCGCGGTCGGCACGTCGGCGCAGGTCCGCGTCGGGCCCACGCCCCCGTCGGCGATGATCCAGAGCTACGTCCGTCGCGTCTACCACCACCTGTTCGACCGGGCCGTCGATCCCGACGGGCTGGCCACGTGGACAGCGTCCCTGAGCGCTGGCACCCCCAGAGTGGCGGTCGCCAACGCGATCACGGGCTCGACCGAGTACCGCGCCGGGTTGATCGAGGAGTCCTACCAGCGCTACCTGGGTCGGCCCGCGGACCGGGACGGCCTGGCGTTCTGGCTCGGCCAGATGCGTGCCGGCCGCCGGATCGTCGACCTGGAGAGCGGGTTCCTGGCGTCCAGCGAGTACTTCACCGTCGCCGGGGGCGATTCCGCGAGCTGGGTCCGCCAGCTCTACGCGGACGTGCTGGGCCGCTCGCCATCCGGCTCCGAGGTCAGCTTCTGGGTCGCCAAGCAGCAGTCACGGGGGCGCTACGCCGTGGCGCGCGGGTTCCTGCTGTCCACGGAGCACCTGGCCGCTGTGGTGGACGGCTACTACGTCGACCTGCTGGGCCGGCACATCGATCCGTCCGGGCGGACCACATGGGTGGGTCAGATCCAGCACGGGCACCGGCTCGAGGAGATCATCGGGTCGATCATCGCGAGCGACGAGTACTACTCGAAGTCGCAGGTGTCGTGAGTTCGGCGGACGCACCGCCGCGCCCCACGTAGAATCTGCAGGCCGCGTCCTGCGTCGCGTCTCCCTGTCCGACTGCACCGAGGACCCCCTGTGATCTCCAAGCTCAAGCGCATTGCCAAGAAGCTGCTCGCCATCCCTACGGTCCGCAAGGCCTACGTGGGTGCGAACCGGGCGGTGCTCGAGGTCGGCGGATCGAGCAGGCTCGGCGCCACGCTGTACGCCCTGCCCGGCTTCGTCACCTTCAACCGGGAGCAGTGGGCCGTGCTCTCGGGCCGGCGCACCTACTACGCGAACCTGAAGCGCAGCCGCACGTCGCACGTCGAGCTCCGGCGCAACGTCCACCGCCTCGAGAAGGGCATCCTGATGCGGCCGCGGCGGGACGCCTTCGCCCGCGACTACATCGTCGAGACGGTCGAGTTCTACCGCGCGGCGCTCAGGCGCCGACCGACGCGCCGGTGATGGACGAGAGCGAGCTGCGCTGGGCGCACGACGTGCTCGTGGACTACTTCGCCGCCATCTCGATCCCGGACCCGGCGGTCGACCGGGCGCGCGCGGTGTTCGAGGAGCTCCCGGTCCCGGTCCCGACCGACGGCACCGTCAGGCCTCACGAGCACGGCACGCTCCCCGAGACGGACATCACGTACGACCAGATGCTCACGCTCGCCAAGCGGCGGCGGTCGGTCAGGTGGTTCCTCGACAAGCCGGTGGACCGCGAGCTGGTAGACCAGGCGCTGCTCGTCGCACGGCAGTCGCCCTCGGCGTGCAACCGACTGCCCTACGAGTTCCTCGTGTTCGACGACCCCGACCAGGTGAAGCGGATCGGGTCGATCCCGTTCGGAGCGGCCGGCTACTCCCACCAGATCCCGACGTTGATCGTGGTCAAGGGGCGCCTGGACGACTACTTCTCGCCGCGCGACCGGCACGTCCCCTACATCGACGCCTCGCTCGCCGTGATGGCCTTCATGTTCGCGCTGGAGACCCTCGGCCTGAGCTCGAGCGTGATCAACTGGCCCGACTTCGAGCCCCTGGAGCGCAAGATGGCCAAGGCGCTCGGACTGGCGCCGTACGAGCGCGTGATCATGCTGATGGCCGTGGGGCACGCGGATCCGACAGGCATGGTCGCCTCGTCCCAGAAGAAGGACCTCGACGTGCTCCGGGTGTTCAACCCCCTTGATGCGTAGCCGCGCCCTCCGCTGGGCGATCACCGCCGCCGTCCTGGCGGTCGTGGCCTACTTCTTCGGCCGTGGCCTGGCCAGGAACTGGGATGCGGTACGGGAGATCGATCTGCGGATCGACGGCTGGACCGTGGCGTCGGTGCTGCTGTTCGCGATCGCGGTGGTCGTCTCCGGCGTGCTGTGGGGTCACCTTGTCTCCAAGCTGAGCGGCGCGACGGTCGGCCTCGGCGAGGCGGTGCGGGTGCAGTGCGCGTCGTGGCTGCTGAAGTACGTGCCCGGCCAGGTCGGCAGCGTCACCAACAAGATCGTCTGGGCCGGTGACCGCGGGCTGTCCCGGACCCTCGTCGTGGTGACGTTCGTCTACGAGAACGTCTTCCTGCTGCTCGGCTCCATCGTGCCGACCGTCGTCATCCTGCTGCTGTGGCCCGCAGGCACCGTGGGTTCGGGCGACCCGGCCGGTGCCGTGCTGCCGGCGCTCTTGGCTCTGGTGCCGCTGCTGCTGGTCATGAATCGCCGGCTCTTCCACGGTGGCGTGAACCTGGTGGCCAGGCGGGCCTTGAAGCGCGACGTGCCCGCCGAGTACTTCCTGCGCCCGCCGACGCGTTCGGCTACCAGCTCGCGTTCCTCGGACCGCGGGTCATCAACGGTCTGGGCTTCGTCCTCATCGCGGTCGTCGCTGGTCGGCGTCCCGGCTTCGACATACGTCCCCTTGGCCGCCGCGTACGTCCTCGCCGGCGCGGTCGGGATCCTCGCGGTCTTCGTGCCGAGCGGTCTGGGTGTGCGTGAGTCGGTCGTGGTCGTGCTCGCCTCCCGGTACCTACCCGTCGAGCAGGCGATCGTGCTGTCCCTGGCGGCCCGGCTGCTCAGTACCGTAGGCGACGGTGTGGTCGCACTGATCTACGCGGGACTCCGCGTCGTCGATGTCAAGGGAGCGCGTGAGGCATGAAGGTGGCACTGATCGGGTCGGCCTTCTCGGGCAACAAGGGCGCCGCCGCGATGCTCGAGAGCGCGGTGCAACAGATCGGGGCGCGTCTGCCGGACAGCGCCTTCGTGCTGCTCAGCATGTATCCGCGCTCCGACGCGGAGCAGAACCCCTACCCGAGGCTCAGGGTGCTCGACGCCTCCCCGCTGCGCCTCGGCGTGGTGATCAACGGCGCGGCGCTCCTCCACCGGCTGCTCCCGCCGCTGCGGGGCGCGCTACGCCGTGCGGTGCCCGAGATCCGCGCCCTGGCCACGGCGGACGTGCTGCTCGACCAGGGCGGCATCACGTTCGTCGATGGCCGCGGGAAGTTCCTCATCTACAACATCGCGAGCATCCTGCCCGCGCTGCTCGTGGGCACACCGGTGATCAAGTGTGCCCAGGCGATGGGCCCCTTCCGGGAGCCGGCGAACAGGGCGGCCGCGCGACTGCTGCTCCCTCGTGTCACCGCGATCGTCTCCCGCGGCGCGGTCACGCACGACCACCTGCTCGACCTCGGCCTCACCAACGTGGTCGCGGGCGCCGACCTGGCCTTCACCCTCGAGCTCACGGACGCACGACATCGAGGTCGCGCGCAGCGTGGTCGACATGTCGTTCTTCGCCGCCGGGGACGTGGTCGGCTTCTCCCCCTCCGCGGTTCTGCGCAAGGCGGCGGAGGCACGGGGCGGCGACTACGTCGGTGACGTCGCACGGATGATCGACCACGTGACCGGCGAGCACGGGCGCCCCGTCCTGCTGCTGGCGCACAGTGCCCGCGAGCACACCGACAAGACGCACAACAACGACCTGCCCCTGTGCCGGGAGATCTACGCGCGACTGGCCTCCAGGGAGCGCGTGCTGTTCCCCGACGCGGAGCTGAGCTCGCAGGCGCTGCGGCACCTCATCGGCTCGTGCGACGTCTTCGTGGCCTCGCGGTTCCACGCGATGGTCTCCTCGCTGTCGATGGAGGTGCCCACCCTCGTCATCGGGTGGTCGCACAAGTACCGCGAGGTCCTCGACATGTTCGGCCTGGCCGACTGGGCCGTCGGGCACGAGGCGCTCACCCACGACGAGTTCGAGGTGAGGATGTCGCGCTTGCTCGCTGAGGCGCCCGAGCTCCGAGCCCGACTCGGTGCCCGGCTGCCGCAGGTGCGGGGCACGGCGCTCGAACAGGTCGACCTGATCATCGAACGCGCAGGCCGGTGAGGGTCCTCCTCGACGCCACCGCCATCCCCGCCGACCGCGGCGGCGTGGGTCGCTACGTCGACGCGCTGCTGCCGGCCCTCGCGGCCACCGGCCTGGACCTGAGCGTCGTGTGCCAGCGGCGTGACGCCGAGGCCACGGCCGCTCTCGTGCCGGGCGCCGTCGTGGTCGGCGCGCCACCCGCGATCGAGCGTCGGCCGGCGCGCCTCGCCTGGGAGCAGGCCGGCCTGCCTCGTGTGGCGCGCGCCGTGCGCGCGGACGTCCTGCACAGCCCGCACTACACGATGCCGCGCTTCGCGGGCGTGCCGGTCGTGGTGACCGTGCACGACGCCACGTTCTTCTCGCACCCCGAGCTGCACAGCCGCGTGAAGGGCGCCTTCTTCCGGGCCGCGACGCGCGCGGCGGTCCGCAGTGCCGCCGCACTCGTCGTACCGTCTGCGGCCACCCGCGACGAGGTGCGGCGCTACGCGGGCGACGCGCAGTTCCACGTCGCGCACCACGGTGTGGACACCGCGACGTTCCATCGCACGGGGCCCGCCGAGAGCGATCGGGTGCGCGAGCGCCTGGGCCTTGCGGACCGGCCGTACGTGGGCTTCCTCGGCACGCTCGAGCCACGCAAGAACGTCCCGGCGCTGGTGCGGGCGTGGGTGGCTGCCGTCGATGACCTTCCCGACCCGCCGGCCCTCGTGCTCGCCGGTGGCCGCGGCTGGGACGACGCCGTGGAGCCGGCCATCGCCGCAGTACCGGACCGGCTCACCGTGCTGCGGCCCGGCTACCTGCCCCTCGACGAGCTCGCGGCATTCCTGTCCGGCGCCCAGGTGGTCGCCTACCCCAGCCTGGGCGAGGGTTTCGGCCTCCCGGTGCTCGAGGCGATGGCGTGCGGTGGGGCCGTGCTCACGACGCGCGAGCTGTCGCTGCCGGAGGTGGGTGGCGACGCGGTGGCCTACTGCGGCACCGATGAGGGCTCGATCGCCGCCGAGCTCCGGGCGCTCCTGGACGACCCGGGCCGCCGCGCCCGCCTCGCGGAGGCCG
Source organism: uncultured Actinomycetota bacterium (assembly GCA_963783005.1). Classification (GTDB taxonomy): domain Bacteria; phylum Actinomycetota; class Actinomycetes; order Actinomycetales; family Cellulomonadaceae; genus Actinotalea. The sequence continues at coordinate 5,881 of CAWALY010000006.1, forward strand.
CGATCTCCCGCGCCTCGCTGTTCACCTGGGAGGCCGCGGCCCGCGTGCACGTCGAGGCGTACGAGGCGGCCCTTCGCGCGCGCCGCGCCTAGGCCAGCGACGCCACGAAGTCCTGCGACTCGGTGAAGCCGGGCAGCAGGCCCCGGGCCAAGGCCTCCGCGAGCGTCGGCGCAGCGGCGTCCTTGTCGGAGAGCTGCGGCGTCAGCGGCGACCCGTCACGTGCCGTCGGTGGGCCACTCGATCGCGACGTCGGCGTCGAGCGGGTGCACACCGTGCTCCCGCCCCGGCGCGTACGGTGCCGAGCAGAGGTACAGCACCGTCGACCCGTCCTCGAGCGACATGAACGCGTGGCCCAGGCCCTCGGACAGGTACACCGCCCGGCGGTCCGACGTCGTCGAGCAGCACGGCGTCCCACCTGCCGAACGTCGGCGACCCGACCCGGATGTCCACGACCACGTCGAGCACCGCGCCCTTGGCGCACGTCACGTACTTCGCCTGGCTGGGCGGCACGTCGGCGTAGTGGATGCCGCGTACGACGCCCGCGGCCGACACCGAGCAGTTCGCCTGGGCGAGGTTGAAGCGGTGGCCCACCGCGGCCTCGAACGGGGCGCCCTGGAAGTACTCCAGGAACACGCCGCGGGGGTCACCGTGCTGCCGGGGGGTGATCTCCCAGGCGCCGGGCACGTCGAGCTCGCGGTAGGTCTCTGCAGCGGGCATGGTGGTCCTCTCGTGGCGCGTCGCCGGACAGGGTAGCGATCCCGATAGCCTGGCGGCCCACGCGCGGAGGGGAGACACAGGTGCGCTGGTTGGTCACGGGTGCCCTCGGGATGCTCGGCACGGATCTGACGCGGATGCTCGCCGAGCGCGGCGAGCACGTGGACGGCATCGACAAGGACGACGTCGACATCACCGACCCTCGCGCCACGGCCGGCGTCGCGGCCGGCTACGACGTCGTCGTCAGCTGCGCCGCCTTCACCGCCGTCGACCCGGCCGAGGAGCACGAGGACGTGGCCTTCGCCGTCAACGCGGTGGGGGCCGCGAACCTCGCGCGTGCTGCGCGCGCGGCCGGTGCTCGCATCGTCCAGATCTCGACGGACTACGTGTTCGCCGGTGACGCGACCGAGCCGTACGCCGAGGACGCGCCGATCGCCCCGCGGTCTGCCTACGGGCGCACCAAGGCGGCGGGGGAGTGGGCGGTCCGCGCGAGCTGCCCCGACCACCTGATCGTCCGCACCGCGTGGCTCTACGGCGCGCACGGGCCGTGCTTCCCGCGCACCATCGTGCGCGTGGCGCGTGAGAAGGGCGGCTTGGACGTGGTGTCGGACCAGGTCGGTCAGCCCACCTGGACGGTCGACCTCGCGGACCTCGTGCACCGGCTGGTCGTCGCCGGCGCGCCCGCGGGCACCTACCACGGCACGTCCGGCGGACGTACGTCGTGGCACGGCTTCGCGCGTGCGGCGGTCGAGGCGGCCGGGATGGATCCCGAGATCGTGCGCGCGACGACGAGCGACGCGTACGTGCGTCCCGCGCCGCGCCCGGCGTTCTCGGTGCTCGGCCACGACGCCCTTCAGGCCCTGTCGATCTCGCCGATCGGCGACTGGCGCGAGCGCTGGGCCGAGGCGGCCCCGATCGTCCTGGCCGGCTAGGCCGGTCGTGCGGCGCGCCAGGCCACGGCCGTCAGCGCCGTGGCGACGACCGCGTACAGGCCGATCCCGGTGAGGTAGCCGACCGGGGACGACCAGTGCGGCGCCAGGGTCACGAGCTCACCACCGGCGCCCTCGGCGTACCGACGCGAGGCCGCGAGGAACGCGGCCACGTGACCCACGAGCAGCACGGGGATCACCGCTCGAAGCACCCGGCGCCAGCGCTCGGCGAGTGCGGCACCGTCGTCGGCGAGCGGGAGAGCGGCCAGCATCGGGATGCCGACGGCGAGCGGGAGGACGTAGCGCCCCTGCCAGATCAGCCCGACGTCCGAGGCCGTCGGCACCTGGAACACCACCGGGGCGGCGGCCACCGCGACCACGAGGAGCACGAGCCCGGTCCGGACGCGTCGTGAGGCCGGGGCGGTCAGCCCGAGCAGCAGCAGGCCGCCGCCCGCGACCGACCACGCGAGCAGCGTCGCCGCGGGGGCCGGGGTGTCGAGCCAGCCGAAGTCGCCGACCATGTTGGTCAGGTAGGCCGACCACTGCTGGACGACGGCGCTGGCCGTGCGCACCGGGCTCGCGTACTCGGGGTACAGGCCCCCGCCGGTGACGATCGCCCCGTGCAGCACGATCCAGGCCACCGCCGCGACGCTGGCCAGCGCGGCGGCCCCTGCCGCCCACCGCGCGCCCCGGTGTCGCACGATCGCTGCCCACCGGCCCGGCCGCGCGACCACCAGCGCGGCGGCGACGATCGCAACGGCCCACACCGGGGACGTGGTCCGCACGTTGACGAGCACGGCGCCGCTGACGGTCGCCTGGACCAGTGCGGCCGTGCTCGGGCCGCGCTCGGACCGGACCAGCGCGAGGCACGCCGCGAAGAAGCTGAAGCCCGCCGCGATCTCCAGGCCCTGAGGGTTCACGGTGCCACCGAGGAACAGCGCCATCGGTGTCACGGCGACCAGCACGCCCCACAGCGCCGGGCCCGGCAGCTCACGCCGGGCCCGGTAGGCCCCCCAGGCGAGCAGGGCGCCGGCCAGGAGCGCGCTGACCAGCCGCATCGCGTACACGCTCGCCTCGGCCCCGAGCCAGAGCGACGGCCAGCCGACCAGCAGGTAGTACAGCGGCGGGTACTGGCCGGCGAACGTCTCCACGGGCGCGGTGCCGTCCGCCGGCGCGACGGTGGGCTGGCAGTCGGCGGAGGTCTCGGGGTGGAAGGCCAGGCAGTTGGGCAGCGAGACCACGGCCGCGTAGTCCGACGGCAGGATCACGGTGGTCGCCGCCCCCGGCCGGGAGCGGTCCGTGGGCACCGGACCGAGCTCGCCGCTCCACTGGCCGCGCGCGACGGCCGCGGCCTTCACGACGTGGGAGGGCTCGTCCGGTGAGGCCATCAGGGGCACGGCCAGCGACCACAGTGCGGTCAGCGCGACGACGAGCGCGCCGATCCCGATCCAGGCCAGGCGACCGCGGGGCGAACCCGTGGGCCACTGAGGCGCTCCGGTCGGGGTGCCCTCGGCGTCGGTCGCGGCGCCGACCGGTGTCCCGGGTTCTGTCACGCTCACCACGCCTCCGTCCGCGCCTCGGGCCCGCGCAAGTCTAGGGTGCGCGGGGCACGCACCGCCGGTTCGCTACGCTGACCGTCATGTCCCACGACCTGCGTCTGCTGGTCGTGCTGCCCGCGTGGAACGAGGCCGAAGCGCTGCCCGGCGTCCTGCGTGAGATCGCCGAGGTGCTGCCGGACGTGGGCGTGCTGGTGGTCAACGACGGCTCGAGCGATGCCACGAGCGCCGTCGCCAGGTCGGCCGGTGCCGAGGTGCTGGACCTGCCCTTCAACCTCGGTGTCGGCGGCGCCATGCGCGCCGGGTTCCGCTACGCCCTGACCCACGGGTACGACGCCGTCGTGCAGGTCGACGCCGACGGCCAGCACGACCCTCGGGACGTGCCGCGCCTGGCCGAACGCCTCGGCGACGCCGACGTCGTCATCGGTGCTCGGTTCGCGGGCGAGGGCTCCTACCAGGTCGGCGGCCCTCGGCGCTGGGCGATGGTGGTGCTCGCGAAGTCCCTCAGCAGGCTCGGCCGCACGCGCCTGACGGACACGACCTCGGGCTTGCGTGCCGCAGGGCCCCGCGCGGTGCGGCTGTTCGCCGTGCACTACCCCGCCGAGTACCTGGGCGACACGGTCGAGTCGCTGGTGATCGCGATCCGGAGCGGGCTGGTGGTGGAGCAGGTGGGGGTCTCGATGCGCGAGCGGGTGGCCGGACGTCCGTCCCAGCGGCCGTGGAAGGCCGCCGTGTACCTGTTCAGGGCCGGCCTCGCGCTCGCCATCGCCCTGACCCGGCCGCGGCTGCCGACGCCCGTCGTGGAGCCCGTCCCGTGAGCGGCTACGTCGTCGCGGTCGTGGGCGCCGCCGTGATCCTGGCCTTCATGATCGAGCTGCTCCGGCGCCGGCGTCTCCGGGAGAAGTACGCGGCGCTGTGGATCACCGTGGCGGTGCTGGTCCTGATCGTCGTGGCGTTCCCGCACCTGCTCGAGCGCGTCGCGGCCATGGTCGGCGTGACGGTGCCGGTCAACCTCGTCTTCTTCGTCGCCCTGCTCCTGCTCCTGGTCGTGTGCGTGCAGCTCAGCGCAGAGGTCAGCACGCTCGAACGCGAGACGCAGACCCTCGCCGAGGAGGTCGCGCTGCTCCGAAACCGCCTCGAGCACCTCGAGCGCGACGCGGGCCGGCCGTCGGTCGAGCCGCCCGTGGCCGACCCGGACGACGGTCACCCGGGGGCACGATGACCGAGCTGCTCGGCGAGGGCAGCGGAGCGGTCGAGCAGACGAGGTCGCCGCGCGGCGTGATCGTCGTCGCGCTGGGGCTCGGCGTGTTCGGGCTCGCGACCTACGCGTACCTCGGGCTCGCCGGCCGGGCTCTGGGCGACGTCCCCTTCACGCCGTTGTCCGTGCTGTGGTCGGTGCTCAACGCCGTCGGCATCGGGCTGTTCCTGCCGTTCGAGCAGGAGATGGCGCGCCGGACCGCACATGCCGCGGCGACGGGGGAGGGCAACGCCTCGGCGGTCCGGGGGGCCCTGGTCGCAGCGGGCGGGCTGCTGGGCATGGTCGCCGTGGTCTGCGGGATCGCCGGCCCCTTCCTGGCCGACAGGCTGTTCTCAGGTCAGGGTGCGCTGGTCGTGCTCCTGGTGCTCTCGATGGCGGGGATGGCGGCCGCGTACCTGGTCCGAGGGCTGCTGTCCGGCAACGGGCGGTGGGGGCACTACGGTGCCCAGCTGGCCGTCGACGGCGTCACGAGGATGGCCTTGGCGGGTGGGCTGTACGCGGCGGGGGTGACGAACGTCCTCGCGTTCGGTGCCGTGATGGTGATCGCCCCGGTCGTGTCCGTGCTGGTGACCACCCCACGCCCCGCCACGCTCGTGCGCCCGGGCCCGCCGATGGCGTGGCAGGTCGCGGCGGCGAGCCTCGCGACGCTCGTGGCGGCCTCGACGCTGTCGCAGGTCCTGGCCAACGCCGGGCCGGTGATCGTGGCGCTGCTCGCCACGCCGGACGAGGCCGCCGCCGCGGGCCGGTTCACCGCGGCACTGGTGATCGCGCGGGTCCCGCTGTTCGCGTTCGCGGCGGTGCAGGCGGTCCTGCTGCCCGGCCTGGCCGGCATGGTGGGCGCCGGCGACGCCGCGGGCTTCCGGCGCCGGGTGCAGCTGGTGGGCGCGCTGACCGGCGCGGTCGGGGTGCTCGGCACCGTGGCGGTGTGGGCCGTCGGCCCCGAGCTCGTGATGTTGCTGTTCGGCGAGGCCTTCGGGACCGACCGTGCGGTGATCACCCTGATCGCGGCGTCCGGCGCGGCGTTCATGCTGGCCCAGGTGGGCGCCCAGGCGCTGTTGGCCCTGGGCGGCGAGCGGTCGGTCACCGTGGCCTGGGGGGTAGGCCTGGCGGCTCTCGTCGCCACGAGCCTGGTCCCCGGGGCCATCGCGTTGCGGGCGGCGTGGGCGCTGCTCGCGGGGTCGGCGGCGGCGATGGTGGTGCTGGGCGCCGCGCTGGTGGTGGCGGTGCGGCGCCGGTGGGCGGTCCACGAGCATGGCTGAGGCGCCGCAGCTCGGGGTGGTGATGCTCGCCTACGGCGACGAACCCGTGCTCGGGGACGCGATCGAGGCGGTGCTGGGCTCGCATGACGTGCGGGTGCGACTGGTCCTCGTCGACAACGGCTGTACCCGCCCGGACCTGCCCGAGCTGGCCGCGCGCGACGGAGTCGTGCTGGTACGTCCGGCGACCAACCTCGGGTTCGCCGGTGGCGTGAACCGCGGCGCACGGGAGGTCACCGAGCCGTTCCTCGCGCTGGTCAACAGCGACGCCGTCGTGGCGCCCGATGCGCTCGCCCGGCTGGTGGACGTCGCCGCCGATCCGGCCGTGGGGATCGCCAGCGGGAGCATCCGGCTGGCCGAGGACCCGTCGACGATGAACTCCGCCGGCAACCCGGTGCACGTGCTGGGGCTGTCCTGGGCGGGCGGGCTCCACGAGCCCGCTGCACGCCACGACCGCCCGGGGCCGGTCGCTTCCGCGAGCGGTGCGGGGCTCGTGATGCGGCGGTCGGTGTGGGAGGCGCTCGGGGGCTTCCCCGACGCGTTCTTCGCCTACCAGGAGGACCTCGAGCTCAGCTGGCGGTGCTGGCAGTCGGGGCTCACGGTGCGCTACGTGCCCGACGCGGTGGTGGTCCACCACTACGAGTTCTCGCGCCACCCCCGCAAGATGTACCTGCTCGAGCGCAACCGGCTGCTCTTCGTCCTGACGTGCTATGGCTCGCGCACGCTGCTCGTGCTGGCTCCCGCCCTGGTGGCGTTCGAGCTCGCGATGCTGGCGGTCTCGGCGGCGCAGGGTTGGGCGGGGCAGAAGGTGCGCGGCTGGGGGTGGGTGCTCCGGCACGTCGGATGGGTGAGGAGTCGTCGCCGGACCGTCCAGGCGGCGCGCACCGTCGCAGACGCGGCCCTCGCCGACCTGTGGACCGACACGTTCGACCCCGCGGCCATCGCGCTGCCCCGGGCCGCGCAGCCGTTGCAGGCCGCGTTCGCGGTGTACTGGCGCCTGGTCCGCCGGTTGATCTGACCGGGCTCGGCCTCAGGGCGACTGCCAGCCCGTCACGCGGTCTGCGAGCGCGGCGTCCCCGAGGGCGGCGCGCATCGCGCCCAGCTCGCTCGGGGCGACCAGGACGCGGGCCGCGGGGTCCGACGTCAGGCGTTCGCGGACCAGGGCGGTGCGGTCGGTGATCGTCACGAGGTCGACGGCGGCCTCGTTGGCCGACGTGGTCCACGAGCCGGTCAGGGCCAGGAGCCACTGCTGGGCGTTCGCCGGGTTGACGGTGGTGGTGCCCGGGTCGAGGAGCACCGTCCAGTGAACGGCGGGCTCCGTCCTGGCCACGTCGGCGGCGGCGAGCAGGTCCGAGGCGTCGGCGACCTCGGCGGTGGGCACCCCGAACAGCGCGTGCGTCCCGACGACGCCGTACGCCTGGGTGGCCGCGAGCGTGACCGCGGCGGCGACCGCCATCCCGACCGCCGGACGCGGGCGCCGGAGCCGGACGACGAACCCCGCCAGTGCCACCGCGAGCACCGCGCAGGACGCCAGCGAGACGCCCAGGAGCAGCTTCCAGAAGTAGTACGAGACGGAGCCCGTGCTGAGCACCTGATAGCCGCCGAGCGCCGCGGCGGCGGCCAGGCCCGCGGCCGGCACCACGGCCAGTCGCGCGCCGCGCCCGCCCAGGGCGAGCGCCGCGCCGACCGCGAACAGGCAGGTCGCGACCAGCGCGCCGGCGTCGGTCGCCGGGAAGCCGCCCGGCGTGACCAGGGTCGCCCCGGCGCTGACGGTGCGCAGCACGGCGGCGACGTGCAGCGCGCCGAGGGCGCCACCCGCAGCGATCAGCAGGGCGGTGACACGACGCCCCGTCGTCGCTCTGGGCCACTCCCGCACGAGCTGCGGCACCGCGAGTGCCGCGGCCGGCAGGGCGACGGCCAGCAGGAGCACCCAGTCGTGCGCGACCGCGACCAGCAGTGCACATGTGGCGAGCAGCGGTAGCGGCGTGAGCCCGCGACCGAGCTCGCGTGCCACGAACACGACGGCCGTGGCCAGCGCGACGGACGGGACGAAGTTGACGAAGCCCGCCACGAACGCGTGACCCCCCGGCCCGGCGACCAGGGCCGCGACGGCGCCCGCGACGGCCGGCAGGGCGATCAGCGGGCGGTGCCGCAGCCAGCCGACGGTGACCATCGCCGCCGCCAGGAGCACACCGGACAGGACCAGGACCAGCGCCTGGGCCTGCACGTAGAGCAGCACCTCCTGGCCCGGGCTGCCGGGCACCGGGGCGACGGCGTCCATGATCAGCGCGCTGAACGAGTGATGGCCCTGTGGGTAGTCCGCGAACTTCCAGTCCCCGCCGGACGCCGCCAGCCGGTCGGTCGTGACGTGGTGGGCGCGGATCATGGCGGTCATGTCGTAGTGCGCCGAGTGGTCCCAGCCGGGCAGCAGGGCGGCCAGGGCCCCGGCCCCGTCGCCCGCACGCCACCACGGCAGGACCACCCACGCCGCACCCGCGCCCGCGGCCAGCACGATCGCCTCGACACCGCGCACGTGGGGCACGAACCTGCGCAGGCGCTCGCCGGTGAGGCGCGGCCCATGCCAGACGGCGCCACCGACCAGCCCACCGGCCAGCGCGGCCATCAGGAGCGCCGCGGGTCCCGGGGCGGGCACCGGCACGAGGTAGAGCAGTGGCGCGAGCCCCGAGGCGAGCGCACCGGTGAGCAGAACCCGACGGCTGAGCGTTCGGGCCGTCGGGACCGCGAGGGCCAGCACGGCGAGCAGCGCGAGCCCGACCGGGCCGGCGAGCAGACCGGCACTGCGGGCCACGAGCACGAGGGCCGCCGTGAGACCGCCGAGCGCCACGGCAGCGGTGCGCGTGCGGGTGGCCGCGGCGACCGGTGGGCGCGGCTCGGCGAGATCCGGCTCCCGCTCCGTCGGGGAAGCCTTGGCTATGGACACCTAGCGTCGCTCGTGCTCGAGCAACCCGAGCAGGTAGCTCCCGTAGCCGGACTTCACCAGGGCCTCGGCCCGCTCACGCAGGTCGTCGTCGGAGAGGAAGCCCGCGCGCCAGGCGACCTCCTCGGGTGCGCCGATCTTCATGCCCTGCCGGTGCTCGATGGTGCGCACGTAGTCCGACGCCTCGATCAGCGAGTCGAACGTGCCGGTGTCCAGCCAGGCCGTGCCGCGCGGAAGGACCTCCACGTGCAGCCGGCCCTGGGCGAGGTAGGCGCGGTTGACGTCGGTGATCTCGTACTCGCCGCGGGCCGAGGGCTCCAGGTCCTTGGCGATCGCGACCACGTCGTTGTCGTAGAAGTACAGACCGGGCACCGCGTAGTTGCTCTTCGGCTCCGCCGGCTTCTCCTCCAGCGAGAGGGCGCGCCCGTTCGCGTCGAACTCGACGACGCCGTAGGACGTCGGGTCGGCCACCCGGTAGGCGAACACGGCGCCGCCGTCGATGTCGCCGAACCGCGAGAGCTTCGAGCCCAGGCCCGGTCCGTAGAAGATGTTGTCCCCGAGCACCAGGGCCGCGGCGTCGTCGCCGACGAACTCGCTCGCCGAGGACGAACGCCTGCGCGAGGCCGTTGGGCACCTCCTGGACGGTGTAGCTGATCGAGATGCCGAACTGCGAGCCGTCGCCGAGCAGGCGGTGGAACTGAGGTGCGTCGTGCGGGGTGGTGATCACCAGCACGTCGCGGATCCCGGCGAGGATCAGCGTCGAGAGCGGGTAGTAGATCATCGGCTTGTCGTAGACCGGGACCAGCTGCTTGCTCACGCCGAGGGTGATCGGGTGCAGACGCGTGCCGGAACCGCCGGCCAGGATGATGCCTCGCATGGCTGCACTGTCTAGCACAGGTGCGTGGGAGTCGCGGTGCGGCCCCGGTAGCATCGCGGCACCGCCAGCCGAACCCGAGGACCGCATGCTCCCGCTGCACAACCCCGTCCAGCCCTATGCGTGGGGGTCGCCGACGGCGATCCCCGACCTGCTCGGTGAGCCGAGCACAGGTCGCCCGGCCGCCGAGCTGTGGCTCGGGGCCCACCCGGCAGCGCCCTCGTCGTGTCACGGTCGACGGCGCGGAGCTGACGCTTCCGGACGTACCTGGCCGCCAGACCCGACGTCGGCCATGGGCGACGACGTCGTCGCGCGGTTCGGCACGAGCCTGCCGTACCTGCTCAAGGTGATCGCGGCCGAGCGGCCGCTGTCGCTCCAGGTGCACCCCCACCTCGAGGGCGCGCGGCGCGGCTTCGCCGCCGAGGACGCCGCGGGGATCCCGGTGGACGCGCCGCACCGCAACTATCGCGACCGCAACCACAAGCCGGAGCTGGTGTACGCGCTGACCACGTTCGAGGCGATGTGCGGGTTCCGCGCGCCCCGTCGGGCGGCCGAGCTGCTGGCCGGCCTCGACGCGCCGCTGGCCCGGCGGCTCGCCCGGGATGCTGCACGCCGAGCCGACCCGCGAGGGGATCCGGAGGGCGTTCCGCGAGCTGCTCGAGCCCGAGACCCGCCCGTCGGCCGCCGAGGTCGCCGAGGTGGCGCGAGGCGTGCGCCGGCCGGCTCGGCCGCCGGTTCGCCGTCCCCGCGGGCGGACCGCACCGTGGTCCTGCTCGCGGAGGCCTACCCGGGGGACCCCGGGGTGGTCACCTCCCTGCTGCTCAACCCCGTGACCCTGCGGCCCGGGCGAGGCGATGTTCGTGCCTGCCGGCGGCGTGCACGCCTACCTCCACGGGGTCGGCGTCGAGATCATGGCGAGCTCGGACAACGTGCTGCGCGCCGGCCTGACCGGCAAGCACGTCGACATCCCCGAGCTGCTCGCCAACGTCGACTACGTCGCCGCACCGCCCATCCGGATCGCCCCGGAGACGTTCCACGGCGCGACCCGGATGTTCTACGCGCCGGTGGACGACTTCGAGCTGTCGGTGACGACGCTCGACCGCACCGACGCCGCGCGCACCCCCTGCCCGGGCGCGGGCCCCGGGTCCTGCTGTGCCTCGAGGGTGAGGTGGTGGTGTCCACCGCGGACGGCGCGAGCTGGCCCTGGCGCCGCGGGCAGGCGCGCGTTCGTGCCGGCCGAGGACGGTCCGCTGAGCGGTCGCGGTGCAGGGGACCGTGGTGCAGGCCGACGTGCCCTGACCGGAGGTCAGCGTGCTCCCCTCACCCCGACGTCGCGGCGCAACCCCTGGGGTTCGCCCACCGCCATCCCGCACGCGCTCGGGCTGGAGCCCGACGGGCGCACGATGGCCGAGGCGTGGTTCGGCGCCTACCCCACGGCGCCGAGCGTCGTCGAGGTCGCCGGCGGGCGCCACGACGCTCACCGCGCTGATCGCGCGGACCCGGCCGCCACACTCGGCGCCGACGTGGTCGCGCAGTTCGGTCCCCGCCTGCCGTTCCTGGTCAAGCTCATCGCGGCGGACTCGCCGCTGTCGTTGCAGCTGCACCCGGCGGCCGGAGCGCGCCGCGGAGGGGTTCGCGCGCGCAGGAGGCCGTCGGCGTGCCGCACGACGCCCCGGCGCGCAGCCTGCCGGACCCGTACGGGCGCCCCGAGCTGCTGTACGCGCTGACCGCGGTCGAGGCGGTGTGCGGCTTCCGCACGCCTCGGCGCGCGGCGCGAGCTGCTGGACGGGCCTGGACGCGCCGCTGGCACGGCGGCTGCGCCGGGATGCTCGCCGCGACGCCGGGCCGGGCCGGACTCGTCGCCGCGCTGCGGCCACCTGCTCGACCCGGACACCCGGCCCGCCGCGGACGAGGTGCGCGAGGTCACCACCGCGTGCGCCCAGCGGCTGTGGGACGGTTCACCGTCGCGCGCGGGCGGACCGGACCGTCGTCGCGCTCGGCGAGGAGCATCCCGGGGACGTCGGGTGCCGTCGCCTCGCTGCTGCTCAACTCGGTCAGCCTGGCCGCCGGTGAGGCGATGTTCGTCCCCGTGGGAACCGTGCACGCCTACCTCAGCGGGCTCGCCGTCGAGGTGCTGGCGGCCTCCGACAACGAGCTGCGCGGCGCGCTGACGCACAAGCCCGTCGACCCCAGGGGCCTGCTCGGTGCGTTGGACGACACGGTGGGGGCGCCGCTGCGGATCGCCCCGGAGACCTTCCACCGCGTGACGCGGGTGTTCGGGCGCCGGTCGAGGAGTTCGAGCTCGCCGTGACCACGATCGACGACGACGCGGGCCACCCGCTGCCCGCGCGGGGGCCGCGCGTGCTGCGTGTGCCTCGACGGTCACGTGGACGTGGAGAGCGCCGGGGGAGGGACCTCACCCTGGCGCGTGGGCGTGGGCGCGTTCGTCGCTGCGGCCGACGGACGGCTCCAGCGTCCGCGGGGCGCGGCACGCTCGTCCAGGCCGCGGTGCCCTGAGCCGCGTCGCCGGTCAGGACGCGTCGGCCCGGCGGGCCAGGACGCACCTGGATCTCGCGGCCGCACGGCGAGGCCCGCCCGCAGCGACGCGCGGACCGGCCACTGGTACCAGCGCGGGTACCGCCGTGCGAGGTAGCGCGCCGCCGAGTGGTGGTGCGCGCGGATCATCGCCTCGGGCCGCTCGCGCCACGACGTGCCCTGCGCGTGGGTCACCCCGGCCGACGGGCACGACGACGCTGGGCCAGCCGCGCGGCCCAGCCGGTCGCCGAGGTCGACGTCCTCGAAGAACATGAAGTAGCCCTCGTCGAACCCGCCGACCGCGTCGAAGGCCTCGCGCCGCAGCAGCAGGCACGAGCCGGAGAGCCAGCCGGCGGTCGCGCTCGGCGTCGGGCTCGTGGCGCTCGTGGTCGAGGTACGCAGCGGTCCACGGGTTCGACGGCCAGACCCGCGACGAGCATGGCGTGCCCGACACCGTGGCTCAGGCTGGGCAGCGCGCGGGCCGACGGGTACGCCGTGCCGTCCGGGTTGAGCACCCGGGGGCCGAGCGCGCCGGCCCGTGGGTGACGCGGCGCCGCGTCGAGCAGCGCGTCCAGGGCACCGGGATCCCAGACCATGTCGGGGTTGGCCACCACCAGCCAGGGCGTGGTCCCGCCGGACGGCTCCGAGGTTCGCTGCTCGGCCGTAGCCCGAGGTTCTCGCCGGTGACGAGCACGCGGGCGCCGTACCTGGCGCCGACCTCGCGCGCGACGGCGGCGTCGGTGCCGTTCTCGACCAGGACCAGGTCGATCGGGTGCCGGGTGGCGGCACGCCAGCGAGACGGCGAAGTCGTCGAGCTCGGGCCCGGGGTGGTACGTCACGCACGACCACCTGGATCTGCGGTCGGCGCACCAGCGCTCATCGAGTGCCGTCCGGCCGGTCGCCGGTCGCCGCGCGCCGCGTCCCGCCGAGGTCCGGGTCGTCGGGCAGCAGGTCGACGTCGACCCGCTCGGTCCGGACCAGACGTTCGCGCCGCTCGGGGTCGGCCAGCAGCGCGCCGGCCCACTCGGCGCTGCCGAGCACCACCGAGCCGTCTGCGGCCAACGCGGCGAGCGTGACGGCCAGCAGGTCGGTCGGGTCGGCGCCGGCGGCCAGCACACGTCCGCCGCGCGCGGCGGGCACGGCGGCCGCGGCCCAGCGCCAGGAGCTCGCCGTGCGGCACGGGCGGCTCGGCGAGCGCGAGGTCCTCCGGCACCGCCGGCGCCCACGCGCCGGGTCGGTCGGGGTAGGTCATCACGGCCGCGTTGGCGTCGACGGCGCCCGGGCGGCACGGGCCCGGCGGTCCGGGCCAGCGCGGGCAGCGCCACCACCACGAGGTCGGCGGCGTCCGGCCACCGGTCGGGCTGAGTCGGTGACCACGCACACCGGGTGCCGCGCCCACCACGGTGGCCCCGACGCGCAGGCCTGCGAGCGACCACACCAGCCCGCGCCAGTGCGCGGGGAGGTCCACGACCAGCCGCCGACCCGGGCCGACGTCGAGCTCGTCGACCAGCAGGTGGGCGGTCTTGGTCACCCAGTTGTCCAGCACGTGGCCGGACTAGCTCGACCCGCTCGTCCTCCGTGTACCAGGTCAGGCACGGCCCGCGCCGGCTGGCGAGCCTGGTCAGCAGGGCGCGGCAGGGAGGTCACCCGGCTAGGGTACGGGCAGTGTTTCACCCGCTCAGGAACCGGGCGGACTGGGCCAAAGCGGGGTATCTAGCACACCCAGGCTTGACTCCGAGGGATGACACGCGTGTAATTCCATCCATGGTGTTCGGCGCCGATCGGCGCGACCATGAGGGTCTCGGAGGCTGGACAGATGTGGAACGTGCTCGATGACGACGCACCCTTCCCCAGCGACCTCGAACGGCCGACCGTCGCACCCGTCCTGCCGCTGTTCGGGACGGACGACCCGGACGAGACGGCGCTCGGCTGGCAGGAGCGGGCGCTGTGCGCGCAGACCGACCCCGAGGCGTTCTTCCCCGAGAAGGGCGGCTCGACCCGCGAGGCGAAGAAGGTCTGCACCGGTTGCGAGGTGCGGGCCGAGTGCCTGGAGTACGCCTTGGCCCACGACGAGCGGTTCGGTATCTGGGGCGGCCTGTCCGAGCGCGAGCGCCGCAAGCTCAAGCGGCGCGTCGTCTGACGCCTGCTGTCGCCCGGCCTGCCCCGAGTCCCGGGGTGCGGTGGCGCATGATGGGACGCGATGAGAGCCAGCCCCCACGACGTGGGCCACGCCGCGGCGACGGTGGTGGCCGTCGTCGTCACCCGGGGAGCCACTGACTTCCTGGCCGCGACGCTCGACGCGCTCGCCGCGCAGACCCGTACCCCTGAGCGGATCCTGGTGGTCGACGCGGACCCCGACGACGGCGCGGTCGAACGGGCGGTGCTCCAGACCTGGCCGACCGGATCGCGTCCGCAGGTGGTGTCGGCCCGCGGGGCCCGGAACCTTCGGGCAGGCGGTGCGCATCGCGCTGGCCGAGGCCGACGAGCCCGAGGGCGCGTGGCTGTGGTTGCTGCACGACGACTCGGCGCCCGCGCCGGACGCGCTGGACCGGCTGCTCGCGTCGGTCGAGCTGGCGCCGTCGGTGGCCGTGGCCGGCTGCAAGCAGGTGGACTGGGACGATCCGGAGCTGCTGCGCCAGGTAGGGCTGGCCACGTCCCGGTTCGGCCGGCGGATGACCGGGCTGGACGACGTCGAGGTCGACCAGGGGCAGCACGACGGCCGTGAGGACGTGCTCGCGGTCGGCCTGGCCGGCGCGCTGGTCTCGCCGGGACGTCTGGACGCCCTGGGCGGGCCGGACCCGGTGCTGGGCCCGTACGGCGACGGCCTGGACCTGTGCCGGCGGGCGCGCCTGGCCGGGCACCGGGTGGTCGTGGTGCCGGGCGCCGTGGTCCGCCACGCGCGGGCCTCGCTGCACGGGGCCGCGGTGCGCCCCGGGTGGGACGCCCGGCGCTCGGCGCAGGCCCGGCGCGAGGCGTACCTGCAGTCCCAGCTCACGGGCGTCCCGCTGCGCGCTCGTACCGGCGGTCGCGCTGCTGGCGCTGGGCGCCGCGCTGGTGCGCGCCGGGATGCGGCTGGTGCTCAAGGAGCCCCATCTGGTGCTGCCGAGCTGCTGGCACCGTGGGTGGTGCTCCTGCGCCCCGGGCGGCATCGCGGCGGCGCGGCGGCGCGCGGCGCGCACCTCGGTACTGCCCCGGCGCGCCCTGCGCCCGCTGGAGTACTCGGCGCGCGACGTGGTGCGGCAGGTCCGTGACCGTCGCCTGGCGGCAGCCGAGGCCCGCCGCACCCGGGCGGCGCCGAGCGAGCTCGAGCTGCGCGAGCTCGCCGCGCTGCGGTCGCGGCGACGGGCAGGGCTCACGGTCGTGGTGCTCGCCGGGCTCGTGCTGACCGGGGCCGTGCTCGGCCCGTACCTGAGCGAGGTGCTGAGCGGGTCACGGCTGACCGGCGGCACCCTGCCGTTCGGGGACGCGGACCTGGGCGGGCTGTGGGCCGCGGCGGGCTCCTGGTGGGTCGCCACCGGGCTGGGCCACGCCGCCCCGCCCGACCCCCTGCTCGCGGTGCTCGTGCCGGTCACGGCCGTGCTGGGCTCGGTCGGGTCGGCCGGCGGCCGTGCTGGTCCTCGGCTCGCTGCTCGCGTCCGCGCTGGGCGCCTGGTTCGCGGCCGGGCGCGGCCACCCGATCGGTCGCGCTGCGGCTGTGGGCGGCGTTGGCCTGGACCGCGACGCCGGCGCTGCTCGCCGGGCTGGACCAGGTGCGCCTCGGCGCCCTGCTCACGCACGTCGCACTGCCCTGGGCCGTCCTGGGCCTGGTCCGGGCACTCGGCGTGGCGCGGATCGACGCCGTGCAGTCCGGCCTGGTCGGGGCCCAGCGCGTGTCGCGGCCGGAGGCGGCCCCCGGCCCCCCGGCAGACGTGGCCGCCGCCGCCCCGGACCACCGGGACAGCGAGGGGGCCGACGCCGACCCGGCCCAGGACGACCCGGCGGACCGTGCCGCCCGCGCGCACGACGCCGACCCGGCCCAGGGCGACCCGGCGGTCGGACGCTGCCGGAGGCCGGCCCGGAGTACCGCGGAGCCTTCGTTGGCGGCCGCCGCGGGCGCCGGACTGGCGCTGTGCCTGGTGACCGCGGGGACGCCCGGCGCTGCTGCCGGCCGTGCTCCTGGGGCTCGTGGTGGTGGCGCTGCTGCGTCCGCGGCGCCGGCTGTGGTGGGTCGCCCTGCCGCCGCTCGTGCTCCAGGGCCCGACGGTGGCGGCGGTGGTCGCGGACCCCACGCGCTGGCGCGCCCTGCTCGCGGCCCCGGGCCTGGCAGTGCCCGCGACCGCCGCTCCGGCCTGGCAGCAGCTGCTCGGCTGGCCCGGCGAGCCGACCGCGCTACCGGGTGTGCTGTGGGGCTCGCTGCCGACTGGGCCGCTTGGGTGCCCGGCGGGGTGCTGCTGCTGCTCGCGGCCCTCGCCCTGGTGCGCGCGCCCCCGCGGGGCGTGCGGTGCGTCTGGGCTGGGTGGTCGCCGCGCTCGGCCTGGCCACGGCCGTCGCGCTGGGACATCTCCTGCTGGTCCCGGCCGGCGACGTGCTCACCGCGGCGTGGACCGGCGGTGCCGTGAGCCTCGTGGTCGCCGGCCTGCTCACCGCGATCCTGGTCGGCGGCGGGGACGCGTGCGAGCCGGGCTCAGCCGGGCGGCGTTCGGCTGGCGGCACGTCGGCGGCCGGAGCTCTCGCGGTGCTCGCCTTCGCCGCACCGAGCGGCGCTGCTGGCGGGGTGGGTGCTCGCAGTCGCGCAGCGCGCCTCCGGCCCTCACCGCGAGCGACGTCCCCGCGGTGCCGGCCGCAGGGACCCAGCTGCAGACGTCGCCCGACGCCGCGCGTGTGCTGAGCCTGGAGGTCGGCGACCAGGTCCGGGCCGGGCTGCTGTCGGGCGACGGCGTCCAGCTCACCGAGACCCAGCGGGTGCCGACCGCTGACCAGGTGACGGGGGAGCCCGGGGCCGCCCCGGCTCGTCGAGCCCGACGACGCCGAGGTCGCCCTGGCGAAGGCCGCCGCGGACCTGACCGTGCAGGCGGACCGTGCCGCCGACGAGCTCGCGGAGCTCGGCGTCGGCGCCGTGCTGGTGCCACCGCTCGCCGACGGCCTCGACGCGCAGGCGCACGCGGCGGCGGTCGCCGCACGCACCGCGCTGGTCGGCGGCCTCGACGCGACCCCCGGCCTGGAACGGGTCACCGAGACCGACGCCGGGGTGATCTGGCGCGTCTCGACCGAGACCCGGACCGTGGCCTGGGCGCGGTTGGTGCGCGGCACCGCGGACAGCTTCGGCGAGGTCGTCGGACCGGTCGCGGCCGACGGCCGCGCTGTGAGCACCACGCTCGAGCCGGGGCCCGCGGACCGCCTGCTGGTGCTCGCCGAGCGCTCCGATCCCAGCTGGCGCGCCTCGCTCGACGGTGTGCCGCTGCGCGCCGTGGAGACCGGGTGGCGCCAGGCTTTCGAGGTCGGCGCCGGCGGTGGCCACCTGGTGGTCTCGTACCAGCCGGCCGAGCGACGCCCCTGGCAGCTGGTCCAGCTCCTGGTGCTGGGCGCGACCGCGCTGCTGGCCGTCCCGGTACGACGACGGAGGACGCGATGAGACGGGTGGCGGCAGCGTTCGTCGCGGTGCTCGGCGCGCTGGTCAGCCTGGCGCTCGTGGTCGGCGTGGTCGTGGCACCGGGCTGGGAACCCGTGTCCCCGACGGCGGTCGACCCGCTCGCGGTCGCGGTGCCCCCGGCGCCGACCGACCTGGTCTGCCCGGGGCCGGTACGGCTGGCCACCGAGCAGGAGCAGGGCGACGACGTCGCCTACGACCCGCAGTTCGACCCCGCGCCCGCGGCCTCGGCCATGCGCGTCGGGGCGATCACCGTCGATCGGCCCACGGACCCGGCCGTGCCGGCCCAGCTGTTCGCACTGGGTGACCGGACCGCCGCGCTCGCCGACGTGACCCCGGCCGCGGGGGCGGGCGTGGCCCAGACCACCGGCTCCGACGCCGTCGTGACGGTGCGGGCCGAGCCGGGCGACGGGGGGCCCGCGTGGGTCGCGGGGACCATCGGAGGTGCGCACCGACGGTGGAGATCTGCGCGGTCTGGTCGCGGCGCCGTGCCGGTCCGCGGTCAACGAGGCGTGGCTGGTCGGCGGGAGCACGACGTTGGGGTCGAGCGCGCGACTGGTCCTGCAGAACCCGGGGGCGACCCCGGCGCAGGTGTCCCTGGAGGTCTGGGGATCCGGCGGGCCGGTCGAGCTCGCCGGGGCGGCCCAGTACATCGTCCCGGCCGGCTCCGAGCGGGCCGTGCTGCTCGAGGGCGCCGCGGCCGAGCAGCCGAGGATCGTGGTGCACGTGGTCGCCTCCGGCGGGCTGGTCGCGGCCTACCTGCAGGACTCGGCCCTGCGGGGGTTGACCCCGGCCGGCGTGGACGACGTCGTGCCGGGCACGGCGCCGGCACGCCGCCAGGTGGTCCCCGGCCTCTCGGTAGGGACCTCGACGGCCGACGGGGCCGACGCCGCGGTGCTGCGACTGCTCGCGCCGGACGAGGCAGGCACGGCCCAGGTGCACGTGCTGGGCCCGGACGGCGAGGTCCCGCTGCCGGGCGGCGCCGACGTGGCGCTGGATGCCGGTGCGGTCATCGACCTGCCCCTCGGTGGGCTGCCGGCCGGGTCGTACACCGTCGTGGTGGACGCCGACGTGCCGGTGCTCGCCGGCGCGATGATCACCCGCGGCGTGGACGTGGGCGCCGCGACCCGCGATCCCGCCCTGCCCCTCGAGCGGGCCTGGGCGGCCTCGGTCGAGCCGGGGACGGTCGGGCCGCTCGCGTTGCCCGGGTTGGCTTCGTGGCACCTCGTGGTCGCGGTGCCGAAGGCCGTTCCGGGCGCCGACGCTCCTGCCGGACCCGCCGACGTGGACGTGGAGCTGGTCGGCGCGGACGGCGCGGTCACCACCAGCACGCCCGTCTCCGCCGGCACGTCGATCACCGTCGGCCCGGAGGACCTTGGCGAGGCACCCGGGACCGTGTCCGGCCTTGTGGTGCGCACCGACGACCCACGGGTGGTGTGGGCGGTGGTGCTCGACGTCACCGACAAGACGGGCGACCTGGTCAGCGTGCTCAGCCCGGTGGCGCCGGCGGCCCGGCACGACGCCGTCGACGTCCGGCTCGGCTCGTCCTAGGCGGGCGCCTCCCACTCGCTCAGCGGGAGATCTTCTTGATGTGGGCCTGAGCTCGGCGGCGCCGAGTCCACGTGCGGTGGGGAGGTCTGGGGTGGCGTCGTCAGTCGTTCTCAGAGACGTTGCGGACGTCGATCCCCGCCGTCGGGGGGCGGGCGTAGGCTCTCGCGCTCTCGAACTCGACGACCACTGCGGGCTCGTCACCGATGACCCACGCGTCATGGTCGGGCTGGATCACATAGGCGTCACCGAAGCCGACGTCCGCCCCGGTCCCGTCCGCGTGCGCGACGTGCAACCTGCCCGACAGCACCGTCCCGACGTGCCAAAGCAGGCACGACTCGGTACCCATGACCCCAGCGACGTGCTCGGACCAGCGCCATCCGGGCTGGAACGTGAATCGGGCGACGTCGTGGGCGCCGAGATGGACCACATCGACCGCGGTGCTGGGGGATGTGCGCCGTTCGTCGGCCAGGCCGAATGACTTCGCTGCGACGCCAGTCATGAGGCCTCCATCGCCGGGCAACACGGCCGATCTCTGGGCCTCGACGCTACACCCCCACCGCCGGCCGAGACAGGTCTCGACATCGACAGTGCGGGGCGGTCCGCACGACCGTGCAGTCGCCCCGACCCGACTCGTTCGGCGGTAGTTGCCGCGCCTCCGTCTCAGGGTGGCCTGGCATCTTGTCGCCTTGCCGATCCGCTCCCAGGACCGCGGCCGCGGCGAGCCGAACGGGGCCGACCCTGACGCGGCCGCCGGAGGGCGTCGCTCGCCGACCGCGGTACCCCGGCCAGGAGATCGTCCGCTAGAGCCGATATCCCGGGTCCACGTCCTCGGGTGCGCGGGCCAGCAGGTGCGCGACCTGCTCGACGACGACGTCGTGCACCAGGGCCGCGAGGTCCGCGTCGTCGACGGCCCGGGTCTCGACCGGCCGCCGGTAGACCACGATCCGCGGCGGCAGGCCGGCGTCGGCGGGGAAGTAGCGTCCCAGCGGTACGCCGCCGTGCTCCCACGGTGCGGGGCGGGAGGGCGGTACGTCCTCGACGGCGAACTCGGTGCCCTCGAGCTGCGCGGCCCAGCGGCGCTCGAGCCGCTCGACCGCGTCCAGCACATGGTCGTCGAAACGCTCGGCGCGGGTGCGGTGGGCGGGGGCGTCCGGCGGTAGCAGCATGCCTCGAGGTCCGCGGCCGCGGCGGTCCCGGCGCCGCACGGGGGCGAGTGCCTGACGCTGCCTCCTCAAGCCGGCCTTCACCGTGCCAACTGTAGTCCGTGCGCGCCCCGAGGCCGGGGTGTCGCGGCCGCGTTGCGAGGGCTCGCGGCGTGGGAGTCGGGGCGTGTCACGGGCGCCGGGTAGCCTCCTGCTGTGAGGTCGGGACGCCAGTGCACGCGCAGCGCGTGCCGACGCCCGGCGGTGGCGACCCTGACGTACGTCTACTCGGACTCCACGGCGGTGCTCGGCCCGCTCGCCCAGCTCGCCGAGCCGCACTCCTACGACCTGTGCGCGGAGCACGCGCAGCGCCTGACCGCGCCGCGCGGCTGGGAGGTCGTCCGCGTCGCGCCGGAGTTCGTCCCCACCGGGCCGAGCTCGGACGACCTGCTGGCCCTGGCCGACGCGGTGCGGGAGGCCGGGCGCCCACGCGTCACCCCGACTCCGGTCGAGCCCGCCGAGCCGAGCGCCGGGGTGCGCCGCGGCCACCTCCGGGTCCTGCCCGGGGAAGGCGGACGATGAACGACGCCGTACGTCGTGCCCCCGGAGCGCTGCGTGTCGTGCGGGTCCGGCGACCTGACCCGGCTGCCCATGGTCCTCACCGACGGCACCGACGTGCTGTTCGTCTCCTGCCAGGTCTGCGAGGGGCGCGAGTGGCTCACCGAGTCCGACGGGCAGTGGCTGTCGCTGCCGATCGACACCGTCATCCGAGCGCTCGGCGCGCAAGACCTGACCGGCCGGTGTCACCGTCCGGTGCGGTCGACTGGCTAGGCTTCGCGGGTGCCTGCCTCCTCCGTAGACCTGTCCGGCCTCGTCAAGGCCTACGACGTGCGCGGTGTCGTCCCCGACGACTGGGGCCCCGAGACCGCCGAGGCGCTCGGCGCTGCCTTCGCCGAGGTCGTCGTCCTGCCGGGTCGCCCGACGGCCCGTTGTCCGCGCGCCCGTCGGTGGTGCTGGGCCGTGACATGCGCGAGTCCGGCCCCGCGCTCGTCGACGCGTTCGCGGCCGGCCTGACGTGCGCGGGGCGTCGACGTGGTCCGGATCGGGCTGTGCTCGACCGACGGGCTGTACCACGCCTCCGGCGCGCTGGACGTGCCCGGCGCGATGTTCACCGCGAGCCACAACCCGGCCGACTACAACGGGATCAAGCTGTGCCGCGCCGGCGCCCGTCCGGTCGGGGAGGCAGACCGGGCTGGCGCGAGGTCCGCGAGCTCGCCGAGCGCTACCTGGCCGACGGCCTGCCGGCCCCCGTGGACGACCCGGGCACCGTGTCCGACCGGGAGATGCTCGCCGAGTACGCGACGGTTCCTGCGCTCCCTGGTCGACCTGTCGGGGATCCGGCCGCTGAAGGTCGTCGTCGACGCCGGCAACGGGATGGCGGGCCTCACCGTTCCCGCCGTCCTCGGGCACGGCCGCCGGGCTAGCCCGAGCTGCCGCTGGAGGTCGTCCCGCTGTACTTCGAGCTGGACGGCATCGTTCCCGAACCACGAGGCCAACCCGCTCGAGCCGGAGAACCTGCGTGACCTGCAGGCCGCCGTCGTCGAGCACGGCGCCGACCTCGGGCTCGCGTTCGACGGCGACGCCGACCGGTGCTTCGTGGTCGACGAGAACGGGCAGTCCGGTGAGCCCGTCGGCGATCACCGCGCTGGTCGGGCCTGCGTGAGGTCGCGCCGCGAGGTCGCCGCGGGCCGGACGCCGACGGTGATCCACAACCTCATCACCTCCCGTGCCGTCCCGGACCTGCTCTGACCGCCGCGGGCGCGACACCCGTGCGGACCCGCGTGGGCCACTCGTTCATCAAGGCCGAGATGGCCGAGCACGACGCGGTGTTCGGCGGCGAGCACAGCGCCCACTACTACTTCCGGGACTTCTTCTTCGCCGACACCGGGATGCTCGCCGCGATGCACGTGCTCGCGGCGCTGGGCGCGGCGCGCGACCCCGGCCGGTGACCCGGTGCCGCTGTCCGCGCTGGCCGAGGCGTACGAGCCGTACGTCGCCAGCGGCGAGATCAACTCGCGGGTCGCGGACGTCGCCGGCGGCACGCGGCCGCGTGGTCCGAGGCGTACGTGACCGAGCAGGGCGCGGGCCCGGTCGAGGTCGACGAGCTCGACGGCCTGACGGTGACCCACTGGGACGACCACCCCGCGCTGGTGGTTCAACCTGCGCGCCTCGAACACCGAGCCGCTGCTGCGGCTCAACGTCGAGGCGGAGGACGAGGACGTCATGGTCAAGGTGCGCGACGACGTGCTGGCACTCGTCCGCCAGAGCGGGTCGTGAGCGCGCTCGCAGGCTGGGCGCGGGAGCTCCTGCGGTGCCCGGCGTGCCACGCCGAGCTGGCCGACGCTGCGGCCCGGCACGCGCCTGAGCGTGCACCGGCTGCGGGTTGGTCTACCCGGTGCGCGACGGCGTCCCGGTCCTGCTGGTCGACGAGGCCACGTGACGCCGGGGGCGACTGATGTCCAGCGTCCGGGGGCACGAAGGCGATCATCGCCGCGCTCGCGGCGAACCTGGGCATCGCGGTGACCAAGTTCGTCGCGTTCCTGCTGACCGGGTCGTCGGCGATGCTGGCCGAGTCCGTGCACTCGGTGGCCGACTCCGGCAACCAGCTGCTGCTCATCGTCGGGCGGCCGCCGGGCCACGGCGACAGGCGGACGCCGAGCACCCGTTCGGCTACGGACGGGCGCGGTACTACTACGCCTTCCTCGTCGCGATCGTGCTGTTCACCCTCGGCGGCCTGTTCGCGCTGTTCGAGGCGTGGGAGAAGTTCCACGACCCGCACCCGATCGAGGCGCCTGGCAGTGGGTGCCGATCGTCGTGCTGCTCGCCGCGCTGGTGATGGAGGGGCTGTCGCTGCGCACCGCGGTGCACGAGGCGACGCCGTCCAAGGGCCGCCAGGGCTGGTGGCGGTTCATCCGCACGTCGCGTCGCCCCGGAGCTGCCGGTGGTGCTCCTGGAGGACTCCGGGGCGCTGCTGGGCCTGCTGTTCGCGCTGTTCGGAGTCTCGATGACCCTCGTCACCGGAGACGGCCGCTGGGACGCTGTCGGGTCCGCCGCGATCGGTCTGCTGCTGGTGGTGATCGCCGTCGTGCTCGCGCGGGAGACCAAGTCGCTGCTGCTCGGCGAGGCGGCCACGCCCGAGCACGTCGCGGCGATCCGCGCGGCGCTCGTCGGCGAGGGCGTGCGGCGGTCATCCACCTGCGCACCATGCATCTGGGTCCCGAGGAGCTGCTGGTCGCCGCGAAGATCGCGGTGCCCGCGGCGTCCAGCGCAGCGGACGTCGCCGCGGCGATCGACGCCGCCGAGGTGCGCGTGCGGGAGGCCGTGCCGCTGGCTCGGCTGATCTACCTCGAGCCGGACCTCCACCGCGCCCCCGGGTGAGGACGTGGCGCGCGGCCTGCGAGTGCTGACGCTCGGTGCGGTGCTGGTGGCCGCGGCGGTCCTGCCGGCCGGGTGTGCTGCACCCCGGCGACCCGGTGGTGGCCGCGTTCGCCAGGATCGGCTGGGTGTGGGGCGGGACATGGACCGGCGACGGTGGTGGACTACCAGCACTTCTCCCTGCGCGGGCGCTGAGCGGTCGCGCTCAGTACGGGTCGGGCACCCCGTGCGGCAGCCGGGCGACCAGCTGCTCCTCGGCGGCGGACCGCGCCGCCTGGCGCGAGGCGAGGGCGAACTCGCGGTCCCGGCGTTCGGCGAGCACCGCTGCCAGGAAGCGCTCGGGGTGCGTGCCCGGCGGCGGCCCCGGCGCGACGAAGCCCTCGACCTGCGCGGCGAGCTCGCGGCCCAGCCGGTCGCGCGAGGCCGGGTTGAGGTCGGCCGCGCGACCCAGGAACTGCCGGGCGGACAGCGCGACGCCGTCCGGCAGCCGGCGGATGTCGGCGCGGTGCGCCCAGCCGGCCAGCTCGTAGGGCATGACGAGCGGCGGCAGCGGTCGCTGCCCGCCCCGGATGCGCACCGCGTACGTACCCGCGAGCAGGTCGCCGAGCCGTTTGCCCTGGGAGTGCAGCAACGAGGTGACCAGCGCGACCGAGCCCGACCGTCATCCACAGCTCGAAGATGCCCACCAGCGCGCGGATGATCGCGTGCCGGAACCGCACCGGGCCGCCGTCGTCGCGCACGATCCGCAGGCCGAGGGCGAGCTTGCCCACCGAACGGCCTCGGGTCAGCGTCTCCACGGTCGCCGGTGCCACCACGATCACGCCGATCGTCACCGTGACCGACAACGCGGCGATGACGGCGTCGTTGGCGCCGGCACCCGCGCCAGCGGCGATCGCGAGCAGGGACACCACCCACAGCACCGCGATGAAGATGATCGCGTCCAGCAGCCCGGACAGCAGGCGGCTGGCGAAAGACGCCGGGCGGGCGTCGAGGATCACGCCCTCGCCGATGAGGATCTCGTCCGACATCCACCCTCCCCACTCGAACGGCGCATCGCGTGCCTGAGGACACCGCTGCGCCGCGGTCCGCTGTGGCAGGCTACCGGGCGTGGACCTCGACGCGTTCTCCGCCGTGCACGGCGCGAGCTGGAAGCGCCTCGACGAGCTCTCCCGAGCCGGTCGGCTCAGCGGCGCCGAGGCCGACGAGCTGGTGCGCCTCTACCAGGACGTCGCGACCCAGCTGTCGACCGTGCGCTCGGCCGCGCCGGACCCCGCCGTCATCTCCCATCTGTCGCAGCTGCTGGCCCGGGCCCGCTCGGCGATCTCCGGGTCGCACGACCCGTCGTGGTCGGACGTGGTGCGCTTCTTCGGCGAGGCGTTGCCCGCCGCCATCTACCGGGTCCGCTGGTGGACGCTCGGAGTCGCCCTGTCGACCGTCGTGGTCGCGCTGGTCGTCGGGATCTGGCTCGTCCACTCGCCCGAGGCGCAGGCCGCGGTCGGGCCGCCGGGCACCCTGCAGAAGATCGCCGACCAGACGTTCGCCCAGTACTACGTCACCTACGACGGCACGAGCTTCGCGCTGCAGGTCTGGACGAACAACGCGATGATCGCAGCGGTCGCCGTCGCGTTCGGCATCACCGGGCTGTGGCCGGCCTACATGCTCGTCGAGAACGCGGTGAACCTGGGCGTCGTCGGCGGCATCATGGCGCTGCACGACGGCCTGGACGTGTTCTTCCAGCTGATCCTGCCGCACGGGCTGCTCGAGCTGACCGCGGTGTTCGTGGCCGGGGGAGCGGGCCTGAAGCTGTTCTGGACAATCATCGATCCGGGCGGTCGACCGCGGGGCCGGGCTCTGGCAGAGGAGGGCCGGTCGTTGATCTCGGTCGCGCTCGGCCTGGTCGTGGTGCTCGGCGTGTCGGGCCTGCTCGAGGGCTTCGTCACGCCGTCGACGGTCCTGCCCTGGTGGGCCAAGATCGCGATCGGCGCCGTGGTCTGGCTGGCGTTCTGGGTCTACGTCATCGGCCTGGGGCGGCCGGCGGTCCGGGCCGGCGCCACCGGAGACGTCCGTCGGGAGGACGCCGGCGACACGCTCCCGCTGGCCGCGTAGCCTGCGCGCGACGTCGCGCCCGGCGGTCGCGCTCCCTGCCACCGCGCGTCGGTCACAGCCTCCCGGCGGCCTTGAGCGCGAGGTAGGTGTCCGCCAGGCGCGGAGCCAGGTCGTCGGGCAGGGCGTCGACCACCTCGACGCCCCGGCGGCGCAGCCGCACCAGCACGGCGGCGCGCTCGATCTCGGTGCGCTCGGCCGCTGCGGCGTCGTAGACCTCGCTCGCGCTGGCGCGCCGACGGGTGAGCGCGGCGACCTCCGGGTCGGCGACCGACGCGAGCACCACCGTGTGGTCGTGCGCCAGGGGGCCGATGGCCGGCAGCAGGCCGGACCCCACCGCAGCCGGGTCGAGCGTGGTGAGCAGCACCACCAGCGCGCGCTGGGACAGCCGCTGTCGGATCGCGGTGATCGCCCCCGGCCAGTCCGTCTCGACCAGGGCGGGCTCGACGGGGGCGAGCGTCTCGGCCAGCGACGGCATCAGGCGCGGGCCGGACATCCCGGCGACCTGGGCCCGCACCCGACGGTCGTGCGCGATGAGGTCCACCCGGTCCCCGGCGTGCGAGGCGAGCGCGGACAGCAACAACGCTGCCTCGATCGAGGCGTCGATCCGCGGCAGGTCACCGATCCGGGCGGCCGAGGTGCGCGAGGTGTCCAGCACGATCAGCACCCGCCGGTCGCGCTCGGGACGCCAGGTGCGCACCACGACCTCCGAGCGTCGCGCGGTCGCCCGCCAGTCGATCGAGCGGACGTCGTCGCCGATGACGTACTCGCGCAGCGAGTCGAACTCGGTCCCTGCACCGCGGATCTGCACGGCGGTGCGGCCGTCCATCTCGCGGAGCCGGGCCAGCCGGCTGGGCAGGTGGCGCCGGGACGCGAACTCGGGCAGCACGCGCAGCCGCCCCGGCACGTCGGCGGACTTCTGCCGGGCGGCCAGGCGCATCGGGCCGAACGAGCGCACGGTGACCCGATCGGCGAGCCGGTCGCCACGGCGGGTCGGCAGCAGGGGGGTCACCAGGCGCACCGATTCGCCACCGGGCAGCGCGATGCGTGTGCCGGTTGCGGCCGGCCCCCGCGGACGGCTGCCAGGCGTCGCGCACCACGGCCCGCAGCTGCCGGCGCCCCTCGTTGGTGACCACCAGGGTCGAGCGGGCGGGCTGGGTCAGACGCACCGACGCGGGCACGATCCGGCGCACCACGACGTCGCGCGGCGACGCGGCCAGCGCCAGGTCCACGACCACCGCGAGCAGCACCAGCAGGGCCCAGCCGATCACCACGGCGTACGCCGGCACCAGCAGCACCGGGACCACGCCCAGGGCCGCCAGCGCGGGGGCCCGCCAGGACAGCGCCATGGTCAGCGGGGCACCGGCACCGCGCCGAGCACGGTGTCCAGCACGCTCTCCGCGGTCACGCCCTCGAGCTCGGCCTCGGGCCGCAGCTGCACGCGGTGGCGCAACGTGGGGTGCGCGAGGGCCTTGACGTCGTCAGGCGTGACGTACCCTCGCCCGGCCAGCCACGCCCACGCGCGCGAGGTGGCCAGCAGAGCGGTGGCGCCGCGCGGCGAGACGCCCAGCGACAGTGACGGCGACGAGCGGGTCGCGCGCACCAGGTCCACGGTGTAGGCGAGCACCTCGGGCGCCACGGCGACCTGGGCCACCTCCCGGCGCGCCGCGGTGAGCTGAGCGGCGTCGGACACCGGACGGAGCCCGGCCGCGGCGAGATCCCGCGGGTCGAACCCGGTGGCATGCCTGTGGAGCACCTCGATCTCGTGGTCGCGCTCGGGCAGCGGCAGCGTCAGCTTGAGCAGGAAACGGTCCAGCTGGGCCTCCGGCAGCGGGTAGGTCCCCTCGTACTCCACGGGGTTCTGGGTGGCGATCACGACGAACGGGTCGGGCAGCAGCCGCGGTGTGCCGTCGACCGACACCTGACGCTCCTCCATCGCCTCGAGCAGCGAGGCCTGGGTCTTGGGCGGCGTGCGGTTGATCTCGTCGGCGAGCATGAGGTTGGTGAACACCGGGCCCTCGCGGAACGAGAACTGCGCGGTCCGCGCGTCGTAGACCAGCGAGCCGGTCACGTCACCGGGCATGAGGTCCGGGGTGAACTGCACGCGGGTGGTCTTCAGGTCGAGCGAGGCGCTGAGCGCGCGCACGAGCAGCGTCTTGGCCACCCCGGGCACGCCCTCGAGCAGCACGTGGCCGCGGCACAGCAGGGCGATGACGAGCCCGGTGACCGCCGCGTCCTGGCCGACGACGGCCTTGCCCACCTCGGTGCGCAGTGCGCCCAGGCCGGCGCGCAGCTCGGACGACGGGGTGAACGTGGGGTGCGCTGCGGGCTGTTGAGGTGCGTCCTGAGGTGGCGCCGCGTCCCGCGGCGCGGGCTGCTGGTACCCGACGCCCTGCGGCGCCGGCTGCCCGGTCTCGGGTTGCGGGGTGTGGTGTGGGACGCCGTACGGCTGCTGGTCGGTCACGTGCGGTGAACCTCGCTCTCGAGCTGGTCGAGCGCCCGGGCCAGTGCCCGCAGCGCAACGTCGTCGGTCGGTGGTGGTCCGTACAGCAGGTCGGCGACCTCGTCGGTGCGGCGTCCGGTGGCGGCCGCGAGCGCCGTGACGATGGCCGGCGCGTCCGCGCTGCGGGGCAGGCCGAGCCGGGCGGCGGTGCGCCGCGCGGCGGCCGCCCGCAGCGACGGCGGCCGCGTGGCCGCGCGAGCGGGCGCGCCGGTACAGGCGCGCCCGGCCCACGGTGGTCTCCGCCGCGCGCACGGTGACGGGCAGCGGCTCGCTGACCACACGACCGAGCGCCCGCCCGCGCCACACCGCGACGACCACGAGCACCAGGCCCAGCCAGGCCAGGACCGGGCCCGCGCCGGGCGGGAAGAACGCTCCCATGTTCCCGCCCCCAGCGCCCTGCACCTGGTCGTACGAGGCGGGGCGGGGCAGGAACCAGGTGAGCTGCTCGTGCTTGCCGAGCGCCCGCAGCGCCAGTGCGGCGTTGCCGGCCTCGGTGACGTGGGAGTTGACCAGGACCGTGCTGTCGGCAAGGACCCGGACGGTGCGCCCGTTCTGGGTCGTGACGGCGTAGGCCCCGGCCTGCGGGCTGCCGGCGCCGAAGCACACGGTGGCCCGACCGTCGGTGGCGAGCACCGAGTACGTCGCGCCGGACAGCGTCCCGGCAGCGACCGCGTCGGGGTCCTCGCAGCCCGCCTCCAGGGTCGCACCCGTCTGCGCCCAGGTGTTGATCAGGGCGCCGTCGGTCAGGGCGCGCAGCGCGTCGTCGTCGGCGTCGATCACGACCAGGTCGGCCTCGGTGCGGGCCAGCTCGACCAGGGCGGCGCGGTCGAGGGCCGACGTGGTCACGACGGCGAGCGTCGTGCCGGCGGTGGCGCGGGCGAGCGCGGAGCTCAGGTCGTGCGTGGCGGCGACGCGCACGCCCTGGCGACCGAGCACCTGTGCCAGGGCACGGGCCCCGTCGTCGCCGGGGTTGTCCACGGCCAGCGGCTCGCTCGACAGGTCCGGCTGGATCAGCGCGGCGAACATGACCGACACCGCGAGCAGGCCGGTCACGATCACCGGCATGCGCCACCGGCGCCACCGGCGGGCCGCGGCCGTAGCCGGAGGCTCGCCGCCGATGCGGACGGTCTCGCGCACTGCTGAGTCGCGCACTGCTGAGTCGCTCACTGCTGGCCCACCTCGGCGAGCACGGGCGCCGAGGGCGACGTCGGCCGGGTCTCGGCGACCCGCCGGTCCAGGTCGGTGAGCCAGCGGTAGGACTCGGCCGTGGCCTCCAGGTCGCCGTAGGCCACGTCGTCGAACAGCCGGCCCGCCGTGCGCAGGTCCTGCGCGCAGGACGGCAGGCGCCCCGCACTCGCCTCGGCGGCCTCGTGCGCGGTGCGCCCGGGGAGCGGGTCGAGCACGGTGCGCTCCTCGAGCGACCGCAGGATCGCACGGAACCGGTCCAGGACGGCGTCGTGGTACCTGCCGTCGGCGGCGGACGCGTCGGCGGCAGCCCGAAGCTCTGCCGCGGAGCGGAGCTCGTCGACCAGGACGTGGTGCGAGCCCCGCGGCCCGAGCCGAGCGCGGCGCACGGGACCGGCGACCAGCAGGGCCACCACCACCACCACGAGGATCACACCGCCCACCACCAGCGCGGCCACCAGCGGGTCGACCCCGGCGATCGCCGGGCCGAGGGCCGCCAGCTGCTCCTGGACCCAGGCGTAGAGGCGGTCGAGCAGGCTCGGCCCCTGGTGGTACACGGGATCGGCGAGCTCGGCCGCGAGCCAGCGACGGGCCTGCTCGGCGTCCGGTTCGACGGGCACGTCCATCGCAGCGACGGCGACCAGCGCGGGCGAGGCGAGTCCGAGCCGGGCAGGGGTCACGTGGCAGCCTCGGCCGCACGGGCGAGCTCGATGTCGAGCCCTTCCGCGCGCATCCGCACGTCGACGTAGAGCAGCGCCACCACCGGTGCGATGAAGGTCAGCGTGATGATCAGCGCGGCCGCCTGGCTGAGCACGTTGAGCGCCACGGTCAGCAGCCCGCTGTCGGAAACCGCTGCGAGCGCCATGATCAGGGCCAGCGGTACGGAGATCACCTGCTGGATGAAGCCCACGATGATCGCGGCGAGCGCATAGATGCCCAGGAGACGCCAGAAGTAGCCGCGGCTGAGGACCCAGCCGCGCTTGACGGAAGCCCACAGCGGTTGGCCCTCGAGCACGATCGCGGGCGGGATGAGCATGGTCCGGACCACGAACCACACGGTTCCGACGACGAGCAGCAGGATGCCCACCACGAGGAACAGGACGCCGGCGCCCTCGTTGCCCGACCCGATCAGGAGCACAGCGGGGGCGAGCAGCGCGCCGTACGCCGCGAGCTGCACGATCCCGAGCACGATCGAGTAGGGGATGAGCAGCAGGGCGCGCTTGCCGTACGAGCGCCACAGATCGCCCAGGGCGACACGCTGGCCGAGCACCGATCTGCTCACCGACACGGTGAGCAGACCGGTCAGGACCGTGTTGGCGACGAAGAACATCGGCAACGTGCCGACCGCGGCGCCGAGCGAGGAGACGTAGAGGTTGGTCATCTGGTCCAGCGACTGGCCGGTGAGCTCGCCCGAGGAGTCGAGGCCGGCGAAGAAGTCCCCGATGAGAGGACGGATCAGTGGCATCAGCGCGTAGCTGATGAGGATCGCAAGCACGGAGCCGATGGCGACCACGAGCACCGGCAGCCCGAACATCACGCGCGGGTTGTGCCGGATCGAGCGGAACGCTCCGTCGTAGATCTCGCCGAGGCCGAGCGGGCGCAGCGGCACGATGCCCGGCTGCAGCGGTGCCGGACGGTAGCCGACCGGCGCGCCGTACTGGGGTTGGCCGTACTGGGGTTGCCCGTACTGCGGGGGTTGGCCGTACTGGGGTTGGCCGTACTGCGGGGGTTGGCCGTACTCGGGGTTGGCCGTACTGCGGGGGTTGCCCGTACTGCGGGGTTGCCCGTACTGCGGGGGTTGGCCGTACTGGGGTTGGCCGTACTGGGGTTGGCCGTACTGCGGTGGCGCGGGCGTCCCACCCGCCGGTCCGTAGCCCGGCGTGCCCTGCGGCTCGCCCCAACCGCCGGGCGGAGTGGGCTCGGCAGCGGGCTCCTGGTCGGGCCGTTCTGGCGCATGGTCGCCGCTCGGCTGCGACACCGGTCACCCCCGTCCTCGTGCTGGTCGGCCGGCGACCATCGTGCCACGGAGACGCGTGCGATGTGCCCTGCGTCCCCCGCGTGGGGGCGCCGCGGCCGTGCGGGGGCCCCGCAGGTGTCACCATGGGTGTCATGAAGGGACGCATTCTCGTGGTCGACGACGACGTCGCTCTCGCCGAGATGATCGGGATCGTGCTGCGGTCGGAGGGATTCGAGCCGCTGTTCTGCGCTCATGGCGACGAGGCCATGGGCGCGTTCCGGTCCGGCCAGCCCGACCTGGTGCTGCTCGATCTCATGCTCCCGGGCAAGGACGGCACGGAGATCTGCCGGCTGATCAGGGCCGAGTCCGGCGTGCCGGTCGTCATGCTGACCGCCAAGAGCGACACCGTCGACGTGGTGCTCGGGCTGGAGTCCGGCGCGGACGACTACATCGCCAAGCCCTTCAAGCCCAAGGAGCTCATCGCCCGGGTCCGCGCCCGCCTTCGCCGGACCGACGAGCCGAGCCCGGAGCACCTGTCGATCGGCGACCTCGAGATCGACGTCACGGGCCACCGCGTGACCAGGGGCGGCGAGCTCATCCCGTTGACGCCGCTCGAGTTCGACCTGCTCGTCGCGCTGGCCCGCAAGCCCTGGCAGGTGTTCACCCGCGAGGTGCTCCTGGAGAAGGTCTGGGGCTACCGGCATGCGGCGGACACCAGGCTGGTCAACGTCCACGTCCAGCGTCTGCGCTCCAAGATCGAGCACGACCCCGAGCACCCCGAGATCGTCGTGACGGTCCGAGGTGTGGGCTACAAGGCGGGCCCGGGCACGGCGTGAGGTCCTCGGCCGTGCTCGATCGGCTGCGGCGCGCGCTGCGCCTCGGCTGGTTGCGCACGCGCCGGGCCGCCCGAGGGGTGGTGCACTGGTGGCGGGCGTCGCTGCAGATCCGGGTCGTGACCTCCACGCTCGTGGTGGGCACCGTCGCCCTGCTCGTCCTCGGGGGCTACCTGTCCGGGTGGATCCGGGACGGCCTCTTCGACGAGCGCGTCGACCAGCTGCTCGCCGAGTCCGCCCGCGCCGCGCAGCAGGCGCAGGGCAGCTTCAACGCCGCGGGCACCTCCACCCCGGCCGAGGTGAGCGCCCTGATGCGCGAGCTGCTGCCGCGTCTGCAGTCCACCGGTTCGGGCGCGCCAGAGGTGGCCCTGCGCCGGTCGCCCGGTGAGTCCCCGGTCCTCGTCCCCGACCAGGTGACCCGGGAGTCCATCAACGTCCTGATCACGCCGGAGCTGCGCGAAGCGGTGCGCGACTCGGACAAGCAGCGCTGGATGTCGGTGGCGATCCCCCAGGACGGCGGCCCGGTCGTCCCGGGCATCTTGGTGGGGTCGGTGGTCAACGTCCCGTCCGCCGGTCAGTACGAGCTGTACTTCCTGTACAGCCTCGCGGCCGAGCAGCGGACGCTGGCGTTCGTGCAGCAGGTGCTGGCGGCGGCTGCCGTCGGGCTGGTGGTGCTCATCGGCGCCATGACGTTCTTGGTCACGCGCCAGGCGGTGCTGCCGGTGCGCAGCGCGGCACGGGTCGCCCAGCGGTTCGCCGACGGGCACCTGTCAGAGCGCATCCCGGTTCACGGCGTGGACGAGATGGCCACCCTGGCGAGCTCCTTCAACGAGATGGCCGGCTCGCTCCAGGACCAGATCAGCCGGATGGAGGAGATGTCGCGCATGCAGCGACGCTTCGTCTCCGACGTCTCGCACGAGCTGCGCACCCCACTGACCACGATCCGGATGGCTGCCGAGGTCCTGCACGCGGCGCGCTCGGACCTCGAGGCGGGCCCGGCCCGCTCGGCCGAGCTGCTCGCCACCCAGCTCGACCGGTTCGAGGACATGCTGGCCGACCTGCTGGAGATCTCCCGGTTCGACGCGGGCGCCGCGATGCTCGACGCGGAGAGCGTGGACGTGCGCGACGTGGTGACCGTCGCGGTGGAGCAGGCCGGGCCGCTCGCCGAGCGCAAGTCGGTGTGGCTGCACGTCGAGCTCCCGGCCGAGCCCGTCTTCGCCGACGTGGACCCACGGCGGGTCGAGCGCGTGCTGCGCAACCTGCTGGTCAACGCGATCGAGCACGCCGAGGCCCGTCCGGTCGAGGTGCAGCTGGCCCAGGACGAGCGGGCGCTCGCCGTGGTGGTCCGGGACCACGGGGTCGGGATGACCCCGGACGAGGTCGCCCACGTGTTCGACCGCTTCTGGCGCGCCGACCCGGCGCGGGCCCGGACGACGGGCGGCACGGGGCTCGGCCTGGCGATCTCCATCGAGGACGCCCACCTGCACGGCGGACGGCTCGAGGCCTGGGGACGGCCCGGCGAGGGCGCTGTGTTCCGCCTCACCCTGCCACTGCGCGCAGGGTTGGCCCTCAAGGGCTCGCCGCTGCCGCTCGCGCCGCCGAGTGAGGCGGGCGTGCCGCGTCCCAGTGCCGGTCTGGACCCGGCGACCCTGCCGGACCTCGACCCGCTGGAGATGCCGTGAGACGCCGACTGTGGGCGCTGGGCCTGATCGCGGTCATGGCGCTGTCCGGGTGCGCGGCCATCCCCACCTCCGGGCCGATCCACACCGGGGACGTCGCACTCAACGACCCCGGTCAGCCGATCCCGCTCGGCCTCGAGCCGCAGCAGGACGCCTCGCCGGAGGCGATCGTCTACGGCTTCCTCGCGGCGAGCCAGGCTGGCCTGATCGACCAGTTCGTCGGCGCGCGCAAGTTCCTGACCTACCAGGCCGCGTCGGACTGGGTCCCCACCACCCGCCTCCTGGTGTACCCGTCCACGACGCAGCCCGACGTGGAGGCGCAGCCGGACGGCACGGTGGTGGTGCGGGTGCCCGTGCAAGGTTCGCTCGACGACACCGGGGTGTACACCGAGGCGTCGGCCGGGTCGCGCGAGGAGCTCGCGATGGAGCTGACCCAGAACACCGGCGGCCAGTGGCGGATCTCGAGCCTGGACGACGTGGTCGTGATGTCGTCGTCCGACTTCAGCGCCTACTACCGCCAGGTCGCGGTGTACTTCGCCTCGCCCGACCGCAAGTACCTGGTGCCGGACGTGCGCTGGTTCCCGGCCAACGGTGCGCCGAGCTATGCGGCTCGCGCACTGCTCGCGGGCCCGTCGCCGTGGCTGCGGGACGCGGTGGTCTCCGGCGCCCCGGAGGGCACCAGGCTCGGGGCCGCCGGTGTGGACATCTCCGCCGACCAGACGGCCACGGTGGACCTGACCGCGGCCGCGGCCGGCGCCGACGCCGCTGATCGCAGCCTGCTCATCGCTCAGCTCACCCAGACGCTGGAGCGGGCCGGCACCACGGTCTCCTCCGTGGTGGTCACGGCGGGCGAGGGCAAACCGTGGCAGTCGACCGTCGACCCCCCGGTCCGCGATCCGCAGCCGGACACCGGACCGTACGTGATCGTCGACAACGAGCTGCAGGTGCTCGCCGACGGCCAGCTGACGCCCGTCGAGGGCGCGGCCGCGCTGCCCGACGGTGCGCACGACCCGGCGATCTCCATGGATGGCACGATCCGCGTCGTCCTGGTCGGTTCGGGCACGCTGGTACGCCTGCCGAACGACGGCTCGGCCCCGGTCGTGCTGTACCGGGGTGCGGCCCTGCTGCCGCCCTCGATCGACCGGTTCGGCTGGATCTGGACGGCCGAGGCGAACGGGTCCGGGCTGCTCGCCGTCTCGCCGGACGGCGAGGTGATGAACGTCACGGGCGACGTGCTCGCCGGCACCCCGGTCGACTCCCCGGTCATCTCGCTCGCGGTGGCCCGGGACGGCTCGCGGATCGCGCTGGTGCACAAGGGCAGCGACCAGCGGTCGGCGATCGACGTGGCCACGATCCAGCGTGACACGACCGGGACCGAACGCCCTCAGCGGCTCGGCTCGTCCTTCCAGGTGGGCTTCTCGATGACCGACGCGAGCCAGGTCGAGTGGATGGACGAGTCGACGCTCGCCGTGCTCGGGCTCAGTGGCTCGCTCGTGGCGCCGACCCTGCACCTCGTGCCGGTCGGCGGCCAGACCACCGCGCTGCCGCTGGTGGACGGCACCGTGTCGATCGCGGCGGGGCGGGGGGACCGGGCGCTGTACCTGGTCGACGCGGACGGCACGCTGCTGTGGCGCCAGGGTGCTGCGTGGACCGACGTCGCGGTCGGCGTCCGGGACCCGGTGTTCCCGGGCTGAGGGGGTTGTGGACGGCGCGGCGCCGACTGCGCCCGGCGCGAGGCTGGTGGTGTGCCAGGCGTCCGGCTGCTCCGCGAGGTCCTCGGTGTGGTGCTGCCCGTGTCGTGCGCCGGGTGCGGCCGCCCCGACGAGGCCTGGTGCCCGCGGTGCGCCCAGGACCTGAGGTCCGTCGCGCGCCGTGAGGCCGGGGCCCCGCGTCTGGATCGGATGGACGGCGCTCCGCCCCTGCCGGTGTGGACCGCGGGCTGCTACGCGGGACCGGTCCGCCGGGCCGTGCCGGCCTGGAAGGACGGCGGGCGGGCGGACCTCACCGGTGTGATGGTCGCGGCGGTCCGGAGCGCGGCCCGCGCCGCGGCAACGGACCTGCGCGGCGCCGGGGCCCTGACGGTGGTCCCCGTGCCGTCCCGTCCGGCGGCCGTGCGGCGGCGCGGCATGGACCTGGTCCAGGCGCTGGCCCGGGGGGTGGTCGACGAGCTCGGTGGGCCGCCGACCGTGCGGCTGCGTCGGGCGGTCGCGCGACGTGGTGGGCGTGACCAGGCGGGTCTGGGCGCCAGGGCCCGCAGGCGCAATGCCGGGGCCTTCCGACTGCGCGGGCGGGTGGGCCCCGGGACCGGCTACCTGCTGGTCGACGACGTGGTGACGACCGGCGCGACGCTCGCCGCCTGCGAGGACCTGCTCGGCAGGGCCGGTGGTGTGGTGCTGGGCGCGGTGGCCGTGGCGGCCACGCCTGAGATCACCCGCGGAGCGCTTCACCATCACGGCCAGGGGGACTAACGTCAATGTATGGAGCAGCTCCGCAGCACGGGTCGGGTGGCCCGGGGCGGGGCTGTACGTGTCGGACCGGTCGCGGCGCGACCCGTCGAGACGTGGAGGTGGTGCCCGCCGTCCGCCCCGTGAGGGTGTTCCCGTCGTTCCGCAGGGCGGCCACGCCGCCCCAGCCCTGGAGGTTGCACCATGGAGATCGCCGTCGTCGGACGTCATGTCGAGGTCCCGGAGCGTTTCCGGCGCCACGTCGAGGACAAGCTGGCCAAGGTGTCCCAGCTCGCCCCCCGCGCCCAGCGCATCGACGTGGAGATCGCCCATGAGAAGAACCCACGGCAGTCCGGGAGCAGCGAACGCGTCGAGCTCACCGTGCGGGGCAAGGGGCCGGTGGTCCGGGCTGAGGCGAGTGCCGACGACCCGTACGCCGCCCTGGACCTGGCGAGCACCAAGCTGATCGAGCGTCTGCGTCGTGCGCGCGACCGGCGCAAGGACCACCACAAGGCCCCCGGAGGCGTGCCCACCCAGCTCCCCGAGCCGGAGCCGGCCGAGGTCGAGCCCGAGGACGAGCGGACCG
The DNA here is from genome assembly GCA_963783005.1 of uncultured Actinomycetota bacterium. Taxonomy (GTDB): domain Bacteria; phylum Actinomycetota; class Actinomycetes; order Actinomycetales; family Cellulomonadaceae; genus Actinotalea. The sequence goes on from CAWALY010000006.1 coordinate 42,985, forward strand.
TCACGGCCGACGGCGCCGTGGAGATGCCCTGGGGCGACTCGCCGGTGGTGATCCGGGAGAAGCTGCACCGCGCCCAGCCGATGACCCTGGACGACGCGCTGTACGAGATGGAGATGGTCGGGCACGACTTCTTCCTGTTCGTCGACGCGGAGACGTCGCTGCCGTCGGTGGCCTACCGGCGGCGCGGCTGGGCCTACGGGGTGATCAGGCTCGACGTGCCGGTCACCGCGCCCGTCGCCGCGGTGTGAGGCCGGCGCGCCGGCGGCGCGTGTCACAGGCCCGGTCCAGGATGGGCCGGTGGCCGTCGAGGAGCTGAGCCTGTCCCAGGCGCGTCGTGTCGCGCTGCGCGCCCAGGGTCTGGACCGGCCCCGTCGCCGGCCGGCAGGCGAACCCACCCTGCGCCACCTGATGTCCGTCGTGGACCGGACGGGGCTGCTCCAGATCGACTCGGTCAATGTGTTGGCCCGCGCGCACCTCATGCCGACCTTCTCCCGCGTGGGCCCGTACGACGTCGGCCTGATCGATCGGGCCGCCGGGCGACGACCTCGTCGGCTGGTCGAGGCCTGGGCCCACGAGGCCAGCTACGTGCCGCCGAGCACCTGGCCGCTGCTCGGCTGGCAGCGACGGTCGTGGCGGGACCGCTGGTTGGGACCCGAGGACGGGTTCGCCCGGACCCACGCGGCAGAGCTGGACGAGGTACGCCGCGCGGTGCGCGAGCAGGGCCCCGTGACGGCCCGCCAGGTGCACGAGCGGTTCGCCGACACCCACCCGCGGTCCGGCAGCGGTTGGTGGGACTGGTCGGTGGCCAAGCGTGCCCTGGAGCTGCTGTTCTTCGTCGGCGAGGCCGCCGTGGCCGGCCGGACCACCTCGTTCGAGCGCCGCTACGACCTGCCCGAGCGCGTGCTGCCACCCGACGTGCTCGCCGCGCCGGAACCCGGCGAGGCCGACGCGGTCCGCGCTCTGGTCGAGATCGGCGCCCGCGCACACGGCGTGGCGACGGCCGGGTGTCTGGCCGACTACTTCCGGATGAGCAGCCAGCGTGCCGAGGCCGCCGCGCGCGAGCTCGTCGACGCGGGGGTGCTCGTCCCGGTCCGGGTGCGCGGCTGGGGCCGACCCGCCTACCTCCACCGGGACGCGAGTCTGCCGCGGCGCGCGAGCGGTCGAGCGCTGCTCTCGCCCTTCGACCCGCTGGTGTTCGAGCGGCGCAGGCTCGAGGAGCTGTTCGGCACCCGCTACCGCATCGAGATCTACGTCCCCGCGCACAAGCGGGTGCACGGCTACTACGTGCTCCCCTTCCTCATGGGCGAGCGGATCGCCGCACGGGTGGACCTGAAGGCGGATCGCAGGGCAGGTGTCCTCCTCGTGCAGTCCGCCCACCACGAGGCGCACGACGACCGCGACGCCCCGGGCCCGTCGCAGGTCGCGGCTGCGCTCACCACCGAGCTCGGCCTCCTCGCGGGCTGGCTGGGCCTGGACGGCGTCGTCGTGCCGGACGGCGCCGGCGGTGACCTGGCGCCGGTGCTCGCGACGCGGCTCCTGGTGCGGGGCTAGCCTCGGGCGCGACGAGGAGGTGACCGGTGGGCGCACGGATGCGTACCGCGGGTGCGGTGCTCGGCGCGGTCGGCCTCGCGGGCGCTGCGGGCCTGCGCGGGTTCGCTGCGTACCAGGCCCGGGTGCGCAACGGCGTGGTCCTGGGGCCCCCGTACGAGGTCGGCGCGGCGGCACGCGAGCTGCACGCCCGGCTCGAGGTGGTCGACCTGCACGCCGACCCGCTGCTGTGGCGGCGCGACCTGCTGCGGCGCTCGACGTCGGGCCACGTGGACCTGCCGCGGCTCGCGGAGGCGAACGTCGCGCTGCAGGTCTTCGCGTCGGTCACCCAGGTGCCGGCCGGTCTCAACTTCGAGCGCAACGACCCGCGTCGTGACCTCATCACGCTGCTCGCGATCGCCCAGGGCTGGCCGCCGCGGACCTGGACGAGCCGGCTCGAGCGGGCGCTGTACGCAGCGCAGCGGCTGCACCGGTTCGCCGAGCGGTCCGCGGGCACGCTGCGCGTCGTCCGGACGGCGGCCGACGTCGACGCGGTGCTCGCCGCCAGAGCGCGCGGTGAGCGCGTGGTGGGCGGCCTGCTCGCGATCGAGGGCTCCCACGCGCTGGACGGTCGTCTGGAGAACCTTGAGGCGCTCGCCGACGCGGGGTTCCGGATGATCGGGCTCCAGCACTTCTTCGACAACGACGCCGGCGGTTCGGCGCACGGGTCGACCCGGGGCGGGCTCACGCCGTTCGGCCGCGAGCTCGTCGGACGGATCCGGTCCGGCGGGATGCTGGTGGACGTCGCGCACTCGTCGCCCGCGGTGGTCGACGACGTGCTCCGGCTCGGCGGCGGCCCCGTCGTTGTCTCGCACACCGGGCTGCGGGGCACGTGCGACAACGAGCGCAACCTGTCCGACGAGCACGCCAAGGCGGTGGCGGCCGGCGGCGGGGTGATCGGCATCGCGATGTTCGACCACGCCGTCGGCGGGCCCGGGGTGGACGACACCGCGCGGGCGATGCGCTATGGCGCCGACCTGGTCGGCGTCGACCACATCGCGCTCGGCACCGATTTCGACGGCGCGATCACGACCTCCGTCGACGCCACCGGGCTCCCGCTGCTGACCGAGAGCCTGCTCCGGCACGGCTTCACCGGCCCGGAGGTCGCGGCGGTGATGGGGGGCAACGCGCTGCGCGTGCTGCGGGCCGCACTGCCGTGAGCCTTGGCCGGGGGCGTACGGCCCCTACCAGCGCTGCTCGACGTCCTCCGCGGAACCCTCGATCCCGTCGACCTGCTGCCGACGCCCCTCGGCGTCCAGGACCCACCCCGACCAGGTGCCGAAGCACTGGTGCGTGGACGACCGGACCACGCGCAGGTCGGTCAGCGTCACCCGGTCGAAGAACGGGGTGAACGTCAGGTCGACGGTGGCGCCGGCGACCCGCCACGGGTCGGTCCAGCGTCCCGGCGTCCACGACCAGTCGAGCTCTTCGCGGATCTTGTGCAGCCGCCCGTCGACCACCAGGGCGTTCTCCGTCGAACCGGTCCCGTCGGTCCACCGCCCACCGAGCTGGATCCCGACCGTGCGCCCGTCGACCACGCCCGCGCCGAACCCCCAGTTCCAGGCGAGCTCGCGGGGCCAGTAGCCGCGGCCGTGATCGAGCGTCGCCCAGCCGGCCAGCGCGTGCGTGGTCCCGTCCAGCCGCAGCTCGCCGGCCACGGGCCGCGCGACGTCCTTGACGGTGTACTGGAACGTTCGCGCGTCCCACGGCACCACGACCCCGAGCCGCTCGTGGCCCGCTGGCAGCGGCACGACCGCGTCCAGCCGGACGCGGGGCGTCGCGGCGCGCAGGCGCGTGCTCTCGTCCGTCGGGACGAGTCGAACCGCCGCCCGCCGGGTGCGGACGCTCGTCGGCCCGGCGTCCAGCGTGCCGGGCAGCGTCGTGCCGCGCGCGAGCGGCACCACAGCGACCTCGTCGACCTCCTCGCCGGTCGCGCGGTCGAGCACCCAGACCTGGGTCAGTCCGGCGTAGTCGAGCGCGCTCACCGTGAGGCCCACGACGTGGGTCGGGGTCACAAGCGCCCAGTACTCCCAGCGCTTGGCCCGGCCCCAACGGCGGGCGACGTGGCCCACCCGGTCGGTGCGGTGCAGCGGGGTTCGCGTCCAGCCGACCGCGTCCGGGTTCAGCCGCCCGTCCGATGCCTGCAGGTCGACAGCTCCGATGATCTCCCGACAGTCGACGTCCACAACGCCCCAGCCTCCTCCACTCCCGCCGAGTTCGGTGGTGGGGCGCGAGTTCGGTGGTTGCCACCACCGAACTCGGCCGCCCACCACCGAACTCGCGGCGCATGGGCTCTAGTCTCGCCGCGTGACGCACACCCGCCCGCGCGACCTGGCGCTGGTCGTGGCCGGCGCGGTGCTGTGGGGGACGGGGGGGCTGACCGGCGCCGCGCTCGCCGCGCAGGGGATGGGTCCGCTGACCGTGGGGGCGTACCGGCTCGGCGTGGGCGGGGTGCTCCTGCTCGTTGGTCTGGCGCTCGCCGGGCGGCTTCACCGGCTGCCCCGGACACCCGCGGTGGTGAGGCGGATCGTGGTCACCGGGGTGCTCGCCGCGGTCTACCAGAGCGCCTACTTCGCGGCCGTCGCGCTCGGGTCGGTGAGCATCGCGACCCTGGTGGCACTCGGTGCCGCGCCGGTGATGGTCGCCGGGGCGATCGCCGTGCAGAGTCGGTCCGCGCCGTCGCCGCGGACGGCCGGTGCCCTGGTGCTCGCCCTCGTGGGGTTGGTGCTGCTGCTCGGCGCGCCGGCCGGCGGTGATGCGCCTGTGCTCGGCGCACTGCTGGCGCTGATCCCGGCTGCGGCGTTCGCCACGATGACGGTGGTCAACCGCACCCCGGCACCGGGCTTGGGCGCGCTGGAGCTCACGGGGGTCGCCTTCACCCTGGGTGCGCTGCTGCTGGTGCCGGCGGCCGGCCTGCTCGGGGGACTGCTGCGACCGACGACCGGCGCGTCCGTCGGCCTGCTGGTGTGGCTCGGGCTCGGGCCGACGGCTCTGGCGTACGGCGCCTACTTCGCCGGCCTGCGCACCGTGCCCGCGACCGCGGCGAGCCTGGTGGCGCTGCTCGAGCCGCTGACCGCTGCGGTGGGCGCGGCCCTGATCTTCGGCGAGCGGCTCGGGGCTGCCGGGGTCGTCGGCGGGGTGCTGCTGGTCTCCAGCATCGTCGTGCTGCGAGTTGCGCCTACCATGGCTGCTGGTCCGCGCCAGGTGCGCTGAGCGCCCACGGACCTCGTCCGGTGCCGTCCGGCACCGGCGCCGCCGACCATGGAGCGAGCGTGGCAGTCCTCGACAGGATCCTGCGGATGGGCGAGGGGCGCGTCGTCCGACGCCTCGCAGGCATCGCCGACCAGGTGAACGCCCTCGAAGACGGCTTCGTCGCCCTGAGCGACGCCGAGCTGCGCGAGGAGACCGACCGGTTCCGGGCCAGGCTGGCCGACGGCGAGAAGCTGGACGCCCTGCTCCCCGAGGCCTTCGCCGCGGTCCGCGAAGCCGCCAAGCGCACGCTCGGTCAGCGCCACTTCGACGTCCAGCTCATGGGCGGCGCGGCCCTGCACCAGGGCAACATCGCGGAGATGAAGACCGGTGAGGGCAAGACCCTCGTCGCAACCCTGCCGTCCTACCTCAACGCCCTCAGCGGCAAGGGCGTGCACGTCGTGACGGTCAACGACTACCTGGCCGGCTACCAGAGCGAGCTCATGGGCCGCGTGCACCGGTTCCTCGGCCTGACCACCGGCTGCATCCTGGCCGGGCAGACGCCCGAGCAGCGCCGGGACGAGTACGCCGCGGACATCACCTACGGGACCAACAACGAGTTCGGTTTCGACTACCTTCGCGACAACATGGCCTGGCGCCCGGAGGACCTGGTCCAGCGCGGGCACCACTACGCGATCATCGACGAGGTCGACTCCATCCTCATCGACGAGGCGCGGACCCCGCTGATCATCTCCGGCCCCGCCTCGGGTGACGCGAACAAGTGGTACGCGGAGTTCGCCAAGCTCGTGCTGCGGCTCAAGCGCGAGGACGACTACGAGGTCGACGAGAAGAAGCGCACCGTCGGCGTCCTGGAGTCGGGCATCGAGAAGGTCGAGGACTACCTCGGCATCGAGAACCTCTACGAGTCGCTCAACACGCCGCTGATCGGCTTCCTCAACAACGCGATCAAGGCCAAGGAGCTGTTCACCCGCGACAAGGACTACGTGGTCATGGGCGGGGAGGTGCTCATCGTCGACGAGCACACCGGCCGCATGCTGCCCGGCCGTCGCTACAACGAGGGCATGCACCAGGCCATCGAGGCCAAGGAGGGCGTGCAGATCAAGGCGGAGAACCAGACGCTCGCCACGATCACGCTGCAGAACTTCTTCCGGCTCTACGACAAGCTCGCCGGGATGACCGGTACCGCCACCACCGAGGCGGCCGAGTTCATGGGCACCTACAAGCTCGGCGTCGTCCCGATCCCGACGAACATGCCGATGATCCGTGCCGACCAGTCCGACCTGGTCTACAAGCACGAGGACGCCAAGTTCGACGCGGTCGTCGCGGACATCGTCGAACGGCACGCCAAGGGCCAGCCGGTCCTGGTAGGCACGGTGAGCGTCGAGAAGTCCGAGCACCTGTCCAAGCTCCTGCGCAAGCAAGGCGTGCCGCACGACGTGCTCAACGCCAAGCAGCACGCGCGGGAGGCCTCGATCGTCGCTCAGGCCGGGCGCAAGGGCGCCGTGACGGTCGCGACCAACATGGCCGGCCGCGGCACAGACATCATGCTGGGCGGGAACGCCGAGTTCATGGCCGTCGAGGAGATGTCGCGTCGCGGCCTGGACCCGGCCGAGAACCCGGAGGAGTACGAGGCCCTGTGGCCGCAGGTGCTCACCGAGACCCAGGCCTCCGTCGCGGCCGAGCACGAGCAGGTCCTCGAGCTCGGTGGGCTGTACGTGCTGGGCACCGAGCGCCACGAGTCTCGCCGGATCGACAACCAGCTGCGCGGACGGTCAGGGCGTCAGGGCGACCCGGGCGAGTCGCGCTTCTACCTGTCGATGACCGACGACCTGATGCGACTGTTCAACTCGGGGCTGGCCGAGTCGATGATGAACCGGGCCGGCTTCCCCGACGACCTGCCGATCGAGTCGAAGATGGTCACCCGCGGCATCCAGAGCGCGCAGGGCCAGGTCGAGGCCCGCAACTTCGAGATCCGCAAGAACGTCCTGAAGTACGACGACGTCATGTCCCGCCAGCGCGAGGTCATCTACGACCAGCGGCGCCGGGTGCTCGAGGGTGAGGACATGGCCGAGCAGATCCAGCACTTCGTCTCCGACGTGCTGACCGGCTACGTGCACGCCGCGACGGCCGAGGGAACCCCGGAGATGTGGGACCTGGACGCGTTGTGGACTGCGCTTCGCGCGGTGTACCCGGTGTCGATCACGATCGACGAGGTCGTCCAGGAGGCCGGGTCCGTCGCCCGGCTCACCCCCGACCTGCTGACCGAGGAGCTGGTCTCGGACGCCAAGCTCGCCTACGCCGCCCGCGAGGAGGAGATCGGCGAGGAGAACATGCGCACCCTCGAGCGGCGCGTGGTGCTCAGCGTGCTGGACCGCAAGTGGCGCGAGCACCTGTACGAGATGGACTACCTCAAGGAGGGCATCGGGCTGCGCGCCATGGCGCAGCGCGACCCGCTGGTGGAGTACCAGCGCGAGGGCTTCCAGCTGTTCGAGGCGATGACCGACGCGATCAAGGAGGAGTCGGTCAGCTACCTGTTCAACCTCGAGGTGAAGGTCGCCGAGACCGACGGCGAGGGCGCCGCGGCCCCTGAGGGCTCGGCCCCCCCGAGGGTCCCATGACGACGTTCGCCGACGAGGTGGCGCCGGCGGGCGACGCGGGCGCGACGGCAGCGCCTGACGGCGCGCGGGCCGCGTCCGGTGGGGGTGACGGGCAGGCGGCGCCGGCCCGTCCGGCGCGGGCTCGCAAGGCCACGCCGTCGCTCATCGCCCAGGGGCTCGAGGGGCCCGAGCGTCGTGTGCCGCTGTCCTACTCGGCGCCGAGCGTGGACGGCGACACCGCGCCCGACGTGCGGGCTGACGGCGGTGCGACGGCCCCGGAGAAGGACGGCCAGACCTACCCGGGCACACCGCGCAACGCCCAGTGCCCCTGCGGCTCGGGCAAGAAGTACAAGCTCTGCCACGGGAAGAACGAGGCCTGACGCTCAGCGCCGTCGCCAGCGGTGCACGACCGCCGCGAGCCCGGCGAGGTACGTCGTCGTGCTGGCGGTGAGGTAGGGCCCGTACGCGCGCTCCAGCACGCGGTGCCCGGCCCACGCGCCCGCGGCGATCGCGGCGCCGAACCCGACGGCACGCGCGCCCCGGGCTGCCAGGGTGTGCCCGGCGAGGGGCGCCCCGGCCAGCCCCGCCTCGGCTGCCGCGCGGGCGTAGACCTTGACCGGCACGCCGTTGAGCGCCTGACGCCACATCCCGCGTGCCCCGACCGCGAGGTGCTCGGCCGCGGTCGCGTGCATGGCGGGGGTGGTCCATGGCGTCGGTGGCCGGTGCCCGCGCCGGACCAGGGCGCCGTGCACGAGTACGCCCGCGGTCGAGCCCAGGGCCTGCATCGCGACGGCCGCCGGGAGGCGGCGTGGGTGGGCCGCACCGACGAACAGCAGGTAAGCCTCTGACGTGATCGGCCAGGAGAGCGCCTCGGCGAACGACCACGCGAACGCGCCGATCGGCCCGCCGTGCCCGGCCATGAAGCGGTGCAGCGTCTGCCACGTGCGCGAGACCCCCGGCACCGCGGGACCGCGGTCGAGCAGCTCGCGGAGCTGGTCGGCCACCTGGTCCATCGAGGTGAGGTCTTGCGGGGCGATGGCCGTGCCGACCCGCACCTCGACCGCGGCGGGACGCAGGCGGCCGCGCTTGGGCAGCAGCGCCCCGGTACCCACGAGCGCGATCGGCAGCAGCGGGACCCCGAACTCCTGCGCGATCCGCATCGCCCCGCTGTGCAGCGGGCCCAGTGTGCCGTCCGTGCTGCGCGTGCCTTCGGGGAACACCAGGAGCGTCGAACCGGCGCCGAGCACCGTCTCCGCGCCGGCCACCAGGCTCGCGTACCCGCCGCCGGTGACCCGGTCCACCGGCACCCCACCGGTCGCGAGCGACAACAGCGTGCGCCGCAACGCCGAGTCGAACCAGTAGTCGTCGGCGGCCACCACGACGGGTTTGTACGGCGCCGGCATGGCCGCCAACAGGGCCGCGGTATCGGCGTGCGACTGGTGGTTCGCCGCGACGACCATCGCCTGGTAGGGCGCGGAACCCGTCACGCGGAAGCCGCCGACGAGCTGGAACACCGAGCGCCAGAAGCGGTGGCGGGCGGCGCCCGCGAGGTTGAACCCCGGCGGCAGCCCGACGCGGTGGCGCACCCGCCGGACCTCGTCGCCGACCCTGGCGGCCTGCTCGCCGAGAGCTGCCTGCGCGTCGGCGAGCCGGGCTTGCGCGTCGGCGAGGTGGCTGTGGGCCTGGACGGCGAGCCTCGCCTGGGCGTCGCTCAGGTGGGTCTGTGCCTCGGCCAGATGCGTGTGGGCCTGGGCGGCGAGCCGAGGCAGGTGCGCGTGGTCGGCGTCCGTCATCCGAGCACCGCCGCCAGCGGGAGCACGAACAGCAGCGAGTCCACCCGGTCCAGCAGCCCGCCGAACCCCGGCAGCCAGTCCCCGGCGTCCTTGACGCCCGCGGACCGCTTGACCATCGACTCCACCAGGTCCCCTCCCACGCTGCCGACGACCACCGCGACGACCAGTCCGGCCGACAGCTCGCCAAGCAGTGTCAGGACGAGCGTCCCACCGATCAGCGCTCCGACAACCCCCCCGACGGTCTTGTTCGGCGACAACGGCGTGAGCGGCCGCCTGGCCCAGCCGAACGACGCCAGACCCGTGCCACCGGCCCACGCGGCGACGTCGGTCGCCGCGACCGCAAGGAACAGCAGGTAGGCGTCGGAGCCCACCACCACCAGGTGCGCCAGGGCCCACGGGACCCAGATCGATCCGAAAGCGGTGGCGGCAGCGCGCGCGGTCCCGTGCGCGGTGTCGCCCCTCAGCACCGACGGCACCGCACACATCAGCGCGAGCAGGGGCGCGAGCTCGAGCCAGCTGGGGTGCAGCCACGCGACGAGCGGGTAGAAGACCGCGAGCGCCACCAGGATCGCGACCTCCGCGCGCGGCAGGTCGAGCAGCCGGGCCAGCTCGCGCACGCCCTGGAGAGCGGCCACGACCGCGAGAGCGGCTGTCGGGCCCGGGCCGAGCCACACCGGGACGCCGACCACCGGCAGGAGGATCGCCCAGGTGGTCCATCGCCGGTACAGCTCCGGGTTGCGGGACGCGAACACGGGCACGGCCGCGAGGGCGAGCAGGATCAGGGACAGTCCGGCCAGGAACGTCGCACGGCCCTCGAGGTGTCCGAGCACCGGCAGGTCGAGGGTCCACCACGCGGCGCGATCCCAGCCGAGCCAGTCACCTAGCGGGTCGGCCGTGGGCAGGACGGCGCACGGAGCGGTCACGCGGCTGGGGCCAACGTGTCGTGGCTGCGCGCCAGCCGGATGGTCGCGGTGACCAGCGAACCCGCCACGACCACCGCGGCGACCGCCGGCAGCCAGGTCGGGACCGCCGCGGCGACCACCGCCGCCAGGCAGCGCTCGGTCTTGCCGAACGGTCCGCCGTTCAGTCGGAGAGCGCCGGCGCCCGAGGCCGCGAGCGAGGCGAACGTCGGCAGACCGGCCGCCACGGCGGCGGCCAGCACCCACGCGACCGCGGGCCACGCCGGGCCGACCCACAGGGCCTGCGGCGTGCGCACCGCGAGCAGCGCCAGGCCGGCGAACATCACGAGGTCGCTCGCGCGGTCGCCGACCTCGTTGAGCACGAATCCCCACGGGCGTGAGACGCCCCGGGCGCGGGCCACCGCCCCGTCGAGGTTGGCACCGGCCAGGCGCGCCGCGAGCAGCACGAACGCGACCGGCCACCATGCCACGGCGATCGCGGCGCCGGCGCCGACCGCCGCGAGAACGCCGAGCGCGGTGAAGACGTCCGGCGAGACGCCGCGCCGCGCGGACCCCTCGACCACGACCCTCAGCCTGCGGGTGTACCAGGGCTTGAGGGCGTACAGGCCGCGCGGAGCGCCGCGCGCCTCGGGGGTCCGCTGCTCGGACACGACGCCTCCAGGTCTGCCGGTCGGTGGAGCCACGCCGGCCCCCGCGCGCCGACCGTACCGGTGCGTCCGGCCCCCGGCGGCGCGTACGGACGTGTGGCGTCCGATGGCCCGATGGGCGTCGCGACGGTTCACCCGATCTGGAGCACGGTGACGCGCCAGTGGTGGCGATGCACCTGGAGCCGGAGCGCGGCCGCGCGCACCCGCTGGCCGTCGTGCACGACGACGCATGCCTCCACCGCCGTTGCCGACACCCGGGCCACGCGTGTCGAGCGGATCGTCGGGCGTCGCCGGTGGGCCGTCGCGGCGCCGGTCGCCCGGGCGCTGAGCTGCTCGAAGACCTCGGGGGTGACCCACCGGGAGAGCTGGACCGAGCGGCCGCGAGCCACCGAGCGCCTCGACGGCGGCGAGCACCACGGCCCCGGCGAGCGGCTCCGGGTCGGGCAGGGCGGAACGCGCGGCGGGGTCGGCCGGCGGTACCGGCCAGTCGGCCTCGGCGGCGGGTAGCAGCACGGAGCGGGTCACGGGGTGGCGCAGCAGGACCTCGTGGGGGTCCGGCAGGGGCCGGGGCTCGTTCACGGGTGGCAGCAGCAGGCGCGGACGGGTGGGCGCGGGGGCGGGGGGTCGGGTGGCGAGGGCGGTGGCGGTCACGCCTCGACCCCGTCGGGCACGACGAGCCGCTGACCTGGCAGCAGGAGGTCGGGGTCGGCGCCGATCGTCTCGGCGTTCGCCGTGTACCAGGCGGGCCAGGCCCGCGCGACGTCGGCGTCGTCCGCACCGGCGGGCAGGTGCGCCGCGGCGATCGACCACAGGCAGTCGCCGGGCCGTACCTCGACGGTGCGCGGGGCCTGGGTGGGCTCGGCCGCGTGGACGTCGGCGACGGCGGTGGCGGTCGCGTCGGTGGTCGCCGCGGCCTGCTCGGTGACCTGCCAACCGAGCACCGGCGGCGTGTCGGCGACCGCGGGCGCCGCCAGCGCGCTGAGCCCCGCGCCCAGGCCCACGACCAGCGCGCGCCGCAGCAGCCGGGGCGTGAGCCGGGTCGCAGCGGCCTCGACGGCGCGCCACCGCCGGCCCGCCGCGCGCGCGGTCGCGCCCAGCACCAGCAGCGTCGTGCCCAGCGCGAGGATCGCGGCGGCCACCGCGCCGACGGCCAATGCCACCGCGGCGACCTTGGCGTCGAGCGTGACGGTCGTGGCGGCCGCGCCCACTGCCGCGCGGGCGAGCAGGACGGCGGCGCCGGCGGGCACGGGCCAGACGGCCAGCGACCGGCCCAGCGAGACATGATCCGCGATGATCCCGTTTGATCCAGTTTGATGCATGAACGTCAGACTAGATGGACGCGCGCGGGGAGCGCCAGGGGCTGTGGACGGGTCGGGTGCGGCCGACTCGAAGGCGGCCTGACGGGCCCGGGCACCCCCGACTCACCGTTGCCCTTTCGGAACGCAATCGTGACCGCCGCACCGGGGGGTCGTGTCCGGCGGCTGCCACGATGGTGGGTCGGTCGTCAGGGCAAGAGGGGGCGCAGTGGGTCGGGTCGGTCGGTGGGGTGCGGGCGCCGCGGTAGCGACGCTGCTGCTGGCCGGCTGCACGCCGACCGGCGGTGTCGCCGCGGCGCCCTCCTCGTCGAGCCGATCCGCGCCGGCGCCGACCACGAGCGGTTCGACGCCTGAGCCCACGATGGTGTCGACCGTCACGGTCGACCCGCGCCTCCCGTCGGCGCAGCAGCTCCCGGCCGGCCTGCTCGCCACGACCGACGCCGACTGGCTGATCGCCACGGTGACCGGCAGCGCCGACGACGAGAGCGCACCGTCGGGCACGGTGCAGGTGGTGGACCTGATCTCGCCCGACGGGGTGCGCTACGAGATGCCCCCGCTCGGCGCGTTCAGCCTGGACCAGTGGCTCCCGGGCACGCCGCTGGGGCTCGGCATCGACGACTCGGCGCCCCGCGCGGCGCTCGCGGTCGTGGATCTCGAGACGGGTGCGGAGGTCGCCCGGCCGGACGTCACAGCCCTGTTCGGCGACGTGCCGGGTGGCACGGCGGTCGAGGCGACCTTCGTCGGGGACGGCACCACGGACCTCATCGTCACCGTCCGGTCTCCCGGCGCGGGCCGCACGCTCCGCGTGACCCTGGGCGGGAGCGTCGTCGCCGAGCTCGACCGGGGCCTGGTCAGGATGATGCCCGACCCGACCGGCACCGCCCTGCTCGCCGCCGACGGCACGGCCCACACGCCGGTCCTGGTGGACCTCGCGACCTTCGACGAGGTCACCGCGCCGGCCCTCGTCGGGACCTGCTCTCCGAGGACGTGGCTGGGTGCGGCGCGGTGGCTCGCCTCGTGCGGCGGCGCCGAGCCGGCCTCGTTCGTGGTCGAACCCTCGGGTACGTGGCGCCTGCCCGTGGAGCCGGGCGCCGACGTCGAGGGACTGACGATCGACGCGGACGGGACCGCGTTGGTGGCCGTCCGATCCTGGGACCGTGGGTCCCTGGTAGCGGACTCCGTCTCGCGGGTGACGCCGACCGCCCTGGCGTCGGTGGACACCGGTCAGGCGTTCGCCTGGGGCGTCGTCGGGTCGGCGGTGGTGGGCAGCGTGGCGCTTCCCGAAGCCGCGGCCGGGGACCCGATCCTCAGGCTCCCGGCGCCGGTGACCGCGTGGCACGGCGCCGACGGCTCCACGGCGATGCTGGTGCCGACGCCGCTCCAGGGGCTGGTCACCGTCTTCCCGGTGCGCGTGCCCGGCACACCGGTCACCGGAGGGTGGTTCGAGCTGGACGAGGACGGCGCGGTCTGGTTCCACGGCGCCGACTGACTCAGACCTCGTGCTCAGCCAGCTCCCGGAACTCCTCGGGCACCGCGTGATCCCGGGCCAGCAGGGCCGGCGCGTAGCCCACGGCGTGGCGGCCGAACCTCGTGCGGATCGCGTCCATCGAGGCGTCGACCGCCCACCGGGCTGCGCCGGTCGGTGACCCCGGCCGCCAGGGGTCGGGCGGCTCGAGGTCGAGCTCGAGCTGGAGCACCTGCTGCTCGGAGAGCTGGGAGACGGACACCGCGAGGAGGGTGATCTCCGCACCCTGGTGGTCGTCGATCGCCGACCAGGCGAGCCGCTCGGCGATCTCGGTCAGGGTCAGCGTCGTCGCGACCGGCTGGGCGAGGGTGAGCGAACGTGTGACCGAGCGCAGCTCGGTGAAACGCACCCGGACGGTCACGGTGCGGCCGGCCCGCCCTCCCTCGCGCATCCTTCGGCTCACCCTGTCCGCGAGGTGCGCGAGCGTGGCGCGGACCAGCTCCGGCGTGGGGGAGCGGCGCCCGATCGCGGACTGCGCCCCGACCGAGTGCGCGCGGCGGCCGCCCGATACCCGGCGGGGGTCGTCGTCCGCGGCCATCGCGTGCAGCTTGTGGCCCACGGCGTGCCCGAGCAGCCGCTCGACGACCGGCGACGGCGTGGCGGCCAGGTCCCCGATGGTCCGGATCCCGCGTGAGGCGAGCCGCTGCGAGGTGACCGGCCCGACGCCCCACACCAGGTCCACCGGCAGCGGGTCGAGGAACGCCCGCTCGCCGCCGAGCGGGACCACGACGAGCCCGTCCGGCTTGGCCACCTGGGAGGCGATCTTGGCCAGGTGCTTGGTCCGGGCGGCGCCGACCGAGATCGGCAGACCGATCTCCTCGCGCACCCGGCGGCGGATCAGGGCCCCGACGGCCGCGGCGTCGCCGAACAGGTGCTGCGCGCCGGAGATGTCGCAGAACGCCTCGTCGATGGAGATCCGCTCGATGAAGGGGGTCACGTCCGTCAGCACGTCCATCACGCGGTCCGCGATCGGCTGGTACCTGTCGAAGTGGCCGCCGACGAACACCAGATCCGGGCACAGCCGTGCTGCGCGCCACCCGGGCATCCCGCCGGAGACGCCGAACGCCTTCGCCTCGTAGGACGCCGCGAGCACGACGCCGCCGCTCGGGCCGCCGCCCACGGCGATCGGACGCCTGCGCAGCTGGGGAGTGAGCAGCTGCTCGACCGAGGCGTAGAACGCGTCGAGGTCGGCGTGCAGGATGGTCGGGCCGGCGCCCATGGGAAGAGAGTAGTCGAACAGGTGTTCGACACGCCAGGTACAGGCGCCCTGCACGGGTGCCACGCTGCTGTGGGGCCCGCTTCGCGCCCCGGGCCCGCTTCGCGCCCCGGGCCCGCCGATAGCGTGTCCCCGTGCGCTGGGACGACCTGTTCGCCGACCTCGAGGCCCGGCTGGACGCCGCCCACGCCGCGGACCGGGCCGAGGAGGTCGCCGACCGCACCCGGGCCGAGCGGGCCAGGGTCGGGCTGGCCGACCGGCTGCGCGCGCACGCCGGGCAGGTCGAGGTCCTGGTGCGCGACGGCGGCGCCGTGCGCGGCGAGGTGCGCGACGCCGGGCCGTCCTGGCTGCTGCTCGCCGACGGCCCGCGCGAGCACCTGGTGCCGGGCCACGCGGTCGCGGCCGTCGCGGGGCTGACCGATCAGGTGGCCGTGGACGCCGGGGTCGTGCTGTCCCGCCTCGGGCTCGGCCAGGTGCTGCGCGGCATCGCCCAGGACCGGTCGGTCGTCCGGCTGCGGGTGGCGGGGGCCGACCTGGTCGGCCGGGTGGACGCGGTGGGGGCCGACCACCTCGACCTGGCCGAGGTGGCCGCGGACACCCTGCGCCCGACGGGCCGACGCCGCGCGGTCGCCACAGCTGCGCTCGACCTGCTGACGCGGCTCTGACCGGCGGCCGCAGGCCCGTGCCGCCCAGGCAGCGCGCGCCCGGCGACGGCGCCCGGCCGGCCGAGCCCGGGCGGCTGAGCAGCCCGATGACGCGGTCGGCAGTGTGAGCGAGCATCCCGTTCTGGGATGCGGTATGGGATGATCGGGGCATGAGCACACAGATCGCAGTCCGCCTTCCCGACGAGATGGTGGCCTTCCTCGACCGCGCGGTCGCCGAGGGCAGGGCGACGAGCCGCGCGGCGCTCGTGGCGTCGGCGGTTGAGCGCGAGATGCGCCGGCTGCTGGCGGAGCACGACGCTGCGACGCTCCGGCGTCAGGACGCGGCGGATGATCTGGATGACCTGGTGCGGTGGACCACGACGCACATCAGGCTCGAGGACTGAGCGGTGCGAGAGATCTGCCTGGTCCACCTGGACAAGACGCGGCCGGCGCTGGTCCTGACCCGCCAGGCGGCTCGCAGCGCGATGACCAAGGTCACCGTCGCGCCCGTCACCAGCACCGTCAAAGGGCTGTCCAGCGAGGTGAGAGTCGGACCCGACAACGGCCTTGACCACGAGTGCGCCATCGCGCTCGACAACGTCGTCACCGTTCCGACCGACCTCCTCGGCCGCACCGTGGGCTACCTCAGCGCAGCCCAGGAGCTCGAGCTGGCCCGGGCCGTGGTCCTGGCCTACGACCTGGAGCTACCCCTGCTCGGCTGACGCGCACCGGCAACCGACAGCGCCCGGTGCGGCGAGCGGAGGGCTCGCACATCGGCTGTGTGCGGATGGGAGAACGGGCGGGCGGCTCAGGCCTCGTCGTCCTCCGGCTCGTCCTCGGGGGTGGGGGAGACCTCGACGGACCGCTCGCGGTCGGCGGCCTCGCGCTCGCGCTCGATGCGCTCGCGGGTCTCGTCGTACATCCGCTGGATGTAGGACTCGAGCTCGCTCGCCTCGACCCGCCACTGGTTGCGGCCGCCGATCTGGATGGCCGGCAGGTCGCCGGAGTTGACCAGCGCGTAGGCCTGCGAGGCGGAGATGTTGAGCACCTCGCACACGTCCGGGAGCTTGAGGAACCGCTGCGGCACGCGGTCAGTCTGGCACGCGCGCAACCACCTGATCGTGTTGTCCACACCGGGCCACGAAGCACGCGTCGACCCGGCATGATGGGCCGGGGCCATCGACACAGGGGGAGCCAGATGACCACAGTGAGTCCGCCCGCGGTCCGGTTGCGCAGACCCGGCTGGCGGGACCCGCGGCTGCTCGGCGGGCTGGTCCTGGTCGCCTTGTCCGTGGCGCTCGGCGGGTACGCGGTCGCCGCCGCGGGACGCACCGTCCCGGTGCTGGCGACCCCCTCGGCCCTGGTGCCCGGGGACGAGGTCGACCTCGACGCGCTCGTCGTGCGCCAGGTGCGGCTCGCCGAGGCCGGGGACCTGTACCTGCGGGCGGACCGGCCCGGCGAGGGCGACCTGGTCGCCGTGCGGACCGTCGGGCCGGGCGAGATCGTGCCGCGCGCGGCGCTCGCGCCGGCCACCGCGCTCGACGTGCGCTCGGTGTCGGTGACCTCGCGCGCGGCGCTGTCCGAGCAGGTGGTGCCAGGGGCGAGCGTGGACCTGTGGTTCGTGCCGGACGCGGGCGCCGGGGACCCACCGGGCGAGCCGCGCCAGCTCGCGACCGGGTTGACCGTGGCGGAGGTCTCCGACCCCGGTGGGGCGTTCTCGGTGAGTGGCGCGGCTGCCGTCCACGTGCTGGTCCCGGTCGACCGGCTGCCCGAGGTGCTCGGGGCGCTGGCCGCCGACGGGGCGGTCGAGGTCGTCCCCGTCGCCGGGGTGGTGCCGTGACCGCCGTGCTGTGCGCGGTGCGCGGGCCCGGCGAGGCCGCCGTGGTGCGGGCCCTGACCCAGGTCGGCCGGCTCAGCGTCGCCCGCCGCTGCGCCGATCTCGCCGAGCTGCTCTCGGCGGCTGCGGCCGGGCTGGGCCGGGTCGTCGTGGTCTCGGCGGACCTGCCGGGCCTGGACCGCGAGGGTGTGCGTCACCTGCACGGTTCGCGCGCGTGGGTGGTGCTGCTCGTCGACGAGGCGGCCGGGTGGGACGACGAGCGCGCCGCCCGGCTGGGGGCCGACGTGCTCGCGCCCGCCGACCGGCCCGACGTGGTCGCAGAGGCGGTCGGCGAGCTTGCCGGCCGGGGCGAGCGGACCGCCGGCCGCCCCGCGCCGCCCGCGCCGGAGCCTCCGCCTGTGCCGGACCACGACCGCGGACACCTCGTCGCGGTGTGGGGACCCACCGGCGCGCCGGGTCGCACCACCGTCGCGCTGGGCCTGGCCGAGGCCCTCGGTGACGAGGGGTGCCTGCTGGTCGACGCCGACACCTACGGTGGCACCGTTGCCGCGGCGATCGGCATGCTCGACGAGGCCCCTGGGATCGCCGCGGCCTGCCGTGCCGCTGCGACCGGGCGCCTGGACCGCCTCGCGCTCGGCGCGCTGACCCCCGTCGTGGTTCCCGGGGTGCGCGTGCTGAGCGGGATCAGTCGCCCGGACCGATGGCCGGAGGTGCCTGCCGCGCACCTGGAGCAGGTGTGGGCGGCGGCTCGCGAGCTCGACCCGTGGACCGTCGTCGACTGCGGGTTCTGCCTCGAGCGCGACGAGGCCCTGAGCTACGACACGCGCGCGCCGCAGCGCAACGGGGCCACGCTCTCGGCGCTGGCCGAGGCCGACGCGGTCGTGGTGGTCGGCGCCGCCGACCCCGTCGGGTTGCAGCGTCTGGTGCGCGGCCTGATGGACCTGGACGACCTCCTGCCGCGTGCTCCCCGGATCGTGGTGGTCACCAAGGTGCGCGCGGGCGTCGCCGGCACGCGGCCCGCCGACGCCGTGCGCGACGCGTTGTCCCGCTACGCCGGTGTCGAGGACCCGCACCTGATCGGATGGGACCAGGGCGCCTGCGACGCCGCGATGCTGGCCGGCCGGCTGCCGGGGGAGGCGGCGCGCGGCTCGACGCTGCACCGCGCGTTGGTCGATCTCGCCGGTGCGTTGCGCACCGAGCTCGCCGCGGGCGCGGCACACTGAGGTCGTGCGCATCTACCTGCCCGCGACCATGGCCGAGCTCGCCGACCCCGCGGGCCTGGGTCCACGCGTCGTCCACGCGGTGACCCCGGCGCTGCGCGTCGCGCTGCCCGACGAGGACGAGGAGGGGCTGGAGTTCTCCGCCCAGCTCCTCGCCGCCGACGACAGCCTCGAGCTGATCGGCGAGCAGGCCGCGGGCGTGGTGCTGCGCCGTGTCGTGGTCGCCGCCGACGTCGACGCCGACGACGTGGCACCGCTCGACGAGAGCGAGATGCCCAGTGCCGTCCGGCTGCTCGTGGCGGTGAGCTGGGACGACGTGGCCTGCGCGCACGTGGACGACGAGGCCGCCGGGCCTGACGTCAGAGCTGCGCTGGCCGGCGACGAGCTCGCCGCCGACCGGCTCGTGGAGCGCGACCTGCTCTGGTACGACGTGGGCGAGCTACCCGCGCTGGCCGCCGGCCGGGCCTGACGGGGCGCGGGCCGAGCGTCACAGGGACGGCTGGAGCAGGTCGACGACCTGCTGGTGCAGCGGTCCGTTGGTCGCGACCGCGCTACCTCCGAACGGCCCGGGCTCGCCCTCGAGGGACGTGAACGTCCCGCCCGCCTCGGTGACGATCGGCACGAGCGCCGCCATGTCGTGCAGGGCGAGCTCGGGCTCGGTCGCGATGTCCACCGCGCCCTCGGCCACCAGGCAGTAGGACCAGAAGTCGCCGTACCCGCGGGTCCGCCACACCGTGCGGGCCAGGTGCAGGAACCCCGGGAGCCGTCCCGTCGCCTCCCAGCCGGTCAGCGAGGAGTACGCCAGCGACGCGTCGGCCAGGTCGGTCACGCGCGATACGTGCAGCCGGGACGCCGACGCCAGCGACCTCCCGCTCCACGCTCCCGATCCTGCGGCGGCCCACCACCGCCGGCCGAGCGCCGGCGCGCTGACCAGCCCGAGCACCGGCACGCCGTCGTCCAGCAGGGCGAGGAGGGTCGCCCACACCGGCACACCGCGGACGAAGTTCTTGGTGCCGTCGATCGGGTCGACCACCCAGCGCCTGGAGCCGTGTCCGGTCAGACCCATCTCCTCACCGAGCACCGCGTCGCGCGGGCGCGCCCTGCCGAGCTGCGAGCGGACCACGTCCTCGGCGCCGCGGTCCGCGTCCGTGACCGGGGTCGTGTCCGGCTTGGTCTCCACGCGCAGGTCCTGGGCCTTGAACCGCGACATCGTCAGGCCGTCGACCTGGTCGGCGATCACGTGGGCCAGCCTCAGGTCGTCGTCGTACCTCAGTGCCTCGGGGGGGCTCATGCCTGCACGCTAGCGTGCAGGGTCGCTCTCACCGGCCCGGGAGGCGAGGAGTCGGCGCAGCGAGTCGACGCGATCCGCCCGAGCGGCGTTCTCCTCGGCGTCCTCGGCCTGCGACACCCACTCGTCCAGCGCGCAGTCCGGGGCATCCGCCGCGTGCGTGCACCCGCGCGGGCAGCGCTCCTCGGCGATCTCGGCCAGGTCGTCGAACGCGGCGAGGATCTGCTCGGGCCGCACGTGGGCCAGTCCGAAGGATCGCACGCCCGGGGTGTCGATCACCCAGGTGTCGCCGCCGGGCAGGCGCAGCGCCACGGCCGAGGACGAGGTGTGCCGGCCGCGCCCGGTGACGTCGTTGACCCTCCCGGTCGCTCGGTCCGCGTCCGGCACGAGGGCGTTGACCAGGGTGGACTTTCCCACCCCGGAGTGCCCGACCAGCACGGACATCCGGCCGGTCAGCCGCGCACGCACGTCGTCCAGGCCCTCGACCACGTGGGAGCCGCCGCCCTCGCCGCGACCGACCACGACGATCTGCACCCCGAGCGGGGAGTACATCGCCACCAGGGGTGCGGGGTCGGCCAGGTCGGCCTTGGTCAGGCACAGCAGCAGGTCCATCCCGGCGTCGTAGGCGGCCACCACGCAGCGGTCGATCAGCCGGGTGCGCGGGGGCGGGTCGGCGAGCGCGGTGACCACCACGAGCTGGTCGGCGTTGGCCACCACCACCCGCTCGATCGGGTCCGTGTCGTCAGCCGAACGGCGCAGTGCGGTGCGCCGCTCGGCGACCCGCACGATCCTGGCGAGCGAACCCTCCAGGCCGCTGGTGTCGCCGACGACGTCCACGCGATCGCCGCACACGACGCGGGTGCGGCCGAGCTCTCGGGCCTTCATCGCCTGGACCTCGCGCTCGCCGTCCGCCATCAGCAGCGCGTAGCGGCCGCGGTCCACGCCGGTGACCATGGCGCGCTCGGCGTCGGCGTGCTCAGGACGCTGCTTGGTGCGCGGCCGCGAGCCCCGCCCGGGACGGACCCGGACATCACGCTCGTCGTACTGTCGCGCCATCCCCGCTCCGCTCAGCCGAGCCCGAGCATGCCGGCCCACATCTCGACGAACCCGGGCAGCGTCTTGCTGGTGGTCTGCACGTCGACGACCTCGACGCCGGGCACCCGCAGCCCCACCAGCGCGCCGGCGGTCGCCATCCGGTGGTCGCGGTAGGTCTGCCAGAGCGCGGGACGCAGCGGGCGCGGGGTGATGACCAGCCCGTCGGCGGTCTGCTCGGCCTGGGCGCCGATCCGGCCGAGCTCGGTGGCCAGCGCCGCCAGCCGGTCGGTCTCGTGGCCCCGGATGTGCGCGATGCCCCGCAACCGGGTGGGGGAGTCGGCGAACGCCGCGAGCGCGGCCACGGTCGGTGCGAGCTCGCTGGCCGCGCGCAGGTCGACGTCCACGCCGTGCACGGTGCCGTCACCCGAGACCGCCAGCACGTCGCCGTCCAGCCTCGCGCGCCCACCCATCGCCTCGAGCAGCTCGGGGAGCATCGCGCCGGGCTGGGTGGTGGCTGCGGGCCAGCCCGGCACCCGCACCGTCCCACCGGCCACGAGCGCGGCCGCCAGGAACGGTGCGGCGTTGGACAGGTCGGGCTCGACGCGCACCTCGCGGCCCGCGATCGGCCCCGGGCGCACCCGCCAGATGTCCGGGCGGGAGTCGTCCACGTCCACCCCGGCGTCGCGCAGCACGGCGACGGTCATGGCGATGTGCGGCAGGCTCGGCAGCGTCGTGCCGGTGTGCCGCACGGTCAACCCGTCGGGGACCACGGCGGCACTGAGCAGCAGGCCCGAGACGAACTGGGACGACGTGCTCGCATCGACGTCGACCGCGCCGCCGTGCAGCGGGCCGCGAACGGTGAACGGCAGGGTGCCGCGCCCGCCGTCGTCGATCCGGGCGCCCAGGGCACGCAGGGCCGTGAGCACGGGGCCCATCGGACGGACCCGCGCCTCGGGGTCGCCGTCGAACGCCGCGGTGCGCGCGGTCAGCGCCGCGACCGGCGGGAGGAACCGCATCACGGTGCCGGCCAGGCCGCAGTCGACGGCGGCGTCGTCGGCGGTGGGCACGATCGGGTCCACCGCGAGGGTGCCGGCCCCGGACCACACCATCCGCTGCGCGCCGAGCGCGGCCAGGCCGGCCGCCATCAGCTCGGTGTCGCGTGCAGCGAGCGCCCCGTGCAGCACGCTCGGGGCGTCGGCGAGTGCGGCCAGCACCAGGTACCGGTTGGTCAGGGACTTCGACCCGGGCACCTGGACCAGCGCGTCGAGCGGTGCGTCTGCGGTCGGTGCGGACCAGGTCATGCGGGCAGGCTACCGGCCCGGGCGGGTCGGCCAGGCGTGTGCTCGGGCGCCGGCTCAGGCCTCGGCGGCGGCCTCACGGGCCAGGGCCCGGTCGATGCGCGCCTGCTCGATCCGCCAGCGCCACGAGGGCCGGCCCTCGTGGTCGATCCCGGCCAGCAGCGCGCCGCCGAGCATCGAGACCGCGCGCACCAGGTGCTCGCGGTCCTCGGCGGGCATGGACCGGATCGCCTTGGGGTGGGCCGGGAGGTAGGCCACGACCAGCGGTGCGGTGAGCCCGGCGAGCGCCAGGGCGCTGGTGCGCGGGGCCTTGCCGACCACGAGCATCCCCGCGGCGGCGACCATGGCGCCGCCGTGCGCGCGGGCCACGAGCCGCAAGCGGCTCTCGTCGGGCACCGGCGGCAGGCCGAACCGGCCCGCGAGGTTCGCCCAGGTGGACCGGACCCGGGCGGTGTGCGACGCGGGGTGGCGCAGTGCTTGCCACCCCTCGACGGCGAACCAGGTGGCGAACAGGGATCTGGCGACCCGGCGGACAAGCATGGATGAGCCTCCCTCGAGCGAGCGACCGCGCTCGGCGCCCACGCTAACGCGTCCGCGCCGGCCGGGCACGGGAATGGGATCGCGGCGTCCAGGCGTTGGCGACGGTGTGAGTGTCCTGTGCCCCGCACCGGTGCGCCCGGGCCAGGCGCTCGGTCTAGGCTCGTGGCCGATGAGCGATGAGACCAACCGTGCGCCCGAGGTCGAGCCTGCCGCCGAGCGTGCCGCGCGGTTCGAGGCCGAGGCCTTGGCCTACGTCGACCAGCTGTACTCGGCCGCCCTGCGGATGACCCGGAACCCGGCGGACGCCGAGGACCTGGTCCAGGAGACCATCGCCAAGGCGTTCGCGGCGTTCCACCAGTACAAGCCGGGCACCAACCTCAAGGCGTGGCTGTACCGGATCCTCACCAACACGTTCATCAACACCTACCGCAAGAAGCAGCGCGAGCCGCAGCAGTCCTCCGGCGAGGAGATCGAGGACTGGCAGATCGCCCGGGCGGCCTCGCACACCTCCACGGGGCTGCGCTCGGCCGAGGCGGAGGCCCTTGACGCGCTGCCGGACTCCGACGTCAAGGATGCGTTGGCGGCGATCGGCGAGGACTTCCGGATGGCGGTGTACCTCGCCGACGTCGAGGGGTTCTCGTACAAGGAGATCGCCGAGATCATGGGGACGCCGATCGGCACGGTGATGTCCCGGCTGCACCGTGGCCGCCACCAGCTGCGTGAGCTGCTCACCGACTACGCGCGCGAGCGCGGTCTGATCCCGGCTCAGGGAGGTGACTCGTGAGCGACGACCGACCGGCCGACTGCGCCGAGGCGCTGGCCCGGCTGTTCGACTTCCTCGACTCCGAGCTCGACGAGGCCGACGGCGACCGGATCCGCCAGCACCTGGCCGACTGCGACGGCTGCCTGCACGAGTACGACATGGAGCACCATCTCAAGGCCCTCGTGCGGCGCTCGTGCAGCGACGTGGCGCCCGCCGAGCTGCACCTGCGCATCCGCCAGCAGCTGCTGGTGCTGCGCACCATGATCGAGCCCCAGGGCTGACACGACGACGGGCGGCGGACCCGTGGTCCACCGCCCGTGACCGTCAGGCGTTCGGTCGCCTGCCGTGGTTCGCTGCGTTGCCCTTGCGGGAACGGCGCTTGCGGCCTCGCTTGCTCATCGGGGCTCCTTTCGAGCGGCGACCATCGTCGCACACCTCGGCGAGTGCTTCAGCCACGGCCCGAGGCGGGCGCCGCGGCACGTCGAGACGACCTCAAGTCATCGGTGCGTTCGTCCGATGGTGTGAGGGTGACCGCGAAGCCTCAGTCCGTGATCCCGCTGCTGCACGCCCTGGTCTCCAGCGGCGGCTCCGACCTGCACTGCAAGGTCGGCTCGGTGCCGCGCCTGCGCGTCGACGGACGCCTGCGCCGGCTCCAGGTGCCAGAGCTCCGTCCCGAGGACACCGCCGCCATGGTCGCGGAGGTGATGCCCGCCGAGCTGTCGGGCGAGTTCGCCGAGAAGCACGAGGCGGACTTCGCCTACTCGGTGTCGGGCGTCGGCAGGTTCCGGGTCAACGCGTTCCAGGCCCGCGGCACGGCGGGGCTGGTGTTCCGGCGGGTCTCGGTCGGGGCCCAGACCCTGGTCGAGCTCGGCATCCCCGAGGTGGTCGGCGAGCTGGCCCTCGAGCCTCGTGGCCTGGTACTGGTCACCGGTCCGACCGGCTCGGGCAAGACGACGACGCTGGCCTCGCTGGTGGACCTGATCAACACCTACAAGGAAGTCAACATCGTCACGATCGAGGACCCGATCGAGATCCTGCACTCGGACAAGAAGGCGATCGTGTCCCAGCGCGAGGTGCGCTACGACACCGCCGACTTCACGGTCGCGCTGCGTGCCGCGATGCGCCAGGACCCCGACGTCATCCTGGTCGGCGAGATGCGTGACACCGAGACCGTGCGCGCGGCACTGTCCGCGGCGGAGACCGGGCACCTGGTGATGTCCACCCTGCACACCATCGACGCGCAGGAGACGGTCAACCGGATCGTCGACTTCTTCCCGCCGCACGAGCAGAAGCAGATCCGCGGCGCGCTGGCCCAGGCCCTGCGGGGCATCGTCTCCCAGCGCCTGGTGCGCAAGGCCGACGGCACCGGGCGGGTCGCGGCCGTGGAGGTCCTGGTCAACACCGGCCGGACCGCAGAGGCGATCGTCGAGCCGTTCGACAACCCGCCCCTGGTCGAGCTCATCGCCGATGGCGAGTACTACAAGATGCAGACCTTCGACCAGCACCTGTTCCGCCTCATCCGGGACAACGTGATCACCTACGACGACGCCTGCACGATCGCCACCAACCCGCAGGACCTCACCGTCGCGCTGCGGGGCGCGGGCATCGTGAGCTGACGTCGGACCGCATCGGCTCCCGCACCACGGCACCGCCGCCCTCGGGGTGCCTCTCGAGCGCGCCCGCGGCCCTTGCCTGGCACGCACTCGCGATATATCTTGTGCGGCAAGACGAGATATATCGCGAAGGGTGGTCGAGATGGACGGTGAGTCCTGGGTCGTGTCCGGCCCACAGGTGATCGAGGTGGACGAGGTCGGCTCGGTGCGCGTCGGGCTCATCGGCGGACGGGTGGACGTCATCGGTCGCGACGAGCCGGGTGGGCGGATCGAGGTGCACAGGGTGGAGGGAAGGCCGCTCGAGGTGCGCCTGGTCGAGGGTGAGCTCCAGGTGGGCTACGCCGCAACGCTCGCGGGCTGGGACCAGCTGCTCGACCGGTTCCGCGCCACGACGTCGAGGGACGAGGCCGACGTGCACGTCGCGGTCCCACGCGACGTGGCCGTCCACCTCGGTACGGTCTGCGCCGACGGGCTCCTCGCGGGGGTGGCCGGCGCGTCCTCGGTGGCAACGGTCTCCGGCTCGGTGGTCACCGACTCTACCCGCGGCCCGCTGGCCGCGCGGACCGTCTCGGGGGAGCTCGACGTGCGCGAGCATGACGGCGACCTGGAGCTGACCAGCGTCTCGGGCCCGGCGACGGCGAGCGGGTCGCTCGGCCGGGTCGGCGCGCGCACGGTCAGCGGGGCCGTGACGATCGATGCGCGCCGCGCGCTCGAGGTGACCGCCCATACCGTCTCGGGTGACGTGACGATCCGCCTGCCGGCGGCCCTGGGCGTCTCGGTCGACGGCAGGAACGTCTCGGGGCGCGTCGTGGTCGACGGTCGAGACCACGGCGCCAAGGGCCCCGGCGGGGGAGCGTTCCGCGCGGTGGTGGGTGACGGTGCGTGCCACGTGCGTGCCACGACGGTCTCCGGCGACGTCACGCTGCTGCGCTCGGGCGGTGACGCCTGATGGTCTTCGCCCACGGGCAGCTGCGCCTCTACCTGCTCGCGTTGTTGGAGTCGGGGCCCAAGCACGGCTACGAGCTCATCATGGCGCTGGCCGACCGGTTCGGGGGCACCTACCGGCCGAGTCCGGGCACGGTGTACCCGCGGCTGGCGCGGCTGGAGGAGGAGGGGCTCGTGCAGCGCTCCGAGGACGGTCGTCGTGCGACGTACACCCTGACCGACGCGGGCCGCGTCGAGCTCGACGAGCGGCGCGGCGAGCTCGCGGCCCTCGAGGTCGACGTCGCCGAGTCGGTTCGCACCCTGGCGGCCGAGGTGCGCCAGGACGTCCGCGGCTCGATGGCCGGCCTGCGCGCGGACCTCGCGGCGGCGGCCCAGGAGGCGCGGGCGACGGCGCGGTCCGGCCCACGCGGGCCGGTGGACGACCGCGCCGAGG
Organism: uncultured Actinomycetota bacterium; assembly: GCA_963783005.1. Classification (GTDB taxonomy): domain Bacteria; phylum Actinomycetota; class Actinomycetes; order Actinomycetales; family Cellulomonadaceae; genus Actinotalea. Next base: position 69,412 of record CAWALY010000006.1, read on the forward strand.
CGCACCGGCTGCGGGTCGAGGCCGAGGCGCTGGTGACTCGGTTCCGCGGCGAGGTCAAAGGGGAGCTGCGCCGAGCGGAGGCCGAGGGGCGGCTCGGGTCGCTGACCGTCCAGACCCTGCGGACCGTGCTGGACAGCGCGCTGACGGCGGTGCGCGACACCGTGTGACCGCGCCCGCCCGTGGCGCGCCGGGCGCGGCGCAGGCACGTCAGGGCTGCCCACCGCGTCAGAGCGGTCTCAGATGTGATGGGATGTGATACCTCACATGGGACGTATCGCCACAGGTCAGAGCGATCTTGCTGCGTGAGAGTGTTATCCAAATGTGATGCACAAACCCTTCCCAGGCTCGGGAATGTTAGCGCTAATATCCGTCACACGACCTGTGGGACGGGTTGGCACGCAGCACCCCGAGACCGGCGACGATGCCGGGCCAGAACGAGGAGGTTTTGGAGATGCGGAAGCGGATCCTGTCAGGGTTTGCGGTCCTGGGGGCGGTCGCCCTCGCAGTGACCGGATGCTCATCGGGCAACGGGACCAGCGACGCCGGCGGCGGGGGAGGCAGCGGAGACGTCATCACCGTTGGCTTCGCGCAGACCGGTTCGGAGAGCGGGTGGCGCAGCGCGAACACCGAGTCGATGAAGACCGCCTTCTCCAAGGACAACGGCTTCGACCTGGTGTTCAACGCCGCGGACAACGACCCGGCCGCGCAGATCGCCGCGGTCCGGTCGTTCATCAACCAGAAGGTCGACGCGATCGTCATCGCACCGATCGTCGAGGACGGCTGGGACGACGTCCTCAAGGAGGCCAAGGACGCCAACATCCCGGTGATCCTCGAGGACCGTACCGTGACGGCGCCCGAGGACCTGTACGCCACGTGGGTCGGCCTGGACTTCAAGCTCGAGGGCCAGAAGGCCGGCGATTGGGCCAAGCAGACCTTCACCGAGCCGACCAAGATGGTCGTCCTCGAGGGCACCACGGGCTCGGCCCCGGCCAACGACCGTGCCGAGGGCTTCGACTCGGCCATCGCAGGCTCGTCGATCGAGAAGATCGACTCCCAGACCGGTGACTTCACGCGTGACGGCGGCAAGTCGGTCATGGAGGGCTTCCTGCAGAAGTACGGCGCGGACGGCATCGACCTGGTCTTCGCGCACAACGACGACATGGCGCTGGGTGCCATCGAGGCCATCGAGGCCGCAGGCGCCAAGCCGGGCACCGACATCAAGATCGTCTCGATCGACGCGGTGCACGACGGCATGCAGGCGCTCGTCGACGGCAAGATCAACTACATCGTCGAGTGCAACCCGCTGCTCGGCGAGAAGGCGGCCGCCCTGGTGAAGGACGTGCTCGCCGGCACGAGCGTCGACAAGCGCACCATCGTCGAGGACCAGGCGTTCGACCAGGCCGCGGCCGAGAAGGCGCTGCCGGACCGCAAGTACTGATCCGCAACCCACCGCTCGCGGGGGCGGCGTCGGGGCTCGCAGCAGCGGCCCCGACGTCGCCCCGCCCGGACAGAAAGCGACGAACGAGATGGTTGCGGACACCGAGGTCCCCCCGATCGTCGAGATGCGCGGCATCACCATCCGGTTCCCCGGGGTGCTCGCGCTCGACGACGTCGACTTCCTGCTTCGCCCGGGCGAGATCCACTCGCTGATGGGCGAGAACGGGGCGGGGAAGTCGACCCTGATCAAGGCGCTGACCGGCGTCTACGCCGTCGACAGCGGGGCCATCACGGTCGCGGGTGAGCGGCGGACCTTCACCTCGACGGCGGACGCCCAGGCGGCCGGCATCTCGACCGTCTACCAAGAGGTCAACCTCTGCCCCAACCTGACCGTCGGCGAGAACGTCATGCTCGGCCACGAGCTGCGGCGCGGCGCGCGCGATCGACTGGCGGGCCACCCACACCGAGGCCGGACGTCACCTGCGCGGCCTGGGCATGGACGTCGACCCGCGCTCGCTGCTGTCGACCCACTCGATCGCCATCCAGCAGCTCGTGGCGATCAGCCGGGCCATGGTGCTGGAGTCCAAGGTGCTCATCCTGGACGAGCCGACCTCCAGCCTCGACCGCGACGAGGTCGAGCAGCTCTTCGGCGTGATCCGCGAGCTGCGGGACTCCGGCGTCGCGATCCTGTTCGTCTCCCACTTCCTGGACCAGGTCTACGAGATCTCCGACCGGATCACGGTGCTGCGCAACGGCGCCCTGGTCGGCGAGTACCCCGTCGGCGAGCTGCCCCGGGACGCCCTCGTGACCAAGATGATCGGCCGTGAGCTCGACGACCTCGAGGCGCTGTCGCCGCTCGGCGCACCGCGCCGTCGACCGCTCCGGGGAGCCCCGTGCTTCGCGCGGAGGGCGTGGGCAGGCGAGGCGTGCTCGAGCCCGCCGACCTCGAGGTGTACACCGGCGAGGTCCTGGGCCTGGCCGGGCTGCTCGGCTCCGGGCGGACCGAGCTGGTGCGGCTGCTGTACGGCGCCGACCGCCCCGACCACGGTCATGTCACGGTCAACGGGAAGGCCGCACGGATCACCTCGCCGCGCCACGCGATCGACCGGCGCATCTCGTTCTCCTCCGAGGACCGGCGCGGCGAGGGCATCGTCGCGGACCTCACGGTCGCGGAGAACATCGTGCTCGGCATCCAGGCGCGCCAGGGGTGGATGCGCAAGGTCCGCAAGGCCGAGCAGGACGCCGTCGTCGCCGAGTACATCGAGGCGCTCGGTGTGAAGCCCGCCGACCCCCAGCTCGTGGTCGCCAACCTCTCGGGCGGCAACCAGCAGAAGGTGCTGCTGGCGAGGTGGCTGGCGACCGCGCCCGAGCTGCTCGTGCTGGACGAGCCGACGCGGGGCATCGACGTCGGGGCGAAGGCCGACATCCAGCACAAGGTCTCCGAGCTCTCGGCTCAGGGACTCTCCGTCATCTTCATCTCCTCCGAGCTGGAGGAGGTGCTTCGATTGGCCCAGCGGATCGCCGTGCTGCGGGACCGCAAGAAGATCGGCGAGCTCGACTCGGGCGAGGTCGATCTGGACGGCCTCATCGACTACCTGGCCAACGAGGGCAAGGGGAGTGCGGCATGAAGAACTTCTGGAGGCATCGGCTCTTCTGGCCGGCCGTGGCCCTGGTCGCTCTCGTCACCATCAACGCGATCTCACGGCCGACGTTCCTGAAGATCACGATGCAGGACGGCGAGCTGTACGGCGCCCTGATCGACATCCTGCGCAACAGTGCGCCGTTGATGCTCGTCGCGCTCGGCATGACGATCGTCATCGCCACCCGCGGGATCGACCTGTCGGTCGGCGCCGTGATGGCGGTCTCCGGCGCGGTGGCCCTGACCATCATCGACGGCTCGCCGGATCCCGGGGGTGTCGGCACCGTGCTGGTCGCGGTCCTGTTCGCGCTGCTGGTGTCGCTGGTGCTCGGGGCGTGGAACGGGTTCCTGGTCTCGGCGCTCGGCATCCAGCCGATCGTCGCGACCCTCGTGCTCATGCTCGCCGGGCGCGGCGTCGCGCTGCTCATCACCGGCGGGTTCATCACGACGGTGAACTCCGACCCGCTGTCCTTCATCGCCAGCGGGTACCTGACCGTGCTGCCGTTCGCGTTCTTCATCTCGGTGGCGGCCATCGCGACCATCGCCCTGGTCGAGCGCCGGACCGCGCTCGGCGTGCTGACCGAGGCCGTGGGCATCAACCCCGAGGCCAGCCGGCTCGCGGGGGTCCGATCGCGGGGCATCATCTGGGGCGCATACATGGTCAGCGGGGTCCTCGCCGGGCTCGCCGGGGTCATCTACGCCTCGAACATCAAGGCCGCCGACGCGAACGCCGCCGGGTTCCTGATCGAGCTGTACGCGATCCTGGCCGTGGTGCTCGGTGGCACGTCACTGGCCGGTGGCAAGTTCTCGATCGCCGGGACCGTGATCGGCGTGCTGATCATCCAGACGCTCGACTCGACGATCCTGTTCCTCGGCGTGCCGTCGGCGCAGAGCCCGGTGTTCTTCGCCTTCGTCGTGGTCGCCGTCGTGGTCCTCCAGTCGCCACGCACCAGGAACGCGTTGCGGGCGATGGGAGCGTCGATGCGACGCGGTGGGCCCACGGTGCAGACCCGGACCGAGGCGGAGGTGGCGTCATGAGCGCGACGTTGACGCACCCGGTCGTCGTCGAGCGACCCGTGTCGAGGTACCAGAGCTTCCTGTCCCGCCGGGCGGGGATGATGCCGACCTTCGCGGCGGTCGCCATCCTCCTGGTGCTGTTCGTGGGCGCGGAGGCGTTCCTGCGCGGCGACTTCCTCTCGCCGGGGAACATCTCGGCCCTGCTCCTGGACAACGCGTACCTGCTGATCCTGGCCGTCGGGATGACGTTCGTGATCCTCACGGCGGGCATCGACCTGTCGGTCGGGTCGGTGATGGCCTTCACCGGCATCCTGGGTGCCCAGCTGCTCGCGCAGGGGACACCCGCGTGGCTCGCGATCGTGGTGATGCTGGGGGCAGGGGCGGTGATCGGGCTGCTGATCGGCGTGCTCGTGCAGTACTTCAGCGTGCAGCCGTTCATCGCCTCGCTCGCCGGCCTGTTCCTCGCGCGCGGCCTGGCCTACGTCGTCAGCCTGTCCTCGATCAAGGTGGAGAACCAAGGGATCCTGTGGCTCCAGACCAACCGGATCAGGCTCGGTGACTGGTACATCACCCCGACCGGGATCATCGCCCTGCTGGCCGTGGGCGTCGCGGCGTTCGTCCTGCACCTCACCCGGTTCGGCCGCACCATCTACGCGATCGGCGGCAACGAGCAGTCCGCCCGGCTCATGGGCCTGGACGTGGCCCGGACCAAGGTCTCGGCGTACGTGATCAGTGGGCTGTGTGGCGGGCTGTCGGGCCTGGTGCTCACCGCCTACTCGGGTGCCGGCTACCCGCGCAACGGCATCGGCACCGAGCTCGACGCGATCGCCGCGGTGGTCATCGGCGGCACGCTGCTCATCGGCGGCCGGGGCTACGTGCTCGGCTCGCTGGTCGGCGTCTTCGTCTACGGGACGATCAAGACGATCATCTCGTTCATGGGCGCCGAGCAGTCCTGGATGCAGATCATCATCGGCTCGCTGCTCCTGCTGTTCATCGTCGTGCAGCGCGCGATCGTGGCCCGATCGGAGCGACGACGATAGCCACCTGGGTGGCGATGGCGGCCGAGCCCCGTCCCGACCGGGATAATGGCGCGATGGACGGGGCGCGGCCACTGCTCGAGCTGACCGGCGCGACGGTGCGCTTCGGTGCCGACGCGGCGCTCGACGACGTCTCGTTCCGGATGTTCCCTGGCGAGGTCCACTCGCTCATGGGCGAGAACGGCGCCGGCAAGTCGACCCTGATCAAGGCGGTGACGGGCGCGCTGCCCCTGGACGCGGGCACGTTGGTGCTCGACGGCCGGGAGGTCTCGTTCGCGACGCCGCACGACGCGCAGCGGGCCGGCATCAGCACGGTGTACCAGGAGATCGAGCTGCTGCCGAACCTGTCGGTGGCGGAGAACATCCTGCTCGGCCGCGAGCCGCGCGCGCACGGCGTGGTCAGCCAGCGGCGGATGCGCACCCGGGCCAGCCGGATCCTCGCCGACCTCGGCCTCGACATCGACCCGGCGTCCATCCTCGGCACGCACTCGGTGGCGGTCCAGCAGCTGGTCGCGATCGCGCGGGCCATCTCCACCGACGTGCGAGTGCTGGTCCTGGACGAGCCCACCTCGAGCCTCGACCTGGACGAGGTGGGCGAGCTCTTCAGGATCATCCGCGAGCTGAAGGCTCGCGGCGTCGCGATCCTGTTCGTCTCGCACTTCCTGGACCAGGTCTACGAGATCTGCGACCGGGTCACCGTGCTGCGCGACGGAGCGCTGGTGGGGGAGTACCTCACCCGCGAGCTGCTGCGGATCGATCTGGTGCACAAGATGCTCGGGCACGACATCTCGGACTTCAAGGCGCGCCAGCGAGATCCGGTCGTCACGCCCGAGGCCCCGGTGTTCCTCAGCGCGAGAGGTGTCACGGCGGCGCGCGGCATCACCGCGGCAGACGTCGACCTCGGCGAGGCGGAGATCGTCGGGCTCGCCGGGCTGCTGGGCTCGGGCCGCACCGAGCTCGCGCGCGCCCTGACCGGCGCCTCGCACCTGGACGCGGGCATCATCCGGATCGAGGGCCGGGCGGTGCACCTGGACTCACCGCGCAAGGCGATGTCGCTCGGTGTCGTGTACTCCTCGGAGGACCGGCGTGCGGAGGGCATCCTCGCCGAGCTCTCGGTGCTCGAGAACATCACCCTCGCGCTCCAGGCCCATCGCGGGGTGTTCCGTCGGATCCGGCCGGCCCGGCAGCGCGAGCTCGCCCAGAGCTGGGTCGAGGCGCTCGGGGTCCGGCCGCCCGACCTGGACCGTCCGGCGGGTTCGCTCTCGGGTGGCAACCAGCAGAAGGTGCTGCTCGCCCGGCTGCTCGCGCTGTCCCCGCGGGTGCTCGTGCTCGACGAGCCGACCCGCGGCATCGACGTGGGCGCCAAGGTCGACATCCAGAACCTCGTCGGCGAGCTCGCCGACAACGGCATCTCGGTGATGTTCATCTCCGCCGAGCTCGAGGAGGTCCTTCGCGTCGGCGACCGGGTGGCGATCCTGCGGGACGGCCGGGTCGTGGACACGGTGCGCGCCTCGGACGTGACGGTCGACTCCCTGCTGGCGCTCGTCGCCCGGCCGGACGACCAGGAGACCTGAGCATGCCCGAGGAGAAGCCGACCCGCGCCGCGAACATCTTCGACGTCGCCCGTCTCGCGGGTGTCTCGCACCAGACCGTCTCCCGCGTGATCAACGGCCTACCCAACGTGCGGCCTGCGACCCGCGAGCGCGTGGAGCAGGCGATCGCGCAGCTGCGGTACAGCCCCTCGCCCTCTGCGCGTTCCCTGGTGTCGCGACGCAGCCGGGCCATCGGGCTGATCGCGCCCGCGGTGTCCGACCCCGGCGTCACGCGCATCGGGTTGCACTTCTCGAACGCGGCGCGGGCCGCGCGGTACAGCGTCGACATGGTCACCACGGCCGCTGACGACGCGGGCGCGGTGCGCGGGGCGATCGAGGGGTTGCTCCGGCAGCGGGTGGACGCGGTCGTGCTCATCGTGCTGGACATCGGGGTGCTGGAGATGGTGCGCGCGCTCGACCTGTCGGTCCCGGTGGTCGCTGCTGCGTCGTCGGCGCGGCGCAGCCCCGTGCTGGTGCAGATCGACCAGTACCGCGGCGCGCGGTCGGCGGTGCGGCACCTGGCCGAGCTCGGCCACACCCGCGTCGCCCACGTCGCCGGTCCGGCGAGCGCCGCGGACTCGGTCGAGCGGGTGCGCGGGTGGCGTGACGAGCTCGCCGGGCGGGGGCTGCCGGTGGTCGACCTCGTCTACGGGGACTGGACGGCCGCCGGGGGGTACCGGATCGGGCTCGAGATGGACCTCGAGCCGGGCATGGCGATCTTCGCCTCGAACGATCTGATGGCCCTCGGGCTGATGTCGGCGCTGCGTGAGCGGTCGCTCAGCGTGCCAGACGACATCAGCCTGGTCGGGTTCGACGACATCCCGGAGGCGGCCTACCTGTACCCGCCGCTGACCACGGTCCGGCAGGATTTCGCCGCGCTCGGGGAGCTCATGCTGCAGAAGGTGCTCGTCGCGCTCGAGGAAGGCGACCACGAGACCACGGACACGCCGTTGCCGACGCACCTGGTGGTGCGCGAGTCGACGCGGGGCCTCGGCCTCGGGGCCGTCGAGGCTCCGGCGTCCGAGCGGATCCGTGCCCGGGAGGAGTCGGGCGCCGGCCCGAGGGACTAGCCCGTCCGGCTACACCGCGTCGTCGGGCAGGCCGAGCCACCGGCTCCAGCCCGTGTGCAGGACCAGCCAGGCCATCAGCCCGTAGCCGGCCTGTCCCGGGGTACGCCCGTCCCCGTCGGCCAGGTCGGCGAGCCACTGGTCGTGGCGGACCAGGGGGCCGTGAGTCTCGACGTAGGGCACCCGGCGCCGGCCCGCCACGTCGGCGAACGCGGAGGACAGCTCGGCCTGCGGCTCGGGGTCCCCGAGGCTCGGCGGCGGGCCCACGACGAAGCAGCTGATCCGGCGGCCCTCGGCGACGTCGAGGATGTTCGCGAGATTGAGGCGGCTGCGGGCCAGGGAGACCCCGGCGGCCAGGTCCGCCTGACCGAGCGCGACCACCATGCGGTGGCCCTCGGCCGGCGACGGCTCGGGAAGACGCCGGCAGACCTCGTCCTCCCAGCGGGCGGCGAGCGCGGTGGTGGTCTCGTCCGGCACGGCGAGGGTGAGCATGGTCGGCCGGGGCTCGGCCGGGGTTCGTGCCGCGACCCGGCCCACCCATCCCAGTGCGCGGGGGTCGCCCTCCCCGGCGGCCAGCTGGTCGCCGACCACCACGATGCGCAGCGCGTCGTCCACCGCGTCCTCCTCCGTCGGATCGCGCCCAGTCTGGCGGACCCGGGTCGGCCGGTCGCCGCGGCGCGCCGCGCGGTGCCCGGGCGGGGCGGGGCAGGAGGTCAGCGCAGGGGAAGGCCAGGCACGTCCTCGGTCCAGTCGCGGTGGGACCGGGGCGGCGGTCGGTGGCCCAGGCCGTCGGTGGTGATCAGCACGGCGAGCCGTGCGCCGAGGGCGACGAGGAGCACGAGGAGGAGCGGGACGATGGTCATGGCAGTAAGTCTCTGTGCATCGATATGCCGCCACCAGTGGCAGAAGCGACACCGTGCATCGATTTTCGGCCACGTTGCTGCGATGATCGTCGGGTGCTCCGTTCCGTGGCCGTCCTCGTCCTGCCCCGCGTCGCCCCCTTCGAGCTCGGTGTCGCGTGCGAGGTGTTCGGCATCGACCGGGCCGACACCGGGGGACCGGGGTTCGACTTCCGGCTCGTGACCACCGAGCCCGGCCGGGTACCGACCAAGCTCGGGTTCGAGATCGTCGTCGACCAGGGTCTGGAGGCAGCCGCGGGCGTCGACCTGCTCGTGGTGCCGGCCTACGGGGACGACGCGCTGCTGCCGCCCGCTGCGCTGGACCTGATCCGGGCGACGCACGAACGCGGCGCCTGGGTGCTCAGCGTCTGCAGCGGGGCGTTCGCGCTCGGACGCGCCGGGCTGCTCGACGGGCGGCGTTGCACGACGCACTGGATGTACAGCGACCGGCTCGCCCGGCAGTTCCCGGCCGCGACCGTCGACCCGGGGGTGCTCTACGTCGAGGACCGCGGAGTGATCACGAGCGCGGGGACCGCCGCGGGCGTCGACGCCTGCCTGCACCTGGTGCGGCGCGAGCTCGGGGCGGGCGCGGCCTCGGCGATCGCGCGGCGGATGGTGGTCCCGCCGCACCGGGACGGCGGTCAGGCGCAGTTCATCGACGTCCCGGTGCCGCAGTGCACGGGCCCGCTGGCCGAGGTGCTCGCGTGGGCCGAGGAACATCTGGCCGACGACCTGTCGGTGGGCGTGCTGGCCCGGCGGGCGCTGATGTCCGAGCGCACCTTTGCACGGCGGTTCCGCGCCGAGGTCGGCGCGACGCCGGCTGCCTGGGTGGCGCGACTGCGCCTCCAACGGGCCCAGGAGCTCCTCGAGCGCACCGAGCTGTCCGTGGAGGAGATCGCGCAGCTGGCGGGCTTCGGCGCGGCGGCGGCGCTGCGCCACCACTTCACCCAGGCGCTCGGCACCACCCCGCTGGCCTACCGCCGCACGTTCGCCCCGACCCCCGCGTGAGGGGTCAGCGGGCGAACGCCTGCTCGACGATCGCCTGCTGCTCGGCCGCGTGGACCTTGGACGAGCCGGCGGCAGGCGAGGCCGACGCGGCGCGCGAGATCCGCCGTACGTCGCGCCCGAGCGACCGGGGCAGCCGCACCTTGATGTAGGTCCACGCACCCTGGTTGGCGGGCTCCTCCTGGACCCAGACCAGCTCGGCCTGCCCGTAGGGCGCGATGGCCTCGGCCACCGCCGAGCGGTCCAGCGGGTAGAGCTGCTCGAGGCGGACGATCGCGGTGCGGGTGTCCCCGGTCTTCTCGCGGTGGGCCAGCAGGTCCCAGTAGACCTTGCCCGAGCACAGCAGCACCCGGTCCACGGCGGCGTCCGCGGGCAGGCGCTCCTCGGGGACGACCGCACGGAACGTGCCGGACGTGAAGTCCTCGACGGCGGACGTCGCGGCCTTGAGCCGGAGCATCGACTTGGGCGTGAACACCACGAGCGGACGCCGCGGGCGTTGGTAGGCCTGCTGGCGCAGCAGGTGGAAGTGGGACGCCGGGGTGCTCGGCATCGCGACGGTCATGTTCTGCTCGGCCGACAGCTGGAGGAACCGCTCGATCCGCGCCGAGGAGTGGTCAGGCCCCTGCCCCTCGAAACCGTGCGGGAGCAGCAGGACCACCGAGGAGCGCTGCCCCCACTTCTGCTCCGCCGAGGAGATGAACTCGTCGACGATCGTCTGCGCGCCGTTCGCGAAGTCGCCGAACTGCGCCTCCCACAGCACCAGGGCGTCGGGCCGCTCGACGGAGTAGCCGTACTCGAAGCCCATGGCCGCGAACTCCGAGAGCGAGGAGTCGTAGGCCCAGAACTTGGCCTGGTCAGCCGACAGGTAGAGCAGCGGGGTCCACTCGGCGCCGGTGACCCGGTCGTGCAGCACGGCGTGCCGCTGGACGAAGGTGCCACGTCGGCTGTCCTGACCGGCCAGGCGCACCGGAGTGCCCTCGATGAGCAGGGTGCCGAAGGCGAGCAGCTCGCCGAAGCCCCAGTCGATGTTGCCCTCGCGGGACATCTGCTCGCGGGTCTCGAGCAGCTTGCCCAGCTTCGGGTGCACCGTGAAGCCCTCGGGCGGACGCACGTGCGCCCGCCCGATCCGAGCCAGCACGTCGGCGTCGACGGCGGTGCGCCAGCCGACCATCGTGCCCGCGTCCTCCAGCTGGGACTCAGGCTTCTCCAGACCCGCGACCGGCTCGGCGTCGGGGGCGGGGGTGTAGTCCTCGCGGGTCTCGGCGAAGACCCGCTCGAGCTCGCCCTGGTAGTGCGCCAGGGCCTCGGACGCCTCGTCGACGGTGATGTCGCCGCGGCTGACCAGTGCCTCGGTGTAGAGCTTGCGGGTCGAGCGCTTGGCCTCGATGAGGTTGTACATCAGCGGCTGGGTCATCGACGGGTCGTCGCCCTCGTTGTGGCCGCGACGCCGGTAGCAGATCATGTCGATGACCACGTCGTGGTCGAACTGCTCACGGAACTCGAAGGCGAGCTCGGCGACCCGCACGCAGGCCTCCGGGTCGTCGCCGTTGACGTGGAAGATCGGCACCTGCAGGCCCTTGGCCACATCGGTCGCGTAGTGCGTGGACCTGGACGACGACGGCCCGGTGGTGAAGCCGACCTGGTTGTTGACGATGACGTGCACCGTGCCGCCGGTCCGGTAGCCGCGCAGCTGCGAGATGTTCAGCGTCTCGTAGACCACGCCCTGGCCCGCGAAGGCGGCGTCGCCGTGGATGAGCACGGGGAGCACGGAGAACCCGTCGCCGCCGAGGTCGATGCGGTCCTGCTTGGCGCGGACGATGCCCTCGAGCACCGGGTCCACCGCCTCCAGGTGCGAGGGGTTGGCGGCCAGGTACACGTTGGTCGAGGCGCCGGACTCGGTGGCGAACGTCCCCTCGGTGCCCAGGTGGTACTTGACGTCCCCGGAACCCTGCACCGAGCGCGGGTCGGTGCTGCCCTCGAACTCGGCGAAGATCTGCGAGATCGACTTGCCGGCGAGGTTGGCCAGCACGTTGAGCCGGCCGCGGTGCGACATCCCGATGGCCACCTCGTCAAGCCCGCTCTCCGCTGCGCGTGCGACCACCGCGTCCAGCAGCGGGATGAGCGACTCGCCGCCCTCGAGCGAGAACCGCTTCTGCCCGACGTACTTGGTCTGCAGGAACGTCTCGAACGCCTCGGCCTGCGTTCAGCTTGCGCAGGATGCGCAGCTGGTCCTCGCGCGGGGTGCGCGCGTAGCCGGCCTCGAGGCGCTCCTGCAGCCAGCGTCGCTGGCGGGGGTCCTGGAGGTGCATGTACTCCGCGCCGACGCTGCGGCAGTACGAGTCGCGCAGCAGCCCGAGGATGTTGCGCAGGGTGTCCTTCGTCTTGCCGCCGAAGCCCGCCGTCGGGAAGACCCGGTCCAGGTCCCACAGCGTCAGCCCGTGGTTCTGGATGTCCAGGTCGGGGTGGCGCCGCTGACGGTAGGCCAGCGGGTCGGTCTCGGCCATGAAGTGCCCGCGAGAGCGGTAGGCGTGGATCAGCTCGGCGATCCGGGCGGGCTTGGCCAGCTCGGTGTCGGTGTCGACCGTGTTGTCGCGCACCCAGCGCACCGGCTCGTACGGGATCCGCAGCGCGGCGAAGACGCGGTCGTAGAAGCCGCCCTCGCCGAGCAGCTTGCCGCCGATCACACGCAGGAACTCACCGGAGTGGGCGCCCTGGATGATCCGGTGGTCGTAGGTCGAGGTCAGCGTGAGGACCTTGGAGACCCCGAGCCGGGCGAGCTGCTCGTCGGACGCGCCTTGGAACTCGGCCGGGTAGTCCATCGCGCCGACGCCGACGATGACGCCCTGCCCGACCATGAGCCGCGGCACCGAGTGCACCGTGCCGATCGTGCCCGGGTTGGTCAGGCTGATCGTGGTGCCGGCGAAGTCGTCCGGCGTGAGCTTGTTGTTCCGGGCCCGGCGCACGACGTCCTCGTAGGAGGCCATGAACTGGCCGAAGTCCAGGTCGTCGGCGTGCCTGATGTTGGGCACCAGGAGCTGGCGGGTGCCGTCGGGCTTGGGCAGGTCGATCGCGAGCCCGAGGTTCACGGTACCGGGGTCCACCACCGCCGGCTTGCCGTCCTGGGGTGCGTACCCACGGTTCATCGCCGGCACCTCGGCCAGGGCCTCGACCACGGCGTAGCCGATCAGGTGCGTGAAGGAGACCTTGCCGCCGCGGGTGCGTGCGAGGTGGTTGTTGATGACGATCCGGTTGTCCACCAGGAGCTTCGCGGGGACCGCACGCACCGAGGTCGCGGTGGGCACCTCGAGGCTGGCCTCCATGTTGGAGACCACGCGGGCGGCCGGGCCGCGGAGCCGCTCGATGACGGGCTCGGCGTGGCTCGGGTGCTCCAGTCGGGCCGCCGGCGGGTTGGCGTAGGCCGCCGTCGCCGGGGTCGCCGAGGCGATCGGACCGGTGGTCGGCGGAACCGGCTCGCGCGGGGTGCGTGGCACCGCCTGGCCGGCGGCGCGCTCGGACCGCGCCTCGGGCTCGGCCCCGGCCATCGCGCGCCCGGAGCGCTCGGTCGGGCCGTCCGGGGACGCGGTGGGGGCGGCGGAGGGCCGTTGGGGCGCGCTCGGTGCGGCCACCGTCGCGGTCGGCGTGGAGGTGGTCGGCTCGGGCTGCGTGGGCCCGGCGGGGGTGGTCGGCTCGGGCTGGGCCTGGTGGCCGTTCCCGTCCGTGTCGCCGCGTGCGTCGTTGCGGGGGCGGTAGTCCTCGAAGAAGTCCCACCACGCCGGGTCCACGGAGTTGCGGTCAGCCAGGAACTGCTCGTAGAGCTCGTCCACGAGCCACTGGTTCGCGCCGAACGCCGCCCTGACGGCCTCGCTGCCTGTCTGCTGGGCCACCCGCGTGCCTCTTCCCAACCCCGGACCTTCGGCCGTTGCGCGGCCGCTTGCGCTTGTCCAGCCTAGGCCACCGAGACGGTCCCCGCCCGCGCCGACCCGGGTGTCGGACACGGCGCCCGCCACAGGTCCCCGAACCCTCGTGACCAGGCAACACGGCGGCAAAGCGAGCCGCCGGACGGGCCAAGACCGGGGCCGCGAACGGTCATGTCAGGTCACGTCCCGGCGCAGGGTGGTGACCCTCCCGATCGCCGCGAGAGCCAGGCCGTAGCCGATCAGCACGAGCAGGCCCTGCCACCAGGGCAGCATCTGGCCGCCGGCGATCGAGGTGTACAGGCTCGCACCCGTGATCGCCTCGCCCGCCGCCCCGGGCAGCCACTGGGCGATATCGGGTGCGTGCAGCGCGACCAGACCGATCCGCACCAGGGGCTCGACGAACTGGGTGAAGGCGAGAAGCACCACGATCGCGGCGACCTGGTTGGTCAGCACGGCCCCGAAGCCCACGCCGACCATGCACCACACGGCCAGCGCGACCACCGACAGCCCGATCGCGCGCCACGCGGCCGGCTCGCCCAGCATCGTCGCGTGACCGCGCAGGGCGAGCACCCCCGCGCCGGCCGCGACCGTCCCCGCGGTCCCGGCCACGCCGAACATCAGTCCGACCGGCAGGCTCGCGAGCAGCTTGGCGACCAGCACGCGGCCGCGGCGTGGCTCGACGAGGAAGGTCAGGGTGGTCGTCCTGTGGCGCACCTCGCCGGTGAGCGACAGCGCCCCGACCACCACCGGGAAGACGTACGCCAGCGCCGGGGCCAGGGTGTAGACCGTCTTGGCGATGTCGAGCGGGTCCAGCGCGGGGCCTGCCGAGCCGTCCCCCAGCCCGGTCTGGGTCCCACCGTCCACGGTGAACGAGAACGCCATGGTCGCGCCGAGGAAGACCATGTACCCGGTCATCGCGATGAGCAGCACCCACCACACCCGGGTCGTGACGAGCTTGCGGTACTCGGTGCGCAGGGCCGCGGTCACGCCGCCACCTCCCGCTCGCCGGCGCCGTTCGCCGTCAGCTCGAGGAACACGTCCTCCAGGCCCCGGTCACGGGGGCTCAGCTCGTGCAGCTCGAGGCCCGCCGCGAACGCGGCCGCGCCGACCTCCGCGGCGTTCACGCCGTGCAGCAGGACCGCGTCGGGCCGACCCGGCACGGGTTCCACCGCGCCGGGCCATCGCTCACCGACCAGCCGGTCCAGGCCGGGCCGGTCGGGGGAGGCGGCCAGCACCTGCCGTCCGGCGAGCTCGCGCAGCCCCGCCATGTCGGAGGCGTGCACCAGCCTGCCCTTGGCGATGATCACCACGTCGTCGACCGTCTGCTGGACCTCGGAGAGCACGTGGCTGGACACCAGGACGGTGCGGCCCTGGCCGGCCAGGTATCGCAGGAAGCCGCGCAGCCAGGCGATGCCCTCGGGGTCCAGGCCGTTGGCCGGCTCGTCGAGCATCAGGACCTGCGGGTCGCCGAGCAGCGTGGTGGCCAGGGCCAGCCGCTGGCGCATGCCCATCGAGAACCCGCCGACCCGGCGCTGGGCGACCTCGCCCAACCCGACGATCCCGAGCACCTCGTCGCACCGGCCGTCCGGCACTCCGACCTGGGGCGCGTAGACCCGCAGGTGGTCACGCGCGGTCCGGCCGGGGTGGAAGCTCGCGGCCTCGAGCGCGGCGCCCACCACCCGGGTGGGACTGGTGAGCTCGGCGTACCGGCGGCCGCCGATCGTCGCGGCGCCCGCGGTCGGCGCGACCAGGCCCAGCAGGACCCGCATCGTGGTCGTCTTCCCGGCGCCGTTGGGGCCGAGGAATCCCGTCACCCGGCCCGGGGACACCGTGAAGCTGAGGTCGTCGACCGCCCGGACCGGTCCGAAGGTCTTGACGAGGTGTTCGATCTGCAGGACGCCGTCGGGAGAGCTCACGGCCACACAGCCTAGGAGGTGTTGTCCGCCGCCGTGGCCTGTCCGGGGAGCCGGACCTGCATGTCGCAGCCGGACTCGGAGTCGACGACCTCGATGCTGCCGCCGTGCAGCTGCACGGCCCACCGGACGATCGCCAGACCGAGCCCGGTCCCGCCGGTGCTGATCTGCCCGGTGATGGCGGGGACGTTGCCCCGCGTGAAGCGCTCGAAGACCCGCGCGCGGTCCTCCCTGGCGATCCCCGAGCCCTGGTCGACCACGTCGAGCACCACGTCGCGCCCGTCGCGACGGGCACCGAGCCGCACCTCGCCGCCACGCGGGGAGTGCCGCACGGCGTTCTGGACGAGGTTGGTGACCACCTGGTCCAGGCGCTTGGCGTCACCCGACACGGTCAGCCCGCCGGGTCGCACGTCGACCACGAAGGTGAGGTTCTTCGCGGGCGCGATGAGCGCGGCGGCCTCCACCACGTCGTCGAACAGCCCCTGCAGCCGGACGGGCGCCAGCTCCAGGCCGCCCGCGCCGGCCTCCAGCCGGGACAGGTCGAGCAGGTCCGTGACCAGCCCACCGAGCCGCTCGGTCTGGTGCAGCGCGGCCCCGAGGGTCTCGGGGTCCGCCGGGCTGACGCCGTCGACCAGGTTCTCCAGCTGGGCCTGCAGCGCGGCGAGCGGGGTGCGCAGCTCGTGCGAGACGTTGGCCACCAGCTCGCGGCGCAGCAGGTCGGCCTGCTCGAGGTCCTCGGCCATCGTGTTGAAGGCGTCGGCCAGCCTCCCGACCTCGTCGTGGCTGGTGGCGGTGACCCTGCGCGTGTAGTCGCCCTGGGCCATCGCCTGCGCGGCGGCCGTCATCTCGCGCAGCGGGGAGGTCATGCCGTGGGCGAGCACCTGGACGGCGACCAGCGACACGACGATCGCCAGCGGGAAGGTGCGGGTCGGCCCGAGATGGTTGTAGAGCCCGAGCCAGGTGATGAACGCGGCGAGGGTCACCGACGCGGCGACCAGCACGCCGAGCTTGATCTTGATGGTGGTGAACCGGTCGAGCGGTCGCATGTCGAGCCTCGCGCGGACCGCGTGGCGGGGCGCTTCCACGGAATCAGCCCTCGGTCGGCTCGAAGGCGTACCCGACCCCGTGCACGGTTCGGATCAGGTCCGCGCCGAGCTTGCGCCGCAGGGCCTTGACGTGGGAGTCCACCGTGCGCGTGCCGCTCGCATCCACCCAGTCCCACACGTCCGCGAGCAGCTTCTCGCGGGTGAGCACGGTGCGCGGGCTGGCGGCCAGCGTGACCAGCAGGTCGAACTCCGTCGGGGTCAGGTGCACCTGGACCCCGTCCCGGGAGACCCGGCGCTGGGCACGGTCGATGACCACGTCCCCGAGCTGCTGGGGCGGCTGCGCGGTCGCCGTGGCGGCGAGCTGACGTGCGCGCTCGACGCGGCGCAGCAGCACCTTGGTCCGGGCGACCAGCTCGCGCATCGAGAAGGGCTTGGGCAGGTAGTCGTCCGCACCCACGCCCAGGCCGATGAGCATGTCGGTCTCGTCGTCGCGCGCGGTGAGCATGATCACCGGGACGGGCCTCTCGGCCTGGACGCGGCGGCACACCTCCAGGCCGTCCATCCCCGGCAGCATGACGTCCAGCACGATGACGTCGGGTCGCAGCCGGGCCGCGGCCTCGACCCCGGAGGGCCCGTCGGCGGCGGTCTCCGCCTGCCACCCCTCGGCGCGCATCCGGTGCGCGACCGCCGTCGCGATGGCCGGTTCGTCCTCCACCACCAGCACCAGGGGTGTGTCGCGGACCGCAGCATTGGCATCCATGCGCTCAGCGTGGCACACGCGGCTATAGTCACGACACGACGACCTGCTGGAGGCTCGCCACGTGCTGAACGAGTGGCTCATGGTGCTGCTCGGGGTGGCCTTGACGGCCGGCACCGCGGTGTTCGTGGCCGCGGAGTTCGCCCTGGTCACGCTGGACCCCGGTGCGGTGGACCGCGAGCTGGAGCTGGACACCTCCCGTTCGGGTCGGAGCGTGCGGCGCGCGCTCGCCACGCTGTCCACCCAGCTGTCCGGAGCGCAGGTCGGCATCACCGCGACCACGATCCTGCTCGGCTACACCACGCAGCCCGCCCTGGCGAGCCTGCTGCGCGAGCTCCTGGGCCGTTCCGCGCTCACCGACGCAGTGTCCGCGGCGACCGCCGCCGTGCTGGCGCTGGTGCTGGTCAACGGATTCTCGATGCTGCTCGGCGAGCTGGTGCCCAAGAACCTCGCACTGTCCACCCCCCTGACCACGGCGCGCGCTGTCGCGCCGGTGCAGCTGGCCTTCACCGCGGCGCTGCGCCCTGT
This sequence comes from uncultured Actinomycetota bacterium, assembly GCA_963783005.1. Lineage (GTDB taxonomy): Bacteria > Actinomycetota > Actinomycetes > Actinomycetales > Cellulomonadaceae > Actinotalea. Next base: position 87,266 of record CAWALY010000006.1, read on the forward strand.
GATCGGCGTGCTCAACGGCAGCGCGAACGCCATCCTGCGGCGCTTCGGGGTCGAACCGCGCGAGGGGCTGTCCGGCGGTCGGTCGGCGCAGGAGCTGGTCGCCCTGGTCCGCCGCTCGGCCCAGGTCGGCACGCTGGACGAGGGCACCGCGGTGCGGCTGACCAACTCGATCGAGCTGAACACCCTGGCGGCCGTCGACGTGATGACCGACCGGACCCGGATGGAGGTCGTCGAGCGCGAGGCGACGGCGGCGGACGTGGTGGCGGCCGCGCGCGCCACCGGCCACTCCCGGTTCCCGGTGATCGACGGTTCGCGCGACGACGTGGTGGGCCTGGTGCACCTGCGACGCGCGATCGCGGTGCCGTACCCCAGGCGCGGCGAGGTCCCGGCGGGCGCCCTGATGGATCCGGCGCCGCGGGTGCCCGAGACGGTGCGCCTCGGGCCGCTGCTGGTCGAGCTGCGCGAGCAGGGCATGCAGATGGCCGTGGTCGTGGACGAGTACGGCGGCACCGCGGGTGTCGTCACGCTCGAGGACGTCATCGAGGAGATCGTCGGCGAGGTCGCCGACGAGCACGACCCGGCCCGCGCCGGTGTGTACCGGCTGGGCGCGGACTGGTCGGTCCCGGGCCTGCTGCGCCCCGACGAGCTCGCGGAGGAGACCGGCGTGAGGGTGCCGGACGACCCGGCCTACGAGACGCTCGGCGGGCTGGTCATGGCACGGCTCGGCCGGGTGCCGCTGTCCGGCGACGAGGTCGCCGTCGACGGGGTGCGGCTGCGCGTGCAGCAGATGGACGGCCGGCGCGTCGCCCGCCTGCGCGTGCGGCCCGCGCCGACCGGGGAGGAGCGGCCGTGAGCCCTCAGGCCGCGCTCCTGGTCGCGCTCGCGCTGCTCGCCGGCAACGCGTTCTTCGTGGGCGCCGAGTTCGCGATCATCTCGGCCCGCCGCAGCGCGGTCGAGCCGCTCGCGGAGGAGGGCTCGCGCCGCGCCCGGATCGTGCTGTGGGCGATGGAGCACGTCTCCCTGATGCTGGCCTGCGCCCAGCTCGGGATCACCGTGTGCTCGACGTCGCTCGGCGTGGTGGCAGAGCCGGCCATCGCGCACGCGCTCGAGGGACCCTTCACGGCGGTGGGTCTGCCCGCCGGCGCCGCGCACGCGGTCGCTCTCGTCGTCGCCCTGGCGATCGTGGTCTACCTGCACGTGGTGCTCGGCGAGATGGTGCCGAAGAACCTCGCGGTCTCCGGCCCGGACCGGGCGGTGCTGTGGTTCGGCCCGCCGCTGGTGGGTGTGGCCAGGTTGGTGCGGCCGGTGATCCTGGCGCTCAACTGGATGGCCAACCACCTCATCCGGCAGATCGGCATCGAGCCCAGGGACGAGGTCGCCTCGGCGTTCACGGCCGAGCAGGTCCACTCGATCGTCGAACGCTCGCAGGCCGAGGGGTTGCTCGACGACGCGCACGGCCTGCTCACCGGCGCGATCGAGTTCTCCGACAGGACGGCCGCCGAGGTGATGGTGCCCACCGACCGGCTGGTGGCGGTGGCGATGGGCGTGACCGTGGCCGACGTCGAGCGCGAGGTGGCCCGCACCGGCTTCAGCCGCTTCCCGGTCACCGGCTCCGGCGCCGAGCCGGTCGGCTACCTGCACCTCAAGGACGTGCTGTACGCCGGCCCGGCCGAGCGCGACGAGCCGGTTCCGGCGTGGCGGGTCCGCGACCTGGCTGTGGTCCGCCCGCAGGACGAGGTCGAGGCTGCGCTCGCGGCCATGCAGCGCTCGGGGTCCCATCTGGCCCGAGTGGTGGACGTCGGCGGCACCACGGTCGGCGTGGTCTTCCTCGAGGACATCCTCGAGGAGCTCGTCGGCGAGGTCAGGGACGCGATGCAGCGGGGGGACCTCGGCGGTCGTGCCGCCGGGCGCGGTGAGGTGTGACACACCTGACGTCGAGGCGGCTTGGTCCGAGCGGGGTGCACCCGTTACCCTTTCGTAATCACCCGCTCGGCTGCTGTACCCCCCTGGCCGGCGGGTGCCGGGTGCCAGGAGGGTCGGAGGCGTAGTGCAGCACGAGCAGAGCCCGATGGGCGCTCCGGCTTCCCGTCGAGACCTGCACCCCCGGCCCGAGCGCCGGACCCGTCGGACCCTTCGCCCCCCGCATCCCCGGACCCTGGCCCGAACACTCGTGGTGGGTGCGCTCGCCGGCGCGACCATCGGTCTGCCGGCCACCGGGTTCCTCGCGCCGACGCCGGCCGGCGCCGCTGTCGTCGCGGCCAGCGCGGACGCCCCCGCGACGGCGGAGATCCTGGCGTCCGCCCCCCAGGCGACCACTCCGACCTCCGTGCTGGCGCCGTCCTCCGTCGGTCTGCGTGACGTCCAGGCGGTGAGCCGCTCGGTGGAACGCAACCCGTTGCCCGACTGCACCGGGGTGGTCGTCGAGACGTCCGGCAACGGCCTGATCCCCGCCAAGGACCTGTGCACGCTGTGGGACGGGACCCACATGCTGCGCGGTGACGCCGCCGTCGCACTCACCGAGCTGGACGAGAACTTCAAGGCCGCGTTCGGCCGCAACCTGTGCGTCACCGACGCCTACCGGACCCTGGCGGTGCAGCGTCGGCTGGCCTACACCAAGCCGGGCCTCGCGGCGACGCCGGGCACCTCCAACCACGGCTGGGGCCTGGCGGTCGACCTGTGCGGCTCCGAGACCGGTTCCTCGACCGTGATGGGGTGGTTGGCCAAGAACGGGCCGGCCTACGGGTGGGTCAACCCGAACTGGGCGAAGCGTGGCGGATCCGGCGCCTACGAGCCCTGGCACTGGGAGTACCTCCCGGGCACGACGGCGATGGGCACCAACTTCTGACCCTCGCGCCGCTCCTGCCCGGACATCGCGGCCGGAGCTCAGCCCAGCCCCGCCACCTCGTTCCCGGTCGAGGCCACGAGGCGCTGGTCCACAACGGTGAGCGACACGGTCCCGGCGGGCATCGAGGCACGCCAGAGCGCCGAGCCATCCGCGATCCGGCGGGCGACCAGCTGGACTCCGCCATCGGCATCGCGCTCGGGAAGCAGCAGTAGCTCGCCGTCGGTCAGCGCGGACCCTCCCATCACCTGCGAGTCGGCCGGCGTGCCCCACAGCTCTTTGCCGGTGCTCACGTCGATCGCGGTCACGCTCGTCCCGCCGTCGAGGACCATCACCCCGTCGACCTGGGCGATGGCGCGGACCGACGCCGCGCCCGGGTAGGCCCGCGACCACCGGATCCCGCCGTTGCGCAGGTCGAGCCCGCGAAGCTGGTCCCCGTCGGCTGTGGTCACGAGAGTCGACGCCTGCGAGCCGTCCGTGAGGGCCGGCACCAGCGGGGGGCCGAGAAGGGCGAGCATTCGCATCCCGTGGTCACTCGTGACCCGGCCCTGCCCATAGGCCCCGTCCGCGTACCACCACCATGTCGCGGTCTGACCTCCCGGCAGGGTGTACTCCTCGAGACGGATCGGCTGGAGTCGCGCGTCCTGGGCGTCGCGCGGCCGGCCGCTGGTGAGGTCAAGGGTGAGACCGCCGACGGTGAGCGACTCCGACCGGAGCTCGAGGGCGTCACTCGCCTCGGTCAGCACCGGCTGCGGGCTGGTGAACGCCCATCGCGGGGCCAGGGCCCCCAGGTCCCACCGGGCCGCGCTCAGCCTGCCGTCCGGGAGGCGCGCGGCCACCAGGATGTCCCCGTCCAGGGGCTCGGCGGCGAGCAGGGACCCCCTGACCTCCACCGTCCGGGTCACCGCGCCGGTGCTCGGGTCGAGCACCAGGACAGGTGGCGCGTCGGCCTCGGGTCGGTCGGGGTCCGAGGTGGCAGTGCAGGCCACCGGGGCCGGCGCGCCGGTGCCGTCGGCGGCCGGTGCCCGGTCCGGGTCGAGTGCCTCGTCCACCGGGAAGCAGCGCCGGATGGGCGGCGCGTCCTCCGACAGGAGCGTCCACGTCGCCCCTCCGGTGGCCGGGTCGAGCCGCCGGAGCGAGCCGTCCTGCACACCCGCGACCAGGAGCGCCTCGGCCTGGTGGTTGACGACCCGCCCAGGTGTGCGCCACACCTCGGCCGGAGGGCTCGACGCCGACGTGAGGACACCCGGGGACGCCTCCAGGGCGGCGAGGCGCGCCGCCGCCCGGCGGGCCTCGACCACGCCCGGTCCGATCGCCACCGCCAGCGCGACCGCCGCGATCGCTGCGGCGAGGACGAGTCGTCGCTTCCCGAACCTGCGCACGAGCCGGGCCGTCACGTGCCCGTCGGCCGCTGCGGGAGCCTCCTCGTCATAGACCTCGACCCGTGGGTCGCCGGGCGAGTGCGCGCGCAGGGCGATCGCCTCGAGCGCGATCTCGTGCAGCAGCGCGAGGAACTCGTCGACGGGCTCGTCCTCCTCGAGGACGACCTCGATCGTGTCGACCTCGACCAGGTCGACATAGGGCCGCCACCCGCGCCGGCGCATACCACCAGGCTAGTGAGTGGACCGCCTCAGCCGGGCGGCTTGACGCCCCCCACGGGCACGGTCGGGTCACAGCCGGGCGGGTTCACGACCCCAGGTTGCCTCGTCGGGAGGTCGATCTGCGGTGGGCGGGTGATCTGATTGCATCAAAGGCCGTAGGTCCCCTTCGTTTCGGGGGGTGGAGGGTGCCAGGATCGGAGGGATGCGTGCGCGACGTCGCGTACCAGGAAGGTGGCACACATGTCAGAGACGACGGAGACCATCTGCCACTGGGAGCAGGTCCAGCGTCAGTGGAAGTGGGAGTGGGCGAGCTACCACCCTCACCCCGGCGTGTTCTGGACCGCCGACCAGGAGGACGGCACCACTGAGCTCCTGGAGGACGCCACGCTGGCGTCCGAGCCACCCGAGCTCAAGGTGGATCTCACCTACGGCAGCAGGTGGGAGAAGGTCTCCGGCACCGGCACGAACGTCGTCGTCGCCGAGGTGGACCTGCCCGAGGGCGAGTCGCCGGTCGGTGAGGGGTGGCACCTCGCGGAGACCGTCGGGCGCTGAACCGACGACCGGCCCGGTCCGCGCCGACCCCGCGGGTGGCCCCGCAGGGTCGGCGCGCGACCTGAGGTGAGGGCGCTCAGAGCAGCGCCATGCCCCAGGTGACCTCGTGGGTCTCGCCGGGCTCGAGACGGACCAGGCGCTCGCCGGTGCGGAACGCGTCCGCGATGCAGCTCATGGGCTCGGCGGCCAGGCCCGTGCGCCGCCAGCCGACCGCGTCGAGGTGGTCCCCGGTGCAGATCTGCCAGGTGTCCATGGACTCGTCCATCCACACCGCGGCCGTGCGCCCGTCCGAACCGGTGAGCCTGATCCAGGACAGCCCGTCCTCGTCGCGCAGCACGTCGACGTAGGCGTCGTCGAGGTCGAGTCCCCGCGCCGAGCGTGGCTCACGCAGGTCGAAGTCGCCCGCCGCAGGCTCGGTGCCGATCGGGAGAAGGCGGTCGTCGGTGGTGACGCGGGTCTTGGCGTCCAGCTGCACCGTGCACTCGTCGAGCGAACCGGGGCCGGGGGAGAGCCACGGGTGGAAGCCCACGCCGTAGGGCGCGGTCGCCGTACCCAGGTTCGTCGCGGCGGTCTGCACGTGCAGCCCGGTCGCCGTCAGCCGGTAGGTCACCCGGATCAGCAGGTCGAACGGGTAGCCGCCGCTCGGGGCCGTGCGGGTCTCCAGCGTGACCGCGGACCCGGACCGCTCCGCCACGGTCCAGCGTTGCCACATCACCAGACCGTGCAGGGCGGTCATCCGACTCGGCTCGGTGATGGGCAGCTGCCGCTCGACACCGCCGTACGTGTAGCGGCCGTCCCGGATCCGGTTCGGCCAGGGTGCGAGCACCGCACCGTGCCCCGCCGGGGCGGGCTCGTCGACGTCGAACGGCGTGATGACGTCGCGCTCGCCCACTGCGTAGGTCCGCAGCTTCGCGCCCACGTCGGTCACCGTCGCCGTCTGGTCGTCGAGCGTGAGCGTGATCTGGGCGCCGGACAGCGGTGTGGGTTCGTGGGTCACGCGCACACGTTACCGGCCCGGGCGGGCCGTTCCACCCAGGTTCGCCCAGCGCCTGACGGGGGCCGGTCAGGATGCCGTGTCGAGGTCCCCGGCGAGCTTGTCGAGCTGGTCGGACAGGGACCTGAGGGCGCCCGCGAGCTGGTCGGGCGCCTTCTCGGCAGCGGCGTCGACGGCCTGCTTGGCGCTGTCGAGCGCGGAGCGGGCGTTGGTGAGTGCCTCCTGGCCGGCGTCCTTGCCCTGCTGCGCGACCGTGCGGGCCTGGTCGATGGCCGCGGTCGCCTGCTCGATGGCGCTCTTCGCCTCGGCGCCCGTCGCGCCGAGCTCGTCGGCCTTGGCCTGGGCCTGGTCGACGGCTCCGCGTGCGGAGTCCACGCCCTGCTGGACCCGGGAGCCCAGCTGGTTCCAGTCGATCGAGCCGTCCCCGGAGCACCCGGCGAGCAGGACGGTGGCGCTCGCGGCCAGGACGGCGGCGGTGAGGCGGCGGTACATCGGACCTCCAGGGACGGGGGTCACCAGTGTCGCAAAGGCCCCCGGGGCGCGGCGAACCGGGCCGCGCCCGTCTCGGGACGACGATGCCCCGCCACGCGGGAGCGGGGCGGGGCACCGGGGAGCCGGCCGGTCGGGGTCGCGGACCTGGCGGCTCGGTCGCGGTGGGTCGTGGCCGTCCGGGTCAGGGGGCGGCGACCTCCTCGACCTGCCGAGCGGTGGCGGCGGCCCGGACCTCGTCGAGCGAGGTCCCGTAGTACGCCGCGGCCATCAGGTCCTTCATGTCGTCGAGCATCGGCATGCGGGGGTTCGCGGGCGCGCACTGGTCCTCGTAGGACCGCATCGCCAGGTCGTCCAGCTTTCCGATGAACTGGTCCTCGGCGACGCCCTGAGCGGCGAACGAGGCCGGGATGCCGACCCGCTCGCGCAGCTCCTCGACGGCCCGGGCGTAGGACTCCACGCCCTCCTCGGGGGTCGAGGCAGGCAGGCCGAGGTGTGCGGCGATCTGCTGGAACCGCTCCGGGGCCACGTAGTGCTCGTACTTCGGCCAGCTGGTGAGCTTGGTCGGGACGGTGCCGTTGTAACGGATCACGTGCGGCAGCAGCGTGGCGTTGGTCCGGCCGTGCACCAGGTGGAACGTCGAGCCGATGGTGTGCGCCATCGCGTGCACGATCCCCAGGAACGCGTTGCCGAACGCCATGCCGGCGATGGTGCCCGCGTTGTGCATCTTCTCCCGCGCCAGAACGGCGGACTCCCCGCCGGTCACCGACTCCTCGAGGTTGGCGAAGATCAGCTTGATCGCGTGCAGCGCCATGCCGTCGGTGAAGTCGTTGGCGTAGACCGAGACGTACGCCTCGGTGGCGTGGGTCAGGGCGTCGAAGCCGGAGTCGGCGGCCAGGAAGCCGGGCATCTTGCCGGTCAGCGCCGGGTCGATGATCGCCACGGTCGGGGTCAGCGCGTAGTCCGCGAGCGGGTACTTCACGCCGGTCTCACCGTCGGTGATGACCGCGAACGGTGTGACCTCGGCACCGGTGCCCGACGTGGTCGGGATGCAGACCAGCTTGGCCCTCTCGCCCAGGGTCGGGAACTTGAACGCGCGCTTGCGCACGTCGAAGAACTTCTCGCGCATGTCCGCGAAGACGATCTCGGGGTGCTCGTAGCGCAGCCACATGACCTTCGACGCATCCATCGGCGAGCCACCGCCCAGGGCGATGATCGTGTCCGGGCCGAAGTCGCGCAGCAGCTCTGCGCCCCTGTCGACCGAGGCGATGGTCGGCTCGGGCTCGACGTTGTCGATGATCTGCAGCGCGACCTTGTTGGGCCGGCGGTTCAGCACGTCGATGATCCGGTCGACGAAGCCGAGCTTGGTCATCGTCGCGTCAGTGACGATGGTGACGCGGTTCACGTCCGCCATGTCCTCCAGGTAGCGGATCGCGTTCGGCTCGAAGTAGGTCTTCGCCGGCACCTTGAACCACTGGAGGTTGTTGTTGCGACGGCCGATCCGCTTGATGTTCACCAGGTTGACCGCCGAGACGTTGTTGGAGACCGAGTTCGCGCCGTAGGAGCCGCAGCCCAAGGTCAGCGAGGGGATGAACGAGTTGTAGATGTCGCCGATGCCGCCGTGCGAGGACGGCGAGTTCCAGATCACCCGGATCGCCTTGACCCGGCGGCCGAACTCCTCGGCCAGCTCGGCGTCCTCGGTGTGGATCGCTGCGGAGTGGCCGAGGCCGTCGAACTCGACCATCTGCTCGGCGAGCTGCAGGCCGTGCTCGCGGGTCTGTGCCCGCAGCACCGCCAGGACCGGTGCGAGCTTCTCGCGGGTCAGCGGCTCGGCCGGGCCGACCTCGTCGACCTCGGCGATCAGGATGGAGGTGTCGGCGGGCACCGTGAACCCGGCCATCTCGGCGATCCGGACCGGGCTCTGGCCGACCACGGCGGCGTTGAGCTTCGCGCCTGCGCAGTTCGCGTCGCCGGCCCTGACCCCGAAGATCAGCTCCTCGAGCTTGGCCTTCTGCTCCGGGCGTGCACCGGTGCGCGTGCAGCCGGGAGAACTCGGCCATCGCGACGTCGTAGATCTCGGTGTCGAGGATTGCGGCCTGCTCGCTCGCGCAGACCATGCCGTTGTCGAAGCACTTGGACATCACGATGTCGTTGATCGCGCGCTTGAGCTTGGCGGACTTCTCGACGTAGGCCGGCACGTTGCCGGCGCCGACGCCCAGCGCGGGCTTGCCGCAGGAGTACGCCGCCTTGACCATCGCGTTGCCGCCGGTGGCCAGGATCAGCGCGACGCCCGGGTGGTTCATCAGCGCGTTCGTCGCCTCGATGGACGGGGTCTCGACCCACTGGACGCAGTGCTCGGGGGCGCCGGCCGCGACCGCGGCGTCGCGCACGATCCGGGCTGCGGCGACCGAGGACTCCTGGGCGCCCGGGTGGAACGCGAAGATGATCGGGTTGCGGGTCTTCAGAGCGATGAGCGACTTGAAGATCGCGGTCGAGGTGGGGTTGGTCACGGGGGTGACGCCGCAGATCACGCCGACCGGCTCGGCGATCTCCACGATGCCGTGCAGGTCGTCGCGGCTGACGATGCCGACGGTCTTGAGCTCGGCCATCGAGTTGGTCACGTGCTCGCACGCGAAGATGTTCTTCACGGCCTTGTCCTCGAAGACGCCGCGCCCCGTCTCGGCGACCGCGGCCTTGGCGAGCTGGCCGTGCTGGTTGAGCGCCGCGACGGAGGCCTTCTTGACGATGTGGTCGACGTCGGCCTGCGTGAAGGACGCATAGGCGGACAACGCCTTGGTGGCACCCGCGACGAGGGCGTCGATAGCGCTCTCGAGAGTGGCCGGCTCGGCGGCAGGGGTTGTGGCGCGGGTGGGTCGTGTGCTCACTGGCTGCTCCTGGTCGATTCGGACGTATCCGGATCGCCGTTGACCCACCTACGACGCTAGGGGTCGGCGGGGCATGCCGTGCTGTGTCAAAGGTCCTCGCGCGCGGCGAGATCCCTGGGTTGAAGGTCCCGGGACGGAGCCGGGCGGACCGGTCGTGTCGCAGGTGGCGGGGCGTTTTCTCGCCCTCGGCGAACGCCTGGCACTCAGGCTGCCCGAGTGCTGGCACTCTACAGACGAGAGTGCTAGAACATGAAGTGTGGAGCAGCCCCACCTGGCACCCGTCCGGTGGGGAACGTGACACGCCCCGGAAGGTCCGGGGCACATCGAGGAGGTGCTCTCGTGGCAACCCGTCTGATCCCGTTCGCCGACCCGACCCGGCTGATGGATGAGGTGTTCGGCACCCTGCGCGACGCGCCGACGGTCGCGTCGATGCCGATGGACCTGTACCGCACCGGCGACCACTACGTGCTCAACATCGACCTGCCCGGCGCCGACCCGGGTTCGATCGACGTCGCCGTCGAGGACCGGACGCTGACGATCCGCGCCCAGCGCTCCGCGCGGACCGAGGCGGACGTGCAGTGGCTCGCCCACGAGCGGCCCACCGGCACCTACGTGCGCCAGCTCAACCTGGGCCGCGGGCTCGCACTGGACGCGATCGAGGCCAGCTACAGCGACGGCGTCCTCACGCTCACCATCCCGGTGGCCGAGGAGGCCAAGCCGCGCAAGATCTCGATCCAGCACTCGGCGCAGCCCACCGCCATCACCGCGGAGCAGGGCGGCTGACCAGGCTCGCGGCAGCGTTCGACGGCCGGTCACCCTCCGCGGTGGCCGGCCGTCGGCGTCGTCAGCCGCGCAGGGCGACGGCGATCCGCCGGCCGGCCTCCTCGACCAGGTCGCGGTGCATCGCCAGGTTGAGCCGCACGAACCCGTGCCCCACCTCGCCGCAGCGCGCGCCGTCCACGACGGTGACGCCGCTCGCACGCCCCAGCCAGCGCGCCACCTCACCCGGTTCCAGGTCGCGGGCGGCGGCCGGCAGGGCGTCGCGCAGGTCCAACCAGGCCAGGTAGGTGCCCTCCGGGGGGAGGTACCCGACCGCCGGCGCCTCGGCCGCCAGCACCTCGGCCAGCCGCCTGGCGTTGTCGCCCAGGTACACCACGGTCTCGTCGAGCCACGGCTCGCCGCGGTCGTAGGCCGCCACCGCGGCGACCGCGCCCAGCACGGACACGCCCTCCGACGCGTCCTGCCATGCGGCGACGTGCGCGTCGGAGGTGAGCACGACCTGCGCGCACTTCAGGCCCGGGACGTTCCAGCCCTTGGAGGCAGCGGTGGCCGTCACGCAGTGCTGGGCCGCGACGGTGGAGAGCGACGCGTACGGCAGGTGCTGGTGCCCGGCGTGCACCAAGGGTGCATGGATCTCGTCGGCGAACACCGCGGCGCCGCGCGCCTCGACGACCGCGGCAAGCGCCTCGAGCTCGTGTCGGGTGTGCACGCGCCCCGTGGGGTTGTGCGGGTTGACCAGGACCACCAGCCCGGCCCCCGCGGCCAGGGCCGCGTCGATGCCTTCGAGATCGAGCGTCGCGCGTCCGTCGGTGTCGGTGGCCATCGGCACCTGGATCACCTCGCGGCCCCAGGCGACGGGCATCGTGACGAACGGCATGTAGGCGGGGGTCGGCAGGACCAGCGCCGAGCCGGGCGGCGTCAGGTGCTCGAGCGTGAGCCTCAGGGCCGCGATGACGTCGGGAACCAGCCGGACGCGGTCGGCCGGGACCTCCCAGCCGAAGCGGCGGCGCTGCCAGTCCGCGCACGCCTGGGTTGCGCCGGCTCGCTCGTGCGGGGGCAGGTAGCCGGTCAGGCCGCGGTCGATCGCGTCGTGCAGGGCCTGCGTCACCTCGGGTGCGGTGCCCAGGTCCGACTCGGCGACCCAGGCGGCGATGGCGCCGCGGGTGCCGGTCCACTTCAGGCTGCCGCGCGCACGCAGCAGCTCACGGTCGTCGGTCGGGGTGAGGGGGCACACGTCAGCAGTCTGCCGGACGCGGTGCCCCGGTCGGCGCGCCGTCGGTCCCGGCCCGCGCGAACACGGCGAACCCGGGACCAGAGCCGCGGACAGGGGCGCACTCGTGCAGACGGGTGAATTCGGGCATCGAAGCGCCCTCGTGGCTTGCTCGTCCGGGGTCCGGGGTGTGACGGTGGGCTCGTCAGCGACAAGGGCAAACCCATCGCGAGGTGGGGACGCAAAGCCGACGGGACCCTCGTGGTCGGCCGGGCTACCGAACGACGAAGGAGAGCGCCATGTCCGCGCACACCACCATCCACAACGCCCGCCAGGACGCCGCCCGCAGCGCCCTGCTCACCCCGTCCGAGGTGGCGAGCATGTTCCGGGTGGACCCCAAGACCGTGACCCGCTGGGCCAAGGCCGGCAAGCTCTCGGCGATCCGGACGCTCGGCGGGCACCGCCGCTACTCCGAGGCCGAGGTCCGGATGCTGCTCGCCGGGGTGCCGAACCCGCGCGACGGCGAGTGACCCGTCCCTGATCGACGCGGCGGTCCCGGGCATCTGCCCGGGGCCGCTCTGCTCTACGCTCCCGTGAGCGAGAGGGGGCGCGGTGAGCGGTCGCGGCGGGGGTGGTTCGGACGGGGTCCGGTCGGCGCCGGCGTGGCGTGCTGCCGTCAGCCCGGTGGTCGGACGCCTGCGCCGTGAGGTCCAGTGGCGTCGCGTCGGCGGTCTCGGTCTGGCGACCGGACCGTCGCACGCGCAGCCCTGTCGCGTCGCCGAGCACGCCACCCCGCTGGTCAGGCCGCTGGCCGGGCTCGACGCCGAGCTCCAGCGCGGCAAGGTGGTCAACCTCCGGCTGGCCGCCCAGCGCCTCGACGGGCTGGTGCTGCCGCCGGGCAAGCGCCTGTCGTTCTGGTGGCACGTACGCCGGCCGACCAGGCGCCGCGGCTTCGTCGACGGGCTCGTGCTGGACCACGGCCGGATGTCCGCCGGCACCGGTGGCGGGCTGTGCCAGCTCACCAACCTGCTGTACTGGATGACCCTGCACACCCCGCTGAAGGTCGCCGAGCGCTGGCGGCACAGCTACGACGTCTTCCCGGACGCGGACCGCACCCAACCGTTCGGCAGCGGCGCGACGTGTGCGTGGCCGACCCTGGACCTGCAGGTGGTCAACCCGACCGAGGCGACCTTCCGGCTCGCGGTGCACCTGACCGACACGCACCTGGTGGGCGCCTGGACGGCCGACCGCCCGGTCGGCCTGCGCTACGAGGTCTACGAGGCCGCCCACGTGATCGAGCCGGTGGGCCCTGCGGCGCCCGGTGCATTCGTGCGGCGCAACGTGCTGCGGCGTCGGACCCTCGACACGGACGGTGCGCAGGTCGCCGACGAGCTCGTCGCCGAGAACCACGCGCTGATGCGCTACCGCCCGCTGCTCGAGGGCTAGCCCGGCCGGAACACCCGGCACCGGCCCGGCGTTCTCGTGGCACAGACCCGCGGGAGGCCCGATGAGCCCGGTCCAGATGGCCGCCGAGGCCTTCGAGGACCTGGTCCGCGATGCGCTCGACGCCCTGCCGGAGTGGACCGCGCCCGTGCTGGAGGAGATCGCCGTACTGGTGCGCGACCAGCCCGATCCCGGCACCACGCCCCGCGGCACGACCCTCCTGGGGCTGTTCCGCGGGTTCCCGGTGACCGCGCACGGCGGCCGGGTGCCGGGCAGCGTGCCGAGCACGATCACCCTGTACCGCCTACCGATCCTGGCGGCCTGCCGCACGGCCGACGAGGTACCGGCGCGGGTGCTGAAGGTGCTGGGCCACGAGGTGGGCCACGCGATGGGGATCGGCGAGCGCCGCCTGCGCGAGCTCGGCTGGTACTAGGGCTCGTGCGGGGGGTGCGGCGGGACGCCGGCGTCGTGGCCGGCCTCGTCGGCGAGTCCCTCCGCGCTCCGGCGCCCCTCGAGCCGGGTCAGCACCACGTCGAGCACCACCCCGATCACCAGGCCCGCCACCACGCCGACCACGACGGCGCCCACCGGGTGCCCGGCGAACCACGCGCCCGCGCCCACGCCGATCGCCGCGGAGTACAGCGCCCAGACCGTCGAGCCGATCGCGGCCAGGCCCGCGTAGCTGCGCCGGGGGTAGCTCAGCGCGCCGGCGGCCATGTTGACCGCGACCCGCGCGACCGGCACGAACCGCCCGGCCAGGATGAAGGACCGGCCGCGGTGCCGCAGCGACCGCTCGGCCCACTCGAGCATCCGCCGGCCGCGCCCGCGGCGCAGCAGCGGGAACCGGTGGACGTCGATCCGCCGCCCGATCGCGTAGGCCACCATGTCCCCGGCGAAGGCGCCCGCGGCGGCCACCAGCAGGAGCAGGGCGAGGCTCGGGGCGCCGGTCGAGGCCGCGAGCGCGGCCAGCCCCACGGCGGCCACCTCGCTGGGCATCGGCGGGAAGAAGCCGTCGATCAGCGCGAAGACGAACATCCCGGGGTACACCAGCGGCGACTCGGCGAGAGCGAGCAGCCACTGCTCCACGACGGCCGGACCTCCTCGCAGCGTGGCCTCGGTGGCGACGCGACCGAGCGCCTCGATGTTAGGCGCAGCGCGGGGCTCAGCCCATCTCGATCCAGCCGCGGATCTCCTCCACCCCCACGGCTTCCCGCAGCGCCGGGTGGTCCCGTTGCATGTGCTCGCGAATCTGAGCGACCACAGCGTCGTCGGAGTCGGCCTGCGCGACGAACCCGCACTCGCAGCGGATGATCCTGGCCATCGACAACCCCTTCTGGAGCCCTGTGCCAGGATCGTGCCATCCGGAGGTTGGGGAAACCTTGCAGCCGACCAGCAGGTTCCAGGTCTGCGGCCCGTTCGTGGCCGAGATCGACGGCGAGCGGCGGGACCAGGCCCTGCCGGGCCGCCAGGGTCGGCTGCTGCTCGCCTACCTCCTCGTCCATCGCCGCCGCGACGTCCCGCGCGACGAGGTCGTCGAGGCGCTGTGGCCGGGCGGCGGCCCGGAGGACACCGACGCGGCTCTCAACGTGCTGGTCTCCCGGCTCCGCAAGGTCCTGGCGCCGCTGCGTGTGGAGAGCCGGGGGACCGTGCGGCTGTGCGCCGACGACGCCTGGGTGGACCTCGACGTCGCCGTCGACGCGATCCACACCGCTGAGTCGGCCGTCGTGCAGCGCGACTGGACCACGGCGTGGGTGTCGTCCCAGGGGGCGCTCTTCACGGCCCGCCGCGGCTTCCTGCCGGGCGAGGAAGCCGAGTGGGTCGTCGAGGTGCGGCGTCGGCTCGACCTCCTGCTGGTCAGGGCGCTGGAGGCCTACGGCGACGCGGCGCTCGGGCTGGGCGGGGCGGAGGTCGCAGCCGCCCGCGAGGCCGGGCGCTCGCTGGTCGGGCTCGCGCCGATGCGCGAGTCCGGGCACCGGCTCCTCATGCGGGCCCTGGCCGCCGAGGGCAACGTCGCCGAGGCGCTGGCGGCCTACGAGCAGCTGACCGCACTCCTGCGCGACGAGCTCGGTGTCGCGCCGAGCACACCGACCAGGGCGCTGCACGCCGCGCTGTTGAACCCGCCGGGCTAGCCGGTCGCCGCGCCGGTCGCGACCGGGAGCGCCGGGTCCATGCCCCACCGGGTCCACGAGCCGTCGTAGACGCGCACGTCGGGGTGGCCGAAAAGCTCGGACAGCACGAACCAGACGGTCGCCGCGCGGGCGCCCACGGTGCAGTAGGTGATGACGGGTCGGTCGCGATCGATGTGCGCCAGCGTCTCGCGGAGCTCGGCCACGGACCGCAGCGAGCCGTCGGGTCTCGTCAGGCGGTCGGCCGGCAGGTGGAGCGCGCCGGGCACGTGGCCCGCACGGCCGCCCTCGGGGACGCCCCCGGACGGCCAGAAGCGTTCGCCGACGTACTCCGCCTCCGTGCGGACGTCCAGCACGACGCCGTCGCGGTCGTCGATCGTGCCCAGCACCTCCGCCGTGGTGGCGCGGAGCCCGGGGGCGAGCGCCTGCGGGTACGCGACGGGGGTCGGGCTGCTCGTGTGGTCGGTCCACGGCCCGCCGTCGGCCTGCCAGGTGGCGGAGTCCAGGACCCGCACTCGTCGGTGGCCGAGCAGCCGCAGCAGCCAGTAGCCGAGCGCCGGGGCGTAGCCGTAGGTGACCACCGTCGACTCCGGCGTGATGCCCGCCCGACCCACCAGGGTGGCGAGCTCCTCGACGGGCCGCGGGCGGTACCTCTCGTCCTTGAGGTCGGTGTACACGTTCCACAGGACCGCGCCGGGGATGTGTCCGGCCTCGTGGCGGGCCGCGGCGACGTCGACCTCGACCACCCGGACGTCGGCATCGGTGAGCCGGCGCTGGAGCCAGTCGCTGTCGACCAGGGCGTCGGTGCCGGTGGCGGTGGTTCGGTTCATGGTCGCCTCGCAGGTTCGTCGGTTCGATGCCGACGTTCTACGGCGCGCCCGTTGCGGCGACCTTGCGAGAACCTTGCGGGGTGAGGGCTGATCTCCCAAGAGATCACACGGGTGCCCGAGACAGGATTCGAACCTGCGACCTTCTGCTCCGGAGGCAGACGCTCTATCCACTGAGCTACTCGGGCGCGGTGCGCCAGACTACCGCACCGCCGAGGCCTCGGCGGTGCCGCCCGGACGGCTCAGGGCGGCTCAGGCCGGCTCGCTGCCGATCAGGGTCGACAGGTAGTGGTCGATCTCGGCCACCGCGGCGCGGGCGTCGCCCTCGGCGATCGCCTCGACCAGCGCGTGGTGGGAGTCGTCGTCGTGCGCGGGGTGCTCGAAGTTGAATCGGATGTTCGCGCTGATCGCGTCCTGGAGGTTCTCGTACAGCGCGATGAGGACCGGGTTGTGCGAGGACTCCGCGATCAGCCGGTGCAGCGCGAGGTCGGCGGCGACCATCGCGTCGAGCTCACCGGAGGTGTAGGCCTTCGACCGGGTGTCGCGCAGCTGCCGCAGGGCGTCCACCTGGGCCGGGGTGCGCCGCACGGCGGCCAGCCGGGCCACCTCGACCTCCAGTGCCCGCCGAACCTCGAGGACGTCGCGCTGGTGGGCGCCGGCGATCTCCCGGCCCATCGCGTTGCCGAGCTCGGAGTCGGAGATGACGTAGGTGCCCGAACCCTGGCGGCGCTCGAGCATGCCGGCGTGCACCAGCGACTGGACGGCCTCGCGGACGGTGTTGCGACCCACCCCGATCAGCTCGGCGAGCTCGGGCTCGGCCGGGATCCGGGTGCCGATCTCCCACGTCCCGGACGTGATCTGCTGGCGGAGCCTGCCCACGGCGAGGTCGATGAGGTTGGTGCGTCGCATCCCGTCTCCCCACTGAGGTCGTGGGATGAGTGAACACCCAGCAGGGGTCCGGGCGCACGTTCCGGTACCCGTGTCGGCCTGCGCGGGGCCTCCGCGGGCTGCGCTCGGGGGCCTGTCGCGGGCGGCGCGGGGCGAGCGTCGGGGCGCCGGTACGATCGGCCGGTGACCCCCGCCGAGCTCTCCGCCGCGCTGCGCGACGTCCTGCTGTCCGCCCGGGCCGACGGTGCCCTGACGATCGAGGCCGACCAGGTTCCGCAGACGGTGGCGGTCGAGCGTCCGCGGCAGCGCGAGCACGGCGACTGGGCCTCGAACGTCGCGCTCCAGCTGGCCAAGCAGGCCGGGGTGGCGCCGCGGGCGCTGGCCGAGCTGCTCGCCGCGCGGCTCACCGCTCTGCCCGGCATCGCGAACGTCGACGTGGCCGGACCCGGGTTCCTCAACATCACCCTCGAGGCGGCCGCCGCAGGTGAGCTGGCTCGCACGATCCTCGACGCCGGCGCCGCCTACGGCCACAGTGACGCGCTCGCCGGTCAACGGGTGGACCTGGAGTTCATCTCCGCCAACCCGACCGGTCCGCTGCACCTGGGGCACACCCGCTGGGCCGCGGTGGGTGACGCGATCGGTCGCGTGCTGACCGCCGCCGGCGCGCAGGTGACCCGCGAGTTCTACGTCAACGACCTCGGCGTGCAGATGGACCGGTTCGGCGCGTCGATCATGGCCGCGGCGCACGGCGAGCCGATCCCGGAGGACGGCTACCACGGCGACTACATCGACGAGATCGCCACGGACGTCGTGGCCGAGCAGCCCGGCATCGTCGACCTGCCCGTGGACGAGCAGCTCGTCGCGTTCCGCGAGGCCGGGTACGCCCACCAGCTCGCCGAGCAGAAGGCGGTGCTGGCCCGCTTCGGCACGCACTTCGACGTCTGGTCCTCCGAGCGCACGCTGCACAGCTCCGGCGCGGTCGACCGCGGCTTCGCGCGGCTGCGCGAACAGGGCCACGTGTTCGAGACCGAGGGCGCGGTGTGGCTGCGCACCACCGACTTCGGCGACGACAAGGACCGGGTGCTGGTCAAGTCCGACGGCTCGCTGACCTACTTCGCGTCCGACACCGCGTACTACGTGGACAAGCGGCTGCGCGGTCACGACGTCTGCATCTACCTGCTGGGCGCCGACCACCACGGGTACGTGGGTCGGCTCAAGGCCGTGGCGGCATGTGCCGGGGACGACCCGGAGCACAACATCGAGGTGCTCATCGGCCAGCTGGTCAACCTGCTCCAGGGCGGCGAGCCGGTGCGGATGTCCAAGCGCGCCGGCACGATCATCACGCTCGCCGACCTGATCGACTGGGTCGGCGTCGATGCCGCGCGGTACTCCCTGACCCGGGCGTCGACGGACTCGCCGCTGACCCTGGACATCGACGTCATCACCCGCAAGGCCAACGACAACCCGGTGTTCTACGTGCAGTACGCGCACGCCCGCACGTCCAACGTCGCGCGCAACGCCGAGTCGCTGGGCGTGCGCCGGGCCGACGCGTTCGAGCCCGGGCTGCTGGACCACCCGAGCGAGGCGGTGCTGCTGGGGATGCTGGGTGAGTTCCCGCGGGTCGTGGCCCAGTCCGCCGAGCTGCGCGAGGCGCACCGGGTCGCGCGGTACCTCGAGGAACTCGCCTCGGCGTTCCACAAGTGGTACGACCAGTGCCGCGTGACGCCGATCGGCGGCGATCCGGTCACCGACACCCACCGCACCCGGCTGTGGCTCAACGACGCCACCCGCCAGGTGCTCGCCAACGGCCTGGACCTGCTCGGCGTGAGCGCTCCGGAGCGGATGTGACCGACGCGCACGTGTGGCCGGCGTCGGCGGTGATCGGCGCGGACGGTGCGATGCACGTGGCCGGGGTGGACCTGCGTGCGCTCGCGGTCGAGCACGGCACGCCGTCCTACGTCCTGGACGAGGCCGACCTGCGCGCCCGTGCCCGGGCCTGGCGCGGGGCCTGGGTGGACGCGTTCGGTGCGGCCGACGTGTACTACGCGGGCAAGGCGTTCCTGTCCGTCGCGGTGGCCCGGTGGGTGCACGACGAAGGCCTGCGGATCGACACCGCGACCGGCGGGGAGCTCGCCGTGGCGCTGCGGGCGGGCGTGCCCGGTGAGGCGATCGGCCTGCACGGCAACAACAAGTCCGACGCCGAGCTCGTCGCGGCGCGCGACGCCGGGGTGGGGCGGGTGGTCATCGACTCCATGGCCGAGATCGACCGGGTCGCTGCGGTGGCGGCCGACGGCTGGGGTGGCGAGGCGGGTCGCCCGGCGCCCGTGATGGTCCGGGTCACCACCGGTGTGCACGCCGGCGGCCACGAGTACATCGCGACCGCGCACGAGGACCAGAAGTTCGGTCTGTCGGTCGCCGGCGGGCAGGCGCTCGCCGCGCTCGAGACGGTGCTCGAACGGCCCGAGCTGGAGCTGCTCGGCATCCACTCGCACATCGGGTCGCAGATCCTGGACCCGGCCGGGTTCGCCCTCGCCGCGCGCACCGTGCTGGCACTGCGGGCCCAGCTCGCCGCGCTCACCGGGGTGCTGGTCGAGGAGGTCGACCTGGGCGGGGGCTTCGGGGTCGCGTACCTGCCCGACGAGGTGCCCCTGGACCCGGTGCGGATCGCCAAGGACGTCGCCGCGGCCGTTGCCGACGCCTGCGGCGGGCTCGGCACGCCGCAGCCGCGGGTCTCGATCGAGCCGGGCCGGTCGATCGTCGGGCCGACCACCCTGACGCTCTACACGGTCGGCACCGTCAAGCCCGTGACGCTGGACGACGGCACGGTGCGCACCTACGTGTCGGTGGACGGCGGGATGAGTGACAACCTGCGCCCTGCCCTGTACGGAGCGCGCTACCACGCGGCGCTCGTCTCGCGTACCTCGCACGCCGCGCCGGTCCGCGCCCGCGTCGTGGGCAAGCACTGCGAGAGCGGAGACATCGTGGTGCACGACGTCGACCTGCCCGGCGACGTCGCGGCCGGCGACCTGCTCGCGGTGCCGGTGACCGGCGCCTACGGCCGGTCGATGGCGTCGAACTACAACCTGGTGCCGCGGCCACCGGTGGTCGCCGTGGCCGACGGCGCCTGCCGCGTGCTGGTCCGACGCGAGACGATCGACGACCTCCTGGCCCTCGACCTGGGCTGAGCGGCGCCGTGGTGGCCCCGCGAGGGGTCCGGATGAGGCAGGCTGTGCTCGTGGACCTTCGTTCCCACTGGGACCCCGTGCCCGGGTACCTGGACGCGGCGAGCATGGGCCTGCCGCCCCGGGTCGTCGTCGAGGCGATGACCGAGGACCTGAGCACCTGGCGTGCCGGCCGCGCCCGTCCCGCCGACTACGACGAGGTGGTCCGGCGGGCCCGCGAGGCCTTCGCCCGGGTCGTCCGGGTGGGGGTCGAACGGGTGGCCGTCGGGCCCCAGGTCTCGGTGCTCGTAGGCCTGATCGCCGCCAACCTGCCCCGCGGTGCGCGCGTGGTGGTGCCGACCGGCGAGTTCACCTCGGTCACCTACCCGTTCCTGGTGCACGACGACAGGGACGTGCTGGTGGAGCACGTGCCGCTGGCAGGGCTGGCCGACGCGGTACGGCCCGGTGTGGACCTGGTCGCGTTCTCCCTGGCGCAGTCGGCGGACGGCACGGTGGCCGACGCCGACGCGGTGCTCGCGGCCGCCGCGGACTCCGGGACGATCGTCGTCGCCGACCTGACGCAGGCGGCCGGCTGGCTGCCGGTGGACGCCGGGCGCTTCGACGTCACGGTGACCGGCGCTTACAAGTGGCTGTGCGCCCCGCGCGGCTCGGCGTTCCTCACCGTCGCGCCGCACCTCGCCGACCGGATCCGGCCGGTGTGCGCCGGCTGGTACGCGGGCGAGAGCATCTGGGCGTCCGTGTACGGACCGGCGATGGCCCTGGCGGGCGACGCCCGGCGGTTCGACACCTCCCCGGCCTGGTCGGTGTGGGTGGGTACGGCGCCCGCCGTCGAGCTGTTCGCCGGCTGGCTCGACGACCCGGTTGCCGCGCAGGTCGTGGCCACGCACGGTGCGCGGCTGGCCGATCGGGTGCGCGAGGCGCTGGGCATGGAGCCGCAGGGCCGTCCGGTGGTCGCCCTGCCCGACCCGGACGGTACGCGTCGGCGAGCCCTGGAGTCCGCGGGCTGTCGGGTCGCCGGCCGGGCGGGCCTGGTGCGACTGGCGTTCCACCTGTGGAACGACGTGTCCGACGCCGACCGCGCGATCGCCGCCCTCAAGGTTCCGGTCCCACGCTGAGCGCCCGGCGCCCGAGGGGCGGGACGCCTCGGCCGCCCGCCGAGCGCGCGCCCGTATCCTGGGCCCGCCCCGGGCGTCGCGCACGCCGGCACCCGGTGACGAGAGGGGTGGACGTCCGGTGACGGTCCGTGTGGCGGTGCTCGGCTGTGGCGTGGTCGGGACCGAGGTGGTCCGGCTGCTCACCACGTCCGCGGCCGACCTCGAGGCGCGGGCCGGTGCCCCGCTGGAGCTGGTCGGTGTTGCGGTGCGCTCGTTGGACGCCCCGCGCGACCCCGTGGTCGACCGGGCCCTGCTGACCACCGACGCCGCGGCTCTGGTGGACCGTGCCGACGTGGTGGTCGAGCTGATGGGCGGCCTGGAGCCTGCGCGTTCGCTGCTGCTGAGGGCGATCGACAACGGCGCCGCGGTGGTCACCGCGAACAAGGCGCTGCTCGGCGCCGACGGCCCCACGCTGTACGCGGCGGCCGACGCGGCCGGCGTGGACCTGTACTTCGAGGCGGCGGTCGCCGGCGCGATCCCGCTGGTCCGCCCGGTGCGCGAGTCGCTGGCCGGCGACGCGGTGACCCGGGTGCTCGGGATCGTCAACGGCACCACGAACTACGTGCTGGACCAGATGGCCTCGACCGGGGCGGACCTGGACCTCGCCGTGAAGCAGGCCCAGGAGCTCGGCTACGCCGAGGCGGACCCGACGGCGGACGTCGAGGGGTATGACGCCGCGGCCAAGGCGGCGATCCTCGCCTCGCTGGCGTTCCACACCCGGGTGTCGGTGGACCAGGTGCACCGGGAGGGCATCGGTGAGGTCACCACCGAGGACGTGGCGTGGGCGGCCGAGACCGGCCACGTGGTCAAGCTGCTCGCGGTGGCCGAGCGGGTCGCCGCGACCGCCGAGCACCCCGAGGGCGTCGTGGTGCGCGTGCACCCGGCGCTCGTGCCCCTCGAGCACCCGCTGGCCGGGGTGCGCCAGGCGTTCAACGCGGTGTTCGTGCAGGCCGCGGCCGCCGGCGAGCTGATGTTCTACGGCCGCGGTGCCGGCGGTCGGCCCACCGCGAGCGCCGTGCTCGGGGACCTCGTGACCGTCGCCCGGCACCGGGTGCGCGGCGGCCGTGGACCCATCGAGTCGCGCTATGCGGACCTGCCGGTGCTCGGCGTGGGAGCAGCGCAGACCCGCTACCAGGTGCGGATGCGGGTCGCCGACCGTCCCGGCGTGCTCGCCGCGGTCGCGGCGGTGTTCGCCGGGCGAGACGTGTCGATCGAGGCGGTCCGACAGGCCGACGGCGACGGGACGGCCGACCTGCTGGTCGTCACGCACACCGCGCCCGAGCGGGCCCTGGCCGCGACGGTCGAGGACCTGGCCGGGCTGGACGTCGTGGACAGCGTGCTGTCCGTGCTGCGAGTCGAGGGAGCCTAGGTGGCCAACCAGTGGCGAGGTGTGATCGCCGAGTACGCCGACCGTCTGCCCGACCACGTCCAGACCGACGTGGTCACGCTCGGGGAGGGTGGCACGCCGCTGGTCGCCGCGCCTGCCCTCGACCGGCGCACCGGGGCGCGCGTCATGCTCAAGGTCGAGGGCCAGAACCCGACCGGGTCGTTCAAGGACCGCGGCATGACCACCGCGATGTCCGCCGCGCTGCACCACGGCGCCAAGGCGGTGATCTGCGCCTCGACGGGCAACACGTCGGCGTCGGCCGCCGCGTACGCCGCCGCAGCCGGGGTGACCTGTGCGGTGCTGGTGCCGGACGGCAAGATCGCGATGGGCAAGCTGAGCCAGGCCGTGGCACACGGCGCCCGCCTGCTCCAGGTCGACGGGAACTTCGACGACTGCCTGGTGGCGGCGCGCAAGGTCGCCGAGGCCTACCCGGTCGAGCTGGTCAACTCGGTGAACCCGGACCGGATCGAGGGCCAGAAGACGGCGTCGTTCGAGATCGTCGACTGGCTCGGCGACGCGCCGGAGATCCACGTCCTGCCGGTGGGCAACGCCGGGAACATCACGGCCTACTGGAAGGGTTTCGTGGAGTACGCGACGGACGGTCCCGCCACCAGGACCCCCGCGATGTGGGGGTTCCAGGCCGCCGGCGCGGCACCGATCGTGCTGGGTCATCCCGTGACCGACCCGGACACCGTGGCGACGGC
The DNA here is from genome assembly GCA_963783005.1 of uncultured Actinomycetota bacterium. Lineage (GTDB taxonomy): Bacteria > Actinomycetota > Actinomycetes > Actinomycetales > Cellulomonadaceae > Actinotalea. The sequence continues at coordinate 110,330 of CAWALY010000006.1, forward strand.
GATCCGGATCGGCAACCCCGCGTCGTGGGACAAGGCCGTGGCGGCCCGCGACGAGTCCGGCGGGCTGATCGAGGCCGTCACCGACGAGCAGATCCTGGACGCGCACCGGTTCCTGTCGCGCGAGGTCGGGGTGTTCGTCGAACCGGCGTCGGCCGCCGGCGTGGCGGGCCTGCTGATGCTCGCCGACGAAGGCCGGGTCCCACGCGGTGCGCGGATCACCATCACGGTCACGGGGCACGGCCTCAAGGACCCGCAGTGGGCGCTGCGCACGCCGGACGGCACCGAGGTGCGGCCCGAGCGGGTGGCGCCGGACGTCATGTCGATCGTGCGCGCGCTCGGGCTGGAGGAGTCGTGAGGCTCGGCGCGGACCACGTCCGGGTCCGGGTCCCGGCGACCAGTGCCAACCTCGGTCCGGGCTTCGACGCCCTGGGCCTCGCCCTGGACCACCACGACGAGGTCGAGGTCTGGGCGCTCGGCTCGGCCGAGGTGAGCGTGGAGGTCACCGGGGAGGGCGCCGGGGAGCTGCCCACGGGCGAGGACCACCTGGTGGTCAGGGCGATCCGGGCCGCGCTCGACGAGGTGGGCGCCCCGCAGTCGGGGCTGCGCCTGCGCTGCCACAACACGATCCCGCACGGGCGGGGCATGGGCTCGTCCGCCGCCGCGGTGGTCGCCGGGATCCTGGCCGCCCGGATGCTGATCGGCGAGCCGGAGGCGCTGTACAACACCAGGGCGTTCAAGATCGCCTCGGCCTTCGAGGGCCACCCGGACAACGCGGCTCCTGCGATCCTCGGCGGAGCGACCGTGTGCTGGGTCGGCCCGGACGGCCCGCACGCCACCGAGCTGCCGCTGCACCCGGATGTCGTGCCGGTCGTGCTCGTGCCGCACGAGCGGTTGGCCACGGTGACCGCCCGGCGGGTCCTGCCCGCGACGGTGCCGCACGCCGACGCGGCGTTCACCGCCGGCCGTGCGGCGCTGCTGGTGCAGGCGCTGTGCCACCGACCGGAGCTGCTGCTGGCCGCGACCGAGGAGAGGCTGCACCAGGAGTACCGGGCGGCCGTGATGCCGCAGACCTGGTCGCTGGTCCGCGCGCTGCGCGACGCCGGCCAGGCGGCGGTGGTCTCGGGTGCCGGGCCGTCGGTGCTGGTGCTCGACCGGGCCTCCGACGGCGACGCCGGCGCCGAGGCGCGCGAGCGGGTCCTGGACGAGCTGGGGATCCGTGACCGATGGCGCGTGCTCGCCCCGGGCGTGGCCGCAGGGGCGCTGGCCGAGCGGCTCTGAGCCGAGCCGCGGGGTCCGGCGTGCCCCGCCCGGCGCCCGGTCGGGTGAAAAGGAGCCCGGTTCATCCGGGTCCGGGTGGCACCTCCGAGGCGGTGCTATCCTGACTCCACCCCCGGTTCTCTCGCGACCTCCGTTCGCATCTACCGGCGGGTAATCGCCACCACCGGCCCGCTCGGCGCGGAGCGCGGGCGTGTGGCTCCGACGTGCCGATCAGTTCATCGGGCGTGACCCTGCGGCGCACTCGTGGCGAGTGCCAGCCGCCGACGAGGGGGAAGGATCCTTCGTGTCAGACACCATCCAGGCCGAGCGCGGGCGCTCCGGCGCACTGTCGTCCATGCGACTGCCCGAGCTCCAAGCCCTCGCCGCCGAGATCGGCCTGCCCGGCGCCGCCGGGATGCGCAAGCCGGAGCTCGTCGCGGCGATCCGTGAGCACCGTGGGGGAAAGGCCCCGGCGCGGTCCAAGTCCGCGACCGGCGAGACGCCGGCCGACGCGTCCGCCCAGCGACCCGCGCAGGGGCGGGACGACGGTGCGGGCGCCGAGAGCCGCGAGAACGGTGGCGGCGCGCGGCGACGGGGCGGCGCGGCCACCCGCACGAGCGCGGCGGAGCGCGACGAGACTCTCGGCATCGAGCTGCCGGACCGCAGCGGTGCCCCGCGCTCCGGTGACCGGGCCGCCCGGGCGGCCGACGCCGCGCGTGAGGTGACCGAGGTTCGGCGGCCGCGCCGCGCCGGCCGCGAGGAGGGCGCTCCGCAGGCCGACGAGCAGCGGGACCGTCAGCGCGACGGCGGCAACCGGGACGCCGGCAACCGCGACCAGTCGGGCAACCGCGACCAGTCGGGCAGCCGCGACCAGTCGGGCAGCCGCGACCAGTCGGGCAGCCGTGACCAGTCCTCGAACCGTGACCAGTCCGGGAACCGCGACCAGTCCGGGACCCAGGACCAGTCGGGCAGGGACGACGACGGGAGCGGTCGCCGGCGCCGGGGCCGCTACCGCGACCGCAACAAGCGCCGGGGCGGCCGCAGTGGCCAGGGTGACATGACCGTGTACGAGGAGGTCGAGCTCCGCGAGGACGACGTGCTCGTCCCGGTCGCAGGCATCCTCGACATCAAGGACAACTACGCCTTCGTGCGCACCTCGGGCTACCTGCCCGGCGAGAACGACGTGTACGTGTCGATGAACCAGGTCCGCAAGCAGGCCCTGCGCAAGGGCGACGCGATCACCGGCGCCGTCCGCCAGCCGCGCGAGGGCGAGCAGCAGCCGCAGGGCCGCAACGCCAAGGTCAACCCCCTGGTGCGCCTGGACACCGTCAACGGCATGAACCCGGAGGACGCCCGCAAGCGGACCGACTTCGGCAAGCTCACCCCGCTGTACCCCCAGGAGCGGCTGCGCCTGGAGACCGAGCCCGGTCTGCTCACCACCCGGGTCATCGACCTCGTGGCGCCGATCGGCAAGGGGCAGCGCGGGCTGATCGTCTCCCCGCCCAAGGCCGGCAAGACCCTCGTGCTGCAGGCGATCGCCAACGCGATCACCACGAACAACCCCGAGGTCCACCTCATGGTCGTGCTCGTCGACGAGCGCCCCGAGGAGGTCACGGACATGCAGCGCACGGTCAAGGGCGAGGTGATCGCCTCGACCTTCGACCGCCCCGCCGACGACCACACCACCGTCGCCGAGCTCGCGATCGAGCGGGCCAAGCGGCTCGTGGAGCTGGGCCAGGACGTCGTGGTGCTCCTCGACTCGATCACCCGCCTGGGCCGGGCCTACAACATCGCGGCCCCGGCCAGCGGCCGGATCCTGTCCGGCGGCGTCGACTCCTCGGCGCTGTACCCGCCCAAGCGGTTCTTCGGTGCCGCGCGGAACATCGAGCACGGCGGCTCATTGACCATCCTGGCCACCGCCCTCGTCGAGACCGGCTCCAAGGCCGACGAGGTGATCTTCGAGGAGTTCAAGGGCACCGGGAACATGGAGCTCAAGCTCTCGCGGCAGCTGGCCGACAAGCGGATCTTCCCGGCCGTGGACGTCGATGCCTCGGGCACGCGCCGCGAGGAGGTGCTCATCGCCGCGGACGAGCTGAAGATCAACTGGAAGCTGCGGCGGGTGCTGTCCGCGCTGGACCAGCAGCAGGCGATCGAGCTGCTGCTGTCCAAGCTGCGGGAGACGAAGTCCAACGTGGAGTTCCTCCTCCAGGTGCAGAAGACCACGCCCGGGGCTCCCGGGTCCGACTGACCGGACCGGCCGGCGGCGCGCCACCTGGCCCGTCGCGGCGGACCGGGTGGCGTCGGGAAGGAATCGGCCGGTTCCGGTGTTGGACCCGAGCCATGGCAGACTGTCCCCTTGGTCTCCGGTTCACGTGGGCGCCCGCCTGCGACCCGGAGGCTCCGTGACGAGGAGAGACCCGTGAAGAAGGACATCCACCCCGCGTACGTCACCACCGAGGTGACGTGCACCTGCGGCACCACGTTCACCACCCGCAGCACCCAGACGTCGGGTCAGATCCATGCCGAGGTGTGCTCCGCGTGCCACCCGTTCTACACGGGCAAGCAGAAGATCCTCGACACCGGTGGCCGCGTGGCCCGGTTCGAGGCGCGGTACGGCAAGAAGCCGGCCGCCAAGTAGCTCGTCGGACGCCGGCGGGTCCGGCCACCCAGCGGTGGCGGCCCGCCGGCGTCTGCCATGTTCGGGGCACCGACGGGAGGCGGTAGGTGGACGACGAGCCGTTCGGCGCTGTCGCGCCGTTGCTCGACGAGCACGCCTCGCTCGAGCGCGCGCTCGCCGACCCCGTCCTGCACGCCGACCCCGCCGCGGCGCGGCGCGTCGGCCGGCGCTATGCCGAGCTTCGTCGCGTGGTCGCCGCGTACCGCGCCTGGGTCGCCGCCCGGGACGACGCCGAGGCCGCCCGCGAGCTCGCGGCGGAGGACGAGTCCTTCGGCGCCGAGGCCGAGGCGCTGCTCGTGGCCCGCGACGCCGCCGCCGAGGCGCTGCGCCGGGTGCTGCTGCCCACCGACCCGGACGACGCCCGCGACGTGCTGCTGCAGATCAAGGCGGGCGAGGGCGGCGACGAGTCGGCCCTGTTCGCCGGGGACCTGCTGCGGATGTACCAGCGCTACGCCGAGCGCCAGGGCTGGTCCACCCAGGTCCTCGACCTGACCGAGACCGGCCTCGGCGGGGTCAAGGACGTGACCCTCGCGGTCAAGGCGCGGTCCGTTGCCGAGCCGGCCGACGGCGTGTGGGCGCACCTGAAGTACGAGGGCGGCGTGCACCGCGTCCAACGGGTTCCGGTCACCGAGTCCCAGGGCCGGATCCACACCTCGGCGGCGGGCGTGGTGGTGCTGCCCGAGGTCGACGACCCGGCGGAGGTCGAGATCGACCCGGCCGACCTGCGCATCGACGTCTACCGCTCGTCCGGCCCTGGCGGCCAGAGCGTCAACACCACCGACTCGGCGGTGCGGATCACGCACCTGCCCACCGGCACCGTGGTGGCCGTGCAGAACGAGAAGTCCCAGCTCCAGAACAAGGAGCAGGCGCTGCGCGTCCTGCGGGCCCGCCTGCTGGCGATGCGGCAGGAGGCCGCCGATGCCGAGGCGTCCGCCGCGCGCCGCTCGCAGGTGCGCACCGTGGACCGCTCCGAGCGGATCAGGACCTACAACTTCCCCGAGAACCGGATCGCCGACCACCGCACGGGGTACAAGGCCTACAACCTCGACCAGGTGCTCGACGGGGACCTGGAGCCCGTGGTGCGCTCGGCGATCGAGGCCGACGAGGCGGCCCGGCTGGCCGCGGCCGGCGACCGGTGACCGTGGTCCCGACGGCCGCAGGCCAGGCGCCCGACGCGTCGGCGCGGGAGGCCGCTGCGCCCCGCACCCCGGACACCCGGACCCACCTGCGGGCGGTGCGCGCGCTCCTGGCCGAGGCCGGTGTGCCCTCCCCGGACGCCGACGCGCGGGCCCTGGTCGCCCACGCGCTCGGCCTCGCCTCGCTGCCGGTGCCGCTGCCCGACGTCCTCACCGCCGAGCAGGTGAGCCGGCTCGCCCACGCCGTCGAACGCCGCGCGAGCCGGGAGCCGCTGCAGCACATCGTGGGCCACGTGGGATTCCGGTACCTGACGCTGCAGGTCCGGGCCGGCGTGTTCGTGCCACGTCCCGAGACCGAGACCGTCGCGCAGGTCGCGGTCGACGAGGCTGCGGCACGTGCGGCGGCCGGTCACGAGCCGGTGGTGGTCGACCTGTGCTGCGGGGCCGGGGGCATCGCGCTGTCGGTCGCGACCGAGGTCCCGGCCGCCCGTGTGATCGCGGTGGACCTGTCACCCGAGGCGGTCGCGCTCACCGCGGCGAACGCCTCGACGGCCGGCGCCCGCGACGTGCGGGTCGTGCCCGGTGACGTGCGCGACGCCCTGCTGCCTGAGCTCGCGGGCCGGGTGGACGTCGTGGTGTCGAACCCGCCCTACATCCCGCCCGACGCCGTGCCGGTGGACCCGGAGGTCCGCGACCACGACCCCGACCTCGCCCTGTACGGCGGCGGGGCGGACGGGCTCGACGTGCCGCGGGCCGTGGTCGCCCGGGCGGCGGCGCTGCTGGCGCCCGGCGGCCTGCTCGTGATGGAGCACGCCGAGGTCCAGGCCCGCGCGGTGCGCGACCTGGTCGCGGCCACGGGTGCGTTCACGGGCGTGCGCACGGGCGCCGATCTGACCGGACGCGACCGCATGGTGGTCGCGCGGCGCGCGGCAGGCCCCGCGGCGCCGGTCGGCGGGCCCGGCCTAGACTCGCCGACGTGAGGGACTGCACCGACCCGGCGACCTGGGGCCCGGCGCTCGACGAGGCGGTCCACGCCCTGGGTCGTGGCGGGCTCGTGGTGCTGCCCACCGACACCGTCTACGGGATCGGCGCCGAGGCGTTCGACGCCGACGCGGTCGCGGCGCTGCTCGCCGCGAAGGGCCGCGGACGCCAGATGCCGCCGCCCGTCCTGGTTCCCGGCGTACCCACCCTGGCCGGCCTGTGCACGGACGTGCCCGACGCTGCCCGCGCCCTGGTCGAGGCGTTCTGGCCCGGGGGCCTGACGGTGATCCTGCGCTCGCAGCCCTCGCTCACCTGGGACCTGGGGGAGACCCGGGGTACCGTCGCGGTGCGGATGCCGGACCACCCCGCGGCGCTCGCGCTCCTGACCAGGACCGGGCCGCTCGCGGTCTCGTCGGCCAACCGGACCGGGCAGCCGGCGGCGCTCACCGCCGCCGAGGCCCAGGCCCAGCTCGGCGACGCCGTGGCCGTCTACCTGGACGGCGGGGCAGCCCCCGGCGGTGTGGCGTCGTCGATCGTGGACGCCACCGACCCGGCCCGCGGTCTGAGGCTGGTGCGTCCCGGGGCGATCGGGATCGACGCGCTGCGCGAGGTCGCCGACGTCGCCGACGGCGGGCCTGCATGAGGGCGTACCTGCTGCTGCTGCTCACGGCGGCGGCCGTCGCGTGGCTCACCACGCCGCTGGCCCGCCGCCTCGCGACGGCCTCCGGCGCCATCACCGCCGTCCGGGCCAGGGACGTGCACACCGAGCCTGTCCCGCGGATGGGCGGCGTGGCGATGCTCGCCGGGATCGCCGTCGCGCTGGTGGTCGGGTCGAGGATCCCGTTCCTGGCCCCGGCCTTCGCCGACCCGACGGCCTGGGCGATCCTGGGTGCGGCCGGCCTGGTGACCCTGCTCGGCGTGGCCGACGACATCTGGGACCTGGACTGGCTGACCAAGCTCGTCGGTCAGGTGCTCGCGGCGGGCCTGATGGCGTGGTGGGGCGGGGTCCAGCTCTACGCCCTGCCGACCGGCGGCAGCCTGAGCATCCCCTCGAGCCGGCTCTCGCTGTTCGTGACGGTGCTCGTGGTGGTCGTGGCGATCAACGCGGTGAACTTCGTCGACGGGCTGGACGGGCTCGCCGCGGGCGTCGCGGCGATCGGCGGCTCGGCGTTCCTGCTCTACACCTACCTGCTCACCCGGAACATCTCGGTGGACTACGCGAACGTCGCGAGCGTGGTGATCGCCGTCGTGGTCGGGGCGTGCGTGGGCTTTCTGCCGCACAACCTGAACCCCGCCCGGATCTTCATGGGCGACTCGGGCTCGATGCTCATCGGCCTGACGTTCGCCGCAGCCGGCATCGTGGTCACCGGGCAGGTCGACGCCACCACGTTGACCGCACGCCAGCAGGTCCCGGCCTTCCTGCCGATCCTTCTTCCGGTGGCCGTCCTGCTGCTGCCGCTGCTCGACATGGGTCTGGCGGTGGTCCGACGGATGGGCCGTGGCAAGTCGCCGTTCCACCCGGACCGGCTGCACCTGCACCACCGGATGCTCCAGCTCGGCCACACGCACCGACGTGCGGTGGCGATCATGTACCTGTGGACGGCGGTGTTCGCGTTCGGCGCCGCGTCGCTCGTCGCGTGGAGCACCACGCAGGCGCTCGTGGCGATCGGAATCGGCACGGTGGTCGCGCTGGCGCTGACCCTCGGACCCTTGCGCGGCCGGGCCCGTCGCCCGGCGGAGCAGGAAGGAACCTCATGACAGTCCAGCCACCCGGGTCCGCCGACGCCGTGCGCGCCGTCCTGCGCAGAGCGCTGCGGCACCTGCTCTGGCTGCTGGCGGCGCTGGCCGTCGTCGGGTCGGTGTTCGGCTGGTTCGTCGCCGGCGGTGCAGGGGTGTGGGGCGCGCTGATCGGCGTCGGGGTCGCGCTGGTGTTCTCCGGGACCACGGTGCTCGCGCACCTGCGCACGGCCGACGCCCCGGTGACCACCACGGGGGCGGTGATCCTGGGCTCGTGGCTGGCCAAGATGGCCCTGCTGATCGTGCTGCTCGCGGTGCTCGACGGCCTGACCTTCTACGACCGCACGGTGCTGGTGGCCGTGCTGGTGGTCGGCGTGGTCGGCTCGGTGTACCTGGACTACCTGGCCGTGACCAAGGAGCGTGTGCCCTACGTGGAACCAGCCCCGAGGCGGGACCCGCCCGACGAGGCCTGAGGCCCCGCTCAAGGCACCCGGGGCGGGCGTCGCCAGGGCCTCGCCGGCCCCCGGACAGGGCCCTTCGGGTGGGGGCGTGCCGGAGTGAGGATGGGTTAGGATTCCCGCGACGTCCAGGTCCGTCGCGGTGCCGTGGTGCCGCCGAGGACCGCCACGCCCACGAGCCCCGGGGAGCCACCCTGTCCACCGTTGCGACGATCCTCCCGCTCGCCGCCTCCGGTGAGGGCAACGGCTTCCACGCCCCGTCGATCGCCGAGTTCTTCCCGGATGCGATCTGGTTCGCCGGGACGCCGTTCGAGATCAACCGCATCGTCATGGTGCGCCTCGTCACGGCCGCGGCGCTCGTGGTCGTCATGGTGGTGGCCGCGCGCCGCGCGAGGGTCGTGCCGGGCCGCGGCCAGAACATCATCGAGATGGGCCTGGACTTCGTGCGGGTCAACATCGCCGAGGAGATCCTGGGTCACAACGCGAAGCGGTTCGTGGCGATGCTCACCACGATCTTCTTCTCGATCCTGGTGTTCAACCTCACCGGTGTGGTGCCGCTGCTCAACATCTCCTCGACCGCGCTGATCGGTATGCCGATCGTGATGGCCGTCTGGGTCTACCTCATGTACCTGTGGTCCGGGGTGAGCAAGTTCGGGGTGGGCGGGTACCTGAAGAACAGCCTGTTCCCGCCGGGCCTGCCGTGGTTCCTGTACATCCTGGTCACGCCGATCGAGGCCCTCCAGGTCTTCCTGTTCCGCCCGGCGACGCTCGCACTGCGACTCACCGCGAACATGATCTCCGGGCACCTGATCCTGGTGCTCTGCTTCTCGGCGACGCAGTTCTTCCTGTTCGAGGCCGGTGGTGCGCTCAAGGCGGCCTCCGTGCTCTCGCTCGGCGCCGGGATCGCCTTCACCCTGTTCGAGGTGCTGGTCGCCGCGCTGCAGGCCTACATCTTCACCCTCCTTTCCGCCGCCTACCTGAACATGGCGGTGGAGGAGGAGCACTGATCGCCCGACCGTCCGCTCCGGCGGGCGCAGACCGACGTCCCTCGGGGCGCCAGATGAAAGGAAAGCTCGTGGACAGCACCACGCTCGCCGCGGTCTCCGGCAACGTCGCGACCATCGGCTACGGCCTGGGCACCTTCGGCCCCGGCATCGGCCTCGGCATCCTGATCGGCAAGGCCCTCGAGGGCATCGCGCGGCAGCCCGAGGTCGCCGGCCAGCTGCGCACCACCATGTTCATCGGTGTGGCGTTCGTCGAGGTGCTCGCACTTCTCGGCCTGGTCACCGGCTTCCTCTTCACGTGATGCCCGCCGCCCTGCTCTCGGCGGTGCTCGCGGCTGAGCCCGGCGCGGAGACCGTGAACCCGCTGCTGCCGGCGCCCGCCGACCTGATCTGGTCGGTGGTCGTGGCGGTCATCATCGGTCTCGCCTTCTACCGCTACGTGCTGCCTCGCTTCAACGAGGTCCTCGACGAGCGGACCGCGAAGATCGAGGGTGGCATGGCCAAGGCCGAGCAGGCCCAGGCCGAGGCCGCCGCTGCGCTCGCCGAGTACCGTCAGCAGCTCGCCGAGGCCCGCGCCGAGGCCGCCCGGATCCGTGAGGACGCCCGCGGCGAGGGCGCACAGATCGTGGCCGAGGCCAGGTCCAAGGCCGGCGACGACGCAGCTCGCATCATGGCGAACGCCCAGCGACAGGTCGAGGCCGAGCGGACCCAGGCCGCGGTGGCGCTGCGCTCGGAGGTCGGCGCGCTGGCCACCGACCTCGCGTCGAAGATCATCGGCGAGTCGCTCGCCGACGAGGCCCTCCAGTCGCGGGTGATCGACCGCTTCCTCGACGAGATCGAGGCGTCGGCAGCCGGCAAGGAGGCGTGATGCGGGGTGCCAGCGTGGCGTCGCTCGAGGCCGTGCGCGCGGGCTTCGAGCCCATGCTGCGCAAGGCCGGGGCGAGCGCGTCCGCGGTCGGCGCCCAGCTGTTCGCCGTGACCGGTGACCTGGTGGACAACCCGGGGTTGCGTCGGGCGCTGTCCGACCCGTCGCGCTCCGGCGAGGACAAGGCGGGCCTGGCCCGCCAGGTGTTCGGCGCCGCGGACCCGCGGGTCCTGGACGTCCTCACCGGGCTCGCCGGCGGACGCTGGTCGAGCGACATGGACCTGGTCGATGCCGTGGAGGAGCTCGCGGCCCATGCGGTCCTGGCCTCGGCCGAGCCCACCGGCGACCTGGCGGCGGTCGAGGACGAGCTGTTCCGCTTCGACCGGATGCTCATCGGCCAACGCGACCTGCGGCGCGCGCTGGTGGACCGGGTCGCGACCCGTCCGGCGCGGGCCGAGCTCGCACGGCGGCTGCTCTCCGGCAAGGTGCACCCGGCCACCGAGCAGCTCGTGGTGCAGGCGGCCTACCGCCCCCGCGGTCGGCGGATGTCGCAGATGCTCGCCCGGATGGGCAGGCTCGCCGCGCGCCGGCGCGAGATGCTCGTGGCCACGGTCACCGCGGCCGCCCCGCTGGACGAGGCGCAGACCGCGCGCCTGCGCGAGATGCTCGAGCGGAGCTACGGCCGCAAGGTGAGCCTGGCGGTGGCGGTCGAACCGTCGCTGATCGGCGGCCTTAGGGTGCAGGTCGGCTCGCAGGTGGTGGACGCCACCGTGCTGGCACGGCTCGACGGAGTACGACGACAGCTTGCCGGTTGACCCCGGCATCCGGGCGCAGGCCCGGGCAGGAGGGCCCTCGCGGCCCACGAGGAGGAGACGACAGACCATGGCTGAGCTGACGATCAAGCCCGAGGACATCCGGGCTGCGCTGGACAGCTTCGTGGCCTCGTACACCCCCACGGGCGCGGTGCGCGAAGAGGTGGGCCGGGTCACGCTGGCCGCCGACGGCATCGCGCAGGTCGAGGGCCTGCCCGGTGCGATGGCCAACGAGCTGCTGGAGTTCGAGGACGGCACCCTGGGCCTGGCGCTCAACCTCGACATCCGGGAGATCGGCGTCGTGGTGCTGGGCGAGTTCACCGGCGTGGAGGAGGGCCAGCTGGTGCGCCGCACCGGCGAGGTGCTCTCCGTGCCGATCGGCGACGGCTACCTCGGCCGGGTCGTCGACCCGCTCGGCAACCCGATCGACGGGCTCGGCGAGATCGAGACCGAGGGCCGTCGGGCCCTGGAGCTCCAGGCGCCGGGCGTGATGGCCCGCAAGTCGGTGCACGAGCCGCTGCAGACCGGGCTCAAGGCGATCGACGCGATGATCCCGATCGGCCGCGGCCAGCGCCAGCTCATCATCGGCGACCGTCAGACGGGCAAGACCGCGATCGCCGTCGACACGATCCTCAACCAGAAGGCGAACTGGGACTCGGGCGACCCGACCAAGCAGGTCCGCTGCATCTACGTGGCGATCGGGCAGAAGGGCTCGACGATCGCCGCGGTGCGCGGCGCCCTGGAGGACGCCGGCGCGCTGGAGTACACCACGATCGTCGCCGCACCCGCCTCGGACCCGGCCGGTTTCAAGTACCTCGCGCCGTACACCGGCTCGGCCATCGGCCAGCACTGGATGTACGCCGGCAAGCACGTGCTGATCATCTTCGACGACCTGTCCAAGCAGGCCGAGGCCTACCGCGCGGTCTCCCTGCTGCTGCGCCGGCCGCCGGGCCGCGAGGCCTACCCGGGCGACGTGTTCTACCTGCACTCCCGCCTGCTGGAGCGCTGCGCCAAGCTGAGTGACGAGCTGGGCGCGGGCTCGATGACCGGCCTGCCGATCATCGAGACCAAGGCGAACGACGTGTCCGCCTACATCCCGACCAACGTCATCTCGATCACCGACGGCCAGATCTTCCTGCAGTCCGACCTGTTCAACGCCGACCAGCGTCCCGCGGTCGACGTCGGCATCTCGGTCTCCCGGGTCGGCGGCGCCGCGCAGGTCAAGGCGATGCGGGGGATCTCCGGCACGCTGAAGATCGACCTCGCCCAGTACCGCTCGCTCGAGGCGTTCGCGATGTTCGCCTCGGACCTGGACGCGGCCTCGCGCCGGCAGCTCACCCGCGGCGCGCGCCTGATGGAGCTGCTCAAGCAACCGCAGTACTCCCCGTACCCGGTCGAGGACCAGGTGGTCTCGATCTGGGCGGGCACGCACGGCAAGCTCGACGACGTGCCCCTGTCCGAGGTGCGGCGCTTCGAGCGGGAGATGCTCGACCACCTGCGCCGCAACTCCGACGTGCTCACCACCATCGCCGAGAGCGGCAAGCTCGACGAGGAGACCGAAGCGGCCCTGGAGGCGGCGGTCGACGACTTCGCCGACGGATTCGTGGTCTCCGGCGACGAGGTCGACGCCGAGACGCCCCGGGCGGCCGAGGCGGAGGCCGACGTCGCCCAGGAGCAGATCGTCAAGCAGAAGCGGGGCTGAGCGTGGCGGGTCAGCAGCGCGTCTACCGGCAACGGATCCGGTCGACCCAGTCGCTGAAGAAGATCTTCCGGGCGATGGAGCTGATCGCCGCCTCGCGGATCGGCAAGGCGCGCGAGCGGGTCTCGGCCGCCGGGCCGTACGCGCGCGCCATCACCCGTGCCGTCTCGGCGGTCGCGACGCACTCCGGCGTCGAGCACCCGCTGACCACCGAGCGCCCGGACGCCACCCGGGCCGCGGTGCTGGTGCTCGGGGCGGACCGTGGCATGGCGGGCGCGTACACCGCCTCCGTGCTGCGCGAGGCCGAGCGGCTGATCGGACGCCTGGCCGAGGACGGCAAGCGAGCCGAGCTGTACGTGGTCGGTCGCCGAGCCGTCTCCTACTTCACGTTCCGCGGCCGGGAGCTCGTGCAGAGCTGGACGGGTGACTCCGACGCCCCGTCGGCCGACCTGGCGGGTGAGATCGCCCGCACGCTGCTGGACGCTTTCCTCACACCCGAGGAGGACGGCGGCGTCGGCGAGCTGCACATCGTGTACACGCAGTTCGTCAACATGGTCACCCAGACTCCGCAGATCCTGCGGATGCTGCCGCTGGAGGTTGTCGAGGCCGAGGTCTCCGAGGCCCACGAGGCGTTGCCCCTGTACGACTACGAGCCCTCACCGGAGCTGGTGCTCGACGCCCTGCTGCCGCGCTACGTGCAGAGCCGGATCTTGTCCTGCCTGCTCCAGGCGGCGGCCTCCGAGCTCGCCGCCCGCCAGCGCGCCATGCACACGGCGACGGACAATGCGGAGGACCTCATCCGCACGTACACCCGGCTGGCCAACCAGGCCCGCCAGGGTGAGATCACCCAGGAGATCACCGAGATCGTGTCCGGCGCCGACGCGCTGGCCGCCTCCTGACACCGACCACCACCGGAAGGCAGGACCATGACAGCGACCACCACCGACCAGGCCGCGCAGCAGGCGGCATCGGTCACGGGCCGCGTCGCCCGGGTGATCGGCCCGGTCGTCGACATCGAGTTCCCCGCGGACGCGATCCCCGACATCTACAACGCGCTCACCGTGAAGATCGACCTGTCGGCGCAGGGCGAGGGCGAGTCCGTGGTCGACATGACCCTCGAGGTCGCCCAGCACCTGGGCGACTCGATGGTCCGCGCGATCGCGCTCAAGCCGACCGATGGGCTGGTCCGCGGCGCGGTGGTCACCGACACCGGCGCCGCGATCAGCGTGCCGGTCGGTGACGTCACCAAGGGCCACGTCTTCAACGTGATCGGCGAGGTGCTCAACCTCGAGGAGGGGGAGAAGCTCGAGGTCACCGAGCGCTGGCCGATCCACCGCAAGCCGCCGGCTTTCGACCAGCTCGAGTCCAAGACCGAGATGTTCGAGACCGGCATCAAGGTCATCGACCTGCTCACCCCGTACGTGCTGGGCGGCAAGATCGGCCTGTTCGGCGGCGCCGGCGTGGGCAAGACGGTGCTGATCCAGGAGATGATCTACCGCGTCGCCAACAACCACGACGGCGTGTCGGTGTTCGCCGGTGTCGGCGAGCGGACCCGTGAGGGCAACGACCTCATCCAGGAGATGACCGAGTCCGGCGTCATCAAGCAGACCGCGCTGGTGTTCGGCCAGATGGACGAGCCGCCCGGCACGCGTCTGCGCGTGGCCCTGTCCGCCCTGACGATGGCCGAGTACTTCCGCGACGTGCAGAAGCAGGACGTGCTGCTGTTCATCGACAACATCTTCCGGTTCACCCAGGCCGGCTCGGAGGTCTCGACCTTGCTGGGCCGCATGCCGTCGGCCGTGGGCTACCAGCCCAACCTCGCCGACGAGATGGGCCAGCTCCAGGAGCGGATCACCTCGACGCGCGGGCACTCGATCACCTCGATGCAGGCGATCTACGTCCCGGCGGACGACTACACCGACCCGGCGCCGGCCACGACCTTCGCGCACCTGGACGCCACGACCGAGCTGTCCCGCGAGATCGCCTCGCGCGGGCTGTACCCGGCGGTGGACCCGCTGGCGTCGACCTCGCGGATCCTCGATCCCCGCTACGTCGGCCGGGAGCACTACGACACCTCCGTGCGCGTCAAGCAGATCCTGCAGCGCAACAAGGAGCTCCAGGACATCATCGCGATCCTCGGCGTGGACGAGCTGTCCGAGGAGGACAAGATCGTCGTCTCGCGGGCCCGCCGGATCCAGCAGTTCCTGTCGCAGAACACCTACATGGCGACCCAGTTCACCGGCGTCCCGGGCTCGACGGTGCCGCTCACCGAGACGATCGAGGCGTTCTCCAAGATCGCCGACGGCGAGTTCGACCACATCGCCGAGCAGGCGTTCTTCAACATCGGCGGTCTGGAGGACCTCGAGCGCAACTGGGACCGGATCCGCAAGGAGCTCGACTAGTGGCCAACCTCGAGGTCGAGCTGGTCGCCGCCGACCGGACCGTCTGGTCCGGCGACGCGACCCTGGTGAGCGCGCCCGCCGCCGACGGTGACGTCGGCATCCTGGTGGGCCACGCCCCGCTGCTGGCCGTGCTGCGGCCCGGCACGGTGCGGGTTCGCGGGCTGGACGGTGGGATCCTCGAGGCCCGGGTCGACGCCGGCTTCCTGTCGGTCGACAGCAACCAGGTGACCGTGGTGGTGGACTCCGCCGAGGTCCTCGGGGGGGCGACGAGGTAGCGAGTGGTGGAACCGGGGCTGCTGCTGGTTCTGGGGGTGCTGCTCGTCGCCCTGGCACTGCTCTTCGGCATGATCTCGCGCCAGCGCCGGCTCACCCACCGGGTCGGCTCGTTCGGGTGCCGCTACGCGGCCGACCCGGAGACACCGCTGCTCGCGGTGCCGGGGGTCGCGGGGTACGGGACCGGGCGCCTGGACTGGTGGCGGCTCGTCTCGCTGTCCGCGCGGCCGGCTCGCAGCTGGTCGCGCGACCGGCTCAAGGTCGCCGGCAGCGAGGCCCTCGGTGAGGTCGACGACCGCGGGCGGCCGCTGCTGGTGGTGCGGTGCCGTCACGAGGAGGAGGAGTTCGCCCTGACCATGACCACGCAGGCCTACGCCGGCCTGGTCTCCTGGCTCGAGGCCCGGCCCCGACGTGCCCGGGCGTTCTGAGTGCGGCTCGTCGTCGCGCGGTGCACCGCGCAGTACACCGGGCGGTTGTCGGCGCACCTGCCGCTTGCCACCCGCCTCCTGGTGGTCAAGGCCGACGGCAGTGTGCTGCTGCACTCCGACGGCGGCTCGTACAAGCCGCTGAACTGGATGAGCCCGCCGTGCACCCTGACGGTTCTCGACCCGGACGGCGAGGCCGCCGGCCGCGGCGTCGACCAGGTCTGGGTCGTCCAGCACGCCAAGTCCGACGACCGTCTGGAGATCGAGCTCCACGAGGTCCTGCACGAGTCCGCCCACGACCTCGGTGTGGATCCCGGCCTGGTCAAGGACGGCGTCGAGGCCCACCTGCAGGCTCTGCTCGCCGAGCAGATCCACCTGCTGGGGGCCGGGCACGTGCTCGTGCGGCGCGAGTACCCGACGGCGATCGGTCCGGTCGACCTCCTGGCCCGGCACCCGGAGGGCGGAACCGTCGCGGTGGAGATCAAGCGGCGCGGGGACATCGACGGCGTCGAGCAGCTCAGCCGCTACCTGGAGCTTCTGGGCCGCGACCCGCTGCTGGCCCCGGTCCGTGGGGTGTTCGCCGCGCAGGAGATCCGGCCGCAGGCCCGGGTGCTCGCCCACGACCGTGGCATCGCCTGCCTCGTGCTGGACTACGACGCGATGCGTGGCGTCGACGACGTGGAGTCGAGGCTGTTCTGAGCGCACGCCCTCGCGGCGAGCGCACCGTGGCACGCCCGCGCCGCCCTGCGCGCGCTGCGTGGCGGTGGTGAGCGGGCCGGCACGTTCGTGCGCGGCGGTTCCCCCGGGCGCAGTGCGTCAGCACAATGGCCGCATGGCAGAGTCGCCCGGTCCCTGGTCCCTGCGCGGCCGGGTGGTGACCCCGGACCGGGTGATCGACGGATACGTCGTGGTGGACGGTGAACGGATCGTCGAGGTCGTTCCCGGTGCGCCGGACGCGGCACGTGCCCAGGTCCACGCCGCGGACCTGGGCCTGGCGCAGCCGCTGACGATCCTGCCGGGGCTCGTGGACCTGCACTGCCACGGCGGCGGGGGAGCGGGCTTCCCGGACGCGACCGAGCCCGAGATCGCGATCACCGCAGCGACCGAGCACCTGCGTCACGGCACCACGTCCCTCGTGGCGTCCCTGGTCACCGACACGCCCGAGAACCTGCTGGCGCGGGTGGCCGTGCTCGCGCCCCTCGCTGAGGCCGGCCGGCTCGCCGGCATCCACGTCGAGGGCCCCTTCCTGTCGCCGGCCCGGTGCGGTGCGCAGGAGCCATCGCTGATGACCTCCGGTGACGTGGGCCTGGTGCGCGAGCTGGTGTCGGCAGCGAACGGCCAGGTCGCGGTCCTGACAGCCGCGCCGGAGGTCCAGGGCGTGCTCGGCGTGGGCGGGGTGTTCGAGGCGCTGGTCGCCGCCGGGATCGTGCCGTCGATCGGGCACACCGACGCGACGGCCGAGGTGGTCGACCACGCCGTCGCCGAGGCACGTCGGCTGCTGGGCCACGGGGGCCGCTCGCCCCGCCCGCTCGCGGCGCACCTGTTCAACGGCATGCGCCCGCTGCACCACCGCGATCCCGGGCCGGTGGCCGCGCTCCTGGCGGCCGCCGGGCGCGGGGACGCGGTGGTCGAGCTCATCGCGGACGGCGTGCACCTCGCGCCGGGGACGGTGCGCGCCGTGATGGAGCTCGTGGGGCCCGACGCCGTCGCCCTGGTCACCGACGCGATGGCGGGGGCCGGCATGCCGGACGGCTTCTACCGGCTGGGCCCGGCTCGGGTCCAGGTGACCGACGGCCTCGCGCGGTTGGTGCGTGGCGGTGCGATCGCGGGCGGGACGGCCCACCTGCTCGACGTGGTGCGCGCCACCGTGGCCGCCGGCGTGCCGCTGCGGGATGCGGTCCGGTCGGCCGCCACGACGCCGGCCGCCGTGCTGGGACGCCCGGACATCGGCGCGCTCGAGGGGGGCCGGCGCGCTGACCTGGTGGTCGTCGACGCCGAGCTGCGGCCGCTGCGGGTGATGCGGGCCGGGGCCTGGGTGGCCTGACCCCCGGTGGTCGCGCGCCTGCGGCGCGGGTGCGGCGACGGCAGGATGGCGGTGTGTCGAACCCTGACGGTGCCCGGTCCGCGGACCGCCTGGCCGCGCTGCGCCGCAGCTACCTGCTGGGCGGCCTGGACGAGCACGACGTGGACCCCGATCCGATCGTGCAGCTGCGCCGCTGGCTGGACGACGCCGAGCGCGCGGGCGTGGTCGAACCGAACGCCATGGTGCTCGCGACGGTGGACGCCGAGGGCGACCCCGCGGCGCGCACCGTCCTGCTCAAGGGCCTGGATGCTCGCGGCCTGACGTTCTTCACCCAGCGCCGCTCGGCGAAGGGACGCCAGCTGGCCGCCCACCCGAGCGCCGCCGCGGTCTTCGTCTGGCACGACCTGGACCGCCAGGTGGCGGTCCGCGGACCGGTCGCCGAAGTGGCGCCCGTCGAGGCCGCCGCGTACTTCCGGGCTCGTCCGAGGGGACACCAGCTGGCGGCGTGGGCCAGCGAGCAGTCCAGCCCGGTGGCCGACCGGGCAGCCCTCGAGAGCGGGTACGCCCGGGCCGAGGCACGGTTCCCAGGCGACGTCCCGGTGCCCGACCACTGGGCCGGGTACCGTCTCGCCCCGCGGAGCGTCGAGCTCTGGCAGGGCCGGGCGGACCGGCTGCACGACCGGCTGCGCTACCGCCTCGACGGTGGTCGCTGGACGCTTGTACGCCTCCAGCCCTGACGGCCGTACGCTGGTCGCCGTTGCCCGGGACGCGATCGTGGAGGTGTACGGATGAGCAGGTCGTTCGACAGCGACTTCCTGTGGGGTGCGGCGACCGCGTCCTACCAGATCGAGGGCGCTGCCGACGAGGACGGTCGCGGTCCGTCGATCTGGGACACGTTCTCCGCGACGCCGGGCAAGGTGGCCGACGGGCACACCGGTGCGGTCGCGGCCGACCACTACCACGCGATGCCCGCCGACGTGGCGATGATGCGCGAGCTCGGTCTGGGGGCGTACCGGTTCTCGCTGGCCTGGCCGCGCATCCAGCCCGCCGGGTCAGGTCCTGTCGAGCGCCGAGGTCTGGACTTCTACTCGCGGCTCGTCGACGAGCTGCTCGCGGCCGGCATCGAGCCGGTCGTCACCATGTACCACTGGGACCTGCCCCAGCCGCTGGAGGACGCCGGCGGCTGGCCGGCGCGCGAGACGGCCGAGCGGTTCGGGGACTACGCGGCCGTCGTGGTCGACGCGCTGGGCGACCGGGTGCGCCGGTGGACGACGCTGAACGAGCCGTGGTGCTCGGCGTTCCTGGGCTACGCCTCCGGTGTGCACGCCCCGGGCCGCACCGACCCGTCCGCCGCGCTCGCGGCGGTGCACCACCTCAACCTCGGCCACGGCCTTGCCGGGCAGGCCGTCCGGGCCGCTCTGGGCGACCGGGGGCTGCTGTCGCTCACCCTCAACCTTCACGTCGTACGGCCGGACAGCGACGAGCCCGAGGACCTGGACGCCGTGCGCCGGATCGATGCGG
Source organism: uncultured Actinomycetota bacterium (assembly GCA_963783005.1). Classification (GTDB taxonomy): domain Bacteria; phylum Actinomycetota; class Actinomycetes; order Actinomycetales; family Cellulomonadaceae; genus Actinotalea. The sequence goes on from CAWALY010000006.1 coordinate 129,600, forward strand.
TGGCCAACCGGTCCTTCCTGGCGCCCGTCCTTGAGGGGCGCTACCCCGAGGACCTGCTGGTGGACACCGCCGCGGTCTCGGACTGGGCGTTCGTGCGGGACGGCGACCTGGACGTCACGCACACCGGGCTGGACGTGCTCGGCGTCAACTACTACTCGACGCAGCGGGTGCGGCACGTGGCTCCCGGTGCCCCGCGCTCGATGGCCGACGGACATGGCGCGTCGGCGCACTCCCCGTGGGTGGGTGCCGACGACGTCGAGTTCCTCCCGATGCCTGGGCCGCACACCGCCATGGGCTGGAACATCGACCCGACGGGCATGACGGAGCTGCTGAGCGGGCTGTCGCGGCGGTACCCCGGACTGCCGTTGATGATCACCGAGAACGGCGCGGCGTTCGAGGACGAGGTGAGCGCCGACGGGGCCGTGCACGACCCCCGACGCGTCGCCTACCTCCACGACCACGTCGAGGCCGTGGGACTGGCCATGGACGCCGGCGCCGAGGTGCGCGGTTACATGGTCTGGTCGCTGCTGGACAACTTCGAGTGGGCCTACGGCTACCACAAGCGGTTCGGGGTCGTGCGGGTCGACTACGACACGCAGGAGAGGATCTGGAAGGACTCCGCGTTCTGGTACCGCGACCTCGTCCGCACCGGTCGGCTCCCGGTCGCGCCGGCGCAGACCTGACGGCCGGGTCCGCGGCCGCGGGCACAATGGGACCATGGCCCGCCGATCGTCGAAACGGCCCTGGGGAGCCGCGCACCCCGAGCTGGACGTCGAGCGGGCTCGCGGGGGCACGCGGTCCGAGCAGGGGCCGGACGGCACGTGGACGGTGCGCTCGGTGACCTCGCCGGACAAGACCTACCTGTGCCCGGGGTGCCAGCAGGAGATCGTGCCCGGCACGCCGCACGTGGTGGCGTGGCAGTCCGACGCGCTGCTGGGCGCCGACGCCGCGCTCGAGCTTCGCCGCCACTGGCACCGCTCGTGCTGGAGCCGCCGGGGCTCGCGCCGGTGAGCCCCGCGCTGCCGCGCCTGATCGCGACCGACCTGGACGGCACGTTGCTGCGGCCGGACGGGACGATCTCGGCGCACACCTCCGCCGTGCTCGCGGCGGTGCGGGAGCTCGGCGTCGAGGTGCTGGTGGTCACTGCGCGCCCGCCGCGCTGGCTGGCCCCGGTGGCCGGCCTGGGCCATGCGACCGCGATCTGCCTCAACGGGGCGGTCGTGGTCGACCTGGCGACGTCGCGCGCGATCGAACGACACCTGATGGGCCCGCGGCTGACCCGCGCGGTCGTGGAGGACCTGCGGCGGGCGCTGCCGGGCCCGGTGTTCGCCGTCGAGACACCCGAGGGCATGCTGGCCGAGCGCGGCTTCGAGGGCTGGCAGACGGACGCCTCCCGCGCGGAGCGGATCGAGGACGTGGCGGTCGCGGGAGCGGGCAAGCTGCTGGTGCGATGCGCGGGCGTCGACGACGACGCCTTCGGGGCGCTGGTGCGTGAGGTGGTGGCCGGTCGGGGCCAGGTCCACGACTCGGGGGCCGTCGGGCTGGCAGAGATCGCGGCGCCGGGCGTGACGAAGGCCTCGACCCTGGCGCGCTGGGCGGCCCAGCGTGGCATCCGGGCCGAGGAGGTGTGGGCGTTCGGGGACATGCCCAACGACCTGGAGATGCTCGCCTGGGCCGGTCACGGGGTGGCTGTGGCGAATGCGCACCCCAGGGTGCTCGCTGCGGCGGACGAGGTCTGCCGGGCCCACGACGACGACGGCGTGGCCCGGTGCCTCGAGACCCTGCTGTCCTGACGTCGGGTCAGGTGGCGTGCACCGCCGCCTCGCGCGCCGCGACCACGGCGCTCACCGCGCGGGAGAGAGGCTCGGCGTCCAGGCGCCGGGCGCTGGTCACGCATCGCCGGGCGAGCTCGTGCACCTGCCCGATGAGCGTCAGCCCGGCGTTGAGCTGCCCGTCGATCGGGCCGGTGTACGGGTCGAGCTGCCGCGACAACCCGTAGCGCGGGATCAGCAGGCGCCAGGTCGCCAGGTGCCGCTGGAACTCGAGCATCTTCTCCCGCACCTCGGTCAGGGCGTCCGCCACGTCGTCGAGGACGGCGCGGGTCATCGCCGTCTCCTGGGTGACGGTGGTGACCGTCTCCTCGAGCGCGCGGCACAGCTGCTGGACGTAGACCGGCGCGCGCTCGGGCGCCTCGCCGGCCGCCATCTCACGGGCGAACTCGGCGAGCGTCTCGTCGTGCAGGCGGGCGAGGGCGTTGTTCAGCTGGAGCACCGAGATGCCCAGGCGGGCTCGGGCCAGGAGCCTGGCCAGCTCGTCGAACGCCCCCCGCAACCATCCGCTGGTCTCGACGAGCGGACGGGCGACCTTCGCCAGGACGGGCTGGGTCTCGTGGACCTCCTGCGAGGCCGTGGTGGCGGACGTCACGGCGCTGTCGAGCTGCCTGACGGAGCCGACCGACCGCGCCGACGCCTCGGCCAGCGCGGCGGAGAGCGTCTCGAGCTCGCCGAGCGCGGCCTCCTGGGTGTCCAGCGCGCGGTCGACGGAGATCGCGGCGTCGACGAGGCCACGCGTGACCCCGTCGAGCGGGTCCCGCGGGTCGGGAGCGGTCCAGGAGGTCGTCGCGCGGCGCGCCGCGACCTCGGCGGGCACCGCGTGGCGGATGAACTCCGAGTAGTCCGCGAACCCGAGGCCGGCGACCGCCTCGTGGATCGCCTCCGCGCCGGAGCGCGCCGCCTGCGCGCGGGTGGCCCCCTCGCGTCGCGCCTCGAGCTCGGCGGGGCGCACCTGGTCGTAGAGCGCGGCAGCGGTGCGGAACGTGTCGGTGACGCACGGCCGCTGCCGTACCGACAAGAAGCCGTCGCCGAGCGGCGTGATCGTGGCGAAGACCCAGTAGGTCGCCCCGTCCGCGGCCAGGTTCGCGACGTAGCCCGCCATCGGCCGCCCGGAGAGCAGCAGGTCCCACATGATGTGGAACACCCCGCCGGGCATGGCGGGATGCCGGATGATGTTGTGCGGTGCCCCGAGCAGCTCGTCCATCGAGTACCGCGCGTAGTGGCAGAAGACCGTGTTCGAGCCGTCGATGACGCCCTTGCGGTCCGTGGTCGAGAAGAAGAGGTCCTCGAACGCGACGTCGCGCTCGACGGAACCGGCCTGCGCCGTCATCGGATGCCTCTCGCCGTGGGGGGTGGCGCCCGCGCCGCGCGGGTGGTCCGTCGCGGCTAGCCGTGATCGTGGGTCCGAGATCCCCGACTAGGCTCAACTCGATGGCGAACTCACCCGTTCCGATCCGCGCGCTGTCCGTGCTGCCCGCCCGCCGCACCGACATCGAGCTCCACACCGCCGACGGGCTGCGGCTCGTGGGCGAGCTCGCACTGCCCGCGGACCGACCGCCGGTCGCCACCCTCGTCACGCTCCACCCGCTTCCCACCCACGGCGGGTTCATGGACTCCCACGTGCTGCGCAAGGCCGCCTGGCGCCTGCCGGCACTGGCCGACCTCGCGGTGCTGCGGTTCAACACCCGGGGGACGTCCTCGCCCCGGGGACGCAGTGACGGCGCGTTCGACGGCGGCCGCGCCGAGCGGTACGACGTCGCGGCCGCGATCGAGTACGCCGAGTTCCACGACCTGCCGGCGCCCTGGCTGCTCGGCTGGTCGTTCGGCACGGAGCTGGCTCTCATGCACGGTGCGGACCCCGCGGTGCAGGGCGCCATCCTGCTCTCCCCGCCGCTGGCCCGGGCCACGGACGCGGACCTGGACCGCTGGGACGCGTTCGGCCGGCCGCTGGTTGCCCTGGTTCCGGAGCTCGACACCTACCTGCGGCCGGACGAGGCGCGCCGGCGCTTCGCCCGGGTCCGCCAGGCCGAGGTGATCGGGGTGGACGGTGCCAAGCACCTCTGGGTCGGCGAGCCCGCCGTGCGCCGGGTGCTCGACGAGGTCGTCGCCCACGTGCTGCCGGGCCACGGGCCGCTGCCGACCACCTGGGACGGTCCGATGACCACCGCGGCGCGGCCCGCCGCCACGTCCGAGGAGGGCGCCCGGGCCGGGGCGCCGGAGAGCGAGGACGGATGACCACCGACGGAATGCTCGCGCTGCACCGGCTGCGCACCGGGCGACCGGGCTCGGTACCGCTGGTGCTGCTGCACGGCTTCCCCCTGGACCATCGCATGTGGATCGACGTGACGGACCTGCTGCCCGGTGACCCGACTGTGCTGGCGGTGGACCTGCCGGGGTTCGGGGTCTCTCCGATCGGCGAGGACGTGGCCGAGGCCCTCGGTGGCCGGGGACCGTCGGTCGAGGTGATGGCCGACGGGGTCGCCGCGACCCTGCGCGGCGCCGGGGTTGCCCGCGCGGTGGTGGCCGGCCTGTCGATGGGCGGGTACGTCGCGATGGCGCTCGCCGAGCGTCACGCCGACCTCCTCGCAGGCCTGGCGCTGCTGGACACGCGGTCGGGGGCGGACGCCGAGGCGGCGCGGGACAACCGGCTGCGGGTGGCCGACGCGGTGCTCGCGGAGGACTCGGTCGAGCCCGTGCTCGGGATGCGCACGACGCTGCTCGGCACGACCTCCCGGGCGACGCGTCCGGACCTCGTCGAGCACCTGGAGACCTGGATCGGTGACCAGGGGCCGCGCGGCGTGGCCTGGGCGCAGCGCGCGATGGCGGCGCGGCCCGACCGCACGGCGGTGCTGCGCGAGGTCACCTGTCCGGCGGTCGTCGTCGTCGGGCAGCAGGACGAGATCGCGCCGGTCGACGCTGCGCGGGCGATGGCCGAGGCACTGGGCTGCGAGGTCGTCGTGGTTCCCGAGGCCGGCCACATGACGCCGATCGAGAACCCGGAGCCTGTCGCGGCCGCGCTGAGCGGCCTGCTGCACCGGGCGGGCGGCTGAGCGCGCCGTGAACCCACTGCGCGCGTATCTGGACGCCTGGCTCTGCCGAGACGTCTCGGCGGCGCGCGCAGTGCTGGACGACGGCTGCGTGGTGGTCGACTCGCACGGGGTCGTGCTGCGTGGGGCCGACGCCGTCGTGGACTGGCTCCGAGGCTGGATCCGCGCCGGTGGCGTGGTGCACACCGTCGAGATCGCCGAGGAGTCCGAGTCGAACGGGGTCATCACCGCGCAGTGGGCGCTCGAGGTGACCTGGCAGGGCGTGCGCGCACAGGTCGAGGGCCGTTCGGTGGCGCACGTCCGGGACGGGCTGATCACCTACCTGCGCGAGTACACCACCGCCGGCCCGCTGGGGGACTGGGACGGCACCTGGCAGTCGTGACCCGCCGCTATGTGCCCGCGGCGCCGTCGAGGACCCGAGCCAGCGCCTCGGCCAGGTCGATCGACTCCCCGTCCCGCGCTCCCGCGCCCAGCACCAGCGGCGGGTCCGACGGCGTCAGGCGCACCCCGCGCACCAGCGCCAGCAGTGACGACGGGGCGGTCGTGAGGTAGAAGTCGCCGTCGGGGGTCAGCGCGACGGTCTCGTTGCGGCGCAGGTACCAGCCGCGCAGCCCCGTCCGGTAGCGCCGGCGGCCGTCGGCGGAGCGGGCTCGCAGCTCCACCGGAGCGAGGCCTCGCGCGCGCGCCTGCGCCAGGAACTCGGCGATCAGAGCACGCGCGCGCTCGGTCTCCTTGGCGCGGCGGCGGTCCAGCGCCTCGGCGTGCGCCCGGGCGGCCTCGGCTCGCTCGGCTCGCCGCTCGCCTGCGGGCCCCGCCGGCTCGTCTGCGGCCCCGGGCCGCTCGTGCCCGGGAGGCTCAGCGGCCGGCACGGGCCTTCTGGCCGCGCTGGGTCCCGTCCGATCCCGACCCGGTGGCCTCGGTGTCCTGGCCGTCGGTCTCGGCGTCGGTGGTCGCCTCGGCGACGCTCTCCGCGCTCTCGTCCGGCTCGCCGCGCTGCTCGGGCAGGGTGGCGACGGTCTCGGTGTCCGTCTCGGTGTCCGGGTCGGCCGCCGGCTCGGAGGCGTCGCCCGCGTCCTCGGCCGAGTCCTGGCCCTCGGGCTCCTCGGCCGAGTCCTGGCCCTCGGGCTCCTCGGCCGAGTCCTGGCCCTCGGGCTCCTCCGCCGAGTCCTGGCCCTGCGCCGCTTCGTCGGTGTCCTCCACCGCGTCGTCGATGAACCGCGCCTCGGCGGCCTCCGCCTTGGCCAGCGTGGTCGGGGAGGGGATCGGCTCGTGACCCAGCAGGCTGCGCAGCTCGTCGAGGTACGACGTGATCGCCTCGCGCTGGCGGTTGAGGTCCTCGACCTGGCGCTGAGCGGTGGTGCGCTCCCGCTCGGCCTCGGTCATCGCGTCCGAGAGGGTGGTCTCGGCGTGCTCGCGCGCGTCGGAGACCACCCGGTCGGCGTTGCGCCGCGCGTTGGACAGCAGCTCCTTGGCGTGGGCGTCGGCGTCGTTGCGGATCTTCTCGGCCTGCTCGAGCGCGTGAGCCACCCGCTGCTCCGCGTCGGCCGCGTGCGCCTCGGCGTCGGACACCATCTTCTCGGTGGCCAGGCGCGCGGCGTCGTGGCGCTCGGCATCCGCGCGCTCGGCCTCCTCGCGCTTGGTCGCGATCTCCACCTCGGCGTCCGCGAGAAGCTTTGCTGCCGCCGAGCGCTTGGCCTCTGCCTCGGCGCTCGCCTCGCGGAGCATCTCGGCCGCGACGCGCTTGGCCTCGGAGAGCTGGCGGTCGACCTCCAGCCGCGTGGTCTCGCGCAGCTCGGTGGTCTCGCGCTCGGTGGTCTCGCGCAGCTCGGTGGTCTCGCGCTCGGTGGTCTCGCGCAGCTCGGTGGTCTCGCGCCGCGCCGTGGCGCGCAGGTGGCTCGCCTCGCGCCCGGTGGTCTCGCGCAGCTCGGTGGTCTCGCGGTCGACGGTCGCGCGCAGGACGCTCGCGTAGTCCTCGGCCTCGGCCCGGACCGTGGCGAGCTCCTCGGTGAGCGCGGCGCGTGCGGCGGTGGCCTCCTCGGCGACCGACGAGCGCAGCTCCGCCACCTCGCGGTCGGCGGTGGCCCGCACGTACCCCGCGTACTGGTCGGCCTCCGTGCGCAGGGCCGTGGCCTCCTGCTCGGCGGTCGTCCGGATGGACCGGGCGTCCCGCTCGGCGGCGTTGCGCACCTCGTCGGCCTGCTCGGCCGCCTTCGCGCGCAACGCTCCGACCTCGGTCTCGACGGCCTCGCGCAGCTCGGCGACCTCGCGGTCGGCGGTGGCCCGCAGCTGTGCCGCGTACTGCTCCGCCTCGGTCCGGTGGGCAGCGGTCTCGGCCTCGGTGCGCTGACGCAGGGTGGTGGTCTCGGCATCGGCGGTCGCCCGGAGCTCAGCGGCGTACCGCTCGGTCTCCTCGCGCAGCTCGCCGGTCTCGCGCTCGGTCGTGGTGCGCAGCTCGGTGGCGTACTGCTCGGTGCTCACCCGCAGCTCGGTGGTCTCGCGCTCGACGGTGGCCCGCTGGGTGCCCAGCTCGCGCTCGAGGCTGCCGCGGCGCTCGGCCTCCTCGGTGGTGATCGCGCTCGAGATCCGTGCCGCCTCGCGCTCGGCCGAGCTCACCAGCTCCTCGGCGCGGCGCTGGGCGGAGGTCAGGGCCGACTCGGACTCGGCCTGGGCGGTGCTGCGCAGCTCCTCGGCCTCGCGCCTGGCGGTCGCGAGCATCTCCGCGACCTCGTTCTCGGCCCGCGCGCGGAGCTGGCCGGCGGCCAGCTTGGCGCGGGCCATCGCGTCGGCCGCCTGGGCGTTGGCCTGCGCGAGCACGTCGGAGGACTGCTCCTCCGCGGAGCGCAGGAGCTGCTCGATCCTCGACCCGAGCCCGGAGTACGTGGGCCGCTCCGCCTCGCGCAGCTGACGATGGGCCTCGGACAGCTCACCGGCGATCTGCATCGAGCGGGTGTCCATCTGCTCGACCTGGGCGCGCGCCTCGTGCACCTGGCGCTCGAGCTCGCCGAGCCGCTGCTCGACCTGGGTGCGGTCGTAGCCGCGGAGCACGACCGGGAAGATCGCTCGCTCGTCAGACACCGGTACCTCCAGCAGAGCTCTCGGGTGCAGCCGCAGTGGCCGGGACGCGACTGTCGCCGCCACCGCAGAGGCGGCGGCACTCGGACCAGACTAACCGTCCCGGCACCGCTGACCCACCCCCGTCCCGGCAGCCGTCGGGCACGCACCTCGCACAGGGCTCGCCTATCCTGGGGCGTCACGTCGAAAGGGACCGATCCGTGCTGCCTCGCCTCATCGCGTCGTTGCTGTGCCTGCTGGGCGCCGCTGCGGCCGGCCTGGGCGTCGCCTCGGCGACCGTCTGGCGCCCCGCGGACACCCTGAGGGCGTCGGCCACCTCCGACACCTACCTGGTCACCGACCCCGGCGTGCTCGACCTCGCGGCCGACCGCGTGACGGTCACGGCGCACGCTGGCGGGCCGGTGGTCCTTGCGCTCGGGCGCACGGCGGACGTCGAGGCGTGGATCGGCGCCGACCCGGCGACCCACGTGACGGGCCTGACCAGCCGTACCGAGCTCGCCACCGAGGCTGCCTCGGGCAGCGAGGCGACGGCCCCGCCGGACACCGCGTCGCCGAGCGGCTCCGAGTCCGCGACGGGGTCGCCGACCGAGACCACGTCGCCGACCGAGACCACGTCGCCGACCGAGACCGCCTCGCCCGCCGGCTCCGCGTCACCGACCGACGGCGCCACCGCACCGGGGGCCGGGACCACCACCCTCGCGGACCCGACCGGGTCCGACCTCTGGGTGGACCAGGTCACCGGCACCGGGACCGCCGTCTACACCTGGCAGCGCGAGGCCGGCCGCTGGAGCGTGCTCGTCGCGGCCCCCGACGGCGGCCCTGTCGAGCTGACTCTCGCCTGGCCCCAGGTGGTGACCACGCCGTGGCTGCGGCCCGGTCTGATCGTCGGCGGCGTGCTCCTCGCGCTCGGCGTGCTGTGGTGGGTGCTGCTCGGGCTGCGGGCATGGCGACCCGCGCTCGGTGCGGGGCTGGTCGGGAAGACCGCTCGCCTGTGGGACACGCTGGTCCCGATCCCGGCCGGCGCCGCCGTGCTCGAAGAGGCGTCGACGAGGACCGGACGGCACTCGCGCGTCGCCCCGGCCGCCACGGCGGCGGAGCCCGAGGCGCGCGTGGCGCCGTCCGCGCCCGGCCGGCGATCGACCCCGGTGCGGTGGACGGTCGCGCGGCCCGAACCCATGGTCGACGACCCGACGCCGGACTCCGCAGAGCTTCCGGCGGCGCTGACCGAGCAGCCCGCGCCCGTCGAGCACGAGCCCGCCGCCGAGCACCAGACCGCCGCGCCCGGATCCGCGGAAGTGCCGCGGCCGAGCGGCGAGGTCCCGCTCACCCGTCGAGCGCTGCGTGAGATGCGCGAGCGCGAGGAGCGGGAGCGCGTCGCGGCCCTCGAGCGTCGCGCGCGACCCGCGGGGGGGCCCGGAGAGCCGGCCCACGAGCCGGCGCCGGTCCCCGAGGCCGCGACCTCAGGACCGCGCCCCGAGTCCGCCTCGGCCGCCGTCGGGACCCCGTCCGCGGTGGACGAGGCGCCCCACGCCGAGCCGCCGAGCCGCCGCCCTCACGGTCGTCGCGCCCGACCGGAGCCGGCCCAGGACGGCGCCGTGCAGGACGAGCACCCCGTCATGCCGGCCTGGTCGACGCCTCCCGACCGGGCCGCTCGGTCCGCGGGGCCCACGGAGGCGCTGCGGCCCGCACCGTCGGCCCCGGCCGTGGTCGGCCCGTCGCCGGCCCCGATGCCGGGGACGCCCGACTCCGGGCCGACGCCCGCGGAACGGTCCCAGGGTGGCTGGGCCCGCCGCACGTTCGGCCGTCTGCGAGGGCGGCAGCGTGACGTGGCCGAACCGTGGGCCCCCGAGCCGGAGCCCGAGGAACCCGTCGCGCTGCCCGAGCCGCCCACGGCCTCGGGACCGTCCGGCGACGCCTGGCGGCGCGCGTGGGGGCTGCCCGCCGCCACCACGCAGGCCAGGGAACAGCGTTTCGGTGATCCCCGCGCCTCGAAGGAGGAGGACCGATGAGGCGCCGTCCCGCCACGCTCGTCGCGGCGTTGGTACTCGGCGCGGTGCTGACCTCGTGCGCCGCCCCGTTGCCCGAGCCGACGCCCGACGCGGTGCTGGCCCAGGTGCCGCCCGCGCTCGGCACCGGCCAGCTCGAGCGCATCCTCGGTGACGTCACCGGGGTCGTCGAGCAGGCGGACACCGCAGCCCTCGCGGCGGCCGCGGCGGGGGGCGACGACCTGTCTGCGCAGCTGGACGAGATCGACACGGGCCTGGCCGCCCGCCTGACCGGCCCTGCGGCTCAGATGCGCCGGGCCCAGTACGTGCTGGCCACCCAGGGCGGCGCCGACGCGATCACCACCGTGCCGGCCGGCGCCCAGACCGTGATCGACCCCGCGACGACCGGCTGGCCGCGGGTGCTCATGGTGGTCACCGACCCGCCCGAGGACCTGCGGGCGCCGCTGCTGCTCACGCTCGTGCAGGAGGCGCCCCGCGATCAGTACCAGCTCTGGTCGTGGGTGCGGCTGTACGGCGGCGTCGAGATGCCCGCCACGATGCAGCCCGACCACGGCAGCGCACCGGTCCCGCCGAACGGTGGTCCGGCCGCACTGACGCCGCAGGACGTGATCGCCCACTACGTGGACGTGCTCACCAACGGCGACGGGTCGCAGTACGCCGGCGAGTTCACGCAGGACCCGCTGCGGGTCCGGATCGCCGAGCAGCGCGACGCGTGGAAGGCAGCGATCGGCAAGGGCTCGGTCACCGAGACCTACGCCCCGGGCGGGAGCGGCCCGTGGGCGCTGGAGACCGCCGACGGCGGCGCCATCGTGGTGGGCTCCGTCGAGACGGTCACCACGCTGACCCTGGTCGACTCGACACTGACGATCGCCGACCAGACGGCCGCGCTGCTCGGCACGAACACGGTCACCAAGGACCTCGCGATCCACTGGTTGAGCACGGTGGCCTTCGCGGTGCCGCCCGCCGGCTCCTCCGAGCCGGTCACGGTCCTCGGCGCCGAGCACGTCCCCGTCCAGGTGACCGGATCCTGATTCCCACCACCCCGCATTCGAGGACATGATGACGCAGACCCCCGACTCCCGTCCGCGGCTCGACATCCGCGGAGCCGTCGACCTGTCCGGGCTGGGCCGGCAGGCCCCACCTCCGGGCGGCCGGCCCACGACCGAGACGGGTGCGCCCACGTCCGCCGTGGTCGACATCACCGACGAGGCCGGTTTCGGCGCGGTCGTGCAGCAGTCGTCGAGCGTGCCCGTGGTGCTGGTGCTCTGGGCCTCGTGGAGCGAGGCCAGCACCCAGGTGGCCGCGGACCTCGTCGCGCTGGCGGCCGAGCTGGACGGCCGGCTCCTCATCGCGCGTCTGGACGCCGACGCCAACCCGCAGCTGGCTCAGGCGATCGGTGCCGAGGCGGTCCCGACCGTGCTCGGGGTGCTGCGCGGCCAGCCCGTGCCCCTGTTCCAGGGGCCGGCCGGCCGCGAGGACATCCGGGCCCTGCTCGACCGGCTGCTGGAGGTGGCCGAGGCGAACTCGATCACCGGTCGGGTCGGGCCGCCGACCGAGCAAGCGCCGGACGCCGAGCCCGCCGAGCCCGCCGAACCGCCCCTCCCACCGCTGCACCAGGAGGCCTACGACGCCATCGAGGCCGGGGACCTGGCCGGCGCGGCCGACGCCTACCGTCGTGCGCTCGCGCAGAACCCGCGCGACGACATGGCCTCGGCCGGGCTCGCCCAGGTCGACCTGCTGCGCCGTGTGGAGGCGCTCGACCGGGCGGACGTCACGCGGGCGCGCCGCAGACCCGGCGGACCTGGACGCACAGCTCGCGATGGCCGACCTCGAGCTGGCCTCGGGCGGCGTCGAGCCCGCGTTCGACCGGCTGCTGGGCGTGATCCGTCGCACCGCCGGGCCGGACCGCGAGAGCGCCCGCGAGCGGCTCGTGGCGCTGTTCGCAGTGGTCGGCAGACGACGACCCGCGGGTCGCGCGCGCCCGCCGCGCCCTCGCCAGCGCGCTGTACTGAGACCGCCGCCCGCGGTCGCCGCGGACGGTCCGGGTCGCTACTGGTCCTCGGGGACCAGCACGATCGCACCGAGCGCCGGCAGCCGGACGCTCGCCGACCAGCCCTGGGCGTGCAGCGGCTGCGCCGAGGCCTCGACCCGGCCCATGTTCCCCACGCCCCAGCCGCCGTAGACGTCTGCGTCGGTGTTGATCACCTCGCGCCAGGCCCCGCCCGACGGCAGGCCGAGCCGGTAGCCCTCGTGGGTGACCCCGGCGAAGTTCACCGCGACCACCACGCTGCGGCCGTTCGCCGTCGCGCCGGATGTAGGTGAGCACGTTGTGCCCGGCGTCCTGGGAGTCGATCCACTCGAACCCGGCCGGGTCGCCGTCCAGCGCCCACAGCGCGGGCTCCGAGCGGTAGAACCGGTTCAGGTCCACCACGAGCCGGGCGATGCCCTGGTGCGTGGCGTGCTCGAGGAGGTGCCAGTCGAGACCCCGCGACTCGCTCCACTCGGCGGTCTGGCCGAACTCGCTGCCCATGAACAGCAGCTGCTTGCCCGGGTGGGTCCACTGGTAGGTGAGCAGGCGCGCGCAGGCCGGCGGCCTGCTGCAGGTGGTCGCCCGGCATCTTGTGCATGAGCGAGCCCTTGCCGTGCACCACCTCGTCGTGGCTGATGCGGCAGGATGAACTGCTCGGAGAACGCGTACACCATCGAGAACGTGATCTCGTTGTGGTGGTACCTGCCGGTTGATCGGCTCCTCGGCCAGGTAGCGCAGGGTGTCGTTCATCCAGCCCATGTTCCACTTCAGGCCGTAGCCCAGGCCGCCGCCGCTCGTCGGCGTGGTGACGCCCGGCCAGGCCGTCGACTCCTCGGCGATCATCAGGATCCCCGGGGTGCGGCGGTAGGCCGTCGCGTTGGCCTCCTGGATGAACGCGATCGCGTCCAGGTTCTCGCGCCCGCCGTGCACGTTGGGCCGCCACTGGCCGTGGCTGCGCGAGTAGTCCAGGTAGAGCATCGAGGCCACCGCGTCCACCCGCAGCCCGTCGACGTGGAACTCCTCGAGCCAGTACGTGGCGTTCGCGACCAGGAAGTTGCGCACCTCGCTGCGGCCGAAGTCGAAGACGAACGTGCCCCAGTCCGGGTGCTCGCCGAGCAGCGGGTCGGGGTGCTCGTACAGCGGAGTGCCGTCGAACCGGCCCAGGGCCCACTCGTCCTTGGGGAAGTGGGCCGGCACCCAGTCGACGATCACGCCGACGCCGGCCTGGTGCAGCCGGTCGACGAGCAGCCGGAAGTCGTCCGGGGAGCCGAACCGCGAGGTCGGGGCGTAGTAGGAGCTGACCTGGTAGCCCCACGAGCCGCCGAACGGGTGCTCGGCGACGGGCAGGAACTCCACGTGGGTGAAGCCCATCTCGACGACGTGCTCGACCAGCTGGTCGGCGAGCTCGCGGTAGCCGAGCCCGGGGCGCCAGGAGCCCAGGTGGACCTCGTAGATGCTCATCGGGCCCTGGTGCGGGTCGGCCCCGGTGCGTCGGTCGATCCAGTCCTTGTCGCCCCAGGCGTAGCTCGACTCCACGACGACGGATGCCGTGGCGGGCGGCAGCTCGGTGCCCTTGGCCAGCGGGTCGGCCTTCTGCCGCCACGAGCCGTCCTGGGTGAGGATCTCGTACTTGTAGACCGTGCCGGCAGCGACGCCGGGGACGAACAGCTCCCAGACACCGGTGCCGCCCAGCTCGCGCATCGCGTGGGTCGCGCCTTGCCAGTGGTTGAAGTCGCCGACCACACGCACGGCCCTGGCGTTGGGCGCCCAGACCGCGAACGACGTGCCCTGCACCTCGCCCATCGGGCCCGGGTAGCGGCGCACGTTGGCGCCGAGCGCCGTCCAGAGCTCCTCGTGGCGGCCCTCGGCGATGAGGTGCAGGTCCACCTCGCCGAGCGTCGGGATGAACCGGTACGGGTCATCGAGCGTCGTCGGGGATGCCGCCGTACGTCACCCGGAGCCGGTAGTCCGGGACCGCAGGCGCCTCGAGCGCCGCGACCCATACGCCGTCGTGCTCGTGCGCGGCCGGGATCTCGCCGTCCGGCGTGACCACCACCACGGCGTCGGCCATCGGCCGCAGCGTGCGGAACGTCACGATCCCGTCGTCGAGGTGCGCACCCAAGACTCGGTGCGGGTCCTGGTGGACGCCGGCGGCGATGGCCGTCAGCTCCTCGGTGAACACTGCGCGGGGCGCCGGCGCTGACGCGGATGGAGTCGTCATGGAGCCACCCTGCCACGGTGTGCCCCTGCGCGCACCGACTCAGGCCGACGGCGCCCCGAGCAGGCGGTCGACGGCGCCGAGCGGCACGTCGATCCAGCTCCGGGCGATTGCCCGCCTCGTAGACGACCTCGTACAGCGCCTTGTCCAGCTCGAGCGCGGCGAGCAGCGCGGCGTCCTCGCGGGGATCGCGTCCGGCGACGTCGGCGTACCCGACGCAGAAGGCGTCCCGGGCGGCGCGTGCCCAGGCGTCGGCCGCCTCCGCGGCGGCCGCGTCGAGGGTGCTCACCCGGACCTGACCGGCGGCGTAGTCGAACGAGCGGAGCATGCCGGCCACGTCGCGCAGGGCGAGGTCGGGCCGGGTGCGCTCGGCGAGCGGCCGAAGCGGCTCGCCCTCGAAGTCCAGGACCACCCAGCCGCGGCGTGGGTGAGTGCAGCACCTGGCCGAGGTGGTAGTCACCGTGCACCCGCTGCAGCGGCGGCAGGTCGGCGAGGTCGAGGTGCTCGGCCCGGTCGGCCAGCGCGCCCCGGTGGCGGTCCAGGGCGTCGGTGGTCGACAGTGCCCAGGTGATCCGCGAGCGCAGCGCGTCGCGCAGCCCCGCTCGGGCGACGTCGTCGACGGGCGTGGTGCCGAACGCGCCGGCGAGCGCGGTGTGCAGCCTCGCCGTCGCGGCGCCGAGGCTGCGTGCGCGGCGCGCTGAAGTCCGCGCCGTCGGCCACGGCCTCGGCTGCCTCACGCCACGCGTCCTGGCCGTCGGCGACGAACTCGGTGGCGACGGCGAGCTGACCGTCCACCGGCTCGCCCGTGCGGCCGGTCCAGGACCCGGGCAGCCAGCCGACCAGACCCGGGACCTGGGCGAACCCGTCCAGCCCGCGCAGCACCTCGACGTCAGGGTTCTCCCCGGGGTGCAGCGTGCGGAACACCTTGACGATCACCGGCCGGGGGCCGTCGCCGTCGACGATCACGCTGGTGTTGGACTGCTCGCCGCGCAGCACCCGCGACGAAGCTGAGCGCAGGCGGCGCCGGGTGACCCGGGGGGCGCTCGAGCGCCGCGAGCAGAGCGGCGACGAACACCGGGTCGTGCGGCGCGTCGTAGACCCACACCCGCCCGCGCGTCGGGTCGGTCGCCTGGCCGACCAGGGCGTGCTCGGCTGCCGGCCAGCGGTGCGGACCGAGACGTCAGCGGCACCTGGACGACGTCCAGCCGGTCGCCGGAGTCCAGGCCGACGACGTACACCTCGACCGCGACGTCGCCGTCCGACGCCGACGTGCCGTCCAGGCGGACCTGACGGGCCGTGCCGTCCAGGCGCAGGCCGCCCAGGATGCGCAGCCCGACGCCGCGGCCTTTGGCGGGGTACCAGCGCTGCCGCGGCATCCAGCCCGCGAGCAGCGGCACGAGGTCGCGGTCGAGGCTCACGGCGCCACCGTCAGCCAGAAGAAGTCGCGCGAGCCCAGCGTCACGCGCACCGTGCCGTCCGCGGCGACCTGACCGAACGGCGAGCCGCCGAACACGTCGGCCAGCGCCGCCCCGGCGTGGCCGGCCATCGTCAGGGTGGCCGCGCGCGGCGTGGCGGCCAGGTTCGCGACGCACAGCACGGTCTCGGTGTCGTCGGTGCGGAAGAACGCGAGCACCGCATCGCTGTCGGTCTGAACCGGCACGTAGCGGCCGGCGCCGAACACCGGGTGCTGCCGCCGGATGGCGAGCATGCCGTGCACCCAGTGCAGCAGCGAGGTGTTCTGCGCCAGCTGGGACTCGACGTTGACCGCCGTGTACGTGTGGACCAGGGACTGGACCACGGGCAGGTAGAGCTTGCCCGGGTCGGACGTGGTGGAGAAACCGGCGTTGCGGTCCGGCGTCCACTGCATCGGGGTGCGCACCGCGTCGCGGTCGGGCAGCCAGATGTTGTCGCCCATCCCGATCTCGTCCCCGTAGTAGAGGCACGGGCTGCCGGGCAGCGACAGCAGCAGCGCGTGCGCGAGCTCGATCTCGGCGCGCGAGTTGTCCAGCAGCGGGGCGAGCCGCCGGCGGATCCCGATGTTGGCCCGCATCCGAGGGTCCGGGGCGTACCAGCCGTACATCGCCGCGCGCTCCTCGGTGGAGACCATCTCGAGGGTGAGCTCGTCGTGGTTGCGCAGGAACGTGCCCCACTGCCCCCCGGCGGGCACCTGCGGGGTGTCGGCGAGGATGTCGACGATCGCGGCGGCCTTCTGGTCGCGGATCGCGTAGAAGAGCCGCGGCATCACCGGGAAGTGGAAGCACATGTGGCACTCGGGGGCCTCGGCCGTGCCGAAGTACTCGATGACGTCCTCGGGCCACTGGTTGGCCTCGGCGAGCAGGATCCGTCCGGGGAACTCCTCGTCGACCATCGCGCGCATCTCGGCCAGGTAGGCGTGGGTCCGGGGCAGGTTCTCGCAGTTGGTGCCCTCCTCCTCGAACAGGTAGGGCACCGCGTCCAGCCGGAACCCGTCGATGCCCATCCGCAGCCAGAACCTGGCGACGTCCTTCATCGCCTCACGCACGTAGGCGTTCTCGAAGTTCAGGTCCGGCTGGTGGCTGAAGAACCGGTGCCAGTAGTACTGCCGGCGCACCGGGTCGAACGTCCAGTTGGACGCCTCGGTGTCCACGAAGATGATCCGCGCGCCGGAGTAGCGCTCCGGGTCGTCGCTCCACACGTAGAAGTCGCCGTAGGGGCCGTCGGGGTCCGAGCGGGAGGCCTGGAACCACGGGTGGGCGTCCGAGGTGTGGTTCATCACCATGTCGACGACGATCCGGATGCCCCGGGCGTGGGCGGCCTCGATGAGCTCGGCGAAGTCGCTCAGGGCGCCGTACTGCGAGGCGATGGCCGTGTAGTCGGCGATGTCGTACCCGCCGTCGCGCAGCGGTGACGGGTAGAACGGCGGCAGCCACAGGCAGTCCACGCCCAGCCACTGCAGGTAGTCCAGCCGGCCGATGAGGCCGCGGAGGTCTCCCGAGCCCGCTCCCGTGGAGTCGGCGAAGCAGCGCAGCATGACCTCGTAGAACACCGCCGTGCGGTACCAGTCCGGGTCGTCGGACAGCCCGGGGGAGGACTGGCTGGGCAGCGCCGCGGTGGGCTGGGCGCGCGGCGGCAGCGCCCGGGTCGGGTCCACCCGGGCGGTCGCGCCGGTCGTCGGCCGCACCTGCTCCGGCTCGACGACGCGCATCGCCCCGGTGTCGACCGGGACGGGTGGTTGGGTCTCGCTCACGGGGCCTCCACCGCCAGGACGTGGCCGCACCGGGTCCAGGGGTCGAGCCGCACGTACGGCTCGGCGTCCCACGTGTACGTCTCGCCCGAGACGAGGTCCCGGACGACGAACGTGCCGGTGTCCCCAGCCAGGCCCAGCGCCTCGAGGTCGAGCCGGAGGGTGCCCTCGCGGGTGTGGTGCGGGTCGGTGTTGACCACCACGAGCACGGTGTCGGCGCGACCGGTGGGGGACTGCCCCGCGGTGACCCGACGCGAGAAGCAGATCGTGGCCTCGTCCGTGGCAGGGTGCACGGTCAGGCCGCGGAGCCGCTGGAGCGCGGGGTGCTCGCGGCGGATCGCGTTGAGCCGGGCGAGCAGGTCACCGATGCCGGTCTGGCGGGCGGCGAACCAGTTGCGTGGCTTGAACTCGTACTTCTCGTTGTCGATCTGCTCCTCGACACCCGGGCGCGGCACGTTCTCCACGAGCTCGTAGCCGGAGTAGATGCCCCAGGTCGGTGCGCCGGTCGCGGCCAGGATCGCGCGGATGGCGAAGGCCGGCGGGCCACCGTGCTGCATGTACGGCGTGAGGATGTCGTGCGTGGTCGGCCAGAGGCTCGGCCGCATGTAGGCGGCCGGCGCGCCCGACACCTCCTCGAAGTACTCGGCGATCTCCTCGGCGGAGTTGCGCCAGGTGAAGTAGGTGTACGACTGGTGGAAGCCGATCTTGGCCAGGGCGTGCATCATCGCCGGGCGGGTGAACGCCTCGGCCAGGAAGATCACGTCCGGGTGCGCCGCGTTGACGTCGGCGATGACCCACTCCCAGAACTCCAGGGGCTTGGTGTGCGGGTTGTCCACCCGGAACGCCGTGACCCCGTGGTCGATCCAGACCTGGAGCACCCGGCGCACCTCGGCGTAGATCCCGGCGGGGTCGTTGTCGAAGTTCAGCGGGTAGATGTCCTGGTACTTCTTGGGCGGGTTCTCCGCATAGGCGACGGTCCCGTCCAGCCGGGTGGTGAACCACTCGGGGTGCTCGGTGACCCACGGGTGGTCCGGCGAGCACTGCAGGGCCAGGTCGAGGGCGACCTCCATGCCCAGCTCCCGCGCCCTGGCCACGAACGCGTCGAAGTCGTCGAACGTGCCCAGCTCCGGGTGGATCGCGTCGTGGCCGCCGTCGGGGGAGCCGATCGCGTACGGCGACCCGGGGTCGCCCGGGGCGGGGGTCAGCGAGTTGTTCCGGCCCTTGCGGTACGTGGTGCCGATCGGGTGGACCGGGGTGAGGTACACGACGTCGAAGCCCATCTGCGCGATCGCGGGCAGGCGGGCGGCGGCGGTGCGCAAGGTGCCCGAGCGCCACGTGCGCGTGGCCGCGTCGTAGGTCGCGCCCTCCGAGCGCGGGAACATCTCGTACCACGAGCCGGCCAGGGCGAGCGGGCGCTGAACCACCAGGGGGAAGGCGGGCGAGGCGGTCAGCAGCTCGCGCAGCGGGTGGGCGTCGAGCGCGGCGACGACCGGCTCGGCGAGCCCGACGGCGAGCCGTTCGCGGGGCGCCAGGTCGGTGTCCCGCAGCCCGGCGGCCGCCGTCTCGAGGGCGGTCCGGACGTCGTCGGGCAGCCCGTCACGGGCGGCCGCGCGGTCGAGCAGCACCGCGCCCTCGGCGAGCATGAGCTCGACGTCGACCCCGGCGTCGACCTTGATCGTGGCGTCGTGCACCCAGGTGCCGTACGGGTCCGACCATCCCTCCACGCGGAAGGACCAGTGGCCGGTCGTGTCGGGTACGAGGTCGGCCCGGTAGGTGTCCAGACCCTTGTTGACCACGGTCATCCGGGTCGAGGTGTGCACCGAGCCGTCCGGCGCGAGCAGCACCGCGCTCGCGGCGACCGCGTCGTGGCCCTCGCGGAACACCGTCGCGGTGACCTCGACGGCCTCGCCGACCACCGCCTTGGCCGGCCACCGCCCACCCTCCAGCACGGGCTGCACGTCCACCACGGGGATCCGGCCCACCGCGGTGCGGGCGCCGCCGGGCAACGGGGGCAGCGCCGTGCGGGCCCGGCCTAGCGGCGCGGGCAACGAGGTGGAGGTGGTGGGTTCGGGTGAGGCGGTCATCGAGCCGTCGTCACCGGGGCCCGTGCGCGACGCGGTGGCCGCGCGACGTGCAGGGGGCACCGCAGGCGTCGCCGGCGCGCTCGCCGGAGTGGCGGCGACCCGTCGTCGGGCGCCGCCGCCCTTGGCGCGGCCTCCGGCCGAGCCGCCGGTGGCGCCGCGGCTGCTGCCGCGGGGCTCGTCGGGCATGGGTCTGCGATCGGGCGACGGGCTCACACGTCGAACCTACCGAGGCTCGCGTCGTTCGGACACCCGGGCACCCGAGCGTGGATCAGGGCGCCGCGGCGGAGTACAGGCGGATGGCCAGCGGTTCCATCTGGATCACGCTGCCGACCGGCAGGACCTCGACCGGATCCGCGGTCACCTCGTCCGGGTGCTCGGACGCCGAGTCCCAGCGCAGGGTCCAGTCGCCACCCAGGCCGTCGGCCAGGGTGAGGTCCACCGGGTCCAGCGCGCCGTTGACCACCAGCAGCACGGCCGAGCCGTCGCAGCCGGTGCGGATCATCTGCAGCGTGCGCACCGCCGGGTCCTGCCACTGGTCGGTGCGCAGCTCGACGCCCTCGGCGGTGCGCCAGAACAGATCCGGGCGCGGGTCGTCGCAGCCGTCGAAGGGTCGCCCCCGGAAGATCGCCGCGTTGTGCAGGGCGGGCAGCTCCTGGCGCAACCGGATCAGGTACCGGACGGTGGCCAGCAGGTTCGTGCGCCACGGGCTGAGCCGCCAGTCCAGCCACGAGATCTCGTTGTCATGGTTGTAGGCGTTGTTGTTGCCGCGCTGGGTGCGGCCCAGCTCGTCGCCTGCCGTGATCATGGGGATCCCTGCGGACAGCAGCAAGGTGCCCAGCAGGTTGCGGATGGAGCGACGGCGCAGCGGGAGGATCTCCAGGCCAGGACCCTGGGCGGTCACCGGTCCCTCGATCCCGTGGTTCCACGAGCGGTTGTCGTTCGTGCCGTCGCGGTTCTGCTCGCCGTTGTCGAGGTTGTGCTTGTGCTCGTAGGCGACCAGGTCGGCGACGGTGAACCCGTCGTGCGCGGTGACGTAGTTCACGGACGCGACCACGCCGCGCAGCAGCGGGGGGTCGGAGTAGCCGAACAGGTCCGCCGAGCCGGCCAGGCGGGTCGCCAGGTCCCGCACGCCGTGCCCGGGTCGCCCGTGGGCGGCCTCGGCCGGGTCGCCGAGCCAGAAGGATCGCACGGCGTTGCGGAACCGGTCGTTCCACTCCGACAGCGGTGCGGGGAATCCGCCTGTCCGCCAACCGCCTGGGCCCAGGTCCCACGGCTCGGCGACCAGCTTGAGGTCGGACAGCACGGGGTCGGTCTGCAGCGCCATGAGGAAGGGGTGCTGCGGGGTGAAGCCGTCGGCGTCGCGCCCCAGGGTGACCATGAGGTCGAACCGGAAGCCGTCCACGCCGACCCGCTCGGCCCACCAGCGCAGCGAGTCCAGGGCGAGCTGCACCACGCGCGGCCTGCGGAAGTCCAGGCTGTTGCCGCACCCGGTGACGTCGGCGAACCGTGCAGGGGTCGACCCGTCATGCAGGTAGTAGACGGTCGGGTCCAGGCCGCGCCAGGACAGGTGGGGGCCGTCCGTGCCGCCCTCGCAGGTGTGGTTGTAGACGACGTCGAGCAGCACCTCGAGACCCGCTGCGTGGAGCGCCTGGACGGCGCTGCGCACCTCGTCCAGCACCGCGGCCGGCCCGGCCTCCTGCGCCGCCTGCGTGGCGTAGCCGGGGTGCGGCGCGAAGAAGCCGAGCGTGTTGTAGCCCCAGTAGTTCGAGCGGCCCGCGCGCACCAGCCACGGCTCCGTGGCGATCGCGTGGATCGGCAGCAGCTCGAGCGTGGTCACGCCCAGGTCCGTCAGGTGGGCGATGGTCGCCGGGTGCCCCAGGCCCGCGTACGTGCCGCGCAGCTCGGGCGGGAGCGACTCCAGGCGCTTGGTCAGGCCCCTGACGTGCGCCTCGTAGACGACGGTCCTGGCCATCGGCACACGAGGCCGGGTGTCCGGCGCCGGGCCGGGGTCCGCGACCACCACCGAGTGGGGGACCACGGCGCGCGAGTCGGCCGGGTCGGTGACCGGGCCGCCGGGCAGTGGCTGGTGGTCGGCGTCCACCGCGTGGCCGTAGCGCTCGGCGCGGGGGGTGGCGAGCCGCTCCAGCCCGTCCAGGCCGCGGGCGTAGGGATCGACCAGCAGCTTCGCGGGGTTGTAGCGCACCCCGGCCGCCGGGTCCCATCGGCCGCCGGCCCGGAAGCCGTACCGCTGGCCCGGCGCGACGCCCGGGACGTGGGCGTGCCAGACCCCGTAGGTCGGGCCGTGCAGCGGCACCCGGCGCTCGTTCCAGCCGTCGGGCGACGAGGGGTCCGGGTCCAGCAGGCACAGGTCGACGCCGTCGGCGTGCGACGCGAGGACGGCGACGTCGATCCCGTCGCCGGCAGGGTGCACACCGAGCCGACGCAGGTTCCCGTAGGCGCTGTCGTCGTGCCGCATGGTGCACCAGTGTGGCGCACCGGGACCGGTCCCGGTGGGCGGCGCCCATATCGTGCGACCGTCGCGTCGGTGGATCCGGCCAGGTGCTCCGGTCGCCGCCGGTCGGCGGCCGCGGTCCCCGGCGGGTAGCCTGTGGCGTCGCTCGCGGGACAGAGGGGAGCTCGAGCTCGGTGAGGATCGTCGTCTGCGTCAAGCACGTCCCCGACCTGATGGCCGATCGCCGCCTCGGTGAGGACGGCCGGGTGGTGCGCGACGGAGGTGACGGCACGCTCAACGAGCTCGACGAGAACGCGGTCGAGGCGGCCCTGGTGCTGGCCGAGGAGCACGACGCCGAGGTGGTCGCGGTGACCATGGGGCCCGACGACGCCGAGGACGCGGTGCGCCGTGCCCTGCAGATGGGCGCCGACCGCGCGGTCCACGTGCTCGACGAGGCCCTGGCCGGCACCGACGTGTTCGGCACGGCCCGCGTGCTCGCCGCGACCGTGCGCCGGATCGCCGAGGACGGGCCGGTGGACCTGGTGATGACCGGCATGGCGTCGCTGGACGCCCTGACCTCGATGCTCCCGACGGCGCTCGCCGCCGAGCTCGACCTGCCCCAGCTCACGCTCGCGGCCGACCTCGAGGTGGTGGATGGCGCGGTGCAGGTGCGGCGCGACCTGGACCACGCGACCGAGGTGCTCCGCGTGCCGCTGCCCGCGCTGGTCTCGGTCACCGACCAGGCGAACGAGCCGCGCTACCCGGCGTTCGCGGGGATCATGGCGGCACGCAAGAAGCCCGTGGACACCGTCGACCTGGCCGAGCTGGGTATCGACCCCGCCACGGTCGGCACCGCGGGCGCGCGGACCCAGGTGCTGTCCGCCGCCGAGCGCCCGCCACGCACCGACCGCGTGCTCATCACCGACGAGGGCGACGCCGGCGTGCGCCTGGCCGAGTACCTCGTCGAGCACAAGCTCGTCTGAGCGGGCCCGCCCCGCCGACGTCCGAGGAGACGCTGATGACCACTCCCGCCGAGGCCGACGTCCTCGTGCTGATCGACCACGCCGACGACGGCACGCTGCGCCCGCAGGTGCGCGAGCTGCTCACCCTGGGCCGCGCCGTCGGCACGGTGCACGGCGTGTGGGTGACCGGCGCCGGCGCGACGCCCCCGGCCGCGGCCCTGGAGGAGGTCGGCCGCCACGGCGCGCCCGTCGTGCACGTGCTCGACACCGGTTCGGTGCACCCGCGACTGACACCGGTGGTCGCCGAGGCGCTGGCCGGTCTGGTCGGCGCCCGCCACCCGCGCGGTGCTGGTGACCTCCTCGTTCGAGAACAAGGAGGTCGCTGCACGGCTCGGTGTGCTCACCGGCGCGGGGACGATGGTCGACGTGACGGCGGTCGAGGTGGGCCCGGACCGCCTGGTGGTGGACAAGCAGGTGTTCGCCGCGACGTGGACGTCGCGCTGCGCGGTGCGCACGCCGCTCGCGGTGCTGGGGGTCAAGCCGCATGCCGTGGAGGCCGAGGCCACCTCCGCCGCCCCGGCGGTCACTGTCACCCACGCGGTCGAGGTCTCGGCGACGGCGTCGGCGGTCGAGGTGGTCGAGCGGGTCGAGCGCGCCCCCTCCGACCGTCCCGACCTCGGTGCCGCGCAGGTGGTGGTCGTCGGGGGCCGCGGGACCGAGGGCGACTTCGCCCCGCTGGACGAGCTCGCCGACGTGCTGGGCGGCGCCGTGGGGGCCACCCGGGTGGCGACCGACGAGGGCTGGATCGACAAGGACGCGCAGATCGGCCAGACCGGCGTCACCGTGGCGCCGCGGCTCTACATCGGTGCAGGGGTGTCCGGCGCCGTGCACCACCGCGGCGGGATGCAGGCGTCCGGGACGATCATCGCGATCAACACGGACGCCGACGCGCCGATCTTCGAGATCGCGGACCTGGGCATCGTCGGGGACCTGCGCGACGTCGTGCCGCAGGCCACCGCCGAGCTGCGTCGGCTCCGGGGCTGAGGGGCCGAGCCGTCAGAAGCGCCGGAGCCACGCCAGCGCGGCGCGGCCGTGGGCGAGCTGGAACGGCCGCAGGTTGCCGATCCCCAGGGGGGCGGGCTGCACGGCGCCCAGCAGGTAGTAGCCGGCCAGTGCCGCGAGGACGGCGCGCACCGACTCCCGGTCCGCCCCGGCGGCAGTCGGGTGGGACCAGAACAGCTCCTCCGGGTCGCCCCCGCCCTGCATCGCGACACTGACCAGCAGACCCGCGAGGTCGTACCAGGCGGGCGCGTCCTTGCAGGCGTGCGGCCAGTCGACGACCCAGGCGTCGTGCTCGTCGAGGAGCACGTTGTCCGCGCGCAGGTCGTTGTGCGCGAGCGTCGTCCCGGTGGCCAGCACCGGCGCCTGCTCCGCCCAGGCCACCACGTCCGAGAGGTGCTCGGCGAGCCATCCGCCGTCCTCACCGACGGCCGCGACGGCCCGCTCGAGATCCGTGGGGCTGCCGGCCAGGGCCTGGGTCGCGGCCGCGAACCCGGCCAGGGCGGTCGCGACGGGCGGCAGGTCCGGCGGGGCCGGCGTCCCGGCGCGCGCGAGGCGGCCGACGACGTCGAGCGTGCGGCGCAGCTGGTCGGGTTGCCAGGGGTGGGCCGGGACGTGTCCGGCGACCGCCTCGATCCCCATCACCACCCAGGTCCCGTCGTCGTGGGACCAGCGAAGCCGAGGCGCGGGGACCTCGGGCGGGAGGAGCTCCAGGGTCCGGATCTCGGCCCGGGCGAGGTTCGGCGAGTCGGGGTTCTGCTCGGGGGAGACCGCCTTGACGAACACCTCGGTGCCGTCGGCCAGCTCCAGCAGCGACGCGTAGCCGGGGCTGAAACCGGTGGTGGCGGGGGCCTCGGTGGCCACCTCGGCGCCGGCCAGCTCGGCGATCCGGGCCCGCACGGTGCGTGGCATGTCCGACCACGCCAGGCGTGATCCGCTGAACGCCAGCGGCGGGCCGTCATCGGTCACGGTGGGATTGTGTCAGCAGTCGCGGACCTCGGGGACCGGCGTCCGGCTGCCGGGCGCTGCCACCGGGCGGGCGCCAGGCGCGGACGGGGCGCCGGCCCGCCTACCCTCGGGGCGTGACCCACTACCTGGACCACGCCGCGACCACGCCGGTGCACCCGCTGGTGGCCGAGGCGATGGTCGCCGAGCTGGCGCGGGTCGGGAACCCCTCCTCGGTGCACGCTCCCGGGCGCGCGGCACGCCGGGCGGTCGAGGAGAGCCGGGAGCGTCTCGCGGCGACCCTCGGCGCGCGACCGAGCGAGGTGATCTGGACCTCCGGTGGCACCGAGGCCGACAACCTGGCGGTCAAGGGACTGTGGTGGGCGCGGCACGGCGCCGACCCGGCGCGCACCAAGGTGCTGGTCAGCGCCGTGGAGCACCACGCCGTGCTCGATCCGGCGCGCTGGCTGACGACGCAGGGCGCCGACGTCGTCGAGCTGCCCGTGCACCCCGACGGCGCGCTCGACCTGGGTGCGCTCGCCGCCGAGCTGGCCGAGCACGGCGAGCGCGTCGCCCTGGTGTCGGTGATGTGGGCCAACAACGAGACCGGCACGGTGCAGCCGCTCGCCGAGGTCGTCGAGCTGGCGCACGCCCACGGCGTCCCGGTGCACACCGACGCGGTCCAGGCGTTCGGTCACCTGCCGGTGGATCTGCGAGCGCTCGCCGTGGACGCGGTGACGATCTCGGCCCACAAGCTCGGCGGCCCGGTGGGGGTGGGCGCCCTGGTCGCGCGGCGCGGGCTCGAGCTGGTGCCCGTGCTGCACGGCGGCGGCCAGGAGCGCTCGGTGCGTTCGGGCACGCTGGACGCCGTCGCGTCGGTGGGCATGGCGTTGGCAGCGGAGCTGGCCGTCGCCGACCTGCCGGCGGAGTCGGTCCGGCTCGCGGCGCTGCGCGACGCCCTGGTCGACGGCGTGCGGCGCCTGGTGCCCGACGCGGTGCTCCGGGGGCCCGAGCCCGCGAGTGGCCGCAGGCTGCCGCACAACGCGCACCTGACGTTCCCCGGCTGCGAGGGGGACTCGCTGCTGTACCTGATGGA
The DNA here is from genome assembly GCA_963783005.1 of uncultured Actinomycetota bacterium. GTDB lineage: Bacteria > Actinomycetota > Actinomycetes > Actinomycetales > Cellulomonadaceae > Actinotalea. Next base: position 155,625 of record CAWALY010000006.1, read on the forward strand.
CAGCCGCGGCGTGGCGTGCTCGACCGGTTCCGCGTGCGCGGCAGGGGTGCCCCAGCCGAGCCACGTGCTGCTGGCCTGCGGCGTCGACGAGCCCGACGCCCGAGGGGCGCTGCGTTTCTCCCTGGGCCGCACCTCGACCGCACAGGACGTCGATGCGGTGCTCGCGGCGCTGCCGGAGGTGGTGGCGCGGGCCAGGGCGGCGGGGCTGACCTCGGCCCCGCCCCGCCGGGTCGGCTGACGGAGGTCCGATGCCTGGCGGTCCAGCGGCCGTGGCACCGGCGGCGCGCCCGTACCCTGGGCGCATGCGTGTGCTGGCCGCCCTCTCCGGTGGGGTCGACTCCGCCGTCGCGGCGGCCCGTGCCGTGGACGCCGGACACGAGGTGGTCGGCGTGCACATGGCGCTGTCGCGGACCCGGGCCGAGCACCGGACCGGCTCGCGGGGCTGCTGCACGATCGAGGACGCCTCGGACGCGCGCCGCAGCGCCGACGTGCTCGGCATCGGCTACTACGTGTGGGACCTGTCCGAGCGCTTCGAGAAGACCGTGGTCGCGGACTTCCTGGCCGAGTACGCCGCGGGGCGCACGCCCAACCCGTGCGTGCGATGCAACGAGCACATCAAGTTCAGCGCGCTGCTGGACAAGGCCACGGCGCTCGGCTTCGACGCGGTGTGCACCGGCCACTACGCCCGGGTGGAGCTGCCCGAGGACGGGCCCCGCAGCCTGCACCGCGCGCGGGACGCCGCCAAGGACCAGTCGTACGTGCTCGCGGTGATGGGGCCGGAGCGCCTGGCCCGGGCGATGTTCCCGCTCGGCACCGCCGCCAGCAAGGACGACGTGCGCGCCGAGGCCGCGGCCCGCGGTCTGCCCGTGAGCGCCAAGCCGGACTCCTACGACCTGTGCTTCGTCGCCGACGGCGACACCCAGGGTTTCCTGCGCGAGCGGCTGGGCTCTGTGTCGGGGGACGTGGTGGACGCCGACGGCGCGGTGGTGGGCCGGCACGACGGTGCCTGGGCGTTCACCGTGGGGCAGCGCAAGGGTCTGGGGCTGGGGACACCCGCCGCGGACGGCCGGCCGCGGTACGTCCTGGACGTTCGGCCCGCGACCAACACCGTGGTGGTCGGCGCCGCCGAGCTGCTCTCGGTCACCGGCCTGCGTGGCGCCGACGTCGTGTGGTTCGACCGGCCGACCGCCGGCTGGACGGCCGGTGAGGTCCAGCTGCGCGCGCACGGCACACCGGTGCCGGCCCATTGGCGTGCGGCGGACGGCGGGCTCGAGGTGCGCCTCGACCGGCCGGTGCGCGGGCTGGCCCCCGGTCAGTCCGCCGTCGGGTACCTGGGTGACCGCGTAGCGGTCCAGGCCACGATCGACGAGGTACAGCGGTGAAGGGGATGCTGCGGTGAGGTCGGTGGACCGCCGGTGACCGGGGTGACGGCGCTCGGCCCGTGGCCGGGTCACAAGGTGCTCAAGGCGCAGGACGTGGCGTTCACCGAGCTGGCGGACGTGCCGACCGGCGTTGTCGGCATGCCGCCGATGGTGCACATGCCCAAGCGCGGCCCGTACGCGGAGTCCACCGCGCGTACCGCGGCCTTGCTCGAGGGCATGCCGGTCGAGCTCGGCACGCACGGCTGGCAGCTCGCAGACCGGCCCGGCGCGGATCTGGAGCGCTCGGCGGCCCTGCTGCGCGAGGACCTGGACGCGCTGGCGGTGCTCGGCCACGCCTGGCCCGGGCCGCTGGTGGTGACGACCCGCGGCCCCTGGTCCTTGGCCTCGGCGCTCTGGCTCGCGCGCGGCGACCGGGTCCTGTCCGACCACGGTGCGGTGCGCGAGCTCGTCGAGTGCCTCGCCGAGGGGGTGGCCCTGCTCGTGCGCCGGGTGCGTGAGGCCGCCCCGCACGCCGAGCTCGTGGTGGTCCTGCGCGAGCCGAGCCTGCCCGACGTGCTCGGCGGGGCGGTGCCGACGTTCTCGGGCCACGGCCGGATCGGTGCGGTCGCCGTGCCGGACGCCGTGACCAGGCTGGACCACGTGATCGCGGTCGTCCGAGGTGCCGGGGCGGCCCGGGTCGCGCTGCACGGCGGCGCACGCTTCGCCTCGCGCTCGCTCGCGGTGATGGCCGCGAGCGACGCGGACTGCTTCGGGGTCGCGGCGGCCGGGGTGCGGGCCCAGCAGTGGGAACCTGTCGCCGCGGCGGTCGAGCGCGGCAAGCGCCCGTGGTTCGGTCTGCCGCGTGAGCACCCCCGCAAGGGCGGCCCCGACGTGGCCAAGCTCGCCCGCCTCATCCACCGGCCCTGGGGCGAGATCGGCCTGCCCGCCGCGGGCCTGGCGGACGTCGTGGTGCACACCGACACCAGCGGTGGCGGGGACCAGGTGCTGGGCAACCTGCAGGCCGCCGCCTACGAGACCCGCACCGCCGTGCAGGTCGCGGCGCTGCTCGCCGAGCGCGCCGAGGCCTGAGCGCCTCGACGCTCAGGCGAGCCGCTCGGCCAGGAACTCGAACGCCAGCGCGGCCATGAACGCCGCTTGGGAGTTGTCGGCGGCGCCGCCGTGGCCGCCCTCGACGTTCTCGTAGTACGTGACGTCCTTGCCGTGGTCGCGCAGCCAGGCGGCCATCTTGCGGGCGTGGCCCGGGTGCACGCGGTCGTCGCGGGTGGAGGTGGTGAGCAGCACCGGCGGGTAGTCCCGGTCGGCGTCGAGCAGGTGGTACGGCGAGAAGGTCCGGATGAACGCCCAGTCCTCGGGGTCGTCGGGGTCGCCGTACTCGGCCATCCACGACGCGCCGGCGAGCAGGTGCGAGTAGCGCTTCATGTCGGCCAGCGGCACCTGGATCACCACGGCGCCCACCAGGTCGGGGTTCTGCGTCAGCACGTTCCCGGTGAGCAGGCCGCCGTTCGAGCCCCCCTGGACGCCCAGGCGTGCGGGCGTGGTGACCGCGGAGGCGACCAGGTCGCGGGCTACCGCGGCGAAGTCCTCGTAGGCGCGGTGCCGCTTCTCGCGCAGCGCCGCCTGGTGCCAGGTGGGCCCGTACTCGCCTCCGCCCCGGATGTTGGCCAGCGCGTAGACCCCGCCCCGGGACAACCAGGCCCGCCCGAGGGTCCCCGAGTACGACGGCAGCAGCGAGATCTCGAAGCCGCCGTACCCGTACAGCAGCGCCGGCGCCGTGCCGTCGGTGCGGGCCTGCGGCCCGCGGACCAGGAAGTAGGGCACCCGGGTCCCGTCGTCGGAGGTCGCGAAGTGCTGCGCGACCTCGACCCCGGTGGCGTCGAAGAAGGTCGGTGCGGCCTTGAGCGGCTCGGGCGGCGCCGGCTCGCCCGCCGCGCCCAGCTCCTGCACCGCGAGGGTGGGCGGTGTGGCGAAGCCGGTCGTGACCAGCCAGATCGCGTCGGACTCGATCCGGTCCACCGCGCGGTGGCCGACCGTGACGAGCTCGGCCAGCCCCGGCAGCGGCACCGCGGCCCAGTCCACGCCGGCCGCAGCGGGCTCGGGCGGGGTGAGCACGTGCACCTCGGCTGCGCACGTCGTGCAGCACGGACATCACCATTCGGTGGCGGGTCCAGCTCAGCCCGGCCAGCGACGTGGACGGGGTCGGCGTGAAGAGCACGGTGAGCTCGCGCGAGCCGGCCAGCCAGTCCTCGAGCACCGCGGCGACCATGCTTCCCGCGGGGTGGGTCGGGCCGCCCGGCACCGGGGTCCAGTCCTCGCGGAGCTGGACCAGCAACCACTCGCGGTGCACGGACGTCTCGGCGCTCGTGGGCACGTCCACCCGGACCAGCGAGCCGTCGTCGCGGCGCAGGTGGACCTCGGCGGAGTAGAAGTCCAGCGCGCGCTGGACGAAGGTGCGGGAGAAGCCGGGGGTGTGGTCGTGCCAGGCGTCCACGGACAGGTCCTCGGCCTCGCCGGCGAAGATCTCGGGCGCATCGGCCAGCGGCGTGCCGCGGCGCCACAGCCGCACGGTGCGGGGGTACCCGGAGGTGGTCGTGCTGCCCGGACCGAGGTCCGTGGCGACCAGCACGGTGTCCAGGTCGACCCAGCTGAGCGAGCCCTTGGCCTCCGGGCGCAGGAACCCGCCGTCCTCGGGTGTCACCCAGGTCAGGCTCACCAGGTCGAGCTCTCGTGTGACGTCGGCGTCCGAGCCACCGTGCGACAGCGCGACCAGGGCGCGCCGGAAGTCCGGGCGCAGCACCTTCGCCCCGTGCCAGACCCAGTCCTGCTCCTCGGCGGCGTTGAGCGCGTCGAGGTCCAGGACCACCTCCCAGTCCGGCTCGGCGGTCCGGTACGACTCCCAGGTGGTCCGCCGCCACAGCCCGCGCGGGTGCTGGGCATCCCGCCAGAAGTTGTAGAGGCGGTCGCCGACGAGGGCGGCCTCGGGGATCTTGTCCGGCGAGTCGAGGACCTCCCGGATCGCGTCACGCGTCGCGGCGAAGGCGGGGGTCGCGGCCGGGCCGGCGAGGGTCTCGGCGTTGCGCTCGCGGACCCAGGCCATCGCGTCGGCGCCGTCGACCTCCTCGAGCCAGGCGTACGGGTCGACTGCATCGACGGGGCGCGCGTCGGTCATGGAGCGCCAGCCTAGGCCCGGGGCGCGTGGCTGGACGGCACCATGCAGTCGCATCGCGGGCGCGGCGTCGGTGGCTGCGGCCATGATGGGGCGGTGAGCCAGAACGAGACCGCGGCGACCACGCGAGCTGCCGACCCCGGGGCCCGCCGGCGCTGGGCCGAGCTCGCCGAGCAGATCCGCGAGCACCAGTTCGCCTACTACGTGCGCGACTCCCCGACGGTCTCCGACGGGGAGTACGACGCGCTGCTGCGCGACCTCACGGCTCTCGAGGAGGCCCACCCGGAGCTGCGCACCCCGGGCTCGCCGACCCAGACCGTCGGCGGGACGTTCTCGACCGAGTTCGCCACGGTCACCCACGCCGAGCAGATGCTCAGCCTGGACAACGCCTTCTCGGCCACCGAGCTCACGGCCTGGACCGAGCGGGTGCACCGCGACCTCGAGGGCGCGCCGCTGCACTGGTTGTGCGAGCTGAAGATCGACGGCCTGGCGATCGCGCTGCTGTACGAGGACGGCCGCCTCGTGCGCGCCGCGACCCGCGGCGACGGGCGCACCGGGGAGGACGTGACCCTCAACGTGCGCACCATCACCGGCGTGCCGACCCGGCTCGCCGGGGATGACGTTCCGGAGCGGATCGAGGTCCGCGGCGAGGTCTACTTCCCGGTCGCGGACTTCGAGGCCCTCAACGCGGCACGCGTGGCGGCCGGGGAGGCGCCGTTCGCCAACCCGCGCAACTCCGCGGCCGGCTCGCTGCGCCAGAAGGACCCGCGGGTCACCGCCTCGCGGCCGTTGCGGCTGATCTGCCACGGGATCGGCGGACTGGTGTGGGTCGGGCGCGAGCAGGCCACGGCGCGCCAGTCGGAGACCTACCACCTGCTCGAGTCCTGGGGCCTGCCGGTCTCCTCGCGCTCGCGGGTGGTCGAGGACGTCGCGGGCGTGCTGGAGATGGTCGAGTACTACGGGGAGCACCGGCACGACGTCGAGCACGAGATCGACGGCATCGTGGTCAAGGTCGACGAGGTGGCGCTCCAGCGCCGTCTCGGGGCGACCAGCCGCGCGCCGCGATGGGCGATCGCGTACAAGTACCCGCCGGAGGAGGTCAACACCCGGCTGCTGTCCATCGAGGTGAATGTCGGGCGCACGGGGCGCGTCACGCCGTTCGGCGTCATGGAGCCCGTCCGGGTCGCGGGGTCGACCGTCTCGATGGCCACCCTGCACAACCAGGACGTCGTGCGGGCCAAGGGCGTGCGGATCGGTGACGTGGTGGTGCTGCGCAAGGCGGGCGACGTGATCCCCGAGATCGTCGGGCCCGCCCCCCGCGCCGCCGACGACGCCTGGCCGCGCCGCGACTTCGTCATGCCGACCCGGTGCCCGGAGTGCGGCACGCCGTTGCGCCCGATGCGCGAGGGCGAGGTGGACCTGCGCTGCCCCAACGCTCGGACCTGCCCGGCGCAGGTGCGCGGGCGGGTGGAGCACATCGGCTCGCGCGGCGGACTGGACATCGAAGCCCTCGGCGAGGTCACGGCAGCGGCGCTGACCCAGCCCGAGGTGCCGGGGACCCCTCCGGTGGTCAACGAGGCGGCGCTGTTCGAGCTGGTCGGCTATCCGGTCGACGCCACGTCGGAGGTTCGCGAGGCGGTCCGGGCGCGGAGCCTCGCCGCGCTGCGTGAGGTCGAGGTCGTGGTGCGCGACCCCGAGACCGGCGAGCCGCGCGCCGACGAGGACGGCGTCGTCCGTCGTCGGGCCCCCTTCCGGCGCAAGGCGAGCTGGTCCAAGGCCGAGCGGGCGGCCGCAACGGCCGAGGGCAGGGCCCTGGACGAGTGGCTGCCGTCCGCGACCGCCCTGACCCTGCTCGACGAGCTCGACGCCGCCAAGACCAAGCCGCTGTGGCGGGTCCTGGTGTCGCTGAGCATCCGCAACGTCGGGCCGACGGCGGCCCGGGCGCTCGCCCAGGAGCTCGGCTCGATGGCCACGCTGTGGGAGCTCGTGGTGGGCGGTGGGCTCGGGACCGAGCCGGTCGCGGAGGGCGCCGAGGCGCGTCGGTCGGCCGCCGTCGAGCGGTTGTCGCAGGTGGACGGCGTGGGGCCGGTCATCGCCGAGTCGATCGTGGACTGGTTCACCGGTGCGGACGGCGACTGGCACCGCGACATCGTCAAGCGGTGGGCCGACGCGGGCGTGGCGATGCGTGACGAGCGCGACGAGTCGGTTGCGCGCACCTTGGAGGGGCTCACGGTGGTGGTCACCGGTTCTCTCGCCGGCTTCACCCGAGAAGGCGCCAAGGAGGCGATCCTGGCCCGCGGCGGCAAGGCGGCCGGGAGCGTGTCGAAGAACACCGACTTCGTCGTGGTGGGGGAGAACGCCGGGTCCAAGGAGACCAAGGCCCGCGAGCTCGGCCGCCCCGTCCTGGACGAGGCGGGCTTCGAGGTGCTCCTCGCCCACGGGGCGGAGGCGGCCGCAGCCCTGGTCGAGGGCGCCGACGCAGACCCTGGCTCGGACGGGTGAGTGCGGAGTCCGGCGGGTGAGCCCGCGGCCCGGCGCGGCGGTCGAGGCCGCCACCTGGGTGCCGCTGCGCGTCGAGACCGTCGGACCGTGGCGGGTGGGCCTGTCCCACGGCTTCACGCGGCGCGGCAACTCGGCCCTGCTCGCCCACGGCGCGGTGGCCACCGATGCGGTTGCCGCGCTGGACGACGTCGAGCACGTCTACGCCTCGGCCCGCCGCCCGACGATCGTCCGGCTCGGCACGCACAGGTCGCCGGATCCGGCTCCGGCCGCGCTGACCGGCGAGCTGGCGGCCCGCGGCTACCGCACCGTCTCGACCACGAAGGTACTGACCACGGAGCTGACGGGCGTTCCGCAGGGGACCGGCGACCGGGCGCACCGGGAGGCGGGCGGCTCGTCCGCCGACCCCGACGGCGTGCGGGTGCGCGCCGCCGCCCATCCCGACGACGCCTGGCTCCGGGGGTGGCTCGGCACCAGGACGACGACCGCCGGTGACGTGGACCTGGGCGTCGCGCGCCGCCTGCTGACCGGCTCTCCCGCGTGGTACCTCACCGCGATCGACGCCGACGGCGTGGTCGGGACGATCCGCGCGGCCGTCGCCGGTTCCTGGGTGGGCCTGTCCTGTCTGGTGGTCGAGCCACGGGCCCGCCGGCGCGGGCTCGGCCGGCACCTGACCCGGGCCGCGCTCGGCGTCCACGACGGCGCGGACCGGGCCTTCCTCCAGGTCGAGGTGCGCAACACCGGCGCGCTCGCGCTCTACCGTGGCCTCGGGTTCGTCGAGGCCGACGAGTACACCTACGCCGAGCGGTGATCGCCGTCGGCACGGCTCGCCCAGAGCAGGCCGCGCTCGACGATCGTCCGGATCCCGGGCACCTCGAGATCGGCGGGGTGGTGCCCCGGCGTGCACACGAAGACCCGACCGGCGCCCCACCGCCGGGTCCACACCGCGGGGGAGACGACGGGCTCGTGCCACGGGTCTCCCGGCCGGGGCGCCACGGTGGTCGTGGCGAGGATGTCGTTCAGACCGTCGTGCGCCATCCAGTACTGCTCGGAACGCAGGTGGATCGTGCCGAGGCCGGCCACGATCGGGTGGTCGGAGCGCTCCGGTACCACGTCCACCGTGTGCTCGACGATGTCGCCGGGGTGCGCGACGAACTGACCCCCGGTGAGCATCGTGTAGTCGGTGGCGACGCGGAAGGCGTCCACGATGCCGCCGTGCCAGCCGGCGAGTCCGGCGCCGAGCCGAACCGCCTCCTCGAGACCGTCCAGCTCCGCCGGGAGGATCTCGCCCATCGTCCAGGACTGGACGATGAGGTCGGCACGTCCCATCACCATCCGATCCGCGTAGACCTCGAGGCTGTCCTCGACGAGCACGTCGAACCCGTGCTCGACGAGGAACGGCACGAAGAGGTCTGACGTCTCGATCGGGGAGTGGCCCTCCCAGCCCCCTCGCACGACCAGCGCGGTTCTGCTGCTCACCGCCGTCCTCCCTGTCTCGACATTCGTGCGGACGTCGACGAAGCCCTGACGATGCTCACGGGATCAGGGCCTCGACGGCGGTCGGCGACAGCACGGCCTCGGCGGCCATCGCGCTCGCGCCCAGGACGCCGGCCCGGCCCTTGGTACGACTCGCGACGATCCTCAGGTGCTGGGTAGCCAGCGGGGGAGATCGCCGGTACACGACCTCACGGATCCCGGCGAGGAGGAACTCGCCGGCGCTCGCGAGGTTTCCGCCGATCACGATCACCGAGGGGTTCAGCATGCTCACGGAGCCGGCCAGGACACTCCCGATCGTGCGACCCGCCTCCCGTACCGCTTGGGTCGCCTCGGAGTTCCCGGCCTTGACGAGAGCGACGACATCGGCCCCGTTGGTCGCCGGCACCCCGGCCCGCGCCAGCGACTCGGCGATGGCGCCGCCGCTCGCGATCGCCTCCAGGCATCCGTAGTTGCCGCAGTGGCACATCACGTCGGGCCCGCTCGGTACCGCGATGTGCCCGATGTCGCCTGCCGCGCCCTGAGCCCCGCGTCTCAGGGCACCGTCGGAGATCACCCCGGCCCCGATGCCGGTCGCCACCTTCACGAACAGCAGGTGGTCCACGTGCGGGTACTGCGTCCGGCGCTCACCGAGCGCCATGATGTTCACGTCGTTGTCGACCAGCACCGGCACGCGGAACCAGCGTCGCAGCTGGGCCGGCACGTCCGCGCCGTCCCAGCCGGGCATGATCGGCGGGCTGATGGGCCTGCCGGACGCGTGGTCGACCGGCGCCGGAAGGCCGACCCCGACGCTCGCCAGCTCGATGATCGAGCGCCCCGTGCCGGCGATGAGCTCGGTGCCGATCGCGCCGATCCGGTCGAGGACGACGTCCGGGCCGTCGGCGACCCTCACTGCCTCCTGGTGCTCGGCCAGCACCGTCGAGGCGAGGTCGGTCACGGCGAGGCGGACGTGGGTGGCGCCGAGATCGATCGCCAGGACGATGCGCGCGTCGGTCCGGAACACGAAGGTGGCCGGCGGCCGGCCGCCGGTCGAGGTCGCCTCACCCGCCGGTACCACGAGCCCCGCGCTGAGCAGCAGGTCCACCCGGGCCGCGATCGTCGAGCGTCCGTGGCCGGTGATCTGGGCGAGCTCGGCACGGGTGCGGGGGCGTCCGTCGCGGAGCAGCTGGAACATCTCGCCGACGCCGGTCGGGCGGGGTGCGAACTTGGTCAGCCCGTCCATGGCGGAAGTCAAGCACACCCCCTTCTGTCGTGTGACATTGAAGTTAGATGCATAACGATCTCATAACCGACACTGTTGAGTGCAACTTTTGCTTGACGCGTGGCAGAAGTGGGGTAGGTTGCTCCGCATGGTCGATGACGTCCACGGCGCGGCGGCTCCCAGCCGACGCGACGGCCGCACCGGGTGAGCACGTGCTCCTGCGGATGACGGGGATCGTCAAGCACTTCCCCGGGGCCAAGGCGTTGGACGGCGTGGATCTCGAGGTGCGGGCCGGTGAGGTGCACTGTCTGCTCGGGCAGAACGGTGCCGGGAAGTCCACCCTGATCAAGGTGCTCTCGGGCGCGCACCAGCCTGACGTGGGCACCATCGAGCTCGAGGGCCGGCCTCTGACCGTGCCCAACCCCGTCGCGGCCCTGCGCGCCGGTATCGCGACGATGTACCAGGAGCTCGACGTCGTCGACGGGCTGAGCGTCGCGGAGAACGTGTTCCTCGGTCACGAGATCGCGACAGGCAGGCTTCACCCGGCGGCGTGAGCTGCACAGCCGGACGGCGCAGCTGCTGACCAGGCTCGGGCACCCCGGCATCGCCCCTGGGCTCGAGGTGGCTCGGATGTCGGCCGCAGGCCAGCAGATCGTGAGCATGGCGCGCGCCCTGTCGCACGACGCCCGCGTGATCATCATGGACGAACCGTCGGCCGTGCTGGACTCCGAGGAGGTCGAGAACCTCTTCCGGGTGGTGCGTGACCTGACGGCCCAAGGTGTCGCGGTCATCTACATCTCCCACCGCCTGGAGGAGATCCGACAGATCGGCGACCGGATCACCGTGCTCAAGGACGGTCGCACGGTGGCCACTGCGCTCCCCGCCGACACCCCCACGTCCGAGCTCATCCATCTGATGACCGGTCGGACGGTCCAGCACGCCTTCCCACCCCGACCCGGGGTCCGCGAGGATGCCGAGGTCCTGCTCGACGTCGAGGGTCTGCGGCTGGCCGGCAGCTTCACCGACGTGTCCTTCCAGGTGCGGGCCGGAGAGGTCGTCGGGCTCGCCGGGCTCGTGGGCTCCGGGCGATCGGAGATCCTCGAGACGATCGTCGGCGCCAGGCGCGCGTCCGGCGGTTCGGTACGGGTCGCCGGTGATCGCTTGCACGCGGGATCGGTGCCCGCCGCCGTCTCGGCCGGCGTCGGCCTCGCCCCCGAGGAGCGCAAGCGCCAGGGCCTTCTCCTGGACGAGCCGCTGTACCGCAACATCACGCTGTCGTCCTTCGCGAGGTTCGCCCGCGCGGGATTCCTGGACGAGCGTGCCGAGCGGAGCGCTGCCCGACGCCAGATCGAGTCGATCGACCTGCGGCCCGCGGACCCCGACCGATCCGCCCGCACGTTCTCGGGCGGCAACCAGCAGAAGGCGATGCTGGCGCGCTGGCTCGAGCACGGCTGCCGCGTGCTGCTGCTCGACGAGCCGACCAGGGGAGTCGACGTCGGCGCTCGCGCAGAGATCTACGCGCTGGTGCGTGCCCTGGCCGACCGCGGGTCGGCCGTGGTGGTCGTCTCGAGCGAGATCGACGAGGTGCTCGGCCTCGCCGACACCGTCCTGGTGATCTCCGAAGGGCGAGTCGTCCACACGGGACCGGCAGACGGGATCGACGAGCACGGCGTCCTGGACCTGGTGATGGAAGGGAGTGCCGCGTGAGCCACGACGAGGCCCCGACGGCGAACGTGACGACGGCTGACGCCCCGGCGCAGGTGAGCCCACGACGAAGGCTGCTCTCCGGCGCCGTCGGCCGGAACATCGGGCTCGTCATCGCTCTCGCGCTGCTCTGTGCGTTCGGCGTGGCGACGGCCGGCCAGCGCTTCGCGAGCGTCGACAACGTCATGACGATCCTCCGCCTGGCGGCAGTGATCGGCGTGCTGTCGGTGGGCATGACCTTCGTGATCACCGGTGGCGGCATCGACCTGTCCGTGGGCTCGGTGCTCGGGCTCGCGTCGGTCTGGGCCAGCACGCTCGCGACACAGACCATGGCCGAGAACGTGCACTGGAGCGTGATGGTCTTCACGGCCTTGGCCGTGGGTGTGGTCGCCGGCCTGGTCAACGGGGTGCTGATCGCGTACGGGAAGGTGGTCGCCTTCATCGCAACCCTGGCGATGATGGTGGCCGCGCGCGGCCTGGCGGAGATGATCGCGAACCGCCAGACCCAGATCGTGCACGTGCGATCGTTCCTCGACGTGTTCCGCGCCGACCTGCTCGGTGTCTCGGTCCTGGTGTGGATCTTCGCCGCGGTGGCCGTCGCAGGATGGGTGCTGCTGAACCGGACGACCTTCGGCCGACGCACGCTCGCGGTGGGTGGCAACCCGGAGGCCGCGCGGCTGGCGGGTATCAAGGTCGAGCGGCACATCGTCTACCTGTACATGCTCGCCGGTCTGGCGGCCGGCATCGCCGCGGTCATGATGCTCGCACGGACCACGGCCGGATCGTCGACGCACGGTCAGCTCTACGAGCTGGATGCGATCGCCGCCGTGGTGGTCGGCGGCACCCTGCTCGCGGGTGGTCGCGGCACGATCGTCGGCACCGTCTTCGGCGTCCTGATCTTCTCGACGCTGACCAACGTCTTCACCCAGAACAACCTGTCCATCTCTGCCCAGGCCGTGGCCAAGGGCGTGATCATCGTCGGCGCGGTGCTGCTCCAGCAGCGCTTCGCCGGGCGTGCCAGGAGCACCTGACCGGCGCCGCCGGTCGTCCCGTCCCGCAGGTACCGAGGAGGAAGCATGTCTGCACTGAAGCGCCGCCGCCGGATGTCCCTGGTGGGGGCCCTGATCGCCACCGCCGCACTTGTCGCCGGGTGCACCTCGAATGCGCCGGAGGAGGCCGCGACGACCACCGACGGCGGCGGCGGTGGCGGAAGCGGTGTCGCCAACGACGCGACCGGCGACACCGTGACCATCGGCTTCTCGGCCCCTGCCGCGGACCACGGGTGGATGGGCGCGATCACGAAGTCCGCCCTCGCCGAGGCCGACAAGTTCGACGACGTCAACCTCGTGGTCGCCGAGGCGACCAACGACGTGAACCTTCAGATCAGCCAGATCGAGCAGTTCATCAACGACGGCGTCGACGCGATCGTGCTCCTGCCGTTCGACGGCGCTGCCCTCACCGAGGTCGCGACCCAGGCCATGGAGGCCGGGATCGTCGTGGTGAACGTCGACCGCGAGTTCGCCAGCCCGTTCGCCGCGCGCACCACGATCCTCGGTGACAACTACGGCATGGGTGTCAGCGCGGGCACCTACATCTGCGAGCAGGTCGGGGACAACCCGGACGCGGTGGTGGCGGAGATCGCGGGCATCGACTCGCTGCCCCTCACCCAGGACCGCAGCCGCGGCTTCGCCGATGCGCTGGCCGACTGCGGGCTGAAGGTCAGCAACCGCGTCGCCGCCGACTTCACCGTGCAGGGCGGGCAGGCCGCCGCTGCGAACCTGCTGCAGGCCGCACCGAAGATCGACGCGCTGTGGAACCACGACGACGACCAGGGCGTCGGTGTGATGGCCGCCATCCAGGAGGCGGGCCGCGACGAGTTCGTCATGGTCGGCGGCGCCGGCTCGGCGAACGTCATGCGCGACATCAAGGCCGACAACACCGTGCTCAAGGCCACGGTGATCTACCCGTCCACGCAGGCCGCGGACGGCATCCGGTTGGCTCGGCTCATCGTCCAGGGCAAGGCGCTCGGCGACCTCGTCGAGGTCGAGGTGCCGCGGAAGGTCCAGCTGTACGCGCCGGTCGTCACCAAGGACAACGTCGACCAGTACCTGTCGACGGCGTTCGAGTCCTGACCACTGCGCCGGGCCGGGACGGACCCACCCGGCCCGGCGCACGCCACCGCGAGGGGAGACAAGTGATGACGGAGCAGGAGACCCCCAGGCTGGGCGTGGGGATGGTCGGGTACGCCTTCATGGGCAGGGCGCACTCCCAGGCGTGGCGGGTCGCGCCGCGGTTCTTCGACCTGCCGATGCGACCGGAGATGACGGTGATCGCGGGTCGCTCGCCCGAAGGGGTCCGGGCTGCGGCCGCCAAGCTCGGTTGGCAGGCGGTCGAGAGCGACTGGCGCGCTCTGATCGCGCGCGACGACGTCGACCTGGTCGATGTGGTGACGCCGGGCGACAGCCACGCCGAGATCGCGATCGGTGCCCTGGAGGCGGGCAAGCACGTGCTGTGCGAGAAGCCGCTCGCGAACTCGGTCGACGAGGCCGAGGCGATGGTGGCGGCCGCCGAGAAGGCTGCTGCGCACGGCGTGCGTGCCATGGTCGGCTTCACCTATCGCCGGGTCCCTGCCCTGACCCTGGCCCGCCAGCTCGTCTCCGAGGGGCGGATCGGCGACGTGCGCCAGGTGCGCGCGCAGTACCTGCAGGACTGGATCGCCGACCCGGAGGCCCCGCTGTCATGGCGGCTCGACCGTGCGCGCGCCGGGTCCGGGGCGCTGGGCGACATCGGTGCGCACATCGTCGACCTCGTCCAGTTCGTCACCGGCGAGCGGATCACCGGGGTGAGTGGGCTCCTCGAGACGTTCGTCTCCGAGCGGCCCGTCGCCGCGGGATTCAGCGGCCTGAGCGGGACCGCAGGAGCTACCCGCGGCCCGGTCACCGTTGACGACGCGGCGCTCTTTCTCGCCCGGCTCTCGGGCGGCGCCGTGGCCACCTTCGAGGCGACCCGGTTCGCCTGGGGCCGGAAGAACGCGATCCGGCTCGAGATCAACGGCACGACGGGATCGCTGGCGTTCGACCTCGAGGACCTCAACGTCCTGCACCTGTTCGACGCGACGGAGCCGGCACGGTTGGCCGGGTACCGCCGCATCGTCGTCACCGAGCCCGACCACCCGTACCTCGCGGCGTGGTGGCCGGCCGGTCACATGCTCGGCTACGAGCACGCCTTCACCCACCAGGTGGTCGACCTCGTCCAGGCGCTGGCCGCCGGCGAGCAGCCGACACCGTCGTTCGCCGACGGCCTCGCCGTCCAGCGTGTCCTCGAGGCGGTCGAACGCAGCGCCGCCGACGAGAGCCGCTGGACCCCGGTGGGCCGCTGAACCCCATCACGCACGAGGAGGACCGATGGCACGCCCTGTCACCCTGTTCACCGGCCAGTGGGCCGACCTGCCGTTCGAGGAGGTGGCTCGCCTCGCCTCGGAGTGGGGCTACGACGGCCTCGAGATCGCCTGCTGGGGCGACCACCTCGACCCCTGGCAGGGCTCGGAGGACGACGACTACATCCAGGCCAAGCTCGACGTGCTCGACCGGTACGGGCTCAAGGTCTGGGCGATCTCCAACCACCTCAAGGGTCAGGCGGTCTGCGACGACCCGATCGACCAACGGCACCGTGACATGCTTCCGGATGTCGTCTGGGGCGACGGCGACCCTGAGGGCGTCCGGCAGCGCGCCGCCGAGGAGATGAAGCGCACCGCTCGCACCGCGGCGCGCCTCGGTGTGAAGACCGTCGTCGGCTTCACGGGATCGTCGGTCTGGAAGTACGTGGCGATGTTCCCGCCGGTCTCCGCCGAGGCCGTCGAGGCGGGCTATGCGGACTTCGCAGCCCGATGGAACCCGATCCTGGATGTGTTCGACGAGGTCGGCGTCAGGTTCGCCCATGAGGTGCACCCGAGCGAGATCGCCTACGACTACTGGACCACGGTGCGGACCCTCGAGGCGATCGGTCACCGCGAGGCGTTCGGCCTCAACTGGGACCCCAGCCACTTCGTCTGGCAGGACCTGGACCCCGTCGGGTTCATGTGGGACTTCCGCGACCGCATCTACCACGTGGACTGCAAGGACGCGAAACGACGGGTCGGCAACGGCCGGAACGGTCGGCTGGGTTCGCACCTGCCCTGGGCCGACCCGCGTCGTGGGTGGGACTTCGTGTCCACGGGCCACGGCGACGTGCCGTGGGAGGACTCGTTCCGGATGCTCAACACGATCGGGTACGAGGGCCCGATCTCCGTGGAGTGGGAAGACGCCGGAATGGACCGGCTGGTCGGTGCGCCGGAGGCCCTCGCCTTCGTGCGTCGCTTGGCGTTCGACCCGCCGGCCGCGGCCTTCGACGCGGCCTTCTCGAGCCGCTGAGGACGCCGCCGGGGTGTGCGGCCCTTCCGGTGGGCCGCACACCCCGGGCGGTGCGCTCCTCGGATCGCGCGGTCGCCACGTCCTGGGCGACACTGGGACGGTGAGCATGCTGATCTCCGAGCACCTGGCCGCCGCGCTGCGCGACGCCGGCCTGCGCTGGACGCCCGCGCCGGGCGACCGGTTCGTCATCCCGCAGCCCGACCTGGCGGGGCAGGTCTTCACGCTGTCGGAGATGACCATCGAGGCGCACCACTACCCGACCGGGACCATCCTCGGGTTCAACGGCACCACTGAGTGGGCGCTGGACTCGGTCGCCAAGGAGGACGTGCTCTGGCTGCCCCGCGAGGACCAGCTCCGCGAGCTGCTGGGCACGACGTTCGTCTCGCTCGAACGTGTGGGTGACGACTGGGTGGTGACCACCCGGGAGCCGGACGGCGCCGCGGTGCGCTACGAGGCAGCCGACCCGTCGGACGCGTACGGCGCCGCACTCCTCGCCCTGGTGCAGCGCGCGGCCGCTCCCGTGTAGCACGGGTCGCGCCTGGGACGGCCGCCTCGGACTAGTGCTGGTCGCGGATCCTCATCCTCGGCGGTCGCCCGTCCGGGTCGGCCAGCACGCGGTACAGCGGTGCCACCGCGCTGCGCAGCGGCCGCGGCATCGGAGCTTCGCGGTGCGTGCGCAGGCGGCCCGGCGGCCTCGGCCCCCGGCGGCCACCGTCGTACCACGCGTCGAGGGCCTCGGCGCCGTCCAGCAACGTGCGCACGGCCCGGTCCGGGTCGAGCAGCTCGTCGTCGGCCTCCCGGTCGAGGTGCTCACGCCAGAGCGCCAGCCGTAGGTCCCGTGCGAAGACGCGCGCCCCGTCCCCGCGGCCGGCCGGGTCGTGCGGTTCGCGAGGGTCGCGCTGCTGGTCCACCACGGCCACGGTGAGCTCGGAGTCGTGCGTCCAGGAGCGTCGGTTGACGTTGGCGCTGCCCACCGCGGCCCAGACGTCGTCGATGATGCAGATCTTGGCGTGGACGTACACCGGTTCCCCCTCACGGTTCTCGACGTCGAGGACGTGGACCCGGTCCCCGCCCGCCTCGCGCACGGTCTCGACCGCCGTCGAGCGACCGAGGCGGGACGTCAGCGTGGCGATGGCGCCGTCGTCGTCCGGGAAGCGCGGCACGACCACGACCAGGTGGAGGCCAGGTTCCCGGCGCAGGGCCCCGGCGAAGACCTGCGCCACCGCGGTCGACCAGAAGAACTGGTCCTCGACGTAGACGAGTCGTCGAGCGCGGCGCAGCGCCTTGGCGTAGCCCCGCGCGACGCTCCGTTCGCCGTCCGGCGCGAACGGGTACCCCGGCCAGCGGTTCGGGTACGTGCGCAGGAGCTGTACCGAGCAGGAGCCGGCCTCCGGGGGCGGGTCCAGGGGCTGTGCGAGCCGGTCGGCCTCCCGGTCGAGCCTGCGGATCATGTCCGGCACCGCGTGCCACGGCAGGCGCGACAGCGCCGCCCTGTCCTGCCAGCGCTCACGGAAGACGTCGTCGACGTCCCGGACCACCGGCCCGCGGAGCTCGAGCTGGGCGTCGTGCCAGGCGGGCGTGCGGCCGTACGACGGCGAGAAGGTCATCGTCTGGGGATCTCCCCCGTGCGAGGCGTCGTCGCGGCGGGTGTGCGCGAGGTCGATGCCGCCGACGAACGCGACGTCGTCCTGCAGGCGGCCCGGGTGGCGCACCACGACGAACTTCTGGTGGTGGCTGCCGAACGGTCGGACCCGTTGGTCGAGCAGCACCTCGCCGCCCGCCGCGTTCACGTCGCGCGACAGGTTGCGGTTCTCCTCGCCGGGGAACTGCAACCGGTCCAGGTGGGAGCGCCAGATGAGCCCCCTGACGCTCGCGCCCCGCGCCGCAGCGGCGGACAGTGCCTCGGCGATCGTCGGGCCTCCGGCGGTCAGGCGCTCGTCGGGGTCGCCGCGCCAGTCCGCGAAGTGGACCAGGTCGCCGTCCTTCGCGGCACCGAGGGCGTCCAGCAGGACGGCGAAGTACGAGCGGCCGTGGATGCGAGGTCGGACGAGGTTGCCGTCCGTCCAGGGGCGGACGCGCGTCACGGCGTTGCCGCGCTGCGCCGCGGTGAGGAACCAGTCGTGATCCCGCTCGCCCGGCTGGAGCTGCGGGTCGGCGAAAGCCGACGGGGAGGTGAGATCCACGCCGTCGCCCCGAAGCACCAGCCTGAGACGGCCCACGCTCCTACCGTCGCACAGGAGGGTCCGCGCCTCGACCTGAGGGTCACTCCCTGTCGAGTCGTGGCGACGATGCCGGTCACCGCGCCGCAACACCCGGCCCGTAGACTCGCTGGCATGTCCACCATCTCCCGCGAGGAGGTCGCGCGCCTGGCCGGACTGGCCCGCATCGACCTCACCGACACCGAGCTGACCCGGCTGGCCGGCGAGCTCGACGTGATCGTCGAGTCCGTGGCCCGCGTCGGTGAGGTCGCCACCGACGACGTGCCCGCCACGAGCCACCCGATCCCGATGACCAACGTCTTCCGCGACGACGTCGTCGAGACCCCGTTGACCGTGGAGGAGGCGCTCTCCGGCGCCCCGGAGGCGCTCGAGGGCCGGTTCGCGGTTCCGCAGATCCTGGGGGAGGAGGCGTGAGCGGGACGATCTCCGACCTGACCCGGATCGCTGCGTCGGACCTTGCCGACGCGCTCGCGTCGCGCGAGGTGAGCAGCGTCGAGGCCACCCGTGCCCACCTGGACCGGATCGCCGACGTGGACGGCGCCGTGCACGCCTTCCTGCACGTGTCCGCCGACGAGGCGCTCGAGGTGGCGCGCGACGTGGACGCCCGCCGGGCGGCCGGCGAGGAGCTGCACCCGCTGGCCGGCGTGCCGATCGCGGTCAAGGACGTCGTGGTCACCCGCGGCCTGCCCACCACGGCCGGCTCGAAGATCCTCGAAGGCTGGGTCCCGCCGTACGACGCCACCCTGGTCTCGCGGATCAAGGCCGCCCGGCTGCCGATCCTGGGCAAGACCAACATGGACGAGTTCGCGATGGGCTCCTCGACGGAGCACTCCGCGTATGGTGACACCCACAACCCCTGGGACCTCACGCGCATCCCTGGCGGCTCCGGCGGTGGCAGCGCGGCCGCCGTCGGGGCCTTCGAAGCTCCCCTGGCGATCGGCACGGACACCGGCGGCTCGATCCGCCAGCCCGCCGCCGTGACCGGCACCGTCGGGGTCAAGCCCACCTACGGCGGCGTGTCCCGCTACGGCCTGATCGCCCTCGCCTCGAGCCTGGACCAGGCCGGCCCGGTGACCCGCACCGTGCTGGACGCAGCGCTGCTGCACGAGCTGATCGGCGGGCACGACCCGCGCGACGCGACCTCGCTGCCGGAGCCCGTGCCGCCGCTGGTCGCGGCCGCACGCCAGGGCCTGACCGGCGACCTGACCGGCGTGCGCGTCGGCGTGGTGACCGAGCTGAACGGCGAGGGCTACCAGCCCGGGGTGCGCGCCAGGTTCGAGGAGGCGCTCGACCTGCTGCGCGGCGCGGGGGCCACGCTCACCGAGGTCTCGTGCCCGCACTTCGGCTATGCGCTGGCGGCCTACTACCTGATCCTGCCCAGCGAGGCGTCGAGCAACCTCGCCAAGTTCGACGGCATGCGTTACGGCCTGCGGGTGGTCCCCGAGGCCGGCCCGGCCACCGCGGAGCGCGTCATGGCCGCGACCCGCGGCGCCGGGTTCGGCGACGAGGTCAAGCGCCGCATCATCCTGGGCACCTACGCGCTGTCCGCCGGGTACTACGACGCCTACTACGGCAGCGCGCAGAAGGTTCGCACCCTCATCCAGCGTGACTTCACCGCGGCGTTCGAGCAGGTCGACGTGCTGGTCTCACCGACCGCGCCGACCACGGCCTTCAAGCTCGGCGAGAAGCTGGACGACCCGCTCGCGATGTACCTCAACGACGTCGCGACCATCCCGGCCAACCTCGCGGGCGTGCCGGGCCTGTCGGTGCCGTCCGGGCTGTCCGACGACGGCCTGCCGGCGGGCTTCCAGGTGCTTGCCCCGGCGCGCGCCGACGACCGCCTGTACCGGGTGGGTGCGGCGCTGGAGACCCTGCTCGAGGCGTCCTGGGGCGGTCCGCTGCTGTCCCGCGCGCCGGAGCTCAGCACCGAGGGGAGCGACCGATGAGCGCCGCGCCGGCCCTGGTCCCGTTCGACGACGCCGTGCGCCGGTACGACCCGGTGATCGGCATCGAGGTGCACGTCGAGCTCGGCACTGTGTCGAAGATGTTCGACGGGGCGCCCACCGAGTTCGGCGCGCCGCCGAACTCGCAGACCACGCCGGTGTCCCTCGGCCTGCCCGGCGTGCTGCCCGCGCTGAACGGCAAGGCCGTGGAGTCCGCGATCCGGATCGGGCTGGCGCTGAACTGCGAGATCGCGGAGCTGTGCCGGTTCGCACGGAAGAACTACTTCTACCCGGACGTGCCGAAGAACTTCCAGACCTCCCAGTACGACGAGCCCATCGCGTTCGAGGGCCTCGTGGAGCTCGAGCTGGCCGACGGCACCCCCGTCCGCGTGGCGATCGAGCGTGCGCACATGGAGGAGGACGCCGGCAAGAACACCCATATCGGTGGCACCGACGGCCGGATCCACGGTGCCGAGTACTCGCTGGTCGACTACAACCGCGCGGGGATCCCGCTGGTGGAGATCGTCACCAAGCCGATCACCGGCGTCGGCGAGCGTGCCCCCGAGGTCGCGGCCGCGTACGTGCGGTACCTGCGCGACCTGTTCCGCGCGCTCGGGGTGTCCGAGGCGCGGATGGAGCGGGGCAACGTCCGCGCCGACGTCAACGTGTCGCTGCGGCCCGCGCCCGACGCCCCGCTGGGCACGCGCACCGAGACCAAGAACGTCAACTCGTTCCGCTCCGTGGAGCGCGCGGTCCGCTACGAGATCTCCCGGCAGGCGGCGGTGCTCGACTCGGGGCGGCCCGTGGTCCAGGAGACCAGGCACTTCCACGAGGACACCGGCACGACGTCCCCGGGCCGGCTGAAGTCCGACGCGGAGGACTACCGGTACTTCCCCGAGCCCGACCTGGTGCCCGTCGCGCCGAGCCGGGCGTGGGTCGACGAGCTGCGCGGCACGCTCCCGGAGATGCCGGCGGTGCGCCGCAAGCGGCTCCAGGCCGACTGGGGATACACCGACCCGGAGATGCGCGACGTGGTCAACGCCGGCGCGGTCGAGCTCATCGAGGCCACGGTCGCCGCGGGCGCCTCACCGGCGGCCGCGCGCAAGTGGTGGATGGGCGAGCTGGCCCGCACCGCGAAGACCGAGGAGGTCGAGCTCGAGGCGCTCGCGATCACCCCGGCGCAGATCGCCGAGCTCCAGGGCCTGGTGGACTCCGGACGGCTGAACGACAAGCTCGCCCGCCAGGTGCTCGCCGGCGTGCTGGCAGGGGAGGGTTCCCCGGAGGAGGTCGCGTCCGCCCGAGGGCTGGAGGTGGTCTCCGACGACGGGGCCCTGGAGACCGCCGTGGACGAGGCGCTGGCCGCCCAGCCGGACGTGGTCGCCAAGATCCGCTCGGGCAACCTCGGGCCGGTCGGGGCGATCATCGGCGCCGTCATGAAGGCGACCCGAGGGCAGGCCGACGCCGGCCGGGTCCGCGAGATCGTCCTGGCCCGCGTGGGCCAGGACTGAGCGGGAGAGTCATGAAGGGCATGCCGACGTTGCGCGGCGAGATGGTCACCCTGCGTCCGATCCGCGCCGAGGACGCGGACGGCATGTGGGAGATGGCAACAGACGACCCGGAGGGCACCCGCCAGACCGGGACCACGCAGAAGTTCACCCGCGAGCAGGTCGACGAGTGGTGCGCCACGGTCGCGGACCGCGACGGGCGGGCGGACTGGGCGATCACGCACGAGACCGACGAGTACCTCGGCGAGATCGTGCTCAACGAGATCGACGAGCACTCGCGCAACGCCAACCTGCGCCTGGCGCTGCGGCCGGGGCAGCGGGGCCGGGGGTTCGGCGGCGAGGCGATCCAGCTGGTGCTCGACCACGCGTTCGACCCGGACGGGCTCGCACTGCACCGGGTCTCGCTGGACGTGCTCAGCATCAACCCGCGCGCCTTCGCCCTCTACGAGAGCCTGGGCTTCGTGGTCGAGGGGCGGCTGCGCGAGGGGCACCTGGACGGCGAGCACTGGTGCGACGTGATCGTCATGGCGGTGCTCGAGGACGACTGGCGGGCGCGGGACCGGTGACGCGCACGGTCAGGGCGGGCGGGCGAGCGGTGCCAGGATGACGTCGTGATCACCGTCGCCGCGGCCCACCCCGAGATCGTCGACCCGTTGACCGCCGAACCGGTCGACGGAGCGCGCCTGGTGACGTGGCACCTGGGCTCGCCGCTGCCCGACGACCTGGACCCGGCGGAGATCGACGTCGTGGTGGTCCCGCACTACTACTCGCGCGCGGACGGCTTCGCCAGGCTCGCGGCGCTGCCGAACCTCAAGGTCGTGCAGCTGCCCAGCGCGGGGTACGAGTACGCGCTGGAGCTGGTCCCGCCACACGTCACGCTGTGCAACGGCCGCGGCGTGCACGACGCCGGCACCGCGGAGCTCGCCCTCGGGCTGCTGCTGTCGATGCAGCGCGGGATCGTGGATGCCGCGCGCGCGATGGCCGAGCACCGGTGGGCGCCGCAGTTCCGGTCGTCGCTGGCCGACCGCCGGGTCATGGTGCTCGGTTACGGGTCGGTGGGCTCGGCGATCGCGCGGCGCCTGGACGCCTTCGAGGCCGACGTGGTGGCGGTGGCCACGACGGCGCGGGAGACCGACGGCCGCCACGTGCACGGTATCGGTGAGCTCGCGGACCTGCTGCCCACGGTGGACGCCGTCGTGGTCATCGTCCCGCTCACCGAGCGGACCAGCGGGCTGGTGGACGCGGCGTTCCTGTCTGCCCTGCCGGACGGCGCGCTGGTGGTCAACATGGCCCGCGGCAAGGTGGTCGACACCGACGCCCTCCTGGCCGAGCTCACGTCCGGTCGGCTGCGCGCGGCCCTCGACGTGACCGACCCGGAGCCGCTGCCGGCCGACCACCCGTTGTGGGACGCGCCGAACCTGGTGATCACCCCGCACGTCGGAGGGTTCACCGACGCGACCCATCCCCGGTTCGTGGCGCTCCTGCGCCGCCAGCTGACCGAGCTGGCCGCCGGCCGCGAGCCGATCAACGTCGTCCGGCGCGCCTGAACCACCCGCCAAGATCACCGCTTCTCGTCCGGATGCGGCGCCGATCGCGCCGACCCTGGCCGAGAACCGATGATCACGGGCGAGTGGACGGCGATCCGGGTGCGGGTCACGGACTCCGGTGTGACAGTGGCGCCATGAGCGAGGAGAGGCTGACCCGGGCCGAGGCGAGCAACGCCGTCGACGAGCGCCACTGGCGACTCGTGCTCGGCCGACTGCACACCACCGTCGCGACCGGCTCGTTCGTCCGGGGCCTGGAGCTGGTCGAGCGGGTCACCGAGGTCGCCGAGCGGCTCGGCCACCATCCCGACGTCGACCTGCGCTACCCGGTGGTGCACCTGTCGGTGGTCTCCCACGACGTCGGCGGTCTCACCGCTCGGGACGTGTCGTTGGCCCGGGAGATCAGCCGGTTGCTCGACGAGCTGGGGCTCGAGGCCACCCCGCGCGAGCCGCAGGCGCTGGAGATCGCGATCGACGCGCTGGACATCCCGGCGGTGGTGCCGTTCTGGCGCGCGGTGCTCGGCTACGCGGACGAGACGTCCGCCGACGCCGGTGACGCACCGGCGTTGGTCGACCCGGCCGGCATCGGCCCGTCGGTCTGGTTCCAGCAGATGGATTCCCCGCGGCCCCAGCGCAACCGCATCCACCTCGACGTCTCGGTCGCGCACGACGAGGCCGAGGCTCGGGTCGCCGCTGCGCTCGCCGCCGGCGGCACGCTGGTCCGCGACACCCGGGCCCCCGCGTTCTGGGTGCTCGCCGACGCCGAGGGCAACGAGGCCTGCGTGTGCACCTGGCAGAACCGCGAGTGACTTCCGTCGGGGGTGGCGCCGGGTACGGGGCCGACGGGGTCAGGTGGACCTTCGTCCTGGCCTGCGTCCAGAGGCCAAGACCGTGATCCACGGGTTGAGACGGCGTGGCCGGTACGTGACAACCGCCGGGTCCTGTCGTAGTCTCCGAGGCGTGCGGAAGCTCGTCGTCGTAGTCAGCAAGGCGTAGGCCGGGGAAAGCCCCACCTGCGCCAACCCCTCGCCGTGCCCTCCCGGGCCGAGGGGTTTTTTCATGCCAGGGGCCGGTCGGCCCATCCGCACGGACGAGACACAGGAGATCAACGATGGTCCAGGGCTCCCAGCAGGCGCCCCCAGCGGGGGAGCGTCGCACCACGGCGGCCGCGACGGTCACCCCGGCGGATCTGCGACCCGCCCCGCCCCAGCCGATGACCGGCGCGGAGGCGATCGTTCGATCGCTCGAGCACGCCGGCGTCGACACGGTCTTCGGCATCCCGGGCGGCGCGATCCTGCCGACCTACGACCCGCTGATGGACTCGAGCAAGCTCCGCCACATCCTGGTGCGCCACGAGCAGGGCTCCGGGCACGCGGCCGAGGGCTACGCGTACACCTCGGGCAAGGTCGGGGTCTGCATGGCGACGTCGGGTCCCGGGGCGACCAACCTGGTCACCGCGCTCGCAGACGCCAACATGGACTCCGTGCCCGTGGTCGCGATCACCGGCCAGGTCGCCGCGCCGCTGATCGGCACCGACGCGTTCCAGGAGGCCGACATCGTCGGCATCACGCTGCCGGTGACCAAGCACAACTTCCTGGTCACCGACCCGGACGACATCCCGCGCACCATCGCGCAGGCGTTCCACATCGCCTCGACCGGGCGCCCCGGGCCGGTGCTGGTCGACATGGCCAAGTCGGCCATGCAGGCGCAGACCACCTTCACCTGGCCCACCGAGCTGGACCTGCCCGGGTACCACCCGGTGACCAAGCCGCACGCCAAGCAGGTGCGCGAGGCCGCGCGACTGCTGGCCACCTCGCGCCGCCCGGTGCTCTACGTCGGCGGTGGCGCGGTGCGTTCGGGCGCCGCGCCGGAGCTGCGCAAGCTCGTCGACGAGTCCGGCGCGCCGGTCGTCACGACCCTGATGGCCCGCGGGGTGCTGCCGGACACGCACCCGCAGAACCTGGGCATGCCCGGCATGCACGGCACGGTGCCCGCGGTCGCGGCGCTGCAGAAGGCCGACCTCATCGTCGCGCTCGGCACCCGGTTCGACGACCGGGTGACCGGCAAGCTCTCGTCCTTCGCGCCGCACGCCGTCGTGGTGCACGCGGACATCGACCCGGCGGAGATCGGCAAGAACCGCCGCGCCGACGTGCCGATCGTCGGGGACCTCCGTGAGGTCATCGCCGACCTGCTGCCCGAGCTGGCGCGCGAGCACGCCCAGCACGGCAAGCCGGACCTGGAGCGCTGGTGGAAGCAGATCGACGACTGGCGTGAGACCTTCCCGCTGGGCTACACGGACACCGACGACGGCCTCCTCGCCCCGCAGCACGTGATCTCCCGGATCGGCGAGATCGCCGGGCCGGAGGCGGTCTACGTGGCCGGCGTGGGCCAGCACCAGATGTGGGCCGCGCAGTTCATCAAGTACCAGCGTCCCGGCGGCTGGATCAACTCCGGCGGCCTGGGGACCATGGGCTTCGCCGTCCCCGCGGCGATGGGCGCCAAGGTCGGTGACCCGGACCGGACGGTCTGGGCGATCGATGGCGACGGCTGCTTCCAGATGACCAACCAGGAGCTGGCCACCGCCACGATCAACGAGATCCCGATCAAGGTCGCGGTGATCAACAACTCCTCGCTGGGCATGGTCCGCCAGTGGCAGACCCTGTTCTACGAGTCGCGCTACTCCAACACCGACCTGCACACCGGCCACGGCACGGTGCGCATCCCGGACTTCGTCAAGCTCGCCGACGCCTACGGCGCGGTCGGCATCCGGGTGGACTCCAAGGCCGAGGTGGACGCCGCGATCAAGCGTGCGATGGAGATCGACGACCGACCGGTGGTCGTGGACTTCACGGTGTCCCGCGACGCGATGGTGTGGCCCATGGTGGCCGCCGGCGTCAGCAACGACGAGATCCAGTACGCCCGTGGGATCAGCCCGGCCTGGGACCGGGAGGACTGAGCGCGATGCGTCACAAGGAAGCAGGTGCAGCATGAGCCGCCACACCCTGTCGGTCCTGGTGGAGAACAAGCCGGGCGTCCTGACCCGGGTCGCCGGCCTGTTCGCGCGCCGGGCGTTCAACATCCACTCCTTGGCCGTGGGCCCGACCGAGCACCCGGACGTCTCCCGGATCACCGTCGTGGTCGACGTGGACGAGCTGCCGTTGGAGCAGGTGACCAAGCAGCTCAACAAGCTCATCAACGTCATCAAGATCGTC
The DNA here is from genome assembly GCA_963783005.1 of uncultured Actinomycetota bacterium. Classification (GTDB taxonomy): domain Bacteria; phylum Actinomycetota; class Actinomycetes; order Actinomycetales; family Cellulomonadaceae; genus Actinotalea. Next base: position 181,900 of record CAWALY010000006.1, read on the forward strand.
GAGCTCGAGTCCGAGGCCTCGGTCCAGCGCGAGCTGCTGCTGGTCAAGGTCCGGGCGGACGTGTCCACCCGCGCGCACGTGCTCGAGGTCGTCCAGCTGTTCCGGGCGCACGTCGTGGACGTCGTCCAGGACGCGGTCACCATCGAGGCGACCGGCAGCCCGGCCAAGCTCGAGGCGCTGCTGGCGGCCCTGGAGCCCTTCGGCGTCCGCGAGATCGTCCAGTCCGGGATCGTCGCGATCGGGCGCGGCTCGCGGTCGATCACCGACCGGGCGTTCGAGCGCGTGATGCGCTCGGCCTGAGTCCTAGGCTCGGTGCGGGACCACCGCGCCGGCCCCGCACCCTCCATCCACCTCAGCAAGGAGATCTCCGTGGCAGAGCTGTTCTACGACGACGACGCCGACCTCTCGATCATCCAGTCCAAGAAGGTCGCCGTCATCGGCTACGGCAGCCAGGGGCACGCGCACGCCCTCAACCTGCGCGACTCCGGGGTCGATGTCACCGTGGGCCTGCGCGAGGGCTCGGCGTCGATCGCCAAGGCCACCGAGCAGGGTCTGGCCGTCAAGCCGGTCGCCGAGGCCGTCGCCGGGGCGGACGTCGTCGTGATCCTCGCGCCGGACCAGGTGCAGCGGCACGTGTACCGCGACGAGATCGCGCCGCACCTGCGCGAGGGCGCGGCACTGGTGTTCGGCCACGGCTTCAACATCCGGTTCGGCTACATCCAGCCGACCCCCGGGCTCGACGTCGTGATGATCGCTCCCAAGGGCCCGGGCCACCTGGTCCGCCGCGAGTACGAGGCCGGGCGCGGGGTGCCGGTGATCGTCGCGGTGGAGCAGGACGCCTCGGGCTCGGCCTGGGACCTGGCGCTGTCCTACGCCAAGGCCATCGGTGGCCTGCGCGCGGCCGGCATCAAGACGAGCTTCACCGAGGAGACCGAGACCGACCTGTTCGGGGAGCAGGCGGTGCTGTGCGGCGGCACGTCGCAGCTGGTCCAGTACGGCTTCGAGGTGCTCACCGAGGCCGGCTACCAGCCCGAGGTCGCCTACTTCGAGGTGCTGCACGAGCTCAAGCTCATCGTCGACCTGATGATCGAGGGCGGCATCGCCAAGCAGCGCTGGAGCGTCTCGGACACCGCCGAGTACGGCGACTACGTGTCTGGCCCGCGCGTCATCGACCCGCACGTCAAGCAGAACATGAAGGACGTGCTGGCCGACATCCGGTCCGGGGCGTTCGCCGCCCGCTTCATCGCCGACCAGGACGCCGGCGCGCCCGAGTTCAAGGCCCTGCGGGCCAAGGGCGAGGCCCACCCGATCGAGGCGACCGGTCGCGAGCTGCGCAAGATGTTCGCCTGGATCAAGCCGAGCGACGCCGACTACACCGAGGGTCACGCGGCGCGCTGACCGGAAGGACGCGGCGGTGGTGGAGGAGCCTGGCGAGCAGGCGGACGGCGCGGCTGTCGGCGACCCGTCGGTGGCCGAGGAGCCCGTCGGGGACCCGACAGGGATCCTCGAGTTCTGGGAGCGTGCCCGGTTCCGGGCGAAGGTCTCCCGGCTGCCGGAGGTGACCGGTCCCGGCGTCGCCGGCTCTCTGGTGCCGCAGGCCTGGTCGTTCGGCGACTCGCCGGCGACGGCCGACGCACTCGCAGCCCTCGTGCTCCAGGGGCGCATGACTGCCACGTCGGCCGCACTCGTGGAGTACGAGGCGAGCGGCGAGCCGGTGCCGCGGCGCGGCGACCTGTCCATCGTCCTGGACGGTGAGGGACGTCCGGCGGCGCTGGTCCGGACCACGGCGGTGCGCCGGACCCGGTTCGCCGACGTCGACGCCGAGCACGCCGCCGCCGAGGGCGAGGGCGACGGGTCGCTCGCGTCCTGGCGCGCCGAGCACGAGCGCTACTGGCGCCGGGTGCTGCCCGGCCTGGGCGCCGAGCTGTCCGACGACACCGAGCTGGTCCTGGAGACGTTCGAGCTGCTGTACCCACGGTCCACGGACCGCTGACCTGCGCTCCGGGCGCGACGACCACGGCACCCGTCCCCGACGGGTGCCCGACGAGGATGGGATCCATGACGAAGGAGATCAGGCTGGCCGTCATCCGCGGTGACGGCATCGGTACGGAGGTCGTCGAGCAGGGGCTGGCTGCCCTGGACGCCGCGGTGGGTGGGGACGTGACGATCGCGACCACCGAGCTCGACCTCGGTGCGAAGCGCTGGCACGCCACGGGCGACACCCTCACCGACGCCGACCTCGCCATCATCCGAGGCCACGACGTGATCCTGCTCGGCGCGATCGGCGACCCGAGCGTGCCCTCCGGCGTGCTCGAGCGCGGCCTGCTGCTGAAGCTGCGCTTCGAGCTGGACCACTACGTCAACCTGCGGCCGGGTCGGCTGTACCCAGGGGTCCGCTCACCTCTCGCCGAGCCGGGCGAGATCGACTTCGTCGTCGTGCGCGAGGGCACCGAGGGGCCTTACGTCGGCAACGGCGGCTCGATCCGCCGCGGCACGCCGCACGAGGTCGCCAACGAGGTCAGCGTGAACACCGCGTTCGGCGTCGAGCGGGTGGTGCGTGACGCGTTCGCCCGGGCCGCCGCGCGGCCCCGCAGGCACCTGACGCTGGTGCACAAGCACAACGTGCTGGTGCACGCCGGGGACCTGTGGCGGCGCACCGTGGAGGCCGTCAACGCCGACTTCCCCGACGTGACCACTGACTACCTGCACGTCGACGCGGCGACGATCTTCATGGTCACCAAGCCGTCGCGGTTCGACGTGATCGTCACCGACAACCTGTTCGGCGACATCCTCACGGACCTGGCCGGGGCGGTGGTCGGCGGTATCGGGCTGGCGGCCTCGGGCAACATCAACCCGGACCGCACCGCGCCGTCGATGTTCGAGCCGGTGCACGGCTCGGCGCCGGACATCGCCGGTCAGGGCAAGGCCGACCCCACCGCCACGGTGCTGTCCGTCGCCATGCTGCTCGAGCACCTCGGGCTCACCGACGCCGCGACCCGGGTCGAGCGGGCGGTCGCCGCGGACCTGGCGGCGCGCGGCGACGCCGTCCGGTCCACCGCGCAGGTGGGCGCCGACATCGCCGACCGGATCCGCGGCTAGGCCGCGATCGCCCTGCGCCCGCCGCCAGCCGTCGTCCCGTCCACGTCCTGCGCCCCGAAGGGAGCCTCATGACCAGCACCCCGTCCGCGCCCGGCCGGACCCCCGCGTTCGAGGTGCACCGCACGACGTCCCCGGTGCCTGCGGACGAGCGGGCCGGGCTGCTCGCCGCGCCCCGGTTCGGCGAGGTCTTCACCGACCACATGGCGAGGATGACCTGGACCGCCGACGGCGGCTGGGGCGCGCGTCGGGTCGAGCCCTACGCGCCGCTGCGGCTCGAACCGGCGTCGCTGGTGCTGCACTACGGCCAGGAGATCTTCGAGGGGCTCAAGGCCTACCGGCACCCGGACGGGTCGATCTGGAGCTTCCGGCCGGAGGCCAATGCCGCACGGTTCGCCGCCTCGGCGCGGCGGATGGCCCTGCCGCAGCTCGCGGCCGAGGACTTCCTGGGCTCGATCCGGGCGCTGGTCGAGACCGACCGGGAGTGGGTGTCGGCGGGCGCTGACGCGAGCCTGTACCTGCGACCCGTGATGCTGGCCTCCGAGGCACAGCTCCTGGTGCGCGCGGCCCGCGAGGTGGAGTACGTGGTGATCGCCTCGCCGGCCGGGGAGTACTTCGCCGGCGGCGTGAAGCCTGTGTCGATCTGGGTGGCGCAGGACCTGCACCGGGCGGGCCCCGGCGGCACCGGCGCGGTCAAGACCATGGGCAACTACGGCGCGTCCCTCGCGTCCCAGGCCCAGGCCTACGCCCACGGGTGCGAGCAGGTCTGCTTCCTGGACGCCCGCACCGGGTCGAACCTGGAGGAGCTCGGCGGGATGAACGTGGTCGCCGTGCTCGACGACGGCAGCGTGGTGACCCCGGCGCTGGACGGCACGATCCTTCCCGGCATCACGCGCGACGCGGTGCTGACCCTGCTGGCGCAGGAGGGTCGGGACGTCGCCGAACGGACGCTGCCGCTCGCCGAGGTGCTCGATGGGGTGGTCTCGGGGCGGGTCGCCGAGATCTTCGCTTGTGGCACCGGTGCCGTGGTCACCCCGATCGGACGGCTGCTCGGCGAGGGTTTCGACGTCGAGGTCGCCGGGGGGTTGACCGGTCCGGTGACCGGGGCGGTGCGCACGCGCCTGACCGACGTCCAGCACGGTCGGGCGCCGGACGAGCACGGGTGGATGCACCGCCTGGTGCCGGGACCCGCGGCGCGCACGAGTAACGTCTGACCGGTTCCGCGGGCACAGCGGCCCCGGGTGAAGGGAACGAGATGAGCACCACGGCACGGGCCACGACCGCCGACGCCTTCGAGCGTCGGCTCTCCACCTCGCCGCGCCCGGACAGCGAGCGCGCCGCCCTGATCGCCGACCCGGCCTTCGGTGTGGTGTTCACCGACCACATGGCGCGCGTGACCTGGACCGCCGAAGCCGGCTGGAGCGACCGCCGGGTCGAGCCGTACGGTCCGCTGGAGCTGGACCCCGCGTCCGCCGTGCTGCACTACGGCCAGGAGATCTTCGAGGGGCTCAAGGCCTACCGGCACGCCGACGGGTCGGTGTGGACGTTCCGCCCGTGGGCCAACGCGGCCCGGTTCGCCCGGTCGGCGCGCCGGCTCGCGCTGCCCGAGCTGGCGGCGGAGGACTTCCTGGGCTCGATCGAGGCGCTCGTCGCGGTCGACAGCGCGTGGGTACCCGCCGCCGACGAGACCAGTCTGTACCTGCGGCCGTTCATGTTCGCCGCGGAGGCGTTCCTCGGGGTGCGGCCTGCGCGGCGCGTCGAGTACCTGCTCATCGCCTCGCCGGTGGGCCCCTACTTCGCCGGCGGGGTCAGGCCGGTGTCGATCTGGGTCGCCGAGGACTACCACCGCGCCGGACCGGGCGGCACGGGTGCCGCCAAGTGCGGCGGCAACTACGCGGCGTCACTGCTCCCGCAGCAGGAGGCCTACTCCCGCGGCTGCGAGCAGGTCTGCTTCCTGGACGCCGCGACCGGCAGCCTGCTCGAGGAGCTCGGCGGGATGAACGTCATGGCCGTCCAGCGCGACGGCACGGTGGTCACGCCGGCGCTGAGCGGCACGATCCTGGAGGGCGTGACGCGCGACTCGGTGGTCACCCTGCTGCGCGAGGGCGGGCACGAGGTCGTGGAGCGGGACCTGCCGCTCGCCGAGGTGCTCGACGGGCTGCGGACCGGCGCGATCACGGAGGTGTTCGCGTGCGGCACGGCAGCGGTGGTGACGCCGATCGGCCGGCTCGCGGGGGAGGGCTTCGACCTCGCGGTCAACGGCGGGCAGACGGGCGCGGTCACCGCGGCGGTCCGTCACCAGCTCACCGCGATCCAGTACGGCCGCGCGGGCGACCCGCACGGCTGGATGCACCGGCTGGCCTGAGCGGTCGCCATGCTGGAGCCCGGCTCGCGGCCTGACGTGCCCGACCGCAACGAGACCCCCGCCGAGCGCGCGGACCGCAACTGGTCCGAGCTGCTGGCCGAGCTGCGCGTGCTCCAGACCGGCGCGCAGATCCTCGTCGGCTTCCTGCTGACGATCCCGTTCCAGGCCAGGTTCACCGCGCTCGACGACTACCAGCGCGGCTCGTACCTGGTGCTGGTGGTGCTCGCGGCGCTGTCCACGGTGCTCATCGTCGCGCCGGTCAGCATGCACCGGGCACTGTTCGCGCGGCGCCGCAAGCCCGAGCTGGTCCGTGCGGCGGCGACCTTCGCGCGGGCCGGGCTGGTGTGCCTGGCCCTGGTGCTGGCGGGCGCGCTGATGCTGCTGGTCGACCTGGTGGTCTCGCGTTCGGCCGGGCGCTGGGTGGGCGCGGGGCTGCTCGTCGTGATCGGCGTCGCGTGGTGGCTGGTGCCGACGGTGCTCGCCCGGGGGGCCGGCACCGACCGGCGCGAGGTCGGGTAGGAGGGCGGGGAGGTCGAACCCGGGCGGTCAGGCGACCGTCGGGGTGCGGTGCATCGTCCACCCCAGCACTCCGCTGAGGAGCGACCAGATCGCGATCCCGACGAGCAGGTTCACCCCGCCGGTGGAGAGCGCCGAGACGAGGTCGGACGTCCAGGTCAGCGGCAGCAGCGCGGCCACCACCGTCAGCAGCCCGATGATCCACCCGAAGAACGCCCGCGGGCGTGGGGTCGACGCCACCAGGACGTGCAGCAACCCCGCGGCGAGCAACGACGCGACGATGCCCCCGACGACGTACGTGCCGACGTGCGACCCGATGCCGAAGACGTCCTGGACCACCAGGTCGATGCTCAGGATCTGCTCGAACACGATGGTCCCCACGACGCCCACGAGCGCCGCGACGGCTGCGGTCGCTGCCGCTCCCGCCCAGAAGCGCCCGGCCTCGAGGGTCCAGCGGTCCTGCTGCCTGGCAGGCGGTCCCGAGTAGGTGGGCGTCGGCTGGCCCGGCGCCGGGGTCGGGGCCCCCTGCGGCGCGACGGGCGGCATGCGGCGGGTCGGGTCCTGAGGGTCGGTCATCGTGGCTCCCGGCGTTGGGATGAGTCCGGCTCGGCGCCGACCACGCTAGCGGTCCGGCCGCCGGACCGCACTGCCGCGGTGGCGGGCATCAGGTATCTTGACGTCAAGATACTTCGGAGGTGGCGTGACGTGCGCTGGGATCCTGACGAGTACCTGCGACGCAGGGCGGAGCGCTCCCGGGCGTTCGACGAGCTGCTGGCGCGCGTCGACGTCGTGGATGCGCGGCTGGTGGCCGACCTCGGTTGTGGCCCCGGCCACCTCGTCGACCGGCTGATCGCCAGGTGGCCCGGGGCGCAGGTCGTCGGCGTGGACTCGTCGCCCGAGATGGTCGCCGCGGCCCGCGAGCAGGTGCCCGCGGGAGTGCGGATCGAGCAGGCCGACCTGCGCACCTGGGTCGCCGACCGGCCGGTCGACGTCCTGACCTCGAACGCGACGCTGCAGTGGGTGCCCGACCACCTCGCCGTGCTGGACCGGCTGCGCGAGATGGTCGCCCCCGGCGGCGCGCTGGCGATCGGTGTTCCCGCGAACTTCGACCGGCCCAGTCACGTGCTGCTGCGCGCGCTTGCGGCCGACGCGGCGTTCGCGCCCTGGACCGCCGGGCTGACGTGGCCGAGCTCCGCTGCCCCGGAGGTGTACCTCGACGCGCTGAGTGGCCCCGGCTGGCGGGTGGACGTGTGGCAGAGCACCTACTGGCACGTCCTCGATGGACCGGACCCGGTGCTGGCCTGGATCTCCGGCACCGGCGCGCGCCCCGTGCTCGAAGCGCTGCCGGAAGGCGAGCGCGCCGAGTTCCGCCGCCGCTACGCCGCCGCGGCGGCCGGACCCTACCCGCCGCGCCCCGACGGCACCGTGGTCCTGCCGTTCACCCGGACGTTCGCCGTGGCCCACCGCCGCTGATCCACCGCCGCCCACCCACTGTGCTTCCGGGCCCCTCCGGGCCGGAAACCGGCGATCTTGGTCGGGCTCCAGGTGGCCGACCGGCGTAGCCTCGCGCGGGCACGTCTCCGCAGGCGGCCGGGCCCCGGTCAACCCGTGCACGTGAGGAGATCGCCCCCCGGGTACCGCACCGGCCTGTGCCCGCCGTAGATCGTGAACCGCGCCTCACCGGTCAGGCCGACCGCCACGGCCGACCCTCGGCCCTGCTTGACCCGCAGGGCCACGACGACGTCCGCGCCGGTGGTGTCGAGGCTCGGGCTGACGGTCTCGTTGACTCCGTACAGGAATGACAAGACGAGCGTGCCGCCGTCGTACCGGCACGAGTCGAATGCGCGCTCCGTGCCGGCATCGGCCGCGTGGTACCACCCGATGCCGGTGACGACCAGGGCGGCGAGCAACACACCGGGGACGACGTACCTCAAGACGCGCACGGACTCGAGTCTGGCAGCACGCGTGCTCGCCTGACAGGCCCGCCACGCCGGCACTGCCAAGCCGCCGGCCGGCGAGATCGCCTGGCTCGGATCTTGGATCGACCGCAGGTGCGCGGCCTCGGTCGCCCCCTTCCGATCGGCGGTGCACCGTGCTACGAATCGGCTACCGGTGGTGCACCCGATCTCCGCCGCGATCACTGTCTGCCGACCGATGCCGCGGCGTATCCGACGGCGGGGTCGGCGAGAGATGAGGGCGAGGCGGACATGTGGCGCGACCCGGTGGCGACGAATCCCGACCACTACGTGGTCCTCATGGAGAACGACCGCGTGCGCGTTCTGGAGTACACCGACTCGCCGGGTACGGTCACGACGCCGCACGACCACCCCGACAGCGTGATGTACACGCTCAGCTCGTTCCGGCGACGTCTGCACGCGGACGGCGCGTCGCGCGACGTCGAGATGGCGGCGGGTGGCGCGCACTGGCTTCCGGCGCAGCGCCACCACGGCGAGAACATCGGAGACACCGACACCCACGTGATCTTCGTCGAGCTCAAGGCTGGTGCTGGGCGTCGCGGGTCGGCCGAGGCGCTGGGCCCGGAGTAGAGGCGGCAACCGGGCTCCACCCATGCCGTCCGTGGAGCCCCGCGGACGTAGGGCACCCCCGACGAAACTCGACCGCTCGCGCGGAGCCACAGCACCCGCCGCCCGGCCGCCAGGTGCTGGACGCCCCCTTGGCGGCCCCCGGGCCCTGTGGCATCATGCCCGCGTGACTCGGTTCCACCTCATTATCGAGTAGCGCGTTCGGCACCAGCCGGACGCGCAGACCTCCCGTGACCGTCGGGGGGTCTTTTTGTTGGCCGAGGCACCACCCATCGCCCCGGCCCCGCCGTCCAGGGCCCGGCACCACCCGCCGCCGGGCAAGCACCCGCGTACCGTGGACGGCGCCTGCCCGACCGGAACGAACCCCGCCGGCGTCGACGCCGACGGACACCCCGAGGAGACCCGGTGGACGCCACCTTCGACGTGTACGACACGACCTTGCGCGACGGCGCCCAGCAGGAAGGGATGAACCTGTCGGTCGCCGACAAGCTCATCATCGCCCCGCTGCTGGACGAGCTCGGCGTGGGCTTCATCGAGGGTGGCTGGCCGGGGGCGATCCCCAAGGACACCGAGTTCTTCAAGCGGGCCGACAAGGAGCTCGACCTGGTCAACGCCGACCTGGTGGCGTTCGGCTCGACCCGCAAGGCCGGCGCCAAGGCGTCGGAGGACACCCAGGTGCGCGCACTGGTCGACAGCGAGGCGCCGGTCGTCACGCTGGTCGCCAAGAGCGACATCCGGCACGTCGAGCGGGCACTGCGGACCACCGGCGAGGAGAACCTCGCGATGATCACCGACACCGTCACGTACCTGCGGAGCCAGGGCAGGCGCGTCGTGCTCGACGCCGAGCACTTCTTCGACGGCTTCCGCTACGACGAGGACTACGCCGTGGCCTGCGCGGTCGCGGCCTTCGAGGCCGGCGCGGAGACCGTCGTGCTGTGCGACACCAACGGCGGGATGATCCCGGACTGGGTGCACGAGATCGTCACGGCCGTGCGCCACCGCACCGACGGTCGGCTCGGCATGCACGCCCACAACGACAGCGGCTGCGCGGTGGCCAACACCCTCGCGGCGGTCAGCGCCGGGGCGGTTCACGTGCAGGGCACGGTCAACGGCTACGGCGAGCGCACCGGCAACGCCGACCTGCTCACGGTGGTCGCCAACCTCGAGCTCAAGCACGGGCGCAGCCTGCTCGCCGGCGACGGCCTGCGGGAGATGACCCGGATCGCGCACGCGATCAGCGAGATCACCAACATCGCCCCGTTCGCGCGGCAGCCCTATGTGGGGGCGAGCGCGTTCGCGCACAAGGCGGGTCTGCACGCCAGCGCGATCAAGGTGGACCCGGACATGTACCAGCACGCAGACCCGCAGGCGGTGGGCAACGACATGCGGATGCTGGTCTCGGACATGGCCGGTCGGGCGTCGATCGAGCTCAAGGGGCGCGAGCTCGGATTCGACCTGACCGGCCGCGGCGAGCTGCTGTCCAGGGTGACCAACCGGGTCAAGGACGCCGAGGCCCAGGGCTACACCTACGACGCGGCCGACGCCTCCTTCGAGCTGCTGCTGCGAGAGGAGCTGGACGGCGCACGGCCGACGTTCTGGACCACCGAGTCCTGGCGGGTGTTCGTCGAGACGGTGCCGGGCGACCCGAACACGGCCACCAGCGAGGCGACGGTGAAGATGCACGTGGGTGGCGAGCGGGTGCTCGCCACCGGCGAGGGCAACGGTCCGGTCAACGCGCTGGACCACGCGCTGCGCAAGGCCGTCGCGCCCAGCTACCCCGAGGTCGAGCGGTTCGAGCTGATCGACTTCAAGGTGCGGATCCTGGACACCGAGCACGGCACCGACGCGACCACCCGCGTGCTGGTCGAGACGATGGACGCGCAGGCTGAGACCACGTGGATGACGGTGGGCGTCGGGCCGAACCTCGTGGAGGCTTCCTGGGAGGCCCTCGTCGACTCGCTCACCTTCGGGCTGCTGCGTGCCGGGGTCGCCTCACGCTCGTGAGCTCGCCGCGTCCGCGCTGACCTCGTCGGTCCTCAGGCCGGACGGCGCGCCACGACGTGGAACACGTGCCAGTGCCGAGGTCCGGTGTACGAGCCGCCCTCGTCGTCCTCCTCGTCCCAGTGCACGAGGTCGAGTCCGTCGAGCAGGTCGCGCACCTGGTCCGCCGAGTGGAAGGTCATCTCCGGGTCGCCGAACGCGTCGTCGTGCGGCCCGAAGAGCTGGCATGACAGGACCGCGCCGGGGCGCAGGGCCGAGCGCACCGAGGCCCACAGGGTGTCGAACGACCCGGGCGGGCAGTAGGGCAGCGCGTAGGAGGAGTGCACCAGGTCGGCCGCCGGTAGCTCGGGAGGCGCCGCGAAGTCCGCCCGCACGGCGTGCAGCCGATCGGCGTGCGACCCGTCGGTCCTGGCCACGAGGCGGTCGAGGGCCGCGCCCTCGCCGTCCACCGCGTAGACGGTCCAGCCATCGGCCAGCAGCGCCGTCACCTCGACCCCCTCGCCACAGCCCAGGTCGATCGCCACGGGGTCGCGGCGCCCGGGACGCACCGCGGCGTCCAGCGCCAGGGTCAGCGAGCGCCGTGGCCGGCGACCCCACTGGTGGGCGTTGTACTCGTCCCAGCTCACGTCGTGCGCCACGCGGGCACCCTAGCCGCGCCCGCCGTGATCAGGGACTCAGGTCCGGCGCCGCCGGTCCGGGTGCGCGGTGAGATGGAGGAGGCGCGCCATGGATCGCGGGTAGGGACTCCCACATACCCCCAGGGGTATGTATACTCGCCCCTCACCGACGGCCGATGGCGCGTCGCCGCTACGACCTCGAGGAGGAAGTCGATGGCACGGGTAGTGATTCTGGGTGCCGGGATCGCCGGACATACCGCGGCGCTGCACCTTCGTCGGATGCTCGCCAAGGAGCACGACGTGGTGGTGGTCTCGCCCAACTCGAAGTGGAACTGGATCCCGTCGAACATCTGGGTCGGCGTCGGCAAGATGAAGGCCGACCAGGTGGTCTTCCCGCTCGCGCCGATCTACAAGCGCACGGGCATCGAGTTCCACCAGGCCCTGGCCACCACGATCTTCCCCGAAGGCACTGCGGAGGAGCCCCGCCCACAGGTCGAGGTGCGCTCGACCGAGTCGGGCAGCGAGGGCCGCACCGAGCGGCTCGTCTACGACTACCTCATCAACGCGACCGGGCCGAAGCTCAACTTCGCGGCGACCCCGGGTCTTGGCCCGGAGGGCAACTCGCTGTCGGTGTGCACGGCGTCGCACGCGACCGAGACCGCCGGCGTCTTCGACGAGCTCGTCGCCGAGCTCGCCAAGGGCGAGAAGAAGACGATCGTCATCGGCACCGGCCACGGCACCTGCACGTGCGAGGGCGCGGCGTTCGAGTACACCTTCAACGTCGAGCACGAGCTGCGCCAGCGCGGCGTCCGCGACAACGCCGAGATCATCTACCTCTCCAACGAGTACGAGCTCGGTGACTTCGGCGTCGGCGGTATGAGTTTCACCCAGATGGGGTTCACCACGTCGTCGAAGACGTGGACCGAGTCGCTGTTCCGCGAGCGCGGGGTCAAGGCGATCCTGCGGGCCCACGTGCAGAAGGTCGAGCCGGGCGTCGTGCACTACGAGCAGCTGGACGGCAGCGAGCACTCCCAGGCCTTCGACTTCGCGATGCTCCTGCCACCGTTCCGCGGCGCGGACATGAAGGCCTTCGACTCCGACGGTGCGGACATCACCGACACGCTGTTCGCGCCGAACGGCCTGACCAAGGTGGACGCGGACTACACGCCCAAGCCGTACGAGGAGTGGTCGGCCGACGACTGGCCCACGACGTACCGCAACCCCACCTACCCGAACATCTTCGCGCCGGGGATCGCGTTCGCTCCGCCGCACCCGATCTCGGTGCCCCGCAAGAGCCCGAACGGCACCGTCATCACCCCGGCGCCACCGCGCACCGGCATGCCGTCAGGGATCATGGCCAAGACCGTTGCCCTGACCATCAAGGACCTCATCGCCCAGGGCGAGCAGGCCCACGCACACACCGCGTCCATGGCGCGGATGGGTGCGGCGTGCGTCGCGTCGGCGGGCGCCGGCCTGCGGCACGGCTCGGCAGCGGCGATGACGATGTTCCCGGTCGTGCCGGACTGGAAGAAGTACCCCACGACCGGTCGGGACGCGAAGGGCACGTCCGGTGAGATCGGCCTGGCCGGCCACTGGATCAAGGCGATGCTGCACTACCTGTTCCTCTACAAGGCCAAGGCGCGGCCGTTGTGGTTCCTCATCCCCGAGTGACCCCAGGCGCCCCGACGAAAGGAACCACCATGGCCGACCCGATCGCAGACGAGGCCATCGCCTCGTCACCGCTGCCCACGCCCAAGACGCTGGCCCGCCGCCGGAACGTGTTCTTCCAGTTCCTGAGGTTCGCCGCGATCAACCTGAAGATGATGCGGGTGATCGCGCGCGGGCACGGCTGAGCCCGCACCGACCTCGGGGCCCTCGGCGCACCTGCGCCGGGGGCCCCGTCGTGCTCAGGACCGGCGGTGGCCGACCAGACGGAGCAGGTCGGACGCGGCGGGACCGAGCTGGTCCGCGCGGCGCCACACGGCGCGCAGGGTCCGCTTGAGGTCCACGTCCACGGGTACCTCCACCAGCCGGCCGTCGGCGAGGTCGGAGGCGACCGCGAGGATGCTCAGCACCGCCGGTCCGGCGCCCGCCGCCGCGGCGGCACGCACCGCGCTGGTCGAGGAGAGCTCGAGCACCGGCGGCGCGGAGCCCGGTGCGCCGGACGCCGCGAGCGTGGCCTCCAGGTGGGTCCGGGTGCCCGACGTCGGCTCGCGCTGCACGAGCCTGGTCGCGGCCAGCTCGGTGGCCGGCACGGGGTCGTCGCGCAACACCCAGGGGTGGTCGGGCGAGACCACCACCGCGAGCCGGTCTCGCCCCACGACCCGCGACCGCAGCGTGCGCGGCACGGTCGGCCCCTCGACGAAGCCGAGGTCCACGGTGCCCTCGAGCACCGACTGCTCGACCCGTAGCGAGTTCATCGCGTCGAGCGTCACCGTGGTGCCGGGGTGGTCGGCCGCGAACATCGCCAGCCACCGGGGGAGCAGGTGCTCGGCCACGGTGAGGGACGCCGCGACCCGCAGGCGCGAGGCGGCGTCGTTGCGCAGGGACGCCAGGCCGGCCGCGAGGGCCTGCGCCGCGTCCAGCACCCCGTCCCCCCAGCCCGCCACCAGTGCCCCGGCAGGGGTCAGCCGCGAGCCGCGCGGCCCGCGCTGCACGAGCGACGTCCCGGCCAGCCGCTCCATGGCCCGCAGGCGTGCTGTGGCCGCGGGCTGACCCAGGCCGTGCAGTGCCGCGGCCCGCGAGAGGCTGTGCCCGTCGCCCACCGCACGGAGCAGGGCGAGTGAGAGCAGGTCGGGCACCGCGCGGAGCGCGGCCGGGTCGGGGAGCGCGGCAGGCCCAGGGGGCACGGCAGGCGTGGTCACCGCGCCACGGTACCGCGAGCCATCAGCGATGGTGATGGGTCGATCGGTGAGTGGGGGCTACCGCGGCGTGCCCGCCCGGGGCGAGGCTGTCCGGGTCGTCGTCATCGAGGAGGTCCCATGCCAGGCGATCATCCGGCCGCCCCCGGGGAGCAGGCCTTCCCGGGGGGTCAGCCGACGCTGGGCCAGCAGCAGGCGTCCGGAGCAGAGGCCACCGCGGTCCTGCCGCCGCCCGCCGACCTGGCGCAGGCCCGAGGCCCTGTCGGGGCTGGTGCGGCCGCGGTCGCCGTCGGGCCGGCCGCCGCCGCAGCCCGGCCCTCGCGCCTCTGGCCCGGCCTCACAGCGGTCGCCGCGGCCACCGCGGTCGCGTTCGGCGTGCAGGCGCTCGTGCCCGGTCTGGGCTCTACCACCGTCGCGGTGCTGCTCGGTGCGATCGGCGCGAACCTCGGGCTGCACCGCGTGGTGCTCCACCCGGGTACGGCCTTCGCGGCCAAGCGGCTGCTGCGGGTGGGTGTGGTGCTGCTGGGGCTCCAGCTGTCGCTGACCCAGCTCGGGGACCTGGGCCTGGGCGGGCTCGCGGTGGTGGCCACCACGGTGACCGTCACGTTCTTCGGCACCCAGGCGCTGGGGCGGCTGCTGGGCGTGGGCCGCGCCAGGTCGCTGCTGGTGGCTACCGGGTTCTCGATCTGCGGGGCCTCGGCGGTCGGCGCGATGAAGGAGGTCGCCGGCGGCGACGAGGAGGACGCGGGCGTCGCGATCGCGATGGTCACCCTCTTCGGCTCGCTCGCGATCCTTGCCCTGCCCCCGCTGCGCGGGGTGCTCGGGCTGGACGTGGCGTCGTTCGGCTCGTGGGTCGGCGCCAGCGTGCACGACGTCGGCCAGACTGTCGCGACCGCCAGCCGGGTACCCGGGGCCCTGACCGCGGCGATCGTGGTCAAGCTCAGCCGCGTGGTGCTGCTGGCGCCACTGGTGGCCGGGGTCGCCCTGGTACGGCGACGCGAGCTCGCCGATGTTCCCGGGCGCCGCCCGTCGCCGATGCCGCTCTTCGTCGTCGGCTTCCTCGCGGCGATCGTGGTCGCGAGCACCGGGTGGCTGCCCCAGCCGGTGCTGGACGGTGCGAAGCTCGCCCAGCAGGTGCTCCTGACGGCGGCGCTGGTCGGGCTCGGTGCCGGGATCCACGTCAAGGTCCTGCGCCGCACGGGCGGCAGGGCGCTCCTCCTCGGCGTACTGTCCTGGGTCCTGGTCGCGGCGGTGGCCTACCTCGCGGTCC
The DNA here is from genome assembly GCA_963783005.1 of uncultured Actinomycetota bacterium. Taxonomy (GTDB): domain Bacteria; phylum Actinomycetota; class Actinomycetes; order Actinomycetales; family Cellulomonadaceae; genus Actinotalea. Next base: position 197,169 of record CAWALY010000006.1, read on the forward strand.
GGCTCACCGGCGCCTGACCCGCGCGGGCCGCGGATGACCGGGCGAGCGTAGCCGCCCTCACCGCGGCATGCCCGGGGCGTGAGCAGCCGGCGCGGTTTGTGTGACAGGAGTGACGGACGGGGCGGGTGGGTTGCGCATCCGTCACCTCTGCACCGCCCGTCACATGATCCGCGTGGACTGCTCACCGGGTGCCGGCGGTGGTGCTAACCACTGTGGCGGCGGCCGACGCGGCGAAGCACGTCGGGGGCTCGGATGAGCGTCCGCGGTGTGGACGGCCCCGCACGGATCGGTGTCTGAGCCCTTCTTCGCCGCGTGGGGCGCCGGGCCGCGCCGGCGACGCGCGCCTCACCGACCGCTCATCGGCGTGACCGCGCGTCCCGGACCACGCGTCGGGGAGCGCCCATGACACCCGACGGGCGTCAGCCGGCGTGCCGCTCAGTCCGCCGTGACCAACCGCAGGGTCTGCAGCCGCCGGATCGCGAGCCAGGTCGCGCCGACCACCAGTACCGCGAGCAGCGACAGCCCGACCGGCACCGTGACCGCGGACTCCACGCCCCACGCCTTGGCGTTGTCGCCGAGCAGGGCCTCGGCGGGGGCCAGCGCCCACTGCCGCACCGACACCGCCCGGATGCCGGGCACGAACCCGCCGAGCACCGTCTCCCACAGCAGGGCGTACAGCAGCCCGATGATCACGGCGTTGCGCGTCAGCACCGACAGCGCCACGAACACCGTCGTGTACGCGATCCCGGCGAGCAGCGCCGCGAGGCCGTAGGCCGCGGTCAGTTTCAGACCCTCGTCCCCGGCGATGGCCGCCGACGCCATCACGGGCAGGACCGCGAACACGAGCGTCGCCACCAGGCCGACGCCGAGCTTGGCGAGCAGGATCGTGCGCCGCTGCAGCGGCTTCGCCAGCAGGTACACGATCGAGCCGTCGTCGATCTCCGGGCCGATCACGCCCGTGCCGATCAGCAGGCACATCAGCGGGAGCAGCGTGCCCATCGCGAAGCCGCCGGTCAGGCTCGCCGACGCGGTCACCGAGCCCTCCGACGCCCATCGGGTCAGCCCGGCCAGTACCAGGAGCAGCACCGGCAGCACCACGAGCAGGAGCGACCTGCGGCGGCCGAGCAGGCCCCGGACGGTCAGACCCACAACGACGCTCATCGCGCCACCAGGTAGGCGAAGACGCTCTCCAGTGACTCGTCGGCCGGCGAGACCTCGAACAGGCGCACACCCGTCTCGCGGGCGACGCGGGGGAGCGCGTGGACGAACCTGCCCCAGTCGGAGGTCTGCACGGCGAGCGCCCCGCCGCCGACCGTGACGCCATCTGCCGCCCCGGCCGCGATGAGGGCGCCGGCCAGGCGGCGGTCGTCGCTGGAGGTGATCGTGTACTGGTGCGGGCGTTCGGTCATCAGCCGGCGGATCCGGCGGTAGTCGCCCGAGGCGGCGTGCCGGCCCGCGACCAAGACCTCGATGGTGCCGGCGATCTGCTCGACCTCCTCCAGGATGTGGCTGCTGAACAGCACGGTGCGGCCCTCGGCCGCCAGCCGCGTCAGCAGGTCCATCAGGTGCAGGCGCTGGCGGGGGTCCATGCCGTTGAACGGTTCGTCGAGCAGCAGGACCGACGGGTCGTGGACCAGTGCGGTGGCCATCTTGATGCGCTGCTTCATGCCCTTGGAGTAGGTGGCGATGGGCCGGTCGCTCGGCTCGACCATGTCAACGGTCTCCAGCGCCCGACGGGCCGCGGCGCCCGCGTCCGGCAGACCGTGCAGGCGGGCGTTGGCGAGCAGGAACTGCCGCCCGGTGACCATGTCGTACATCGCCTCCGGCTCCGGGACGAGGCCGATGGTCCGGTAGATCTCGGGGTTGCGCCACACCGGGCCGCCGTCGAGCATGACCGTTCCGGTCGAGGGGGCGAGGAAGCCGCCCATCATCGAGATGAGGGTCGACTTGCCGGCGCCGTTGGGGCCCAGCAGCCCGGTGATCCCGGGGCCGACGGTGATCGACACGTCGTTGACGGCGACGACGTTGCCGTACCAGCGCGAGACGGACTCCAGGACGATGGTGGTCACAGCGGCACCGCGTTCCGGTAGCGACGGAGCAGGAACCCGCCGAAGCCCAGCACGCCCAGGCACCAGGCCAGCGCGAGGACGCCCGCCTGCCACGCCGCCGTCGGGGCGAACTCACCGATCGCGGCGTCGACTCCGAGCACCCACGACGACAGCCCGTCGACGATCCGGTACGGGTCGAGGGCGCCCGCCACGGCGGCGAGGTTCGGCAGGTCCTGCTCGGACGCCAGACCCGACAGCGCGAAGCTGAAGCCCTGGCCCACCAGCAGGATCGTGATGATCGCCGCGACCCCGACGCCGCGGCGCGGCGTGAGCGTCGCGACCGCCAGCCCGAACGCAGCCAGCACCACGGCGAGCAGCGCGGACATCAGCAGGCCGCCGGCCCAGCCGGTCAGCTGCTCGCCCACCGGGAGCTCGGCGAGCAGCGCGGCGACCATGAGCAAGGTCTGCGGCACCGCCATGATCGCGAACATCGCGATGACCAGGCCGGCGTAGCGGGCGGCGAGGTAGTCCGAGCGCATCAGGGGCCGCGACAGGTACAGCGACATCACGCCGTGCCGCAGGTCGCGGGAGACCGCGTAGGGCGCTGCGGCGGCCAGGAACAGCGAGATCGGCAGGTTCAGCTGGTACAGGTACTGCGTGTAGGAGATCGGCGGCTGGTCCGCGCCCGTGACCAGCACGACCAGGCCGATGACGATCGGTGGCAGGGCCAGGATCGCGACCAGCAGCCAGGGCATCACCTTGCTGCGCGCGGGCCGGCCGAGGCCGAAGATGCCGCGGATCGTGTCGACCAGCAGGGACCGGACGATCCAGCCTCGGCCGAACCGTTCGCCCTCGTAGCGCCGGAACCCGATGTCGTGGATGACGTCGCTCATCGCGTCCCCCCGAACAGCTCGGTGAGGTGGTGCCGGCTCCGCTGCATGCGCACCAGGCCGACACCGAGCTCGGCGGCGGCGCCGGTCACCACGTCGAGCACGCGCTCGTCGGCCGCTGCGACGGAGAACGTTGTGCCGCCGTCGGTCTGGACCTCCGCGCCCAGTGCGCGCAGCCGCGCCACGACCTCGTCGGCCCGGTCGGTGACCTCGACCAGCAGCGCACCGGACAGGGCCGTCGCCTCGGCGGTGGAGGTGGAGCGTTGCAGCACGCCTGCCTCGATGACGACGACGTGATCGGCGATCCGCTCCAGCTCGCCCAGCAGGTGCGACGTCACCAGCACCGAGATGTCGAAGTCCGCGTGCACGCGGCGGATCAGGTCGAGCATCTCGTCGCGGCCGGCGGGGTCCAGGCCGTTGGTCGGCTCGTCGAGCAGGACCAGCTGCGGGTCGTGCACCAGGGCCTGCGCGAGCTTGACGCGCTGCTTCATGCCGGTGGAGTAGCCGCCGATGGGGCGGTACCGCTCCTCGTAGAGCCCGACGTGGCGCAGCGTGTCGGCGGCGCGCTCGCGGGCGGCGGCGCCCGGCAGGCCGGACATCCGGGCCAGGTGGACGACGAGCTCGGTGGCCGACACGTCCGGCGGAAGGCAGTCCGACTCGGGCATGTAGCCCACGATCCGGCGGATCGCCAGGCCGTCGGTCCGGGCGTCCAGGCCGAGGATCTGCGCGTCACCGGAGGTGGGCGGCAGCAGGCCGAGCAGGATCTTGATGAGCGTGGACTTGCCGGCGCCGTTCGCTCCGACGAGCCCGACGACCCCCTGGGGCATCTGGACCGAGAGGTCCGAGAGCGCGGTGACGGTGCCGAACTGCTTGGTGAGGCGCCGCGTGACGATCGCGGCCGCGTCGTACGACCTGGCGGTCGACGGGTTCGGGGCGACGCGGTCGACCGGGTGGGCGGGCACGCGCCCATTCTCGGGGGTTCGATCAGCGGCTGTACATCGGGGGCATCCCGGAGCCGACCCTGATCATGCCCGGCAAGGAGTCCGTGGGTCGCGGGACAGCGCGGGACGTCGCGGTGCGGGGCGGGGGTAGCGTCGGTCCGGGGCCGGCGTACGAGCCGGGCCCGGTCGCCGGGCGTTGAGGGGGACACATCGATGGCCGAGGAGCCCGCCGCCCGCACGCCCGTCACCTACGAGCACCACAGCCACGTCCGCGGTCCGTTCCTGCACGGGACGCGGTTCGCGCTCGAGATCGGCTCCGAGCTCGTCCCGGGCCGTGGCTCCAACTTCCAGCAGGGCCGCGTCTCGAACCACATCTACTTCACCACGCTGGAGTCGACGGCCGCCTGGGGTGCGCAGCTCGCCGCCGCGCTGGCCGGGGAGGAGGGGCGAGGTCACATCTTCGTGGTCGAGCCGACCGGCCCGTTCGAGGACGACCCGAACGTCACCGACAAGCGCTTCCCGGGCAACCCCACGCAGTCCTACCGCTCGCGCGCGCCGTTGCGTGTGGTCGCCGAGCTGGGGGGCTGGCAGGGTCACGACCCCGAGGCGCTCGCGAGCATGCTCGACGACCTCGCGCGGCTGCGGGAGCAGGGCCTCGACGTCATCGAGGACTAGCGGGCGACGTCTCGCCGAGCGAGTCCGGCGACAACTCATAGGATGATTCTGTGCGAGGCGAGTACAAGGTTCCCGGTGGCAAGCTGGTCGCGGTCGACGTGGAGGTCGCCGACGGGCGGCTCGCGAGCGTGGCGGTCAGCGGAGACTTCTTCCTCGAGCCGGACACCGCGCTCGAGACGATCGACGCGGCCCTGGTCGGCCGGCCCGCCGACGCGGGGGTGGCCGAGCTCGCCCGGGTGGTGGGCGCGGCGCTGGCCGACGACGTGGTGATGGTCGGCTTCAACGCGGAGGCAGTGGCGATCGCGGTCCGGCGCGCCCTCGGGCACGCCACGCGTTGGCAGGACCACACGTTCGAGATCGTGCACGAGGGTCCGCAGTCCCCGGCGATGCACATGGCGCTCGACCAGGCGATGGCCGAGGCCGTCGGCGCCGGGACGCGCAACCCGACCCTGAGGATCTGGGAGTGGGGCGCCCCGGCGGTGGTGATCGGCAGCTTCCAGTCGCTGCGCAACGAGGTGGACGCCGAGGCGGCCGAGCGGCACGGCATCACCGTGGTGCGGCGCATCTCGGGCGGCGGGGCGATGTTCATCGAGCCCGGCAACACCATCACCTACTCGCTCACCGTGCCTGCCTCGTTGGTCGAGGGGCTCAGCTTCGAGCGCTCGTACGCGTTCCTGGACGACTGGGTGATCGGTGCGCTCGGCGAGCTGGGCATCGACGCGCAGGTACGTGCCGCTCAACGACATCGCCTCGCCGGCCGGCAAGATCGCCGGGGCCGCGCAGAAGCGCCTGGCCAGCGGTGCCGTCCTGCACCACGTCACGATGGCCTACGACATCGACGCCTCGAAGATGCTCGAGGTGCTGCGGATCGGCCGCGAGAAGCTCTCCGACAAGGGCACCCGCAGCGCGAACAAGCGCGTCGACCCGCTGCGCTCGCAGACGGGGTTGGCTCGGGCCGACGTGATCGAGGCGTTCAAGGCACACTTCCGGTCGCGCTACGCGGCGGTGGACGGTGCGGTGACGGCGGCCGAGCGCGCCCGGGCCGAGGAGCTCGTGCGCTCCCGGTTCGCGACCCGGGAGTGGACCGCTCGGGTGCCCTGACCCTCTCCCGGGTGCGACCGCCGGGGCGGGGACTGATCCTGTCGGGATGACCAGACAGCGCAATCGGACGGTGCTCGAGGCCCTCGTCGACCGCGCGGGCACCACCTGGGCGGAGGAGGCCGGCATCCGGCTCACGAACGACCCCGCGCCGCTCTACCAGCTGCTCGTCCTCGCCACGTTGCTGTCCGCCCGGATCGACGCCTCCATCGCGAGCGCGGCCGCTCGCGAGCTGTTCGAGGCCGGGATGGGGACGCCCGAGGGCATGGCCGACGCGAGCTGGCAGGACCGGGTGGACGCGCTCGGTCGCGGGCACTACCGACGCTATGACGAGCGCACCGCGACCATGCTCGGGCGGGGAGCCGAGCACGTGCTCGAGGAGTGGAGCGGCGACCTGAGGACGGTGCGCCCGGCGTCGCCGCACGACGTGCGTCGCCTCCGGGAGCAGCTCGAGGAGCTGCCGGGGATCGGCCCCGCCGGATCGGCGATCTTCTGCCGCGAGGTGCAAGCCGTCTGGCCCGAGGTCGCCCCGTTCGTGGACGGCGTGGCGGCCGAGGGGGCCCGGCTCCTGGGTCTGCCGCACACCGGCCGCGGCCTGGCGGCCTACACGGACGACGTCGCACACCTGGCTGCGGCGCTGGTCCGCGTGACGCGCGACGAGGACCTGGCCGCGAGGCTCGGCGCGGCCTGAGGCGTCAGGCCGCGTGCCGCCCCGGTCCGTGGACCGGCTCCGCCTCGACGGTGTTGATCCCGTCGCGGAGTGCGGCAGCGGCGGCGTCGGCGAGCGGGTGGCCCACCACTGAGAGCAGGTTGTGCAGGGCCCGGGCCGGGACCACGGCCTCGGGGGTCCAGGCGTCGTGCCGCAGGAGGCGCCAGGCGCCGCTGCGGTGCAGGGCGTCCGGATCGTGCCGGGCGACGACCGCCTCGTAGAGGCCGTCGTCCGCCAGGAGGACGGCGCGCGCGACATCGGCCGGGACGAAGGGGTGGTCGCCGCGGTCTCGAAGGATGCTGCTCGGGACGTTCATGCTCGTGCTCCGGTCGTGGGGGCTTACCGTCCCCATCGGCATCGGGCGCCACGCCTCAAGGCCGCGAACGTGATCGACATCGCCGGAGCGGGTGAAACGTCGATGGGCGTCCATGGTGACCTCCTCACCTCAAGGAGAGCACGCAGGAGCGCTCAGATGACGGATCTCGGGCCGAACACGGCCGAACCGATACGGACCACGGTCGCGCCCTCGGCCACGGCGAGCTCCAGGTCCCCGCTCATGCCCATGGACAGCTCGCTCGCGCCGCCGGTCCCTGGGGCTCCGCTCGACACGAGCGCGTCACGCAGCGCCCGCAGCCGGGCGTACCCGGACCGGACCAGCCCGGCGTCGTCGGAGTGGGCGCCGATGGTCATCAGCCCGGTCAGGTGCAGCCGCGGCAGGCCGGCGACCGCAGCGGCGAGGTCGAGTGCCTCCTCGGGCGGGACGCCGGACTTGGTCGGCTCGCCGGACACGTTGACCTGGACCATCACCTCCAGGTCGCGGTCGACCGCCTCGCACCGCCGTGACAGCCGTCGAGCCACGTCGAGCGTGGCGACGCTCTGCACCCGGGTCGCCCAGCGCAGCGCGGCGTTCACCTTGTTGGACTGCAACGGTCCGATGACGTGCCAGGTCGGGGCCAGATCGGCCAGCTCGGGCGCCTTGGTCACGAGCTCCTGCACCCGGTTCTCGCCGAGCAGCCGTGCCCCGGCGAGCACCGCCGCGCGCACCACGGGTACCGGCATCGTCTTGCTGGCCAGCAGGAGCTGCACGTCGCCCGGGGACCGCCCGGCGGCGACGCCGGCGGCCGCCAGCCGGGCGCGCAGGGTGAGCAGACGCTCGGCGACCTGGTCGGCGGGCGTGGGGGTGCTCACAGGCCGGACTGTAGCGGCCGACGGGGAAGCCGACGCCCGGCGTCGTGGCACGCTGGCCCCGTGGATTCCTACACATCGGTGCTCGACGAGGTGGTGCACGAGATCGACCTGGCGGGCGAGGGCCCGCTGCTGGTCGGGGTGGACGGCGTGGACGGGGTCGGCAAGACCATGTTCGCCGACCGGCTCGCCGCCGTGCTCGAGTCGCGCGGGCGCGGCGTGGTGCGGGTGTGCCTGGACGACTTCCTCCAGCCGGCGGCCGTGCGCCACGCCAAGGGAATCGACTCTCCAGAGGGGTACTACGGCGACTCGGTCGACCTGCCGGCGTTCCGTGCCGCCGTGGTGACGCCGGCGCGCTCCGGCCACCCGATCCGCACGGCGGTCTTCGACCACCGCGCCGACGCCCCGGTCGAGGTTCCGCCGACGCCGGTGGCGCCCGACGGCGTGGTGCTGGTCGACGGGATCTTCCTGCACCGTCGCGAGCTCGCCGCGGTGTGGGACGTGTCGGTGTTCCTGGACGCGCCCTTCGAGGTGACGGCTGCGCGGATGGCCGCGCGCGACGGCTCCCCGGCCGACCCGGACGACCCGGCCCTGCACCGCTACGTCGCCGGTCAGCGGCTCTACCTCGAGGAGTGCCGCCCGCGGCACCTGGCGACCGTCGTCATCGACCTGAGCGACCTCGAGCACCCCAGGGTGCTGCCGGGCGGGGCCGACTGAGGCGTCCTCCGCCCGCGGCGCCACGCGGGCGAGCCGTCGAGACTCAGGGGGATCCCGGATACCGCAGTGCTCCCGCAGCGGGCACAGTGGTGGCGTGAGGACCCTGCTGAACGTGATCTGGCTGGTGTTCGCCGGCGCCTGGCTCGCGCTCGGCTACGTGCTGGCGGGTGTCGTGTGCACGGTGCTGATCGTCACGATCCCGTTCGGCATCGCGTCCTTCCGGATCGCGGGGTACGTACTGTGGCCCTTCGGGCGCACCGTCGTGGACCGGCCCGGCGCCGGAGCGTGGTCGGCGATCGGCAACGTGATCTGGTTCTTCGTCGCGGGCATCTGGCTCGCGATCGGCCACGTGGTGACGGCGATCCCGCTGTTCGTCTCGATCATCGGGATCCCGATGGGGATCGCGAACCTCAAGCTCATCCCGATCTCGCTGCTCCCGCTGGGCAAGCAGATCGTGCCCAGCGACCAGCCGTTCGCGGTGCGCTAGCCGTCAGGCCTCGTCGAGGCGGAACCCGATCTTGAGCGTGACCTGGACGTGCGCGACCGCCTGGTCGGCCAGGTGCCCCCGGATCGCCGTGACCTCGAACCAGTCCAGGTTCCGTGTGGTCCTGGCGGCACGCTCCACTGCGTTGTTGACCGCTGCGTCGATCCCCGCGGCCGAGGATCCGACGACCTCGACGACCTTGTAGACGTGATCGGACATGCCGTTCCTCCTGCACCTCGTCGTGCACTGATGATCGGCACGCTAGCCCCGTGCGCCGCCCCACGCACTGCCCCCGGGGCCCGTGCCCGGTGTCCAACCACCGCCGAGCTTCAGAACCTTGCGATGTCGGCCACCGTCGCGTCGGTGAGGGCGACGAGGTCGTCAGGGGCGAGGCCGACGTCCAGGCCCCGGCGGCCGCCCGAGACATAGACGGTGTCGAACAGCACGACCGTCTCGTCGACCACCGTGGGATGGGCGGTCTTCTGGCCCAGCGGTGAGATGCCGCCGACCACGTAGCCGGTGACGCGCTCGGCGACCGCCGGGTCGGCCATCGAGGCGCGCTTGCCGCCGACGGCCGCGGCGAGGGCCTTGAGGTCGAGCTTGCCGGCGACCGGGACGACGGCGACCGTCAGGGTCCCGTCGACGTCGGCCATCAGCGTCTTGTAGACCTGCTCGGGGGCCAGGCCCAGCACCTCGGCGGCCTCCAGGCCGTACGCGCCTCTCGAGGGGTCGTGCTCGTAGGTGTGCACGGTGTGCGCCACGCCCGCACGTTCGAGTGCGACGAGCGCCGGAGTGCCGGCCGGGTGCTTCGCCTTCGCCACGGGGTCGAGCCTAGGACGTGCCTCACAGCCGGCCGGCGGCGGCCAGGTGCCACACAGGCTCGCCGGCCGCGTCCGACGCGGCCAGGTCCACCACTGCGTCCAGGTGCCAGTCGTGGTGGCCCGCGGGGTCGTCCAGCAGCTGGCGGACCTCCCAGCGGCCCGGGTGCTCGGTGACGATCAGCAGGTGCGGTCCGCGCGCATCCGGACCGACCAGCAGCTCGTCGTGCTCGTCGAAGTACGCGTCGAGCGCGCCGTGCCAGCGGTCGGCGGTCCAGGCGGCGCCGTCGGCGTCGGTGTCCCCGAGCGCACCCAGCGCGTCCCACGACTCGCGGGCCACGAGCTCGACCCGCCGGAACAGGGCCCCGCGCAGCATGGCCCGCAGTGCGCGCGGCGCGGCCGACAGTGCGGCGGGCGGCGGCGGTGCGGCGTCCGGGGCCGCCGTCGGGTCGGCGAGCCGTTCCCACTCGTCCAGGAGGCTCGAGTCGGTGCCGCGGACCACGACCCCCAGCCACTCCAGCAGCTCGTCGAGGGTCTCGTCGCGGGCCTCGGGCGGGACGGTCTGGCGCAGCGCGCGGTAGGCGTCGGCGAGGTAGCGCAGCAGCACGCCCTCGGTGCGCTGCAGGCCGTACGTGCTGACGTACTCGGTGAACGTCGCGCCATGCTCGGCCATGTCGCGCACCACCGACTTGGGTGACGGGATGTGATCGGCGACCCACGGGTTGGTGCGACGGTAGATGGTGAAGGTCGCCTCGATCAGCTCGGCCAGCGGGCGCGGATGGGTGACGTCCTCGAGCAGCGCCATCCGCTCGTCGTACTCCAGACCCTCGGCCTTCATCGCGGCCACGGCCTCGCCGCGGGCCTTCTTCTCCTGGGCGACCAGGACCTGGCGCGGGTCGTCCAGGGTGGCCTCGACCACCGAGATCACGTCGAGGGCGTACGTGGACGCCGAGGCGTCCAGCACCTCGAGCGCGGCCAGCGCGAACGGCGACAGCGGCTGGTTGAGCGCGAACTCCTCGGGCAGCGACACGGCCAGGCGCACGGTCCACCGGCCGTCGGCGGTGCGCACCCGGTCCACGACGCCGCTCTGGCGCAGCGACCGGTAGATCCGCACCGCCTGGCGGATCAGCCGGCCGCGGTTGGGCTCGGGCTCGTGGTTGTCGGTGAGCAGGCGGCGCATCGCGGCCACCGGGTCGCCCGAGCGACGGGCGAGCACGTTGAGCACCATCGCGTGGGTCACGGTCATGGACGACGTGAGCGGCTCGGGTGGGGCATCGCGCAGTCGCTCGAAGGTCTGCTCGGTCCAGTTGACCTGGCCGGGCGGCGCCTTCTTGCGGACGATCTTCTTGACCTTCTTGGGGTCGTCGCCGGCCTTCGCCAGTGCCGCGCGGTTCTCGATCACGTGCTCGGGCGCGAGCACCAGAACCTCGCCGAGGGTGTCGTAGCCTGCGCGTCCCGCACGACCCGCGACCTGGTGGAACTCGCGCGCCGACAGGTGGCGCATGCGCTGCCCGTCGTACTTGACCAGGGACGTGAGCACGACGGTGCGGATCGGCACGTTGATCCCCACGCCCAGGGTGTCGGTGCCGCACACGACCGTCAGGAGCCCCCGCTGGGTCAGTCGCTCTACCACCCGGCGATAGCGTGGCAGCATCCCGGCGTGGTGCACGCCGACGCCGTGCCGCAGGAACCGCGACAGCGTGGTGCCGAACCCCGTACCGAACCGGAAGCCGGCGAGCTCCGCGGCGATCGCGTCACGCTGCTCGCGGCTCGCGACCGGCGTGGACAGCAGGGCCTGGGCGCGCTCCACGGCGTCCTTCTGCGTGAAGTGCACGAGGTAGACCGGCGCCCGCCCGGTCTGCACCAGGCGGGCCACCAGCTCGTGCACCGGCTCGACGACGTACTCGTAGGTGAGCGGGACCGGGCGTTCGACGCTGGTCACGGTCGCCACGTCCACGCCGGTGCGGCGCTGGAGGTCCTCGGCGAAGAACGACGGGTCGCCCAGGGTCGCCGACATGAGCACGAACTGGGCGCGCGGCAGCTCGAGCAGGGGTACCTGCCACGCCCAGCCGCGCTGGGGGTCGGCGTAGAAGTGGAACTCGTCCATCACCACCTGACCGACGGCGTCGACGCCCGGCACGGCGGGGTCGTCGACGTGCCCGGCCTGCAGGGCGGTCCCGTCACCGGTGCGCAGCGCGATGTTGGCCAGGATCTCCGCGGTGCAGCAGATGATCGGGGCGCCCGCGTTGACGGCGGAGTCGCCGGTCATCATCCCGACGTCCCGCGCGCCGAACGCGGCCACCAGGTCGAAGAACTTCTCGCTGACCAGCGCCTTGAGCGGCGCGGTGTAGAACGTGCGTCGACCCTGGGCCAGCGCGACGAAGTGCGCGGCCATCGCGACCAGCGACTTGCCGGACCCGGTGGGGGTGGCCACGATCGCGTGCGACCCGGTGACCAGCGCGAGCAGGGCCTCCTCCTGGTGCGGGTACAGGGTCAGGCCCTGGTCCGCCGCCCAGGCCGTGAACGCCTCGTACAGCGCGTCGGGGTCGGCGACCGCGGGCAGACGGTCGGCGAGGGACGGGGACACCCGGCCATCCTCGCAGAGGGTCGCGGTGGCTCGGACGACGTGCCGAGGCGTCACGGTCGTGGGCTGCCGGGGGCTCGGCGCCCCACGTGGTTGCTCTCCGGGCTCCGCAGGAGTGGGATGGTCGCATGGTCCCGACCGAGGCCGCCGCGGCGATCGCATCGATCGAGCGCACCCACGACCGGCTGCGCAGCACGCTCGACGGCCTCACGGACGAGGCGGTTCGCGCCCCGTCACGGCTGCCGGACTGGACCCGCGGTCACGTGCTGGCCCACCTGGCCGGGTTCGGCGAGGCGGCCGAGCGCCAGGTGCTGCGGGCCCTCGCCGGCCAGGAGGCCGGTGAGTTCTACGACGGCGGTCGGCCCGGCCGGGATGCGGCCATCGAGGAGGGCGCGGGGGCCTCGGCCGCCGAGCACGTCGCGCGTCTGAGCGCCGTGGTCGACCGGATGGAGGGCCTGCTCGACCTCCTCGACACCGAGCACCTGAGCCTGCCGACCGCTTATGGTGACGGGTTGCCCGTCGCGGCACTGGTGCTCGCCTGGTGGCGGGAGTTCTCGATCCACCTCACCGACCTGGACCTCGGTACCACCCACACGATGTGGAGCCCCGAGCTGCGCGAGCACCTGGTCACGTTCCTCGCGCCGCGGGTGCCCACCGGTGTCCAGCTCGCGCTCGAGCCCACGGACGTGGACGAGCAGCGCCGGCTCGGTCAGGGGTCGCTCATCGCGCTGCACGGCGCCGCGAACGACCTCGTGGCGTGGCTGGCCGGGCGCGAGCCCCTCGCACCGGTCGAGGCCCACCGCTCGGACGGCCAGCCCGTGGACCTGCCGGTGCTCGGCCCATGGCCCAGGGCCGTGGAGAGTGCCGCACCGCGCGGGTGATGCTGCGCCCCCCGAACGCCGACGGCGCGCCGCGGCCGGCTCAGCGGTCGGTCGCGGCCCACTCCTCGGCGGCCTCGCGCATGGCGGCGAACGCCTCGGCGTCGGTGACGGGGGAGAAGTCGTCGTAGGCCTGGCCAACGGCGCGGAAGTCGGCCGGGACGTGCAGCGCGACGCACTCGTCTGCCACGTCGTGCATCGGCAGCGCCCAGTGCGGTGGCGCGACGGGGACGGCCAGCACGACCCGGCTCGCACCCCTGGCGCGAGCGGCGATGCAGGCCGCGCGAGCGGTGGACCCGGTCGCGAGCCCGTCGTCGACGATCACCGCGGTGCAGCCCTCGAGCGGCACCGGGTCTCGGCCGTCGCGGTAGGCGGCGGCGCGGCCCAGGGCAGGTCGCTCGCGATCGGCCGCATCCTCGATGGTCCGGCTGGTCAACCCGGCGCGGCGGACGACGTCGTCCTCGATCACCTGGACGCCGCCCTCGGCGATCGCCCCCATAGCGAGCTCGGGCTGCCACGGCACGCCGAGCTTGCGCACAGGGAGCACGTCGAGGGGCGCGCCGAGCGCCACGGCCACCGGGGCGGCGACCGGCAGCCCGCCGCGAGGCAGGGCGAGCACCACGACGGACGCCCCCCGCAACCCCGCCAGCCGAGCAGCCAGCCTGCGCCCCGCATCTGTGCGGTTCGCAAAGGTCATGGGCTCCATAGTGCGCCTCGTCGGCACCGGCGTGCAGTCGATCGGCGTGTCGGCCGGCTGTGAAGGTGGTGTGCGCGCCTTCCCGCGGCGGGGCGGTGGCCGGGTTGGGCGCGCACTAGCGTGGGGGCGCCGCGCGGGCGGCAGCCGGACCGGCGTGAGGAGGAGCGGTGGCGGACGCTGGGGTGGCCGACGGCAGGTCGTGGGTGCGGGTCGGCTCGGCAGTGGAGCTCTTCCCGGACGCGACGGACGTCGACCGTTCGGTGGAGTTCTGCTGGCCGGACGACACACCGAACCGCCGGATGGTCCGCAACGTCACGCGCCCGACCCTGACGCCGCACCTCCCGGCGCCGGAGCGTGCCACAGGCCTGGGCGTCGTGGTGTGTCCCGGGGGCTGGAACCACTTCCTGGCCGTGCGGCACGAGGGCGAGGACGTGGCGGCCGCTCTGGCGCAGCGGGGCGTCGCGGCGTTCGTGCTGCGGTACCGCGTGGCGCCGACCGCCCCGGACCACGCCGACTTCGAGGCTGAGCTGGCGGCGCTCGCGGTCGACCCGGGCCGTATGGAGGAGATCTCCGCAGCGCGAGTCCCGCAGGCGGTGGCCGACGGCAGCGCCGCACTGGACCTGGTGCGCGCGAAGGCCCGGGAGTGGACGGTCGACCCGGCGAGCGTCGGGATCCTCGGGTTCTCCGCCGGCGGGTTCGTCGCGACCCGCACCGCGCTCGAGGCCGAGCAGGGCTCGCGGCCCGCGTTCGTGGGCGCGGTGTACGGCGGGCCGTGGGGCGGTCCGGGTCCGGCGTCCGGCGCGCCGCCGCTGTTCACCGCGTGGGCCCGCGACGACGAGCTCGGGCCGGCGGTGGTCGACGCGTGCGCGGCGAACGCCGCGGCCTGGCGCGCGGTGGGTGCTCCGGTGGAGGCACACGAGCTCGCCGATGGTGGTCACGGGTTCGGCATCGAGCAGCACGGGACCGCGTCCGACGCCTGGTTCGAGCTGTTCGTCACCTGGCTCGGCGGTCTCGGGGCCGGCGGCGGGACGGCCGGGTAGGGTGCCCGGGTGCCGCAGACGCTGACCGAGGTCGAGATGTGGACCGACGGTGCCTGCAAGGGCAATCCGGGTCCCGGGGGCTGGGGTGCCTGGCTGCGCACGGGCGACCACGAGCGCGAGCTCTTCGGCGGCGAGCGCCTGACCACGAACAACAAGATGGAGCTCACCGCCGTGATCGAGGGGCTGCGGGCCTTGACCCGGCCGTGCTCGGTGACGATCCACGTCGACTCCACGTACGTGATGAACGGCGTGCAGCGCTGGATGCCGGGCTGGAAGCGCAACGGGTGGCGCACGGCGGACAAGAAGCCCGTCAAGAACCTCGATCTCTGGCAGGCCCTGGACACCGAGCTCGCCCGGCACGAGGTGCGGTGGGCCTGGGTCAAGGGCCATTCCGGGGACCCCGGCAACGAACGTGCCGACGCCCTGGCCAACCGCGGTGTCCCAAGTCCCGTATAGCGAGACTCTTCGTTCCGACTATTGATACGCGGGCCGCGGGTGGGCTTCCCTGGCCGGGTGAGCTACACGCACGGTCACGCCGAGAGCGTGCTGACCTCCCACCGCGCACGACGAGCCTCGGACAGCGCGGCCTACCTGCTGCCCGAGCTTCGGCCCGGGATGCGACTGCTGGACGTCGGCTGCGGCCCCGCGAGCATCACCGTCGACCTGGCACGCGTGGTGGCCCCGGGCGAGGTGGTCGGGGTGGACGCGGCCGAGGCCGTGCTCGACGAGGCGCGGCGCACGGTCGAGTCCGGCGGGGACGAGGTGCAGGTCACGCTCCGGCAGGCCGACGTCATGGCCCTGCCGTTCCCCGCCGGGTCGTTCGACGTGGTGCATGCCCACCAGGTGCTCCAGCACCTGCCCGACCCGGTCGGGGCGCTGCGCGAGATGCGCCGGGTCGTCCGTCGGGGCGGTCTGGTCGCGGTCCGCGACGTGGACTACGCGACGATGACCTGGGCGCCGGAGTCCGAGGGCCTGTCCGAGTGGCTCGAGCTGTACCGCGAGGTCGCGCGGGCCGACGGCGGGGAGCCGGACGCCGGGCGGCACCTGGTGGGCTGGGCGCTCGCAGCGGGCTTCGAGCCGGACGACCTCACGGTCACGGCGTCGGCCTGGAGCTACGCCTTCGAGCGGAGTCGCCGCTGGGCCGAGCAGTGGGCCGAGCGGTCGGTGCACTCCTCGTTCGCCGCGCACGCGGTCGCCCACGGGCTGGCCGACGAGGTGCTGCTCGAGCAGGTCGCCGAGGGGTGGCGGTCCTGGGGCGAGGCGCCGGACGCCTGGTTCGCGATGCTGCACGGCGAGGTGCTGGCCCGCGTGCGCTGAGGCCGGCGTGCGCTGACGCCGGCGTCCCTCGGGTCGGCCTCGCTCGATGCGGCCCCGCTCGATCCGGCCTTGTTCGAGCCGACCCCGCTCAGGCCGGGTCGCGCAGCGCCGCCGCGGCGCCCGTCGAGGCGGCGTGCAGCAGCCGCTCGAGCGGGCCTCGGCCCCACAGGGCGCGCCATGCCCAGCACGCCGCGACCGTGACCAGGACGAACGCGGCGAGCACCGCGTTGCTCGGCCGGAACACCGCGTCCGGCCCGAGCACGGCGATCGCCACCACCTGGCCGGTGTAGGCGGTCAGCGCGAGCGCACCGGTCGCCGCCAGCGGCGCGAGCAGCCAGGGGACCCGAGCCGCCAGCCAGGTCGCCAGCGCGAGGCCGGTGAGCGCGAACCCGAGGTTGCCGGTGACCTCCGGCGCGGTGCTCGTGTGCGGCGTCAGGTCCAGCCAGGTGCCCACGGTGAGCCCGCGGGCCGCCGCGACAGCTCCGGCGCCGTACCCGAGCGCGGCCAGTCCGAGGCCGATCCCTGCCAGCGGCCCGGGCCGCACCAGCAGTCCGGCGCGCACCACGGCGAGCCCGGCGAGCAGGTACGCGAACCACACGACCGCCGGGTAGTAGTGCCCGACCAGGACCGACGCCGGCCACCCGACGTCCCGATCGACGGTGGCGAGCACCACCGACCCCACCGCGAGGACGCCCACCGCCGACCACACCAGCGTCCGTGGCCTCGCACCGAGCACCGGGATCAGCGCGAGGAACATCACCGCGTAGGTCGGCAGGATCACCACGACAGGGGTGCCCAGCGCGGTGAGCAGCAGGCCGAGCGTGCCGATCAGCAGGGCGCGGGTCGCGATGCGGATCCGCGCCCCGGGTAGGTCACGCGGTGCCGCCCCGCCGGACAGCAGACCGGCCGACACCCCGGCGAGCGTGGCGAACGTCGCCGCCGAGCGCCCGTCGGCCAGCTGGAGCCAGCCGGTGGGCTCGCCCCATTCGCCCGCGTCGCCGACGTGGGCGACCGCCATGCCGAGCACCGCCAGCCCGCGGGTCACGTCGACCCCGACCAGTCGGCCGGTGGCGGTCTCCGTGGGCTGCACGCAGGCAGGCTACGGGGCCATGACTAGGCTCGCGGCATGCGGATCGCACGTTTCACCACCGGCGCCGACCCCCGTTTCGCGATGCTCCAGGGGGAGGGTGACGCCGCCGAGCTGCACGTGCTGCGCGGCGACCCGATGTACACCAGGGTCGAGCTCACCGGTCAGGTGGTGCCGATGAGCGACGAGGTTCGGCTGCTCGCCCCGGTCATCCCGCGGTCGAAGATCGTCGGCGTCGGGCGCAACTATGCCGACCACGCCGCCGAGATGGGCAACGAGGTGCCCGCCGCACCGCTGCTGTTCTTCAAGCCCAACACCTCGGTGATCGGTCCGGACGACCCGATCGTGCTGCCGCCCTGGACGTCCGAGGTGCACCACGAGGCCGAGCTGGCGGTGGTGATGGGCAAGGTCACGAAGGACGTGTCGGTGGAGCACGCCCTGGACCAGGTGTTCGGGTTCACCGTGGGCAACGACGTCACCGCGCGCGACGCCCAGCGCAGCGACTCCCAGTGGCTCCGCGCCAAGGGCTTCGACTCGGCCTGCCCGCTGGGCCCGGTGCTGGTGCCCGCCCTGGACGTGGACGACCTCGCCGTGATCGCGCGGGTCAACGGCGAGGTGCGCCAGGACGGTCGCACCTCGCAGCTGCTGTTCTCCGTCGCGCACCTGATCTCCTACATCTCCGAGGTGTGCACCCTGCTGCCCGGCGACGTGATCCTCACCGGCACGCCCGCCGGCGTCGGCCCGATCGAGCACGGCGACGTGGTCGAGTGCGAGGTCGAGGAGATCGGCGTGCTGCGCAACCCGGTGCTGCGCAGGGACTGACCGACGGATCGGGCGGCCCGCGGGCCGCCACTACGCTGGCGGCATCATGACCAGCGCTGCTGCGGCCGACGCCGCCTCCACCACCCCGACCGGCTCCGACATCCGGGTCCGGTTCTGCCCGTCGCCGACCGGCCTGCCGCACGTCGGGATGGTGCGCACGGCCCTGTTCAACTGGGCCTACGCCCGGCATGTCGGGGGCACGTTCGTCTTCCGGATCGAGGACACCGATGCCGCGCGCGACTCCCAGGAGAGCTACGAGCAGCTGCTCGACGCTCTGCGCTGGCTGGGCCTGGACTGGGACGAGGGCGTCGAGGTCGGTGGCCCCTACGGGCCTTACCGCCAGTCCGAGCGGATGGACGTCTACGCCGACGTCGCCCGCCGGCTGCTCGAGGCCGGGTACGCGTACGAGTCGTTCTCGACCCCTGAGGAGGTCGAGGCCCGTCACCGGGCCGCCGGGCGCGACCCCAAGCTCGGCTACGACGGCTTCGACCGCGACCTGACCGAGGAGCAGAAGGCCGCCTACCGCGCCGAGGGCCGCGAGCCCGTGCTGCGCATCCGGATGCCCGACCAGGACGTGACCTTCACCGACGTGGTGCGCGGCGAGCTGACCTTCGCCGCCGGATCGGTGCCGGACTACGTCATCGTCCGGGCCAACGGCCAGCCGCTGTACACCCTGACCAACCCGGTCGACGACGCGATGATGCACATCACGCACGTGCTGCGCGGCGAGGACCTGCTCAGCTCCACGCCGCGCCAGGTGGTGCTCTACCGCGCGCTGACCGCGCTCGGGATCGCGGACGGCGTGCCGGTGTTCGGCCACCTGCCTTACGTCATGGGCGAGGGCAACAAGAAGCTGTCCAAGCGCGACCCCGAGTCCAACCTGTTCCTGCACCGCGACCGCGGGTTCATCCCCGAGGGCCTGCTCAACTATCTCGCGCTGCTCGGCTGGTCCATCGCGCCGGACCGCGACGTGTTCACCCCCCCCGAGCTGGTCGCCGCGTTCGACGTCGCCGACGTCAACCCCAACCCGGCCCGGTTCGACCTGAAGAAGGCCGAGGCGATCAACGGCGACCACGTGCGGAGGCTCGCGCCCGCGGACTTCCGCGACCGCGTGGTGCCCTACCTGCACGCCGCGGGCCTGGTGGCCGGCGAGGGCTTCGCCGACCTCACGCCGCGCGAGCAGGCGGTGCTGACCGCCGCCGCCCCGCTGGTCCAGGAGCGGATCGGCCTGCTCGGCGAAGCGGTGGGGATGCTCGGCTTCCTGCTCGTCGACGACGACGCGCTGGTGGTCGAGGAGGACGCGCGTGCCGCCGCGCTCAAGGGTGAGCCGGCGGCCGCGCTCGACGCGTCGATCGAGGTGCTGGAGGCGGTCGAACCGTTCGAGGCCGCGGCCATCCAGGAGGCGTTGGCCGGCGCGCTGGTCGAGGGGCTCGGCCTCAAGCCGCGGGTGGCCTACACACCTCTGCGGGTCGCCGTCTCCGGGCGCCGGGTCTCCCCGCCGCTGTTCGAGTCGATGGAGATCCTGGGGCGGGACGCCACGCTGGCCCGGCTCCGCGCCCTGCGCGCGAGCCTGTGACCGGGCGGCGCGTCGACGGCGTCCTGCTCGACATCGACGACACCCTGGTCGACACCCGCGGGGCGTTCGAGCAGGCGCTCGCCACGGTCGCCCGGGTGTACCTGCCGGACGTGGCCGACGAGCGGCTGGGCGACCTGGTCGCGGTGTGGCGGGCCGACGTGCAGGGCCACTACCGCCGCTACACCCGCGGCGAGGTCAGCCACGTCGACCAGCGCCGTGCCCGGGCGAACGAGCTCCACGAGCGGTTCGGCGGGCCGGAGCTCGACGAGGCGGCGTTCGCCGAGTGGGACGCGGTGTTCGAGGTGGCCTTCGCCGACTCCTGGCGGGCGCACGACGACGCGGTGGCGAGCGTCGAGGCGCTCGCGGCCGCGGGCCTGGCGCTCGGCACGCTGACCAACGCCCGGGTCGACTACCAGACCATGAAGCTTGAGCGCACCGGCCTGGGGCGACTGCCGGTGCTGGTGGGCCAGGACACCCTCGGCGTCGGCAAGCCCGCACCGCAGGTGTTCCTCGAGGCGTGCCGCCGGCTCGGTACCGACCCGGCGCGCACCGTGTACGTGGGTGACGAGCTGGACATCGACGCGGTGGCCGCGGTGAGCGCCGGTCTGGTCGGGGCGTGGCTGGACCGGCCGGGCACGCGGCGGCACGTGATCGACGAGGCCGAGATCGCGGACGCGCGCGCGGCGGGTGTCCTGGTGGTGGCGAGCCTGGTCGAGCTGCCCGCGCTGCTCGCCGCGTGACCACGCACGGTCCACGGCCGGGCTGGGCACCATGGCGGGATCGCGCCGGAGGTTGGCCGGAAGCGGAGTGCTCGACGTGGGCGCCAGGTCGTAGCGTCGGAGCATGACGACGATCGACGAGGCGCGCACAGCGGCGCCGGTGGGCGAGCCCGATTCCCGGGCCGAGGACGACCCGCGCGCCGAGGCCGTGGTGACGGCCGCCACCGCCATGGTCCGCGCCGGTGGACCGGTGCCGAGCGCCGAGCTGGCCCGGCTGGCCGCGGTCTCCGAACGCACCCTGCGCCGGGCCTTCACCGACGTGCTCGGGGTCGGCCCGCGGGCGTTCGGGCAGGCGGTGCGGACCGGGACCGCCCGGGACCTGCTGCGTGCCGGTGGGCCCGTGACCGACGTGCTGCTCGAGGCCGGGTTCGGCTCGGTGCGCGCGTTCTACGAGACCGCGGCGGAGACCATGGGCATGACCCCGAGCGCCTACGCGGCCGGTGCGCCGGGGGAGCGGCTCACGTGGACGTCCGTGCCCACGCCGGTCGGCACGGTGCTCGGCGTGGCCAGTGCCAGGGGCCTGTGCGCCGTGCGGATCGGGCCCGAGCTCGAACCGCTGCTGGAACAGGTGCGTGCCGAGTTTCCCCGGGCCGACCTGGTGCGTGACGACGACGCGCTCGGCGACGTCGCTCGGGCCCTGGCCGCGCTCGCAGCGGGACACCCCGCACCGCAGCTGCCGCTGGACCTGCGCGGTACGGCGTTCCAGGCCAGGGTCTGGCAGGCACTGACCCGGATCCCGGCCGGCCAGACGCGGACGTACTCGCAGGTCGCGGAGCAGATCGGCGAACCGACGGCGGTACGCGCGGTCGCCGGTGCGTGTGCCCGGAACCGGCTCGCCCTTGTGGTGCCGTGCCACCGGGTGGTGCGCAGCGACGGCGGGCTGGGCGGCTATCGGTGGGGCCTGGCCGTCAAGCAGTCGCTGCTCGACGTCGAGCACGACACGGGCACTGCAGGCCGGGCTCATGGCGGCGGCCGGCGCACGGTGCGGGCCGATGGCGAGCAGGCGGGCGCCGTGCGGGTCGCGGGGTGAGCGCCTCACCGACGGCGACGTCGCGGCCGGCGCGCGCCTGGCTGCCTGCCTACCTCGCGAACGCCGTGATGTGGGGTTCTTCGTTCGCGTTCACCCGGGTGGGCCTCGGGGCGTTGAGCCCGATCCAGGTCACGTTCTGGCGCCTCGCGCTGGGCGCGGTGACGCTCGGTGCGCTCGCCGCCGTGCTGCGGGTGGGTCTGCCGCGTCGGGCCTCGGTGTGGCGGCATCTGGTGGTGTATGCGGCGCTGCAGAACGCCGTGCCGTTCACCCTGTTCGCGTTCGGTCTGCAGCACGTGCCGACCGTACTGGCGGCGATCATCAACGCCGCCACACCGCTGAGCACGTTGGCCTTCCTCATCGTGGTCTTCCCGGAGGAGCACCCGACGGCCCGACGGGTGGCGGGCCTGCTCACCGGGTTCGTCGGCATCCTCGTGGTGGTCGGCGTGTGGCAGTCGTTCCCGGTGGCGCAGTGGCAGGGCGTGGCGGCCTGCGTGGGCGCGATCGCCTGCTACGGCCTGGCGATCCCGTACGCACGTCGGCACCTGGCCGGCGCCCCGGAGGGCCCGGTCGCGATCGCGACGGCCCAGATCGGCGTCGCTGCCGTGCTCGTGCTCCCGGTGATGCTCGCCACGGGGGTGCACCCGGTCGGCCCGGTAACCGGTGCCGTGATCGTGGCGATGGTGGCGCTCGGCGCCTTGAGCACCGGTGTGGCGTTCGTGTTCAACCTGCATGTGATCCAGCGGGTCGGTTCGGCGACGGCGAGCACCGTCACGTATCTGACGCCGATCGTGGCCGGCGTGATCGGCTACCTGGCGTTCGGCGAGCGACTGTCCTGGAACGAGCCGCTGGGCGCGGTGGTCGTGGTCCTGGGGATCGTCGTGGCGCAGGGTGCGCCGCGGCTGCGCCGGCGGGCGCCGGCGGAGGGCCCGGCGGCGGGGGCCGCAGAGCTTGCGGACCGGGCTGCGGAGGCCGCGGACCTGCATGTCGGCAGACCGGCGGTCGGCGAGGCGGCGGTCGGCGAGGCGGAGGTCGGCGAGCCGGTCTGACCGTCAGCCGATCCACAGGGCGATCGCGGCGCTCAGCGCGGCCACGACGATGACGATGCGCAGCACGGGTGCCGGGATCCGTCGCCCGACCCGCGCGCCGAGCAGCCCGCCGAGGGCCGAGCCGACCGCCACCAGCCCGGCGATCTTCCAGTCGACCAGCCCGCCCACGATGAAGACCACTGCGCCGACGACGTTCGCGGTGCCGGCCAGCACGTTCTTGGCGCCGTTCGCACGTTGCAGGTCGGTGCTCCACGCGATGCCCAGCATCGAGATCAGCACGACGCCCTGGGCCGCGCCGAAGTACCCGCCGTACACGCCCGTCGCCATGATGCCCAGCGCCAGGCCGAGCGACAGCGGAGCCGTGGTGTTGCTCCCGTCGGCCTCGTGCTCGGCGTGCCGGCGCAGCGCCCTGGCGACTCGGGGTTGGATCGCCGCGAGCACCGCAGCGACCACGAGCAGCCATGGGACCACGGCGGTGAACGTGCCGGGCGGGGCTTTCACCACCAGCAGCGAACCCGCGATGCCGCCCACCGCGGACAGCAACGCCATCCGGACCACCTGGCCCCAGCGACCGGCGAGCTCGCGCCGGTAGCCCCAGGCGCCGGTCACCGCGCCGGGCACCAGGCCCACGGTGTTCGAGGCGTTCGCGGTCAGCGGGGGCACGCCGAAGGCCACCAGGAGCGGAAAGGTGACCAGCGTCCCGGCGCCGACGATCGTGTTGACGGTCCCGGCGGCCAGGCCCGCGAGCAGCACGCCGAGCAGCTCGAGAGGGTTCACCGGCCCACCGCGTACGCCTGGGCGCCCCGGGAGGTCGCGGCGGCGTGGAGCAGGCCGTCGTGGCGGGTACCGGCGGCGGAGAGCCGCCCGAGCGACCACGGGCCCGTGACGGTCACGGCGTGGCCGCGCCGGCGCAGGTCGGCGATGACGTCCGCGCCCACGCGCTCCTCGACGTGCAGTCCGAGCCGGTCGACGGTGCGGGGCTCGAACGACGCGACGTGGTGGGTGGTGTGCCACATCGGCTCGTCGATCGCGGCTTGGAGGTCCTGCCCGCCGAGCAGGTGGCGCAGCAGGAAGGGCACCTGCCACTGGTCCTGCATGTCGCCCCCGGGGGTGCCGCAGGCCAGCTCGGGGGCGCCGTCGCGCAGGACGAGTGTCGGGCTCAGTGTGGTCCGCGGGCGTCGACGAGGGCCGAGAGAGGTGGGCAGTCCCGGTTCGAGCCAGAACATCTGGGCGCGGGTGGGCAGAGCGAAGCCGAGACCCGCGATCACCGGGCTGGACTGCAGCCACCCACCGCTGGGCGTGACGGCCACGGTGTTGCCCCAGCGGTCCACGACGTCGAGGTGGCAGGTGTCGCCGCGCGGCGGGTCGCCGGCGCCGAAGGTGGGCTCGCCGGTCCCGGTGCCACCCGCGGCGTCGGCGCCGAACGTCGGCTCGCCGCCACCCGGCGTCGCAGCACCGGCACGCGCGCCGAGGGCGTCGGTCACCAGGCGCGGCAGCCGCGGTCTCCGTCCGTCGGGCGAGCCGGGCCGCAGCCCGGGTGACGCGTCCGGGCCGATCAGCCGGCGGCGCTCGTCGGCGTAGGCCGGCGAGAGCAGCGTGGCCAGGGGCACGTCGGTGTGGTCGGGGTCGCCGTACCAGGCGTCGCGGTCGGCCAGGGCGAGCTTGGCCGACTCGGTGACGACGTGGACCAGCTCGGCGCTGGTGGGCAGCGTGTCGGCCAGGTCCATCCCCTCGAGCACCAGGAGCTGCTGCAGCAGGGCAGGTCCCTGACCCCACGGGCCGGTCTTGGCGATCGTGCGGCCGAAGACGTCGGCGGTGACGGGTGGCTCCTCGCGCACCTGCCAGGCGGCCAGGTCGTCCGCCGTGAGCAGCCCGGCGTGCACGCGGCCCGACGAGTCCATCGCGGGCTCGCGGACCTGGGTGTCGATCCGTTCGGCAACGAAGCCGGCGTAGAACGCCGCCCGCGCGGCCTCGATCTGTGCCTCGCGGTCCGGGCTGGCGGCCTCGGCCTCGGTGACCAGGGCCTCGAGGGTGCGGGCCAGCACCGGGTTGCGGAACCGCGTGCCGGGCCCCGGCACCGTGCCGCCGGGCAGCCAGGTCCTGGCCGACGAGGGCCAGTGCTCGGTGAACGTCGGCTCGAGCCGGGCGATAGCGGCCGAGGCCGCGGTGAGCAGCGGATGGCCGTCGGCCGCGTAGCCGATCGCCGGCTCCAGCACGTCGCGCACCCGCCAGGTGCCGTACCGCGCGAGCAGGTCCATCCAGGTGCCGAACGCCCCGGGGACCACGGCGGCCAGGTAGCCCGTGCCCGGCACGACGTCCAGCCCGAGGTCGGTGAAGGCCTCGATGGTGGCGGCCGCGGGGGAGGTCCCCTGGCCGCAGAGCACGAACGGCTCCCCGCCCGCGGCGCAGCCGATCAGGGGGACGTCGCCGCCCAGCCCGTTGAGGTGTGGTTCGACGACGTGGAGCACGAGCCCGGCGGCCACCGCGGCGTCGAACGCGTTGCCACCGCGCTCCAGGACGCTCATCCCGGTCGCGGAGGCGAGCCAGTGGCTCGAGGCCACCATCCCTAGAGAGCCTGCGATCTCGGGGCGCGTGGTGGCGGTCGTCACGCCCGGCATCGTCGCACAGGCGTCCGGGCCGCTCGCACCTCGGCCCGGGTGGGTCCGGTGGCCGGACTCGCAGCGGGGGCTGTGTGGACGCCGGGAGCCCGGCAAGGGCGTCGGCCGTCCATCGGCGTTTGGAGCCGCCGTCGGGCTCCGGTACCATCGTGCGCCGGTACGCCGCTGGTTCGTCGCGTCAGATTCGCTCTGGCCGGAGCGCCGCGGATACCCCGGTGGGGTATGGTGTAATTGGCAGCACGAGTGATTCTGGTTCACTTAGTCTAGGTTCGAGTCCTGGTACCCCAGCGTTGGTCGCCCCGGTTCCGATCGGGTCGATCACACTGGTCAGCGGTCCGCCTGACATGCTGTAAGGTGTTCCGCTGTCGCTCCCGCACGGGAGTGTCCTGGCCCCCATCGTCTAGCGGCCTAGGACGCCGCCCTCTCACGGCGGTAGCAGGGGTTCAAATCCCCTTGGGGGTACGCCTCGAAGGCCCCGGTCCGATCGGACCGGGGCCTTCGTCGTGCGCGGGGGGCTGCGGCGTTCCACGGCAGGAGGCTCAGGATCCGAGCGCTCCCGAGATCGCCAGCACCAGGCCCAGGGCGAACCAGGCGACGCCGAGGACCGCGCCGGCGATGGCCATGCCGCGGCCCTGCTGGTGGTTCCGCTTGATCTGCGACTCGGCCACCCCGGCGAACACCACCGCGAGCAGCGAGACCCCGAGGATCCCGAGCACCAGGGCAGCGATCGCGAAGCCGTTGGTCGTGCCGCCCTTCGGGTAGTACGCCTGCTGGTGGGCGTAGCTCCAATCGGGTGCGCCGCCCGGCGCGTTCGGGTACCCGGGCACCGGCGCGTATGGGTAGGCGGGTGCCTGGGCGTACGGGGAGATCGGTGCCTGGGCGTACGGGTCGGTCGGTGCCTGGGCGTACGGGTCGGTGGGTGCCTGGGCGTACGGGTGGGCCGGTGCCTGGGCGTACGGGGAGACCGGCGTCGGGGGGTAGGGGGCTGCTGGCGACGAGGGGTACGGCGACCCGGCGGGCGCCCCCTCGCTCGCGGATGGCGGGTACTGGTCGTACGGCGTGCTCACGGCGGGTCCCCTCTGGCTGACGCACCGTGCGTCGTCGCCGCCCGTGCATCGCCACGTTCGGTCCCCGGGATGAGTCCGGATCACCCGAACGGCTCAACGCGCGCAGCGACGCCGGCAAGGCTCCGTCGTGCCCGAGGTCCCGAGGTCCCGAGGTCCCGAGCGTTGCCGGCCCGGCGCTCTGGTGTGTGGCGCCGAGCTCACTCGCCCGTGCGGCGCAGGACCTCGGTGAGGCGGTTGGCGGCGGCGACCACGGCAGCGGCGTGCAGCCGGCCCGGCTGGCGGGTCATGCGCTCGACGGGGCCGGACACCGATACGGCGGCCACCACGCGACCGGACGAGCCGCGTACGGGGGCGGACACCGAGGCGACGCCGGGCTCGCGCTCGGCGACGGACTGGGCCCAGCCGCGTCGACGCACGCCGGACAGGATCGTCGCGGTGAAGCGGGCACCCTGCAGGCCGCGGTGCAGCCTGTCCGGCTCCTCCCAGGCGAGCAGGATCTGTGCGGCCGAGCCGGCCTGCATGGTCAGCGTTGCGCCCACCGGGATCGAGTCGCGCAGCCCCATCGTCGGGCGCTCGGCGGCAGCGACGCAGATCCGCTGGTCGCCCTGGCGGCGGTAGAGCTGGGCGGACTCCTGGCAGTGGTCGCGCAGCGCGGCCAGCACCGGGTTGGCCGCGGCGAGCAGGCGGTCCTCGCCGGCGGCCGTGGACAGCTCACCGAGGCGGGGGCCCAGGATGAACCGGCCCTGCATGTCGCGGGCGACGAGCCGGTGGTGCTCGAGCGCAACGGCGAGCCGATGAGCCGTCGGTCGGGCAAGATGGGTGGCGGCGACGAGCTGCGCGAGGGTCATCGGCCCCGCCTCGAGCGCGCTCAGGACGGCCGCGGCCTTGTCCAGGACGCCGACTCCGCTAGAGTTGTCCATAGGTCGATATTGGCGTCTCGAAGGCTGAGATGCAAGTACCCAGGTCGATCAGAACACCACAACCCCCGCCTTTGAGCCTACCCGGGCGGGTCAGGGAGGAAGCAGCATGGGCAAGACCCTGGCGGAGAAGGTGTGGGACGCGCACGTCGTGCGTCGTGGCACGGACGGCGCCCCGGACCTGCTCTACATCGACCTCCACCTCGTGCACGAGGTGACCAGCCCGCAGGCGTTCGAGGGCCTGCGGCTCGCGGGCCGCCCGGTGCGCCGGCCCGACCTGACGATCGCGACCGAGGACCACAACACCCCGACGCTCGACATCGACCTCCCGATCGCCGACCCGACCAGCCGGACCCAGATCGAGACGCTGCGCAACAACGCCGCGGAGTTCGGCATCCGGATCCACTCGCTCGGGGACGCGGACCAGGGGATCGTGCACCAGGTCGGTCCCCAGCTCGGGCTGACCCAGCCGGGGCTGACGGTGGTCTGCGGTGACTCGCACACCTCGACCCACGGCGCTTTCGGCGCGCTCGCCTTCGGCATCGGGACCAGCGAGGTCGAGCACGTGCTGGCGACCCAGACCCTGCCGCTCGCGCCGTTCAAGACCATGGCGATCACCGTCGACGGGCAGCTGCCCAAGGGCACCACCAGCAAGGACATCGTCCTGGCGATCATCGCCAAGATCGGCACCGGCGGCGGGCAGGGCTACGTGCTCGAGTACCGCGGCGAGGCGATCCGCAGCCTGTCGATCGAGGCGCGGATGACGATCTGCAACATGTCGATCGAGGCAGGCGCGCGGGCCGGGATGATCGCGCCGGACGAGACCACGTTCGAGTACCTCAAGGGTCGTCCGCACGCGCCGGAGGGTGTGGCGTGGGACGAGGCCGTGGCGTACTGGCGCTCGCTTCGCACGGACGACGACGCGGTGTTCGACGCCGAGGTGGTGCTCGAGGCCGCCGACCTGGAGCCGTTCGTCACCTGGGGCACGAACCCTGGCCAGGGTCTGCCGCTCTCCGGCAACGTCCCGGTACCCGCAGAGATCGGCGACGACAACGAGCGGATCGCAGCCGAGCGGGCGCTGGAGTACATGGGCCTGACGCCCGGCATGCCGCTGCGTGAAGTCACCGTGGACACGGTGTTCATCGGTTCGTGCACCAACGGGCGGATCGAGGACCTGCGGTCGGTCGCGAAGCTGTTCCGGGGCCGCACCAAGCACCCTGACGTGCGGGTGTTGGTGGTGCCGTCCTCGGCGCGGGTGCGGCTGCAGGCCGAGGCCGAGGGGCTGGACCAGATCTTCCTGGACTTCGGCGCCGAGTGGCGCAACGCCGGGTGCTCGATGTGCCTGGGCATGAACCCCGACCAGCTCAAGCCCGGGGAGCGGGCGGCGTCGACCTCGAACCGCAACTTCGAGGGGCGGCAGGGCAAGGGCGGGCGGACGCACCTCGTGTCTCCCTTGGTCGCCGCCGCGACGGCGATCCGCGGCACGCTCTCCTCCGTCGCCGACCTCGACGGTGACGTCGAGGCGCCCGACGGCAGCCCGCTGGTCCCGGCGACGGCCTGACCGGCCCCCCAACGGAGGAAGTCATGGAGAAGTTCACCCAGCACACCGGCGTCGGGGTCCCGCTGCGCCGCAGCAACGTCGACACCGACCAGATCATCCCGGCGGTGTACCTCAAGCGGGTCACGCGGACCGGCTTCGAGGACGCGCTGTTCGCGGCCTGGCGCGGCGACCCGGACTTCGTGCTCAACCAGGACGCCTACCGGGCCGGGTCGGTGCTGGTCGCGGGGCCGGACTTCGGCACGGGGTCCTCGCGCGAGCACGCGGTGTGGGCGCTGAAGGACTACGGGTTCCGCGCGGTGCTGTCGAGCCGGTTCGCCGACATCTTCCGTGGCAACTCGGGCAAGCAGGGCCTGCTCGCCGCGCAGGTCGCGCAGGACGACATCGAGCTGATCTGGAAGATCCTGGAGAGCTACCCGGGCACGCAGGTCACCGTCGACCTCGAGGCGAAGACCGCGCACTGCCAGGACGTCACCGTGCCGTTCCAGGTGGACGACTACACGCGTTGGCGGCTGCTCGAAGGCCTGGACGACATCGGTCTGACCATGCAGCACGACGCCGAGATCAGCGAGTTCGAGCAGACCCGGGCGAGCTGGCGGCCCACCACGCTCCCGGCCAAGCACCTGCCGCCGGTGGAGATCGTGTCGGCGCGCCCGGTGCACGTCGACGACGCGCTCGGCTGAGCCAGGGGCCGGCCCGCGGCGCTGACCGGGCGCCCGGCTGAGGCCCGGGGCGGTCCACCGCACCGATCAGGCGCCCGGCTGGCTCGGCGGCGCTCCGGTATCGCCGGTCGGCGTCCCGACGTGCATCCAGGGAGTGTGGGTGACGCCCACCAGGAGGCCCTCGGGGCTGAGCAGCCGCGAGGTGGTCTGGCCCCACGGCTCCTCTGCGGCACCCCGCAGCACCCGGTGGCCGGCCGCCTCGAGCTCCGCGACGGCATCGGCGACCTCGGAGGGCGTGGCGACGTCCACCTCGAGCCAGGCCTGTGGCACCGGATGCTCGGCCGGCCACGCGGTGGTGCCGAAGACCGACTCGGCGGCCTGGTCCAGCGGCCAGACGGCGAACGCCTTCGCGCCGTCGACGTGCTCGGAGTGGAAGTAGGAGGGGGCGAGCTCGGTGAGCGGGAGTCCGAGGGCATCGACCCAGAACCGGTGCGAGTCGGCGACCGACTGCGCGATGGGGCCGAACCCCGCGATGAAGCTGACCTGCACGGAGACCTCCTGGATGGTGGGGCAGCGGCTTGAGTGACGGTCGGCGGCGACGCCGAAGGGTGGGTTGATCCGCTCAGAAGGGCGGCGTCTCGATCGGCAGCAGGGTGATCTCGCCGTCCTTGCCCGGGACCACGCGCACGCGTAGCCCTGTGGCCGTGGTCCACTCGAGGACCCCGGGCTCGTCCTGCACGAGGTGCATCACGCCCAGTGTCTTCGCGGTGTGGTCCGGCGCGCAGAGCGGAGCGAGGTTGTCGTGCGACGTGGTGCCGCACATGGATGGTGAACGTGCGCCCGGCGTGGCTTCGTCGGACGGAGTCCTGTCCGGCGGATCGCCACAAGGAGCGCCTCCCGGTGGTGCAACCCCGGGTGGGGCGCCACCCTTCGCCTGGCCGAAGGGGACGGTGTGGTCGAGCTCGGCGCGCCCGGCCGGGACCGTGCAGCCTGGGCGGGCGCAGGTCCGATCGCGCGCGACGACGTGATCGCGCAGCGCGGCGGACGGGCGGTAGCGGGTGCATCCGACGTCCAGGACCGCGCCGGTGAGCGGGTCGGTCACCAGGCGGCGCCAGGTACCGCCGGCCGCCAGCGCCCGGGCCTGCTCGGCGGTGGTGGCGCCGTAGCCGGCGAGGTCCCCGGGCGCGTCGTCGAGACCCATGAGCGTGGACAGCGCCACCGTGACGTCGACGCGCACGGCGACACCTCCGGGCCGCTGCGCGACGGCCCCGGGCCGCGTGGCGACGCCTCTCGGCTGCTTCGCGCCGTCTGAGGGACACGGAGCGCCGCGGCCTCCGACGCCGGGCGACAGCGCGGCCGGTGCGCCGACCACCAGATCGACGAACCCGTCCGCGCGCAGCTGGTCGAGCGTCCTGGGGTCCCCGGCGGCCCGTGCGGCCGCCGCGGCGGCGCCCAGCGTCCCGTCCACCAACGCGGCCTGCTCGGCCGGCAGCACCGCCCAGATCCCCGCCATGCCGTCGGGCAGGACCCGGGGGTGTTGCACGCGGCGCTCGGCCGTGGCGCGGCGATGGCGATCCTCGGCCTCGGTGGGGTCGACCTCGACCAGGGCGCGGGTCAGATCGCGGTCGACCTGAGCGGGGCTGCGCAGGCCCGCTCCCGGCAGCACCGCGTCCTGGACCTCGAGCGCCGTGGCCAGGGGGCTGTCCGCGAGCCGGTCGGCGATCTGGTGGGCCTTGCGCAGGTCGATCTCACCGCGCTCGAGGGCCTCACCCGTGGGCGTCAGCGCGCCCTCGAAGAGCCGCCCGTCGCGGGCCATGAGCTCGCCGGTGCGCGCCGAGCACCCGAGCCGGACCGCGATCTCCGTGCCCGTGGCACGCAGCGTCGTGTAGCGCCGACGGCCGCGACCGACGGGCACCGGCTCGGCGGGCACCTGGAGGCAGTCGCGCTGGGACAGGGCGGCAGCGGCCCGCATCAACCCCGCACTCGCGGTCGACACGACCCGCTGCCACGCCGCCACGATCTCGAGCAGCGCCACGTCGTGCACCCGCTCGGTGTCGGTCAGGTCGAGGTCGCGCAGCATGTCCAGCAGGCGGCCGGTCGGCACGGCCTCCCGCAGCCGCTCGGCGTCGAGGCGAGAGGGGTCGAGCGCATCGAGGCAGTCCCGAGGGCGCAGGTCGCGGACGAGGTCCCAGAACGCCTTCTCCGTCGAGGTCCACGGCGCCGCCAGGTCGATCGACACCGGCACAGCCGGGGGCGGCGCCACCGGCCGGGCAAGCGCAGGCACGCCGCCCAAAAAAGGCGTCTGACCTGCGTCGATGTTCATGAGAGGAGGCTATCGCCCACCACCGACACGCACTGCGCCGGGATGGCAGGGGTGTGGACCGCGTTCTCACACCACCGGCGGTCCCGACCGCACGCGCGCCAGGTGCTCGGCCATCGGCGTGGCATCCGACCAGTCGGCATGCACCCACCAGGTCACGCCGCAGTCGGCGAGCTCGGCCGCGCGATCCGACGCCGCCGCGGCGTCCTCGGGCAGCGCCTCGCTCACCACGACCTCGTACGGGCCGGTGCGGCCCTCGGCCTCCCGGAGCTCGCCGATCACCTCGAGCGAGCCCCGCACCACCTCGGCGTCGACCTCGGCGTCCGAGCGCAGCCGCTGCACCACCAGGCCGTCCCATCGCGCGGCGCGGGCGAGCGACCGTCGGCTCGGCCAGGCCCCGACGACCCACACCGGTACCCGCGGGCGCTGCACCGTGCCCGGCGCGAAGGCGACGCCGTCCACCTCGCCCCGGCGCCCGTGAACGGTCACCGGACCGCCTCCCGCCGCCGCGTCGAGCACCGCCAGCGCGTCGTCCAGCCGTTCGGCGCGCTCGCGTACGCTCACCTCCCGCCCGAGCCGGGAGTAGGCCACGTCGTCGTCCACGCCGAGGCCCACCGGCAGCACCACCCGGCCACCGGAGAGGTGGTCGACGGTCTGCACCTGCCGCGCCAGGGTCGCCGGCTCGTGCCGAGCCGGGGCGAACACCATCGCGCCTAGCCGCACGCGCGACGTGCGCGCGGCCGCAGCGGCCAGCAGCGCCCAGGGGTCCCAGCCGTCGCCGCCCGCGATCGAGAGCGCATCCCAGGTGAAGAAGCCGTCCCAGCCGTGCTGGTCCGTCTCACGGGCGAGCGCCACCAGCTCACCCACCGGACCGTGCGTCGCCACGAACCCGAACTGCACCGTGCCACCTCCCGTCCACCCGCCGGACGCGCCACCTTGAGCCGGCGCTGCCCACCGGTCCCCATCGCCCGCGTGTCCCGCACACTAGGCCGGGCCTGTGACATCGCTGAGCACGCCGCTTGCGCCCGCCCAGCGCCGTGTCAGCGCTCGCCCTCCACCCACCAGACGCCCTGCGAACCACCAACCGTGCACAGGACCTCCACTGCGAGACCGAGGCCGCGGCGTGAGTTTCGCCGCGGTGTGCGCGACGATGGGGTCCATGCGTGACGTCCTCCAGGTCAACGGCGGTATCCCGCTGCACGGCGAGATCACCGTGCGGGGAGCGAAGAACTTCGTCTCCAAGGCGATGGTCGCCTCCCTGCTCGGTGACACCCCGAGCGTGCTGCGCAACGTCCCGCAGATCCGGGACGTCACCGTGGTCACCGAGCTCCTCGAGCTGCACGGCGTCAAGGTCGGTGCCGACGACGGCACGCTCACCCTCGACCCGCGCAACGTCGAGCACGCCCACGTGGCCGACATCGACGCGCACGCCGGGTCGAGCCGGATCCCGATCCTGTTCTGCGGCCCGCTGCTGCACCGCCTGGGCGAGGCCTTCATCCCCGACCTCGGTGGCTGCCGGATCGGCGACCGGCCGATCAACTACCACCTCGACATCCTGCGGCAGTTCGGCGCCGAGGTGGACAAGCTCGAGCAGGGCATCGCGCTGCGCGCGCCGCACGGCCTGATCGGCACCAAGGTGCGCCTGCCGTACCCGAGCGTCGGGGCGACCGAGCAGCTCCTGCTCACAGCTGTGCGGGCCGACGGGATCACCGAGCTGGCGAACGCCGCGATCGAGCCCGAGATCATGGACCTGATCAACGTCCTGCAGAAGATGGGCGCGATCATCTCGGTCGACACCGACCGGGTCATCCGGATCGAGGGCGTCCCGCGGCTCAGGGGCTTCTCGCACACGGCTCTGCCCGACCGGATCGAGGCCGCCTCGTGGGCCGCCGCGGCCCTTGCCACCGGCGGGGACATCGTCGTGCGCGGCGCGCACCAGCCTGAGATGACCACGTTCCTCAACGTGTTCCGCAAGGTCGGCGGCGAGTTCGACGTGCTGGACGACGCGATCCGCTTCTGGCACCCGGGCGAGGACCTGCGCTCGATCGTGCTCGAGACCGACGTCCACCCCGGGTTCATGACCGACTGGCAGCAGCCGCTCGTCGTCGCCCTCACCCAGGCCAAGGGCCTGTCCATCGTGCACGAGACGGTGTACGAGAACCGCTTCGGCTTCACCGACGCGCTGCTCGGCATGGGCGCGACGATCCAGGTCTACCGCGAGTGCCTGGGCGGGCACCCGTGCCGGTTCGGGCAGCGGAACTTCTACCACTCCGCGGTGATCAGCGGCCCGACCCCGCTGGAGGCCGCCGACATCGAGGTGCCCGACCTGAGGGGCGGTTTCTCGCATCTCATCGCTGCCCTGACCGCCAAGGGCACGTCGAACGTCGCGGGGATCGGCATCATCGACCGCGGCTACGAGCGGTTCTTGGACAAGCTGGGCGCGCTGGGCGCCGAGTTCACGCTGTTGTAGCCGCGGGCGCCCCGGAGGTCGCCGGGTAGCATCGGCGCCGTGCAAGCCCCAGAACGCGCCTCGCGGACGTACCGCAACCTCGCCCACGTCGTGCGCGCCTTCCTCCTCGCTGCCACGCGGCGCGACTGGCACGGGGCCGAGCACCTGCGCCAGCCGGGCGGCTTCATCGCGGTGGGCAACCACGCGTCGAACATCGACCCCCTGACCTTCGCGCACTTCCTCTGGGACAACGGCTGCGCGCCGCGCATCCTCGCCAAGGACTCGCTCTGGAAGATCGCCGTGCTGGGCCGGATGCTCACCGCGACCGGTCAGATCCCCGTGTCACGCGGTACCGCCAGCGCGGGTGAGTCCCTCGAGGCCGCCCGCCGCTCGCTGGACGACGGTGAGTGCGTCGTCGTCTTCCCGGAGGGCACGCTGACCCGCGAGCCGGACCTGTGGCCGATGCAGGGGAAGACGGGTGTCGCCCGACTCGCGCTCGCCAGCCGCGCCCCCGTCGTGCCGATCGCACAGTGGGGCGCGCACCGATTGATGGGGCGCTACAAGAAGCTGATCAAGCCCATCCCGCCCAAGACCATCACGGTGGTCGCCGGCCCGCCGGTGGACCTGTCCGACCTGTACGGCGTGCCGCTCGACGGAGCCGTGCTGCGCCAGGCCACCGACCGGATCATGGATGCGATCACCCGGCAGCTCGAGGAGATCCGCGGCGCCTCCGCGCCCACCGAGCGTTTCGTATGGCGCAAGGGGCAGCCGGAGCCCGGCCGGTGAGGGTCGCCGTCCTCGGCGCCGGTTCCTGGGGCACCACCTTCGCCGCCGTGCTCGCCGACGCAGGCAACGACGTCGTGCTCTGGGGTCGCGACCCCGACGTGATCGCGCAGGTCCTCGGCGAGCGGACCAGCCCACACATCGCCGAGCTGACCGTCCCGGACGCCGTCGACGCCACCACCGACCGCGGGGTCGCCGTGCGCGGCGCCGAGCTGGTCGCCGTCGCGGTCCCCGCCCAGTCGGCCCGCGAGATCCTCGCGCCGTTCGCGCCCCTGCTCGGCCCCGACGTGGTGCTGCTCTCCCTGATGAAGGGGATCGAGCTGTCCACCGGCCTGCGGATGAGCGAGCTGCTCACCGAGGTGCTGGGCGTGCCGTCCGAGCGGGTCGCGGTCCTCTCCGGTCCCAACCTCGCGCGCGAGATCGCCCAGCACCAGCCCACGGCGACGGTGATCGCCGCGGCCGACGAGGACCTCGCGCGGCGCCTCACCGGGGTCTGCGCGACGCCCTGGTTCCGCCCGTACACCAACACCGATGTGATCGGCGTCGAGCTGTGCGGCGCGGTCAAGAACGTCGTGGCGATCGGGATCGGGATCGCGCAGGGCCGTGGCTACGGCGACAACACCACGGCCACGCTCATCACTCGCGGCCTGGCGGAGATCGCCAGGCTCGGCCTGGCGATGGGTGCCGACCAGGAGACCTTCGCGGGCCTGGCCGGGATGGGTGACCTGTTCGCCACCTGCGACTCACCGCTGTCCCGCAACCACCAGCTCGGACGCCGGATCGGCGAGGGCATGGACCTGGCCGACGCGCTCGCCGCGACCCCCGGCACCGCCGAGGGCGTGAAGACCGCGAGCTCGGTGGTCGCGCTGGCCCGGCGGATCGGGGTCGACATGCCGATCAGCTCCGCCGTGGCCGCGGTGCTCCACGAGGGCCAGTCGGTGGACCTCATGGGCGAGCTCCTCCTGGCCCGGCCCCACAAGGCCGACGGGGTCTGACCTGGGGTGTGTCCGGCTCGCGAGCAACCGAGCCGGCAGCGGCGATGGTGTGCACCGTGCCGGCCCTCCCGTCCCCGGGCGCCGACTCGAACGTCAGCGACGAACTCGTATCTCTGCCAGGACGAGAACGCTCACGAGGTCGAATCCGTCCCGACGTGCAGCCTAAGGACGCGGGTCGGAACGCTCAGCCGGTCGGGTTCTGCACCTCGATGACCACCCGCGACGGGTCGCTCATCCCGTAGACCCGGAACGGCTGACGCCCGCCGTGCACGCCCACGAACGCCTGGAGCTGGCCCTCGAAGATCGAGGACAGCACGACCTCGTCGACAGACTCGGTCCCCGAGATCCGGACGGTGGGCGGGCCGTCGTACGGGTCCTGGCCGTCCTCGGGGTAGGCGACCGGGTGCAGCAGGACCTGGAGCACCGCGTCGCCGGAGACGTCCACCGCGGCGCCGCTCGGGTCACCGATCGGGGTGTCGACGTACTGCACGTCCCAGCCGGGGATGTCGGGGCCGTCGAGCTGGAGGACCACCCGGTCGAACGTGCCCTGCGCACCGAGCCGCAGGTCCACCAGCGTGCCCACCTCGTCACCGGTGCCCTTGCCGCTCTCGCGCTCCCCGCCCGACGGGAAGGTCCCGTCGCCGGGCGTGACGTCGTCGGGCGGGGCGGTCGGCCCTGAGCTCGTGCCCGTGCCCGGGGTCTGGACCGGGGCGGTGGTCTCCGAGACCGGCGACGCGGTGCTCGTAGGCCCGCTCGCCGGGCCGCTGGCGCCGGTCGACGAGCCGGAGCTGCTGCTGCCCGGGCTGCTCGACGCGGTGCCGTACGGGTCGAGGGTGCACGCGGCCGTGCCGAGGGGCAGCATCAGGACTGCCACCACGGCTGCGACCCGCCGCAGGCTTGCCATCCGGTCCCTTCATCGACGCCTCCGATGCTACGCGCGGGCGATGCGCGCCGGGCCGCGGACGCGCCCGGCTCAGCCGGCCGACGCGAGGGCCTGGTCCAGGTCCGCCCAGAGGTCCTCGACGTCCTCGATGCCCACGCTCAGCCGCAGCAGGTCCTCGGGCACCGTCGGGCTCTCGGTGGCGAACCGGCGGCGGCGCTCCAGCAGCGACTCGACGCCGCCCAGGCTGGTCGCGGGTACCCACAGTCGCACGGCGTCGACCACCGCGTCCGCCGCCGCGGCGCCGCCGCGGGGTCGCACGCCGAGCACCGAGCCGTACCCGGCCAGCAGGCGGGTGGCGCGCTCGTGCCCGGGGTCCGACGGGAGGCTCGGGTGGCGGACCTCGATCACGGACCGATGGGCTGCCAACCGCTCCGCCAGCACCGCCGCCGACGCCTGTGAGCGCTCGACACGCAGCGCGAGCGTGCGCAGGCCGCGCAGCGCGAGCCAGGCCTCCCACGGCCCGGCGATCGCGCCGTGCAGGCGGCGGAACGTGGCGATCCGGTCGTGGAGCGCCGGGTCGGAGGTCAGCACGGCGCCCAGCACCACGTCGGAGTGCCCGGCCAGGTACTTGGTGACCGAGTGCACCACCAGGTCCGCGCCGTGCGCCAGCGGCCGCTGCACGAGCGGCGTCGCGAAGGTGTTGTCCACGGCGACCAGGGCCCCGACCTCGTGGGCGCCGGCGACCAGGGCCGGCACGTCGGCCACCTCGAGCATCGGGTTGGTCGGGGACTCGACCCACAGCAGGTCGGCCGGGCCGTCGCCGCCCGTCCCGCGCACCGCCTCGAGCACCGCGTCGGTGTCCGCGACGTCCACCCGCGTCACGCGCAGGCCGGTGCGGCCGGTCAGGTCGTCCAGCAGGGCGCCGGTGAGCTGGTACGCGTGCCGGGGCACGACCACCCGGCCACCGGCCGGCACCAGCGACACGGCGGCGTCGATCGCGGCCATCCCGGACGCCGTGACCAGCGCGGGCAGCCCGGCACCCTCGAGCGCGGCAAGGGCCAGCTCAAGGTCGCTCCACGTCGGGTTCGCGTAGCGCCCGTACAGCGGCTCGTCGGCGACGGGCGGTCCGGCGGAGACGTAGGTCGACGAGAGCACGGGACCCGCGGTGAGCGGCGCGCCGCGGGTCCGCGCGGGTCGCCCGGCGGTGACGGCGATCGTCGCCGGTGACGGGGTGTGCTGGGGCTGACGAGGCTGGTCCACGGCCGCCAGCCTAGGTGGGCGCGCTGCTAGCCTTGCTCGCCGTGCTGACGGTCGTGGCGGGGGACCTCCTGGCCGACCGGACCGGTCGGCCAGGCTCCGACGTGCTCGCGCTGCACGGCTGGGCGCGTTCCGGGGCCGACTTCGTGCGGGTGGTCGAGGGGCTCGACGCGCTCGCGGTCCACCTGCCGGGGTTCGGCACCACGCCCGAGCCCCCGACCGCGTGGGGGAGCGTCGGGTACGCCGACCACCTGGCCGACGCGCTCGCCGGTACCGGCCCGTACGTGATCGTGGGGCACTCGTTCGGTGGCCGGGTCGCGGTGCGCCTGGCGGTGCGTCACCCCGAGCTCGTGCGCTCGCTGGTGCTCACCGGGGCGCCGCTGGTGCGCGCCACGCCGCCGCCGCGCCCGCCGGCGCGGGTCCGGCTGGCCAAGCGCCTGCACGCCGCCCACCTGCTGCCCGCCGCCGTGGTCGAGCGGGCGCGCAAGAACGCCGGCTCCGACGACTACCGCGCCGCCCAGGGTGTGATGCGCGACGTGTTCGTCCGGGTGGTCAACGAGGACTACCGCGAGGACCTCGCCGCGATCGCCGTGCCCACGACGCTGGTGTGGGGCGAGCTGGACGACTCCGCGCCCGTGGCCGGCGCGCGCCTCGCGGCCGATCTGATCCCCGGCGCCCGCCTCGAGGTCGTGCCCGGCGCGGGGCACCTGCTGACCGGAGAGCTCGAGGCCCGGGTGACCGCTGCGCTGCACGACCAGCTGGAGCAGACTCGATGATCAAGGACGTCGCCGTGCTCGTCGCGGTCCTGGCCCTGACCGCGGTGTCCGGGCTGCGTTGGCTGCGGGTCAGCCAGCGCGAGCACTACCTGCCGGGCCGGGCAGGTCGGATCGCCCGGTTGTGGTACTCGCGTTCCGGGCAGGACGCCATGGGCGAGCTGGTCGCGGTCGCCCTGGCCGTGCTGGCCCTGGTGCCGTTCGACACCGCGTGGCTC
Organism: uncultured Actinomycetota bacterium; assembly: GCA_963783005.1. Taxonomy (GTDB): domain Bacteria; phylum Actinomycetota; class Actinomycetes; order Actinomycetales; family Cellulomonadaceae; genus Actinotalea. The sequence goes on from CAWALY010000006.1 coordinate 236,090, forward strand.
GCCGCGATCGTGGGCGCGGGGATCGGTGCGCTGGTGCCCACCGGGCTGTCCGTCCGCGGGAGCACCTCGAAGCTCGCCTGGACCGGGCGCCTGCGGCGTCTGGCGGCAGGCTGGATCGTCCTCGTCCTGGTGCTCGGTGGCCTGCTGGCCTGGCTCGTCGGCCCGCCGGCCACGGCGCTGGTCGCGGTGAGCGTGCCTCTGTCCATGGACGCCGCCGCGTGGTTCATGGGTCTGGTCGAGAAGCGGCTGTCCGCGCCCTTCGTGGCCAAGGCGCGCCAACGCCTGGCCCGGGTCCGCCCGGCTGTGGTCGCGATCACCGGTTCCTACGGCAAGACGTCGACCAAGGGCTACGTCGCGCACCTGCTGGCTCGCAGCCGTGCCGTGGTGGCCTCGCCGGCGAGCTTCAACAACCGCCTGGGGCTCTCGCGTGCCGTCAACGACGGCTTGGTCGAAGGCACCGAGGTGTTCGTCGCCGAGATGGGCACCTACGGCCCCGGCGAGATCCGCGAGCTGTGCGAGCTGTTCCCGCCCGACGTCGCGGCGATCACCACGATCGGTGAGGCCCACCTGGAGCGGATGGGCAGCACCGACGTGATCCTCGCCGCCAAGTCCGAGATCACCGAGCGCGCCAAGGCCGTCGTCCTGCCGGTCGACGAGCCGGGCCTCGCCGCGCTCGCCGAGCGGTGCCGCGCCGACGGCAAGCGCGTGGTCACCTGCTCGGTCACCGGCCTGGACGCCGACGTGGTCGTCGACCTGGTCGCGGGCACGGCGACGCTCGCGGCGTCGGACCGGCCGGACGGACGCGTGACGCTCGAGCTCGGTGAGGGGGTCGCGCACGGCGTGAACCTCGCGGTCGCGCTCGGCATCGCGCTGGCCCTCGACGTCGAGCCCGAGGCGCTGCGCGGACGGCTCACCGGCCTGCCGCGCGCGGCGCACCGGGCCGAGGTCCAGCGCACCGCCGAGGGCCTCACGGTGATCGACGACACGTACAACGCCAACCCCGTCGGCGCCGAGGCCGCACTGGCCGAGGCTGCCGGTCTGGTGGGCGAGGGCGGACGGCTCGTGCTGGTCACGCCGGGGATGGTCGAGCTGGGCCCGGTGCAGGTCGAGCGCAACGCGGCGCTGGGCCGCCAGGCCGCCGAGGCCGGTGCCCACGTGGTGGTGGTCGGCCGCACGAACCGCTCGGCCCTCGTCGCAGGGATCACGGCCGGCGGGGGCGAGTACGAGGTCGTCGAGCGCCGCAACCAGGCGGTCGCCGTGGCGGCGCGGGTCGCCGGCGCCGGGGGCGTCATACTGTACGAGAACGACCTGCCCGACCACTATCCGTGAGCCGGGACCCCCGACCCGCGAGGTAGCCGCACGATGCCCGACAACCGGTCCGCGAGCACGTCCGACGCCCGGTGGGCCGTGGTGTTCGGAGGCCCGTCGCCCGAGCACGAGATCTCCATCCTCACCGGCCTGCAGGCCGAGCGGGTGCTGACCAAGGCGGGCCAGCAGGTGCTTCCGTTGTACTGGGCGCCCACCGGCGGCTGGTTCCTCGTGCCGTCCGGGGCCGAGGCGAAGGACTTCCTCGAGGGTCCGCCGTCCACGGCACGCCCGGTCGAGGTGCGGCTCGGCGCCGAGCCGGGGCTGTTCGTCAAGGGCCGGTTGCGCAGCGAGCGGCTGGAGATCTCCGCGGCGCTGTCCTGCCTGCACGGCGGGCTCGGCGAGGGCGGCGGCTACGCCGGGCTGATGGCGCTGCTCGGCGTCCCGACCACCGGCGGCTCGCTCTACGCCTCCGCGCTCGGGATGGACAAGCTCGCGTTCGGTGGCGTGCTGTCCGCGGCGGCGATCCCGACGCTGCCGCGCGTCGCGCTGGAGCCGGACCTCGAGCTGCCGTTCGACGGGCCGTACATCGTCAAGCCGCGCTTCGGCGGTTCCTCGATCGGCATCGAGATCGTCGACGACCTGGACACCGCCCGGGTGGTCGCGCGCACCTCGGCGCACCTGCGGGCCGGCGCGGTGGTCGAGCCGTACCGGGCCGACCTGGTCGACCTCAACATCTCGTTCCGCACGGGCCGGGACGGGGTCCAGGTGTCCGATCTGGAGAAGCCGCTGCGCAAGCCGGACGGCGCGGTCTACTCCTACGACGAGAAGTACCTCGCCGGCGGGCCGGGCGAGGTGGGGCTGTCCTCCGCGCCGCGCGAGCTGCCGGCCCAGGTGCCCGACGAGGTTGCGGCGTTGGCCGCCGAGCTGGCCAAGCGGGTCGCCGTGCTCACCGGCGTCACCGGGGTGGCACGCCTGGACTTCCTGTACGACGAGTCCTCGGGCGAGCTCCTGGTCAACGAGGTCAACGCGGTGCCGGGCGCGCTCGCGCTGTACCTGTGGGCCCCCAAGGTCGGTGCCGCCGAGGTGCTTCTCGACGCGCTGCGCGAGGCGCGGGACGCCCCGCCGGTCAGCGCCCCGAGCGGCTTCGGGTCGGGCGCCGCGCTGCGCGCCGCCGGCGGCATCGCGGGCAAGCTCGTGGGCCTGGACGGGCCGCGCCTGTAGGACGCACCGGTCAGCGCCGCGCGGCCGCGAAGGTCCTGCGATAGTCGCGTGGCGCCACCCCGGTGACCCGCCGGAAGTGCGGCCGCAGGGCCGTCGCGTCGCTGAAGCCGCACCGTCGTGCGACCTCGTCGACGGCCAGCTCGGACCCTGCCAGCAGCTCTTGGGCACGCAGCACGCGCTGGTCGATCAGCCAGTGCAGCGGTGAGACGCCCGCCGCGGCGCGGAACCGACGGTCGAACGTGCGCCGCGACATGCGGGCCGCCGCCGCGAGCACGGCGACGTCCAGGTCGGGATCGTCGAGACGCTCCTGGGCCGCGCGCATGGCGTCCCCGACGCCGTCGTGCGGGGTCGGTGGCACCGGAGCCACTTCCGCACCGAGCCCGGCGGGACGATGCTCGACGGCATGGACTCCTTCGTGCGGATCGGCGGCCCGACCGTCGCCTTCACCTACGCCGGCCTGAGGTTCCTCACCGACCCGACCTTCGACCCGCCGGGGCCGCACGGCCGGCTCGTCAAGACCGTCGGCCCGGCCCTGGCCCCGGAGGCGCTCGGCCGGGTCGACGTGGTGCTCCTCTCGCACGACCAGCACGCCGACAACCTCGACGACGCCGGTCGCCAGGTCGCGCTCGCGGCACCGCTCGTGCTGACGACGCCCGAGGCCGCTCAGCGCATGGGGTCGCCGGCGCTCGGGCTGGCCGACTGGGCCCGGCACCGCGTGGAACGGCCCGACGGGTCGGGGGCGGTCGTCGTGACCGCCGTGCCCGCCGTGCACGGCCCCGACGGCGCGGGGCAGCGTGCGGTGACGCGGCGTCTGGCCGGTCCGGTCACCGGCTTCCACGTCGCCGCGGACGGCGAGCCGACGGTCTACGTCAGCGGCGACAACGCGTCGCTGACGGTGGTGAGCGAGATCGTCGACCGGCTCGGGCCCGTCGACCACACGTTGCTGTTCGGCGGCGCTGCACGCTCGTCGCTCATGCCCGCGAACCTCACCCTCGACGCGGCCGCGATGGTCGAGGCGGTGCGGATGCTGGGCTCGCCGACGGTGGTGCCGGTGCACGTGGACTCGTGGGCGCACTTCACCGAGGGCATCGACGACGTGCGCGCGGCGTTCGAGGCCGCCGGGCTGGCCGGCCTGCTGCGCTGAGCCGGCGCCGCGTGCCTCAGAGCCCGGCGCCGCGTCCCCTCGCGGTGACCATGAGGTCGGCCAGGAGCTCCCCGAGGGGGCGCCCGATCTCCGCCGCGGCGAGCGGCAGCACCGACGTCTCGGTCAGGCCGGGCGAGATCGCGGCCTCGAGGAACCACGGGGTGCCGTCCTCGTCGACCACGACGTCGGTCCGGGACAGGTCGCGCAGGCCGAGGACCTCGTGGACCGTCTCGGCGGTCTGCTTGACCCGCGTGGTCGACTCCGCGGACAGCGGCGCCGGCAGCGCGATCGAGATGAGGTCCGCGCTGTAGCGGGCCTCGAAGCTGAACGGTGAGACGTCCGGGTTGGCGAACTCGGCCGGCGGGAGCGCGCCGGGCACGCCGTCGGCGTCCTCGACCACGACGGTCTCCACGGTCTTGCCGGTCACGTACCGCTCGATGAGGGCGACGTCACCGAACGTGAAGCAGCGCACCAGGGCGGCCGGCAGGTCCGCCGCGTCCGAGACCAGGCTCATGCCCAGCGTGGAGCCGCTGGTCGCGGGCTTGACCACGACGGGCAGCCCGAGCTCGTCGAGCACCGACCGGAGGATCTGGGTCGGGGAGAGCTCGCGGAAGCTGCGCGCCGAGATCGCGGCCCAGGCCGGCGTCGGCAGCCCGGCCCTGGCGACCAGGACCTTGGCGACGACCTTGTCCCACGCGAGGTGGCAGGACGCGGGCGGCGAGCCGACGTACGGGATGCCGATCAGGTCCAGGGCGGTCTGCAGCGACCCGTCCTCGCCGCTGGCGCCGTGCACCGCGACGTACGCGGCCTCGACCCGGTCGGCCCTGAGCCGGTCGAGCAGGGCCTCGTCGGCGTCGTAGAGCGTCGCGTCCACACCCGCCTGACCGAGGGCGTACTGCGCGCGGCGGCCCGAGCGCCACGACACCTCGCGCTCGTTCGACAGGCCTCCGGCGATGACGGCCACGCGGGCCAGGTCGCTGCTCACGACACCCTCCTCGATCGGCGCGGGTCTGCCGCGATCCTAGGGCAGTTGCGTCCCCGGTCGGCGGTCCCCGGCGCCCGCTGCGGTCTGCTCACACGCAGTGCCGGGTGGCGGGGATCTGGCTGATCGCTCGACCCAGCTCCATGAGGAACGCGGTGGATCGGGTGTCGGTCACCTGCAGCGGCACGAAGACCTCGACGGCGGGGGACCGCCCGTACGTCGTGAACGTCCAGTCGGCGTAGCCCTCGGCATCGGCCTCGCCCGGGACGGCGACCCAGTCGACGGAGTAGGTGCCGTCGTCGGCCGTCACGCACTGGTCGGTCGTCGGCCCCGGCGGCTCGACGCCGCAGCGCAGCACCACCGGGTGCACCGGGTCGCCCCACGCCACGCTGGCCTGGCTGTCGGTCAGCAGCCGCGGCAGGCCGCCGAGCGTGTCGGGCAGCGAGAGCACGACCTTCGCGCAGACCGGGTCCCCGGCGGACGGCGCCGGCTCCACCGCCACCCGGGTCGCGCAGCCGGCCAGCGAGGCCGAGGCCGCGACGGCCATCAGGACGGCGAGGAGGCGGGAGCGGCGGAGCACGGCCCCACGCTAGCCGTCCGGGTAGCGTGACTGCCCGTGGACGAGGACGGCCTGCTGGCCCGGATCGTGCCCCGCCTGCCACGGGGACGCGACACGCTGCTGGGACCGGGTGACGACGCCGCCGTGGTCGCCGCACCCGACGGGCGGGTGGTGGTGTCGACCGACGTCCTCGTCGACGGGCAGCACTTCCGGCGGCGGTGGTCCTCGGGTCGGGACGTGGGCTTCCGCGCGGCGATGCAGAACCTGGCCGACATCGCCGCGATGGGCGCCCGTCCCACGGCTCTCGTGATCGCTCTGGCGTTCCCGGACGACGTCCCGCCCGAGTGGCTCGAGGACCTCGCCGACGGGCTGGCCGAGGCGTGCGGCGACGTCGGCGTGGTGGGCGGGGACCTGTCGGCCGGGACCGAGCTGAGCGTGGCCGTCACGGTGCTCGGCGACCTGGCTGGTCGGGAACCGGTGCGCCGCGACGGGGCCCGGCCCGGCGACGTGCTGGCCCACGCCGGGGTGCGAGGGCGGTCCGCCGCGGGGCACGCGGTGCTGGAGGCCGGCCTCGACGGGTTCGCCGGGCTCGTCGACGCCTACCGCCGACCCCGCCCGCCGCTCGCGGCAGGGATCGAGGCGGCGGTCGCCGGGGCGACCGCGATGCTCGACGTGTCCGACGGCCTGCTGCGCGACGCCCTGCGGATCGCGGTGGCCAGTGGCGTCCGGGTCGACCTGGACGCCCCGGACGGTGCCTTCGCCGCCGACCTGGCAGCGCTCGACCCGGCCGCGCAGGCGCTGGGGGTCGACGCCGAGACGTGGGTGCTCACCGGGGGGGAGGACCACGGCCTGCTCGCGACGTTCCCGCCGGGCGCGGCCCTCCCGGCGCCGTTCCGCGCCGTGGGCCGGGTGCTCGCGGGGCAGCCCGGCATCACCGTTGCGGGCGAGACGCCGCGCGGCCCGCTGGGCTGGGACCACTTCGCCGATCGGGCGCCGGGCCGGTAGCGGTCGTCGGCCCACGAGGTCTGCCGCGCGGTCAGTTCCGCCGGTACCGCACCTCGAGGTACGAGCGGTCACCGGCGGTCTCCATCCGCTCCACGCCGTCCGGGGTGAAGCCGTGCCGCCGGTAGAAGTGCCGGGCACGCGCGTTGTCCGCCAGCGCCCACAGGGTGACCGGTGCGTTGTCCGGGAGGTCGCCGAGCAGCGAGCGCATCAGCTCGCGGGCCACGCCGCGGCCCCACGCCGAGGGCTCGAGGTAGATCGCGTAGATCTCGTGGGTGCCGAAGCCGGCGTCCTCGTCGCGGCTGTGTCCCACGTGCGCGAACCCCACGATCTCCCCGTCGAGGTCGGCGACCAGGACGGAGCCGTGCCGGCTCGCGATCGTCTCGCGCCACTGCTGGGCGCGTTCGGGCTCGTCGACCGCCGCCAGCTGCTCGGGCGGCACGACGGCCTGGTAGGCCTCACGCCACGACGCGAGGTGGACGCGGGCGATGGCCTCGGCATCCTCGACGACGGCTGGACGGATGGTCGCCTCGGGCAGCTCGTCCTCCATGGCCCCCAGCCTGCCATCCGAGCGCGGGGGCGGCCAGGGCGGACTGCGGTCACCCAGTGGTGCACAGCACGACGCCCGCGGGCCGTCGGCAGCCGCGGGCGTCGGAGACGGTGGTTCAGGCGGTGCGCTGGACCTTGCCGGCCTTGAGGCACGAGGCGCACACGTTGACCCGCTTCGGGGTGCCTGCGACCACGGTGCGGACCCGCTGGATGTTCGGGTTCCAGCGCCGCTTCGTGCGGCGGTGGGAGTGCGAGATGCTGTGCCCGAAGCTCGGGCTCTTGCCGCAGATGTCGCAGTGAGCAGCCACGGGTCGGTCTCCTGATCGTCGCGCGCGAGGAGCGCGGTCATGTCGGTCTGGTGGGGCAGGATGGCGTCGAGGTCGACGGCCGCCCGCACGTCCGGGAACGCCCGGACAACCTCGCTAGGGTAGCCGATCGCCGAGGTCCGCCCAAAACGGGGGCGTGGGCCGCGGGATCGCGGACGACGGGAGGTCGGGTGGTCGGGTCCCGCTGGGCCGAGTCCCTCGAACGGCTGCTGGGCAAACGCGCCGCCGGGCCGCTCGCCGGGCTGGGCCTGCACACCGTCGGCGACCTGCTGAGGCACTACCCGCGGCGCTACGCCGCACCGGGACGCCTGACCGACCTGACCGAGCTGCGGCCCGGCGAGCACGTCACCGTGATGGCCGAGGTTCGCCGGGCCACCGTACGTTCCATGCGCTCGCGCGGCGGCGTGCTCATGGAGGCCGTGGTGACCGACGGTTCGCGCGAGCTGTCCCTGACGTTCTTCGGCAAGCGACCCGGCTCGCTGCGCACGCACGAGAGCCGGCTGCGGCCCGGGCGGCTCGGGATGTTCACCGGCACCGTGCGGCTGTACCGCGGCACGGTCCAGCTCACCCACCCCGACTACCAGATGGTGGGCACCGAGGTCGACGACGAGGCGGCGGCGCTCGTGGAGGCCACCCGGCCGATCCCGGTGTACCCGGCCTCCGCAGCGTTGCCCACCTGGCGCATCCAGCGCGCCGTCCGCACCGTGCTCGACCCGCTCACCGAGGCCGATCTGGCCGACCCGCTGCCCGGCGAGCTGCTCGCCCGGCTCAGGCTGCCCGGGCTGCTCGAGGCGCTGCGTCTGGTGCACGAGCCGTACACCGACGACGACTGGCGGCGCGGGCAGCGCAGGCTGAGGTACGAGGAGGCATTCGTCCTCCAGGCCGCGCTGGCTCGCCGGCGTGCCGAGGCCGCAGCGCGACCGGGCGTGGCACGGCCGGCGGGGGGCGGCGGCCTGCTGGACGCGTTCGACGCGCGGCTGCCGTTCACGCTCACCGCCGGGCAACGCGACGTGGGCGTGGAGATCGCCGCGGACCTGGCCGCCGACCGGCCGATGCAGCGCCTGCTCCAGGGCGAGGTCGGGTCCGGCAAGACGGTGGTGGCCCTGCGGGCGATGCTCCAGGTGGTCGACGCGGGCGGCCAGGCCGCCCTGCTCGCCCCGACCGAGGTGCTCGCGGCCCAGCACCTGCGCACGCTGCGCGAGCTCCTCGGCCCGCTCGCGGAGGAGGGCATGCTCGGCGCCGCCGACCGGGCCACGCGCGTGGTGCTGCTCACCGGCTCGCAGGGCGCCGCGGCTCGGCGCGAGGCGTTGCTGGACGCCGCGAGCGGCGCGGCCGGGATCGTGGTGGGCACCCACGCCCTGCTGGGGGAGCGGGTCCAGTTCGCCGACCTCGGGCTCGTGGTGGTCGACGAGCAGCACAGGTTCGGCGTCGAGCAGCGGGACGCCCTGCGCAGCCGCGGCGGCTCGGAGGATGCCGTGCCGCACCTGCTGGTGATGACCGCGACACCGATCCCGCGCACCGTGGCGATGACGGTGTTCGGCGACCTCGAGGTCTCCAGCCTGACCGAGATCCCGGCCGGACGCGCCACGGTGGCGACCCACGTGGTGCCCGCGGACAACGAGGTGTGGACGGCGCGGACCTGGGCCCGGGTGCGCGAGGAGGTCGACGCCGGGCGCCGCGCCTACGTGGTGTGCCCGCGGATCAGCGCCGACGCGGCCGACCCGGACGCCGACCTGCTCGCCGCCGACGAACCGGGCGAGGACGACGTCCCGGCCGTGCCGCTGCGCGCCGTCGAGGAGGTCGCGGCCGAGCTCGCCGCGCTCCCGGTGCTCGACGGCGTGGCCGTCGGCACGCTGCACGGCCGGATGTCGTCAGGGGCCAAGGACGAGGCGATGGCCGCGTTCGCCGACGGGCGGACCCCCGTGCTGGTGTGCACCACGGTGATCGAGGTGGGCGTCGACGTACCCCAGGCCAGCGTCATGGTGGTCCTGGACGCCGAGCGCTTCGGGCTGTCCCAGCTGCACCAGCTGCGCGGCCGGGTGGGCCGCGGTACCGACCCCGGCCTGTGCCTGCTGGTCGCGAGGGCGCCGGAGGGCACCGACGCGGCGACCCGCTTGGCCACCCTCGCGTCCACCACCGACGGCTTCGCGCTGGCCGCCGTGGACCTGGAGCTGCGGCGCGAGGGCGACGTGCTGGGCGCCTCGCAGTCGGGGCGGTCGAGCTCGCTGCGGCTGCTCCGGGTGGTGCGGGACGCCGACCTCATCGCCGAGGCCCGCGAGGAGGCCAGGGCGTTCGTGACCCGCGACCCTGCGCTGGGCGCGTGGCCGGCGCTCGCCGAGGCGATCGACGAGTGGCTCGCCCCCGACGAGCAGGAGTATCTCGACCGCGCCTGACCGCGCGGCGAGGCGCCCGGCGTCCGATCGCGCGTCGGCGCCCGGACGCCAGCGCCTCCAGGCCGTCCGGGTCAGCTGGTGACCGGCTAACCGGCGTCCCGCAGCAGCCAGTCGGTCTCGGCGTCGCGGCCCATCGTGGGGCTCGGTGCCTCGCGGGTCTCCTGCGTCGTGATCATGTCTTCGTACCGGATCGGTTCGGGCGGCGTCCGGTAGTCCTCGCGCCGGTCCTCCGGCGACCTCGTAGCCATGCCGCACCCCCGTGCACGAATCCGACCTGCACCTTCACGGTAGACCCTCGGCGGGTCGTGGAGATGCCCGGGTGCGATCGACCGTTGAAGCGTTGGCCTCGGATGTCGACGCCAACGCTTCAACGGTCGGCGCCTGCCACGGCTGCTGGGGCGGTGCGGACGGCCGGCGGGTCGGTGCACCGTCCGGATGACCCCGGTGACGCTCGTAGGGTGGGGGCGTGTCGCGACCACGCCCGCCCGCCGTCCTGCGTGTCTCCAAGCTAGCGGTCGGCTGGACCGGCCGACCGGTGTGCGGTCAGGCGTCGTTCACGCTCCCCGCGGGCCGGGCGCTGGCGCTCGTCGGCCCCAACGGCTCGGGCAAGTCGACGCTGCTGCGCGCGATCCTCGGCCTGCTCGAGCCGCTGTCCGGCTCGGTCCAGATCCTCGGGGACGAGGTCGACGAGCGTCGCGCGTCCTTCCGGGCGCAGGTCTCGGCGGTGCTCGACGACGACGCCTGGTTCCCGGCCCTCACCGTGGCCGAGCACCTGTACCTGGTGGCGCGCGGGCACGGCGTGGGCGACGCCCAGGACGAGGTCGACGCCCTGCTCGACGAGTTCGGGCTGACCGGCCACGCCGACGTGCTGCCCACCGCGCTGTCCTCGGGCCAGCGCCGCCGCCTGCTGCTCGCCGCCGGGCTCGTCCGGCCGCGGTCGCTCCTGGTCCTCGACGAGCCCGAGCAGCGCCTGGACACCGCGATGCGCCACCAGCTCGCTGAGCGTCTGGTCGCCGAGAAGGAAGCCGGCGGGGCCGTCCTGGTGGCCACGCACGACCCCGTGCTGCTGGCCGCGGTCGCCGACCGCGCCGTGATCGTGGGCGACGAGACCCGACTGGTGAGCGCCGACGAGGCGGTCGACGCCCTTCAGCCGGGGGCGCTGTGAGCGAGGTCGTCTGCGCGGTCGGACCGGCGGAGCGCACGCCGGTGCCTGCGGCTCGCTCGATGCGGCGCTACAACGCTGCGGTCGCCCGCAAGCGCGCGCAGGGCGGGGTCACCGCACTGCTGTCGGACGTGTACTACGCGGTGGTCGTCGTCGCGATCGCGGTGCTCATGGCCATCGGCGTGCTCGGGCAGCTCCCGGTGCACGAGCCGCCGATCGGTACCGGCCACGCGACGTCCCTCGCGGGTCTGACGGCCGTGGCGTACCTGGCTCTCGCCGGGGCCCTGGTCGGCAGCGCCGGGCGGCTCGGCCCGGTGGGCGCGGGAGGCGCGGAGGCCACCTGGTGGCTGCCGCTGCCGGTCGACCGGCGCGGGCTGCTGCGCCCCAACGCGCTGCGGATGGTGGCCCTGGGCGGGGTGGCGTCCGCGCTGGTCGCCGTGGTGCTCGTGTTCGCGGTGCCCGGTGGGCAGTCACCGGTGCAGGCCGTGACCGGCGTCGCGATGGCCGGCGTCGCCGTGGTGGTCGCTGCGGGCCTGCTCCAGGTGTGGACCGCCGCGCGGGTGGCCGTGCGGCTCGGCGACCTGCTGCTGGCCGCCGCACCCGTCGCGGCCGGCGCGGCGGTGCTGGGCAACTGGCAGCCCGCTTCCGTCCTGGCCGTGCCCTGGTGGGCGGTGGGGCTGCTTGCAACGTTCGCGGTGGGTGGCACGTTCGCCCTCGACGCGCTGCTGGGTCGCATCCCGGCACGGCGGTTGCGCGAGAGCGGCGCCGTCGCGGCGCAGGCGACCGGTGCTCTCGTGTCGCTCGACACGCGCGAGCTGGGCCGCGCGCTCGGCGACCGGCTGGCCCGCCAGCAGCGCCGGCGCTCCCTGAGGATGCGTGTCGTGCGGGGCCCCGTGCGCGCGCTGGTCGTGGCCGACGCGCTGGTGCTGGCGCGCTCGCCGCGGCACGTCGGTCAGGTGCTGGTCACCGCGCTCGTGCCTGCTCTGGTGCTCGCCACGCCCGAGCTCGCCGGGTCGGTGCAGCTGGCCCTCGCCTTCCTGATCGCCGGGTCCTTCGCGATGCTGGCGACCGGCGAGGCCTCCCGCCGGGCGGAGATGTCTCCCGGGGTCGACCGGATCCTGCCGCTCGGCGCGACCGCGGTGCGCCGCACCCGACTGATCGTGCCGGCCGTCGTGATGACGGTGTGGACGGTGGTCGCGCTCGGCTCCATCGGGCTGTGGCGCGCCGACCCGCTGCCCTGGCTCGCGCTCGCCGTGCTCGCGGGGCCGGCCTGGGCCGGGGGAGCGCTGCGGTCCGCGTTCCGGCCGGCGCCCAAGTGGGACTCGGCGACGGTCTCCACCCCGGCCGGCGCGGTGCCGATCGGTGCGGCGGCCGTGCTGGCCAGGGGACCGGACATCGTGATCCTGGGGCTGCTGCCCGCGACGATCGCGGTGCTCGCCGGGTCGGTGCCGCAGACGTTGCTGCTGGTCCAGGCGATCGCGACGGCCATCGCCCTGCGCTGGGGGTCGAGCACCGAGACCCGGACCCTGATGGATCGGCTCGCCGAGGCCCAGGAGGCCGCCGGCGAGGCCCGCAAGTGACCCGGGTCATCGCGGGCGCGGCGGGCGGCCGGAGCCTTGCGGTCCCGCCCCGTGGCACCCGCCCCACCAGCGACCGGGTCCGCGAGGCGCTGTTCTCCCGGCTCGAGCACCTGGACGTGATCGACGGTGCCCGGGTCGTCGACCTGTTCGCCGGTTCCGGCGCCCTGGGGCTGGAGGCCGCCAGCCGCGGTGCGGCGCACGTCGTGCTCGTCGAGTCCTCCGGGCGGGCCGTCACGGTGTGCCGTCGCAACGTCGCCACACTCGGGCTGCCGGGCGTGCGCGTGGCCGCCGAGCGGGTCGAGGCATGGCTCCGGCGCGGCGGGCCCGGGGCGGACGCCGGTGGCGTCGGCGCGATCGACCTCGCGCTGCTCGACCCGCCGTACGACCTGGCCGAGGACCAGCTCGCCGAGGTGCTCGCCGCGCTCGTGCCCCTGCTGGACGCCCAGGCGGTCGTCGTGGTCGAGCGGTCGGCCCGCTCGCCGGAGCCCGCCTGGCCGACGGGCCTGAGCCGGCTCGACGAGCGGCGCTACGGCGAGACCGTGCTCTGGTTCGCCGAACCGACGGCCGATCGTGGGCCCGCGGACGCGGCCGGGCTCGGCCCCGGCAAGCCCGCCGCGCCGTAGGGTGGGCCCGTGCGGATCGCGGTGTGCCCCGGCTCGTTCGACCCGGTGACCCTCGGGCACCTCGACGTGGTGGGCCGCGCGACGGCGCTCGCCGACGAGGTGGTGCTGGCCGTGGCGACCAACGTCGGCAAGAGGCCGCTGCTCGACCGCGAGCTGCGAGTGGCCCTGGCCCGCGACGCGGTCGCCCACCTCCCACAGGTCCGCGTCGAGCCGGTCGACGGGCTGCTGGTGGACTTCTGCCGGCGGATCGGTGCGACCATGCTCGTCAAGGGGCTCCGTTCGGGTGCCGACCACGACGCCGAGATCCCCATGGCCCTGATGAACCGGCACCTGACCGGTATCGAGACCGTGTTCCTGCCCGCCGACCCGTCGGTCGCGCACATCGCATCTTCGCTGGTCAAGGACGTCGCCCGGCACGGCGGCAGGATCGAGGACCTCGTCCCGCCCGGCGTGGCGGACGCCGTGCGCGCCGCGTTGGCGGGAGAGGGGACGAGATGAGCGACGAGGAGCCGCGGAGCCTGGTCGCGGTGCTGGACGAGCTCGAGAACGTGGTGCTCGGCGCCCGTGCGATGCCGATGTCGTCCTCGGTGCTGGTCGCCCGGGACGAGGTGCTCGCGCTGGTCGAGCGGGCCAGGGCGCTGCTGCCCGGCCAGCTCGCGCACGCCGACGAGGTGCTCGCGGGCGCCGACAAGGTGCTCTCCGACGCCCACGAGCACGCGGACCGGATCATCCGCTCGGCCCACGAGCGGGCCGACGAGCTGGTCGCCCAGGAGCGCGTCGTGCTCGCTGCACAGGCGCGCGCCACCGAGATCGTCGCCGAGGCGGAGGCGACCGCCGCCCGGCTGAGGCACGACGCCGACGACTACTGCGACCGTCGGCTCGCCGACTTCGAGATCGACCTGGGGCGGGTGGTGGCCCAGGTGCAGGCCGGTCGGGCGAAGCTGGCCGGGCGTCTCGAGCAGCCGGGACCGGCCGCCGGGTGAGCGTCGGCGGCCCGGGTGCGCGGCTCGGCAGGGCACCCCGGCGACCGGGTTGGGACGGCGACCGCCATGCCGTAGGATGACCCGTCGGTCCACCGCTCGCTGCGTGGGCCGAGACCCCTCGACCCTGGACTGATGATGGAGCGTCACGCCCTCGATCCCCGCGCGCCGTTCGTGCTCGACACCCATGAGCTCGGCCGCCGCCCGGGGACGATGCGCACGATCTCCGAGACGGTCCCGGCGCCGGAGGATCTCGGCACCGCCGTGATCGGTGTCCCGGCCGGATCCGACCTCGAGCTCGACCTGCGGCTCGAGGCGGTGATGGAGGGGATCCTCGTCTCGGGCAGTGCCCGGGGCGGGACCGTCGGGGAGTGCGTGCGCTGCCTGGAGGAGGTCGTCGGCACCGTCGACGTCCAGATCCAGGAGCTGTTCGTCTACCCCGAGCGGGCCCAGGTCGCCGTCGAGGACGGCGACGACGAGGAGGACCTGCGCGAGATCGAGGACGACCTGATCGACCTCGAGCCCGCGGTGCGTGACGCGGTGGTGCCCGCACTGCCGTTCCGTCCGCTGTGCTCGCCGGACTGCCCGGGCCTGTGCCCGGAGTGCGGCGCCCGGCTGGCGGACCCGGCCAACGCCGGTCACCAGCACGAGGTCACCGACCCGCGGTGGGCTGCGCTGGCCGACATGTTCGACGAACCGAAAGAGAGCTGACCGTGGCTGTCCCGAAGCGCAAGATGTCGCGCAGCAACACCCGTGCGCGTCGGTCGCAGTGGAAGACGACCGCAGCGACCCTCACGACGTGCCCGCGGTGCAAGGCGGAGAAGCTCCCGCACACGGCGTGCCCGGCGTGCGGTGCCTACAACGGCCGCCAGTACGCCGAGGCGCTGCGGACCGAGCACGAGGCTCGCTGACCCGTGGCACCCGGTGGTGACAAGAGCGTGACCACCGCTGCCCGCCTGCTCACCACGCTCGGGGTCCGGCTGGACCCCGAGCTCTTGGTGCTCGCACTGACCCACCGCTCGTTCGCGCACGAGGCCGGCGGCCTGCCGACCAACGAGCGCCTGGAGTTCCTCGGGGACACCGTGCTCGGCCTGGTGGTCACCGAGGCCCTGTACCGCCGCTACCCGGACCAGTCCGAGGGCGAGCTGGCCAAGATGCGTGCCGCCACGGTCTCCCAGCGCGCTCTCGCGGGCATCGCCCGGTCCATCGACCTCGGGGCCTACCTGCTGCTCGGCAAGGGCGAGCTCGCCACCGGCGGGCGGGACAAGGACTCCATCCTGTCCGACACGCTCGAGGCGATCTTCGGCGCGACGTACCTCACGCACGGCCTCGAGGTCTCCCGCGAGCTCGTCGAGCGGCTCGTCGGCCCGACTCTCGAGGCCGCGGCGGACCTGGGCGCAGGCCTGGACTGGAAGACGTCGCTCCAGGAGCTCGCCGCCAGGCTCGGCCTGGGCGCGCCGGTGTACGACGTGCGCGGCACCGGCCCGGACCACGCTCGCACGTTCACGGCCCGGATCCTGCTGGCCGAGGAGGTCTGCGGCGAGGGCGTCGGTCCCTCGAAGAAGGTCGCAGAGCAGGAGGCCGCCGCGGCCGCGTACGCCTGCCTCGCCGCGCGCGCGGACGTGACCGCTGCGGGCGGCTGAGTGCCCGAGCTCCCCGAGGTCGAGACCGTCCGCGACGGTCTGGCGCATCACACCACCGGCGCCACCGTGACCGGCGTCGACGTCGTGCGGGCCAGCAGCGTGCGCCGTCACCTGCCCGGACCTGCCGACTTCGCCGCCCGGCTGCGCGGCCGGACCCTGGGCGCGGCGGTGCGCCGTGGCAAGTTCCTGTGGGTGCTGCTGGGCGGCGACGAGGCGCTCACCGCTCACCTCGGGATGAGTGGCCAGCTGCTGGTGCGAGCCGCCGACGCGCCCGAGCACCGCCATCTGCGGGTGCGCCTGCACCTCGCGGTCCCCGGGGCTCCGGACCGGGTGCTGGACTTCGTCGACCAGCGGACCTTCGGGCACCTGGCGGTCGCCGAGCTCGTGCCCACGGCCGACGGCGCGCCGGGCGGGCGGGGCAGCGACGTCCCCGCGTTGCCGCCGGCAGTCGCTCACATCGCGCGTGACCTGCTGGACCCGTACCTGGACCGCGACGCGGTGGTCGCGGCGGTCCGGCGACGGCGCTCGGAGCTCAAGCGTGCGCTGCTCGACCAGACGTTGGTCTCGGGGATCGGGAACATCTACGCCGACGAGGCGCTGTGGCTCGCCCGGCTGGACGGCGCTCGTCCCACCGAGCGGCTGCGCCCCGCCCAGGTCCGCGCCGCTCTCGACGCGGCCGAGCAGGTGATGCGGGCGGCGCTGCGCGCCGGTGGCACCAGCTTCGACGCGATGTACGTCGACGTGAACGGGTCCTCGGGCTGGTTCGAGCGCGAGCTCGCGGTGTACGGACGCGACGGCCTGCCGTGCCCGCGATGCGGCGCCCCGGTGGCCCGGCGGCCGTTCATGAACAGGTCCTCGTACAGCTGCCCAAGGTGCCAGCCTCGTCCACGCTCCGTGCGGCGGCTACAGTCCGCCGCCGCGTTTCTCTAGGATGCGCACGTGACGAATGTCCCACCGGCCCCGGGCCGCGCCAGCGAGATCGCCGTGATGATCGTCGACGACCACGAAGTCGTCCGACGAGGGATCGCCGAGGTGATCGACAGGTCCG
Source organism: uncultured Actinomycetota bacterium (assembly GCA_963783005.1). Taxonomy (GTDB): domain Bacteria; phylum Actinomycetota; class Actinomycetes; order Actinomycetales; family Cellulomonadaceae; genus Actinotalea. The sequence goes on from CAWALY010000006.1 coordinate 252,610, forward strand.
AGGGCATGGGCGTGGTCGCCGAGGCCGGCACCGTCGCGGAGGGCGTGCGTCGCGCCACGCTCGTCCGGCCGCAGGTGATGCTCGTCGACCTCCAGCTCCCGGACGGCACCGGCATCGACCTGATGATGTCCCTGCGCGAGTCGCTGCCGGACACCAAGGCGATCGTGCTGACGTCCTTCGACGACGACGACGCGCTCGCCGCCGCGCTGCAGGCCGGTGCGTCGGCGTTCCTGCTCAAGTCCGTGCGCGGCACCGAGATCGCCGAGGTGATCCGCCAGGTCGCCGCCGGCCGGACCCTGCTCGACGAGCGCACGGTGACGCGCCGGCGCGCCGACCACGACGACCCGACCGCCGAGCTCACGCCGTCCGAGCGCAAGGTGCTGGACCTCATCGGCGAAGGCATGTCGAACCGGGAGATCGCCGAGCGGCTGGGCGTCGCCGAGAAGACCGTGAAGAACCACATCACGTCGCTGCTGTCGAAGATGGGCCTGCAGCGCCGCACGCAGGTCGCCGCCTGGGTGGCGGGCCACAAGCACAGCTCCTGGCGCAGCGAGCCGGGGGACTGACCACCGGGCGGTCGCTCCTCAGACGCGGCGCAGCGGCGCCGTCCAGCTCAGCAGGGTCCCGCGCCCCTCGACGGTGGTGCCCAGGGTGAACGTCCCGCCGTGGCGGCGCGCCCGCGCGGCCAGGTTGTCGGTGCCCGAGCGGCGGTCGCGCTCCGGAGGCAGACCGGAGCCGTCGTCCTCGACCTCGACGGTGACCGTGCCCGACGGCTCCTCGCCGATCAGGTCCACGCGCACCGCGACCGCGGTGGCCCTGGCGTGCCGCGCGGCGTTCGCCAGCCCTTCGCGGACCACGGCCACGACGTCGTCGGCCATGTCCTCCCCGATCCGGTCGTCCAGGGCGCCCGCGTCGCCGTCCAGCGCGTCGGTCGAGTCCAGGACCCGGTCGTCCACCGTGATGACCAGCGACGGGGCGAAGCCCAAGCCGGTGCGCGCCAGCGACGCCTCGCGGCGCAGCCGCTCGGCGAGCGGGGCCGAGGCGTCCGGGTCGCGCAGGGCGTGCACGATCGAGCGGATCTGGCGCACGGTGGAGTCCACGTTGTCCAGCGCGTCGTCCACGATCCCGGTGAGCTCGGTGGGGTCCACGCCGCGGGCCGCGCGCCGGCGCACGGTCTCCAGCTGCATGCCGGTGGCGAACAGCTGCTGGATGGCCAGGTCGTGCAGGTCCCGGGCGATCCGCTCGCGCTCGTCGAGCAGGGCGGCGACGTCCTGGGCGTGCCGCGCCTCGGCCAGCACCAGGGCCAGGGCGGCCTGAGCGGCATAGGTCTCGGCGGTGGCCAGGTCGCTGGGGCCGAACGGCGCCGAGCCCACCCGGCGCAGCAGGATGAGGACGCCCACGCCGGTGCCCCGCGCGTGCATCGGGGCGTACAGGGCGGGCCCGAACTGGCGCATGGCCTCCACGCGCATCGCGCGGGCGCGGGACAGCGAGTCGACCACCAGCCCGTTGCCGTCGCGCAGCACCGTCCGGGCCCGGCCGTCGGGCGGCATGATCGTGCCGATCAGCTCGTCCGAGCCGACGCCGTCGACGATCTCCATCACCCACTGGTCGCCGATCCCCGGCAGCACCAGCGCGGCGGTGTCCGCGCCGGCGACCTCGCGGGAGGACGCCGCGATCTCCTGCAGGACGTCCTCCTGCTCGGCGCCGGACAGCAGCATCGTGGTGATCTGCTGGCCCGCGCGAAGCCAGTGCTCGCGGCGCTCGGCCTCGGCGTACATCTGGGCGTTCTGGATCGCGACCGCCGCGGCCGCGGCGAGGGTGAGCACGACCGCGTCGTCCTCGTCGGTGAAGCCGCCGCGCTTGTCCGCGAGGTACAGGTAGCCGTACACGCGGTTGCGCACCCGCACGGCGGTGCCCAGGAAGGAGCCCATCTTCGGGTGGTGCGGGGGAAAGCCCTTGAACTGCGGGTGCTGGAGCAGGTCGTCCAGGCGCAGCGTGCCGTGCGGCGGGATCGCGCCGAGGACGCCGGTGGCGTGCGGGGCGCGGCCGAGCAGCGTCGCGAGGCGGTCGTCGACACCTGTGTGGACGAACGTCGTGGACCGGCCACGCGCGTCAAGCACGTTGATGGCGCCGAACCGTGCACCGGTCAGGTCCGCACTCGCCGCCACGAACCGGTGCAGGACGGTCGGCAGGTCGAGGTCCGAGGCCAGGCCGAGGGCGGCCTGCAGCAGGTCGGCGGCCGCCAGCGACTCGTCCCGGGCGTGGCGGGACTCGTCGTGCCGGGGCCGGGGGGTGCTCGTCATCCGATCTCCTGCTGCTCGGACTGCCAGGCCGTGCGGTAGGCCGGCACGGCACGGGGGCCCTCGAGCAGCTCGGCGTGGGTCCCGCGTGCCCCGACGCTACCGGTCCGGTCCAGCCAGATCACCTCGCCGGCCGCCTCGAGCCCGGATAGCCGGTGCGTGACCACCAGCACGGCACGGCCGCCGGCGAGGCTGCCGTCCAGCAGGCCGGTGAGCAGCGTGCGCCCCCCGGCGTCCAGGTGCTCGGTGGGCTCGTCGAGCAGGAGGACCGGCGCAGGGGCGAGCAGTGCCCGCGCGACCAGCAGGCGGCGCCGTTCGCCGCCCGAGACGGAGGCACCGTCGGAACCGATCCGGGTGTCCAGGCCCGACGGCAGGCCCGCGAGCCAGCCGTCCAGCCCGGCGGCCAGGCACGCGGCCCCGGCCTGCTCCGGCGAGACGTCGCCGCGCGCGACCCGCAGGTTCTCGATCACGGTGGTGTCGAACACGTGCGCGTCCTCGGTGGTGAGCGCGACGCGGGCGGCCGCGTCGGCGCGGTCCAGCCGGTCCGGCGCCTGACCACCGGCCAGGACCTCACCGCTCTTGGGCGGCAGCAGCCCGGCCAGGGTGAGCAGGAGCGTCGTCTTACCGACCCCGCTCGGGCCGACCACCGCCACGCTGCGCCCCGGCGTGAGCTCGAGGTCCAGCCCCCGCACCAGTGCGGGACCGTCGGGCCAGCCGGCGGCCAGGCGGTGGGCCTCCAGCGGCGGCGCGTCCGGGCGGGACGCGGTGACCGGGGTCGGGCTCACGGCGGCGGCCGGTCGCGCGCGGTCGACCAGCTCGACGACCCGCCGGGCCGCCTCGCGTGAGCGGAGCAGTGCCACGGCGGCGCCGGGCAGCACTGCGGAGGCCTCGAACACCGCGAGCGGGGTGAGCACGACCACGGCGAGCTCGACCGGGTCGAGCGCGCCGGAGGTGGTCGCCGGGATCCCCACCAGCAAGGCGCCGAGCATCGCCAGGCCTGTGGCCAGTGGCGCGAGCGCTGCGGCGAGCGCGGTCGGCACGGCCCCCCTGTCGGTCGCTCGGGCCAGGCGTGCGTCGGCCGCCCGGAGCTCGGCCAGCGTGGGCTCCATCCGCCCGGCGACCCGCAGCTCGCCGGCGCCGTCCAGCAGCGACTGGCTCACCGCCGCCAGGTCGGCGCGGGCGGACGCGGCCTCGCGCTCGGTGGCCCGCGCGCCGCGGCGGGCCAGCCACGGCGCCACGACCCCCGCCAGCACCAGACAGGCCGCCAGGGTGAGGCCGGCCGCGGGCAGGAACAGGCCCATCGCGACGGCGCTGCCCACCCCCAGCACCGCTGCCACGGCCATCGGCAGCAGGCCCCGCACCACGACGTCGCCCACGGCGTCGACGTCCGCGCCGACCCGGGCCAGCAGGTCGCCGCGACGTAGCGCCAGCAGGCCCGCGGGGGAGCCGGTCGCGAGCCGCTCGTACAACCGCACGCGGAGCGTGGCCATGCCACGCAGTGCGACGTCGTGGGACACCAGGCGCTCGACGTAGCGCAGCACCCCGCGCGAGATGCCGAACAGCCGCACCGCGACCGCCGCGAGGTTGAGGACCGCGACCTCGGGCATCTGGGCGGCCCGGGCGATCAGCCACGCCGAGACCGCGGCCAGGGCGATGGCGCTGCCCAGGCCACCGACGCCGGCGGCCACCGCGCCCGCGACCCGGCGGGCGTCCACGTCGAGCAGGCGCACGGCGCGCCACAGCGGGTCGCGCGTCACGGGGTCACCACCGCGTCAGCGGTCACGGTCACCGTGCGGTCGGCCACTTCGAGCAGGCTCGTGCGGTGTGCGACGAGCAGCACGGTGCGCCCCTGGTCACGCAGCCGGCGCACCGCCTCCAGGACCACCCGCTCGCCGCCCGCGTCGAGGTGGGCGGTGGGCTCGTCGAGCACCACCAGTGGGGCGGGTGCGAGCAGCGCGCGGGTCAGCGCGAGCCGTTGCCGCTGGCCGAGGCTCAGCCCCGTGCCGCCCTGGCCCAGGCGCTGGTCCCAGCCGTCGGCGAGTCCGTCCACGACGCGGTCGAGGCCGGTCAGCTCGGCCGCGGCCGCAAGGCGCCGGTCCTCGACCCGCTCGCCGCGTTCCACGGCCTCGCGCACGGTGCCGGGCTCGATCACCGGGCGTTGGGGGACCCAGGCGATCTGAGACCACCACCCGGCGGGGTCCACCTGCGACAGCGGGATCGTGCCGCCCGGGCCGTCCAGGAGCACCTGACCGCTGTCCGGGGTCAGCAGGCCCAGCAGCACAGCGACGGCCGTGGACTTGCCTGCCCCGTTGGCGCCGGCGAGCGCGACCATTTCGCCGGGCGCGAGGTCCAGGTCCAGGCCCGCGGGCGCCAGGTGCGCGCGGTCCGGTGCGGCCACCGTCACGTCGCGCAGCCGCAGCGTCGTCCGGGTCAGGTCGGGGGCCGGCGCCGTGCCCGGCTCCGCGACGGGCTCCTCCAGCACCGCGAACGCCTGGTCGGCAGCGGCGACGCCGTCCGCGGACGCGTGGAAGTGGGCTCCGACCTGGCGCAGGGGCAGGTAGACCTCGGGTGCGAGGACCAGCACGGCGAGACCGGTGACCAGGTCCAGGTCGCCGAACACCAGCCGGAAGCCGACCCCGACCGCCACGAGCGCCACGGAGAGCGTGGTGAGCAGCTCGAGGGTCATGCCCGACAGGAACGCGACGCGCAGGGTGCCCATGGTGGCCCTGCGGTGCGCGTCGCCGAGCTCGGCCACCTGGCGCTCGGGACCGCGCTCCCGGCCGAGGGCACGCAGGGTCGGCAGCCCGGCGAGCAGGTCGAGGACCTGGGTGCCGAGGCGGGTCATCGCCGCGAGTCGGCGATCCGCGTAGCCCTGGGTCATCCGGCCGATCAGCACCATGAAGACCGGGATGAGCGGGAGCGTGAGCGCGATCGTCGCGGCGGCGATCAGGTCGTGCGTCAGCACCACCACGAGGGCCGCCGGGGTGACGGTCGCCGCGAGCAGGAGCTGGGGCAGGTACCGCACGAAGTACGGCTCGAGCGCGTCCAGGCCCCGCGTCGCCAGCGTCGCCACCCCGGGGTGCGCCACGATCCACCGCGGTCCGAGGACCACCGCGCGGGCGAGCACCTGCTCGCGCAGCTCGGCGGTCGCGCGGGTCGCCGAGCGGTGCGCGAACCGCTCCTGGGCCCAGGTCAGTCCGGCGCGCACCGCGACGACGAGTGCGAGCCAGCCCATCAGCGGCGCGACGTCGGGCCAGTCGGCCGTTCGCAGCACCACCGGGGACAGGACACGCGCGAGCAGCAGCGCCTGGGCGATGACCGCAGCGGCCGTCAGCCCGCCGAGTCCTGCGGTGAGCAGGACGTACCGGCGGGCTGACGCGGCTCGCTGCAGGAGCCTCGGGTCGAGTGGCTTCACACCTTCTCGAGCGAAAGGCCGGTGGACTCGGGGATGTGGTCGACGTGGATCCGCTTGCGGAACACCCAGTACGTCCACGCCTGGTAGGCCAGGACGATCGGGGTGAGCGCGACCGCGACCCAGGTCATCACGCCGAGCGTGTATGCGCTGGACGACGCGGCGGCGACGGTCAGGTTGTTGACGCCGCCGAGGTCCGGCATGACGTTCGGGTACAGGCCGCCGAAGATCAGCGCCACTGCTCCGACGATCGCCACGCCCATCAGGATGAACGCCCAGCCCTCGCGCCGCACCCTGGCGGCCAGCACCACACCGACCAGGGCGACCGCGGCGACACCGGTGGCCAGCCAGGTCCAGGCGTTGTTCGAGTAGGCGAGCTGGAGCCAGACCGCCCACGCCCCGGCCACGACGAGCGTCACCAACGAGAGCTTCTCCGCCAGGCTCGCCGCGCGCTCCTTGATGTCACCGTCGGTCTTGAGCGCGAGGAAGATCGCCCCGTGGGTGAGGAAGATCATCGCGGTGGTGACCCCGCCGAGCAGTGCGAACGGGTTGAGCAGGTCGAAGAACGTCCCGGCGTACTGGATGTTGCCGGCGGTGTCGGTCTCGAGCGGGACGCCGCGCACGATGTTGCCGAACGCCACGCCCCACAGCACGGCCGGGATCCACGAGCCCAGCACGAGCCCCCACCGGAAGCCGTTCTGCCAGCGCGGGTCGTTGATCTTGCCGCGCCACTCGAACGACACGACCCGGGCGATCAGCGCGAGCAGGATGACCAGCAGGGCGAGGTAGAAGCCGGAGAACAGCGTCGCGTACCACTCCGGGAAGGCCGCGAACGTGGCGCCACCGGCGGTGAGAAGCCACACCTCGTTGCCGTCCCACACCGGGCCGATCGTGTTGATCATGACCCGGCGTTCCTTCTCGTTGCGCCCGAGGATCGGCAGCAGCATGCCGACGCCGAAGTCGAAGCCCTCGAGGAACAGGTAGCCGGTCCACAGGACGGCGATGAGGACGAACCAGATGATCTGCAGGGTTGCGTGATCCATGGCGTGCTCCTCAGTAGGCGAACGACATCGGACGGTCCGCGTCCGCGTCGGCGTTGGCTTCGGGCGACACATCGGGCTCGTGGTCCGGCACACCCTTGGTTGCGTACCGCTTGAGCAGCATGAACCAGAGCACGGCGCAGACGAGGTAGATCAGGGTGAAGGCGACCATCGAGATGATCACCGACACCGCGCCGACCACGGGGGAGTTGGCGTGCTGGGTGAGCATCCACACCAGGTCGACGCCCTCGGGGTTGGGGTTCGGCGCGACGATCCACGGCTGGCGGCCCATCTCGGTGAAGATCCACCCGAAGGACGACGCCAGGAACGGCGCCGGCAGGGCGATCAAGCCGAGCTTCCCGAGCCAGGAGCTCGTCGGTGTCTTGCCGCCGCGGGTCAGCCACAGGATGGCCAGGCCGAGCGCTGCGGAGAAGGCCCCGAACCCGATCATGAGCCGGAAGGACCAGTACGTGATCAGCAGGTTCGGCACGAAGCTGAAGCCGTCCTCGACGCCGAGTGACGAGGCGTACTTGTCGGTGTAGGTCTGCTGGAGCTCGTTGATGCCCGGCATCGGGGCGCTGAAGTCGCTCTTGGCCAGGAAGGACAGCAGGCCCGGGACGGAGATGATCGCGGTCGTGTCGCTGCAGTTGTTGGAGGCGGGGTTGCCGATCGTCAGGATCGAGAACGGTGCGCCGTCCGGGTACGACTCGCACATCGCCTCGGCGGCGGCCATCTTCATCGGCTGCTGGTTGAACATCATCTTGGCCTGCCAGTCGCCGGTGAGCAGCACACCGACGCCGGCGACGATCAGGACCCAGGCGCCGAACTTCGCGCCCGGCCGCCAGACGTCACGGGCGAGGTCGGTCTTGCCCTCCTTGGCCGACTTGACCATCCACCACACCGAGATGCCTGCGACGAACGTGCCCGCCGTGACCAGCGACACCGTGATGACGTGCGGGAACGCCGCGAGGAGCGTCGGGTTGGTCAGCACGTCGCCGATCGAGACCATCTCGGCGCGCCGGCCGTCCGCGGACATCTGGGCGCCGACGGGGTGCTGCATCCACGAGTTCGCCGCGAGGATGAAGTAGGCGGACAGGTTCGTCGCGAAGGCGACCAGCCAGATGGTGGCCAGGTGGACCTTCTTGGGGAGCTTGTCCCAGCCGAAGATCCACAGGCCCAGGAACGTCGACTCGATGAAGAACGCGGCGAGCGCCTCCATCGCCAGCGGCGCTCCGAAGATGTCGCCGACGAAGCGCGAGTACTCGCTCCAGTTCATGCCGAACTGGAACTCCTGGACGATGCCGGTCGCGACACCGATCGCGAAGTTGATCAGCAGCAGCTTGCCGAAGAACTTGGTCAGCTTGAGCCATCGCTCGTTGCCGGTGCGGACCCAGGCGGTCTGCATGATCGCGACGAGCGGGGACAGGCCGATCGTCAGCGGCACGAAGATGAAGTGGTAGACCGTGGTGATCCCGAACTGCCATCGGGCCAAGGTCAATGCATCCACGGTGTCTCCTCATTGGGGCGCGCAAGTGGGCCTGACGCCGGAGCGTCAGGACGACCGTAGGGAAGATCGGTACGCACGAAGTTGGGACTTTCGTCCCTCTTTGCTGACGGAGCGTCAGATTCCTGTGAGGGTTGTGACGAAGGTCTCCTCAGATACCCCGCACGGTATCGGTGCGCCGCGCCGTCACGAGCCTAGCGCGGGCGACTCGCGAGCCGTCGGACGTGCGCGGGCGTCGGGCGCGTGCTGTGCGATACTGACCCCGGTCACGGAGTCCGCCACACCGGGCTCGGGACCGAGAACTTGCTGTCGATCAGATCCGCGACCGCCGTGCGCCGCCTCCTGTGGTTGGGAGAGCGGGCGCCGGCGGGTATCGACACGGATCGTCCGGCAGACACCGACGACTTCCGTCGTGGCGCCCAGGCGCGTGCGACGACCGGATCGCCTGGGGCCGGCGAGTGTGGACGGGCCCGGCTTGGAGCACCCCGTGACCGACGAGACCACCCCTCAGACCTCGGACGAGACGTCCGCCGAGACGGCTCCGGCCGCAGCGGGCTCGAGCACCCGCCCGCGACGTCGCCGGGCCACCGCCCCGGCCGGCAGCCCGTCCGGCGCGAGCGGTCCGGCGGACGCGGCCGAGCCCGAGACCGTCGCGCCCGCCACCGAGGAGGCGCCCACCACCGAGGAGGTGGCCCGCCACCGGAGGCGCCCGCCACCGAGGAGGCGCCCGCCACCGAGGAGGCGCCCGCCACCGAGGAGGCGCCCGCCACCAAGGAGGCGCCCGCCACCAAGCGTCGCTCCCGGCGCCCGGCAGCCGCAGACGCCTCGGACGCCGACGAGTCGGCCACGCCGCCGACCAAGCGGACGCGCGCCGCATCGAGCCGGCCCAAGACCGCCCGAGCGGCCGCCGCGCCCAAGACCCGTGACGCGTCCGGCGAGGCGGCAGGCGACGACTCCGGGTCGCCCGCGCCTGAGTCGGAGAAGCCGAAGGCGGGCACCCGGCGACGCCGCGCGTCGTCCCAAGGCGTCCAGGACGCCGGCGGCGAGGCGTCGTCCGGGGATCGGGCCAAGGAGCCGCTCGACGTGCTCGCCGAGCTCGGCTCGGCCGCCGTGCTCTTCCAGGCTCCCGAGCCCGTCAAGCGTCGTCGCGCGCAGGCGCCGGCCGGGCCGCCGCGGGCGGCCGACGAGGCGGACGAGCAGGGAGCCGAGGAGTCGGGCGAGTCCGCCGAGACCGCCGAGAAGGCCGAGCAGGAGGCCTCGGGCGGTGCGCGCAGGGCGCGGCAGCGCCGGTCCCGGCCGGGTTCCGCGGAGCCCGACGGCGGCAAGGCCGAGGCCGCCGAGGTGCCCGCCGCCGAGCCCGACGCGGAGGAGCCGGACGAGAACTCCGACGAGCCCGGTGGCGAGGACGGCGAGCCGCGCGAGGGCGCGCGTCGGCGCCGACGTCGCCGTGGCGGCCGTGGCCGCCGGCGCTCCTCGGAGGGTGAGGCCGAAGAGGGCAGCGACGCGGGAGAAGGCCCCGAGGGCGAGGAGTCGGACGAGGACTCCGGCGAGGAGTCCGGCGAGGACGGCGAGCCCCGTGAGGGGGGTCGCCGGCGCCGACGCCGCCGCCGGTCCGGCCGCAGCAGCGGGGAGGCCGAGCCACGGCGCGACGAGGTGACTGCCCTCAAGGGATCGACACGTCTGGAGGCCAAGCGCCAGCGGCGTCGCGAGGGGCGTGACGCGGGGCGTCGTCGCGCGGTGCTCTCCGAGGCCGAGTTCCTCGCCCGGCGCGAGTCGGTCGAGCGCGCGATGGTGGTGCGCGAGGCCGGCGGCCGGGTGCAGATCGCCGTGCTGGAGGACGGGGTCCTCGTCGAGCACTTCGTCTCCCGCGCCGGCGGCGGCCAGGGGTCGTCGTCGATGATCGGCAACGTGTACCTCGGCCGGGTGCAGAACGTGCTGCCCAGCATGGAGGCCGCGTTCGTGGACGTCGGCAAGGGCCGCAACGCGGTGCTGTACGCCGGCGAGGTGAACTGGGACGCTGCGGGCCTGGAGGGCCAGCCGCGCCGCATCGAGCAGGCGCTCAAGTCCGGTGACAGCGTGCTGGTGCAGGTGACCAAGGACCCGGTGGGGCACAAGGGCGCGCGGCTCACGTCGCAGGTGACCCTCGCCGGGCGCTACCTGGTCTACGTGCCGGCCGGCGGGATGACGGGCATCTCGCGCAAGCTCCCGGAGAACGAGCGCGCGCGGCTGAAGAAGCTGCTCAAGGAGATCGTGCCCGACGGCGCCGGTGTCATCGTGCGTACCGCCGCGGAGGGCGCGTCCGAGGAGGAGCTGCGGCGCGACGTCAGGCGTCTGCAGGACCAGTGGACCGCGATCGAGAAGAAGCAGAAGTCCGCGTCGGCGCCCGCCCTGCTCCAGGGCGAGCCGGACCTCGCGATCCGGGTGGTCCGCGACATCTTCAACGACGACTTCTCGTCGTTGACGGTCCAGGGCGAGGGTGTCTGGCGCCTCATCCACGAGTACGTCGAGTCGATGGCCCCCGACCTGCTCGAGCGGGTCGGCCGGTGGACGGGCGACGGCGACGTGTTCGCCTCGCACCGGATCGACGAGCAGCTCTCCAAGGGCATGGACCGCAAGGTCTGGCTGCCGTCGGGAGGCTCGCTGGTCATCGACCGGACCGAGGCGATGACCGTCATCGACGTCAACACCGGCAAGTTCACGGGTTCGGGCGGAACGCTCGAGGAGACCGTGACCCGCAACAACCTCGAGGCCGCAGAGGAGATCGTCCGCCAGCTCAGGCTGCGCGACATCGGCGGGATCATCGTCATCGACTTCATCGACATGGTGCTGGAGTCCAACCGTGACCTGGTGCTGCGCCGGCTGGTGGAGTGCCTGGGTCGTGACCGGACCAAGCACCAGGTGGCCGAGGTCACCTCGCTCGGCCTGGTGCAGATGACCCGCAAGCGCGTCGGGCAGGGCCTGGTCGAGGCGTTCAGCGAGACGTGCCAGCACTGCGCGGGGCGCGGCTACCTCATCCACACCGACCCGGTGGAGGCTCCGGCGCCCGCCGACGACGGCGAGCAGGCGGAGACCAAGCGCTCCAGGCGGTCCAAGCGGTCGCAGTCGAGCGCTCCCTCGGCGGTGCCGGTGCTGCCCGAGGCGCGCGAGGCCGTCAAGGCGACGCTGGCGACCATCGCCGCCGCTGCGGCGCACGCGCACGACCACGGCGAGGAGCGGACCCCGCCGGAGCCGGACCCCGAGGTGATCGAGGCGCTGGCGCTCGAGGTCGTCCAGCGGGCCGAGGCGGCCGGGGCCGACGACGCACCGGTTGAGTCCGATGGCGCCGGCGGCGAGCCGACCGACGAGGCACCGGTTGAGTCCGATGGCGCCGAACCGGCCCAGGACGCCGAGCAGTCCGAACCACAGTCCGACGCCCAACCGGGCGCCATTTGACCGGCCGCCCGCGGCTCCGTACGCTGGAACGTCGGTGCGCCCTGCGAGCGTGCCGTTCTCACGTGTCCTGAGCCCCCCGGGTGCGCGCCGGGTCACGTCCCGAACGAGAGAGAGCAGCAACGTGGTGTACGCGATCGTGAAGGCCGGTGGCCGCCAGGAGAAGGTCTCCGTTGGCGACATCCTCGTGGTCGACCGGCTGTCCGCCGGTACGGGCGAGACCGTCCAGCTCCCTGCCCTGCTCCTCGTCGACGGGGACAAGGTCACCTCCGACGCCACGGCCCTGGCCAAGGTGTCGGTGACCGCGGAGGTCGTGCGGGACGAGCGCGGTCCCAAGATCGACATCCTTCGGTACAAGAACAAGTCCGGCTACCGCCGCCGCCAGGGGCACCGTCAGGAGCTCACCCGGCTCAAGGTCACCGGCATCGCGTGACGCGGCGCGGCCCGCGTGCCGCAGCCGGATCCCACCAGCTCAACCAGTAGGACACAGGAGAGGTCATGGCTCACAAGAAGGGCGCGAGCTCCTCGCGCAACGGGCGCGACTCCAACGCCCAGCGCCTGGGCGTCAAGCGCTTCGGCGGCCAGCAGGTCAACGCCGGCGAGATCCTGGTCCGCCAGCGCGGCACGCACTTCCACCCCGGTGACAACGTGGGCCGCGGCAGCGACGACACCCTGTTCGCCCTGGCGGCCGGTGCCGTGAAGTTCGGCATCCGGCGCGGGCGCAAGGTCGTCGACATCGTCGCGGCCGACTGATCCACGCGACCCTGGGGCGCACCGTTCGGTGCGCCCCTTTGTCGTTCCCAGGGGCAGCAGCCCCGCCTTCCGACCTGAGGAGTCCCGATGGCCAGCTTCGTCGACCGCGTGGTGCTGCACGCCCGCGGTGGTGACGGCGGGCACGGCTGCGCCTCGATCCGCCGCGAGAAGTTCAAGCCGCTGGCCGGTCCCGACGGGGGCGACGGGGGGCACGGCGGCGACGTGATCCTCGAGGTCGACCCCCAGGTCACCACGCTGCTGGACCTGCACCACGCCCCCCACCGCCACGCGACCTCCGGCACGGCGGGCGCGGGTGACGACCGCCAGGGGGCCAACGGCAGCGACCTGGTGATCGGAGTCCCGGACGGCACCGTGGTCAAGACCGTCGGCGGCGAGGTGCTGGCCGACCTCGTGGGGATGGGCACCCGGTACGTCGTTGCCGCTGGTGGTCGCGGCGGCCTGGGCAACGCTGCGCTCGCCTCACCGCGGCGCAAGGCGCCGGGCTTCGCCCTGCTCGGCGAGCCGGGCGAGGAGGCCGACGTCGTCGTCGAGCTCAAGTCGATCGCCGACGTGGCGCTGGTCGGCTACCCGAGCGCCGGCAAGTCGAGCCTGGTCTCGGCGATCTCGGCGGCGAAGCCGAAGATCGCCGACTACCCGTTCACCACGCTGGTGCCACACCTCGGGGTGGTGCAGGCGGGGGCGTCCCGGTTCACCGTCGCGGACGTGCCGGGCCTGATCCCGGGCGCCAGCCAGGGCAAGGGCCTGGGGCTGGAGTTCCTGCGGCACGTGGAGCGCTGCGCGGTGATCGTGCACGTCCTGGACTGCGCGACCCTCGAGCCGAACCGTGACCCGATCAGCGACCTGGATGTGCTGCTCGCCGAGCTCGCCACGTACTCCGAGGACCTGGTGTCCGGCGGGGAGGTGCCGCTCCTCGAGCGGCCGGCCGTGGTGGTGCTCAACAAGATCGACGTGCCCGAGGCCCGCGAGCTGGCCGAGCTGGTGCGCCCCGAGCTGGAGGCACGAGGGCTGCGGGTCTTCGAGATCTCCACGGCCAGCCACGAGGGTCTGCGCCCGCTGACGTTCGCGCTCGCCGAGCTGGTGCGCGAGGCCCGCGAGGCCACGCCGCCGCCCCCGCCGCGCACCGTGCTGCGGCCCGCGGCGGTCGACCAGGCGGACTTCACGGTGACCCGCCGCGAGGAGGGCACCCACGTCTGGTTCCAGGTGCGCGGCCGCAAGCCGGAGCGCTGGGTGCGCCAGACGGACTTCGCCAACGACGAGGCGGTCGGGTACCTCGCCGACCGGCTGGCCCGCCTCGGGGTCGAGGAGGGCCTCTTCGCGGCCGGCGCGACGCCCGGCGCCGAGGTCGCGATCGGCTCCGACGACGACGCGGTGGTGTTCGACTGGGAGCCGACCCTGATGACCGGCGCCGAGCTGCTCGGCGCGCGGGGTACGGACCTGCGCCTGGAGGACCGCCACCGCCCGTCGCGCGCGGACAGGCGTCGCGAGCACCACGAGCGGATGGACGCCAAGGCCGAGGCCCGCGCCGAGCTGTGGACCGAGCGCGAGCAGGGCCACTGGTCGGACCCGGCCGAGGACGAGTAGGCGCCGGGCGGTCGGCGGCGACCTCCTAGCATGGCCGGGTGATCATCGGGCGGGCGGCGGCATGACCGGGGCGGGCGACGGCGCCGGCGGCATCCGGTTGGGCGTGGACGTCGGCGGCACGTTCACCGACGTGGTCGCCGTGGCCCCCGACGGGCGGATCCACATCGCGAAGGTCCCCTCGACGCCGCGCGACCAGTCCGACGGCGTGCTCGCCGGCTGGGCGGCGCTCGGAGCGGACCCCGACGACGTGGCCGCGTTCGCGCACGGCACGACCGTGGCCACCAACGCCCTGCTCGAGCGGCGGGGCGGGCGCACCGCCCTGGTCACCACCGAGGGCTTCCGTGACCTGCTGGAGATCGGCCGCCAGGACCGCCCGTCGCTGTACGACCTGACCCGAGGCCGCCCCGCGCCACTGGTGCCGCGCGACCTGCGCTTCGTGGTGCGCGAGCGGATGGGCCCGGACGGTGTGGTGGTGCCGCTGGACGCAGCGAGCCTGGCCGCCGCGGTGGATGCGGTGGCCGCCGCGGACGTCGACGCGGTGGCGGTGTGCCTGCTCTTCGGGTTCCTGCACCCGGACCACGAGCGCCGGGTGGGTGCGGCCCTGCGCGCGAGGCTGCCCGGCCTGGCGGTGTCCCTGTCGCACGAGGTGCTGCCCGAGTTCCGCGAGTACGAGCGCACCTCGACCACCGTCGCGGACGCCTACCTGCGGACCCGGATGGCCGCCTACCTCGAGCACCTCCAGGGCCGGGCGCGGGCCGCGGGCCTGCCCGAGCCGACGGTGATGCAGTCCTCCGGCGGCGTGCTCGACGTGAGCGTCGCGGCGCGCCACCCGGCGCGCTTCGTGCTGTCCGGGCCGGCCGGCGGCGTGGTGGGGGCCTCGCACGTGGCGGGGCTCTCCGGGTTCGGCGACGTGCTGACCTTCGACATGGGTGGCACCAGCACCGACGTCGCGCCGGTGGTGGGCGGGGCCGTGCAGCTGACCACCGAGTCGGTGGTCGCGGGGGTGCCGCTGCGGCTGCCGATGGTGGACGTGCACACCGTGAGCGCCGGCGGTGGCTCGGTGGCCTGGGTGGACGAGGGCGGCGCGCTGCGGGTCGGCCCGCAGTCCGCGGGCGCCGACCCGGGACCGGCCTGCTACGGGCACGGCGGGACCCTGGCGACCGTGACCGACGCGAACCTGGTGCTCGGCGCCCTGCCGGACGGCGCCCGGCTCGGCGGGGACGTGGTGCTGCGCCGTGACCTGGCGCTCGAGGCCCTCGCCCGGGTCGGGGCCCGGCTCGGGCTCGACGCGCGCGAGACGGCGCTGGGCGTCGTGCGGGTCGCGGACACCGAGATGGTGCGCGCCCTGCGGCTGATCAGCGTCGAGCGCGGCCTGGACCCGCGCGGCTTCGCGCTGGTGGCGTTCGGCGGCGCGGGCGGCCTGCACGCCTGCTCGCTCGCCGAGGAGCTCGGCTGCGCCACGGTGCTCGTCCCGCGAGCGGCCGGGGTGCTCTCCGCGCTCGGCCTGGCCATCGGCGAGGTGCGACACGACCACGTCCGCTCGTTCGCGGGGCGGTCCACGGCCGAGCTCGAGGCCGGGTTCACCGCGCTCGAGGCAGAGGCGTCGGCGCAGCTGCCCGCCGGGGCGCTCACCCGGCAGGCCGACCTGCGCTACGCCGGGCAGTCCTTCGAGCTCACCGTGCCCGGCTCCACCGTCGAGGACCTCGAGGCGGCGTTCGGCGCGGCCCACGAGCGACGCTACGGGTGGATCGACGACGAGCCGGTCGAGATCGTCAACCTGCGGGTGGTCGCGACGCTCGCGGGAGTGGTCCCGGACCTGCACGGCAGCGAGCACGCCGCGTCGGGGTCCGCTGACGCGACCACCACCAGGACGGTCCTGCTGGACACCGGCGAGGTGGCCGCACGGGTGCACGACCGGACCCGGATGGGCCCGGGCACGGCCGTCGCGGGCCCGGCCGTCGTCGAGCTGCCCGAGGCGACGTGCCTGGTGCGGCCGGGCTGGTTCGGCACCGTCGACGACCTGGGAACGCTGGTGCTGCGGCGGGAGGCGCGATGAGCCTGGACCCGATCACCTTGTCGGTGCTTCGCAGCGCGCTGGCCGGGATCGCCGAGGAGATGGGCACCGTGCTGGTGCGCAGCGCGTACTCCTCGAACATCAAGGAGCGGCGGGACTGCTCGGCGGCGCTGTTCGACGCCGACGCCCGGATGGTCGCCCAGGCCGAGCACATCCCGGTGCACCTGGGCGCGATGCCCGAGTCCGTCGAAGCCGTGCGGGCGCGGGGCGCCGCGCCGGGCGAGACCTGGATCCTCAACGACCCGTACACCGGCGGCACCCACCTTCCGGACGTCACGCTCGTGACACCGGTGGGGATCGACGGCCGGGTGGTGGCGTACGCGGTGACCCGCGCGCACCACTCCGACGTCGGCGGGATGTCGCCGGGGTCGATGCCGGCCACGTCACGGGACCTGTGGCAGGAGGGTCTGGTGATCCCGCCGGTGCGGTTCACGGACGAGGTCATGGAGCTGGTGTGCGCCAACTCGCGCACCCCGCGGCTGCGCCGGGGCGACTTCCGGGCGCAGGCCGCGGCCAACCGGGTCGGCGGACAGCGGGTGGTCGAGCTCGCCGAGCGGATGGGTCTGGCGACCGTGCTCGCCGGCATGGCCGAGGTGCTCGAGTACGCCGAGCGGCGCACCCGTGAGGCGCTGCGCGCTCTGCCCGACGGCGTCTACCGCGCCGCCACCGAGCTCGAGGGCGACGGGGTCACCGACGCCGACATCCCGATCCGGGTCGCCGTGACCATCGACGGCGACCGGGCGGTGATCGACCTGGCCGGGACGGCGGACGCCGTCGACGGCAACGTCAACTGCCCGCTCGCGGTGACGCGGTCGGCCTGCTTCTTCGCCCTGCGCGTCCTGCTGCCCGAGGACGTGCCCGCGTGCGCCGGGACGTACGCACCCCTGGAGATCCGGGCCCCGGCGGGCTCGCTGGTCAACGCCCGGCCGCCGCACGCGGTGGTGGCCGGCAACGTCGAGACCAGCCAGCGGGTGGCCGACGCGGTGCTCGCTGCGCTCGCCCAGGTCGCCGACGTGCCGGCCGCGGGCGCCGGCACGATGAACAACACGGTGATCGGTGGGAGCGGGTGGACGTACTACGAGACCGTCGCCGGGGGCCAGGGCGCCTCGCGGTCGGGGCCGGGCCCGTCCGGCGTGCACGTGGGCATGACCAACACCCTCAACACCCCGATCGAGGCCCTGGAGCTGGAGTACCCCATGCGGGTCGAGCGGTACGAGCTGGCCGACGGGTCGGGCGGCGCGGGTGTGCACCGCGGTGGTGACGGCGTGGTCCGGGCCATCCGGGTGCTCGAGGACGCCAGCGTCAACCTGCTCACCGACCGTCGACGGCACGCGCCGCCCGGGCTGGCCGGTGGTGGCCCCGGGGCCGTCGGGCGCAACCTCCTGCAGGACGACACCGGGACGCACGAGCTGGCGCCCAAGGTCGCTCGACGGGTGGCCGCCGGCGACGTGGTCACGCTCGTGACGCCCGGTGGTGGCGGCTGGGGCGAACCCGGCTAGGGCCGACGGTCCGGTGCCCGGCGCGCCACGACGCGCGCGGCGGCGTCGGCCAGGTCGACCGGCCCGCGCGCGAGGGCCTCGGCGAGCGGCCGGCCCGCAGGGCCGATCGCCACGACCGGCCCGATCGCGTCCTGCGCCTCCTGCCAGCCCGGCCCGAGGCTGCCCGCCAGGACCACCACGGGGACACCCGCGGCGCGGGCCGCTGCGGCGACGCCGGCCGGGACCTTGCCGGCCGGTGTCTGACCGTCGACCCGTCCCTCGCCGGTGAGCACCAGGTCGGCCCCGAGCAGGGCTTGGGAGAGCCCTACGGCCTCGGCGACCAGCGTGACACCGGGCGCGAGCCGCGCCCCGGCCGCCAGGAACGCCGCGCCGAGGCCTCCGGCTGCGCCGGCCCCGGGCAGGCCCGCCACGTCGTGCCCGCCGGCCCTCAGCGCGCGCGCCAGGTGCTCCAGGCGGCGGGTGAGCACGGCCACCGCGGCCGGGTCGGCGCCCTTCTGCGGCGCGAACACGGCGGCGGCGCCGCGCGGGCCGGTCAGGGGGTTGTCGACGTCCACGGCGACCTCGACCCGGCCCAGGCGCGGGTCCAGCCCGGACAGGTCGAGCCCGGTGAGGTCGGCCCAGTCGCACCCGGCGGCGGGCCGGACGGGCAGGGCCCGGGCGCCGAGCTCCAGGAGCATCCCGAGGCCGCCGTCGGTGGTCGCCGAGCCGCCCAGGCCCACGACCACCCGCTGCGCTCCGGCGGCCCAGGCGGCCCGCAGCAGGCTCGCGACGCCGGCGCTGGACGCCGCCAGGGCGTCGCGCTCGTCCGGGGCGATCAGGTCGAGGCCCACGGACTGGGCCACCTCGACCACGGCGAGGCGGTCGCCGGCCACCCAGCCGACCTGCCCGCGCCGCGCCCTGCCCAGTGCGTCGGCCGTGTCGACGTCGAGCATCTCCCCGCCGAGGGCGTCGGCCACGGTGCGGGCGGTGCCCTCGCCGCCGTCGGCCATCGGGACGAGCACGACGTCGGCGTCGGGCAGCGCGCGCAGGACCCCTACCGCCATCGCCTCGGCCGCCTCGCGTGCGCTCATCGACTCCTTGAAGGAGTCCGGGGCGAGCACGATCCGCACGGCCCGCCAGCCTAGCCCGCCCAATCCTCGCCCCTTGCACACCGCGACTTCGGTCCAAGCCGGCCGAGTTCGCTGCTCGAGGCCGCGGGACGGACGGAGCCACGCGGGCCGTGTCGGGCACGGCACAATGCCTGGCGTGACCCGAGAGACCCTGGCCGGCGCCCACCGCGTGGTGGTCAAGGTCGGGTCGTCCTCACTCACCGGTGACGACGGTCGGCTCGACGTCGACGCGCTGCGCGCCCTGGTGGACGTGCTCGCCGCCCGGCGAGCCGAGGGACGCCAGGTCGTGCTCGTCAGCTCGGGCGCGATCGCCGCGGGCCTGGGACCGCTCGGGATGACCGGACGTCCACGGGACCTGGCCACCGCCCAGGCCGCGGCCAGCGTCGGGCAGGGCCTGCTGATGGCCCGCTACACCGAGGCGTTCGCCAGGCGCGGCCAGCGCGTCGGTCAGGTGCTGCTCACGGTCGAGGACGTGATGCGGCGGGCGCAGTATCGCAACGCGCTGCGCACCCTGGACCGGCTGCTGGACCTGGACGTCATGCCGATCGTCAACGAGAACGACACCGTCGCCACCCACGAGATCCGGTTCGGCGACAACGACCGGCTGGCCGCGATCGTCTCGCACCTGACCCGTGCCGACGCGCTGGTGCTGCTCTCGGACGTGGACGCGCTGTACACCGCCCCGCCCGACCGGCCCGGCGCGCGTCGGATCGACCGCGTCGCCGGCCCTGAGGACCTGGCCGACGTGCGGATCGGCGGCGCCCGGAGCCGGGTGGGCACCGGCGGCATGGTGACCAAGCTGGACGCGGCCGCGATCGCCACCGGGTCGGGCATCCCCGTGATGCTGACGTCGACGGCGAACGTGGCCGCGGCGCTCGGCGGCGCGCCGGTGGGCACCTGGTTCGCGGCGACGGGAAGCCGCAAGAACGCCCGGCGGCTGTGGCTTGCCCACGCGGCCCGAGCCAGCGGCCGGGTGGTGCTCGACGACGGGGCGGTGGGCGCGATCACCGTCGGCAAGAAGTCGCTCCTCGCCGCCGGCATCACGGGGGTCGAGGGCGACTTCGAGTCCGGCGACGTCGTCGAGCTGGTCTCGACCGACGGTGTCGTCGTGGCTCGCGGGGTGGTCGCATACTCCTCGGCGGAGCTGCCGCGGCTGCTGGGCAAGTCCTCCGCCGCGCTGCGTGACGAGATCGGGAACGACCGTGAGGTCGTGCACCGCGACCACCTTGCGGTGGTGCGCCACCGGCGCTGAGCGACGACCGTCCGGTGGGCGTCGCCGCCGGTCGTCCGCCGACGCTGTCTACCCTGGGCCCATGAGCACAGCGACGGCTCCCCAGCCCACCACCGACGTCGAGGAGGCGGTGCGCGAGACCGCCCGCCGGGCCAAGCTCGCGGGTCGGGCGCTCGCCACGGCGACCAGGGCGACCAAGGACGCGGCGCTGCACGCGATGGCCGATGCGCTGGTGGCAGCAGCGTCGAGGGTTGTGGCAGCCAACGCCCGCGACCTGGCCGCCGGCCGCGACGGCGGGATGTCGGCCGGCCTGCTGGACCGGCTGGCGCTCAACGAGGAGCGGATCGGCTCGATCGCGGACGCGCTGCGGGAGCTGGCGGCGCTGCCCGACCCGGTGGGTGAGGTGGTGCGGGGGTCGACGCTGCCGAACGGCATCCGGCTGCGTCAGGTGCGGGTGCCGATGGGCGTGGTCGGGATGATCTACGAGGCGCGGCCCAACGTGACCGTCGACGCTGCCGGGCTAGCCCTCAAGAGCGGCAACGCGGCGATCCTGCGCGGCGGCTCGGCGGCGCTGCACTCGAACACCGTGATCGTCGAGGTGCTGCGCGAGGCGCTGACCCGAGCCGGGCTGCCCGAGGACGCTGTGCAGTCGATCGACGAGCACGGCCGTGCGGGTGCCGTCGCGCTGATGCACGCGCGTGGCCTGGTCGACCTCCTCGTGCCGCGCGGCGGGGCGGACCTGATCCAGACGGTGGTGCGCGAGGCATCGGTGCCGGTGGTCGAGACCGGGGTGGGCAACTGCCACGTGTACGTCGACGCGAGCGCGGACCCCGCGATGGCGCTGCCGATCGTGATGAACTCCAAGACCCAGCGCGTCGGGGTCTGCAACGCCGCGGAGACCCTGCTCGTGCACGCGGATGCCGCGGCGGGTTTCCTGCCTTCGGCGCTGGCCGCGCTGCACGACGCCGGTGTGGTGCTGCACGCCGACGAGCGCACCGCCGCGCTGGCCGGTGACGTGCCTGTGGTGCCGGCAACCGACGAGGACTGGGCGACCGAGTACCTGTCCCTCGACCTCGCGGTGCGCGTGGTGGACGACCTCGACGCGGCGATCGAGCACATCCTGCGATGGTCGTCCGGGCACACCGAGGCGATCGTCACGTCCGACGTCGCGTCGGCCCACCGGTTCACCACGGAGCTGGACTCCGCCGTGGTCGCGGTGAACGCCTCGACCCGGTTCACCGACGGCGGCCAGTTCGGCCTCGGGGCGGAGATCGGCATCTCTACGCAGAAGATGCACGCCCGGGGCCCGATGGGGCTGGCCGAGCTGACCACGACCGTGTGGCACGTGCTGGGCGACGGGCACGTGCGCCCCTGATCGCTCGTCCGGGGGATCGGCGGCCGGCGCGGCGATGCCCGCGGCCGACGACGTCCGCGGGCATGAGAGACTGAGGAGTTGTCGCGCCCGCGCCGCGGGAAACCCGCCTGTTCAGGAGGTCGACGTGCACCTGGCCCTGTTCGCCGCCGCCCCGTCGGAGCTCGCGCCCGGCAACCCGACGCTGACGCCGTTGCAGTACGGGCTGACCGCCTTCGGCATCCTGGTCGTGCTGCTCCTGCTGACGTTCGCGTTCCGCAACGCCGGCCATCGGCACTGAGCCGGCCCCGACGGCGACGCGGCTGGAGACCCGATCGGATGACGACGCCACGGCGCAGGGTGGGGGTCATGGGGGGCACGTTCGACCCCGTCCACCACGGTCACCTGGTCGCCGCGAGCGAGGTCGCTGCTCGACTCGACCTTGACGAGGTGGTGTTCGTCCCCACCGGCCGTCCGTCGCTCAAGGACCACCCGGTGGTCACCGAGCCCGAGCACCGCTATCTCATGACCGTGATCGCCACGGCCGCCAACCCGCAGGTTCACGGTCAGCCGGGTGGACATCGACCGGCCGGGAACCACCTACACCGTGGACACGTTGACCGACCTGGCGGCGCAGCGCCCCGACGCCGACCTGTACTTCATCACCGGGGCCGACGCGATCACGAAGATCGCGTCGTGGAAGGACGTCGACCGGTTGTGGTCGATGGCGCAGTTCGTGGCGGTCACCCGACCCGGGCACCGGCTGACCCTCGGAGGGGTCCCGGCAGGGGCGGTGACCGAGGTCGAGGTCCCCGCGCTGTCCATCTCCTCGACCGACTGCCGGCGGCGCGCCCGCGCAGGAGAGCCGGTGTGGTACCTGGTGCCCGACGGCGTCGTCCAGTACATCGCCAAGCACGGTCTGTATCGAGGTCAGGATGACTGAGCAGTTCCCCTCGGAGTGGGGTGAGCGCCGACGTCGCCGCGAGGAGGAGCGGCAGCGGCAGCTCGCCGAGCAGGCAGGCGGGCCGGCCGGCTCGGACGGCGGTACGCCCCGCTCGAACGGTGCCCCGTCGAACGGCGCCGTCTCGAACGGCGCCGAGTCGCAGGGCGCCGCCACCTCGCGTCGTGACCTGCGTCGCCGTTCGTCCGACGACGGGCCGTCCGAACCCCCTTCGGCGCCGGCGCGACCGAATGGCGACGGACGCGGTGTGTCGTGGTCGTCGACGGCGCACCGTTCCGATGCCCCGACCACCCGGACGGCCCGCGTGAACGTGCCGACGCGGACGCCCTCGTCGGCCCCTGCCCCGGCCCCGACCGGGCGGACCGAGCAGCCCGTCCGGTCCCGCCGTCAGCTGCGGGAGGCCACCGGCGAGCGTCCGCAGGTCGGCATCACGCCGCCGCCGGGCACCGGCGCGGTGCGCAGGCTGGGCCCGGACGGGCGCCTCACGCCGGTGGAACCGGCCGACGGCGCGGCGGAGCTGCCCTCCGCGAAGGAGCGTTCCCAGGCGCTGCGCGCGCAGGCCGAGCGGGCTCGCGCCGAGCGCGAGCAGGTGGCCCAGGAGCGGGTGCGGGCCGCCCAGCAACGCGCCGCACGGGAGCGTCTGGAGCGCGAGCGTGCCGAGCAGACCCGCGCGCAGGAGCAGCGCGCGGAGCGGTCGGCCCAGGAGCGGGCCGAGGTGACCCGCCGTGCCGGGGTGGAGCGAGCGGCGCGGGAGCAGGCGGCGCGGGAGCAGCTCGCGAGGGAGCGTGCCGAGGCCGAGCGTCTGGAGCGGGAGCGTGCGGAGCTGGCCACGCGTGAGCAGGCCCAGCGCGAGCGGGCGGCGCTCGAGCAGGCCGCGCTCGAGCGTGCCGAGCGGGCCCGCGCGGCGCAGGCCGAGCAGGCGGCCCGGGAGCGCGCCGAGCGGGCGGAGCGGGCCAGGGCCGAGCAGGCCGAACGTGAGCGTGCGGAGGCCGAGCAGGCCGAGGTGGCCGAGCGTGAGCGTGCTGCGCGTGAGCAGGCCGAGCGTGAGCGTGCTGCGCGTGAGCAGGCCGAGGTCGCCGAGCGTGAGCGTGCCGAGCAGGTGGCGCGCGAGCAGGCCGAGCGTGAGCGGGTGGCGCGCGAGGAGGCCGAGCGGGTCGCGCTGGAACGCGCCTCTCGGAAGGCTGAGCGTGAGCGTGAGGAACAGGCCCGCGAGCGCGGCGCCGCCGCACGGCGCATGGTCAGCCGACCGCAGGTTGCGCTCGACGTCGAGCCGCCGGTCTCGATCCCGGTGGGCACGGTGTCCGCCGACCAACCCGCCGAGGCGGTGGTCGACGAGGCCGTGCTCCAGGCCGCGCGCGAGCGGCTCGCCGAGCTCCGCGCGGAGCGGGTGGCGCGGGAGAGCGCGGCGCGGGAGCGGATCCTCGCGGCCGAGCGGAACCACCCGACGGCGGAGGACGCCCACCCGGACGACCCCCCGGTCAGCCGGTTCGGCGCGGACGTCGACGACGCTCCCGCGGTGCCGCTGTGGCCGGCGCTGCCCGAGGTCGGGGCGGAAGCCGCGTCCGCGGTCCAGGCCCCGGCGGTGACCCGGCGCGGGTTCGGGGACGAGGCCGAGCTCGCGGCCGACGCCGCCGCGGAGCAAGCCGACGAACAGCCGGCGCGGCCGTACTCGTGGCTGCACTGGGTCGCGCTCATCGCCGTCGCGTTCGTGCTGGGGATGCTCATCGTGATGGTGATCACACGCGACGCGGGCGCTGCGACCTCGGGTGCCGCCGCTCCGGTCGCGGCGGTGCTGGGCGTGATCCCGGGAGCCGTATGACGGCGTCGCCGCGCGCGCTGGAGCTGGCCCTGGCGGCGGCGCGAGCCGCGTCGTCGCGCAAGGCCGCCGAGATCATCGCCCTGGACGTCAGCGACCGCCTGGTGCTCACCGACGTCTTCCTGATCGCGTCGGGGACCAACGAACGCCAGGTCGGCGCGATCGTCGACGCCGTCGAGGAGGCGCTGCACGCGCCTGGGATCCAAGGCGGTGCGTCGCGAAGGAGTGCGCGAGGGGCGCTGGGCGCTCCTCGACTTCGGGGAGGTCGTGGTGCACGTCCAGCACGCGGAGGACCGCGTCTACTACGCACTCGAGCGGCTGTGGGCCGACTGTCCGCTGATCGAGCTGCCGCCGGACGCGCGCGGCGGCGACGGGGACGCGGCGTGACCGCCCGCGCCGTCGCGCTCTGGCGTCACGGCCGCACTGCCTACAACGCCCAGGGCCGGATGCAGGGCCAGGTCGACGTCCCGCTCGACGACGTCGGCGCCTGGCAGGCCGTCCAGGGCGCCCAGCACCTCGCCCAGCGCCTGCGCCCGGCCCGGATCGTCACGTCGGACCTCAGCCGCGCGCGGGCGACCGCCGACGCGCTCGCGAAGCTGGTGGACCTCGAGGTCGAGACGGACCCGCGGCTCCGCGAGCGGTGCTTCGGCGACTGGGAGGGCCTGACGATCGACGAGATCCGGGACCGCTGGCCCGAGCAGTACGAGGTCTGGCGGGCGCACGGCGACCCGCAGCGCACCGGTGCCGAGACCCGCGCGCAGGTCGCCGAGCGGGTCGCGTCCGCCGTCGCGGAGCACGCCGAGACCGTCGCCGCCGACCAGACGCTGGTGGTGGTCGCGCACGGGTCGGCGATCAACCTGGGCGTCGCACGGCTGCTCGGCCTGGAGGCCGGCTGGCGGGGGATGGGCGGTCTGCACAACGCCCATTGGTCGTTGCTGCGGCCGAGCGGGCGGCGCCCGGGGACGTGGTACCTCGAGGCGCACAACCTGGGCCCGACCGTGGCGATCGACGACTGGAACTCGGGCATCCCGGCGGAGGTCCTGCCCTCCTCTACCGCCGACGCGCTGCGCTCCTGAGGCCCGCCCCGGACGGTGGTCCCGGATTGGCCCCGACGGGCCGGCGTGGCCTAGACTTCAGGTCGCCCTCCGGGGCGACGGGGCTGTGGCGCAGCTGGTAGCGCACCTGCATGGCATGCAGGGGGTCAGGGGTTCGAGTCCCCTCAGCTCCACCGGTGTGATGACGTGGGACATCGTTCATAGATGCTCCGCGTCGTCGTTCATTCGGGGCCCTGCCCCGGCCATCGGACGGGCGACCCGGCAATCCCCCGCATGCGGCGATCGCCGACCCCACGGCCCCCGTGGTGAGGCCGTCTGCGAGTGGGCTCGTAGTCATCGAAGGCGTGGAGAGTGGTGCCGAGCCCGTGCACCTGAGCAACGTGCCGCCCGCCGAGGTCAGGCGGTGTCCGCGGCAGCGTCGCCCGCTCGTCCGCGACGCGTGACCCGCGGCCATCGCGTGGCATCCGAAGGTGTCGGTGGCGACGGCGCTCGTCGAGTCTGAAGCACTTCCGTCGAACAGCGACGACCCTTGAGGCCGCCCGCGCGGACCGTGACGGACCGACGCCGCCTCGGCGAGATGGGATGTATCACGAGCCGCCGTTCGTCGTCTACGGGGCCCCAGGTGCCTCTCCTCACCCGCTGTGGACAGGTTCAGTCCGTCACGTGCGCCCCGACCAGCTCGGCGAGCTCGACGAGCCGGTTGGAGAAGCCCCACTCGTTGTCGTACCAGGCGAGGATCTTCACCTGGTTGCCGACGACCTCGGTCAGCGGAGCGTCGAAGATCGCCGAGTGCGGGTTGCCGACGATGTCGGTGGAGACGATCGGCGCCTCCGAGTACTCCAGGTAGCGGCTCAGTGCGGGGGAGACGGCCGCGGCGCGGAAGGCGTCGTTGACCTCCTCGGCGGTGACGGACCGGGACAGCACCGCCGTCAGGTCGGTGATCGAACCGACCGGGACGGGGACGCGCAGGGCGAGGCCGGTGAGCCTGCCGTCGAGCTCGGGGATGATCTTCCCGATCGTTCGTGCGGCGCCGGACGAGGTCGGGATGGTCGACATCGCGGCGGCGCGGGCGCGGCGCAGGTCGGAGTGCGGGGCGTCGTGCAGGCGCTGGTCGCTGGTGTAGGCGTGCACGGTGGTCATCAGCCCCGACTCGATGCCGAACGCGTCGTTGAGGACCTTGGCCATCGGCGCCAGGCAGTTGGTGGTGCACGAACCGTTGGAGAACACGTCGTCGGTGTCCGGGTGGAGGTCCTGGCTGTTGACGCCGAGCACGATCGCCGGGACGTCGCCCTTGGCCGGTGCGGAGATGACGACCTTCTTCGCCCCGCCGGCGAGGTGCCTGCGCGCGGACTCTGCTTCCGTGAACCGTCCGGTCGACTCGATCACGACGTCCACGCCCGCCTCGCCCCACGGGATGAGCGACGGGTCCCGCTGGGAGAACACCCGCAGCCGGTTCTCGCCGACGACGATCGCGTCGTCGTCCGTCCGGACCCCGGCCAGGCGTCCCGAGATGGAGTCCCACTCCAGGAGTGTGGCGAGCGTCGACACGTCCGTGATGTCGTTGACCGCGACGACCTGCACGTCGGCGTCGGCGGCCAGCGCGGCGCGCAGGAAGCTGCGGCCGATGCGCCCGAACCCGTTGATGCCTACTCGGACGGTCATGATGTCTCCTTCGTGGTGTGTGACTGGGCTTGTGCCGGGCGAACCGCCGGGCGGGCCGCCTCGATGAGGGCGATCGCGCCGCGTACGGCGGCGTCCATCGGCTCCTGCGAGCCGTAGGCACGGGCCAGGACGTAACCGCCTTGGAGCACGGCGGACAGCGTGCGAGCGAGCTCGGCGGGCCGGATGCTGACCGGCAGCTCGCCTGCGGCGACCGCCCGCTCGATCGCGCCCGTCCACCGTGCGGTGACCGCGTCGAAGGCGGCCGCGACCAGGCCGAGCATCTCGGCGTCCTGCACGACCTGGGGGTCCTGGGTCATCCGGCCGACCCGGCAGCCGCGCGTTCCGGGGCGCGGCCGGGCCAGGTACCGCTCGATCCGCTCCAGGGGAGAGCCGGTGCCTTCCAGGACGGCCGACTCGGCCACGAGCTGGTCGACCTCGGTGCGGAACGCCTCGATCGCGAGCTCGTGCTTGCCCGAGAAGTGGTGGTACATGGAGCCCTGACCGACGCCCGCGCGGTCCATGACGTCCTTCGGGCTGGTCGCGGCGTAGCCGCGCTCCCACAGGAGCGAGGCCATCGCGGTCGTGAGGCGTTCGCGCGAGGTCATGCGACGAGTGTACATACTAGTAGTTACAGTGGCGATCACGGTCGCCGACGGCTGCGCCCCGTCCTCGAGCCACCGCACGAGCCGGACACGTCCGGGTCGGCAGTGTGCCCGGCCTGCGGCGTGTTGCCGTGGGCCGTGTGGGTGACGGCACGTAACCTCCCTGCCATGAGCCAGCAGACGCACCGGCACGTGTTCTTCGCCGACGCCGACGCCCCGGACGCGGGCGCCGAGTGGGTCTGTGGGTGCGGGCTCGTAGCGGTGCGGGAGGGCCACGCCGACGGCGACTTCGTCGTGATCTCCGGCCCTTCGCCGCGTGACCTCGACGCACTGGCCGACGGGGTGGACCCGCTCCTGGTTCGCGTCCTCGAAGGCCTGGAGACCCCCGGTCCGGTACGGCAGAGCGCCTGAGTCGGACAACAGCCACCACCCCGGCAGACCCGTTCGCTCAGGGCGAACACGCTCGGGCTCGCCGCTGGTCCCGCACAGCCCGATGGGTGAGGCTGGAGGGGCGATGAGCGACGAGACCGACCACCCCACGGTGCCCCAGGTGACGCGACCGCGTCGCCGCGTCGTCGTGCCCAGGATCGCGCTCGCACTGGTCGCCGTGCTCAGCGCACTCACGTTCGGCGTCACCACCGCCGAGGCCGAGGGAGCGCTCGGCCCCCACCTGGCGCGCTACGAGATGACCGTCGACCACCTGGTCACGATCGACCTCGGCCCGCTGGGAAGCATCGTCATCGACTCCCCGCTCCCGCTCGTGCTCGGCACCCACGTGGTGGTGAAGGAGATCCCCGCCGAGCTCACCTCGTTCGACGAGTCGCAGACCATCGACGCGCTGTCAGCCGACCTGCAGCGCTACGTGCAGTTCTTCAGCGCGCCGCAGTCGGCGATCGAGGCTGCGGCCCGGGCACTGGCCCTCGACGCCGGCAAGCGCGCGCTCGCGGCCCTCGCCCTGATGGTCGCCGCCTGGTGGGTCGGGCGACTGGCCCTGGGCGCCACCCGCCGTGCCGAGCTCTCCATCCAGCTGCGCCGCCATGCGGGAGTCGTGGCCGGCGGTGTCGCGCTGACGCTGGTGGTGGCGGGGACGGTCACGGCCAGCGGGGCACGACCAGCGGGGCCGGAGGCCGCCGGGCAGTCCTCCTCGGTGTTCAACGGCACCCCGCTCGAGGGCGCGCGGATCACCGGCCGGCTCGCCGGCCTCGTCGACACCTACGGGGCACAGGCGCTCAAGGCGTACCGCGACAACGAGGCCTACTACGCCGCCGCGGCCGACGCGGTGGAGCAGGCCTGGCACACCGAGCTCGCCCGCGAGGAGACCGCAGGGCGCCTAGCGGGCTCCCGACGGTCCGATGGCGAGACTCTCACCGCTCTGCTGGTCAGCGACCTGCACTGCAACGTGGGCATGGCCGCGGTGATCAAGCGGGTCGCCGCGCTCGCCCACGTCGACCTGGTGCTCAACGCGGGGGACTCGACCGTGGACGGCACGTCCGTCGAGTCCTACTGCGTGCGGACGTTCGCCGACGCGGTACCCGCCGGGGTGCCGTACGTGATCGCCGACGGGAACCACGACAGCACGCAGACCGCGGCCACTGAGAGGGCGGTCGGAGCGATCGTCCTCAGCGGCCACGTCGTGGACGTCGACGGCATCCGGATCCTCGGCGACAGCGACCCGAACAAGACCCGGATCGGCGAGGGCACGCAACCCAGGTCCGACGAGACCGCCACCCAGGAGGGCGAGCGCCTCGCCGACGTCGCGTGCAACGACGGGGACGTCGACCTGCTGCTCATCCACACACCGTCGGTCGGGGAGCAGGCGCTGCGGCGAGGATGCGTGCCGGCCCAGCTCTCCGGGCACCTCCACACCCGGTACGGCCCCGTGCTGCTCGGTGGGGGGGTGCGGTACATCTCGTCCTCCACTGCCGGCGCACGGCTCAACGAGCCGACAGTCGGTCCGCTGCACGGCACCGCGGAGCTCACCCTGCTGTACCTCGACGCCGAGAGCCACCGGGTGGTCCGCTACCGATTGGTGCAGGTGCACCCGTCGGGAGAGGCGGTGGTCGGTCCCGCGCTGGGCTGGCCCACCTACCTCGAGCCGGTGCCCGCACCACGCCCGGGTGAGGTCGCGCCGGCCTGATCGCGCCGGGCCCACCGCGGGGCGCGGCGTCGCCCGACGGTCGTCCTGAGCGCATCCCGGCCCGCAGCCCGACCGCCGCCCGCTACGGCCGGGCTACCCTTGTCCGGGCCTCGGCGAGTCGCCGGGCCCCGGCACCGGACGCGGGAGGAGGAGCGTGGAGCGGCACCGTCACGGACGCCAAGGCAACCCCGGTCGCCGGCAGTCGCACGACCCGATCGCCCCCGAGCACCGCAGGCGCTGGGTGGTCGTCACGGTGGTCGGCCTCGTGCTGGCGGTCGCCGCGGTCACCGGCGGGCCGTGGGTCTACGCAAGGGTGATGGACAGCCGCTCGCCCGACCCGCTGGCGCTCTCCACGCCGTCACCGGCCGCCGAGTCCCTCGTGGACCCGACCGCCCCGTTCGTCCTCAACGGTCGTTGGCTCGTGGCGGACGGATCGCAGGCGGGATACCGGATCGGCGAGGTGCTGAGTGGCGAGTCGGTCGAGGTCGTGGGTCGCACGGACAAGGTGACCGGGCTGGCGACGATCAGCGGTGGTTTGCTCGCGTCGGCCCAGATCGTGGTGGATGCCGGCTCGATCACCACCGACCAGTCCGCCCGGGACGTGTACTTCCGTCGTGCGCTGGACACGTCGACCTATCCGCAGGCGACATTCGAGCTGACCCAGCCGGTCGACGTCAGCGCGCTGGACACCGCGACCGACCCCGTGGCGGTCTCCGCACCCGGCACTCTCACGATCGGGCGATCGACCGTCGACGTCACGGCCGAGCTGAGCGTGCAGCGCGTCGGCGACCGGATCGAGGTCGCCGGCAAGGTGCCGGTGGTGCTCGCCGACCTGGACCTGACCGCCCCGGACCTCGGGTTCGTCACGGTCGACCCGTCCGGCTCCGTCGAGTTCCTCCTGCTGCTCTCGCACTGAGCCCGACGACGCCGCGCGCCGGCGGTGTGCTCAGCGCCGGCGCGTGCCGAAGACGGTGCGGGTGATCTCCCGGCCGAGCTGGGTGCCCATCGACCGCAGCAGCGAGTCCAGCGGGTCGCCCGACCGGGACCGCGAGGGCCGTGACCGCGAGGAGCCCGCGGACTCGCGCCGCATCCTGGCCTCGATCTTCTCCAGCTCCTCGGCACGCCGATCGGCCTCCTTGCGCGCCGCGTCGGCCGCGGCCTCGGCCTCCGTGCGCGCCTGATCGGCGGCGGCCGCCGCAGCCGCATCGGCCTGCGCCCGGGCCGCGCGCGCGGAGAGCAGCTCGTAGGCGGACTCGCGGTCCACTGCGGCGGCGTAGCGCGCCTGCTGAGGCGAGGCCGCCACCTGAGCGTTCATGGCCGCCGGGTCCAGCGGGTCCATCGAGGACTGCGGTGCGCGCAGTCTGGTCCACGCGACCGGCGTCGGCGCGCCCTTCTCGGACAGCACGGTGACCACCGCCTCGCCGATACCGAGCGTGGTGAGCAGCTCCTCGAGGTCGTAGTCGGAGTTGGGGAAGGTTCGCGCGGTGGCGCGCAGCGCCGTGGCGTCGTCCGGGGTGTACGCGCGCAGCGCGTGCTGTACGCGGTTGCCGAGCTGGGCGAGCACGTCGCCGGGCACGTCCTTGGGGGTCTGCGTGACGAAGAAGACGCCCACGCCCTTGGACCGGATCAGACGCACCGTCTGGGTGACCTCGGTCAGGAAGTCCTTGCTCGCGTCGGTGAACAGCAGGTGCGCCTCGTCGAAGAAGAACACCAGCCTCGGCTTGTCGACGTCGCCCACCTCGGGCAGCTCGGAGAACAGGTCCGCGAGCAGCCACATGAGGAACGTCGAGAACAGCGCGGGGCGGTCCTGGACGCCGGGCAGCTCGAGCGCGGAGACGATCCCGCGGCCGTCGGGCGCCGTGCGCAGCAGGTCGGAGGTCCCGAACGCCGGCTCGCCGAAGAACACGTCGGCGCCCTGGGCTTGCAGACCCACGATCTCGCGCAGGATCACCCCGGCGGTCGCCGCCGAGAGCCCGCCGATGCCCTTGAGCTGGGCCTTCCCCTCGTCGGAGACCAGGTAGGCGATCACGGCCTGGAGGTCCTTGAGGTCGAGCAGCGCCAGTCCCTGGGTGTCTGCCCAGTGGAAGATCAGGCCGAGGCTGGACTCCTGGGTCGCGTTCAGGCCCAGCACCTTGGCCAGCAGCAGCGGCCCGAAGTCGGTGACGGTGGTGCGGATCGGCGTGCCGGTGCCCTGGCCACCCAAGGTGTAGAACTCGACCGGGAAGGGGGTGGCACGCCAGTCCTGGCCGATGCTCGCGGTGCGGGCCAGGAGCTTGTCGCTCGCCTTCCCGGGGGCCGCCAGACCCGACAGGTCGCCCTTGATGTCCGCGACGAACACCGGGACGCCGGCGGCGGACAGCCCTTCGGTCATGCCCTGGAGCGTCTTGGTCTTGCCGGTGCCGGTGGCTCCGGCGACCAGCCCGTGCCGGTTCATCATGGCCAGCGGAAGGCCCACCTGCGCAGCAGGCGAGGCGGTGCCGTCCTCGACCAGCGCGCCGAGCGGGAGCGTCGCTCCGCCGAACGCGTAGGCCTGCGCCACCTGGCGTGCCCAGTCGGTGACCACCTCGTGCGCGTCTGTGGCGGCCGTGGGCGCGGGTGCGGCTGCGGGCACAGGCCTTGCGGCGGACCCCGACGCGGGCGGCGTGGGCGGGGCGGCCGGTGCGGGCTCCGGAGACGCCGCTGCGGCGCCCGCGCCCACCTCGGCCCGCAGCGCGCGCAGCTTCGCCTCTGCGGCCTCAGCGGCGGCCTGCGCGGCGGCAGCCCGTGCGGCCGCGGCCTCGGCCTCCGCCCGGGCGAGTGCGACCTGGGGTTCCTCGGCGGCGTCGCTCACACGGAGACCTTACGGCTCCGCCCCCCGTCACCCCGTGAGTTCGGTGGTGGGGCGCCAGTTCGGTGGTCGCGACCACCGAACTCGGGCGCCCACCACCGAACTCGGCAGGCCACGGAGGGGCGGGGTCGGGTCGGGTCGGGGACACCCGGCGTGCGCGGGTAGCCTTGCCGGGTGTCTACGTCGACGTCTCCCGAGCCCGCCACGGACGCCGCCGAGCGCGGCGGCGAGGTCCCCTTCCGCTACACGGCCGCGCTCGCCCAGCAGATCGAGCTGGCCTGGCAGGACCGGTGGGAGGAGCTCGGCACGTTCCACACGCCGAACCCGAGCGGCGTGCTCACCGGGCCGGACGGGCGCAACGCGGACCCGGCCCAGCGGTCGTTCTTCCTCATGGACATGTTCCCGTACCCGTCCGGCGCGGGCCTGCACGTGGGGCACCCGCTGGGCTACATCGCGACGGACGTGGTGGGGCGCTACCGCCGGATGCGCGGCGACAACGTGCTGCACGCCCTGGGCTACGACGCGTTCGGCCTGCCCGCCGAGCAGTACGCGGTCCAGACGGGCCAGCACCCCCGAAAGACCACCGAGGAGAACATCGAGATCATGCGCCGCCAGCTGCGGCGCCTGGGCCTGGCCCACGACCCGCGTCGCACGTTCGCGACGATCGACCCGGAGTACGTGCGCTGGACGCAGTGGATCTTCCTGAAGATCTTCGACTCCTGGTACGACCCGGACGCCGAGCGCCCCGACGGCGGTCGCGGACGAGCCCGGCCGATCACCGAGCTGGTGGCCGAGTACGAGGCCGGCACCCGGGCCCTGCCGGGCGACGACGCGGTGACCTGGGCCGAGCTGGACGACGTCGCCCGTCGTCGCGTGGTCGACGCCCAGCGCCTGGCCTACGTCTCCGAGACGCCGGTCAACTGGTGCCCCGGGCTGGGCACCGTGCTGGCCAACGAGGAGGTCACGGTCGAGGGCCGTTCCGAGCGCGGCAACTTCCCGGTGTTCAAGCGGGACCTGCGCCAGTGGAACATGCGGATCACCGCCTACGCGGACCGCCTGGCCGAGGACCTCGACCTCATCGACT
This sequence comes from uncultured Actinomycetota bacterium, assembly GCA_963783005.1. Classification (GTDB taxonomy): domain Bacteria; phylum Actinomycetota; class Actinomycetes; order Actinomycetales; family Cellulomonadaceae; genus Actinotalea. The sequence goes on from CAWALY010000006.1 coordinate 286,058, forward strand.
GGCCCGAGAAGGTGCGCTCGATGCAGCGCAACTGGATCGGCCGGTCCGAGGGCGCCGAGGTGACGTTCGAGGTCATCGGCGGCGAGGAGCTGCAGGTCTTCACCACCAGGCCCGACACGCTGTTCGGCGCGACGTTCATGGTCGTCGCGCCCGAGCACCCGCTGCTGGACAAGGTCCCCGCAGAGTGGCCCGACGGCACGCACGGCGCCTGGACGCAGGGCTACAAGACCCCGGTGCGTGCGGTCGCCGCCTACCGCGCGGCGTCGGCCGCCAAGACCGCCGTCGAGCGTCAGGCCGACGCCGGCCGCAAGACGGGCGTGTTCACGGGCCACGTCGCGATCAACCCGGTGAACGGCGAGTACATCCCGGTGTTCACCGCGGACTACGTGCTGATGGGCTACGGCACCGGCGCGATCATGGCGGTGCCGGGCCACGACCAGCGGGACTGGGACTTCGCCCGGGACTTCGAGCTGCCGGTGGTGCGCGTCATCGACGGCCCGGGCGACATCGCCGAGCAGGCGTACGTCGGAGACGGCGTTGCGGTGAACTCCAGCCACGCCGACCTCTCCCTGGACGGCCTGAGCGTCGCCGACGCGAAGCGGACCATCACCGAGTGGCTCGAGAAGCACGGCATCGGTCGCGGCACCGTCACGTACCGGCTGCGTGACTGGCTGTTCAGCCGGCAGCGCTACTGGGGCGAGCCGTTCCCGATCGTCTACGACGAGCACGACCTGCCGATCGCCATCCCCGACGACCTGCTGCCGGTCGACCTTCCCGAGGTGCCGGACTACTCGCCGCGCACGTACGACGCCGACGACGCCGGGTCGGAGCCCGAGCCGCCGCTGGGCCGCAACACGGACTGGGTGAACGTCACGCTCGACCTGGGTGAGGGCCCGAAGGTCTACCGCAGGGACACGAACACGATGCCCAACTGGGCCGGGTCGTGCTGGTACTACCTCAACTACCTGGACCCCGGCCGGCGCGACCAGGTGGTCGACCCCGCGCTCGAGCGCTACTGGATGGGCGCCGGCCACGACGACCTGGCCGGCGCGTCCGGCGGGGTGGACCTGTACGTCGGCGGCGTCGAACACGCTGTGCTGCACCTGCTGTACTCGCGGTTCTGGCACAAGGTGCTGTACGACCTGGGGTACGTCAGCGCGGTCGAGCCGTTCCGCACGCTGTTCAACCAGGGCTACATCCAGGCCTACGCCTACCGCGACGACCGCGGGCAGCCGGTGCCGGCCGCCGAGGTCGTGGAGGACGCCGACGCAGCCACCGGCTTCAGCTGGCAGGGTCGGCCGGTCACGCAGGAGTACGGCAAGATCGGCAAGTCGCTGAAGAACATGGTGACGCCCGACGAGATGTACGCCACCTACGGCGCCGACACGTTCCGGCTCTACGAGATGTCGATGGGCCCGCTGGACCTGTCGCGGGCCTGGGACACCCGGGCGGTGGTGGGGTCGCAGCGGTTCCTGCAGCGGCTGTGGCGCAACGTGGTCGACGAGGCGACTGGCGAGGTCACCGTGGTCGACGCCGAGCCGGACGCCGAGACCCTGCGTGTCCTGCACCGCACCGTCGACGAGGTCCGCACCGAGATGGAGGCGATGCGGTTCAACACCGCCATCGCGCGGGTGATCGTGCTCAACAACCACCTCACGGGCCTGGACGCGGTGCCGCGCTCGGTCGCCGAGACCGCCGTGCTCCTGGTGGCGCCGTTCGCGCCGCACATCGCCGAGGAGCTGTGGGCCCGGCTCGGGCACGAGCCGAGCGTGGTCCGCGTGCCCTTCCCGACGGCTGACCCGGCGTACCTCGTCGAGGAGACGGTGACCTGCGTCGTGCAGGTCCAGGGCAAGGTCCGCGACCGGATCGAGGTCCCGCCGGGCGTCGACGAGGAGCGCCTCGTCGAGCTCGCGCTGGCCAGCGCAGGGGCGCAGCGCGCGATGGACGGCAAGCCGGTGCGCCGGGTGATCGCCCGCCCGCCGACGCTGGTCAACATCGTCGTCTGAGGCGCGTCGCCGCGGCCATCCACAGGTCGCGCGGGCGCGGTGTCGTCCACCTGCCCGCCGGGCCGTGCTCCGACGCCGTTGGGCGGTGCCTAGCCTCTCGCCGTGACCCCGGACACGCCCGAGAGGCTGGCAGCCCTGCGGGCGGGGTCCGCCGACGAGGACCTGATCTCCGGTGCACGGCTGCGCACCCGTCGCGCCCTCGACGCCGCTGCGCGCTCGGCCGCGACCGGAGCCGCGCAGGTTGACGCGCGCCCGCGGTGGCGGATGCGTCCCGGGCTGGCGGTGGCCGTGTCGGCGGCGCTGCTCGCGGGCGGGGGTGTGGCCGTGTGGCGCGCCTGGCCGCAGGAGCCCGCCGTGCTGGTCACGCTCGACGGCGCCACCGGCGCCGCGGCTCCCGGCCCGGAGGGAACCGCCGCGGCCGAGGTCGTGGTGCACGTCGTCGGTCAGGTCCGGCGGCCGGGCGTCGTGCACCTGCCGGCCGGGTCCCGCGTGACCGACGCGCTGGACGCCGCCGGTGGTGCGACCGCTGAGGCGGACCTGGCGGCGGTGAACCTGGCCCGCGTGCTCGCCGACGGCGAGCAGGTGGTGGTGCCCGGGCCCCGGACCGTCGAGGTGTCGGGTAGCGACGCGCTGGACCTGAACAGCGCCGACGTGGCGGCGCTGGACGCGTTGCCGGGGATCGGGCCCGTGCTCGCCGCGCGGATCGTCGCGTGGCGGACCGCGCACGGGCAGTTCAGCTCCGTCGACGAGCTGGCGGAGGTCTCGGGGATCGGGCCCGCGCTGTTGGACGGCGTGCGTGACCTGGTGCGGGTCTGACGTGGGCCACGACCTGAGGCTCGTGCCCGCGGCCTGCGCGGCCTGGCTGGCCGCCGCACTGGGGGTGCGGGGGACCGCGGGGTGGGCGATCGTCGCGCTCGGCGTGGCGCTGGGTCTGGCGGTGGCGCTGGTCGGGCTGGTGCTGCCGGGCCCCGGGCGACGTCGCGGGGGCCCCTCCACCGCGGCGACCGCGCTCGGGTCGCTGGTCGTGGCGCTCGCGGCGGCTGCGGCCGTGCTCGGCTCGTGCGCGGTGCAGCTGGCCGCCAGGGACCGAGGCCCCGTGGCCGCGGCAGCGGCGCAGGGCGCCGTCGTGGTGGTCACCGGGGTCGTCGCCGAGCCGATGGAGGAGGACCGGGTCCCCTGGCGCTCCGACGTGGTCGGCGTGCGGGGCGCAGTGCGGCTGACCACGCTCACCGTGCGCGGCACCACCCTGAGCACCCGCGCCGAGGTGCTCGCGCGAGGCGCGGCCGATCAGCTGGACCACCCGCCCGGCACGCGCGTGCGACTGTCCGGTCGTCTCAGACAGCTGGACGGCCGGACTCCCGCTGCGCTCGCGGTGACCGGGGCGACGGTGCTGGCCGAGCCGGGGCCGGTGGACGCGGCGGTGTCGCGGCTGCGTGCGGGGCTGCTGGCCGCCACCGCGGACCTGCCCGCCGACGCGCGCGGGCTGGTGCCCGGCGCGGCGGTGGGGGACACGTCTCGGCTGGACCCCGGGCTCGCCGACGCCATGCGCGCCGCCGGGCTTTCGCACCTCGTGGCCGTGTCGGGCCAGCACGTCGCCGTCGTCGTGCTGGCCGCGTTCGGCCTCGCCGGGCTGGTCCGTGCGCCCCGCTGGGTGCGCGCGGTTCTCGCGGCGGCGTCTGCGGCGGCGTTCTCGGTCCTGGTGGGAGGGGGCCCCGCGGTGCAGCGTGCGGTGGCCACGGGTGTGGTCGGGGCAGTCGCGGTGGGCGTGGGCCGGCGCGCTCGGCCGGTGCCGGTGCTCGCGGCCGTGGTCGTCGGGCTGTGCCTCGCGGACCCCTGGGCCGCGGGTTCGTTGGGCTTCCAGCTCTCCGTGGTCGCGACCGCCGCGATCGTGCTCCTCGCGCGGCCGGCGGCGGTCGCGCTCGGCGGCCGCAGCGAGCGGGCCCGGCGCCTGCTCCCGGTGGTGACCGTGCCGCTGGCCGCGCAGAGCGCGGTCGGTCCGGTCCTGGTGCTCGTCGACCCGGTCGTGACGCCATGGGCCGTGGTCGCCAACGTGCTCGCAGCGCCTGCTGTGGTCCCGGCCACGCTCCTCGGGCTCGGTGCCACGCTGCTCGGTCCCGCGGCGCCGGCGGCGGCGAGCGTGCTCGCCCGGACCGCAGCGCTGCCGGCGGCCTGGATCGCGACGGTCGCCCGGGCGACGGCCGGGTTGCCGGGGGCGCGGACCGGCTGGGCGCCGGGCGTGGCGGGAGCGATCGCCCTGGCCGCGCTGACGGGCGCCGGCTGGTTCGCCGCACGGGCACTGCTCGCCGGACCAGCCGATGACCGGGATCGTCACCGGGACGTGGCAGGCTGACCCCGTGCCCCGCACCGCCTCGACCACCTGGGACCAGGTGGCCCCCGCCCCGCTCGTGCTGGTCACCGGACCGGAGGGCCTGCTCGCCGAGCGCGCGGTGGACCGGGTGGTGGAGCTCTCGCGGTCAGCCGATCCCGAGGTGGAGGTGACGCGCCTCGACGCCGCCGTGTACGAGCCCGGCCGCCTCGGCGTGGCCACGAGCCCGTCGCTGTTCGGTGAGTCACGCGTCGTGGTGGTCGAGGGCCTGGAGACCGGGACCGACGCGGCGTTCGACGACCTGCGGTCCTACGTCGCGTCTCCGGAGCCGGACGTCGTCCTGGTGGCCGTGCACGGCGGGGGCAATCGCGGTCGTCCCGCGCTGGACGCACTCCGGGCGGTTGGTGCGACGCAGGTGGTGTGCGAGGCGATCAAGCGGGAGGGCGACAAGGCCGACTTCGTCGGCCAGGAGCTGCGCCGCGCGGGGCGCCGTGCGGACTCCGGCGCGGTCCGGGCGCTGGTCGAGGCCTGCGGTGCCGACCTGCGCGAGCTGGCCTCGGCCTGCCAGCAGCTCGTGGCCGACACGTCGGGGCTGATCTCGTCCGACGTGGTCGCCCGCTACTACGGAGGGCGCGTCGAGGCCACGGGCTTCCGGGTCGCCGACGCCGCGGTGGCGGGCCGCGCGGGCGAGGCGGTGGCACTGCTGCGCCACGCGCTGGCGACCGGGACGGACCCGGTCCCGCTGGTTGCGGCGCTCGCGGCGCGGCTGCGGGTGCTGGCGAAGGTGGCGGCGTCGCGGGGCCGCGGCCTGACCGCGGCCGACCTTGGCCTCGCGCCGTGGCAGCTGGACCGTGCGAGGCGCGACCTGGTCGGCTGGCGCCCGGAGACGCTGGCCGAGGCGATCGGCGCCGTCGCGCAGGCGGACGCCGAGGTGAAGGGCGCCGGGCGCGACCCGGTGTTCGCTGTCGAACGCGCCGTGCTGCGCGTGTCAGCCGCAGCGGGACGCTGACCCCGCCCGCGCCCGCGCCCGCCCCGATGCCCCGGCGCGCCATCGCGGGCAGCCGAGCGTGGCCGCACGCCGACCGCCCAACCCTCTGACCTGGCACGCCGCCCTCGTGAGCAGTACCGGTCTCACGAGTCACAGACGCTGTGACTCTCGCGAACTGGAACTGCCACATCGGTCGATGTGATGTACGTCATACGGCCGGGTCGTCCGGTTTGTGCAGGTGAAACCCCAGAATCTGAGCCCTGAAACCCTGGACAGGAGAGCGAAGTCTGTCATAGTAGGCATGACAGACCCCACCTGAGGAGTAATCATGAGCCGCATCGTCAAGGCGTCCGTCACCGCCATCCTCACCGCCTCCCTCGCTGTCATCGGTCTCCCGTTCGGCGGCGGCGCCACCCCGAGCATCGGTACCGGCTGCTGCACCATGTACTGATCCGGCAGGACTTCACGCGCGGGCCGTCGGCGGGCGTCGACGGCCCGCGCGGCGTCTCGCTACGAGGGACGACGCGCTGCGGCTGCGCCGATCGAGTGAGGTGAGGGGTGCAGATCTGGACATGCTCGCGGAATGCGTCGATGCACGGGTGTCAATGCCAGGTAGTCACGGGTATGGTGATGAGTTGTGACTGAACTTCACGAACGTGTGCGGGCCGAGCGGGTCCGCGCCGGCCTGTCTCAGACGGCGCTCGCGGGTGACGAGTTCTCGCCGTCCTACATCTCGCTCATCGAGGCGGGACGGCGCACTCCGACCGACCGCGCTCTCGCCGTGCTCGCCGAGCGTCTCGGCACCACGGCCGACTTCCTGCGCTTCGGCGACAAGGCGCCGAGCGAGGAGCGTGCACGCCTGGAGCTCGGCTACGCGCGCATCGCACTGGCGAACGGTGAGGCGGCCGACGCGCGGGACCGGCTGCTCGCCATCGACCTGAGCGCCATCGCGCCGCGACACCGGACGGAGGCGCTGGTCGCCCTCGCACAGGCGCACGAGGCGCTCGGCGACCTCGACAGCGCGGTAGCCGTCCTCGAGCCCCTGCTGGCTGAGGCGCGCGCCAACAAGCGCTGGTTGCAGGCGGCCGCACAGGCGGCCTACCTGGTCGCGATCTACGTGCAGGCCGGTGACCTGAGCCACAGCATCGAGCTCGGCGAGGAGGTGCTGGCCCAGCTGGAGGAGGCCGGCCTGGCCGCCACCGACGAGCACCTGCGCCTGGCGTCGTCGATCCTGTGGTCGTACTACCAGCGCGGCGACCTGCTGTTCGCGGCACACCGCGCCTCGGGCCTGATCGAGATGGCCGAGGAGCACGGCACGCGACGTGGGCGCGGCAGCGTCTACTGGAACGCGTCGCTCGTCGCCGAGGGGCGTGGCGAGTACGCGGAGGCGCGCCGCCTCACCGAGCGTGCGATCGCCTATCTCAGCGAGAGCGAGCCCACCCGCGACGTCCCGCGCCTGCGCCTGCACTACGGGTGGTTGCTGCTGCGCGCCAACCCGCCTGAGCCGGTGGCCGCGCTCGAGCAGTTCGCCGCCGCGATGGACGGGCTGGCGAACGTCGGATCGGAGCTCGAGATCGGGCGGTGCGAGTACGAGACCGGTCGGGCCTACCTGCTCCTCGGCGAGCCGCAGCAGGCCGAGGCGCTCGTCCGCGGCGCCCTGGAACGGATCGGGGACTCGGGCGACTTCGACGTCTGCGACGCACACATCGTGCTCGGTGACGCGCTCGCAGCCACCGCCCGGCTCGACGAGGCTCTCGACGAGTACCGTTGGGCCGCCGACCGGCTCGCCATGCTCTCGGCGGGACGGCAGTCGGCCTCGGTCTGGCGATCGCTCGGGGACCGTCTCGTCTCGCTGGGCGACCACGCTGCCGCGGCGCGTGCCTACGCCACCGCGCTCGAGGAAGCCGGCATCCGTCCGACGACCTTCTCGATGACCACCCGCCACCCTCTGGCGGTCGGGTTCAGCGAGCCCACGGAGGGCTGAGCTCGCCTCTGGGTGTCTCGCCGGCTGGCAGGGGGAGTCGGGGCGACGGGCCCGGCGGATGACGAACGAGGGCGCCTCCCGTTGGGGAGGCGCCCTCGTTCGTGCTCGTCAGGCCCGCGGAGCCGGCCCGGCCACGGCGCTCAGAGCGCGGCGACCTGCTTGGCCAGCGCGGACTTGCGGTTGGCCGCCTGGTTCGCGTGGATCACGCCCTTGCTGACGGCCTTGTCGAGCTTGGTGCTCGCGGTGCGCAGGGCAGTGGTCGCGGCGTCCTTGTCGCCGGTCGCGACAGCCTCGTGCACGCGGCGAACGAGGGTCTTGAGCTCGGACTTCACCGCCTTGTTGCGAAGCCGTGCGGCCTCGTTGGTACGGATCCGCTTGATCTGGGACTTGATGTTGGCCACAGTTGACTCTCTTGTGCGTTCGCCGAAGCGATCTGACAGGTCGTAGAGGGCGCGTCCGGAGCCGGGACTGGGGCGTGGGGACACCCGCGGAGAGGATCCGGACCAGTGCCCGCCGACCTGGGCGGACACGCGGCCTGTGATGCTATCAGCCGCGTCGGGCCCGGAGCGAACCGACCACGGCGTCGAACCGGACACGGTCGAGGACGGCACCCTCCCGGCGCACCGCCAGTGGATCGATCCGGATCACCCGGTCAAGACGTACCTCGCTCGAGCGGCGCCGGGAGTCCCAGGCGCCCGTCCCCAGGTCCAGCCAACGCTCGTCGGGCGGGCCTGGCCGGACGTCGTGGTCACGGCTGGAGAGCATCAGGCCCAGCAGCCACGGGCCCTCGTGGCCGACCAGCAGGACCGGTCGGTCCTTCCCGCGCCGGTGGTCCTCCTCGAACGGCACCCAGGTCCAGACCACTTCTCCGGGGTCCGGCTCGCCGTCCGGGTCCGGCGCGTAGGCGGGGGTCAGCGGCCCGTGGAAGTCGCCCGGGTAGGCGCCGGTGCGGGCCGTGCGCGCCCGGGTCCGGACACGGGCGGCACCCGCGGCGGCCCCGCGAGCGCCCGCCTTGGCGCCGCGCACGGCGGCGGAGGCGACCAGCCGCACCACGCGGCCGAGCGCCGCACCGGTCGCCGACGACCTCGCCATGCGGGCCAGGGTATCCACATGATCACCCGCGGTCGCCGCCCCGAAACGCGGACGTGACACCGCCTGGCTACGGTGCGGTCATGAGCGACGTGTTCGCCGGGTACCCGCGCGGGGCCGCGTGGGACGAGGTGATCGACGACACCGGCGCGGTGCGGCCCTCCTACCGACACGTGCACAAGGCGCTCGGCCAGATGTCGGAGAGCGAGCTGCGGGCCCGTGCGGAGTCACTCGCCCGCGGCTACCTCACCCAGGGGGTGACGTTCGACATCGGTGGCGAGGAGCGGCCGTTCCCGATCGACGTCGCGCCGCGCGTGGTCACCGAGGCGGAGTGGGACGGGGTGGGCCCGGGCGTGGCCCAGCGGGTCAGGGCGCTCGAGGCGTTCCTGGCCGACGTGTACGGCGCTCAGCGTGCGGTGACCGACGGGGTGATCCCGCGGCGGCTGGTCACCTCCTCCAAGCACTTCCACCGGGCCGCGCAGGGCATCGAGCCGCCCAACGGTGTGCGGGTGCACGTCGCCGGCATCGACCTGATCCGCGACGCCGAGGGTACGTTCCGGGTGCTGGAGGACAACGTCCGAGTGCCCAGCGGCGTCAGCTACGTGCTGTCGAACCGCCGCGCCATGGCGCAGGTCTTCCCCGAGCTGTTCGCGACTCTGCGGATCCGGCCGGTCGCCGACTACCCGCGCCGGCTGCTCGCCGCGCTCACGGCTGCCGCGCCGCCGGGTGTCGACGACCCGACGGTCGTGGTGCTGACGCCGGGGGTCTTCAACAGCGCGTACTTCGAGCACTCGCTGCTGGCCCGCACGATGGGCGTCGAGCTGGTCGAGGGCCGCGACCTGTTCTGCGCGGGCGGGCGGGTGTGGATGCGAACCACCACGGGCCGCCGCCGGGTGGACGTGATCTACCGCCGGGTCGACGACGACTTCCTGGACCCCGTGGTGTTCCGCGACGACTCGTTGTTGGGCTGCCCCGGTCTGGTGGCGTGCGCCCGCACCGGGACGATCACCATCGCCAACGCGGTGGGCAACGGCGTCGCGGACGACAAGCTCGTCTACTCCTACGTGCCCGACCTCATCCGGTACTACCTCGGCGAGGAGCCGCTGCTGGCCGGTGTGGACACCTGGCGGCTGGAGGAGCCCGAGGCGCTGGCGGAGGTGCTCGACCGGCTCGAGGACCTCGTGGTCAAGCCGGTCGACGGCTCGGGCGGCAAGGGCATCGTGATCGGACCCCGGGCGAGCCGGACCGAGCTCGGCGTGCTGCGCGACCGGCTGCGGGCCGACCCGCGCGGCTGGATCGCCCAGCCCGTGGTGCAGCTGTCGACGGTGCCGACGCTGGTCGAGGATGGCCTGCGCCCCCGGCACGTGGACCTGCGGCCGTTCGCCGTCAACGACGGGAACGACGTGTGGGTGCTCCCCGGCGGTCTCACCCGCGTCGCGCTGCCTGAGGGGCAGCTGGTGGTCAACAGCTCCCAGGGCGGCGGGTCCAAGGACACCTGGGTGCTCGGGCCGGCTCGCCACGCGCCGGGCGCCCGTCCGCCGACGATGCCCCGCGTGCCGGTGACCACCGCGTCCGTCCCGGTCGTGGCGAGCCCGCAGGACGACTACTCCCAACAGCAACAGCAACAGCAACAGCAACAGCAGCAGCAGCAGGCGACGGCGGAGGTGCGCCCGTGCTGAGCCGGATCGCCGAGTCGCTGTTCTGGATCGGTCGCTACGTCGAGCGGGCGGACGACACCGCGCGGCTGCTCGACGTGCACGTCCAGATCCTGCTCGAGGACCCGTGGGCGGAGGAGGACCTGGTCTGCCGGACCCTGATGTCGGTGATGGACCGGGCCGTCCCGGACCCCGAGCTCCTGGTGGGCCGGGACCAGGTGCTCGAGGCGCTCGCCTTCGACCGCAGCTCGCCGTCGTCGATCGCGGGCGCGCTGGTCGCCGCGCGCGAGAACGCCCGCCGGGCCCGTGAGGTGATCTCCACCGAGCTGTGGGAGGCGATCAACGGCACCTGGACGCAGCTGCCCGCGCACATGTGGTCACGTCGGCCGCACGAGTACTTCCGTTGGGTGATCGAGCGCGCGTCCCTGGTCACCGGGATCACCGCCCAGTCGCTCTCGCGCGACGACACCTGGAACTTCCTCATCCTCGGGCGGTCGATCGAGCGCGCCGACATGACGGCCCGGCTCCTGGCGACCCGTGCCCTGGCCGGGGCCACCGGGCCGGACTGGGGCACGCTGCTGCGCTCGAGCGGTGCGTACGAGGCCTACCTGCGGCGCTACCGGGGCTTCGGCGCGGAGGACAGCGCCGCGGAGTTCCTGCTCACCGACCGGCAGTTCCCGCGTTCGGTGGTGCACGCGCTCGGCCAGGCGCACACCTGCCTGGACTCCCTCGACCCGGCCGGTGGCTACGAGGGGCACGGCGTGGACGACGCCAGGCGCACGCTCGGGCACGCCCGCACGACCCTGGAGTACGGGGTCCTGCCCGACCTGGTGGAGAACCTGCCGGACCACATGGTCACCGTGCAGCGTGCGTGCGCCCGGGCGAGCGAGCTGGTCCGGGCCCGGTACTTCCCCTCCGGTGCCCTGACCCAGTGGGCCGGGGGTGTGCTGTGAGTCGCCTGCACGTGGTGCACACCACGGTCTTCAGCTACGAGGGTCCCGTGGCCGCGTCCTTCAACGAGGCCCGGATGGTGCCCCGCTCCGAGCCACGTCAGACGGTGCTCGCCGGCAACCTCGAGATCGAGCCGTCCACCTGGCGGCACGACTACGTCGACTACTGGGGCACGGCCGTCACCGCGTTCGAGAGCGGGCAGCCGCACGACAGCCTCAGCCTGACGGCCGTCGCGCGGGTCGAGGTGCACCCGCCCGCCCTGCCCGCGCCGATGGGCTGGGCAGTGGTCGGCTCGGAGACGGCCCTGGACGCGATGGCCGAGTACCTGGAGGTGTCGCCGACCACGCAGGTGCCTGCGGAGCTGCTCGAGCTCGCGCGGACGGCGGCGGCCGCCACGGGGTCGACCCCTGACGCGACCGCAAGGACGATCTGCGCCGCGGTGCACGGGGCCGTGGAGTACGTGCCGGGCGTGACCGCCGTGCACTCACCGGCCGTGGACGCGTGGGCGGCGCGCAAGGGGGTCTGCCAGGACATGGCGCACCTGTCGGTCGGGGCACTGCGCGCGGTGGGCATCCCGGCGCGGTACGTCTCGGGGTACCTGCACCCGGCGCGCGACGGCGAGGTGGGCCGGACCGTCGCCGGGGAGTCGCACGCCTGGGTCGAGTGGTGGGTCGGTCACTGGGTCGGTCACGACCCGACCAACGACATCGACGTCGGCGAGCACCACGTGGTGGTCGGCCGTGGTCGGGAGTACCAGGACGTCGCCCCGGTGCGCGGGATCTTCGCCGGGGGCGGGACCCAGTCCATGGAGGTGCAGGTCCGGATCACCCGCGAGGCCTGAGGCGGCCGCGCGGCGAGCCGTCAGGCCCCGGGCAGGATCACCGTCTTGACACCCGCGCGCGCGGCACCGTGCTCGAAGGCCGCGGCGGCGTCCCCAAGCCCGAAGCGCGCGGTCACCAGCGGTGCGAGCTGCACGGCTCCGTCGGCCACCAGCGCGATGGCACGTGGGTAGACCTCCTTCATCCGCCGCACCATGAGCATGCTCAGGCCCTTGCGCCGGGCCACGGCGGCCGGGAACGCGCTGTGCGAAGCGCTCGGGATCCCGGCCAGCATCACCCTGGCGCCGGGGCGGGCCAGCCGCACGGCGTGGTCGATCGCATCGTCGTCGCCGGCGATCTCCAGGACGACGTCCGCGCCGTCGCCGAGGTCGTCCGCCAGCGCATCGGCGTCCTGCGGCGCGACCGCCGCGTCGATGCCCAGGTCCTCGGCGGCCCGGCGCCGGTGGGCGAGCGGCTCGACGCCCACCACCCGGCGCGCGCCGGCGGCCCGCAGGACCTGGATCGCGAGAAGGCCGATCGGTCCCAGCCCCACCACGGCGGCGGTCGCGCCGAGCCGCACGTGCGAGAGGTCGACCGCGTGGACGGCCACACCGAGAGGTTCGAGCATCGCTCCGTCGACCGCGTCCATCGACGCAGGCAGCAGGTGCAGGCGGCCGGTCGGCCAGGCCATCAGCTCGCGCAGGGGGCCGTCCGTCCCGCCGTGCCCGGCGAACCGTACGGCGGGGCACAGGTTCGGGTCGCCGTCCAGGCATCGGGCGCATCGTCCGCACGGGATCGCCGGGTCGATCGCCACGACGCGGCCGTCCCACGGCCCCCCGACCGCCGTGCCGGCTGCCTCGTGGCCGGGCACCACGGGCGAGCCCAGGGCGGTCTCGCCGACACCGCCGTCGGTCCACCAGTGCAGGTCCGACCCGCACAGCCCGACGGCGCCGACTCGGATCAGCGTCTCGCCGTCGGCGGGGACCGGGTCGGGCTCGGTGGACAGCCGCAGGTCTCGAGCGGCGTGCAGACGCGCGACGCGCATGGTTCTCCCTCGGTTGGTCGGCCGTCCGATCCTGTCACCGGGCCACCCGGCCGGCGGGTCGTCAGGGTGTGAGTCGCAGGGCGAGCACCGCCACCAGGGCGGACGCGTCGCCGGAGACCATGAGCCCGCCGTGGCCCGGCTCCACGCGCTTCCACAGCATCAGGGCCAGGTCCCGCGCCGTGCCGTGGACCGTCACGTCCGCATCCCGGTCGGGCCCGAGCCGCCAGGTGCGTCCGGGAGCGACGAGCTCGACCGTGTGGGGCGGTGGCTCGGTGCGGCCCAGGCGGACCTGGCGCGGGGTCATCGTGTCGACCACCTCCGCCACCGTGTCGGTCCAGACGTCCTCGCCGAGGACGTCCGGCTCCGCGCCGACCGCGGTGCTCAGGTCCCACAGGTGCACGGCGGTCTCGTGCAGCTGGCGGCGTCGCCAGAACGCCGCAGTCCCCGGGCCCACCAGGGTGAGGGCCGGAGCGTCGGGACCGATCTCGGCGAGCGTCGTGCGCAGGTGCTCCGCGGCCCACGTGTAGAACGCGACCAGCGCGGACGTCTGCCGGGGGGTGGACGGCTCGCGCGGGTCGAGGTCGACGCCGAGCGCCATGGCAGCCGCCCACCAGTGCACGCCACCCAGGTGCAGAGCCAGGTCGGCGACCCGCCACGGCCCGCAGCAGGCGACCGGCGCCTCCGGGTCGCCGGTGGCGAGCACTGTCGCGAACCGGTGCTGCGCGTGGGCGAGGGCCGCGAGGTGGTCGAGCGTCACCCGGCCATGATCGCCCACCGCGGTGCCCGCCGTGCGGCCTTCGGTCCCTGCTCGTGGGACGATGTGAGCCGCCCGACCCGCACCGACGACCCGGACCAGGAGCGCGTTGTCCCCGATCCCGAGCGCGGCGCAGACCGCGCGCATCATTCCGGCGGCGACCCCGCCGGAGCTGCTGCGCAACTTCTGCATCATCGCCCACATCGACCACGGCAAGTCGACCCTCGCCGACCGGATGCTCCAGCTCACCGGCGTGGTCGACGACCGCGCGATGCGCGCGCAGTATCTGGACCGGATGGAGATCGAGCGCGAGCGCGGCATCACCATCAAGTCGCAGGCGGTGCGGATGCCGTGGGCCGTCACCGACCAGGCAGGTGGCAGCACCGCCTACGCGCTGAACATGATCGACACGCCCGGTCATGTGGACTTCACCTACGAGGTCTCGCGCTCGCTGGCCGCTTGCGAGGGCGCCGTGCTGCTGGTCGACGCCGCGCAGGGGATCGAGGCCCAGACCCTGGCCAACCTGTACCTGGCCATGGAGCAGGACCTGCACATCATCCCGGTGCTCAACAAGATCGACCTGCCCGCCGCGCAGCCCGAGCGCTACGCCGAGGAGCTCGCGGGGCTGGTGGGTGGGGACCCGGACGACGTCATGCGGGTGTCGGGCAAGACCGGCGAGGGTGTGGCGGCGCTGCTCGACCGGATCGTGGCCGAGGTGCCCCACCCGGTCGGGGACCCGGGCGCGGCCGCCCGCGCGATGATCTTCGACTCGGTCTACGACACCTACCGCGGCGTGGTCACCTACGTGCGGGTGGTCGACGGCCACCTCTCGCCTCGCGAGCGGATCCTGATGATGTCCACCCGGGCGACGCACGAGCTGCTCGAGATCGGCGTCATCGCGCCCGAGCCGAACCCGACCCAGGGCCTGGGTGTGGGGGAGGTGGGCTACCTCATCACGGGCGTCAAGGACGTGCGCCACTCCAAGGTCGGCGACACCGTCACCAACCAGTCCAAGCCGGCCGCCGCCGCGCTCGCGGAGTACCACGACCCCAAGCCGATGGTGTTCTCCGGGCTCTACCCGATCGACGGCTCGGACTACCCGGACCTGCGCGACGCGCTGGACAAGCTCAAGCTCAACGACGCCGCGCTGGCCTACGAGCCGGAGACCTCGGTGGCGCTGGGCTTCGGGTTCCGGGTCGGGTTCCTCGGCCTGCTGCACCTGGAGATCGTTCGCGAGCGGCTCGAGCGCGAGTTCGACCTGGACCTCATCTCGACCGCGCCCAACGTGGTCTACACGGTGACCATGGAGGACCGCACGTCGGTCACGGTGACCAACCCGAGCGAGTTCCCGGGCGGCAAGATCTCCGAGGTCCGTGAGCCCATCGTGCGCGCCACGATCCTGGCTCCCAGCGAGTACATCGGCGCGATCATGGAGCTGTGCCAGACCCGGCGCGGCGACCTGCTGGGGATGGACTACCTGTCGCCGGAGCGCGTCGAGATGCGCTACATGCTTCCGCTGGCGGAGATCGTGTTCGACTTCTTCGACCAGCTGAAGTCGCGCACCAAGGGCTACGCGTCGCTGGACTACGAGCAGGCCGGTGACCAGGTTGCCGACCTGGTCAAGGTGGACATCCTGCTGCAGGGCGAGCAGGTCGACGCGTTCAGCGCGATCGTGCACAAGGACAAGGCGTACGCCTACGGCGTGATGATGGCGGCCAAGCTCAAGGAGCTCATCCCGCGCCAGCAGTTCGAGGTGCCGATCCAGGCCGCCGTCGGGGCCCGCGTCATCGCCCGCGAGACGGTGCGTGCGTTGCGCAAGGACGTGCTCGCCAAGTGCTACGGCGGTGACATCACCCGTAAGCGCAAGCTGCTGGAGAAGCAGAAGGAGGGCAAGAAGCGGATGAAGACGATCGGGCGGGTCGACGTGCCGCAGGAGGCCTTCATCGCAGCGCTGTCCACCGGCGCCGAGGGCGAGAGGAAGAAGTGAGCGCCGCGGCCGCGGACGCACGGCCGGGGGCCGTGGTCGACGCGGTCTGCGTGGTCGCGGCGCTGCGGCCGGACGACGGCACCACCGGGGTGACCGCGATCGACAAGCGGGCGGTCGACGGCCCCGTGCGGGTGGGCCGCTACGGCGCGCGCGGCGACGTGCAGGCCGACCGCAAGCACCACGGCGGGCCCGACAAGGCGCTGTACGCGATCGACCGGGCCGAGGCCGACCACTGGGCGCAGACGCTGGGTCAGGACGTCCCGCCCGGCCGGTTCGGGGAGAACCTGCGGATCGCGGGCCTGCCGGTGGACGACGCGCTGCTGGGCGAGCGGTGGCGGATCGGCGAGGTCGAGGTCGAGGTCACCGGGCCGCGCACGCCGTGCGCCACGTTCGCCCGGTGGGTCGGCGAGGACGGCTGGGTGCGCCGCTACACCGAACGCGGACGGCCCGGCGTATACCTGCGCGTGGTGCGGTCCGGTTCCGTCGCCGCCGGTGACCCGGTGCGTGTGGTCTCCCGGCCGGTCCACCCGGTGAGTGCCGCCGTCGCGTTCGCCGGCTGCCCGTCCGAGGCGGCCCGGGCCGTCCTGGCCGCCGCGGACGACGGGTTCGTCCTGGCCGACTACATGCGGCGCGCGCTCGAGGCAGCGGCCGGGCGCGGTGCTCCCGACGGGGCGCAGGACTAGTGCCCGCCCTGCCGGACGGCGAGCCGGTCCCCGACGACGGGTCGCTGCCGGAGTGGCTCGCCGACGTGCCGCCCGCGGCCGACGGACTCGGTATGTACCTGCACGTGCCGTTCTGTCGCGTGCGCTGCGGGTACTGCGACTTCACCACCTACACCGCCGCCGAGCTCGGGGGAGGCGTCGACCGTGCGACCTACGCCGCCACCGCGTCGGCCGAGGTCGCTCTCGCGGCCGGCGCGCTGGGCGCGGTGGGCCGCGCACGGCCGGTCAGCACGGTCTTCCTCGGCGGTGGCACGCCGACCATGCTCCCGCCCGGCGACCTGGCACGGATGCTGCGCGCGGTGCGCGACGAGCTCGGCGTGGAGCCGGCAGCGGAGGTCACCACCGAGGCCAACCCCGACTCGGTCGACGCCGCCGGGCTCGAGGCGCTCGCCGCGGCCGGGTTCACCCGGGTGTCGTTCGGGATGCAGTCGGCTGTGCCGCACGTGCTCGCGACGCTGGACCGCACGCACGACCCGGAGCGCGTGCCGCTGGTGGTCGGCTGGGCGCGCGACGCCGGGCTCGCGGTGTCCCTCGACCTCATCTACGGCACCCCGGGGGAGTCGGTGGACGACTGGCGGCGGTCCGTCGAGGCAGCGCTGGACACCGGGGTCGACCACCTGTCGGCGTACGCGCTCGTGGTCGAGGAGGGCACCCGGATGGGTGCGCTCGTGCGGCGCGGCGTGCTCGACCCGCCCGACCCCGACGACCAGGCGACCAAGTACGAGGTGGTCGACGAGCTCGCGTCGGCCGCCGGTCTGACCTGGTACGAGGTGAGCAACTGGGCCCGTCCCGGTGCCGCCAGCCGGCACAACGAGGCCTACTGGCGCAGCGCGGACTGGTGGGGGGTCGGCCCGGGCGCGCACTCGCACGTCGGCGCGCCGGACGGCGCGGTGCGCTGGTGGAACGTCAAGCATCCTCGGCCCTACGCCGAGCGGCTCGCCGAGGGCCGGACCCCGGCCGCGGGGCGGGAGGTGCTCGGCGCGGACGACGTCCGGCTCGAGCGGGTGCTGCTGGGGGTGCGGATGGCCGGTGGGCTGCCGTTGGCGGCGCTCTCCGACCTGGGGCGGGAAGCCGTGGCCGGGCTTGTCGCCGACGGCCTGGTGCAGGGTCGCGACGCGGTGCACGGCCGCGTGGTCCTCACCGGGCGAGGTCGGCTGCTGGCCGACGCCGTGGTCCGCGCGCTGACCGACTGACGAGTCGCGCCGGACGCACGGCCCGGGCCGCGTCAGGGTGTTCGTCCGCGGACTCACCTGCCCGCCGTCGCCCGCGAGCGCGGCTGTGCGAGGGTGAGCGTGACCGACCCCGGCAGCATCGTCATGAGCCTGGAGCCGTGACGGGTGGGTGGGCGGGCCGGCCCGTCCGTTGGTGATCAAGGTCCCGTTGGGCCCGACGCCGGGCGCACGGCGGGTGAACGGGGGCAGATCCGGCAGCGTGGAGCCTTGACACAGGCGGCGCGGAGTCGATTCGCTGGCCGACAGCCGCCGGCGTCCGCCGGCGCCCCTGCGAGGAGGATTCGTGACCGAGACCCCGGGCGCCCAGCCCAACCCCGAGCCGGATCAGACTCCGCCGCCTCCCGGCGGGTACCAGGCTCCGCCGCCGCCGAGTGGCGAGCAGGCGCCGCCTGCCGGCTACCAGGCGCCGCCTCCGGGGTATCAGGCGCCGCCTCCGGGGTACCAGGCTCCGCCTCCGGGGTACCAGGCTCCGCCTCCGGGGTACCAGGCTCCGCCTCCCGGGTACCAGGCGCCCCCTCCCGGGTACCAGGCGCCCCCTCCGGGGTACCAGGTCCCGCCCCCGGGGTACGGGGTCGCGCCGGTGCAGATCAACGTCGGTGACGCGTTCGGCTGGGCGTGGGCGAAGTTCCAGCAGAACGTCGGGGCATTCGTGCTCGGCCTTCTCGGCTATGCCGTGATCGGGTTCGTGCTCGTCGGGCTGCCCTACATCGCCTTCGCTGCTGCGGCCAGCCGCGTCACGCTCGACGCCAACGGGAACCTGGTTGGCGGCGGCCTGTTCGGGATCGGCTTCGGCGCGATGTTCCTGGTGTGGATCCTCGCGGCCATCGTCGGGTTCCTTGCCCAAGCCGGTCTCATCAACGCCTCCCTGCGGGTGGCCAACGGCGAGCAGATCACCGTGGCGACCTGCTACAAGTACCCCAACCTGGGGAGCGTCCTGCTGACCGCGCTGCTCGTGGCCCTCGGCACGGGCATCGTCTCGGGGATCACGTTCGGGATCGGCGGGCTGGTGGTGAGCTACTTCGCGATGTTCGCGCTGTTCTTCGCCGTCGACCAGGGCATGGGACCCGTCGACGCGATCAAGGCGAGCTTCTCGCTGGTGAGCAAGAACGTCGGTTCGACGATCGTGGTGTACATCCTCGCGTACGTCGCGATGGCGATCGGCGGGTTCCTGCTCGGTCTCGGTCTCCTCGTGGCCGTGCCGCTCGCAATGCTCGCGTTCACCTTCACCTACCGCCGGCTGCTCAACGGTCCGCTGGCCGCCTGACGCGTTGCACGTGGGGCCCGGGAGCGCGCTCCCGGGCCCCACGTCGTGCGGGCGCGGTGCGCTCAGGTGACGAAGTCGATCAGCTCCTCCATCCGGCCCAGCAGCGAGGGCTCGAGGTCGCGGTAGTCGCGAACCGCGCCGCGGATGCGGCGCCACCCCGCGGCGACGTCGGCCTGGTCGGCGTGCGGCCAGCCCAGCGCCGCCAGCACGCCCTCCTTCCACGGCGTGCCGCGTGGGACCTGTGGCCACGCGGACAGCCCCAGCCGCTCCGGCCGGACCGCCTGCCACACGTCGACATACGGGTGTCCGAGCACCAGCACGGTCCCGGGAGGCGCCGCACGCACCGCCTCAGCGGCGATCCGCGACTCCTTGCTCCCGGGCACCAGGTGGTCCACCAGCACCCCGAGGCGGCGCGTGGGCCCGGGGGAGAACCGGGCGACCTCAGCCGCCAGGTCGTCCACGCCGTCGAGCATCTCGACCACCACGCCCTCAAGGCGCAGGTCGTCGCCCCAGACCTGCTCGACCAGCTCGGCGTCGTGACGCCCCTCGACCCAGATCCGGCTCGCCCTCGCGACGCGGGCGGCGGCACCGGGCACGGCTCGGGAGCCGGACGCTGTGCGGGTCGGCGCTGCAGGGGCGCAGGGCCCGGCGGGTGGCACGAGCTCGACGGGTTCGCCGTCGATCCAGAACCCGGGGCCGAGCGGGAACGTGCGGGTCGCGCCGCGGCGGTCCTCGACCACTACGACGCGCATCCCACCGGAGCGCTCGACGCCGACCACCGCGCCCACCCAGCCCGTCGTGACCTCCTCGACGACGAGCCCGGCGTCCGCGGGCACGGGGCGCGAGGGCGGTCGCGCGGGCCGTTGCGGGCCGGCGAGCACGTCGCGTCCGTACCTGTCCATCGGGCCTCCCTCGGGTCGCACCGATGATGCCGGGCCGCGGGCGCGTGCCCGACCCACCACGCCGAGCGGGGCCGATCGCCCGTCGATGTGCCGGTGCGGGTCAGTCGGCGAGGTCCTTGGCGAAGAACAGCTCGGCGTACGGGTTGTCGTTGTAGCGCTCGATCCGGCGGTACCCGGCGCGCTCGTACATCGCGATGGCCTCGGTGAGCGTGCCGTTGGTGTCCAGCACGACGCGGCGGTGGCCGCGGGCGGCGGCCATCGCCTCGAGGTGCCGCAGCATCCGGGAGCCCAGGCCGGCGCCGCGCCACCCGGGGTGCACCCACATCCGCTTGAGCTCGGCCACGTCGGGGCCGTGGTCGGGCAGGTCCCGCAGGCCGCCGAGCGCGACCGGCTCCCCGTCCGACGTGGCGACCACGAAGGTGCCGTCGGCGTCGGGGCCGTCCAGGGCGAAGCCGTCGGGGAACCGGCGGTCGAGCTCTGCGACGTACCTGTCGGCGGCGACCCGTGCCGCTGGGTCGGTCGGCGGGACCTCGCGCAGACGCACGGTCGCGGCGCGCACCAGCAGGTCTGCGGTCGCCAGCGCCTCGGTCAGGCGGTCGCGCTGCCGGGCGGTGAGCGGCGCGACCAGGCGTCGCGCGACGCGCTCCGAGCGGGCCTCGAGGTCCTGCCACGCAGTGCGCCCGTCCTGCGTGGGCACCGCCAGGCGCCGGCGGCGGTCGGCCGGGTCGGGCCGCACGTCGACGAGGCCGTCCTCCTCCAGCCGGGTCAGGACGCGGCTGAGGTACCCGGCGTCCAGACCGAGGCGGTCGCGCAGCTCGCGGACCGCAGCGCCTTGCGGGCCGATCTCGTACAGGACCCGCGAGATCCCGAGGGGGCGGCCGGTCCCCAGGAACGACTCGTCGAGCGCGCCGATCCGCTGGGTGTAGGTCCGGTTGAACCGGCGCAGAGTCGCGGTGGTGAGGTCCTCGGCAGACATTCTCTGACTCTAGTCAACGACCTGTCCGGCAGTCGAGTGGGCCCTGGTCCGCAGTGCTGCCCGCGAGATGCTGCCGTCGTACGATGGATCGGTTAGCACTCGGCGGTGCCGAGTGCCACCACACCCACGGACGTGCGCGAGAAGGAGGCCGGATGAGCGACGACCGTCGCCTCGACGTCCTGCGCGCGATCGTCGAGGACTACGTGACGACCAACGAGCCGGTCGGGTCGCGCTCGTTGGTCGAGCGGCACGGTCTGGGCGTGTCGCCCGCGACGATCCGCAACGACATGGCGGTCCTGGAGGAGGCGGGGTACATCGCCCAGCCGCACACCTCGGCGGGCCGGGTGCCGACGGACAAGGGCTACCGGTTGTTCGTGGACCGCCTCTCGGCGGTCAAGCCGTTGTCTGCCGCCGAGCGGCGCGCCATCTCGGCGTTCCTCACCGACGCGGTGGACCTGGACGACGTCGTGGACCGCTCGGTGCGCCTGCTGTCCCAGCTCACGCATCAGGTGGCGGTCGTGCAGTACCCGTCGCTCGCCCGCTCGGCCCTGCGGCACGTCGAGCTGGTCCCGCTCGACGACGACCGCCTGCTCGTGGTGATCATCACCGAGACCGGGCGGGTCGAGCAGCGCACCGTCGAGCTCGAGCACGCCATCGCCGCCGACCTGGTGCCCGAGCTGCGCGCCCGGCTGAACGTCAGCGCCGGGGGGCGGCGGCTCAGCGAGCTCGACGGGCCACTGACGGCGGTGGTCGAGGCGTTCGCGGTCTCCGAGCAGCCCGCGGTGCGCGCCGTGGTGGACGTGGTCCGCGACACGCTCGCGGAGACGACCGAGGAGCGGATCGTCATGGCCGGGACCTCGAACCTGCTTCGGGCCGACCGGGACTTCCCCGGCACGGTGCGCCCGGTGATCGAGGCGCTCGAGGAGCAGGTCGTGCTGCTGCGGCTGCTGACCGAGATGGCCGAGGACTCCGTCGACGTGGCCGTGCGGATCGGTCACGAGAACACCCACGCGGGGCTCAGCGAGACCTCCGTCGTGGCCGCGGGGTACGGTGCGGACGGCGAGACGGTCGCCCGTATCGGGGCCCTGGGCCCGACCCGGATGGACTACGCCGGGACGATCGCCTCGGTCCGGGCCGTGGCCAGGTACCTGTCCAGGATCCTCGCGGGATGAGGGCGAAGCGTCCGCCCGCCGCGGGCCGTGCTGAGAGGGACGAGTGAGCAGCGATTACTACGGGATCCTGGGTGTGCCGCGTGACGCCACCCCGGACCAGATCAAGAAGGCGTACCGAAAGCTGGCCCGCGAGCTGCACCCGGACGTCGCCCACGGCGACGGCTCGGCGGAGAAGTTCAAGGACGTCTCGCGCGCCTACGAGGTGCTGTCCAACCCCGAGAAGCGCGACCTGTACGACCGGGGGGTGGACCCGAGCGCTCCCGGTGGTGGCGGGGCCGGCTTCGGCGCGGGGTTCGGCTTCCAGGACATCTTCGAGACGTTCTTCGGCGCAGCCCAGGGGGCTTCGGCGCAGCGGGGGCCGGTGCCGCGCGCCCGGCGCGGTCAGGACGCGCTGGTCCGCCTGGACCTCGAGCTGTCCGAGGCGGTGTTCGGCGCGCACCGCGAGGTCACGGTGGAGACCGCAGTGGTGTGCCCGACCTGCTCGGGCTCGTGCTGCCGGCCGGGCACCAGCCCGCGCACCTGCGAGGTCTGCGGGGGCCGCGGCGTGGTGCAGCGCGTCGCGCGGTCCTTCCTCGGCCAGGTCATGACCACCAGCCCGTGCGCGGCGTGCCACGGTTTCGGCACCGTGATCCCCGACCCGTGCCCGGAGTGCTCCGGCGAGGGGCGGGTGCGCAGCCGCCGGACCCTGAACGTCGACGTGCCCGCGGGTGTGGAGACCGGCACCCGCATCCGGCTCACCGCCCAGGGCGAGGTCGGCCCCGCCGGCGGCCCGCCCGGTGACGTGTACCTCGAGGTCCGGGAGCGCCCGCACGAGGTGTTCGTCCGCGAGGGCGACGACCTGCACTGCACGCTCGAGCTGCCGATGACCGCGGCCGCCCTCGGCACACAGGTCGAGCTGGAGACGCTGGACGGGCCGCGCAAGGTGGACGTCCGCCCCGGCACCCAGCCGGGCGAGGTGCTCACCGAACGCGGGCTCGGCGTCGGTCGGCTGCACCAGGGCGGGCGCGGCGACCTGCACGTGCACGTCGCGGTCCAGGTCCCCACCGCGCTCGACGAGGAGCAGGAGCGCCTGCTGCGTGA
Organism: uncultured Actinomycetota bacterium; assembly: GCA_963783005.1. Lineage (GTDB taxonomy): Bacteria > Actinomycetota > Actinomycetes > Actinomycetales > Cellulomonadaceae > Actinotalea. The sequence continues at coordinate 309,009 of CAWALY010000006.1, forward strand.
GCTGGCCGCAGCGCGGGGCGAGGAGCGGCCCGGGACCCGCCTCTCGCCGGTGCACTCGGGGGTGTTCTCCCGCCTGCGCGAGAAGCTCTCGGGCCGGTGAGGGCTCGCGTCGGCGCGGCGCGGCCTCGCGTGGTGGCTCCGTGAGCGCCCCGGTCTTCCTCGCCGACCCCGGCGCGCTGGCGGGTCTGGAGGCGGGCGCCCGCTACCGCCTGGAGGGCGCCGAGGCCCGCCACGCCGGGATCGTCCAGCGCCGACGGGTCGGCGAGGCCGTGGACGTCGTGGACGGCGGCGGCGTGCGGCTGCGCTGCGTGATCGCCGAGGTCGAGCCGGGCGCGCTCGGCCTGGAGGTCCGCGAGCGGGTCGTCGAGCCGGCGCCGCCGGTCCGCGTGGTGCTCGTGCAGGCGCTGGCCAAGGGGGATCGGGACGAGCTGGCGATCGAGGCCGCCACCGAGGTCGGCGTCGACGCCGTGGTGCCGTGGCAGGCGAAGAGGTCGGTCGTGGTCTGGCGCGGCGACCGTGCCGCGCGCAGCCGAGCCAAGTGGCTCGCCACCGTTCGGGCGGCGACCAAGCAGGCGCGCCGCGCGTGGCTGCCCGAGGTCGCCGAGGCCGTGACCACGTCCGGCCTGGCCGAGCTGGTCGAGCGGACCGCGGCCGACGGCGGTGCGGTGCTGGTGCTGCACGAGGCGGCCGACGTCCCGATCGCGGGCGCCGAGCTGCCGTCGGCGGGTGCGGTGCTGCTGGTGGTCGGGCCCGAGGGCGGGATCGACGACGCCGAGCTGGCCGAGCTGCGCGGCGCGGGCGCCGTGGCGGTCCGCCTGGGCCCGCACGTGCTGCGCACCTCGACGGCCGGCCCGGTCGCGGCCGCGCTGGTCTGCGAGCGCCTCGGCCGTTGGGCCGTCAGCTCACGGTGAAGCTGGCGCTGACCTCGTTGACGGGGTCGCCGGACTCCTCCTCGCCCATCGCGGGCTCCCAGACCCGCACGGTGTAGGTGCCCGGGTCCAGGGTCAGCTCGAACTCGTAAGGGCCGACCTCGCCGTTCGCCCCGGCCTGCGTGTAGCCCTGGTCGACGACATCGCCCGAGGCGTCGTCGACCTCGTACACCAGGGTGCCCTCGAACGCGGTGCCGTCCCCGCTGACCGTCACGGTCGGGCCGGCGACGGTGGCGCCGTCGCCCGGGGTGAGCAGCGAGTTGGGACCGTTGGTGACCGGCCGGCCGTCGGTGGCCCCGGGCGTCGGCGCGGCGCTCGGGGCGGCGGAGCCGGACCCCGTCGCCGTGGTGCTGCCCGGCTGGTCCGCACCCGTGGCGCACCCCGCCAGGCCGGCGGAGGCAGCCAGGAGTGCGGCCGTGACGAGCACGCGGCGGATCGGGACAGGCATGGTGCACCTCCGGGTCGGTCCGGCCATCCTCCCAGGCCCGGGGGCCGTCGTCAGGTCTAGCCTGGCCGCATGTCGCAGAACGCACCGCTCACCTCACCCGACTGCCTGTTCTGCCGGATCGTCGCCGGCGAGGTGCCGGCCGATGTGGTGCTCAGCACGGACGCCGTCGTGGCATTCCGGGACATCGCCCCTCAGGCCCCCGTGCACGTGCTCGTGGCCACCCGGGACCACCACGCCGACGTGGCACAGCTCGCGGCCGCCGACCCTGCGCTGCTCGCCGAGCTGGTCCGCACCGCGAACGAGGTCGCCGAGGATCTCGCCGACGGGCAGTTCCGGCTCATCTTCAACACCGGCACGCACGCCGGGCAGTCGGTCTTCCACGTGCACGGCCACGTGATCGCCGGCGCCCCGCTCGGCTGGACACCCGCCTGAGCAGTCCGCGCCGCTGTCGGGGCGGCCCCTTAGGATGAAGACCCCACCCGAGGAGGGCCAAGGCCGCCTGGCCGCACCCATGACCACACCAGCGCCCAGCTCCGGCGGCTCCGCGGCCGGAGGCGTCGAGCACCGGATCGTCGTGCCCGCCCACCTGGCGCTGGCGCTGCTCGGGCCCGGTGACGAGGTGCTCCGGGCCGTCGAGGAGGGCTTCCCCGGGGCCAGGATCCACGCCCGCGGTGACGTCGTCACCGTGCGCGGCGCGCCGGGCGACGTCGAGCTGGTCGGCCGCCTCCTCGACGAGCTGGTCGAGGTCGCCGGCGCCGGCGCGACTCTCGACCGCGACGTGGTGGCCCGCTCGGTGCAGATGCTGCGCGCCGCGACCGCGCGCCCTGCCGAGGTGCTCACCCAGAACATCCTGTCCAGCCGTGGCCGCACGATCCGTCCCAAGACCGTGGGGCAGAAGGTCTACGTCGACGCGATCGACACCCACACGGTGACGTTCGGCATCGGCCCGGCCGGTACCGGCAAGACCTACCTGGCGATGGCCAAGGCCGTCCAGGCCCTCCAGGCCAAGCAGGTCAACCGGATCGTCCTGACCCGCCCCGCGGTCGAGGCCGGCGAGCGGCTCGGGTTCCTCCCCGGGACGCTGGCCGAGAAGATCGACCCGTACCTGCGCCCGCTGTACGACGCGCTGCACGACATGGTCGACCCGGACTCCATCCCCCGGTTGATCGAGTCGGGCACCGTCGAGGTCGCGCCGTTGGCGTACATGCGCGGACGGACCCTGAACGACGCGTTCATCATCCTCGACGAGGCCCAGAACACCTCCACCGAGCAGATGAAGATGTTCCTGACCCGGCTCGGGTTCGGCTCGAAGATGGTGGTGACCGGCGACGTCACGCAGGTCGACCTGCCGGGTGCGACGACGTCGGGCCTGCGCGTCGTGGAGGGGATCCTCGGCGACGTGGACGACGTGCAGTTCTGCCGGCTGACCTCGACCGACGTCGTCCGCCACCGCCTGGTCAGCGACATCATCGACGCGTACGCGCACTGGGACGCCCGGAGCCGAGGGTGAGCATCGAGGTCAACAACGAGAGCGGGCACCGCGTCGACGAGGCGGAGTTCGCCGCCTTGGCGCGCCACGTGCTGGACGCGATGCGCGTCCACCCTCAGGCGGAGCTGTCGATCCTGCTGGTCGACGAGGACGTGATGACCGACCTGCACGTGCGGTGGATGGACGAGCCCGGGCCCACTGACGTGCTGTCCTTCCCGATGGACGAGCTCCGTCCGGGTGCCGACGGCGAGCCGGCGGTGCCGGGCCTGCTCGGTGACGTGGTGCTGTGCCCGGCGGTCGCGGCGCGCCAGGCGCGCGCGGCAGGTCACTCGACGAGCGAGGAGCTGCTGCTGCTGACCACGCACGGGATCCTGCACCTGCTCGGCTACGACCACGCCGAGCCGGACGAGGAGAAGGAGATGTTCGCGCTCCAGCGCCGCCTCCTGCTCACGTTCCTCGCCGGCCGATGAGCGCCACGATCGCATGGCTGGGCGCCGCGGCGCTGGTCGCGGCGCTGCTCGCCGCGGGTCTGGCGGCCGGGGAGGCCGGCCTGCGCAGGCTCGGCCGGCACGCGCTCGCCGACCTGTCCACACCAACGCCGTCCGGGCGTCGGGTGGCCCGACTCGCGGCCGACCCGTGGGGCACCGCCGACGCGGCCGCGGCGGCACGGGTCACGCTCGAGGCACTGGCCGCAGTTGCCCTGACCGCCGCGGTGGCGGCGCTGGGCTGGCGGTGGTGGCAGATCCTGCTGCTGGCCGCGCCGGTGGCGGTGCTGGTGGCGCTCGTCGGTGGCCGGCTGCTGCCGCGCCGGATCGGCCGCAGACACCCGGCCGGGGCGGTCGTCGCGTCCTCCGTCCTGCTCGTGGCGGCGTCACGCCTGGCCGGGCTGTTCTCGGTGACCCGGCGCGAGGCCTCCGGCGAGCACGACCTGTCCGACGAGCAGCTGCGGGACATGGTCGACCGGGTCAGCGGGTCCGACGCGATCGAGGCTGACGAGCGCGAGCTGTTCCGCTCGGTGCTCGAGCTGGGCGACACCCTGACCCGCGCGGTCATGGTGCCGCGCACCGAGATGATCACGCTGCCCCGCGGCACCACGGTGCGCAAGGCGCTGTCGCTCTTCCTGCGCTCGGGCTACTCCCGGGTGCCGCTGGTGGGCGACTCGGTCGACGACGTGCTCGGCATCCTCTACCTCAAGGACCTGGTGCGCCACCGGCACCTGGTGCCCGACAGCGACAACGAACCGGTGGACGCCCTCGCCCGCCCGCCGGTGTTCGTGCCCGAGTCCAAGCCCGTCGACGACCTGCTCCGCGAGATGCAGCACGGCTCGAGCCACCTTGCCCTGGTGGTCGACGAGTTCGGTGGCATCGCCGGGCTGGTCACCATCGAAGACGCGCTGGAGGAGATCGTGGGCGAGCTCGTCGACGAGCACGACCGCACCGGCCCGGAGATCGAGGACCTCGGCGACGGCACCTACCGCGTACCCGCGCGGCTGCCGGTCGACGAGCTCGGCGAGCTGTTCGACCTCACCCTGGACGACGAGGACGTCGACACGGTCGGCGGGCTGCTCGCCAAGGCGCTCGGCAAGGTGCCGCTCTCCGGCTCCAGCGTGCAGGTCGGCCCGCTGCGACTGGTCGCCGATCGGGTCGAGGGACGTCGCAAGCAGGTGTCGACGCTCGTGGTGTCGCTGGCCCCGCAGGCCGAGCCGGCGGCGCCCGACACCGCAAGGGGCCACCGATGACCGCCGCCCACCGCTCGGGTTTCGTCTGCGTCGTCGGGCGGCCCAACGCCGGCAAGTCGACGCTCACCAACGCCATGGTCGGCGAGAAGGTCGCGATCACGTCGGGCCGGCCGCAGACCACCCGGCACGTGATCCGCGGCATCGTGCACCGCGAGGACGCCCAGGTGGTGCTGGTCGACACCCCGGGGCTCCACCGGCCGCGCACGCTGCTCGGCCAACGGCTCAACGACCTCGTGATGGCCACGCTCGGCGAGGTCGATGCGGTGGTCTTCTGCCTCCCGGCGGACCAGAAGATCGGGCCGGGCGACAGGTTCATCGCCGACGCGCTCGCCGGGCTCGCGGAGGCCACCCCGGTGATCGCCGTGGTCACGAAGGCAGACCTGGCATCGCGCGCGCGGCTCGCCGAGCACCTGACCGCCGTGGACGGGCTCGGTCCCTGGGCCGAGATCGTGCCGGTCAGCGCGGTCGACGGGTTCCAGGTGGACACCCTGGTCGACGTGCTGGTGCGGCACCTGCCGGAGGGCCCGGCGCTGTACCCCGCAGGCGAGCTCACCGACGAGCCCGAGTCGGTCATGGTCGCCGAGCTGGTGCGTGAGGCCGCGCTCGAGGGCGTGCGGGACGAGCTGCCGCACTCCCTGGCGGTGGTGGTCGAGGAGATCGTCGAGCGCGAGGGACGCGAGGACGACGGTCGCCCGCCGCTGCTGGACGTCCGCGTGAACCTGTTCGTCGAGCGAGAGAGCCAGAAGGGGATCGTCATCGGCCGGGGCGGTGCCCGGCTGCGCGAGGTCGGGACCACCGCGCGCCGGGGGATCGAGGCGCTGCTGGGCTCACGGGTCCACCTCGACCTGCACGTCAAGGTCGCCAAGGACTGGCAGCGCGACCCCAAGCAGCTGGGCCGGCTGGGTTTCTGAGCCCGCCCCGTGCGCCGGCGGTCCCTGGCCCGCCCGCCCGGGCTCAGTAGACTCCCCGGGTGCGCTACCGGATCGCCCTGACCAGCGCGCTCGTCGTGGTCGGGCTCGGGGCGCTCGGGGCACTGGCCGGACCGGGCTGGGACCCGGTCCCGATGACCCAGACGATCGACGTCGCGACGCCGGACACCACGATCGGCGACTCGGCCGGCACGACCCCGGTCGGTACCTACGACGTGGTCACGTCGGTGGTCAACGTCCAGCTCAACGGGGCGAGCGTCGAGGCCCAGATCAGCGAGCCGGTGGGGGCGCAGGGCCTGCGCCCCGGCGTGGTCTTCGTGCACGGTGCGGGCACCGGCAAGTACACGGATGCGTTCGTCCAGCAGGCCCACGCGCTGGCGTCGGCCGGCGTGGTCACGATGGTGCCGAACAAGCGGCTGGACACCTACAGCACCCGCCACCGCGACTACGTCGCGATGGCCAACGACTATCTGCGCAGCGTCGACCTGCTGCGCAGCCTGCCGGGCGTCGACCCGGACCGGGTTGGGGTGTACGGCGAGAGCGAGGGCTGCTGGATCGTGCCGGTGATGGCCGCCGACAACCCGCGCGTGGCCTTCACCGTCCTGGTCGCCGCGCCGGTGGTGCCGCCGCGTCAGCAGGCGGCTTTCGCGGTGGACTCGTACCTGCGCAACACCGGGGTTCCGGTGGACGTGCTGCGCGCCATCCCCAGGGTGGTCGGGATGGAGTTCCCGGGTGGAGGGTTCGGCTATGCCGACTTCGACGTCGAGCCGTTCCAGCAACGGATGCGCCAGCCGATCCTGGTGGTCTACGGTACGGGCGACGCGGCGATGCCCACCGTGCAGGGTGCCCTGCAGGTCATCGACGACGTGTCGACGGCGGGCAACCCGGACTGGACGGTGCGCTACTACCCGCGCGCCGACCACGGGATCCGGGTGGGCGGGGTCGTGGACGCGGACTTCCTGCGGGACCTGGCTGCCTGGGTCCAGGGGCTGCCGGAGACGGGCGACGCCAAGCCACGCATCGCCGGCGCCGAGCCCCACCAGCGGTTCCTCGCCGAGCCCGTGCAGCGGCCGCGTTGGTACGCCGAGGGGGACATGCTCGTGGCACTTCTGGTGACCATCGGCCTGGCCCTGGTCATGGTGCCCGCGATTGCGCTCGGCCGCTGGCTGCGCCGGCACAAGGAGCCGGCGCTCGCCGAGGGCGTCGCCCTGCCGCTCGCGGTCATGACCGTCTCGGCTGTGGCGTCCTTCGCCGCGCTCGTGGTCTACCTGCTCGTGGTCGCGAACATGGCGCAGAACTACCGGACCAACGCCTTCGTGGTGCAGGGCGGGTGGCTGGGGGTGCGTCTGCTGGGCCTGCTCAGCGTGGTCGCCGGGGTGGTGCTCGCCTACCGGGTGATCGACGGCCGCCGACGGCGCGGTCGACCCGCCTCGCGCACGCCGGCGGGACGCTGGTGCCTGGTGGCGGCGCTCGCGGGGTCGGCGATGCTGCTCGGTCTGCTCGCGTACTGGAATGTCTTCCCCGCACTGCGCTGACCGTGGCGCTACCGTGGTGGGCGCGCAGGGACGGCGACCGCAGAAGGGGTCCTCCAGATGTCCGATCCACAGGCGTTCACCGCCCAGCAGGCTGCCGACCCGGCGACGCCCGCCCAGACCCTGGCGGACATCGCGGCGCAGCGCCCGGACCTTCGCGCGGCGCTCGCCTCCAACCCGTCGACCTACCAGGCCCTGCTGGACTGGCTCGCCGAGCTCGGCGACCCGGCCGTCGACGCCGCGCTCGCAGCTCGAGGCGGCGGGGCCCCCGCGGTGCCGGTACAGCCCGCTGCGCCGCAGCAACCGGAGGCGGGCTACCAGACATGGTCCCAGACGACGCCGGAGCAGCCCCAGACCGGTCAGCCCCAGCCGGGTCAGCCCCAGCCGGGCTGGCAGCCGGCACCCGGTCAGCCGTGGCAGTCCTCGCCCGCCCAGCCCTGGCAGCAGCCTTCCGGCCCGCCGCAGGCGGGTGCCTGGCAGCCGGCCGGTGGGCAGCCCGGTGGGCCGCAGCAGTGGCAGTCCTACGGCAGCCCGCCGCCGAAGAAGAAGGGCAACACCGCGCTGATCGTCGTGCTCGTCCTGGTCGGCGTGCTCGTCGTGCTGGGCGCCGGGGCGTTCTTCGCGCTGCGTGCGCTCGGCGACCGGATCGGCGAGCAGGTCGTCGGTGAGGGGTCGATCACCTACTCCACGACGGGCAACACCCAGGACTCGCCTCCCGGGGACGACCCCGCGCTGGACTCGCTGTGGCTCGCCTGCCAGGCGGAGGACTGGGGCGCGTGCGACCAGCTGTTCGACGAGTCCCCTGTCGATTCGGTGTACGAGTCGTACGGCGGAACCTGCGGCTACCGGACGGACGGGCAGAGCTACTGCACGGACGAGTTCGGCGGGTGATCCGCTCCTGCGAGCCCGGCCACCGTCGGGGTATGGTGTCGCCGTGCGTCTGAGCAGCCTCCTCCTTGGCGGCCGCGGCGAGGCCCTCTAGGCCGGATCCTCGTCGCGGTGGTTCGCCGTGTCTGGCCGCTCCGCACCGCACAGACGAGGACCTCATGACCATCACCCCTGACGCCCCGGGCGTGCGCAACGCCCAGCAGCCCTCGGGCATGCCGGTACACCGGTACAAGCCCTTCCACGAGCAGATCGTCGTCGACCTGCCGGACCGCACGTGGCCCGGCAAGCGGGCGACCACTGCACCGCGCTGGTGCGCCGTCGACCTGAGGGACGGCAACCAGGCCCTGATCGAGCCGATGAATGCCGAGCGCAAGCTGCGGATGTTCGAGCTGCTCGTGGGGATGGGCTACAAGGAGATCGAGGTCGGCTTCCCGTCGGCCTCGCAGACCGACTTCGACTTCGTCCGGATGCTCATCGACGACGGTCGCATCCCCGACGACGTCGTGATCCAGGTGCTGACGCAGTCCCGCGAGCACCTCATCGAGCGGACCTACGAGGCGATCGCGGGGGCGAAGCAGGCGATCGTCCACCTGTACAACTCCACGAGCGTGCTCCAGCGCGAGGTCGTGTTCCGTACCGACGTCGACGGCGTGCTGGAGATCGCGACCTCCGGCGCGCACCTGTGCAAGAAGTACGCCGAGCTGATCCCCGACACCGAGGTGTTCTACGAGTACTCCCCGGAGTCCTACACCGGGACCGAGCTCGAGGTGGCGGTCAAGGTGTGCAACGCGGTGCTGGACGTGTTCCAGCCCACGGCGGACAAGCCGGTCATCATCAACCTGCCGGCCACCGTCGAGATGATCACGCCGAACGTCTACGCGGACTCGATCGAGTGGATGAGCCGGCACCTGCACTACCGCGAGAACGTCGTGCTGTCGCTGCACCCGCACAACGACCGCGGCACGGCCGTCGCGGCGGCGGAGCTCGGGTACCTGGCCGGCGCCGACCGGATCGAAGGGTGCCTGTTCGGCAACGGTGAGCGGACCGGCAACGTCTGCCTGGTGACCCTCGGCATGAACCTGGCCAGCCAGGGCGTCGACCCGCAGATCGACTTCTCCGACATCGACCGGGTGCGCCGCACCGTCGAGTACTGCAACCAGCTGCCGGTCAACGAGCGCCACCCGTACGGCGGCGACCTGGTCTACACCGCGTTCTCCGGGTCCCACCAGGACGCGATCAAGAAGGGGTTCGAGTCGATGGCCGCCAGGGCGGTGGCCGCCGGCGTCGAGGTCGACGAACTGCCGTGGGCCGTGCCCTACCTGCCGATCGACCCCAAGGACGTCGGGCGCTCGTACGAGGCGGTCATCCGGGTCAACTCCCAGTCCGGCAAGGGCGGCATGGCCTACCTCATGAAGGCCGAGCGGCACCTCGACCTTCCGCGGCGGCTGCAGATCGAGTTCTCCCGCGCCGTGCAGGTGTACACCGACGCGGCGGGCACCGAGGTGACCGCAGATGACCTGTGGCGGGTCTTCGTCGACGAGTACCTCCCAGCCGAGCCCAGCTCGGGGCTGGAGCCCTGGGGGCGGTTCCGGCTGCGCGGGTCGCGCTCGGCAGCCTCGGAGGACGGTCCCGAGCGGCTCGAGGTCGACCTCGTGGACCACGGCGCGGAGGTGACGGTCGAGGGGCACGGCAACGGCCCGATCGACGCGTTCGTGCAGGCGCTGTCCGCGCTGGGGCAGCCGGTGGAGGTGCTCGACTACGCCGAGCACGCGCTGTCCACCGGCGGTGACGCCACGGCTGCGGCCTACGTGGAGTGCGCCGTCGGCGACCAGGTCCTGTGGGGGGTGGGTATCGACCCGTCGATCACCACCGCGTCCTTCAAGGCGATCATCTCCGCCGTCAACCGCGCCCACCGCTGACCCCACCCCACCGTGGTCCCCGCCCAACGGCGGTGATCAAGGGATTTGTGCTCCTTCAGGGGTGACGATCAAGGAATTTGTGCTCCTGCAGGGGTGACGATCAAGGAATCTGTGCTCACTCGCGGGGCGGCCGCCACCCGGGCTGACCCGCGACGAGTGCCACCAGCGCGGCCGACGACTCGGCGAAGCGTGCGTCACGAGCGCGACCTTCGGCGGGAAGGCGAGCACGAGTTCCTTGATCACCACCTCGTGGCGGGCGGGTCTTCCTTGATCACCACACAGGGGTAGGGGTCAGCGGCGCTTGTCGGGGCGGGCGCGGTAGGCCCGGGTGCGGGACTTCAGCTCGGAGGTCCAGGCTGCTTGGAGGCGGGCGTCGGTGCGCCGGGCCTGGAACGCCGCCTCGCGCTGCAGGTCGCGCCAGGAGTCCAACCGGCGCCGGGGAAGAGCGCCCGTGGCTACCGCGTCGAGGACGGCACAGCCCGGTTCCACGGTGTGGGAGCAGTCCGCGAACCGGCACTCGTCGGCGAGGGCGGCGACGTCCGCGAAGACCTCCGCGAGGTCCTCCTCGCCGCTCAGCCCGACCGATCGCAGGCCCGGGGTGTCGAGCACCGCGCCGCCGCCCGGCGCCAGGTGGAGCTCGCGCGTGACGGTGGTGTGGCGTCCCTTGCCCTCCGCGCCCAGCGTCCGGGTGGCCATGACGTCGTCCCTGAGCAGGGCGTTGAGGAGGGTCGACTTGCCGACGCCGGACGCGCCGAGCAGTGCGACCGTCGCACCGTCGGCGAGCCATTCGCGCAGGGGCTCAAGCCCTCGGTCGAGAGGCGCCGACACCGCGAGCAGGTCGCAGCCGGCCGCGCTCGCGGTGACCAGAGCGAGGGCGGCGCCCGGGTCGGGGTGAAGATCGGCCTTGGTGAGCACGACGGTGGGCCGGGCCCCGGAGGACCAGGCCAGCGCGAGCAGCCGCTCGACCCGACCCAGGTCGAGGTCCGGCACCATACCCGCCACCACCGCGACGACGTCCGCGTTGGCCGCCAGCACCTGGGTGTGCGAGGTGCCCGAGACGCCGAGCCGCTGCACGGCCGTGCGGCGGGCGAGGATGTCGGTGAGCACCCAGGTGGCGCCGGCCAGGTCGCTCGGTTCGATCAGGACCCAGTCCCCGGCGGCCGGGGCCGCGGCCGGGTCCTCGCCGGCGGCACGGGTCAGGCGAGGCGCCCATCGAGCCGTGGAGCCGGTGCGGGCGTCGGCCAGGAGGACCTCGCAGGCGCCCTTGTCGACGCGGGTGACGCGCGCGACCTCGGCGCCGTCCGCGGGCGGGTCGCCGAGCGCCGCGCGGTCGTCGGCGAGGCGATGGAGGGTCTGCTGCCACCCTTCGTCCCAGCCCAGGCGGGCGGCCTGGGCCGGGAGCGGGTGGCGTGGGGTGCGCCGCGGTGGGCGCGCGGGAGGGTTGCGGGTCGAGAACGCCGACGCGGTCGGCGCGGGGTGGTGGGACAACGGTGGGCCTTTCGTCGGCCCGCCGCGCCGGGTGTCCCGGCGGTGGTCTCAGTGCTGCGGCGGGCAGGGGTGGGTGGACACGGCAGAACCCCAGGTCACAGCCATGGCGTCCTCCTTCCCTGCCGGGGCCCGCGGGCTGCGGGCCGTACGCCGGGAACGCTAGCGACGTCGGGCGCCCGCGGTCACGGGCTTTTCCGCGATCCCGGCCGCCGGCGCCCGTCCGCCGCCCCGGCCCTGCCTGCCGCAGCCGTGTCGGTGCGCAGGGGACAATGGTGCGGTGAGCCTGTACCGCGACGAGGGGATCGTGCTGCGCACCCATCAGCTGGGTGAGGCCGATCGCATCGTCACGCTGCTCACCCGCGAGCACGGCAAGGTGCGGGCCGTGGCCAAGGGCGTGCGGCGCACGTCGTCGCGGTTCGGTGCGCGGCTCGAGCCGTTCATGGTCGTGGACGTGCAGCTGTACACCGGCCGGAGCCTGGACACCGTGACCCAGGCCGAGTCGATCGCCGCCTACGGCAGCAAGGTGGGCGCCGACTACGGGCTGTACACGGCGGGCACCGCGATGCTGGAGACCGCCGAGCGGCTCGTGGACGCCGAGCACGAGCCGGCCGTCCAGCAGTTCCTGCTCCTGGTGGGCGCCGTGCGGGCGCTCGCCGATCGCGCGCACCCGGCCGGCCTGGTGCTGGACTCCTACCTGCTGCGTTCCCTGGCGGTCGCGGGCTGGGCGGCGTCGTTCGCGGACTGTGCCCGGTGCGGGGCGCCGGGACCGCACGGTGCCTTCGCGGCCGGCTCGGGCGGTGCGGTGTGCGCCTCGTGCCGCCCGCCGGGGTCGGCGTCGCCCGCGCCGCAGACGTTCGCGCTGCTGGCGGCGCTGCAGACCGGCGACTGGGCCACGGCGGAGGCGAGCGACGACCGGCACCGGCGCGAGGCCGCCGGGCTGGTGGCGGCCTACAGCCAGTTCCACCTCGAGCGCGGGCTGCGCTCGCTGCGGCTGGTCGAGCGCGCATGAGCCGCAGGTCCGCGCGCCGCGACCCTGTGATCGCCCCGCCGCCGCACCCGTCGGGCGCCCGCCCTCCGGCGATCCCGGCCGAGCTCGTGCCCCGGCACGTCGCGATCGTCATGGACGGCAACGGCAGGTGGGCCAACCAGCGCGGGCTGCCTCGTACGGCCGGTCACGCGGCGGGGGAGGCGGCCCTGCTGGACGTCGTCGCCGGCGCCATCGAGATCGGCGTCACGCACATCTCCGCGTACGCCTTCAGCACCGAGAACTGGAAGCGCTCGCCGGACGAGGTGCGGTTCCTGATGGGGTTCAACCGCGACGTGCTGCGCCGCCGCCGGGACACGATGCACGCCTGGGGCGTGCGGGTGCGCTGGGCGGGTCGCCGGCCGCGGCTGTGGCGGTCGGTGATCACCGAGCTCGAGACGGCGGAGGCGCTCACCCGGGACAACGACGTGTGCACGCTGACGATGTGCGTCAACTACGGCGGCCGCGCCGAGATCGCCGACGCGGCGCGGGCCATTGCGCGCGAGGTCGCGGCCGGCCGGCTGAACCCCGAACGGGTCGACGAGCGCACCGTGGCCCGCCACCTCGACGAGCCCGACCTGCCGGACGTCGACCTGTTCCTGCGCACCTCGGGCGAGCAGCGCACGAGCAACTTCATGATCTGGCAGGCCGCGTACGCCGAGCTGGTGTTCCTCGACGAGTACTGGCCCGACGTGGACCGCCGTCACCTGTGGCGTGCGGTGGAGACGTACGCGCGCCGGGACCGGCGCTACGGCGGTGCGATCGACCGCTCGTGGAGTGACGAGGCCTGACGGGCTCAGCCCGCGGTCGCGACCCGGTGGGCGCCGGGAGACGCCGCCGACACCGCTCAGCGGTACCGCCCGGCGATGTCCCGGCCGATGATCTCCTTCATGATCTCCGTCGTGCCGCCGTAGATGGTCTGCACGCGGCAGTCCCGGTAGGCCCGGGCGATCGGGTACTCCTCCATGTACCCGTACCCCCCGAACAGCTGCAGCATCTGGGTGGTGACCCTGCCCTCGAGCTCGGTGGCCCACCACTTGGCCTTGGACGCCTCGATCGTGGTGAGGGTGCCCTCGTTGAGCCTGGTCACGCACTGCTCGATGTACGCCCGCGTGATGTCGACCTCGGTCTCGGCCTCGGCCAGCACGAACCGGGTGTTCTGGAAGTCGCCGATCCGCTGACCGAAGGCCTTGCGCTCGAAGACGTAGTCCTGCGCCCACTTCACCACGGCACGCGCGCCGGCGTACGCGCCGGCGGCGATCGACAGCCGCTCGCGCGGCAGGCGCTGCATGAGGTACACGAAGCCCATGCCCGCCTCGCCGAGCAGGTTGGCGTGCGGGACCCGGCAGCCGGTGAAGAACAGCTCGGCGGTGTCCTGGGCGTGCAGACCGAGCTTGTCGAGCTTGCGACCGCGCTCGAAGCCCTCCATCCCGGTCTCGACGACGAACAGGGAGAACCCCTTGGCGCCCGCCGACGGGTCGGTCTTGGCCACGACGATCACCAGGTCGGCGTGCACTCCGTTGGAGATGAAGGTCTTCTGGCCGTTGAGCACCCAGTCGTCGCCGTCGCGCACGGCGGTGGTCTTGATGGCCTGCAGGTCCGACCCGGCACCCGGCTCGGTCATCCCGATCGCGCCGATCCACTCCCCGGACGCCATCTTGGGCAGCCACCGCTCCTTCTGCTCGTCGGTGGCCAGGTCCAGCAGGTAGGGCAGCACCAGGTCGTCGTGCACGGCGAAGGCGATGGTCAGCGACGGCGCGGCGGCCATGTTGAGCTCCTCTGCCACCACCATCCGGAATCGCCAGTCGTGCAGGTCCATCCCGCCGTACTGCTCGGGGATGTCCAGGGCGATCAGCCCCGCCTCGGCCGCCGGGGTCCAGACCTTCCGGTCGATCAGATGGTCGGCCTCCCACTGGTCGTAGGCGGGCTCGACCCACGTCGCGATGTAGTCACGCACGGTCTCGCGGTAGTCGTCATGGTCCTGGTCGAAGAACGGCACTGCTCCTCCTGGATGGGTGGTTCGGCGTGAGCCTCAGCGGGTGACCTTCCCGGTCAGTGCGGCAAGTGGGCGCAGCAGGACCGGCCGGGCGGCGAACCACGCTCCGGCCACGACGGCGATGGCCACGACGAACGCGATCACGCCGACCAGCGAGTCGCCGTCGCGGGCGGCGAACATGTGGTTGAGGTTTGCGACGGCGCCGGTGGCCATGACCATCACCACGTGCACGACGATGAAGGCCGCGAAGATCCACATCGTCGGGAAGTGGATCGCCCTGGCCGTCTCGATCCGGTAGTAGCGGTTGATCGCAGCCTTCTTGGGCCACAGCTCGGACAGCCGCAGCCCCGTGCTCGCCGAGATCGGCGCGAGGATGAACACGGTGGTGAAGTAGGTGAGCATCTGCAAGGCGTTGTAGGCCAGCCACGTGTCGTCCTGGGGCCAGTGCAACGACAGGTACTGCAGGATCACCGACAGTGCTCCCGGAAAGACGTCCCAGCTGGTGGGGACCAGTCGCACCCAACGCCCCGAGGTGAGCAGCAGGACGAAGAACGTCGTGCCCACCACGAGCCAGGTCAGGTCCAGCGAGACGTGGAACCACTGCTCGAGGGTGATCGTGGCCGGCTTCTTGCGGGACCTGGCCAGCCAGGCCCGTCCGCGACGCGTCCAGTGCGCGGCCGGTCGGCGGGTGTTGTGGATCATCAGGCCGGACTTGATCATCAGGGCCATCAGGAACAGATTGAAGAAGTGCAGGATCCCGACCCACGCCGGGGACCCGGCACTCTCGGCACCGGTGGCCACGCCCGGGTACCGCGCCACGAAGTCCTGCACGCCCGGCCGGCCCCACGCCAAGCGGGCCACCACGACGAGCACGACGAGCAGCGCGGCCAGCGCGCCGGCGCCCAGGGCCCAGCGGGTGCGAGGCGCGAGCGCGCCGAACCGCCGGGTGGCGGGCGACGTGCTCACGCGGCCCCCGCTCGACGAGCCTCGATCTGGCGGATCAGCTCCGGGACGACCGTGAACAGGTCCCCGACCACGCCGAAGTCCGCGACGTCGAAGATCGGCGCGTCGGGGTCGGTGTTCACCGCGACCACCGTGCGCGACGTGGACATGCCCGCCTGGTGCTGGATCGCGCCGGAGATGCCGAGCGCGACGTAGAGCTCGGGGGAGACGGTCACGCCGGTCTGCCCGACCTGGTAGGACTGCGGGACGTAGTCGGCGTCGACGGCCGCGCGTGAGGCGCCCACCGCCGCGCCCAGGGCGTCGGCGAGCTGCTCGACCAGCGCGAACGCCTCGGCGGAGCCCAGGCCCCGCCCGCCCGAGACGACGATCGGGGCGCTGCGCAACGCGGGGCGCGCGGCGGAGACCTGAACCGGTTCGCTCGCGATGACCTGCCCGTCGAGGTCCGGGTCGACGTCGATCTCGATCGCCTGCACCGACGGGTCCGCGGGCGCGAGACGGTCGGTGACCGAGCCCGGTCGCAGGGTGATGACCGCCGGGCCCGCGGTGACCGCGGCGGTCGTCGTCCACGAGCCGCCGAACGCCGTGTGCGCGGTGACCGGGCCCTCGGGGCCGGCGGACACGTCCACGGCGTCGGTCAGCAGGCCGCCGCCCAGCCGCACGGCCACGCGTGCGGCGACGTCACGTCCCTCGACGGTGTGGGCCGCCAGAACCGCCGCCGGAGCCTCGGAGGAGGCGGCGGCGACGAGGGCTGCGGCCGCCGGGGTGGACAGCATCGACGCCGCGGCCGCGAAGGTCGCGGTGACGACGCGCTCCGCGCCGCGCTCGGCGAGCTGGGCCACCAGTGGCGCAGGGTCGCCGGGCGAGACGACGACAGCCACCGGGTCGCCCAGGCGGGCGGCGACGGCCAGCAGCTCGGCGGCCGACGCTGCGACCTGACCGTTCGCGTCGAGCTCGACGTGCACAAGGATCGGTACCACGGGACGCCCCCTCAGATCAGGTGCCGGTCGGCGAGGAAGTCGGCGAGCTGCCGGGCGGCCGTGCCGTCGTCCTCGACCCGGGGGCCGCCGGTGCGGCGCGGGAGGGCGGTGGCCGAGGTGACCACGGTGCGCGAGGTCGGGTGCTCGAGGCCCAGGTCGGCCGTACCGACCCTCGCCATCGGCTTGCGTTTGGCGGCCATGATCCCTCGCAGGCCGGCGAACCGGGCGTCCGGCAGCTGCTCGGTGATCGAGATGATCGCGGGGAGCTGGGCGCGGACCTCGGTCGACGCGGCGTCGGTGACCCGGGCCCCGCTCACCTCGGTGTCGGTGAGCCGGACCGTGCGCAGCGCGGACAGCAGCGGCAGCCCGAGCATCTCGGCCAGCAGGGCCGGGAGCACGCCACCGCGGCCGTCGGTCGACTCGTTGCCCGCGATGACCAGGTCGAGACCCTCGGCACGCAGGGCCGCGGCCAGCACGGTCGCGGTGACCATGAGGTCGGCTCCGGCCAAGGCGTCGTCGACGACGTGGATGGCGCGGTCGGCTCCCATCGCGAGCGACTTACGCAGGGCGTCCGTCGCCTGCGCAGGGCCCATCGTGACGGCCACGACCTCGGTGGACTTCTCGCGGTCCTTGTGGGCGAGGGCGACCTCGACGGCACGCTCACTGATCTCGTCGATCACCTGGTCGCCCGCGGTGCGGTCGGCCCGTCGCATGGCGGGGTCCAGCTGCCGTTCGCCGTAGGTGTCGGGAACGTGCTTGACGAGTACTGCGATCTTCATCGACCACTCTCCGTCACTGCCGAGGCGTGTGCGGTGCGTGCCGCTCGACGTGCCGGCACGTGGCGAGTGTATCCGAGTCTGCTGGTATCAGGTAACCGCAGTACTAGGTAGTTTCTCCCGATCGGTCGCCGAAGGCCGCGCTCCGGCGGCGAGCGCGGCGCACCCCCACCGCCGTCAGCGCCACAACCAGCGCGAGCGCGAGGACCACGGTCGCCAGGGCCCACGGCGACTCGCGGGCGATCGCGACGGCGCCCGCGGCCAGCGTGGTGCCGACGCCGCCCCAGATCGCCGCCCACACCAGCGCGCCCGGGATCGACCACAACGTGAAGCGCAACCAGCCGATCCGCAGCAGCCCGGTCGCCGAGAACACCGCGGACTGGAGCCCAACGGTGAGGAAGGCCGCCGGCACGATCGGCATGCCCCAGCGCTCGAGCGTCGAGGTCGCGCGGTGCACCCGCGGATGGTCCAGGCGGTCGCTATACCGGGTGCGCAGCACCCCGGCGGCCACGCCACGGCCGAGCCAGTGCAGGGCCTGCGAGCGCACCACGGCTCCGAACAGGAAGAACAGGTAGATCGCGAGGACCGGCCAGTCCTCGAGCAAGGCCGGCACTCAGGCGCCCCGTCCGGCGCTCCCGGCGACCTGCCCGGCCTGTGCCGCTCGGCAGTCCGGGCACACGCCGCTCAGCTCGATCGTGTGCTCGATGGCGGCGAAGCCGTAGGCCGCACCCATCTGGTCGGCCCATGCCTCGACGCCGGGTCCCTCGATCTCCTCGGCCCGGCCGCACACCCGGCACACCAGGTGGTGGTGGTGCCCGGTGCGTTCGCAGCGCCGGAAGACCTGCTCGCCCTCGGCGGTGCGCAGGACGTCGACCTCGCCCTCCTCGGCCATCGCGGCGAGCGTGCGGTACACGGTGGCGAGGCCGATCTCGGTGCCCTCGGTTCGCATCAGGTCGTGCAGCTGCTGGGCCGAGCGGAAGTCGTCCAGGCCGTCGAGCGTGGCGGCGATCGCCGAGCGCTGCTTGGTCATGCGTCGCATCAGGTCTCCTGGACGACCCGGACGTCGTCGGCCAGGTCGGGGTGCGGGTCGATGGTCAGGTCGGGGCGCCGCCGTCGCTGCTGCACGACCGTCGTGACACCGTAGAGCACGATCGCCAGGACGACGATGACCGCGCCCGGCGGGAGGTCGTACCAGTAGGTGATCACGAGCCCGACCACGCTCACGCTCGCGCCGATCACGCTGGCCAGTGCCATGGTGCGGCCGAACGACCGCGCGACCACCTGGGCCGTGGCGACCGGCACGATCATCAAGGCCGAGACCAGCAGCAGCCCGACGACCCGCATCGCCACCGTGACGGTCAGCGCCGCGAGCGCCGCGAGGGTCGAGGTGAGCAGCCCGACCGGCAGTCCGCTGGCACGCGCGAACTCCTCGTCGTGGCTGACCGCGAACAATGCGCCGCGCAGGCCGAGCCCGACCGCGAGCACCAGCCCCGCCAGGGCCGCCGTCCACACGACGTCGGTGGCCGAGACGGTCGCGATGGAGCCGAACAGGTAGCTCATGAGATTCGCGCTGGTGCCGCCTGCGATCTTGATGATCAGCACGCCCCCGGCGATGCCGCCGTAGAACAGGATCGCCATCGCGACGTCGCCGGTGATCCGGCCCTTGGTCCGGACCCACTCGATGCCGACGGCCCCGAGCACCGCGACGACCATCGCTCCCGGCAGGGCGAGCGCGTCCGGGGGGGTGAGGCCGACCAGGGCGCCGACCAGCCAGCCCGCGGCCACGCCGGTGAGTGCGATGTGCCCGATCCCGTCCCCGAGCAGCGCGAGGCGACGCTGGACCAGGAACGTGCCGATCACCGGGCCGGCGGCGCCCACGAGCACCGCGGCGATCAGGGCCCGCTGCATGAGCGGTGAGGACAGCAGCTCGATCACGCGTCACCGCCGACGATGTCCAGGCTGAGCGGGCCCTCGGGCTGGGCGGGCTCGGGGTGCGGGTGGGCGTGCTCGTGCTCCGGTGCGGCGTGCTCGGCGCGCGCGGGCGGCGGCGGGCCGTCGTGCACGATGCGGCCGTGGCGCAGCACCACGGCGCGGTCCAGCAGGGCGGCGAACGCCTCCGTCTCGTGCAGCACCACGACGACCGCAGTGCCGGCGCGCCGCATCCGGTCGATCGTGGCGACGAACGTGTCGGTCGTGCCCAGGTCGATGCCCGTGGTGGGCTCGTCGAGCACCAGCAGGTCCGGCTCGCGCACGAGGGCCCGCGCGATGAGCACACGCTGCTGCTGGCCGCCGGACATCTCCTGGACGGGGCGCCGTGCCAGGCCGGCCATGCCCATCGCGTCGAGGGCCGCCAGGGCCTGGGCCTTGGTGCCGGAGCGCAGCCGGCGGCCGGACAGCAGGCCGGCGCGGACCACCTCGCACGCGGTGGTGGGCACCCCGGTGACGGCGGGCACGCGCTGCGGGACGTAGCCCACCCGGTGCCACGGGGCCGCCGACAGCGGGCTGTCGAACAGGCGCACGTCGCCGCGGCTCACCGGGACCACGCCCAGCGCCGCACGCACGAGGGTCGACTTGCCCGAGCCGTTCGCGCCGAGGAGCGCGACGACCTCGCCGGGCCGCACGGTGAGGTCGATGTCCATGAGGATCGCCCGGCCGCCGAGCTCGACGTGCACGCCCCGGGTGCTCAGGACCGTCCCGGCACGATCGCTCATGGCGACCACTTTCTCATGTGGCGACGGGCGTACGGACCGGGGCCCCGGCGGGCTGACGAGGGCGCCGGCGCCGCGGCCGCGCTCAGGAGCAGCCGAGGCCGGCACGGAGGGCTTCCAGGTTCGACTCCGAGACGCTGAGGTAGTCCTCGCCATCGGCCGCACCGGTGATGGTGGACAGCTCGCCGACCTGGAGGCCGAGGTCCGACGCGAGGACGTCGGCGACCTTGGAGCTCGAGGTGTCGGGGAAGAAGACGGTCGTGGCGCCGTGCTCCTGCGCGACCTTGCTCACCTCGGCGAGGCGGGCCGGCGACGGCTCGGTGTCCTCGTCGAAGCCGGAGATCCCGACCTGGGTGAGGCCGTAGGCGCCCGCGAGGTAGCCGAACGCCGGGTGGGTGACGATCACGGTGTCCTGCTCGCACGACGCCAGGCCGGTCCGGTAGTCCTGGTCGAGCGTCGCCAGTCGCGCGTCGAGGGCCTTGGCGTTGGCGGCGTAGGTGTCCGCGCCGTCCGGGTCGATCCGGGTGAGTGCCGCCGCGACCGCGTCGACCACCTTCGGCAGCTCGGGGATGTCGAGCCAGACGTGCGGGTCGAAGGCGGCCTCGGCATGGCCGCCGGCCTCCTCGGCGTGGTCGTCGGCGACGGCCGGGCGCAGGGTGACGAGGGTCGACGCATCGACCACCGTCGCGGGCGGGTTGGTGGTGACCGCATCGTCGATCGCTGCCGATACTGCAGAGGACACCACGGCCAGATCGGCCCGACCGATGAGGTCGACCTGCTGGGGCGAGACCTCGTAGGTGTGGACCTCGGTGCCGGGCGGGACGAGCGTGGTGACGTCCACCCGGTCTCCGCCGACCTGCTCGGTGATCCAGGCCAGCGGGTAGATCTCGGCGATGACGTCGATGCCGGAGGTCGCAGCGGGGGCGCCGGAGCACGCGGTCAGGGCGAGCGTGACGGCCGCGGCGGGGCCGGCCCAGAGGAGGCGTCTCATGAGCATCATTCTCAACAATATTGAGAACGATTGTCAACTGAGCGCGTCCGGGACGATGGCGGCCCACCGGTAGCCTTGGTCGCTGACCGCCCGCGCGAGCCACGTGCGGGCTCGATCTCCTGGAGCTGAAGTGGCCTCTCGTCTGGACTCCGTCATCAACCTCGCCAAGCGCAGGGGATTCGTCTTCCCGTCCGGTGAGATCTACGGCGGCACCAGGTCGGCGTGGGACTACGGACCCCTCGGCGTCGAGCTCAAGGAGAACATCAAGCGCCAGTGGTGGAAGGCCATGGTCACCAGCCGCGACGACATCGTCGGCCTGGACTCCTCGGTCATCCTGCCGCGCCAGGTCTGGGTCGCCTCCGGCCACCTCAAGGCGTTCCACGACCCGCTCACCGAGTGCCTCTCCTGCCACAGGCGGTTCCGTGAGGACCAGATGCTCGAGGAGTACGAGGAGAAGAAGGGCCGTCCGGCCGAGAACGGCCTGGCCGACATCGCCTGCCCGAGCTGCGGCACCCGCGGCCAGTGGACCGAGCCTCGGGACTTCAACATGATGCTGAAGACCTACCTCGGCCCGGTCGAGGACGAGTCCGGGCTGCACTACCTGCGGCCCGAGACCGCGCAAGGCATCTTCGTCAACTTCGCCAACGTGATGAGCTCGGCGCGCAAGAAGCCGCCGTTCGGCATCGCGCAGACCGGCAAGTCGTTCCGCAACGAGATCACGCCCGGCAACTTCATCTTCCGGACCCGGGAGTTCGAGCAGATGGAGATGGAGTTCTTCGTCGAGCCCGGCACCGACGAGCAGTGGCACCAGTACTGGATCGACACCCGGACCGACTGGTACGTGGGCCTCGGCATCTCGCGGGACAACCTGCGGCTGTACGAGCACCCGCAGGAGAAGCTCTCGCACTACTCCAAGCGGACCGTGGACATCGAGTACCGGTTCGGGTTCACCGGCAGCGAGTGGGGCGAGCTCGAGGGCATCGCCAACCGCACCGACTTCGACCTGGGCACCCACAAGGAGCACTCGGGCCAGGACCTGTCCTACTTCGACCAGACCAAGAACGAGCGTTGGATCCCCTACGTCATCGAGCCCGCAGCCGGCCTGACCCGGTCGCTCATGGCCTTCCTCACCGAGGCCTACGCCGAGGACGAGGCGCCCAACACCAAGGGCGGCGTGGACACCCGGGTCGTCCTTCGCCTCGACCCGCGCCTGGCCCCGGTCAAGGCCGCGGTCCTGCCGCTGTCGCGGCACGAGAGCCTGTCGCCGGTCGCCCGTGACCTGGCGGCCGAGCTGCGCAAGGCCTGGAACGTCGACTTCGACGACGCCGGCGCGATCGGCCGCCGCTACCGCCGCCAGGACGAGGTGGGCACTCCGTTCTGCGTCACCGTCGACTTCGACTCGCTCGAGGACCAGGCGGTCACGATCCGCGAGCGCGACACCATGGCCCAGGAGCGCGTCGCGCTGGACAAGGTGGCGGGCTACCTCGCCGAGCGGCTGATCGGCGCCTGAGCTCGGCAGCACGGTGTGATGGGTGGGTGACGCGCGCCGGTTGCGCGTGACCTGCGTTCGCCGCGCCGCGCCGACGCGGCGCGCGATGTCCGAGCGAGCATCCGTCTGCGAGCGGTCAGCGGCTACCGCGCGTGTTCCTGGACTTCACACCTAGCCGGAGTTCCGGAGCAGCCACTCGGTGTCGGCATCGCGGCCCATCGTGGGACTTGGTGCCTCGCGTGTCTCCTGGGTCGTCACCGTCTCCTCGAGCCTGACGGGCTGAGACAACGTCGTGAAGTCCACGCTGTCGTCGTGGCCCTGCGAGTTGGCTTCCACGTCGCGCTCCCGTCCCCGACCCGACTTCACGGAATCGAGAGTCGGTTGCCGGATCGACACCGGCCACTGGGTACACCATCGGTGGCATGTGCGGAACGTGAGCAGCCGGCGCGGTCCATGTGACAGGAGTGGTGGACGGGGCGGGTGGGGTAGCGCACCCGTCACCGCGGCACCTCTGGTCACATGATCCGCGTGGGCTGCTCACCGGGCGCCGTCGACGGCGGTGGAAGCCAGCTGTGGCGGCGGCCGGCGCGGCGAAGCGTCGTGGGGGCCCGGTTCGGCGTCCGCAGGGTGGACGGCCCCGCACGGATCGATGTCTGGGCGCCTCTTCGCCGCGTGGGGTCCCGGCAGATCCGGATGCGACGGGGGAAGGTTCGTCGCGCCTTCCGTGACGGAACATCCGCGGATGACGGGCCCTCACGCACATCGGCTACCGCACATTGCGGCGGCAGCCGCTCCTCACGCCTCGATCGCATCGGTGGCCGCGTGGGTGTTGGCTCAGCGGGTCACACCTGGCTGCCGAATTCAGCGGCGCCTGAGCGCGGCCCCTGACCGCGCCGGGCCACCGGGTCAGGCCACCTCGTCGACGTGCGAGTGCACGCCGGGCTCCCGTCCGGCGTGCCGGCCATGGAGCGGTGAAGCGGTGACCACGCCGACGGCGATCGCGGTGGTCAGCGGGATGGCGAGGACGAGGCCGATCGAGCCCACCAGCGTGCGGGCGATCTCCTCGGCGAACGCGCCGGAGGAGATCGTCTGCAGCAGCGGGAGCCGGTAGACCGAGAGCAGCAGGAGCACGGGCAGCGCCGCACCGGCGTAGGCGAACGCGATGGTGTAGACGGTCGACGCGATGTGGTCCCGCCCGATCCGCATCGCTCGGGAGAACAGCGTGCGACGGCTCGTCGCAGGAGCCGAGGCGTGCAGCTCCCAGACCGCCGAGGCCTGGGTGATCGTCACGTCGTTGAGCACGCCGAGGCCCGCGAGGACCACGCCGCAGATGAACACGCCCCGCAGCGCCGTCGCGTCCAGGTGCCCGGTGAGCTGGGCGAGACGGTAGGCGTCCTCGGTGGCGATGCCGTTGAGCCGCGCAGCGCTCGCCGCCAGGGCGCCGAGGCCGGCGGCGACCAGCAACCCCGCGAGTGTGCCGAGCAGGGCCGTCGTGGTGCGGCGCGAGACGCCGTGCGCCAGGTACAGCACCGCCACCACGATCGTCGCCGAGCCGACTAGGCCCACCGCGACCGGGTTCCGGCCGTCCAGCAGGGCCGGGAGCATGTACGAGCCGATCACCCCGAACGCCAGGCCCAGTCCCACCAGCGCGCGCAGTCCGCGCATCCCGGCGACCGCGATCACCACCAGCGCGAACGCCCCCGCGAGGACACCCAGCGGCACCGCCCGGTCGAAGTCGTGCCAGACGTAGACCTCGGCCTCGGTCGAGGTGGCCGGGTAGTGCGCGAGCACCACGCGCGTGCCGGGCGCGAGGCTCGCCGCGTCGTACCCGCTGGGCGCCCAGACCTCGACCTGCGTGCCGGACGCGAGCGCGACGACCACGGCGGTGCACGGCACGGTGTCCGGCACGGTGCCGTCCGGCAGGCGGTCCTCGTTGGCGCCCTGGCAGTCGTCGTCGCGGGCGGAGACGACCGTCGCCAGCGGGTAGTCGGCGCCGGTGTCGACGATGCCGGAGGTGTGTGCCTGGCCGGTGGGACGCAGCAGCACGAGGCCCACCACGGTGGCCAGCGCGAACGGCAGCAGGATCGCGACGAGCAGGATCGCGGTCCGGTCGGGGCGGCGTGGCACGCCCCCGATCATCCCGCACCCACCTCGGTGCTCACGCCCACCGCCCGCCGTCCACCGCCCGGGCGAGCGGGCCGGGGCGCTGCGGCTGGCGGGATGGGAGAATCCCGGGGTGACGACGACCACCGACCTGCTGCCGCCGCTGCGCCTCGGATCGCTGACCATCGACACCCCGGTGGTCCTCGCGCCGATGGCCGGGGTGACCAACCGTGCGTTCCGGCGGCTGTGCCGCGAGCACGGTGCGGGGCTGTACGTCGCCGAGATGGTGACGTCGCGGGCCCTGGTGGAGCGCACCCCGGAGTCGCTGCGGATCATCGCCCACGACCCCGACGAGACCCCGCGCTCGGTCCAGGTCTACGGCGTGGACCCGGCCACCGTCGGCGCCGCAGTTCGGGTCATCGCCGCCGAGGACCGGGCCGACCACGTCGACCTGAACTTCGGCTGCCCGGTGCCCAAGGTCACGCGCAAGGGCGGGGGAGCGGCGCTGCCGTGGAAGCGCGACCTGTTCGGGGCGATCGTGCAGGCGGCGGTGGCGGCCGCCGAGCCCCACGGTGTGCCGGTCACGGTCAAGATGCGGATGGGCATCGACGCCGAGCACCTCACCTACCTCGAGGCGGGGCGGATCGCCCAGGACGCCGGGGTCGCCGCCGTCGCGCTGCACGCCCGCACCGCGGCGCAGCACTACTCCGGCACCGCGGACTGGGCGGCGATCGCCAGGCTCAAGGAGCACCTCGATGTCCCCGTCCTGGGCAACGGGGACATCTGGGCCGCCGAGGACGCGGTCGCGATGGTCGAGCAGACCGGCTGCGACGGCGTCGTGGTGGGCCGTGGCTGCCAGGGCCGGCCGTGGCTGTTCGCCGACCTCGCCGCGGCGTTCCACGGCTCGCCTCAGCGGGTCCGGCCCGGGCTGCGGGAGGTCGCCGCGACCATCCGGCGGCACGCCGAGCTGATGGCCGAGGACCTCGGTGAGGACCGCGGCCTGCGCGAGCTGCGCAAGCACATGGCCTGGTACCTCAAGGGCTACGTCGTCGGCGGCGAGGCGCGTCACAGGCTCGCGATGGTCGCGAGCCTGGAAGAGCTCGACCAGCGGCTGGCGGAGCTCGACCTGGACCAGCCGTACCCCGGGGGGCCCGCCGAGGGCCCGCGTGGGCGGGCGGGCAGCCCCAAGCGCCCGGTGCTGCCCGAGCGCTGGCTCGAGAGCCGCGAGCTGGACGACGACTTCCGGCGCGAGCTGGCCGCCGCGGAGCTCAGCGTGTCGGGGGGGTGACCTCGACCCGCGACGCGAGCGCGCGCACCTGGTCCCAGGTCGCGCGCGGGGCGCCGAGTCCGGCCGTGCCCACGGCGAGCGCGCCGCACGCCGACGCTGCGGCGAGGGCGTCGGCCGTGCCGAGCCCCGCCAGGTGCGCTGCGAGCAGCCCCGCCCCGAAGGCGTCACCCGCGCCGTTGGTGTCCACCACGTCGACCAGCGAGCGCGCCCACCGTGCGCAGTCCGTCGGCGTCCGCCGCGAGCGCGCCGGCGCTCCCGCGGGTGGCCACCGCGAGCCGCGCCCCACGCGCGACCGCGGCGCGCAGGTGCCCGGCCGGGTCCGTCAGCCGCGCGGTCGAGACCTGGAGCACGTCGGCCGCCGCCGCGAACGGGCGCTGGTAGTCGGCCACGCCGTCGTCGTCGTGCACGTCGCACCACACCGGCACGCCGAGCGACCGGGCCGCGGCGAGCACCGGCCGGGCGTGGTCGGCCAGGTCCACGACGGCCGCGTCGGCACCGACCAGCGCCTCGCGCACCCGGGGGTCGAGGACGTTCGGGTCCGGCACGGTGAGTAGCTCGAGGTACACCGACACGCGCTCGTCGCCGGCCATGAGGTTGAGGTGCCGCTCGGACCGGCCGGCGACCGCCGGACGGTCGAGCAGGGTGATCCGCGGGTGGGCGAGCGCGGCGCGGATCCGGTCCGCCTCGGGGTCGGCGCCGAGCACCGTGGACAGCACGACGTCGACACCCAGCGCGGCGAGCGTCACCGCGGTACCGGCCGATGTACCGCCCAGGCCGTCGTGGTGGCCCGCCGCGAACACCGTCGCGGTGTGGCGGGGCGGCAGCTCGTCGAGCTGCACGAGCGTGTTCCACGAGCACGGACCGACGACGACCACGCGGGGCATGGCCCGAGAGTACGGCCCGCGACGTAGCCTGCTGGCGTGGCCGACCTGGTGGAGGTGGAGCTCGAGGACGAGCTCGAGCCGTTGCCCGAGAGCCCTCGCGCGCCGCGCGGCCCGTGGTCGCTGCGCCGCTGGGCGTGGACCGCCTCGGGTCTCGCCGTGCTGCTCGCCGCGACCACGGTGGCGACCGGGCTCGGCGCGGCATCGCTGAGCACAGCGAGCCCCGGCGGGCTGACCACGGACCTCACCGTCCCGCGCCACGCGTCGTGGACCGAGCCCGGGGCTCAGCTGGTCGGTGCGGCGGGCGACCTCGTGCTCGTCTCGGACGCGTACGGGCAGGGCGTCCGGGCCCTGACGGCGACCGACGGCACCCAGGTGTGGCAGTCCGACGGCACCTGCGCGCTCGCGTCGCCGGCCGGCTACTCCACCGTCCAGATCATCGGAGGCACGCCGGTGCTGGCCGACCTCGCGGGCGCCCGTGTGGTGTGCACCGACCAGGGCGCGGCCGAGCCGGCCACCCGGCTGCTGGATGCGGCCACGGGTGCCGTCCTCGCGGAGGCCCCGCAGGACTCCACGGTGATCGGCGGGTACCTGGTGCATGTGGGGTCCGCCGCCACGCAGGACGGGAACCAGGAGCAGCGCACGATCACGGTGCGCTCCCTCGTGGACGGCGCCGCGCTGTGGACCCGCGACCTCGACCCGTCGGACAGCTCGGCCGACTGGGGGTCCACCCCGAGCACGCTCGTGCGGATCGAGGGGTCGGCCATGACCGAGGTCGACCTCGCGACGGGCCGGATGAGCCCGGTGCCGGAGGGCGCCCTGGTACCGCTCATCGAGCTCCCGCTGGCCGACGGCCTCACCGCCACGAGCGGCTGGCGAGCGAGCGGCCGGCTCACCCTCGTGGTCACCGACGCCCTGGGCCAGGAGCTGTGGAGCCGCGACGGGCACGTCGCGGTCCCCGCGATCGTCCAGGGCCCGAGCTCCGGTGCGATGGTCCTCTCCCTCGGGGTCGCGGGTGGGCTCACGGCGTCCGACGCCGCGACCGGGACTGCGCTGTGGAGCGACAACACGGACACCGGCGTCCCGCTCGTGCACGTCGGAGGCGTGGTGCTGGTCGGGACCGCCGCTCCGGAGCTGCTCGACGAGCAGACCGGTGAGGTGCGGTGGACGGTGCCGGACGGCGAGGTGGTGCTGTCCGCGAGCGACGGCACCACCCTGCTGCTGCGCGACCGGGCGACCGGGGACCTGATGGTCCGCGACCTGCTCGACGGTCGCGAGGTGACCCGCTACCCGTTGCCCGGGGTCCGTCAGGACGCGTACGTGCAGGACGCGGTCGCGCTGGCCCGGGGCCGGCTCGCGGTGGTCACGACCGACGGGCTCACGATCCTCGTGCCGTAGTCAGGATGGCCGGGCGCCGTCGGGCGCCGTCGGGCGCCTGCTGCCGGCGCCTCAGCCGTGGGCGCCCAGCCGGAACCACACGGTCGCCTCGGCGGGGACCTCGGACGCGGCGGTGTCGACGGAGGACGCCAGCACCTCGAGCCCACCCGGCACGGCCACCGGCGTGGACCCCAGGTTGGTCACCACGAGCACGCCACCGTTGACGAACGCCATCGTGCTGTCGTCGCACAGGTCGTCGGCCCAGGCCAGCGAACCACCACCCAGCCCCAGCTCGCGGCGCAGCGCCAGCGCCCCCCGGTACAGCTCGAAGGTCGAGCCGGGCACGCCGACCTGGCGGTCGGCCGCGAGCTCGCAGAACACCTCGGGCTGGGTCAGCCAGCTGGCCCCGGTGGGGGAGAAGCCGTACGCCGGGGCGTCTGCGGACCACGGCATCGGGACCCGGCAGCCGTCGCGCCCCTTCTGGGCGTGCCCGGTGCGCTCCCACACCGGGTCCTGGCGCTCGTCGTCGTCCAGCGTGGTGTGCTCGGGCAGCCCGAGCTCCTCGCCCTGGTAGACGTACGCCGACCCCGGCAGCGCGAGCATCATCAGGCTCGCCGCGCGCGCACGGCGCAACCCTGCGGCGCGGTCCGGCTGCGGGTCGTCCGAGCCGATGCCCGGGCCGAACGTGCCCGGCACCGCCAGGCCCAGCCGCGAGGCGTGCCGGACCACGTCGTGGTTGGACAGCACCCAGGTGGTCGTGGCACCGACCTCGTCCATCGCCATGAGCGAGTCCGTGATGGCCGTGCGCTGGGCGGTGGCGTCCCACAGCGCGGTGAGGAAGCCGAAGTTGAACGACTGGTGCACCTCGTCGGGCCGCACGTAGCGGGCCATCCGCGTCGGGTCGGCGACCCACGCCTCGGCGACCATGGCACGCTCGCCGTCGTACTCGTTCAGGATGCGGCGCCACTCCCGGTAGATCTCGTGGACGCCCTCCTGATCCCACATCGGACCCAGATGGTGGGTGGGGTCGAGGTTCTCGTGCACCTCGACGGTGTCGGGCAGCCCGTCGGCCTTGACCATGCCGTGCGCCACGTCGATGCGGAACCCGTCCACCCCGCGGTCCAGCCAGAACCGCAGGATCGCGGCGAACTCGGCGTGCACCTCCGGGTTCGTCCAGTCCAGGTCCGGCTGGGAGTCGTCGAACAGGTGCAGGTACCACTGGCCCGGCGTGCCGTCCGGCTCGGTGACTCGCGTCCATGCCGTGCCGCCGAAGGTCGACAGCCAGTTGTTCGGCGGCTCGCCGCCGTCCGGGCCCCTGCCGTCGCGGAAGAGGTAGCGCGCGCGCTCGGGGCTGCCCGGTCCCGCGGCCAGCGCGGCGCGGAACCACGCGTGGTCCCACGAGGTGTGGTTGGGCACCAGGTCGACCAGCACGCGCAGGCCCAGGCGCTTCGCCTCGGCGAGCATGGTGTCCGCGTCGTCGAGCGTTCCGAACGTGGGGTCGATGTCGCAGTAGTCGGCGACGTCGTACCCCGCGTCGTGCTGGGGCGAGGGGTAGAACGGCGAGATCCACACCGCGTCCACGCCGAGGGCCGCCAGGTGCGGCAGGTGCGCGGTGATGCCGGGCAGGTCGCCCATGCCGTCGCCGTCGGAGTCGGCGAAGGACCGTGGGTAGACCTGGTAGACCACGGCGTCGCGCCACCACGCTCCGGCGCGGGACGCGGGGTGGACCAGGGTCGTGGAAAGCGCCGTGGGCGTGCTCGTCATGGCGGCAAGTCTGGCATCCCCGTGCGGGTGGTCCTGGCCGTGCCTGGGTGCCCGGAGGCGTGGCTAGGGTTGCCCCATGGGGTACAGCGACCACGATCGCGCCCGCCCCGTGGCCGAGCCCCCGAAGTCCGAGCAGCGCACCGCGTTCGAGCGGGACCGTGCCCGGGTGGTGCACTCCGCCGCGCTGCGGCGGCTCGGCGCCAAGACGCAGGTCCTCGGGCCGGCGAGCGACGACTTCGTCCGGACCCGGCTCACCCACACCCTCGAGGTGGCCCAGGTGGGCCGCGAGCTGGGCAAGGCGCTGGGCTGCGACCCGGACGTGGTGGACACCGCGTGCCTGGCGCACGACCTGGGGCACCCGCCGTTCGGCCACAACGGCGAGCGGGCGCTGGCCGAGGTCGCCACCGGGATCGGCGGGTTCGAGGGCAACGCGCAGACCCTGCGGCTGCTGACCAGGCTCGAGCCCAAGGTCGTGGACCCCGACGGGCGCTCGGTGGGGCTCAACCTGACGCGGGCGAGCCTGGACGCGTCGGTCAAGTACCCCTGGCCTGCCGGCGGGGGACCGGCGCACATCTCGGCCCGCAAGTTCGGGGTCTACCCCGACGATGCGGAGGTCTTCGCGTGGTTGCGCGATGGCGCGCCGGGCGGGGTGCGCTGTCTGGAGGCCGAGGTGATGGACCTCGCCGACGACGTCTCCTACTCGGTGCACGACGTGGAGGACGCGGTGGTCTCCGGCCGCCTCGACCTGGACGTGCTCGCGGACGCGGGCGCACGGCAGGCCGTGGTCGGTCAGGTCCACGCCTGGTACGGCACGGGGGTGCCCGCCGAGGAGCTGGACGCCGCGATGCTGCGGCTGCCGCGCACCGAGGCCTGGGTCGCCGGCTTCGACGGCTCGCGGCGCTCGCTCGCCGCGCTCAAGGACATGACCAGCCAGCTCATCGGGCGGTTCGTCGGTGCGGCGATCGACGCGACCCGCGCCGAGCACGGCAACGGTGCGCTGACCCGCTACGACGCGCGCCTCGTGGTGCCGCAGGCGACCGTGGCCGAGATCCTGGCGCTCAAGGGCCTGGCCGCGAGGTACGTGATGGCACCGCGTGAGTCGGAGCCGCTGTTCCGCCGCCAGCGCGAGCTGATCACCGAGCTGGTCGAGGTGCTGGTGGACCGCGCGCCCGTGGCACTCGAGCCCCCGTTCGCCGACGACTGGCGGGCCGCGGCCGACGACGCGGCGCGGCTGCGCGTGGTGGTCGACCAGGTCGCCTCGCTCACGGACGTCTCGGCGGCCGAGTGGCACGCCCGGCTGGTCAAACCCAGGCTTCGGTCGTGAACCTCGACCTGTTCGCAGTCAAACTCGTCTTCGCCGCGGTGATCGCCGCGGTCGGCCTGTTCGGCACCTGGGTGCCGTGGCTGCTGGGCCGGCGCGGTGCGAGCGAGCGGACGCTCGCGCTCAGCGACACCTTCGCCGCCGGAGTGCTCGGTGGCGCGGGCCTCATCCATCTGCTGGGATCCGGCACGGACACGTTCCGCGCCGCGCTGCCGGACGTGACCTACCCGCTGGCCCTGCTGCTGGCCGGGGCGGGGTTCCTGCTCATCCTGCTGATCGAGGCCGTGGTGGTGCCCGGCCACCCCGGCCACGACGCCGCCCCGGCGGCGCACGGCACGGCGGGTCTGCAGCACGAGCTGGACTGGCACCCCGAGGGGTCGGCCGTGTTCCCGGCGATCCTGCTCGTGGTGCTCTCCGTCCACTCGGTGATCCTGGGCCTGGCGCTCGGTGCGCAGAGCGCGGCGTCCGGGGCCCTGGTGGTGTTCCTGGCGATCGTCGCCCACAAGGCGGCCGCCGGGGTCGCGCTCGGAGTCGGGTTCCAGCGGCAGGGCCTGACCCACCGCCAGGCCCTGCCGCGGCTGACGTTCTTCTCGGTGATGACGCCGCTGGGGATCGTCGCCGGTGCACTCGTCGGGGCGACGCTCTCCGGGCGGACCGGGCTGATCTTCGAGGCGGTGTTCGACTCGGTGGGTGCCGGGACGTTCCTGTACATCGCGGCGCTGGACATCATCAAGACGGAGTTCGACGACCCGGGCGACCACGGGCGCAAGTGGCTGGCCACGGCCTTGGGGTTCGGGCTCATGGCCCTGCTCGCGCTGTGGGTGTGAGCCGAGGCTGGGGCCGGGCCGGGTGACCTAGACTCGCCGCGTGCCCGGCCGGATCCGACGTGAGGACGTCGCCGCGGTCCGGGAACGCGCCCGGATCGAGGAGATCGTCGGCGAGCACGTGACCCTTCGGCCGGCCGGGGTCGGCTCGATGAAGGGCCTGTGCCCCTTCCACGACGAGCGCACGCCGTCGTTCCACGTCCGGCCCCAGGTGGGGCTGTGGCACTGCTTCGGTTGTGGCGAGGGCGGCGACGTCATCTCCTTCCTGCAGAAGCTCGACGGGCTCGCGTTCACCGAGGCGGTCGAGCACCTGGCCGGCCGGGTCGGGGTGCAGCTGCGCTACGAGGAGGGCGGCGCGCCGCGACCGGGGGAGGAGCCCGGCCGTCGGCAGCGCCTCATCGAGGCGCACCGGTCCGCGGCCGCATACTTCGCCGAGCAGCTGAGCAGCCCCGACGCCGCCGAGGCGCGGAGCTTCTTGGCCGAGCGCGGGTTCGACCGTGAGGCGGCGGAGCAGTTCGGCGTCGGGTTCGCCCCGCGCGGGTGGGACCACCTGCTGCGCCACCTGCGGGGCCGAGGCTTCACCGAGGCCGAGCTGGTCGCGACGGGTCTGATGTCTCAGGGCAACCGCGGCCCCTACGACCGCTTCCGCGGCCGGCTGGTCTGGCCCATCCGGGACGTCACGGGTGACACCGTCGGGTTCGGCGCCCGCAAGATCTTCGAGGACGACCAGGGCCCCAAGTACCTCAACAGCCCCGAGACCGCGCTGTACAAGAAGGCACAGGTGCTCTACGGCATCGACCTTGCCAAGCGCGAGATCGCGAAGACCAAGCAGGTGGTCGTGGTCGAGGGCTACACCGACGTGATGGCCGCGCACCTGTCCGGGGTGGGCACGGCGGTGGCGACCTGCGGCACGGCGTTCGGCCCGGACCACGTGCGGATCGTGCGGCGGTTGCTCGGCGACGGGTCGGCCGGCGCGGGGGTCCAGCTGTCCAGCGGGCGGTCGATGGGTGGCGAGGTGGTGTTCACCTTCGACGGGGACGAGGCGGGGCAGAAGGCCGCGCTGCGCGCGTTCGGCGAGGACCAGCGGTTCTACGCCCAGACGTTCGTGGCGATCTCGCCCGGCGGGATGGACCCGTGCGAGCTGCGGCAGGCCCAGGGGCCCGACGCGGTCAAGGCCCTGGTGGCCGGGCGACAGCCGCTGTTCGAGTTCGTGGTGCGCTCCACACTGCGCCGCCACGACCTCGACACCGCCGAGGGGCGGGTCCAGGCGCTGCGCGAGGCCGCGCCGGTGGTCGCAGGGATCCGGGACACCGCGCTGCGGCCGGAGTACTCCCGGATGCTGGCCGGCTGGCTCGGCATGGAGGGCACTGCGGTCGAGCGCGCCGTGCAGGCCGCCGGCAGGGCCGCGCCGCGCCGCGACGATCGCCGGGCGGCCGAGCCCGCGGTGCCGGGGCCCGAGCCGAGTGCGGAGTCCGGTCGCCCCGCCGGGCCCGACCGGCGCGACCCGGTCGCGATGCTCGAACGCCAGGTGCTCGAGGCGGTGCTGCAGTACCCGACGGCGCCCGGCGCCGCCGTGTTCGACGAGCTCGACTCCGACGCGTTCACCGTGCCTGCCCTTCGCGCGGTGCACGAGGCGGTGCGCGCCGCGGGCGGGGTGGCGGCCGCGGGCGTGCCGGCGCCCTGGCTCGAGGCCGTGCGCGAGGAAGCGGCCTCGACGGTTGCGCCGCTGGTGGCCGAGCTCGCGG
The DNA here is from genome assembly GCA_963783005.1 of uncultured Actinomycetota bacterium. Lineage (GTDB taxonomy): Bacteria > Actinomycetota > Actinomycetes > Actinomycetales > Cellulomonadaceae > Actinotalea. The sequence goes on from CAWALY010000006.1 coordinate 342,596, forward strand.
TCACCCCGCTGCCCGAGGACCGGCCGGATGCGATCGACGGCTACGTCGCCGGGGTCGTGCGGCGGATCGCGGAGCTTGGGTTGACGCGCAGGATCGCCGACGCCAGGGGTCGCCTGCAGCGGATGGCCGCGGACGACGAGGGCTATGCCGCGGCGTTCGCCGACCTCATCGCCCTCGAGGGCCGCCGCCGCGCGCTGCGCGACGAGGACTGACGGCGCGCGGTCCGGGAGCTCCGTCGCACCCGGTGTCTCGTGCTCTCCGATTCTGGGAGCGCCCCGGATTCGTCCTGTGGATTGCGCCCGGTGGCGGGTGCGGGTGTGGAAGGGTCGTGCGGGCAAGGGGTGGTGGGCCTGCGGGGGGCGTGGTGCGAGGCGTGCGGTGGTTGTGGTGCGGGGCGCTGGTGGCTTCGGTCGTGGTGCTGGCGGGGTGCGCGCCGGATGGGCCGGTGCAGGTGATCACGGCGCCGCCGAGTCTGACGGCGTCGCCGACGCCGTCGATGGGCCCGGCGGCGGGGTTGCCGGACAAGCCCGAGCTGTGGGACGGGACCGGTGAGCTGGGTGCCAAGGCTGCGGCGGTGTGGTTCTTGCGGGACCTGTACCGGTACGTGCTGGAGACCAACGACACCGCCGAGTGGGAGCGCCTGAGCACGGAGGACTGCGTCTACTGCGGCGCCACCGTGAGCATTGCCCGCGACAACGCGGACAATGGGTACGTGGGCCGCCAGGAGGCACAGACCCGGGTGTCGGTGACGCGGGTGGAGGAGCTCAACCCGCTGACGTACGGCGTTCTCATCGAGGTCGCCCAGCCTGAAGTGCAGGTGTACGAGCGAGACTCGACATGGGTGCTCGCCTACCCTCCGAACGCGGGTCAGTTGCTCCTCATCCTGAACCGGGAGGGGTCCGACTGGTTGCTTCGCGAAGGCGAGGTGTTCGGTTCGGAGGAGTCTGTGCCGCCGCTGGCCGAGGAGCAGCGATGAGGGCTGTCGCAGTCTCGATCATGATGGTGCTGGTCGCCGCCGGTTCGACGACTCCCGAGATGCCGGCACCGACCGCGAGCGAGTCGGGCACGGCGACGGCGACCGCGACGGCGGACGCCGGAGACAAGACACCTCCGCGCCAACAGGGGATCACCACCCAAGCCGGCGGCGGCAGCATCGACGTCGGAGCGCAGGCGGTTGAGGGCGCCCATTCCCTCTCGCCGGGGCCGGATCGGTCGTCGCGTCCTTCGCCGGTGGGTCCGGTGGTGGTGGAGTTCGTGCGTGCTGAGGCGTGTGGGGTGTTGTCGGCGGGTGAGGGGTTTGAGGGGTTGTTTCCGTGTTCGGACGCGGTGGTGCGTGATCATTCGGACGTGTGCGGGGATTCGCCGGTGGTCGTGCCGACGTGGCGTCGGGACCGGGCCTCGGAGGTCGCTGCCTGGACCGAGTGGGTGATGGTCGCTGACCTCTCGTGCGCTGGTGGGCCGGTGCCGTCGGGTGATCAGGTGCTGTCGGCGTTTCGCCGGTTGGCGTTGGCCCCGTCGCCGTTGATGGTGCAGCCCGACGCGGACCAGGTTCTGGTGCGGATGGACACGATCGCGTTCACCGACGACACCCCGCAGGTGCTGTCCACGTCGTTGTTGGGGGTGGACGTGGTGTTCACGGTGTCTCCGGTGGCGTTCACCTGGGACTTCGGGGCTGATGGTGGGGACGGGGCCCCGTTCACCACGACGAGCCCGGGGCATGCCTACCCGGATCAGGACGTGGCCTACGCCTACCGTCATGTGGGTACCGGGCAGGTGTCGTTGACCACGACGTGGGCGGCGACGTACACGGTGGGGGTTGATCGCACGGTGCGTCAGGTGCCGGGTACGGCGACCACGACCTCGACCTCCCACACCTTCGAGATCCGCGAGCTGCACACCCACCTGGTCGCCGGGACCTGCGCCCAGCAACCCCACCAACCCCGACTGCTGAACCACGGGCCCCGACCCGGCGACCGCGGCCGCTCACCATGGCCTCGCGGCGGCTCACGCGGGCCTCGCGGCGGCCCGGCCGCCACGCCCACGACGGCCCGCCGGGCCCGCACCGGTCTGGAGAGGCTCGTGCTCGCGACGGCCCAGGGGTGTTGAAGCGTTGGCGTCGAATAGCGACGCCAACGCTTCAATGCTCGGCGTGGGGCGTGGGGCGTGGGGCGTGGGGCGTGGGGCGTGGGGGGCTCGGGGGGCTCGCGGGGCCTGGGGCTCGGGGAGGGGTGCGAGTGGACCCGCGAACTCCCTACCCGGCGCGCGCAGCCGCGACCAGCGCCGTTGCTCCGAGCTCCAGGTCCTCCACGATGCGGGGGACCAGGCCGGCGTCCCGGGCCCATGCCGTGAGCGTCGCGATCTGGGGGCGCCCGACCTCGACCACCACCACGCCGTCCGGTGCGAGCCAGCGCGGGGCCAGGGCGACCACCCGGCGCAGCACGTCCAGGCCGTCGGCGCCGCCGTCCAGCGCGACCCGAGCCTCGTGGTCGCGGGCCTCGGGAGGCATGCCGGCGATCGCGTCGGTGGGCACGTAGGGGGCGTTGGCCACCAGCACGTCGACCCTGCCGCGCAACCCCGCGGGGAGTGGGGCGTCGAGGTCGCCCTGGTGCACCGTCGCGCCGCACGGTGCGAGGTTGGCGCGAGCGCACGCGACCGCCGCCGGGTCCAGGTCGACGGAGTGGAGCACGGTCCCGGGCGCCCGGTTGACCACCGCTAGGCCCACGGCCCCGGTGCCGCAGCACAGGTCCACGACGATGCCGGACCCCTCGGCGCCAGGAACGCGGCCGCCACGCCCGCGCAGGTGGCCCACCGCCTCGCGAACGAGGAGCGCGGTGCGGGCCCGAGGCACGAACACGCCCGGCGCCACGGCGACTCGCAGCGCGGCGAACTCCGCCCAGCCCACCAGCACCTCGAGCGGCTCGCCGGCCACCCGCCGCCGGACCCAGGACTCGAGCACCGCGTCGTCGGGGGCCTCCGCCCGGAGCAGGGCGGCCTCGTCCTCGGCGAACACGCACCCGGCAGCGCGAAGCCGGTCGACCAGCGGGTCGATCACGGGAGCCGGCACGGGCCGGGCTCCGTCATCGCGTCCGGGCGTGAGGCGTTGAGCACGCGGACGTGCGTCATGGGGTCCCTCCGTCGCGGCGGGTTGGACAGGGCGGCTCGCTTCCGGCGGCAGCCTATGTCGCGCCCGCCGATCCGGCGCCCGGCACCCCCGGCGGACTACGCCGCCGCGGCGGCCGGCACCTCACAGTGCACGACGCCGCCGCGGCGCAGACACGCGGCCGGAGCACTGCCGGCCCGCAACTAGGCTGACCGCCGTGACCGACTCCCCGGACGAGCAGCGCCGCTGGCTCACCCCGGGCGTCGCCGGGGTCGGCGCGGCGTCGTTCTTCTCGGACGCCGGGCACGAGATGGCCACCAGCGTCCTGCCGAGCTTCGTCACCTCGACCCTCGGCGCAGGCGCGGGCGCGCTGGGCGCGATCGAGGGGGTCTCGGACGCCTTGATCGGCGTCGCCAAGCTCGCCGGCGGCCCACTGGCCAGCGAGCCGCACCGCCGCGGGAAGCTGGCCTCGGGGGGGTACCTCCTCACGGCGCTGGCCACCGCGGCGATCGGGTTGTCGACCGCGCTGTGGCAGGTCGCGATCCTGCGCGCGGTGGCCTGGATGTCGCGGGGGATCCGCTCTCCGGCCCGCGACACGCTGCTGGTCTCACTGGTGCCCAAGGGCGCGTACGGCCGCGCCGCCGGGCTGGAGCGCGCGGGCGACAACGCCGGCGCCGTGGTCGGCCCCCTGATGGCCGCCGCGCTGGTGGGCGTGATCGGCGTGCGGCACATCTTCTACCTCGCCCTGATCCCGAGCCTGTTCGCGGTCGCGTCCATCTCGGTCGCCGCTCGCGAGGCCCGGCGCGCGCTGGTTGCCCCCGGTGCGCGGAGGCGGGTGTCCTTCCAGATCACCGAGCTACGCGCCGCCGGGTTGGTGCGCGCGTTCGTGCCGGTCGCGGCCTTCGAGCTCGGCAACGTGGCCACGACCCTGCTCATCCTGCGCGCGACGGACCTGTTCCAGGCCGGCGGCTGGTCGCTGGCCCACGCGACCAGTGTCGCGATCCTGCTCTACGCCGGGCACAACGTCACGGCGACGGTCGCGGCACTGGCGGGCGGCCGGCTGATCGACCGCACCACGCCGCGCGTGGTCTTCGCGGCGGGCGCCGTGGCGTACGTGGCCGGGTACGCGCTGTTCGCGCTCGGCGCCACGTCGGTGGTGGTCGTCGCGGCCGGCTTCGCGCTGGCGGGCATCGGGATCGGTGCGGCAGAGACCGCGGAGTCGACCACGGTGGCCGTGCTGCTGCCCGACCGGCTGCGGGCCAACGGCTACGGCGTGCTGGGCCTGGTCCAGTCCTTCGGCGACCTCGGCGCGTCGCTGGTCGCCGGCCTGCTGTGGGCGACCGTGGGCCCGGGAGTCGCGTTCGGGTACGCCGCGGGGTGGATGGCGGTCGCGGTCGTGACGTCGGCGGTGGTCCGCGTCAGGAGCGCTGCCTGAGGCCTATCCTGTCGGGGTGGCATGGGGGCTGATCGAGGTCGAGCTCGACGACGACCCGTTGCCGCCCCCCGAGGGTTCGCAAAGCCCGGCGACCGTGGTCGCTACGGCGCTGGAGCTGGGTGGCGGCCACGCTGGCCGTCGTACTCGTGGTGGCCACCAGCGTCGTCGGCGCGGACGCCGCCCGCCGCTCGGGCCGCGGTGGGGTCCCGGGCTTCGCGTCGGCCGGCTCCGGGCCTACCGGTCGGCCTCAGGCTCGTAGATCCGGAGCGGGTAACGCGCGATGGGAACCTTCGCCTCAGGTGGCCGGTTCATAGACGGCGATCACCAGCCCGGAGGGCGCAGGGCTGGCGTCGACGAGCCTCAGGCGCGCGCTGAGGCCATCCGGGAACAGGCGTCGCCCTTCGCCCAGGACCATCGGGTGGATCATCATCAGGTACTCGTCGACCAGGTTCGCGGCCATCAGCCCCCGGATCAGGACCCCGCTGCCCATGACGGCCAGCACACCTTGTGTCTGGGCCTTCGTCTCGCGTACGGCCTCCACCATGTCGCCGTGCAGAAGGGTCGAGTTGGGCCACGGCAGCGGCTCGGTCAGTGTGGACGAGGCCACGTACTTCGGGGTCGCGTTGAGGGCATCCCTGAACGGGCCGCCTCGTGCGTTCCACGTCGCGAGCAGGTCCTGGTAGGTCCACCGCCCGAACAGCCAACCCGCCAGCCCGCCGCCTGCGGCCATCCGCGCGCCCATGGCTTCGCCGGCCGCGTCGTCCGGCGTCGCTGACAGTGTTCCCCAGCCGCCATGGGTGAACCCACCCCGGGTGTCCTCGTCCGGGCGACCGGGGCCCTGCATCACGCCATCCAGGCTCACGTGGTTCATCACGACGATCCGGCCCATGTCCGCCTCCTCGGTTCATGCGAGTGGACCCAGCGCCACCCAGCAACGTCATGCGGGACCGAACACTCTGCCCGCCGTCTCCTACACGAACGACCCAGCCCCGAATCGACACACTCAGCCCGGGTCCTGGCCGGATCCGACGACACGCGCGCTGCGCGAGATGCGCGCAGTGCCCCTGGGGAAAGGTCTTCGTGGGCCCTTCCTGCCCGCGGGGAGTCAGATCTGCGTTGCCAGGACCTCCGCGCGCGCGCCCACGGCTTGGGTCTCCGCTCAAGAGAGGGATCGCGTCGGCGGCGAGCTCACTCACGAGCAGGTAGATCATCTTGTCGGTAGGTGCGCCCGGGACCGGTAGGCCGCCGCGCGGCGCAGGACCTCGACCTCCTGCTTGAGGAGCCTGTTGCGGCGCTTGAGCTCACGCACCTGCTCCGACCCCGACGGCGCCGGCGCCGGGCGCCCGGCCCGGCGGTCCTCCTCAGCATCAGACCCGGGGCGGCTCAGCTCAAGGCGTGTAGGACCCCGGTTCCCACGCGCGGGTGCTGACGCCGATCGCGTTCCAGGCGTTGATGGTGACGATCAGTGCGAGCAGTGCGGCGACCTCGGCGGGCGTGAAGTGTGTCGCCACCGCCTCGTACTCCTCGGCCGGGACATGGTTGGTGGCCAGCATGGTGACCGACTCGGTGAAGCGGAGCGCCGCGCGCTCGCGGTCGGTGAAGAAACCGGTCTCGCGCCATGCCGGGAGGGAGTAGAGGCGCCGCTCGGTCTCGCCGACGGCCCGGGCGTCGGTGCTGTGCATGTCGATGCAGTAGGCGCAGCCGTTGAGCTGGGAGGCCCGGAGGCGGACGAGCTCGCGCAGACGTGGATCGAACTCGACGTGGTCGAGCTCTCTGATCGCAGCCCGGTCCAGCTGCGCCAGGGCGCGGGCGAACTCGGGGGCGTGGCTGTCGAAGTCCAGCCGGACCGGAACGGGTGACGTGTTCGGGATGCCTGTCGTTGTCATGCTCGAACGCTAGGGCGGCAGAGGACCAGGGGTAAGGTCCAGTTCTGTGTCAGAAGCTTGGGCCACTTTCGGTCGTGATCTTCATCTACAGCTGAGCGGCCCGCGGTTGCGCAGCGCGCTGGAGAACGCGCTGCGCGATGCCGTCCGCACGGGCCGTCTCCACCCCGGGGCGCAGCTGCCCTCGTCGCGGGCTCTGGCACGCGATCTGCAGATCGCCCGCAACACGGTGGTCGAGGCGTACGGCCAGCTCGTCGGCGAGGGCTGGCTGGTCGCGGCTCACGGTTCCGGCACGCGCGTCGCGAACCAGGTGCCGGCGCCGACGCCTGCGCCGGTCGCCTCCCGGGCTGCGGCTGAGGTGCGCCCGTTACGGTTCGACCTGCGGGCCGGGTCACCGGACCTGTCGTCCTTCCCGCGGTCGCAGTGGCTGGCCGCGGCCCGCCGGGCGGTCGTCGCTGCACCGACCGAGGCGTTCGGCTACACCGATCCCGCCGGGCGTCCCGAGCTGCGAGCCGCGTTGGCCGACTACCTCGGTCGCGCCCGCGGCGTGCGGGCCGCTGCCGATCGCATCGTGATCTGCGCCGGCTACACCCAGGCGCTGGTGCTGCTGTGCCAGGTGCTGAAGGCGAGCGGTGCGACCAGCGTGGCGACCGAGGGCTACGGACTGATCCGCAATCGCGACACGGTCACCGGCGCGGGACTGCGCCTTCGTACCCTCCACGTCGACGACGACGGCGCCGTGATCGAAGGCCTCTCGGACGCAGACGCCGTGCTGCTCACGCCGGCGCACCAGTTCCCCCTGGGAAGGGCGCTCGCCCCGGCGCGGCGGACGGAGGTCGTCCAGTGGGCTTCCGACCGGGGCGGGTTGGTCATCGAAGACGACTACGACGGCGAGTTCCGCTACGACCGGCAACCCATCGGCGCGCTGCAGGCGCTCGCTCCCGAGCAGGTCGTCTACGCCGGCACCGCCAGCAAGACCCTGTCACCCGGGCTCCGGCTGGGCTGGTTGGTCGTCCCGGCGCGGCTCGTGGACGCGGTCATGGCCGCCAAGGCCGCGGCCGACCGGCAGACCAGCGTCCTGGACCAGCTGACTCTCGCCGAGCTCATCTCTTCTGGTGGCTACGACCGGCACGTCCGGCGCCAGCGGTTGGTCTATCGACGACGACGGGACCAGCTGGTGACCGAGCTCAACCGGCACGCGCCCCGTCGGCCGATCGTCGGTGTCGCCGCCGGACTGCACGCCCTGCTCCACCTGCCTGATGGTGACAGCGAGACTGAGGCCGTCGCCAGGGCCTCGGCGCACGGCCTCGCCGTCGAAGGGCTCGACACCTATCGGCTCGGTCCGTCGCCGACGCAGCCGCCGGCGCTCGTCATCGGCTATGCGACCCCACCCGATCATCTCTTCACTGCCGCGCTGGCCCGACTGGTCGCGATGCTGGGCACCTCAGGAGCGGGCGGGTCCGGTGACGTCGGTCGAGCCCTCCTCGGAGCGTCCAGATCGACCAGCGCCTCGAGGTCATGGACGTAGATCGGCCGCGCGCCGCGGAGCTTGGCCCGCAGCGTGTCCGGCAGCACGCCCGCGGTCCGTGCGACCTAAGCCACAGAGCGGCCGTCCTTGGTCACGTGCTCGCGGATCGTTGCCGACGTGTGGCGACGGTCCGGCGCGGTGCTGGTCATGGTGCTCATCGTGGATTCCTCTCGGATCTCGGAGAGGGCCGCTCGGCTGGATCGCACGTTTGTCGCACGCCCTGACATGACGAAGGCCCCCCCATTCCGCGTATCCGCGGGTGAGGGGCCCTTCGCGTGGTGCTCCCCCGACTGGACTCGAACCAGTAACCCTCTGTTGAACAGTCACGTCCTCGCGGCGGGACACAACAACATCAAACGGGTGTGCGATACCGCCTCTGAACTGCGGTTATACCCCACCACGCGTGTCGTTGTGTGCCGCCGCCGGTGGCGGTGGATGCCATGGAAGACGTGCGGACGGCGTGCGGCAGTCGGTCAAAACGTGCGAAAACCGTGCGGTGACGGCCGTCCACAGCGGCTTGTTCCGGTGCGGTACCCAGGACCCGGCGCACGCACCCGACCCCCGATGCAGCACGCCGCAGCGTCCGAAGCCAGGTGGGCCGGAGAGGTCACCTGCGGTACACCTAAGGCGCAATGAAGCCGACGGCGTGAGCAAGGGGGCAAACGTGGAAGTGCCGGGGCAGGTTGAGTGGTTGCGGCTGACACAGCCCGAGTTCGACCGCATCGTCGAGCAGCTCCTGATCCGCCGCTACGAGAACCGACCCGACGTGATCGCCCAAGCGATCGATGGTCGCGGCGGACGGCGGGATCGACGTGGACGTCCTCCGGGGCGAGGTCACCGAAACCATCTATCAGTCGAAGTACTTCCCCGAAGGCTTCAGCGGTGCGTGGGCGCCATCCCGCAAGAACCCCAGGTCGCGTGCGTCAGGTACACCCAGGCCAGTGACCTAGCGTGCCTGGCGAGCTGGCATGTTGAGGCGGTCGGTGGACAGCGAACCGCCCACGTGTCTCAGGAACACTTGGGCGGTTCGCCGGTCAGGACGCCGGAGGCTGCGGAGGCGGCGCCACCTGGCGCGCTGCGAGGGCTTCGCGTCGAGCTCGTCGCAGCCGGACCGCCGCGACGATCACCCACGCGATCAACCCGACCAGGACGATCAGGCCCACCCACGCTGCGATGACAGCGAACTCCCACGGCCTCACGGTCTAGATCCTCTCACCTGGGACCGTCACCCGTAGGCGACGGTCTTGTTCAGGCCCACCAGACGCAGTTCGGTCCACGCGGTGAAACTGAGCGGCGAGCCGTTGTAGACCGCCGACACGTGGTAGCTGAGACGGCTCACGGCCGGCGCCGACCCGGCCTGGGTGGAGCGCGGGATCGTCAGCGAGATGCCGCTGATCGCGCCGCCGATGCAGTTCGCCGTGGCGCTGTAGTTGCGGATGACGTGGGCGATCATCGTCGTCTGGTTGACGTTGTAGTCCACGCGGTGCGAGTCCCAGCTGACGATGCCTTGGTAGCGGACCAAGCAGTTGTAGTACGTGTAGTAGCCGGGCGTCTTCTGCTTGGCGCACTCGCTGATGTAGCCGCCCAGCATCGGGGTGACGAGCCCGATGGTCTTGGTGGTGGACGGCATCTGCATCGACACCTGGTTGACCGAGCCGTCGGCGTAGATCGACCGGGTGACCAGTTGGTTGCCGGCCTTCTCGGTCGTCTCGCTGACGGGCACGGCGCCGGTCATCGAGTCCGGCAGGATGCCGGCGGCGAGCTTGTCGATCAGGGCGTCGGCAGTCTGGGCGTCGATCCCCAGCGACGCCATGTTGGCGCGCAGTCCGTTCGTTGTGACATCCGTGCCGGAGTCGGCGGACGCCACTGAGGCGAACCCTGTCGTCAGCAGGAGCGCTGACATCAGGGCAGCGAAGAACCTTCGGATGTGCATGGTAGATCCCCCTGCTTCTTGAGGGCCGACCGCGATGTCGACCCGCGGTCAGGCTCGCACAAGGCGCGGCCGAGGGGGTGCACCCTAAATGTGACTGTTGTCACAGCAGTGCGTACTGCGCTCAGGGCGCGCCGCCTAGCGCTGCTGAGGCCGCCGGGTTCACCGATGTGATGAAGGCCGGCCCGTACCTGAGCTCACCGGGGGAAGGACGACCCCGTGGGGCACGTACGACCAGTGACCGCCACGAGTGGTGAAGGGGTCCCCGGCAGGGCGCGACGGTTGCCGGACGCCGTTCGTACGGTGCGAACATGACAACCTTCGAAGCTGCTGCGCTCATCCTCCAGTGGTCCCACGACCGGTTCCCTGACGCCGACGGGCTCGCGGCAGAGCGCATCCCCGGCCAGGTCCGTGGCGCGATTCAGGCGACCGCTCGACCGTCGACGATGTCCCGGTCCCGTGAACCGGTCGCGGAGTACGACCGCATCTTCGCGTCTGAGGCGCTGACGGTGCTCGGCGGGCACGGGTGGGAGCCGTGGGCACTCACGACCGCGAGCGATGGGCGCGGGGTGGGAACCGGTACGAGCTGCGCCGACGCCTGGACCCCACACGAACCGAACGGCGGTAAGAAGGGGGGTCCCCGACGCATCGCTCCTGGTACTCCACGACCGGGTACCGCCACTGTCTCGCCCCGGGTGTGATGGAGGCTCTCAATCCTGGAGAGGATGAGAGTCATGGCAGCACCGAGGAAGTACCCGGAGGAGCTTCGGGAGCGGGCGATCCGGATGGCGGTCGATCCGCGGCGTGACCCGACCACGCGGCAGGGGGCGTTGGCCCCGGTCGCTGAGCAGCTGGGTGTGAACCCTGAGACGTTGCGGAACTGGGTCACCCAGGCCGAGGTCGACGGCGGGCACCGCCCGGGGGTGACCGCGAGGCGACCTCGGAGAAGGACTACATCCGCCGCCGGCAGCTCGGACCGGACGCTCGAGTCGCGCTGTACGTGTTCGGGCGGCCCGCGTGAGCGTTTGGCCAGGTCAGAGGCTTGGAGGCCCGTTGGTAAGCGTGCCGCAAACGTGTGGACGGGGCCCCTTCGTGGACATGCGAAGGGCCCCTGTCCAGCGTTTACGCTGGTCAGAGGCCCTTCCGGCGCTCCCCCGACTGGACTCGAACCAGTAACCCTCTGATTAACAGTCAGATGCTCTGCCAATTGAGCTACAGGGGATCGCGGTGCAGCACTCTACCGGATCGGCACGGGTGTCCAGGACTTGAGGATCGCGACCTCAGGAGCCTGCCGCACCGGCCTACCGGCGCGGGTCGACGTGGATCTTGGGCCCGCCTCCGGCGCCGGCCGGTCGCTGCCCGGCGAGCACCGCAGCGACGTCCGCGAGCCCGACCGTGGCCGCCACGAGCGGCCGTGGGTCGACAGACCCGTCGGCGTATGCCGCGATGGTCCCGTCCAGGCCCTGGGACGCGCCCAGGATCCCCGTCGCGGTGACGTCCTTGAGCAGCAGGTCGCGTGAGTCGATGGGCGTCGGCGTGGTGGCCAGGCCTACGAACACCACGGTCCGGCCGGGCTCGACCAGCTCGACGGCCAGCGACGGGATCTCGGGGGAGGTCGACGCGTCGATGACCGCATCCCATGGACCCGGCGGCAGCGCCGTCGCGGGTCCACACCCCGGCGAACCCCAGGCCCGCGGCGAACCGGCGGGTCCGCTCCGAACGGCCCAGCAGGTGCACCTCGGCGCCGCGCGCGCGGGCGAACAGGGCCACCAGCAGCCCGATCGTGCCGGGCCCTGCGACGAGGACGCGGTCGCCCGACCGGATCCGCGCCGCCTCGACCGAGCGCAGCGCGTTCCCGCCGGGTTCGACCATCGCGCCGGCGACGTCGTCCACCGCGTCGGGAAGCGGGTGCAGCCACCGCGCCGGGTAGGCCATCCGCTCGGCGAGCGCGCCCGGGAAACCACCCCGGATGCCGAGCTCGTAGCGGTCCTCGCACACGTGCGGCAGGCCGGACCGGCACCGCCGGCACTTACCGCAGCCGAGCATCGTGTCACCGGTGGCACGCCGGCCGCGCCAGGCCGGGTCGACGCCGTCGCCGAGCGCGACCACCCTGCCGCTCCACTCGTGGCCCAACCGGATCGGGTAGGACGCATGGCCGGTGCGCAGGTACTCCATGTCGCCGGTGAAGAACTCCACGTCTGTCCCGCACACCCCGACGCGGTCGATTTCGACCACCACGTCGCCCGGGCCGGCGACCGGCTCGTCGACGTCCAGGACGCACGTGGCTCGGGGGGCGGTCACCACGAATGCGCGCATGTCAGGTCTCCGTCAGGGTCGGTGGGGGTGGGATCGGGGTCGTGGACGCCGCGAGCGGTGCGCCGTTCCACGGCGTGGTGGGAAGGCCGTGCACGCCCAGGGCCGTGCCCACGTCGACGGCGTGCAGCCGGCCAGAGGCGGGGTACTCGGCCGCGCGCTCCGGGGTGAGCTCTGACACTGCGGTCGTGATGACCAGGGTCGCCAGCTCCGGCCCGGCGAACGCCAGCGCGCTGGTGTGCGGCGCGGGTACCACGACGACATGCAGCAGGGTGCCGTCGGGCCGGTAGCAGCGGACCTCGCCCGCGCCCCACACCGCGACCCAGAGGTTGCCGTCGGCGTCCACCCGCAGGCCGTCCGGCCAGCCCGGAGTGACCTGCAGCAGGTCGCTGCGTGGGCCGACGGCGCCGGTGACCGGGTCGTAGGCCCGCGATCGGATCCAGCCGGCCAGCGTGTCGACGGAATACATGACGAGGCCGTCCGGGGCCCACGCGATCCCGTTGGAGAGCGTGAGATCGTCGTCGAGGACCGTCAGCGAGCCGTCGTCCTCGAGCCGGTACAGGGACTGCGGGACGGCGGCGGCGCGGTCCAGCGGGAGCGAGCCGACCACCAGCCGGCCGGCCGGGTCGCACGCGGCGTCGTTGAGCCGGTTCCCGCCGTCCTCGGGCAGCACCCGGCACACCTCGCGGAGGCGCCCGGCGTCGTCGAGCAGGTGCACGACCGTCCGTCCGCAGACCACGAGCCCGGCTGCTGCCGGGAGGACCGCGCTGACCATACGGTCCACATGGACCCGATCGGTCGTGGTGACGCGGAGCCCGTCGAGCGTGCCGCTCAGCACCTCACCGACCTCGATGTCGACCCACAGGAGGCGCTCGCGCTCGGGGTCCCAGATCGGCCCTTCGCCGAGGTGGTGGACCTCGTCGGCGGCCACGTCGGCGTGCAGGATCACCGGGCCTCCTCACCCGCGACCACCGCGCGGATCTCGTCGACCGCCTCGCGCAGGGCCGACAGCGGTGTACGGAAGCGGACCGCGCTCACCGACACGGCGCCGCTCGGCGTGCTTCGGGACGTGAGGTACGCCGGCACCGCGAGGCAGACGATGCCGAGCTCGTTCTCCTCGTCGTCCACGGCGTACCCGCCGCGGCGGGCGATGGAGAGCTCGCGGACCAGGCGGTCGACGGTCGTGACCGTGCGGGGCGTGCGAGCGGCGAGGTCGTGGCCCGCGGCCCAGGCGCGCACCGCGTCGTCGTCGGGCAGCGAGAGTGCCAGCAGCAGCTTGCCCACGGCCGTGGTGTGGGCCGGGTTGCGACCACCGACCACCGACGTCAGGCGCACGCCACCGGCCGGCGGGTCGACCTTGGCGCGATAGACCACCTGGTCGCCGTCCAGGACGGCGTAGTGCGTGGTCTCGCCGAACCGGGCGGCCAGGCGCGCGAGCGCAGGTTGCACGCGGACCTGGTCGGGCCGGGCCTCGTGGTGGGTGAAGGCCAGCCTCAGGAACTCGTCGCCCAGCTGGTAGTGCCCGGGCGCGTCCTGGGCGGCGAACCCGGCGCGGCGAAGCGACGCCAGGGCGCGGTGCACGGTGGCCTTCGGACTGGCGAGCGCCTTGCTCAGGCCGTCCAGGCTCGCGCCCTGCGGGCGTTCGGCCAGCTCGCGCAGGATCGCCAGGACGCGGTCCGAGCCGACCAGGCGAGCCTGGTCCGAGGCGTCGTCGTCGCGGGCAGTGGATTCCATAGCGTTCCAGATAGTAGTCTCGCGTTCGAACAAACGGAAAGGGCGATGATGCCAGGCCTACGCAGCGACCAGTGGTACGCCGGCGACGGCCGCGACCCGTACATCCACCGGGCCTGGATGCGTCGAGGCCTGCCGAACCACGCCTTCGACGGGCGACCGCACATCGCGATCGCCAACACCGCGTCGGACCTGACGCCCTGCAACATGCACCTGGACGAGGTCGCGGCCAGCGTCAAGCAGGGCATCTGGGAGGCGGGCGGTGTGCCGCTCAACCTGCCGGTGGTCTCCCTGGGCGAGACGCAGGTGCGGCCCACGGCGATGCTCTGGCGCAACATGGCCGCGATGGCCGCCGAGGAGATGTTCCGCGCCAATCCGATCGATGGGGTGGTCCTGCTCGGGGGCTGCGACAAGACGATCCCGGCGCTGCTCATGGCCGCCGCGTCGGTCGACCTGCCCGCCGTGGTCATCCCCGGCGGCCCGATGCTCACCGGCACCTTCCGCGGTACGCCGATGGGGTGCGGCACCTCGACCTACGCGCTGGCCGAGGAGGTCCGCGCCGGGACCATGGACCGGGCCGAGTTCCTGCGCTCCGAGTCGGCGATGATCCGCTCCAAGGGGCACTGCAACACGATGGGGACCGCTTCCACGATGGGCCTCTTGGCGGAGGTGCTGGGCACCACGCTGCCGGGCGTCGCGGGCACCCCGGCGCCCGACTCCCGGCTGCTCGAGGCCTCCCACGAGACCGGTCGCCTGGCGGTCGAGCTGGTGCACGCCGACCGGCGGCCGTCGGTGATCCTGTCCCGCGGCTCGTTCCTGAACGCGATCGTCGCGCTGGCCGCGATCGGGGGCTCGACCAACGCTGTGGTGCACCTGCTGGCGATCGCCGGCCGCCTGGGCGTCGAGCTGACGTTGGACGACTTCGACCGGACCGGCTCGGGTGTGCCCCTGCTGGTCGACCTGTTGCCCGCCGGGAGGTTCCTCATGGACGACCTGTTCCGGGCCGGTGGCCTGCTGGCCGTGCTGCGCGAGGTGCGGGACCTCCTGGACCCGACGGCGCTGACCGTCACGGGTCGTCCCCTGGTGGGCTACCTCGACGACGCCGAGGTCTGGGACCGGGAGGTCATCCGGGTTCGTGACGAGCCGCTGCGGCCCGAGGCCGGGATCGCCGTGCTGCGCGGCAACCTCGCCCCGCTCGGTGCCGTGATCAAGCCGGCCGCGGCGACCCCGGAGCTGCTCCGGCACCGCGGACGCGCCGTCGTCTTCGAGTCCGTGGAGGACCTGCACGCCCGGATCGACGACCCGGACCTGGACGTCGACGCCGACTGCGTGCTGGTGCTGCGGGGGTGCGGGCCCAGGGGCTACCCGGGCATGCCCGAGGTGTCCAACATGCCGCTGCCCACCAAGCTGCTCGAGCAAGGCGTTCGGGACATGGTCCGGGTCTGCGACGGCCGGATGAGCGGCACCGCGTTCGGCACCGTCGTGCTGCACGTGGCGCCCGAGGCCGCCGCCGGGGGAGCGCTCGCCCTGGTGCGTGACGGCGACATGATCGAGCTCGACGTGCCCGCGCGGCGCCTGGTGCTCGACGTCCCCGACGACGAGCTCGCCGCGCGCGAGCCCTCACCCGCCGCCGCGGGAGCCTACGCCGCGCCGACGCGCGGCTGGGAGCGGCTGTACATCGATCACGTCCAGCAGGCCGACACCGGGGCCGATCTCGACTTCCTGGTCGGGTCCACCGGCTCGGCCGTCGGCCGTGAGTCGCACTGAACAGCGTCGGAGAGGACGAGCATGAACGAGCCGGTCGTCGCCCGCAGCACCGCCCGCCTGCGTGCCCTGTGGGCCGCCGACCGACCCGCGTACGGGGTGTGGAGCGTCCTGGCCGACCCCACGGTCGCCGAGCTGCTCGGCGCTTCGGCCATGGACTACGTCTGCGTCGACCTGCAGCACGGCGTCGCCACCTACAGCGAGCTACCGGAGCTGCTGCGCGCGATGCGGGGCTCGGGTAGGGCGCCGATCGTCCGCGTGCCGTGGAACGAGCCCGCAGCGATCATGCGTGCCCTGGACACCGGCGCCGCAGCTGTGCTGGTGCCCATGGTGAACAGCGCCGTCGAGGCTGCGCGCGCGGCGGCCGCGTGCCGGTTCCCGCCGACCGGTGAGCGCAGCTGGGGCCCGATGTGGGGCGACACCCGGCTAGACGGCGCACTGCCGCCGGCCGACCAGGACGCCGCCGCGATGTGCCTGGTGATGGTCGAGACCCAGGCCGGCGTCGACGCGCTCGAGGAGATCGTGCGCGTGCCCGGCGTCGACGGCGCCTACATCGGACCCAATGATCTGGCTCTGGGGTGTGGGTACGGGCGCGCGACCTACCGGGACTCACCCGAGGTCGACGCCCTCATCCAGCGGATCGTCGACACCTGCCGTGCCGCGGGGACCGTCGCCGGCCTGCACTGCTCTGACCCTGAGATGGCCGTGCACTGGGCGGGCCGGGGCGCACGCCTGCTGACGGCAGGTCAGGACACCTCGCTCATGCGGGCGGCCGCGGCCCGGCTGTGGGACGCCGTGGGCGCAGGCCGCTAGAGACCGGCGGCCTCGCGCACGCGCGCCTCGGCGGCGTCGATCACCTCGGCGACGGCCGGATCGGCCAGGTCCACCCGTCCGTTGCCGATCACCTGGCTGAACAGCGTCCCGTCGGCGGCGCGTCGGAGCACGACGCGCACGTGGCGGTCGCCCGGCACCTTCACCGTCTCGGCGAGCAGGATCGAGTTCTGCACCCGGTCATGGACCACGCGGGGCAGGCGGCTTCGTGCCTCGACGGCGAGGCGCACCGGCGCGGTGCCGTCCACCCAGCGCACCTCGAGGTCGCCGGTCTCGCCGTCCAGGCTCGCGCCGTCGACGTCCGTCCAGTGCCGGGAGAGCGCGCGGCCGCCTTGGAGCACGTGCAGGCCGTCACGGGTGGCCACGGCCCAGCCGTCCTCGAGCTTGGCGAAGGCCAGCGCCGGCTCGGTCAGGCCGAGCGCGGAACGCGCCTCGTCGGGCACGTGCAGGGGCATCCGGACCATGAGGCCAACCTAACGCGGGCCGCCGGCCGTGCCCGGCGGCGGCGACACCTCGGGTGCGGTCGCCGCTGCGTCACCAGGTCGAGTCGCCGCGGATGACCACGTCGCTGCCGCCGTCGACGAACACCACCTGCCCGCACAGGTGTGAGTTCTCCTCGCTGGCGAGCCAGGCCAGGAGCCTGGCCACCACGATCGGCTCGGCGATGCCGTTCAGCGGCATGGGCACCATCTGGAGGATCTGCTCACGGGCCTCGGCGGTGGCGATCATGCCGGCCGTCATCGGGGTCGCGATGATCCCGGGCGCCACGGCGTTGAGCGGGATCGAGGCGCCGGCCCACGCCTCGGTGGGCGCATTGCGTCGCACCCATTGGGCGAACGCCTTCTTCGTCGAGCTGTAGATCAGCTGGCCGGTGGTCGCGGGGTCCTGGGCGAGTACCTCGGCCCGGGAGAGCGCCAACACCTCGTCGCCCGCCGTCATCGCCGCGACCAGCTCGTCGTCGAGCGGCATGAGGCTCGCCATCGAGGACACACCGACCGCACGCGGAGAGGACGATGCCGCCAGCATCGGGCGCAGGCCCTCCAGCGTGGCGACCATGCCGAAGAAGTTCACCGACACTGTGGCCGGGATCGGGTGAGCCAGGCCTGCGATCGCGTACACCGCGTCGACGGTGTCCGTCAGGGCCGCGACGTCGCTGACCAGCCCAGCGCGGCCGACGGCCGTGGTGAGGTCCACCGTCACGTCCGCGTCGTGCAGGTCGACCCCGATCACCCGCTCGCCGCGGAACTCCAGCAGCTCCTTGGTGGCTTTCCCGATGCCGGACGCGGCACCGGTGACCACGGATGTGCGTGTCATGGCCAACCTCCTTGTTGGGACACCCCGGGGGGTATATCCATCGTCCGCCGGGTCAGAGGCGGCGTCAACGGCCTGCGGCCCGGTAGCCTGCCGATCGCGGGCCAGTAGCTCAGCCGGTCAGAGCAGCGGACTCATAATCCGTCGGTCGCGGGTTCGAGCCCCGCCTGGCCCACCGATTGTGCAGGTCAGGGGGATGTTGATCGAGGTGCGAATGACGGATTCTGTGTCCGTTGCCGACCAGGACGACCTGGAGCCGTGACACGTTCGTGCTGGTCAGGGCGCTGCAGGTGCGTCCGGGCGAGCTGCGCGCCGGCTCCCGGTACGAGGACGGTCCGCACCTAGGCCGCACTAGGTCCGCGAGCGGTCCGTCGGGGACAAGCCTTTGCCACGTGCTGGGGCGCGAGGTCGCGCCTGAGGTGACCACGAGCCCAAGGCCCATGCTCGCTCTTCCCGATGAGCGGATGGCCGCGCGAGCGGCGCACATTGCCCTCGGGGCAAGGTCTCCGGATACTGAGGCAGTGACCGGGACGCCCGACCTCCCCATGAAGCCGCGAGCGGATCTGGTGGAAAGGGCACTGCCGTTCCTGCCTGCGGGGAGTGAGATCCGCCAAGCGTTCATCGGCCAGGCTGCGCCGAGCTTCTCCTTCTTCATCGTCACCTACCTCACCGGCATCATGTCCCGGAACCAGTACCGATGCGTCGTTGTGACCGATGACGCGATCTACGTGCTCGACAGCACCAAGTGGTCAGGCGGCGCGAAACCGCGCGAGATGATGGGGCGGATGCCGAGACAGACACAGCTTGGCCCGGTCTCTGGCCGCTGGGCAGAGGTCGACCTGCTCGGCGAGCGGCACTGGGTGCACCAGCGGTTCCACGACCAGATCGCCGCCGCCGACCGCGAGGGTGGCTTCTAGGCTCTTCACCCCACACGGTCGCCATCCGGAGCGCGGACCAACTGCGTGACGTCCGGACACGTAGCCGCGTTGAGGGCGCGGGATGGCGCCGCCCTGTCCTTGCCATGCGGTACCCAGAGCGCCACAATTGTGGCCGTGAGTGTGGAGCCGTTGCGCGAGGTCCGGGATCACTTCAGCGACGTCGTCGACCGTGTCGAGCGCGAGCACGAGCGGGTGACGGTGACCCGCAACGGGCGGGCGGCCGCGGTCATTGTCAGCCCGGACGATCTGGCCGAGCTCGAGGAGACCCTTGCGGTGCTCAGCGACCCAGACGCTCTAGCGGACATCCGGGAAGCCGACGCGGCGTACAAGTCGGGTGACGTGGTGCGCGGCGTGGACGCGGTGCGTTCGCTGCGGTCGTGACTGAGCCCTACGAACTGGTCCTGACTCCGCCGGCAGTGCGGGCCGTGCAGTCACGGCTGCCCGAAGCGGTCGCGGCCGCCGTGATCGAGTTCGTCACCGGTGCGCTCCTGGACAACCCCCGCCGCGTCGGCAAGCCGCTGCGTGGTGACCTGGCCGGCATCCTGTCGGCACGTCGCGGCACCTACCGGGTGCTGTACCGGATCAACGACGACCGCCACGAGGTCGTCGTCCTTCGCATCGACCATCGCGGCGAGGTCTACCGGCCGCAGTGACCGCTGATGTCACCGGCCGCGGCGGCGGCTCGGTCCGCACCTGGTCCGCACGCGGCCGCGAGACGGCGCGAGTCGTCGAGAACGGTCCGCAGCCGTCTGCGCAGGTCAGGTCCCGTGCGGGGCCTGTGACCTGGGCCGACGCGGACCGTCGTAGATCCCTCATAATCCGTCGGTCGCGGGTTCGAGCCCCGCCTGGCCCACCGTTGGTGCAGTTGGCCGCAGTCGCTGACGGGCCCGGTACGCGGCGCGTCGACCGATGGGTTGGTGACCTGTTGCCCTTGCCGACTCGAGCCCGAGGCCGTGATGATCAGTTCGTCAGGGGGGCCGGGGCAGCCCGCCGTGTCGCCTTCACCTGGTGAACTCGAAGGAAGCCGATGAGCGAGACGACCGCCGCCCCCGCGGCACCGCAGCCGGGACTCGCCGCCGCGGACGTGCCCCGTCCGGTCGCCAAGAACCTGACGAGCGGTGCCTTGCTCGTCCTGCTCGGTTTCGTCGTGCTGCTCGGCGCGATCTACGTCGGCCTGGACTACGACGTGCAGTCGGTGCCCGACGGGCCGCCCACGGTGTGCTCCGACGCGACCGGGATGTGCACCGCGGCGACGAACGTCGGGCCGTGGCTCGCGGTGGCCGGGGTCGGGGTGGTGGCGTGGGGCGCCGGGCTCCTGCTCAACGCGGTTCTCGAGCTCGGTCGACGGTCCGACCGGGCGGTGGGCGCCGTCGAACGACCGTCGACCGTCGGCCCGTTCGCGGTGCAGTCGGCGCGGCCGGATGGCGCCCCGTCGGCGCCCGAATGACCAGCGTGCTCGGCCGGGGCGCTCATTCGGCGGTCCGGGCGGTGGGCGGGGCGAGGAGCGCCGAGCGCACGAGGTCCAGCAGGTCGGGGGCACTGATGCCCTCGCTTCGCGCGGTGTCGACCAGCTCACGGGCGATCGCGTCCGTCCGGCCGGGGGAGCGCGTCGGGGCGGTCACGACGGTGCCGACCCGCCGACGCGTGGCCACCTGCCCGGCCGACTCGAGCTCGCGGTAGGCGCGGGCGACGGTGCCGGGTGCGATGCCGAGGTCTGCGGCCAGCGTCCGCACGGTCGGCAGCCGCTCGCCCTCGCCCAGCGCACCGGCGGTGATGAGCGCGACCACCTGCGCCCGGAGCTGTTCGTACTGCGGCGTGGCGGAGTCCAGGTCGACCGTGATCCTCATGACGGCACCGCCAGCGCATCCGGCGCGGACGACTCCCGCTGCCCCCTGCGCAGCGGGACGAACGCCATCACGACGCCGGCGAGGAGCACGACTGCGGCCAGGACGAGGAGCCCGGCGCCGAAGTACTGCTGGGCCGGGGACCCCGTCACGCCGTACCCACCGGACGCGAGGGAGTAGGCGTCCCGGCCGAGCGCGAGATGCACCCACCCGGCGGCCACCAGGATCCCCGCGGTGCTCAGCGCGAGCACGAGCTGGATGCCACGTGTGACGTGGCCCGCGGAGCGCCGCCGCAGGTGCAGGTCCCACGGCGCCGACACCCCGACCACGGCGGGCCTCAGCGTGATGAGCCGCAGCACGAGCTCGGTGGCCAGGACCGTCGCCACGATCGCGACGGACATCGGCAACCCGTAGTACCAGCCGGGATAGGGGCCGATCGGGTGGGCGAACCTGCCGGTCCCCTGGATCAGGCTCCGCGGCCCGTCCGCCACCAGTGCGAAGGCCGCCAGCAGCGCCAGCGCCGCGCCGGCCCAGGCGTACACCATCCTGCGGGGCCAGACCGGGGTCACGTCGGCGGCGGTGCGGCTCACCAGCTCGGCCTCGCGGTGCTCACCCGACGGCCGCGGCCAGGTCAGCTGACCGACCGCTTGGGCCACCAGCAACGACGCGCCTGCCAGCGCGGGCAGCACCGCGAGCACTCGGCCGTCGCGCGGCATGACTCCGAGCGCGACGCCGCCGAACACCCACGTGAGGATCGCCGCCATCACCGCGACCCCGACGGTCGAGGCGAGCGTCGCGTGCCGGTTCGCCCGTGCGGCGGCCTCGGAGGGCGTGGGGGTCCGAAGTGCGTCCCAGAGCAGCACGCCGAGCACCAGCGCCAACAGCGCGATCACCGCCCCGAGGTAGATCGCAACCCTCGTCCACTCCACGCACGACACCGCACCGGCGCCGCCGATGCAGATGCTGTTCCCGTCGATCCCCATAACGCCCCCTCATTGAGCATGCACAATGAACAATCGCATGCTGCCGCTGGGATGGTCAAGGACCGCGCGTGCGGTCAGGCAGGGTCCGCGGCGCCGACCCAGATCGACCGCGCCGCAGACACCCCGAGCCGCTGGGCCGCGCCGCCGACGTCGAGCAGCACCAGTCCGGCGTAGGTCTGCTGCTCGACCACGGCGAGTTCCGCGTCCAGGCCCAGCCCGAGCTCGGCCAGGTGCCTCAACAGCTCCGGATCGTCGTCGGCGACCCGGACCACCCGCAGCGGGACCCCGGCCGCGGCGAGGTCCAGCGTGGTGGCGTCGGGCCGGTGGACGGTGCCGTCCGGCCCCGGGATCGGGTCTCCATGCGGGTCCCGCGTCGGGTTCCCGAGCGCCTCGTCCAGGCGCTCGACGAACCGGTCGCTGACCGCGTGCTCGATGACCTCCGCGTCCTCGTGCACCTCGTCCCAGGTGTAGCCGAGCACCCGCACGAGGAACGTCTCGACCAGTCGGTGCCGGCGCACCACATCCACCGCCTGGCGCCGGCCCTCGTCGGTCAGAGCGATCGAGCCGTAGGACGGGTGGCTCAGCAACCCTTGGTCGGCGAGCCGTCGGACGGTCTCGGACACCGTCGACCGCGCCGCCCCCAGGGCGGTCGCCAGGTCAGACGGTGTGACCGGCGCGTCGGACCACTCCTGGGCGCGCCAGACCGCCTTGAGGTAGTCCTCGCCCGTGGGGGTCGGTCGGTCCGCCGTGGTCACGCCCCGACGCTATCAACTCCCGGAAGCGCGCGGGCGCGGAGATTTCGTATGGACGAACTTCCAAAGAATGCCTCGTCGAAGAATGTGCAGCCTGGCGGTCGAAAGGCCCAGCGACGTCGCGTATGGCTGTGACCTGCGATGATGCTGCCGGAGATCGGGAGTCTCCGAGGGCGGCGGGCATTCTTCGACGGCCATTCCTTCGGTACCATGGAGGCATGCTGAAAGCCCTACGCCGGTACCACGAGCTGGTCGTGCTCGCGCTCTCTGTGATCCTGCTCGCGGCCGGCGGCGTCGCGTGGTGGACGGGGGCCGGAGACCTCGCTGACTGGCTCTGGGTCGCGGGCACGGTGCTCGGCCTCGTCTTCGCGCTGCTCGCCATGGCCGAAGCCCTGCGTGACCGCCGCCCGACGGTGGATGTCATCGCGGTCCTCGCCCTGGCCGGCGCGCTGTGGGTGGGGGAACCCCTCGCCGGCGCGATCATCACCGCGATGCTCGCCACCGGGCAGGTGCTCGAGGAGCGCGCCGCCGCGCGGGCGCGGCGGGAGCTGAGCCTGCTGACCGCGCGCGCCCCGCGCAGGGCGCGACGTCTGACCCCGGACGGCCTGGTCGATGTCCCGGTCGAGGAGGTCGAGATCGGCGAACACCTCCTCGTCGCCACCGGCGAGGTGGTCCCCCTGGACGGGCGGCTGGTCGCCGCAGGGACGTTCGACGAGGCCGCCCTCACCGGCGAGCCCGTGCCGGTCGAGCGGCCGGCGGGCGACGACGTGCGCTCGGGCGTGGTCAACGCCGGGCCTCCCGTCGAGCTCGTCACCACGACCACGGCGGAGACCTCCACCTACGCCGCCCTCGTCCGGCTGGTCGCCGAGGCGCAGGCGACCACCGCGCCGTTCGTCAGGGTCGCCGACCGGTGGGCCGTCGCGTTCGTGCCCCTGACCCTCGTGCTGGCCGGCGCCGCATGGTGGGCGGCGGGCGACCCGGTGCGTGCGGTCGCCGTCCTGGTGGTGGCGACCCCGTGCCCCCTGCTGCTCGCGGCCCCCATCGCGATCGTCTCCGGCCTGTCGCGTGCCGCGCGGCTGGGCGTCATCATCAAGGGCGGCGGCGCGCTGGAGCGCCTGGCCGGGGGCCGGGTGGTGATGTTCGACAAGACCGGCACGCTGACCCGGGGCCGCCCGACGCTGACGGAGGTCCTCACCAACGGTGGCGCTGACGCGGACGACGCCCTCCGCCTGGCGGCGAGCGTGGACCAGGTCTCCGTGCACGTGCTGGCCGGCCCGATCGTCGAAGCAGCCCTCGCCCGCGGCCTCGAGCTCGAGGTGCCCTCGGTGGTCGAGGAGGTTCCCGGTCAGGGTGTCACCGGGACCGTCGGTGGCGTGGCCGTGCGCGTCGGCCGGCCCGACTGGATCACCGGCCCGCACCCGGACCGCTGGGCGCGCCAGGTGCGCCGGCGCGCAGACCTGGACGGCTCGATGAGCGTGCTCGTCGAGATCGACGGCGTCCCCGCGGCTGCGCTCCTGCTGCAGGACCCGATCCGCCCGGACGCCCCGCGCATGGTGCGAGCCCTGCGGGCGGCCGGCGTCGAGCGTGTGGTGCTCGCCACCGGAGATCGGGCCGACGTCGCGGACGTGGTCGGCCGGATCGTCGGGGTCGACACCGTGCTGGCGGACTGCGCGCCGGCCGACAAGCTGGCGGCCCTGGGGCGCGAGGCCAGGCGTGGGCCCACCGTGATGGTCGGTGACGGGATCAACGACGCGCCCGCGCTGGCCGCCGCCGACGTCGGCGTGGCGCTTGCCGCACGCGGTGCGACCGCGTCATCCGAGGCCGCAGACGTCGTCCTGACCGTCGACCGGATCGACGCGCTCGCGGACGCGATGCTGGTCGCCCGCCGGTCGCGCCGGATCGCGCTGGAGGCGGTGGCCCTCGGCATGGGGCTCTCCCTGATCGCGATGGTGGCCGCCGCACTCGGCTGGCTGGCGCCCGCCGTCGGCGCCGCGCTCCAGGAGGTCATCGATCTGCTCGCCATCGCCGTCGCCCTGCGCGCGGTGCTGCCGACCCGGCTGCACACCGTCGAGCTGCCCGAGGACGCCCGGCGCACGCTCGGCGCGCTGCGCACCCAGCACGACGACCTCGCCCCTCTGGTCGAGCGGGTCGCGGGGGTCGCGGACGGGCTCTCCACCGAGGCGCCGGACCTCACCGAGGCCCGGGCGCTCCTCGACGCTCTGGAGGGCGACCTCCTGCCGCACGAGCGGGCGGACGAAGAACTTCTTCTCCCGCTGGTCGCCCGCGCCCTGGGCAGCCACGACGCGGTCGCCGCGCTCAGCCGCACCCACGCCGAGATCGAGCACCAGGTGACCCGGCTCCGCCGTCTGCTGGACTCGGTCGCCGTCGACGAGATCGAGACCGAGGACGTCATGGAGCTGCGGCGCATGCTCTACGGGCTCTACGCCGTGCTCAAGCTGCACAACGCCCAGGAGGACGAGGGCGCGTTCAGCCTCGCGCCCGCCCACGCGGGGTAGCTACGGCCCCACGGCCACCGCAGCGTCGCCGACCTGGAGCACGACGCCCGCCGTCGTCGCGCCCGCGTAGGTCGCGTCGCCGACGCCCACCGACCACAGCTCGGCGCCGCTGACCAGGTCGCGCGCGGTGATCCGCGCGCCGCCGGCGCCCTGCTCGAGCAGCCCCACGGCGACCCCGTCGGAGAACGCCGCGCTCGCCGCCGACCGCCACAGCTCGAGCCCGTCCGACGCGCGGTGCGCGGTCACCTCGTCCGTGCCGGTGACGATGACCCCCTCCACCAGCAGGTGCGCAGGCCCGGGGTAGTGCCGCAGCCCGGCGACCACCACCTCCGTGCCGTCGGTGATCACCGGGACCGCGCTCGAGCCGTCGTTGGGCCCCAGGACGGACCTCCACGCCGGAAGCGCGACGGCGTCGGCCGGCGTCGCGATCGTCCGGCCGGTGGACAGGTCCACCACGGTGTCCCCGACCCGCAACCAGGTGCGCTCGTGCTCCAGCTCCGGTGCCGCCGACGCCACGCCCTGCCAGGTCCAGCTCACGCCACGGTGCCCCGGCGGCACCCAGCGCCTCACCGTGACCGCGCCGTCCTGCACCGCCACCGTCACGACGTCGCCGTCCACCACCCACCAGTCGACGATCCCTGCCGGCGCGTCCAGCTGGGCGCGTAGGGCGCCGTTCGGGGCCACCCCCGTGGCGACGCCGTCCGCGGTCGGCGCGGTCAGGCACACCGCGCCCGAGCCGGAGGCTGAACAGGTGGCGCCCGCGGCCACCGGGCCCCACAGGGGATCTCCACCAGGTGTCACAGCCCGCACCC
Source organism: uncultured Actinomycetota bacterium (assembly GCA_963783005.1). Classification (GTDB taxonomy): domain Bacteria; phylum Actinomycetota; class Actinomycetes; order Actinomycetales; family Cellulomonadaceae; genus Actinotalea. The sequence goes on from CAWALY010000006.1 coordinate 368,267, forward strand.
CGGTGCCGTCCGGCGTCGAGACGAGCACCGCGCCGCCCACCGAGATCACCTGCCCCGCCGTCCGCCAGCTCTCGGCCCAGGGTGCCGCGAGCGAGGCCGTTGCGCCCACCAAGCCCCTCGCCACCCGCGTCGGGCCAGGATCCGGCTCGCTCACCGCACGCCCGGCGAGCGCGAGCGCCCCTAGCACGAGCACTGTGGCCGCGACCGCCACGTGGCGGCCCAGTCGCGGACTGCTCGCCTGCGGCGCGTCGTCGACGTGGACCTCGACGAGGTCGGGCTCCATGTCGAGACACTAGGCGGCACAGGCGAGCCCCGCCTCGCGGGCGATCGGCACGCGAGATCACGGCGCGAGGAAGCTCGTCACGTCTCCGGCCAGGACGATGCCGTCGTCGGACAGCCCTGCGAGGCTGCCGTCGACGGTGACGCGCCACACCACCGTGCCGTCCCGCACCCGCCGCGCGGTGAGCGCGCCGTCGCCGACGACCGCGACCAGATCGCCGTCGGAGAACACCCCGTCGCCGGACGCGTCCCACAGCTGAGCCCCGGTGCGGGCGTCGACGGCGGTCACGCCGCCGGCGACCACGACGCCGTTCACCAGCGCCCAGAGCGGACCCGGCACCCGCCACCGGCGCTCGCCGCCGACGGTTCCCTCCACGTCCTGGCCGTCGCGGACCACCTGCAGCCCGGGCACGGAACGGTCGCGGAACGCGAACACCACCCTCGTCCGCTGCACCGCGCCGCCGGCCGATTCCCGGTCGGCGATCTCGGTCCCCGTCGCCAGGTCGAGCAGCACCGCACGCGTCCCGCCGACGAGGAGCCACCCGTCGCCCCGCCCGATCGAGAACGGGTACGAGACCGGCGCCACCACCGCGTCGGAGCTCCGGTAGCGCCAGACGAAGCCCTCGGGCGCCCAGCGGTCCACGACGAGGTGCCCCTGCTCCTGCGCCACCGCGATGAGGGACCCGTCCATGAACCACCACGAGCTCAGCGCACCGGGCGGCCGGTAGGTGGCGGTCACGCGGCCGGCGGAGTCCAGCGCGACGGCCTCCTGCCGGTCGCCGCCGGCGGTGACCGTCCCGGCCGAGCCGGTCGCGCTGATGGTGCGGCAGAGGATGGCCCCCGGGGCCGGGGCGCAGGGACTGCCCTGCTGGACCGGGCCCCAGATCACGGTGCCTGACGCATCCCTGGCGATCGCCCCGGTGCCGTCCGGCCCGGTGAGCACGACGGAGTGCGGGTACACCGCCAGCACCGTGCCGGGATCCGCCCACGCCGCGTGCCAGGGCGCCGCGAGCGACGGAGCCACGTCTACGCCGGCGAGCCGCGCGGCCCGGGTCGCAGACCCGTGGCCCTGGGCCACGATCGCGATCGCGAGCAGGCCCGCGCCGAGCGCGGCCCACCAGGTCCGGTGATCCGTGGAGCGTCGTGCGGGCAACGGCCCGGTGGGGATCTCCACCTCGAGGTCGTCGCGTCGCTGCACGCAGCGACGCTAGTGCGGCGCGGTGAGGAGCGCGATGGCGAAGAGCAGGGCGCCGCCTGCGAGCCCGGTCACGGCCCCGCCGAACATCCGGCGTTCGCCGTCCCGGTCACCGGCCTGCCCGCGTCGGAACGCGCCGACCAGCAACGCGGCGCCGCCGATCGTGCCGACGGCGCCGAGGACGACGAAGATCACCTGTTGCCGTTGTTGCGCACCGCGTCGGTGACCTTGTCCTTGAGGTCCGGCGCGACGTCCTGGACGAAGCTGGTCGCCCGATGGCTCGCGTCGCTGACCTTCTCCTGAACGCGCGGGTCCTCCCACACGCGCCGGGCCTGGCCGGCGATCTTCTCGAACTGCTCACGCCCGGCGCGGGTGCCCATGACGTAGCCGATGACGCCCCCCACCAGGAATGCCGTCTTGCCTCGCATCGATTCCTCCCTAGGTCCGTGACCAGCCTAGGGTCTGCCACGCCGTGGCGCCGTCCGCCCGCAGCCTGGGACCCGGGCATGGGAGCATTGCCCCATGGCGATGCGAGAGATCCGCGTGGTCCCGGACCCGGTGCTGCGCACCCCGTGCGCGCCGATCACCGACATCGACGATCGCGTACGGGGCCTGGTGGAGGACCTCCTGGAGACCGTGGACCAGGAGGGCCGCGCGGGTCTGGCGGCCAACCAGATCGGGGTCAGCCTCCGGGCCTTCTCCTGGAACATCGACGACGAGGTGTCCTACATCCTGAACCCGGTCCTCGTGGAGGTCTCGGAGGACGAGTACCAGGAGGGTGAGGAAGGCTGCCTGTCGGTCCCGGGCCTGTGGTACCCGACGCGGCGTGCCTGGTACGCCCGCGTCGAGGGCATCGACCTGGACGGCAAGAAGGTCGTGGTCGAGGGCACCGAGCTGATGGCCCGCGCCCTCCAGCACGAGACGGACCACTTGGACGGCAAGCTCTACCTGGACCGGCTCGAGCGCGCGGTCCGCAAGAAGGCGATGCAGCAGATGCGCGAGCAGCTCGGGTAGCGAGCCTCCTGGCGTTCGCACGCCCTATCGGGCATCCTTGGCACGAACACCGCGAGATCTCCGAAGTCGAGGGCGTAGGGGAAGACGACCCCCGACCCAGGAGGACGAGATGGCGAGTCTGACGCGCGGTGTCCTTTTCGTGCACTCAGCGCCACGTGCCCTGTGCCCGCACATCGAGTGGGCGGCCGGTGGCGTCCTCGGCGTGCGCCTGTCCCTGGACTGGACCCCGCAGCCGGCCGAACCGGGTACCTACCGTGCGGAGGCGTCCTGGCAGGGGGCGGCCGGTACCGGGGCACGTCTGACGTCGGCCCTGCGCGGCTGGGCGCACCTGCGGTACGAAGTGACCGAGGAACCGAGCCACGGCACCGACGGCGGTCGCTGGAGCCACACGCCTGAGCTGGGCATCTTCCACGCGCCGATCGACGTGCACGGCAACACGCTCGTCCCCGAGGATCGCGTCCGGGCCGCGATGGAGAAGCCGGAGACGATGGCGCTGGAGCTCGAGCTCGCGCTCGGTCAGGCGTGGGACGACGAGCTCGAGCCGTTCCGGTACGCGGGAGCGGGCGCCCCGGTGCGCTGGCTGCACCGGGTGGGCTAGTCCTCCTCGGAGTCCGCCTCCCGCTGCTTCTTCTCGCGCTCGCGCAGCTGCTCCTCCCAGTCCTTGAGCATCTGCTCGTGCTGGGCGTCGGACTGCTGGATGCCCGCCAGGAACTCGGGGTCGTCGTCGGGGCCGCGGGGTGGGCGCTCGTGCTCGGGGTACCCCGCGGTCCTCGTCGAGGGCCACGGCACGTTGCGCGGTGCCGTGGCCTGCGGCTTGCCGGCGATGAGGTACGCGACGGCACCGACGATCGGGACAAAGATGATCAACATGATCCACGCCCACTGCGGCAGGTTCCGCACCGACGGCCCAGCCTGGACGCAGTCGATGAGCGCGTAGATCGTCAGCGCCAGCTCGATGATGAACGGCAGGTAGCGCACCGGACCCCCTTCGTCCCTCCGAGCGTACCCAGCGCACTCAGCTGGTGACGACCAGGGCCACGTTGTGCCCGCCGAACCCGAAGGAGTTGTTGATCGCGGCGATCTGACCCTCGGGAAGTGCGCGCGGCGTGTCGCGCACCAGGTCGATCACCAGCTCCGGGTCCGGATCGGTGACGTTGATGGTCGGGGGAGCCGTCCGCTCGCGCAGCGCGAGGATCGTGAAGATCGTCTCGAGGGCGCCGGCGCCGCCCAGCAGGTGGCCGGTCATCGACTTGGTCGCGGACAGCCGCACGTGGTCGGCGTCGCCGCCGAGCACCTCGCGGATGCTGCGGGCCTCGATGAGGTCGCCCACCACGGTGGAGGTCGCGTGCGCGTTGACGTGGTGCACGTCACCGGCAGCGACTCCGGCGTCCTGGAGCGCGGCACGCATCGCGGCGATCTGGCCCCGGCCGCTCGGTTCGGGGGAGGTCATGTGGTACCCGTCGGCCGACAGCCCGACCCCTGCGATCCGGGCGTGCACGGTCGCGCCGCGGGCCGCGGCGTGCTCGGCGCTCTCCAGGATCACGATCCCCGCGCCCTCGCCGAGCACGAACCCGTCGCGGGCGGTGTCGTACGGCCTCGACGCCCCGGCCGGGTCGTCGTTGCGGGTGGACAGCGTCCGCGACGCGGCGAACGCGGCGAGCGGCATCGGGTGGATCGCCGCCTCCGTGCCACCGGCGACCACGACGTCGGCGCGGCCGCTGCGGATCATCTCCAGGCCGTAGCCGATGGCCTCGGCGCCCGACGCGCACGCCGACACCAGCGCGTGCGCACCGGCGCGCGCCCCGACCTCGAGCTCGACGTAGGCGGCCGGCGAGTTCGGCATGAGCATGGGCACGGTCATCGGGAGCACCCGGCGCGCACCCTTCTCGCGCATGGTGTCCCAGGCGTCCAGCGTGGTCCAGATCCCGCCGATGCCGGAGCTCACGACGACGCCGAGCCGCTCGGGCTCGACCTCCGGTGCTCCGGCGTGCGCCCACGCCTCGCGGGTGGCCACGATCGCGTACTGCGCGGACGGGTCCATCCGCTTGGCCTCCGGCCGCGGCAGCACGTCCGTCGCGGGCACCGCGAGGGTCGCGGCGAAGCTCACCGGGATCTCGTAGGTGGCGGCCCAGTCGTTGTCGAGGGTGCGCGCACCTGAGGTGCCGGCCAGTGCGGCCTGCCACGTCGAGGCGACGTCCCCACCGAGCGGGGTGGTAGCGCCGAGTCCGGTGACGACGACGTCTCGCATGGTGAACCTCCGGTGATGGGAGCGCAGCGGCCCGCCGGGTCGGGCGGGCCGCTGCGAGTCGCTCAGGACTGGGCGCTGCTGATGAAGCTGACGGCGTCGCCGACGGTCGCGAGGTTCTTGACCTCGTCGTCGGGGATGCGCACGGAGAACTTCTCCTCGGCGAGGGTGACGATGGTCATCATCGACAGCGAGTCGATGTCCAGGTCGTCGGTGAACGACTTCTCGGGCGAGACGGATTCCGTGGGCAGACCGGTCTCCTCGCTGACGATCTCGGCCAGCCCGGCCAGGATCTCCTGCTCGCTGAACGCCATGTGGCACTCCTTGGTGGTGGTGGACGGTGACCGATCGGCCACCAGAACTAGGGGAGGACGACGACCTGCGCGGCGTAGACCAGCCCGGCGCCGAAGCCGATCTGGAGAGCGAGGTCCCCGCTCTTCGCCTGGCCCTCGCGCAGCAGCCGCTCGATGGCGAGCGGGATCGACGCGGCCGAGGTGTTCCCGGTGTCGGCGATGTCGCGGCCGACGACGACGCTGTCGGGCAGCCCGAGCTGCTTGATCATCTGGTCGATGATCCGCATGTTCGCCTGGTGGGGAACGAAGACGTCGATGTCCTCCGGGGTGAGCCCGGCGGCCTTGATCGCCTCCAGTGCGACGGGGGCCATCTGCCAGACCGCCCACTTGAAGACGCTCGCACCCTCCTGGCGCAGGGTCGGCATGGTGCCGGTCCGAGCCGCCTCGGGCAACGAGTGGGTCTGGGTGATGAGACCGGCCCGCCCACCGTCGGAGCCCCAGATCGTCGGGCCGATGCCGGGGGTCTCGGAGGGCCCGATCACGACGGCCCCTGCGCCGTCACCCAGCAGGAAGCTGATGGAGCGGTCCGTCGGGTCGATGAAGTCGCTCATCTTCTCGGCCCCGATGACGAGCACGTGCTTGGCCAGGCCCGAGCGCACCAGCGCGTCTGCCTGGCCCACGCCGTAGCTGTACCCGGCGCAGGCGGCGGAGATGTCGTACGCGGCGGCCGGGGTCGCGCCGAGGCGGTCGGCGATGATCGCGGCGGCGGCCGGGGTCTGGTGGAAGTACGTGACCGTGGACACGATGACCGCGTCCAGGTCCGCCCCCGTCAGGCCGGCGTCCTCCAGCGCGAGGCGCGCGGCCTGCTCGCAGAGGTCGAGCACGTCGGTGTCGGCTCCGGCGCGCCGGCGGGTGACGATGCCGGTGCGCTTGCGGATCCACTCGTCGGAGCTGTCGATGGGGCCGGCCACGTCGTCGTTGGTGACGATGTTCTCCCCGCGCACCCCGCCGAGGCCGAGGATGCGCGTGTACGACGGCCCGGAGGCCTGCTGCAGGGTGCTCACGCGTTCTCCTTGTCGGCGATCAGCTTGTGCGCGGCGGCGAGGTCGTCGGGCGTCTTGACGGCCAGTGTCTCGACGCCGGGCAGGCTACGCCGGGCGAGGCCGGTGAGCACACCTGCCGGGGCCAGCTCGACGAGTCGGGTGACCCCCAGCTCCCGCAGGCTCTCCGTCACCAGGTCCCAACGCACCGGCGCGACGACCTGCTGGACGAGGCGGGGCAGCGCGTCGGCGGGGAACGGCTCGCCGTCCAGGTCCGACAGCCAGCGCACCGTGGCCGGAGAGGCCTGGACGTCGGCCGTGGCGGCGGCGAACGGCTCGAGCGCCGGCTCCATGAACGGCGTGTGGAACGCCCCGGCGACCTGCAGCGGGATCACGCGCGCCCGCGCCGGAGGCGCCTCGGCGAGAGCCGCGAGCGCCTCGTGGGTGCCGGCGGCGACCACCTGACCCGCCGCGTTCACGTTGGCGGCGTACGCGCCGGCGGCCTCGATGGCGGCGATCACCTCGGAGGCGTCACCACCGACCACGGCGCTCATGCCGGTCGCGACCCGCCCGGCGGCGTCGGCCATGGCCCGCGCGCGGGCGCCGACCAGCGCCACGGCCTGTGGCCCCGAGAGCACGCCGGCCACGGCGGCCGCGGCCAGCTCGCCAACGGAGTGGCCGGCCGTGACGTCGACGAGCCCCACCGCCGCACGGCCGTCCAGGATCGCCTCGAAGGTCAGCAACGATGCCGCGACGATCAACGGCTGAGCGATCGCGGTGTCGCGGATCGTGTCCGCGTCCGACGTGGTGCCGTGGAGGCCCAGATCGACACCGGCGGCCTCGGAGAGCTCACCGAGGCGGTCCGTCATCCCCGGCAGCTCGAGCCACGGAGCGAGGAACCCGGGGGTCTGGGAGCCCTGTCCAGGGCACACGATCGCGAGCACCCGACCACTCTGCCCGCCGATGTCCGATTCTCCGGCCGACGACGGCGACAAAGAACCCCGCCTCGCTTGTTCGGAACCTACAACCCCCTCACGTGCGGGGAGCGTCCTCCAACCGGCCGACCGCCAGCGCGGTCGCGAGAACGAAGCTCTCCCGGGCATCGAGCGGGTCCCAGCCGGTGACCTCGATGACCTTGCGGAGCCGGTAGCGCACGGTGTTGGGGTGCACGTAGAGCACGCGCGCGGCGGCCTCGAGCGAGCGGCCGTGCTCGACGTGGGCGGCGAGCGTCTCCAGGAGCGAGCCGCCCGCCTGCTGCAGGGGCCGGTAGGCCTGCTCGATGAGCCGTGCCCGCGCGACGGCATCTCCGACGAGGACCCGCTCGGGCAGCAGCTCGTCGGCGAGCACCGGGCACGGGGCGCCCGGCCACGCCGGCGCGGCGGCGAGCCCGGCCAGCGCCGCGGCGGCCGAGGTCGCCGCTTCGCCGATGCGGGCGACCGCCGGGCCGACCACCACCGGTCCGGGGCCGAACCGCGGCGTGATCTCGGTGGCCACCGCGCGCAGGTCGCCTTCGCCGCCCAGGACCACGATCAGCCGTCCGCCCTGGATCCCGACGAGCGCGTCGCCGGCGGCCCGTCGAGCGGCCCGGCGAAGCTCGCCGACCTGGACCTCGTCGAGCTCTGGGCGAGAGGCGCCGGCCATCACCAGCACCGAGCCGTGCCCGGTCCAGCCGAGAGCTGCCACCCTGGAGCGGAGCGCGTCGTCGTCGTCGCCGCGGACCAGCGCATCGACGACGAGCGCCTCCAGCCTGGCGTCCCAGGCGCCGCGGGCCTCGGCGGCGCGGGCGTAGACCTCGGCCGCGGAGAACGCGACCTCGCGCGAGTACCGCAGCACGGCCTCACGCAGGTCCCGCTCGTAGCCCGGGGCGGCGAGCTTGTCGGAGTGGTCCTCGACGACCTCGACGATCACCCGCACGAGCTGAAGGGTGTGCTGGAGCGAGATGGATCTGGTCAGTTCCGGCGGCGCGGCGGCGAAGATCTCGCCCGCGCCGTGCGGGGGGGTGCTGGGGTCGGCGAACCAGGAGGTGAAGCTGGAGATCCCGGCTTGCACCACGAGGCCGACCCAGGAGCGGTCTTCGGCGGGCAGGGCCCGATACCAGGGAAGGCTCTCGTCCAGCTTGCGCATCGCGGCCGCGGAGAGCAGCCCGGTGCCGTCGTGGAGCCGGCGCAGCGTGTGTGAGTCGCGGTGCGCCGTTGTCGCCATGAGGCGCAGCATAGGCCGCGATCCTGCGGTTACGGGAGCGTCGGTTGTGGGGACCCAACAACGTGCCCACCCTCGGCGTCCGGTGTGGCCCAGCGCTGCCATGACAGCCCACGCAACGGGCACGCAACCTCCGCGCCGCGTCGCCGAGCCTTGTGGCGGCTATGGTCGAGACATGGCTTTGCTCCAACGGCTACGTCGGCTCGTGCTGGGGCCGCCTCCGGCGTCGACCGTCGGTTCGCGGCGCCCGACGTCGACCCCGCCGCCCGAAGCCGGCCAGGAGGACCGCCTCCGGGCGCGCCTGGTCGCCGACCCCAACGACGCGCGGTCGTTCGGCGCGCTGGCCGAGATCGTGCGGCACCGTGCCGGTGCGGTGCCCGAGGACGACCCTCTGGCGGCGCCGCCCGATCCCGAGGAACGCCAGCGCGCGGCGGACCTCGCGGTGTGGTCGCTCGCCGAAGAGCTCGCCGGCAGCCCCAAGGCGTGGTTCCCGCTGATCGAGCTCGCGCGGCTGTCGGTGGACGACGACCGCGAGGGCGCGCTCCGTCGCCTGGCGACCGCCGCCGAGCGCGATCCGTCAGGTAAGGCCCTCACGGAGGGCCTCGCGGTGCTGCGTGAGGCCGGGCTCCCGGTGGAGGCCCTCGGGCTGGGTGTCGGCCACTGGCGGGTCCGCGAGCAGGATCCCGCCGTGGGCCGCCAGCTCGTGCTCGCGGCGCTCGAGGCCGAGCGCCCCGCCGAGGCTCGGCATCACCTGGACGCGTTGCGTCTGCACCCGAACGAGAGCGCGGTCAAGGCCCTGCGCGACGAGCTCGAGCCGGCCGTCGAGCGCGCGGAGCGTCGCGCCTCGGAGTAGGCGCTCACCCGGCCAGGTCCGTCGCGCGCGGCGGAGCGCGTGCCCCGCGGTCGGGCGGTCCGTGGTCGTCACGTTGCGCCGCCCTGCCTTCTGCACGTCGTTGCCGGGCTGTTGTCCCGCGTCCCGGTGCGGGTGAAAGATGGCTGGGCCTGATCCGGGCACCGATCAAAGGAGATCGATCCATGTCGACAACCACTCGACGAACCAGAGCGCTCGGCCTGCTCGCCGCCGCAACGCTCGTCCTGGCAGCCGCCACCCCGGCTGCCGCCGGCGGGCAAGGCCAGGGCTGGGGCGGTGCGGACCGCACCTACGAGCTCACTGTGATGGGTACCACCGATCTGCACGGCAACGCGGTGAACTGGGACTACTTCAAGAATGCCGAGTTCGACGACTCCGCCCACAACGACGTCGGGCTGGCGAAGATCTCGACCCTGGTGAACCAGGTACGCGCGGACAAGGGGCGGTCGAACACCCTGCTCATCGACGCCGGCGACACCATCCAGGGCACGCCGCTGGACTACTACTACGCCAAGGTCGACCCGATCACCAACGGCACCACCCACCCCATGGCCGCCGCGATGAACGCGATCGGCTACGACGCCGCTGCCCTGGGGAACCACGAGTTCAACTACGGCCTGGACGTGCTGCGCGCCTTCGAGAGCCAGCTCGACTTCCCGCTGCTGGGCGCGAATGCGATCGACGACCGCAACGGTCGGCCGGCGTTCCAGCCCTACGTGATCAAGATGGTTCGCGCCGGACCCGGGGTGCCCATCAAGGTAGGCATCCTCGGCCTGACGAACCCCGGCATCGCGATCTGGGACAAGGCCAACGTCGAGGGGCAGCTGAGCTTCTCCGGACTGGTCGAGGAGGCGAAGGTCTGGGTGCCCAAGCTGCGCAAGGCCGGCGCCGACGTGGTGATCGTCGCCGCGCACTCCGGTGCGGACACCTCCTCGTCGTACGGTGACGCACTGCCGTTCCCCGAGAACGCGGCGACGCTCGTCGCCGAGCAGGTGCCCGGCATCGACGCGATCCTGGTCGGCCACGCGCACCAGGAGATCGCCGAGCGCGTGGTGGTCAACCAGCAGACCGGCAAGGAGGTCGTGCTGTCCGAGCCGCTGAAGTGGGGCGAGCGGCTCAGCGTGTTCGACATCGACCTCACGCTGCACCATGGTCACTGGACCGTCGACGACGTGAACTCGCAGGTGCTCAACGCCAACGCGGTGCCGGAGGATCCGGCGATCGTGTCGCTCCTCGCAGACGATCAGCAGACCGTCGTCGACTACGTGAACTCCGTCATCGGGACCTCCACCGAGGAGCTCTCGGCCGCGACAGCGCGGTACGAGGACTCCGCCGCCCTGGACTTCATCAACTACGTCCAGGCGTCGTCGGTCAAGGCCAACCTCACCGGGGCGGACGCCGAGCTGCCCGTGCTGTCCATCGCTGCGCCGTTCAACCGCGCGGCCTCGATCCCGGCCGGTGACGTGTCACTGCGGGACATCGCCGGGCTGTACATCTACGACAACACGCTGTTGGGCATCCGGCTCACGGGTGCCGAGGTCAAGGCCTACCTGGAGAAGTCGGCGCAGTACTTCCAGGCCGTGCCCGGCCCTGGCACCTACCTGGCGGACCAGGTCACCAACGCCGTGACGGCCACCGCTCCGGGCGGGACGCCGGACTACAACTACGACGTCATGTTCGGGCTGGACGCGCCACTGACCTACGACATCGACCTGTCCCAGCCGGTGGGGTCGAGGATCGCGAACCTGGCCTACGCGGGCGACCCGGTGGGCGACGACGCCGAGTTCGTCGTCGCGATCAACAACTACCGCCAGTCGGGTGGCGGTGGCTTCCCCGGCGTGACGACCGCCCCGGTGGTCGACAACCGACTGGTCGAGATCCGGCAGCTGCTGATCGACTGGGTGACCGCGCAGGGCACGATCGACCCGGCCCTGTTCAGCTCGACGAACCCCGACTGGCAGCTGACCTACTCGGGCGCACCGCTGACGATCACGCCGTGAGCCGTTGGCCGGCCGCCGCGGGCGCCACCCGTGGCGGCCGGCCAACGATCGAGCCGTGGGACACGTCCCGCGCAAGCGGGCGTGCCGACCAGCGGCGCCATCGAGCGACTTCGCCTCCACCCGCCGCCGACGGCGGTAGGTGAAGGCGGGCTCGTCAGTCGTTCAACGCTGGCTCGTCAGTCGCCCCTCCGCTACGCCCCAGGGATGCCGGTCGCGGTCACCAGGTGCATCCGCTCGACCTCGACTGAGGTGACGTAGTCGTCCCCCTGGTCGAGGAAACGCCGGGTCATGGGCTGCGACTCGTGCTCGTCGAGGGCGTCCTCGTTCGCGTAGAGCTCGTAGAACACGCGGACGTCGCGCTCCCCGTCGAGCGCGTGCACGGCGTAGGCCAGCGTGCGGGGCTCGTGCGCGGCGATGCCCGCCACCGTCTCGCGCATCATCGCGTCGAACGCGTCGGCTCGCCCGGGCTTCAGGGCGAACCGGACCACCAAGCCGAACTGGGCCATCAGATCCTCCTCGGGACGATCCGACCCTCCCACAGCGTTGGCCTCCGCGATCGCCGGAACGGCGCTCCGTGTCCACCGCGTCCGAGCCCCAGGTCGACGCTTCCGGGTCGTCGACCGAGGTCGAGGATGAAGCGAAAGCGTCGCCATGCGACGGGAACGCTTCAGGCTTCAGCCCGGCGCCGGGCCCGACGTCCCGTGCGGCGAGTCGCCGAGGCGCGTCAACCTTGGGGCGGCCTGCTGCGTGTTAGGAGTGTGGGTGTGTCCGGATCGGAGTCGGTGGCGAGCGCGCAGGGGGCGTTCGTGACCGGTGACGAGATCGAGATCGCCGCCGTGGACGGCGTGAGCTACGAGCTGGAGTTCGCAGAGTTCTTCCGGGCCGCGCGCGATCCCCTGTACCGGATGGCATATCTGCTGAGCGGGGATCCGCACCGTGCGGAGGACTTGGTGCAGCAGACGTTCGAGCGGACCTGGCGGTCCTGGCGCTCGGCGCGGCGCGGGGACCCGATGGCGTGGGCGCGGCGCATCCTGGCGAACCTGCGCATCGACACCTGGCGCCGCACCCGGCGCGAGGTGCTCACCGGGACCGACCCGGACAGGCCCACCGACGGCGGCGAGCGCGCGGTCGACGGGCGCGACGCGGTGGTGCGGGCGCTGCTGACGCTGCCGGTCAGGCAGCGGCGCGTCGTGGTGCTGCGCCACCTGCTCGAGCTCAGCGAGGCCGAGGTCGCCGCCGAGCTCGGCGTCTCGGTCGGCACCGTGAAGTCGACCGCGTCGCGGGCGCTGGCTCGGCTCCGGGACACCATGGACACCACAGGAGGGGCGACGTCATGAGCATCGACACCGACCGGTTCGCCGGTGAGTTGCGGGCCCGGCTCGACATCGAGGAGCTGCACTCCACCCTGGACTTCGACACGGTGCTCGCCGGGAGCAAACGAGCCCGGCGGCGGCGTGCGGTGATCGCGTCGACAGCGGTGGCTGGATCGCTGGTCGCCGCGGTACTCGCCGGTCCGCCCCTGGTGGACCTCGGCCACCGGATGGCCGACGCTGCCCAGCGCGGGCGGTTCGCGAAGGTCGACGGAGTGGCCGGCAACCTGTCCAAGCCGCTCGACGTGGCGTGGCGGGCCAGCGGCAGCTTCGCGGGCGTGTCCGAACCCAGCGGGACGATCCTGCTGGACACCGATCACGCTTTCGAGGCTCTCGACCCCGCGACCGGGCAGGTGCGGTGGTCGGTTCCCGTGGATGACGACCACTTCTGCAGGCCACCCTCAGGGATCGGCTCGGGGACCATGGACTCGGCGACGGCGAAGGGGCCCGAGCGGGTGCTGTGCGCCGCCATCGCCGACGGCACCATCCAGCTGCGCGACGTCGCGACCGGCGACGTCGTCACCACCATGACCGTCCCCTGGCCCGAGTGGCACGCCATCCTGATCGACGGGGCGGTCGTGGCGTTTGGTGTCGACGAGGAGGGCCACGCCGTCGCGCGCAGCACCGACCCGGCGACCGGTGGCGTCAACTGGACCTATCGCGGCGAGGCGGCCATCCCGCCGGGCGGCGACGGCTTCGGGACGGTCGTCGGCCCCGGCACGGTGGGGCTGGTCGCCGGAGCCTGGAGCGTGAGCCTGAACGCCACCACCGGCGAGCCGGTGGCAAGGTCCGGTGCGGTCGATCAGCGTCCGGTCAGACTCGCTGGGGGGTTCTCGGCCATCCAGTCGAGCGCCCTGCACGGGCCTCCCGACGCCTGGAGCGTGCGCGTCCTCGCCCCCGACGGCACCGAGCTGCTCCGGGTGCCGGGGCTCCTCGAGCAGCCCCTCGTCGACGACGGGAGCATGCGCGGGCTGGTCTTCGTCCGCAACCTGTCGACCAACGCCATCGACGCCATCGACGTCACGACGGGCGCGACGCTCTGGTCCCACGGCGGGTTCCGGCCCGACGTGCTCGTCGACCAGCACCTGGTCGCCACGACCGACATCGGCGGCAAGCTCCTGGTCCTGGACGCCGCGACAGGTGAGCAGATCTGGACGGCGCAGCTCCACCTGCCGAACTACGGCCTCGCACCGATCACGGACGGGGTGAACGTGCTCACGCTGGAGGACGCCGCGGGTCAGCCGAACCTCGTCGCGCGAGACCTGGCGACCGGCAGCGTCGTCTGGGCCGAACCCTGGGACCCCGGCGAGGGCGCCCTCCTGCACGCCCTGCCCAGCGGGGACGTGCTCGCGTCGACGGACGGCCGCATCACGATGTTCAGGCCGTAGGCCCGCGTCGTCGGACAGGCCAAGACGCCGGAGGGGCGGCCGCCCCGTCGGGCAGCCGCCCCCCTCACGCCTGGCGCCTCACGCGCCTCGTGCTACGACCTCACGCGTCCCCACCGGCCATCCCCGACGACCCCGCACGCACATCGTGCAGCGAGTACTTCGCGATGGCCTTCTCCGGCACGTCGGCCGGCACCTGCCCGCGCACGGCGAGCATCTGCAGGGCCTTGACCACCATCGACGGGCCGTCGATCTTGAAGAACCGGCGCGCCGCGGCGCGGGTGTCGGAGAACCCGAACCCGTCGGCGCCCAGCACCTCGTAGTCGCCCGGCACCCACTTGCGCACCTGGTCGGCGACCAGGTGGTTGTAGTCCGACGTCGCCACGAACGGGCCCGTCGCGTCGCGCAGCTTCTCGGTGAGGTAGGCCGTGCGCCGCTCCGCCTCGGGGTGCAGGAAGTTGTGCTGGTCGGCCTCCACACCGTCACGGCGCAGCTCGTTCCAGGACGTCACCGACCACACGTCGGCCTGCACGCCCCAGTCCGCCTCGAGCAGCTCGGCCGCCTCCAGGGCCCACGGCACGCCGACGCCGGACGCCATGAGCTGGGCCTTGGGCCCGCCGCCGGCGCCCTGGCGGATGCGGTGCACGCCCCGCAGGATGCCCTCGACGTCCACGTCCTCCGGCTCGGCCGGCTGGGGCATCGGCTCGTTGTACACCGTGAGGTAGTACATGACGTTCGGGTCGCGCGGGTCGGTGTCGCCGTACATCCGGTTCAGACCGTCGCGGACGATGTGGCGGATCTCGTAGCCGTAGGCCGGGTCGTAGTGGACCACCGCAGGGTTCGTCTGCGCGAGGAGCGGGGAGTGCCCGTCCGCGTGCTGCAGGCCCTCGCCGGTGAGCGTGGTGCGTCCGGCCGTGGCGCCGACGATGAACCCGCGGGTCATCTGGTCCCCGGCCGCCCAGAACTGGTCGCCGGTGCGCTGGAAGCCGAACATCGAGTAGAAGATGTAGAACGGCACCATCGCCTGGCCGTGCGTGGCGTACGACGTGCCGACCGACTGGAACACCGCGGCGGACCCCGCCTCGTTGATGCCGGTGTGCAGGATCTGGCCCTGCTGCGACTCCTTGTAGGAGAGCATCAGGTCGGCGTCCACCGAGACGTAGTTCTGGCCCAGGGTGTTGAAGATCTTCGCGGTCGGGAAGATCGCGTCCAGGCCGAACGTGCGGGCCTCGTCGGGGATGATCGGCACGATCCGCTGGCCGAAGTCCTTGTCCTTCATGAGGTCCTTGAGCAGGCGGACGAACGCCATCGTGGTGGCGACGTTCTGCTGCCCCGAGCCCTTGGCGAGGGACTCGTAGGCGGTCTCGGCCGGGAGCTTGATCGGCTCGTACGCGGTGCGCCGCTCTGGGACGAAGCCGCCGAGCACCTTGCGCCGGGCCATCATGTACTCGATCTCCGGGGAGTCCATGCCCGGGTGGTAGTACGGCGCGCTGTACGGGTCCTCGAGCTGCTCGTCGCTGATCGGCAGGTGCAGGAAGTCGCGCAGCTGCTTGAGGTCGTCCTGCTTGAGCTTCTTCATCTGGTGGGTCGCGTTGCGGCCCGCGAACGACGTGCCCAGGCCGTAGCCCTTGATGGTGTGTGCGATCACGACCGTCGGCTGGCCGGTGTGCTCCACGGCCGACGCATAGGCGGCGTAGACCTTGCGGTAGTCGTGCCCGCCCCGCTTGAGCGCCCAGATCTCGTCGTCGGTCATCTTGTCGACCAGCGCCTTGGTGCGCGGGTCGCGCCCGAAGAAGTGCTCGCGGATGTACGCGCCGTCGTTGGCCCGGAACGTCTGGTAGTCCCCGTCCAGGGTCTCGTTCATGATGTTGACCAGCGCGCGGTCCTTGTCCGCGTTGAGCAGGACGTCCCAGCCGCGGCCCCAGATCACCTTGATGACGTTCCAGCCGGCTCCGCGGAAGTACGCCTCGAGCTCCTGGATGATCTTGCCGTTGCCGCGCACCGGGCCGTCCAGGCGCTGCAGGTTCGCGTTGACGACGAACGTCAGGTTGTCCAGGCCCTGCTGGGCGGCCAGCTGGAGCATGCCCCGCGATTCGGGCTCGTCCATCTCGCCGTCGCCGAGGAACGCCCAGACCCGCTGCTGGGAGGTGTCCTTGATGCCGCGCAGGTGCAGGTACTTGTTGAACCAGGCCTGGTAGATCGCCGAGGCCGGGCCCAGGCCCATCGACACCGTCGGGAACTCCCACAGGTCCGGCATCAGCCGCGGGTGCGGGTAGGACGACAGCCCGCCGTCCGGGCCGGACTTCTCCTGTCGGAACGCGTCCAGCTGGGCCTCGGTCAGGCGCCCCTCGAGGAACGCCCGGGCGTAGACGCCGGGCGCGGCGTGGCCCTGGAAGTACACCTGGTCGCCGCCGCCCGGGTGGTCCTTGCCCTTGAAGAAGTGGTTCAGGCCGACCTCGTAGAGCGTCGCCACCGACGCGTAGGACGAGATGTGCCCGCCCACCGCGACGTCGGGGCGCTGGGCGCGGGTGACCATCACCGCGGCGTTCCAGCGGATGAGACGCCGGTAGAGGCGCTCGGTCTGCTCGTCGCCGGGGAAGTACGGCTCCTCGTGCACGCCGATGGTGTTGACGTACGGCGTGGTGATCGCCGTCGGGATCGCGACGTTGCGCTCGCGGGCGCGGCGCAGCAGCGACAGCAGCACGTAGCGGGCCCGCGGGCCCCCGCGCTCGTCGACCAGGGCGTCGAGCGCCTCCATCCACTCCCCGGTCTCCTCGGGGTCGAAGTCCGGGACCTGGCTGAGCAGCCCGTTGATCAGCGGTCCGGTCGTCTCGTGGCTCGCCACCGGCGCACCTCACCTCTCGTCCGTCCCGCTCCGGACCGGTCGGTCCCGCGGGCCTCGGTTGCCTCCGACGCGCTCTGGCGTGTGCGCAGTCGTCCTAGGCATTCTCCTGGGTCGGAGGGCCCATGTCACACCGAGGCGTGCCGCGATGGGCAGCGCGTTGGTGCCGCGAGTCTGGCACTTGCCGCGAGCCTGCGGGATGCTGTGATCTACTGCGACGCCAGACCGTGCTCTCGCACGGCCCGATCGAGAGGAACCTGCACCGGTGGGATCGACCGCGACGAACGGCGGCCTTCGCCTCGGATTCGAGTCCGGACAGGTGGTCCAGGAGTTCGGCCACGGCAACGACGTGGACGAGCAGGTGCGGGAGCAGATCGCCGCCATCACGGGCCAGGCGATGGAGGACGAGGACTTCGACGACGTCGTCGACGCCGTGGTCCTGTGGTGGCGGGACGGCGATGGCGACCTGACGGACGCGCTGCTCGACGTGTGCACCACGCTCGACGAGGGCGGCTTCGTCTGGCTCTTCACGCCCAAGACGGGCCGGCCGGGCACCGTGGAGCACACCGAGATCGAGGAGGCCGCGACCACCGCCGGCCTGCACGCGACCAGCACCGTGGCGATCGGCCCGGAGTGGTCGGGCACGAGGCTCGGCACCCGCAAGGGACGCTGAGGGCCGCGGGTCCGCAGGCGGACCCGCGCCGGTAGGCTCCGAGCGGGCCTGTAGCTCAGGTGGTCAGAGCGCCGCGCTTACACCGCGGAGGTCGTCGGTTCGAGACCGGCCGGGCCCACCACGCACACCGCGCCCGCCCGTTCGCGATCCATCGCCGCCGCGAGTTGACTGGGGGGATGCGATACGTGGACACCCCGGCGGCGGCGCCGGTCTCGGTCATCGGTCTGGGCACCTGGCAGTTCGGCTCCGCGGAGTGGGGCTACGGCGAGGAGTACGAGCAGCGCACGGCCGCCCTGGTCCGGCGGGCGCTGGACAGCGGGATCACGCTGTTCGACACCGCGGAGATCTACGGCCGCGGGCGCAGCGAGCGGCTGCTGGGCGCGGCGCTGGGCGACCGGCGCCCCGAGGCGTTCGTGGCCACCAAGATCTTCCCCGTGCTGCCGGTCGCGCCGGTGGTCGAGCAGCGGGCCGTCGCAAGTGCCGCGCGGCTGGGCGTCCAGCGTCTGGACCTGTACCAGGTGCACCAGCCCAACCCCGTGGTGCGTGACACCTCGACGATGCCCGGCATGCGGGCCCTGCAGGACGTCGGGCTCGTGGACCAGGTGGGCGTGAGCAACTACTCCCTGGACCGGTGGCATGCCGCGGAGGACGCGTTGGGCCGGCCGGTGCTGTCCAACCAGGTGGAGTACTCGCTCGCGCACCGCGGGCCGGAGGACGACCTGCTGCCGCACGCCGCCGAGCACGACCGCCTCGTCATCGCCTACAGCCCGCTGGCCCAGGGCCTGCTGTCCGGCCGGTACAGCGCCGACAACCCGCCCTCGGGCCGGGTCCGGCGGATCAACCCGCTGTTCCTGCCCGAGAACCTCGAGCGCGCCGCGCCGTTGCTCGCGCTCCTGCGCGAGGTCGCCGACGCTCACGAGATCACGATGTCGCAGGCCGCGCTCGCCTACGTGGTGCACCACCCGCGGGTGGTCGCGATCCCGGGTGCGTCGAGCGAGGCGCAGGTCGAGGCCAACGCCGCCGCCGGGGACGTCGTGCTGGCCGAGGACGAGGTCGCGGCGCTCGCGGCGGCGGCCCAGGCCTTCCAGCCGGTCACCGGGCGGCAGGCGGTGGGCCCGCTGATCCGCGAGGCCCGCACCAAGCGCTGAGGTGCCTCGCTTCGATCGACGGGTCCCGGGGCCTCGGTGGTCGGCCTCGGGATGGGTAGCGTTGCGGGCGTGAGCCCGACCCTGGCCGACGTCGTCGGTCTCCTGGAGACCTGGTTCCCGCCCTCGACCGCCGAGTCCTGGGACGCCCCGGGGACGGTGTGCGGGGACCCGGCGGCGCCCGTACGGCGCGTGATGCTCGCGGTGGACCCGACCGCGGCCGTGGTCGACGAAGCCCTCGCGTGGGGCGCGGACCTGCTGTTCACGCACCACCCGCTGTTCCTGCGACCGGTGCACTCGGTCGCCGCGGCCACGTACAAGGGCGCGCTGGTGCACCGGCTGGTGCGCGGCGGCTGCGCGCTGCACGCGGCCCACACGAACGCCGACGCGGCGCCCGGCGGAGTGGCCGACGCGCTCGCGGAGCTCATGGGGCTGCGGGACACGGCCCCGCTGGTGCCGCTGCCCGAGCGGGCCACGGACAAGATCGTCGTCTTCGTGCCCCGTGACCGCACCCAGGCCGTGGTCGACGCGATGGCTTCGGCCGGCGCCGGGGCGATGGGCCAGTACAGTCGGGCGGCGTTCTGGGGTGAGGGCACCGGCACGTTCCTGCCCGGCGACGCCGCGCGTCCGGCGATCGGCCGGCCCGGCGAGGTCGAGATCGTGGGCGAGGACCGCCTGGAGATGATCGCGCCACGCTCCCGGCGGGCCGCCGTCATCCGCGCGATGCTCGATGCGCACCCGTACGAGGAGGTCGCGTTCGACGTCCTCGAGCCGGCCGCGCTGCCATCCGACATCGGTACCGGCCGGGTCGGGACGCTGTCGGAACCCACCACCCTGCTGGCCTTCGCCCAGCGAGTCGTCGACGCGCTGCCGCGGACCGCGGGCGGCGTGCGGGTGGCCGGCGCGCCCGACGCGCAGGTGCGCACGGTGGCCGTGGTCGGGGGGGCCGGCGACTCGCTGTTCGATGCCGTGCGAGCCAGCGGCGCCGACGTGTACGTCACCGCCGACCTGCGCCACCACCCGGCGTCGGAGCTGCGCGAACGCGCCGCGCTCGAGGCCGCCTCGAGCGACCCGGCCGTGGGTACCCCCTACCTGGTGGAGGTCTCGCACGCCGCGAGCGAGTGGCCGTGGCTGGCCGGCGCCGCCCGGCGCATCGAGGCCGAGATCGCGCAGCGCTGGCCCGGCACTACGGTGGAGACCCGCGTGAGCACGCTGCCCACCGATCCTTGGACGTTCCGCCTGGACCCCGACACCTCCGGAGGCCTGCCATGACCACTGCACCCGTGGCCGACCAGCACCGACTGCTCGAGGTGCAGGCCTTGGACACCCGGGCCCAGCAGCTCGACCACGCCCGGCGCACCCACCCGCTGCGCGCCAAGGTCGCCGAGATCGGGGACCGGCTGGGAGAGGCGGAGATGGCGGTGTCCGCCGCGCGGACGACCGTCGGCGACACCCGCCGCGAGCTGGCCAAGGCGGAGGCCGACGTCGAGCAGGTGCGCACCCGCGCCGAGCGTGACCAGGCCCGCATGCAGGCCGGTGGCAGCGCCAAGGACGTCCAGGCGCTGTCCGGCGAGCTCGAGTCGCTGGCCCGCCGCACCGAGTCGCTCGAGGAGATCGAGCTCGAGGTGATGGAGCGTCTGGAGGCCCAGGAGACCGACCTGGCCGAGGCGACGGCGACCCACGAGCGCCTGACCGCCGAGCTCGCGTCGGCCGAGCGTGAGCTCTCCTCCGCGATCGCGGTGCTGGACTCCGAGGCCACCGCCGTCGTGGCCGAGCGGGCCGAGAAGGCCACGGGACTGGACGCCGGCCTGATGAGCCTGTACGAGCGGCTGCGCGGGCAGCTCGGCGGCCTGGCGGTCGCGGCACTGCGCGGGCGGACCTGCGAGGGGTGCCGTCTGGAGCTCAACCCCAGCGACGTCGCCCACCTGACCGCCGCGCCGCCCGAGCAGGTGGTGCGCTGCGAGGAGTGCGGCCGGATCCTGGTACGCGGGGCCGCCCGGTGACCGACCCCGCACCGGGGGAGGGCGCCGCGCCGCGCCCCCGGGCGCGCGGGACGCTGCGTGAGCGACGCCCGTCCGGGTCCGCGATCCGGTTCGACGACGCGGAGCCGGCGACCTTCGTGCTGGTGCGTCACGGCGAGACCGCGGCCACTGCCGCGCGCAGCCTCTCCGGCTCGGGCGTCCCGGGCCCCTCGCTCAGCGCCGCGGGCCGGGTCCAGGCCGCCCGCGCCGCGGACCTGGTGTTCCGGATCGGGCGCGCGCACTGGGTCGACCTGCCCCACCCGGACGCGATCGTCGCCTCGCCCATGGTGCGCACCCAGGAGACCGCCGCTGCCGTCGGGCGTCGGCTCGGCGCCCACGTGCGCACCGACGCCCGCGCGAGGGAGGCCGACTTCGGTGCGTGGGAGGGCATGGCGCCCGAAGAGATCGACGCGGCCCACCCCGGCGCCTTCCGCGCGTGGCACGAGGACGCCGCGGTGCGGGCGCCGGGCGGGGAGTCGCTGGCGGACGTCGGCCGGCGGATGGCCGACCTGCTCGGCGAGCTCACGCCGGACAACCTGGGGCACGCGGTGGCGGTGGTCAGCCACGTCATGGCGATCCGGGCCGCGGTGGGCGGGCTGCTGGGCGCGCCGTCGTCGGCCTGGGGTGGCCTGCGCGTGCCGGCTGCGTCGCTGAGCATCGTGCGCCGCTGGGCGGACGGCGGCACCGAGGTGGTGTGCGTGGGGACGCCGAGCGACCTGTGACCCGGCGGTCGCACCGCCCCGGGTGACGGCGCGTGCGCCGCACTCGGCTACCCTGATCAGCGCGGATGAGTCGGCCAGGCGGTCGCGTCGTCGGGCTCCGGCCCGGCGCCGAGGAACGTCCGGGCTCCGCAGAGCAAGGTGGTGGGTAACTCCCACCCGGGGTGACCCGCGGGACAGTGCCACAGAGAACAGACCGCCCCGTCCTCGGACGGAGCAAGGGTGAAACGGTGGTGTAAGAGACCACCAGCGCACCGGGTGACCGGTGCGGCTCGGTAAACCCCACCTGGAGCAAGGCCAGACAGGGAGCGCTCGAGGGCTGCTCGCCCGAGCTCCCGGGTAGGCCGCTGGAGGCGTGCGGCAACGTACGTCGTAGATGGATGGCCGCCACCTGCGCGGGGGTAACCGCGCGCAGGCACAGAACCCGGCGTATCGGCCGACTCATCCGCCCCGGGGTTGTCCCGCCCCCACGGCCCACCGCTCCTGCCCCGATGCGCAAGTGTTCGCACGCGAACGAGCGCGCGCCTTCGAACCGCCCTCAGTTCGAGTCGGCGCAGACGTTCGCATGCGAACGCGGCGGCGGCGACGCGACGCCGGTGGCGACGCGGCGGGTGCCGGGCGGCGGGGGGTCAGGAGGTTGTGGGCAGGGCCTGCTGGAGCCATGCGGCGTAGCCGCCCTGGATCTCGTACACGTGCTTGAAGCCCGCGGCGTGCATCGCGTCCGCCACCGCAGTCGAGCCGCTGCCGGTGGCGTCGTAGACGAAGTAGCTCGCCGACGGGTCAAGGCCGTCGAAGGCGGACGCCGCGTCGCCGGGCGTGGTCTCGACGTTGATGGCCGCGGGCAGGTGGCCCTGGGCGAAGTCCGCCGCGGGCCGCAGGTCGACGGGGACGAACGTGGGGTCGTTCGGGTGGGTCCGCAGCAGCTCGTAGGCGCCCTGCGGGATGAGCGGGATCACCGGCGATCCGAGCCGCGCGGCGTCCGGGGCACTCACGCTGACGCCGAAGTTCGTCTGGATCCGCTGCTCGAGCTCGGCCTGGCTCAGCATGCCGCCGGAGAAGTCCACGAGCGTGCCGGTGGCGTCGTAGAACGCCGTGACGGGCAGGCCCTGGGAGCCGAACGACGACCACAGCTGCGAGGGCGGGTCCCCGCCGATGTCCTTGGCGAGGGCGAATCCGGCGCCCGCGAGGTCGAACCGGCGCGCCATCCCGGCGCCGTCGCCGGGGTCGGCCGTGTCGACCCCCACGAACGCGACCTTGCCGTCGGTGGCCCCGGCGACCTGGACGAAGCCCGGCAGCTCCTCGTTGCAGTAGACGCACCACGAGGCGAAGAAGTTGACGACGACGGGCTTGCCGGCGAAGTCGGCGAGGCTGACCGTCGCGTCGTCGAGCAGACCGGGGAGCCGGAAGTCGCCCTTGGCGGCGCTGTACGACGTGCCGTCGGCGTCCGTGGTCGGGCCGCTCCCGCCGGCGGTCAGGGCCAGCGCCGCGACGATCCCGAGGACGGCGACGCCGATCGCGCTCACGGCGCCGATCCGCACCTTGCGCTGCCGTTCGGCGCGCACCCTGGCGGCTTCTCGCTCGGCGCGCCACGCCTCTCGCTGCTCGGCGCGGGTCATGCGCTTGGTCGTTGACATATGGACTGCCTTTCGGATCAACCGAGCCCGAGCAGGCCACCGAGGCCGACGCCGGACAGGACCGACTGGGTGAAGGTGGTGACGAGCGACATCCGGTTGAAGGCCAGCAGGATGCCGAACGCCGCGAGCACGACCGCCGAGGTCACCGTGAGGCCGAAGAAATGCCGCTTGACCACGGCGAAGGCGCCGGCGAGTCGGTCCAGCGCGAGTGCGGCCGCGAGGAACGGCACCGCCAGGCCGAAGGAGTAGGCGACGAGCATCGCCGTGCCACGCGCCACGTCGCCGCTGCCGGCCGCGAACGCCAGGACGCTGGTGAGCACCGGGCCGATGCACGGGGTCCAGCCGAACCCGAACGCGACCCCGGCGACCGGTGCCGCGAACGGCCCGAACCGGTCGAGCGAGGGGTGCCAGCGCTTCTCCTGGTAGAGCCACGGCGCCTTGAGCACCAGCGACGCGAGCAGGAACAGCGCCATGGCGAGCACGACGAGTCCCGAGAGGCGCGTGAGCAGGTCCCGGTGTCCCAGCAGACTCGACCCCACGGCGGTCACGGACAGGCCCAGCAGCACGAACACGGCGCCGAACCCGAGCACGAACCCGAGCGAGGTGGCGAGCACCCGGCCGAGGTGCGAGCGTCCACCCTCCTGGACCGAGGTGGCGCTGAGTCCCGTCACGACCGAGACGTAGGCGGGGATCACCGGCAGGACGCACGGCGAGAGGAACGACACGAGGCCGCCGAGGAAGGCTCCGAGCAGGGTGAGGTCGACGGGCGTCACGCGCCGCGCCCCTTCGCCCGGGCGTCCGGAGCAGTGGTCGACCTCAGGGGGTCGCGGGTCCTCGAATGTGACATGGCGCCGTCGAGTATACCCCCGGGGGTATGCGAAACGAGGGTGCGCCAGCGCGGACGTGTTCGCATGCGAACGGTCGTGCGTTCTCGAACTGCTGGGAGTACGTGTCCGCGCCGTTGTTCGCAGGCGAACTTGTGGCCGGTGGGGGGTGGGCGCGCGGGGGGTGGGGCTCGCGACCGGCGGGCTCAGGTCAGGGGCAGGGGCTCGGTCAGGGCAGGGCGCGGCGGGCCAGGGCGGCGGCACCGACGATGCCGGCGTCGTTGCGCAGGGTGGCCGGGACGATCGGGGTGCGCAGGTCCAGCAGGGGCAGGAACTTGGCGTGCTTCTTGCTCACCCCGCCGCCGACCACGATGAGGTCCGGCCACAGCAGGTCCTCGACGGTGCGGAAGTACCTCTGCAGGCGCTCGGCCCAGTGCTCCCAGGTGAGCTCCTCGCGCTCGCGCGCGCTGTCGGCGGCACGGTTCTCGGCGTCCTGGCCGTCGATCTCCAGGTGGCCTAGCTCGAGGTTCGGCACGAGCGTGCCGTCGACGACCATGCAGGTCCCGATCCCGGTGCCCAGCGTGACCACCAGGACGGTGCCCTCCTGGCCGCGCGCGGCGCCGTAGAGCGTCTCGGCGTAGCCGGCGGCGTCGGCGTCGTTGACTGCGTGCACACGGCGGCCGGTGGCCTTGGCGACGACCTCCTCGACGTTCGTGCCGATCCACGAGTCGTCGACGTTCGCCGCGCTGCGTGCGACGCCGTGCTGGATCACGGCGGGGAACGTCACGCCGATCGGCAGCTCGCCCGGCAGGTGGAACGACGCGACCACCTCGGCGACCGCGTCCGCGACGGCGGAGGGGGTCGCGGGCTGCGGGGTGGGCACGCGTACCCGGTCCGCGGCGAACTCCCCGACCACCAGGTCCACGGGCGCGCCCTTGATCCCGCTGCCACCGATGTCGATGCCGAAGGCGGCGGGGGCGGCCGACGCCTCGTGGTCCGTGTTGTCGCTCATGGCAGGGTCAGGATCTCCGCTCCGGTCTCGGTGACGACGATCGTGTGCTCGAACTGGGCCGAGCGGGTGCGGTCCGCGGTGACGACGGTCCAGCCGTCGTCCCACATCTCCCACGCGTGGCTGCCGAGGTTGAGCATCGGCTCGACGGTGAACACCATGCCGGGCTCCATCACCTCGTCGTGGTAGGGCGCCGCGTCGTAGTGCGGCACCACCAGGCCCGAGTGGAAGGAGTCGCCGACGCCGTGACCGGTGAAGTCGCGGACCACTCCGTAGCCGAAGCGTTGCGCGTACTTCTCGATCACCCGTCCGATGACGTTGATCTGCCGACCGGGCGCGACGGCCTTGATCCCGCGCATCATCGCCTCGTGGGTCACCTCCGCGAGCTGCCGGGACTCCTCGTCGACCTCGCCGGCGAAGAACGTCGCGCAGTTGTCGCCGTGCACGCCGTTCAGGTAGGCGGTGATGTCGACCTTCACCAGGTCGCCCTCGCCCAGCACGGTCGAGTCGGGGATCCCGTGGCAGATCACCTCGTTGACCGAGGTGCACAGCGACTTGAGGAACGGCACCTGGTTCGGGTGCGGCTGGTAGTGCAGCGTCGACGGGTAGGCGCCGTGGTCGAGCATGTACTCGTGCCCGATGCGATCCAGCTCGTCGGTGGTGACGCCGGGGGCGACGTGCCGGCCGACCTCGGCCAGGGCCTGGGCGGCGATGCGTCCCGCGGCCCGGATCCGCTCGATGGTCTCGGCGTCCTTGACGTCCGAGCCTCCCTGCCGCTCGTGGTCACGCCCGACGTACTCGGGGCGGGGGATGTGCGGCGGCACGGGGCGGACGGGGGAGACGGTCCCAGGGACCAGCGTGCCCCTGGGCGCGTGCGTCGCTGGCATGGCTGGCAGTCTACGGAGTGGAGCACGACCCCTGACGCAGGAGGTCCAGGTGACGGAGTACTGGTTCAACGTCGAGACCGGGCAGGTCGAGGTCGGCCGCCAGTCGCCCTGGGACAAGGTGATGGGCCCGTACCCGACCTATGCCGCGGCGTCCCACGCGCTCGAGAAGGCCCACGAGCGCGCCGAGGACTGGGACGAGGACGACCGCGAGTGGCGCGGGGAGGACTGAGGGCTCAGCGAGGCACGAGCACGGCCTCGAGCGGCCGGTGGTCCGATCCGCCCGGTCCGTCGAGCACCGCGGCGCGCACCACGGTCCACGACCGCGGGTCCACCAGGACGTGGTCGATCGGTGCGCCGAACCAGCGGGGCGTGAAGGACGGCCAGGTCGCCACTCCCGCCCGGCCGGCGATGGTGGCGGCGTCCACGCACCCGCCGAGCTCACCGAAGGCCGGGTGGTCGACCGTGGCGTTGAAGTCCCCGGCGACGATCCCGCCGGGTCGCGCCGGGCACGCGGCCACGGCGGCCGAGGTCGACGCGGACCAGCCTCCGAGGCCCAGGTCCACCGGGGCTCGGGTGTGGACCACGGTGAGCGGCGGCCCGGTGCCCGAGGCCACGAAGGTCGCCGCGGGACCGCGCTCGGTCACCTCGTAGCGGCCCATCGACCGCGACACCAGCATGGCGGTGGCCGGGTTGTTGCCCCCGGACAGCACCTCGGCCAGCACCTGGTAGTCGTGGCCCTGCTCGGCGAGCAGGCTCGCGGTGCGCTCGGCCGTGTCCGGTGAGGTCTCCGGGAGCGCGACCACGTCCGCGCCCCGCGCGGCGACCAGGTCGGCGATCTGCCGGGCCGAGACCTGGCCCTGGGTGTTGAAGGCCAGCACGACCGTCAGGTCGGCGGGAGCGGGCGACGGGATCTGCGCGCCGAAGCCCGCGGTGCCTCGGAGCGCGAGCACCATGAGGTGCGCGGCTGCCACCACGAGGCACCAGACGGCCACCGAGGTCGCCACGGTGCGCAGGCGTCCCAGGCCGCCGCGCCGGGCCACGGCCCGGGCCGCCACGGCGAGCACGGCGCCGAGCAGGGCGGCCACGGCCATCGGCCCGCGGAGCGCGATCGCCTGGGCCACCAGGGGTGCCCCGGCGAGACCGAACGCCTGGGGCCACGCCGCGAGCACCGCGAGCGGCACCAGCAGGGCCGGCAGGGCGAGTCGCGTCACCCCGGCCGGCGTCGCGACGACGACCGGGGTGTCCATGCGTGGAGCCGGGCTCACGCGTCGAAGGAGTGCTCCGGGCCGGGGAACGTGCCCCGGCGGACCTCGTCGCCGTACGCCCGGGCAGCGTCGCCGAGCGCGCTGCGCAGGTCGGCGAACCGCTTGGCGAACCGCGGTGACCAGTCGCCCAGGCCCGCCATGTCCTGCCAGACCAGGACCTGGCCGTCGCAGTACGGACCGGCGCCGATGCCGATCGTCGGCACCTCGAGGATCTCGGTGACCCGCTGGCCGAGCGCCGCCGGCACCATCTCGAGCACGACCGCGAAGACCCCGGCCTGCTGGAGGGCGAGCGCGTCGTCGCACAGCGCGTCGGCGGCGTCCTGGCCGCGCCCCTGGACGCGCTTGCCGCCCAGCGCGTGCTCGGACTGGGGGGTGAAGCCCAGGTGCCCCATGACGGGGATGCCCGCCTGCGTCATCGCACGGACCTGCTCGGCGACCCGGATGCCGCCCTCCAGCTTGACCGCGGAGACGCCGGCCTCCTTCATCATCCGGACCGCGCTGCCCAGTGCCTGCTCGACGGAGGCCTCGTAGGTGCCGAACGGCAGGTCGCCGACCACGAGCGCGCGTCGGGTCGCGCCGGCCACCGCGCGGGCGTGGTGGATCATCTCGTCGAGCGTGACCGAGAGGGTGTCCGGCCGGCCGAGTACCACGTTGGCCAGCGAGTCGCCGACCAGCAGGACGTCGGTGCCGGCTTCGTCGAAGAGCCGGGCGACCATCGCGTCGTAGGCGGTGAGCATGCTGATCCGCTCGCCGCGCTCCTTGGCCTCGCGCAGGTGGTGGACCCGGACCCTGCGCGGACGATCCGTGCTCTGGCTGGTCATGGCCGTCACCCTAGCCGCGCGGGGCTGCCTGGGCGGGCGTGTGGCAGTGACGTGCGAGCCTCCGGGTGGGGCAGGATGGGGGCATGGACAGGCAGCAGGACTTCGTGCTCCGGACCGTCGAGGAACGGGACATCCGCTTCATCCGTCTGTGGTTCACCGACGTGGCCGGGATCTTGAAGTCGGTGGCCATCGCCCCGGCCGAGCTCGAGTCCGCGTTCGGCGAGGGGATCGGCTTCGACGGCAGCGCGATCGAGGGCCTGACCCGGGTGGTCGAGTCCGACATGCTCGCCAAGCCCGACCCGTCGACCTTCCAGGTGCTGCCCTGGCGAGGCGAGCGGCACGGCACCGCGCGGATGTTCTGCGACATCCAGACCCCGGACGGCGAGCCCTCGTCCGCCGACCCGCGCTGGGTGCTCAAGCGCTCGCTGGCCAAGGCCTCCGACCAGGGCCTGACCTTCTACGTCCACCCGGAGATCGAGTTCTACCTGTTCGAGAACCCGGCCGAGCCGGACCTCCCGTTGGTCCCGGTGGACTCCGGCGGCTACTTCGACCACGTGCCGCGCGGCACCGGGCACGACTTCCGCCGCGCCGCGATCTCCATGCTCGAGTCGATGGGGATCTCGGTGGAGTTCTCCCACCACGAGGCCGGCCCGGGCCAGAACGAGATCGACCTGCGGTACGCCGACGCGCTGACCACGGCGGACAACGTCATGACGTTCCGCACGGTGGTCAAGGAGGTCGCGCTCGAACAGGGCCTGTACGCCTCGTTCATGCCCAAGCCGATGGCCGACCAGCCGGGGTCGGGCATGCACAGCCACCTGTCGCTGTTCGAGGGCGACCGCAACGCCTTCCACGAGCCGGGCGCCCCGATGGAGCTCAGCGCCAACGCCCGCAAGTTCATCGCCGGCCTGCTGCACCACTCCGCGGAGATCACGGCGATCACCAACCAGTACGTGAACTCCTACAAGCGGCTGTGGGGCGGTGCCGAGGCGCCGAGCTACATCTGCTGGGGCCACAACAACCGCAGCGCCCTGGTGCGGGTGCCGCTGTACAAGCCGGGGAAGGGCAACTCCAGCCGGGTCGAGTACCGCGCGATCGACGCGGCGGCCAACCCCTACCTGTCCTACGCGGTGCTGCTCGCCGCGGGCCTCAAGGGCATCGAGGAGGGCTACGAGCTCCCGGACGGCGCCGAGGACGACGTGTGGGAGCTCACCGACGCCGAGCGCCGCTCCCTGGGCATCGAGCCGCTGCCGAGCTCGCTCGAGCAGGCCGTGCTGGTGATGGAGCGCTCCGAGCTGGTGGCGGAGACCCTCGGCGAGCACGTCTTCGACTACGTGCTGCGCAACAAGCGCGAGGAGTGGGAGGCGTACCGGGCCCAGGTGACGCCGTTCGAGCTGAAGCGGTACCTGCCGGTGCTGTGACGGGCGCCTGCTCCGCCACGATGAGGCTTCCGTGACCGACGAGGGTCCCGACACCAGGCGGCCGGCCAGCCTGCGCGCGCTGCTGACCCGCAAGGGCTTCGTGGACGCCGGGCGCGCCGAGCAGCTGTTGGCAGACCGAGACCTGACGGCGCTGCTCGGGCCGGTGGGCGAGGGGCACGAGCTGCTGGACACGCTCAGCCGCGCGGCCTCGCCGGACGACGCGCTGCTCGCCGTGACGCGCCTGGCGGCGGTGCCCGAGCCGTACGGCTCGCGGGTGCGCGACCTGCTCGCGACGCAGAGCGAGGCCCGCGACCGTCTGGTCGCGGTGCTCGGGGCGTCGACAGCGCTGTCGGACCACCTGGTGCGCCACCCCGCCGACCTGGCCGCACTCGCCGAGGAGACCCCGATCGGCGCGGACACCGAGGCCGTGCGCGCCGAGCTGCTGGCAGCGGTCGGCGCCGACCCGGACGCGGAGGCGCCGGTCGCCGCTCTCGGGGGGGCCGAGGGTATCGATGCGATGCGCCGCGCCTACCGCCGCCGGCTACTGGTGATCGCCGCGGCCGACCTGGTCAGCACCGAGCCGCTGTCCCTGCTGCCCGCTGTGGGATCGGCGCTCGCCGACCTCGCGTCGGGCGCACTCGAGGCCGGGCTCGCGCTGGCCCGCGCCGAGCTGCCCGACCACGGGCGGGCCGCGCGGCTCGCGGTGCTCGGCATGGGCAAGACCGGTGGCCGGGAGCTGAACTACGTCTCGGACGTCGACGTCGTCTACGTCGCCGAGCCGGCTCCCGGCGTGGCCGAGGACGAGGCCCTGGCCGTGGCCGCGCGGCTGGCTGCGGGGATGACCAGGGCGTGCTCGGCGCCCTCGGGCGAGCCGGCGCTGTGGCCGGTGGACGCAGCCCTGCGCCCGGAGGGCAAGCAGGGCCAGCTGGTCCGCACCGTGGCGAGCCACCTGGCGTACTACGAGCGGTGGGCCAAGACGTGGGAGTTCCAGGCCCTGCTCAAAGCCCGGGTGGTCGCGGGGGACCGCGAGGTGGGCCGGGCCTACACCGAGGCGATCTCGCCGCTGGTCTGGCGGGCCGTCGAACGGGAGAACTTCGTCGAGGACTCCCAGGCGATGCGCCGCCGGGTCGAGGACCACGTGCCGCCGTCCGAGGCGGACCGCCAGCTCAAGCTGGGTCAGGGCGGCCTGCGGGACGTGGAGTTCACCGTCCAGCTGCTCCAGCTGGTCCACGGCCGTGGCGACGAGACGATCCGCAGCCCGCACACCCTGTCCGCGCTCCAGGCGCTGTCCGCCGGCGGCTACGTCGGCCGCGACCACGCCGCGCGCCTGGCGGTGTGCTACCGGCTGCTTCGGGTGCTGGAGCACCGCATCCAGCTGTACAGGCTGCGCCGCACCCACCTCATGCCGACCTCGGACGTGGAACTGCGCCGGTTGGCGCGGTCGGCCGGGATGTCGTCGGCCGCCGAGGTCGGCGAGCGGTGGCGGACCGTCCGCCGGGAGGTGCGCCACCTGCACGAGGAGCTGTTCTACCGGCCGCTCCTGCCCGCCACCGCGAGCCTGACCAGCGAGGACGTGTCCCTGTCGCCCGAGGCGGCCAAGGCCCGGCTGGCCGCCATCGGCTACCGTGACCCGGTCGGGGCGATGCGCCACATCCAGGCGCTCACCGAGGGGGTCAGCCGACGCGCCGCGATCCAGCGCCAGCTCCTGCCGGTGCTGCTCGGCTGGTTCGCAGACGGTGCGGACCCCGATGCCGGGCTCCTCGCGTTCCGGCGCCTGTCGGACGAGCTGGGCTCGACCCACTGGTACCTCAAGCTCCTGCGCGACTCCGGCGTGGCGGCACACCGGCTCGCGCACCTGCTCTCGACCTCGCGCTACGTGGCCGACGCGATGGCCCGGTCGCCCGAGTCGGTGACCTGGCTCGACGACGACGGCGAGCTCGCCCCGCGCAGCACCGAGCGGCTGGCGGCCGAGGTCGACAAGCTCCTCACCCGCCAGGACGACCCCGAGGACGCCGCGACGCTGGTGCGTGCCGTGCGCCGCAGGGAGCTGGCCCGCACCGCCGTCGGCCAGGTGCTCGGCAGCACCGACATCGTCGGAGCCGCCGGGGCCCTGACCGCGGCGGCGGAGGTCGCGCTGGTCGGGGGCCTGCGGATCGCCGAGTACGAGGTCGAGCACTCCGCCGACGGCCTGCTCACCCGGATGTGCATCGTCGCGATGGGCCGGTTCGGCGGCCGGGAGACCGGCTACGGCTCGGACGCCGACGTGCTGTTCGTGCACGACCCGCTGCCGGGCGCCGACGAGCCCGAGGCGCAGGCCCAGGCCTCGTGGATCGCCACCCGGGTCCGGGCCCTGCTCGGCCAGGTCGGCCCCGAACCGGCCCTCGAGGTGGACGCGGACCTGCGGCCCGAGGGACGCAACGGCCCGCTGGTGCGGTCCCTGGCGTCCTACGCCGAGTACTACGGGCGCTGGTCCTCGCCGTGGGAGAGCCAGGCGCTGCTGCGTGGTCGCGCGATCGCCGGTGACCCCGAGCTGAGGGAACGCTTCGAGGCGCTGGTCGACCCGCTGCGCTACCCCGAGGGCGGCGCGGGCGCTGCGGTGGTCAAGGAGGTGCGCCGCCTCAAGGCGCGCATGGAGGCCGAGCGGCTGCCCCGCGGGCTCGACCCGTCGCGGCACCTCAAGCTGGGCCGCGGTGGGCTCAGCGACGTCGAGTGGACCGCGCAGCTGCTCCAGCTCCGGTACGGCCACGAGCTCCCCGGGCTGCGCACGACGTCCACGCTGCCCGCGCTCGCGGCAGCGGCGCGGGCCGGGCTGCTGAGCCCGGAGGACTACGAACAGCTGCGCGAGGCCTGGCTGATGGCCTCCAGGCTGCGCAACGCGAACGTGCTGTGGACCGGCCGGACGGGGGGTCAGCAGGTCGACGTCCTGCCGCACGACCGGCTCACGCTCACGGGGCTGTCGCGCCTGCTCGGCTACCCGCCGGGGTCCGGCTCGGAGATGGAGGAGACCTACCTTCGGCTCGGGCGGCGTGCGCGGGCCGTCGCCGAGCGGGTGATCTACGGCTGAGTGCCTCTTCGGTGTGATCGTGTGGTCACAGATCGAGTGGACGACCGCCGGCGATTCTGGGGTGGCGCGATGCCCGGCAAGCGGGAGCACGCGGCAACGCGTCGAGCTCAGTGCAGCTGTGGCGTCAGAAGGACTGCGCGCCGGGCAGGCACCGTAACGAGCGGGGCGCTCCGAAGTGGGCGGTGGCCGATGGCCGCTCGAGCCCCTCGTCCGCGAACGTTCCGTCACGGAAGGCGCTGCGGATCTTCCGGGGCCGCGTACGGTCATGGCCGATGAGCGCTCGGTGAGACAGGCATTCGCCGACACGGTCCCGGCGCCCCACGCGGCGAAGAGGGGCTCAGACACCGATCCGTGCGGGGCCGTCCACACTGCGGACGCCTTCGGGGCGTCCGGCACGCTTCGCCGCGTCGGCCGCCGCCACGGTGCGTCACCGTGGGAAGCCGATGTGTCGGCGTCGACCGCCGGGAATCGGCGGCACGGGTTTGTGTCCAGCAACCACACCGGGCAGACGCACTCATCTACCGTTGAGCGCCGGGCGGGCCGACGGTCTCAGGAGCGCGGCCGGGGCCGGGCTCCGACGCGAGGCCCCTCGATCCGCGGGCAGGCGTCCACCACGACCGCCAGACCCGCGTCACGGGCCCGCTGCTCGGCCTCGGGGTCGGACACGTCGAGCTGGAGCCAGACCGCGGACGCCCCGGCGGCGATCGCGTCGTCGATCACCTGGCCGGCGCGGGCGGAGTTCACGAACACGTCGACCACGTCGATCGGCCCCGGCACCGAGGCCAGGTCCGGGTACCCCTGCTCGCCGTGCACGACCTCCGCCTTGGGGTGCACGGGCACGATCGTGTGGCCCAGCTCCTGCAGGTACGCCGAGACGCCGTACGCGGCGCGTGAGGTGTTGCGGGACAGGCCCACCACGGCCCAGCGGCCCGGCGTGGTCAGAAGATCGGCGATGACCGCCCGGTCGTTCTCCATCCGCACACCCAACCACGGTCCCCGGGTCAGGGCATCAGGTCGCCGTGCTCGTCGAGCCGGGCGAGCACCTGCGACCAGGTGAGCTGCTCCAGGCCGGGCTCGACCTCGTCCCAGGAGCGGGGCGCGGCGACGGTGGGGTGCTCGCGGCCGCGCATCGAGTACGGCGTGATCGTGGTCTTGGCGGGGTGGTTCTGGGACCAGTCCAGCAGCACCTTGCCCGGCCGTGCGGCCTTCTGCTGGGTGGCCACCAGCAGATCGGGGTGGGCGGCGGAGAGCTCGTGCGCCAGGTCCTTGACGTACCGGTGCACGCTCGACGCGGAGCGGTGACCGTCCAGCGGGGCGTACAGCTGCATCCCCTTGCTGCCGCTGGTCACCGGGACGGTCCGGGTCAGGCCGTCGTCGGCCAGCCGGTCGGCGACCAGTCGCGCGGCTCGCGCGCACGCCACCAGGCCGGCGCCCGGACCGGGGTCCAGGTCGATCACCAGCCGGTCCGGCGGCTGCACGCCGCCGCGCGGGCCCACCCGCCACTGCGGGGTGTGCAGCTCGATCGCCCCGAGGTTGGCCACCCACATCAGGCCGGCGACGTCGCCGATCACCGGCAGGTCCACCACGGTGCCGTCGTCGTCACCCGGGCTGGCCGCCAGCTCGTGGTGCCGAACCCACGACGGCGTGCCGGCCGGCACGTTCTTCTCGAAGAAGCGCTGGGCCTCGACCCCGTCGGGGTAGCGCACCCGGGTGACGGGTCGGTCGGCGAGCTGGCGCAGCAGCACCGGGGCAACCTGCGAGTAGTAGTGCAGCATCTCGCCCTTGGTGGTGCCGGTGGCCGGCCACAGCACCTTGTCGAGGTTCGACAGGCGCACCCGCCGACCCTCGACCTCGACCCACTGCTCGTCGCTCATGGCGTGGTCTTCGCGCAGGTCATCGGGCCTCCAGGGGTGGCGCTCGGGGCGTGCGTGCACCATCCTGCCCAGAAGGCGTCGCGGCCGGCACCCCCGCGGCGCAACGGGTGAGGGAGGGTACCCATGCGCGCTATCTGGAAGGGCGCGGTGGCCTTCGGGCTGGTCAACGTGCCGGTACGGCTGTACGCGGCGACGGGTGAGCACAGCGTCGCCATGCACCAGGTCCACGAGTCCGACGGCGGCCGGATCCGCTACCGCAAGGTGTGCGCGATCGACGGCGAGGAGGTCCCGGCCGATCAGATCGTCAAGGGCGTCGAGACCGACGACGGCCGGATGGTCGTGCTCAGCGACGAGGACCTCGACGCACTGCCGCTCGCGGCGAGCCGGGAGATCGCCGTCCAGGGCTTCGTGCCCGAGGCGCAGGTCGAGCCGATCACGCTCGGGCGGACGTACTACCTGGAGCCCGAGGCGGCGACGGTCAAGCCCTACGTCCTGCTGCGCGAGGCGCTCGCGTCGACCGAGCGCGTGGCCCTGGTGACCGTCGCGTTGCGCCAGCGCGAGTCGATGGCGGTGCTGCGGGTGCGCGGCGACGTGATCTGCCTGCAGACGCTGCTGTGGCCCGACGAGGTGCGCGACGCGGAGTTCGACGTCCTGGAGACCGAGGTCGACCTCAAGGACGCCGAGCGCACCATGGCGAGCTCGCTGGTGGAGTCGATGGCGATGGACCTCGACCCGTCGGCGTTCACCGACCACTACGCGGAGGCGCTGGAGGCAGTCATCGCCCAGAAGGTCTCGCAGGGTGGCGCCGTCCCGGTCGGCGGCGAACCGGAGGAGTCCGGTGGGGACGTCGTCGACCTGCTCTCCGCGTTGCAGCGCAGCGTCGCGAAGGCGCGCGCCGCGCGCGGGGAGGACGCGGGCTCGCGGGAGGGTGGCCCGGACGACGTCGCGGGAGCCGAGGGCGCCGAGCCGGCGTCGGCGAAGACCTCCCGCGCCAAGAAGCCGAGCCGCCGCCGGGCGTCGTAGTCGATGGCCGCACCCGGGCGCGACGACGTGGTCGCTGCGCTGCACCGGATCGCGTTCCTGCTCGAGCGCTCGCAGGCCTCGGAGTACCGGGCGGCCGCGTACCGCAAGGCCGGGGACCGGTTGCGCGACCTGCCCGACGGCGAGTGGCGTGCCCGCAGGGCCGACGGCGACTGGACGACGGTGCCGGACGTGGGCACCAGCACGGCCAGGGTGGTCGATGAGGTGCTCGCCGGCGGCAGTCCGCAGGTGGCGACCGAGCTCGAGGCAGCCCTCGCCGATCGGCTCGCCGGCGCCACCGAGGCCGGACGCGCCCTGCGCGCACGGCTTCGCGGGGATCTGCACGCCCACACCGACGCCAGCGACGGTGCCACACCGATCCAGGACATGGCGCTGGCGGCGATGGACATCGGTCACGAGTACCTCGCGATCACCGACCACTCACCGAGGCTCACCGTGGCGAACGGGCTCTCGGCGGCCCGGCTGCGAGCCCAGATGGATCGCATCGCGTTGATGAACCAGGTCCTGGACACCGGTGAACGGCCGTTGCGGCTGCTCACCGGGATCGAGGTCGACGTGCTCGGCGACGGCACTCTGGACCAGAGACCCGGGCTGCTGCGCGAGCTCGACGTGGTGGTCGCGTCGGTGCACTCCCGGCTCCGCAGCGAGCGCGCGGTGATGACCCGCCGGATGCTCACCGCGGTGGGGGACCCGGCGACCGATGTCCTCGGCCACTGCACCGGGCGTCGGGTGCGGGGCCGGACGAGGCCGCCGAGCGAGTTCGACGCCGCCGCGGTGTTCGCGGCGTGCGCGGACCACGGCGTCGCCGTGGAGGTCAACGCCCGGCCGGACCGCCGGGACCCCCCCGACGAGCTGCTCTCGGTCGCCGTCGACGCGGGGTGCCTGTTCAGCGTCGACTCGGACGCGCACGCGCCCGGCCAGCTCGACTGGCTCGTGGACGCCTGTGACCGGCTCGCGGCGTTCGGCGTGGACGCCGACCGGGTCGTGACGACGTGGCCGGTGGACAGGTTGCTGGAGTGGACCCACCGGCACGACTGAAGGTGGCCGTGCGGGTCTCAGGTGGCCGGGAGCGTCAGGGTGAAGGTGGCACCCTGCCCCGGACCGGCGGAGGACGCCACGAGGTCGCCGCCGTGCGCTCGGGCGATGCCCCGGGCGATGGTCAGGCCGATCCCGGACCCCTCCCCGCGCGCGGCGCCGGGCACGCGGTAGAAGCGCTCGAACACCCGCTCCAGGTCGGCCGGGACCAGTCCGACGCCGCGGTCCGTGACGCTCACGGTCGCGGTGCCTGCGGTGGCGGACGCGACCACCGCGACCGTGCCCTGGCCGGTCGCCCGCGCGGCGTTGGTGAGCAGGTTGGTCAGCACCTGGCCGATCCGGTCCGCGTCGCCCACCGTCGGCAGGGGCCCCGGGGCGTGCACGTCGAGCTGCACGCCCCGCTCCGCGAGCTGGGGTGCGAGCCGTTCGCAGGTGCGGCGCACCACGTCTGCGAGGTCGATGGACCCGACGGAGAGCTCGAGGCGGCCCTCGTCGCTGCGGGACAGGGCGGACAGGTCGTCGGCGAGCCGCCGCAGCCGCCGCAGGTCCTCGGTCATCGCGGTCAGCGTGGGCTCGTCGGCCCGGAACACTCCGTCGACCATGCCCTCGACGTAGCCGCCGAGACCGGTGAGCGGGGTGCGCATCTCGTGAGCGACCTCGCCGAGCAGCTGCATGCGGCGGGCCTCGGTGCCGGCCAGCGCCGCGGCGAGGGTGTTGACGTCCTCCGCGAGCGCCGCCATCTCCGGCTCGCCGGGAGGCGCCACGCGCACGTCGTACCGACCCGCGGCGATCTGCTGGGCCGCCGCGCGCACGTCATCGAGCGGCCGGAGCACGCCGCGCGCGAGCACGACGGCCACCACGCCGGCGATCGCCGCCGCGATGAGTGCCCCGACCAGCAGGGACTGGTTGAGGGCTGCGATCATCGCGTCCCGGGTGCCGGCCCCGCCGGCCGGCCCGCCCATCATGCGTCCGGTGGACATGCCCATCCGGCGGTCGAAGATCTGCGGCGCGAGCACGCGCACGGTGACCAGCGACGCGATCGTGCCGACCGCGAGGACGGCGAAGAAGGCACCGGCGAGCCGGACCGGCAGGCGGGCGTTCACCGGGGCCGTCCGACGAACTTGTAGCCCACGCCGCGCACGGTCGCCACGAACCGCGGGTCGGCCGCGTCGTCGCCGAGGCGGTTGCGGATCGACCTGACGTGCACGTCGACCACGCGCTCGTCGCCGTACCAGTCCTGACCCCACACCTGCCGGAGCAGCTGCCCGCGGGAGAAGACCCGGCCGGGCGCGGCGGCGAGCGCGGCGAGCAGGTCGAACTCGAGGCTGGACAGCTCTACCGGGGCGCCGTCGACGCTGACCTCGTGGCGTGCCCGGTCCAGCACGAACCCGCCGTGCTTGAGCACCTCGTCGTCCGGCGCGGGACCGCGGTCGCGGCGCAGCACCGCGCCCACTCGCGCGGCGACCTCGCGCGGGCTGAACGGTTTGGTGACGTAGTCGTCGGCGCCGACCGCGAGTCCGACGAGGGTGTCGACCTCCTCGGCCCGGGCGGTCACCAGGATGACGAAGACGTCGCTGGTGGTGCGCACCCGCCGCAGGGTCTCCAGGCCGTCGATGCCAGGCAGCATGACGTCGAGCAGCACCACGTCGACGTCGTGGGCCCCGAGCACGTCCAGGGCCTCCTCGCCGGTGGCGGCCTCGAGCACCCGGTGGCCGTCCGCCTCGAGGTACCCGCGCAGCACGTCGCGGATGTGCGGCTCGTCGTCGACGACCAGGACCGTGCGCATCAGACCTCCGGGGGTGTCCCGTGCAGGGTAGCGGCGTGGTCCCGGAGCCGGTCCGCGCCACAGATGCCCCCAGCCTGGGGGCGGCCGATGAGGGTTCGCCGGAGCCCTCGATGAAGACTCCGTGAAGCCGCCGGGCCGCGGACGGGTGGCGGGGCCCGCCGCGGCCGCCCAGACTCGACCGGATGACCGTCACCCGGGACATCTCGTGACCGGCTGGCCCTGGTGGGCCTCCGGCCTCGTCCTCCTCGGGTGCGCGGCCGTGATCTGGGGCGCCGGCTCCCGCCTGGTCCGTGCCGCGGACGAGCTTGCCGACCGCACGGGCCTCGGCCAGGCCGTCGGCGGCGCGCTGCTGCTCGGCGCGGTGACGTCGTTGCCCGGGGTGGTCGCGACCGTGACGGGCGGCCTCGCCGGCGACGCGGCGTTCGCGCTCGCGAACCCGGTGGGCGGGGTGGCGATCCAGACGGTGTGGCTTGCCGTGGCGGACCTGGTGTACCGGCGCGTGAACCTGGAGCACGCCGCCGCCTCGCTCGAGAACCTGATGCAGGCGCTGGTGCTGGTCGCGATGCTGGCCCTTCCTGTCATCGCCTATGCCACGCCCGACCTCGTGATCGGGTGGGTGCACCCGGTCACGCTGCTCATCCCGGCGCTGTACGCCTACGGCTTCACGCTGCTGCGCCGGATGAGGCGGCGTCCCATGTGGCAGCCGGTCCGCACCAAGGAGACCTCGCACGACGAGCCCGTGCGGCCCTCGCCCGTCCCGACGCGCACGCTGTGGGTCCGGCTCGCGGCACTGGGCCTGCTGGTCGGGGCTGTCGGGTTCGTGATCGCACAGGCCGGCCTCGCGGTGATCGCTGCCACCGGACTTCCGAGCGGGATCACCGGGTTCACCGTGACCACGGCGATCACCTCGTTGCCCGAGCTCGTCACGGTGGTCGCGGCGGTCCGGATGGGAGCCGTGACGCTCGCGGTCGGCAACATCATCGGCGGGAACGTCTTCGACACCCTGCTCATCGCGGTCGCCGACGTGTCCTACCTCGACGGAGGCGTGTACCAGGCGGCCGGTCCCACCGCCCTGGTCCTGCTCGGCGGCACGACGCTGATCACGGCGGTGCTCGCGGCCGGGCTGGTGATGCGCGACCGGCAGGGGATCGGCTTCGAGGGCGTCTCGGTCCCGTTGCTCTACGCCGGCACCGTCGTGGCAGCGGTCGTCGCGGCCTGAACCTGCTCAGCCCATCCGGGCGAGGGCGAGCACGGCGCGGAGGCCGTCGTCGGTGCCCGGCCAGTGCCGGGTGACGGCCTCCGGCCCGGCGGAGCGCAGCACCGAGCGCAGCACCAGGGCGACCAGGACGAGGTCGTCGGCCCAGCCGAGCACCGGGACGAAGTCCGGCACCAGGTCGATGGGGGAGACCAGGTAACCGAGCAGCAGCCACAGCCGCACCCGCACGCCGCGGGGGAGTGCGGGGTCCGCCGCGAGCCGCCGGACCAGTCGCACCAGGTCGGGCACGAGACGGGCGGCGGCGCCCAAGGTGGCCTGTCCGGGGGCGACGGCCCACAGGGCTGCGACGGCGACCGACCACAGGAGGACCAGGCCGCCGACCACCGCGACGGGCACCGACCACCAGTGCTCCCACCAGCCGGTCATCGCCGGACCTGGGCCTGGGGGATGCGTCCTCGTGCAGGGTCGCCGGGCATCGCGAGGATAGTAGGGGACACGAACCCGGGAGAGGTGGCATGGGGCACGACCACGCGCACGCGCAGGGCATCGAGCAGAGGCGGCGGCTTGCCGTCGCGCTCGCGATCACCGCCGTGATCCTGGTCGCCGAGGTGGTCGGCGCGGTGATCACCGGGAGCCTCGCGCTGCTGGTCGACGCCGCGCACATGCTCACCGACGTCGCCGGGCTGACCATGGCCGTGCTGGCCGCGAGCTTCGCGCTCCGGCCGCCGACGTCGCGGCGCACCTGGGGCCTGCGGCGTGCCGAGGTGCTCTCCGCCCTCGCGCAGGCGGCGGTGCTCGTCGGGGTCGGCATCGTGGTCCTGGTCGAGGGTGTGCGGCGGCTGATCGTGCCGCCCGAGATCGCGCCCGGCGAGCTCGTGGTGTTCGGCGCGATCGGGCTGGCGGGCAACATCGCCTCGCTGCTCGTACTGCGTGGATACCGGTCGGGCAGCCTCAACCTGCGGGCCGCCTTCCTGGAGGTCGTCAACGACGCGCTCGGGTCGGTGGGTGTGCTGGTGGCCGCGGCGGTCATCGCTGCGACCGGGTGGCAGCGCGCGGACGCGGTCGCCGCGCTGGTGATCGGCGCGCTCATCGTGCCGAGGGCCCTGCTCATCCTGAAGGAGACGGTGTCGGTGCTCCTGGAGTCGGTGCCGCCGGGCCTGGACCTGGACGAGGTGCGCGACCACCTGCTGGGCCTGGATCACGTGCGCGAGGTGCACGACCTGCACGCCTCGCTCATCGCGACCGGGTTGCCCGTGATCACCGCGCACGTGGTGATCGACGACGAGTGCTTCACCGACGGTCACGCCCCCGAGCTGCTCGACCGGCTCCAGGAGTGCGTGGCGACGCACTTCGACGTCGCCGTGGAGCACTCCACCTTCCAGCTCGAGCCGGCGCGACACACCGAGCACGAGGCGCCGGGGCACGCCTGACCGAGGGGCGGGCGCGGCTCACTCCGGCTCGGCGTGCACCTCGTTCGCCTTGACCGAGGCCCAGACCGCGACGCCGGGGGCCAGGCCGAGCTCGGTCGCCGCACCCGGGGTGAGGTCGGCCAGGGCGGCCGGCGGTCCGGCGAGGCCGACCCGGACGATCGAGCCCGCCTGCTCGACCGTGGTGACGCGCGTGCGCCAGACGTTGCGAGGCGAACCGTGCGGCTCGTCGGCGTGCAGCGCGATCGCGCCCGGCGCGACGGTGACCACCACCGGGCCGGTCGGCACCTCCGCGGGCACGATCCGGCCGCCGTCGTCGAGCGAGACCACCGCGCCGTCGCCGACGCCGCGGTACACGTTGAGGCCCAGCAGCCGCGCCGCCCAGCCGGTCCGCGGCGCGCGGGCCAGCTCCGCGGGCGTGCCGTCCTGGACGACCGCGCCGGCCTCGAGCACCATCACGCGGTCCGCCAGGAGGGTCGCGTCCACCGGGTCGTGCGTGACCAGCAGGCAGACGGTGCGGCGTTCTTCCAGCACCTCGGCAAGTGCCCGGCGGACCTCGACCCGGGTCGAGGCGTCCAGCGCGGCCAGAGGCTCGTCGAGCAGCAGGACCGCTGGGTCGGTGGCCAGCGCGCGGGCCAGCGCGACGCGCTGCGCCTGCCCACCGGACAACTCCGACGGCCGCCGGCCGGCCAGGTCGCCGATGCCGAGCCGGTCGAGCCAGGCCTGCGCGCCCCGGCGGGCGTCCTCGCGCCGCACGCCGCGGGCCCGCGGGCCGAAGGCGACGTTCTGCAGCGCGGTGAGGTGGGCGAACAGCAGATGGTCGGAGAACACCAGCCCGACGCCGCGTCGTTCAGGTGGAAGCCACCACCCGGACACGGTGTCCTCCCAGACCGTGCCCCCGGCCTCGACCCGGCCCGCGTCGATCGGGGTCAGCCCGGCGAGCGCGCGCAGCAGGGTGGTCTTGCCTGCGCCGTTGGGACCGAGCAGGGCGACCACGCCACCGTCCGGGACGTCGAGGTCGACGTCGAGCCCGAACGTCTCGCGGCGCACCGCGACCCTGGCAGCCAGGCTCATGGCCGCACCCCCGGGACCCAGCGGTCGCGCAGCGCGACAAGGACCGCGGCCGAGGCGGCGAGCAGCACCAGGGACAGTGCGATCGCGGCGGCCGGGTCGTTCTGCATCGCGAGGTAGATCGCCAGGGGCATGGTCTGGGTGGTGCCCGGCAGGCTCCCCGCGAACGTGATCGTCGCGCCGAACTCACCCAGGGCCCGCGCGAAGGTCAGTGCCGTGCCGGCGGCGAGGCCGGGGGCCACCGCGGGGAGCGTGACGCGCCGCGCGACGTACCAGGGGCCGGCGCCGAGCGTCGCCGCCGCGTCCTCGGCGCGGCGGTCCACCCCGCGCAGCGCACCCTCGACGGAGACGACCAGGAACGGCATGGCGACGAACGCCTCTGCGATCACCACGGCGAGCGTCGTGAAAGGGATCTGCACCCCGAACCACGCGTCCAGGTACTGCCCGGCCAGGCCCCGTCGGCCGAGCAGCAGCAGCAGGGCGACCCCGCCCACGACGGGCGGCAGCACGAGGGGCACCGTGACGAGCGCGCGCAGCACCCGCAGGCCCGGCAGCGCGGCACGGGCCAGGGTCCAGGCGAGCGGCACGCCGAGCACCACGCTCAGCGCCGTCGCGCTGCTCGCCGAGACCAGCGACAGGCGCAGCGCCTCGAGCGTGGTCGGGTCCGTCAGGCGCGCAGCGATCTCGCCCCACGGTGTGCGCCAGACGAGTGCCACGAGCGGTAGCACGAGGAACGCTGCTCCGAGCGCGGCGAGCAGCGGCATGCCCCGTGGCATCCGCGTCGGACGGCGCCGGATCGACCCCGCGGGAGTCACCGGCCGCTGCCCCCCCGCTCCACCACGACCAGGGTGGCCTTGACGACGGCTGCGGCGAGCACCCCGGGCTCGAGGCCGAGCTCCTCGACCGCCTCTCGCGACATCAGCGACACGATCCGGTGCGGACCGGCCTGGAGCTCGACCTGGGCCATCACCCCGTCGACGCGCACGTCGGTGACCAGACCCTCGAACCGGTTGCGGGCCGAGGAGGTGCCCGGCTCGCCGGCGGCCCGTTGGGCTCGCAGGTACCCGGCCAGGTCTGCACCGTCCACGACCCGGCGGCGGTGGTCGTCGCGGGTGGACGCCAGCTGGCCCGCGTCCAGCAGCCGGCGCACCGTGTCGTCGCTGACCCCGAGCACCCTGGCTATCTCGCCGATCCGCAGCTGCGTCATGAATTCGAGGATAGTGCCGCAGGAGCGAGGTTCTGGACGCTCCTGGGTGTCGTGACTGTGACCGCCGGCTCGTGGCTCCGGTCGACGGTGACTAGCCTGGCGCGCGTGACTCAGCCCTCGCTGCCGTGGGACGGCCGCGTCCCCGCGCTCGTGGCGCCGGGCCCCCCGCTCACCGCGGGCCAGGTCCGGCGCTACTCGCGGCACCTGCTGCTGGACCGGCTGGGCGAGGAGGGGCAGCGCCGCCTGCGCGCGGCCCGGGTGTGCGTGATCGGCGCCGGGGGCCTGGGCTCACCTGTGGTGCTCTACCTGGCGGCCGCGGGCGTCGGCCGGATCGGGATCGTCGACGGCGACGACGTCGAGCTGTCCAACCTCCAGCGCCAGGTGCTGCACGCCACCGCCGACGTGGGCACGCCCAAGGTGGAGTCCGCCGCGCGGCGCGTGGCGGCGCTGGACCCCGGCGTCGAGGTGGTCACGCACCACCTTCGTCTCACGGCTGAGAACGCCGACCTGCTCGCCGACTACGACGTGGTCGTGGACGGCACCGACACCTTTGCGTCCCGGTACCTCATCAACGATGCGTGCGTGCGGCTGGGACTGCCCGAGGTGTGGGGTTCGGTGCTCGCCTTCGACGCACAGGTGTCGGTGTTCTGGGGCCGGCCGCCGGTGGGCGTGCCGGCGATCCAGCTTCGCGACGTGTTCCCGGACCCGCCCGCGCCCGGGCAGGTCCTGTCCTGCGCCGAGGCAGGGGTGCTCGGCGCGCTGTGCGGCCAGGTCGGCTCGCTCATGGCGACGGAGGTGGTCAAGCTCGTCGCCGGCGTCGGGACACCGCTGCTCGGGCGGATCCTGGTGATGGACGCCCTGGCCGCACGATGGCGGGAGATCCCGGTGGTGGGCCGGGCGGTGTCGGACGCGGCAGCGACCAGCGGGGGGACGTCGTCGGCCGCACCCGGCCTGGCGGCGCGGACGAGGGCCGAACGCCGCGCGCCGGGCGCCCCGGCCGAGCCGCAGCTCGGTGAGCTCGGCCCGACCGAGCTCGCCGCCCTGCTCGCCGACGACCGGGTCCTGCTGGTCGACGTACGCGAGCCCACCGAGCGCGCGATCGCCGCGCTGCCCGG
The DNA here is from genome assembly GCA_963783005.1 of uncultured Actinomycetota bacterium. Taxonomy (GTDB): domain Bacteria; phylum Actinomycetota; class Actinomycetes; order Actinomycetales; family Cellulomonadaceae; genus Actinotalea. Next base: position 412,255 of record CAWALY010000006.1, read on the forward strand.
TGCCCTCGCGTTGCCGCTGGGCGAGCTGCTGGCCGGCGGCTGGCGCACGCTGCCGACCGACCGTCCGCTGGTCGCGTTCTGCCACGCGGGCGTCCGCTCGCGCCAGGCGGGCCTGGCACTGCTCGCGGCGGGCCTGCCGGAGGTGTCCCACCTGACCGGCGGCATCGACGCGTGGAGCCGCGAGGTCGACCCCACCGTGCCCCGGTACTGAGCGCGGACTCTTTGCCCGGTGTCCCGCCGCCGGTGGGCGTCTGGCGTTGACGCTGTACTTGTTTTTTGCAAGTATGGTGCGTGCCGTCACAAACCCATCCACGAGAGTGAGACCGCGATGACCTGGATGTTCGTCAACCTGCCGGTGACCGACCTCGAGCGCGCCAAGGCGTTCTACACGGCGCTCGGATTCACCATCAACCCGCTCTTCACCGACCACAACGCCGCGTGCGTCGTCGTCGAGGACGGCCACAGCGCGTTCATGATCCTGACGCGCGAGTTCTTCCAGACCTTCACCGACAAGCCGCTCGGCGACCCGAGGACGGCGCCGTCGGTCTCCACCGCGATCTTCCTCGACAGCCGGGAGGCGGTCGACGCGACCGTGACTGACGGCCTGGCCGCCGGCGGAACGGAGGAGCAGCCCGCCTCGGACTACGGATTCATGTACCAGCGCCAGCTCACGGACCCCGACGGCAACATCCTCGAGTTCGGCTGGATGGACCCCGTCGCCGCCGAGAAGGGTCCCGAGGCTTACGCGAACCAGCAGGCCTGAGGTCGATGGCCGCACGAGAGTACGGGCAGTACTGCGCCGTCACCCGGGCGCTGGAGCTCGTGGGCGAGCGCTGGGCGCTGCTCATCGTCCGCGACCTGCTCGTCGGGCCACGCCGCTACGGAGAGCTCGCCGCAGGCCTGCCTCGCATCCCGAGCAACATCCTGGCGGCGCGGCTCAAGGAGCTTCAGGCGGCCGGCGTCATCCGGCGGGCGCCGCGTTCGCGCGTCATCGTCTACGAGCTGACGCCCTACGGCCGCGAGCTCGAGCCCGTCGTCCTCGCGCTCGGCGCCTGGGGTTTCAAGGCGCTGGGCGACCCGCGCGAGGAGCAGGTCATCACGCCCGACTCGATGACGATGGCGCTGCGCACCGCCTTCCGGCCGCAGGTGGCCGCGGCCCTCCCGGCGACCGCCTACGGTGCGCGCGTCGGCCCCGCCGAGCTCCTGATCCGCGTGGACGGCGCCGTCTTGGACGTGACGCGCGGCCCGGGACCTTCCGACCTCGCGTTCGCCGCCGGGCCCGACATCCGTCGGTTGATCTCGGGTGAGCTCGCCCCGGACCGTGCGATCACGACGGGAGTGGTCGAGGTGCTGCGCGGACGCGGCGAGCTTCTCGACCGCTTCGCGCGCACGTTCCACCTCGCCGCCTGAGCGGCGGCCCGGCGGGAGAGCACGCGACCGGTCGGGCGAGCCGCCGTACCTTGGGTGCCATGCACGACGCCATCACGGTCGACGGATACCGGGTCGAGCCGCTCGGCCCGGCGACGTGGGACGCGTTCGCGGACCTCGCGGAGCGCCACAACGGGGTGTGGGGCGGGTGCTGGTGCACCTGGTTCCATCTCCACCCCGACCCCAAGGAGGAGCGCCGAGCGCTCGGGAACCGCGAGTTCAAGCGCCGACTCGTCGAGCAGGGTCGCACCCACGCGGCCCTGGTCCTCGACGGCGACGTCGCGATCGCCTGGGCCCAGTACGGGACCGTCGAGGAAGTGCCCAACATCTACCACCGCAAGGAGTGGGAGCAGGGCGTCGTGCGCAGGCCGGACTACCGGATCACGTGCCTGTTCGTGGACCGCCGCCACCGGCGCTCGGGCGTTGCCGCGGTCGCGGTCCGCGGCGCGCTCGCGCTGATCGCTGCCGCGGGCGGCGGTCTGGTCGAGGCCTACCCGCACGACCCCCCGCCGGACAAGAGGACCTCCGCGTCGTTCCTCTACAGCGCCACCCGGACCATGTTCGCCCAGCTCGGGTTCGAGTATCAGCGTCCGAAGGGCCAGGGGAACTGCGTGATGACCAAGGAGATCCCGGTCGAGTCTGCCCAGGGCTCGTGACGGCCCGAACGCTTTGCGACCGCGGGCCGCGGGTCGTCGGGCGCGGGTGAGCACGCCGGGGCCCCATTTCGGGCACGATGGGCCGATGGCAGACGGATCCGAGACAGACGTCGCGCGCGGGGCCCGGGGCCGGCGTGCGGGGCTGAGGTCCTGGATCGCGAACCACCCGGCCGACGTGATCGACCTGTTCGTCTACGTCGTGGTCCTCAACGTCGCGGTCGAGTACCTCCCAGCGGTGATCAGCGAGACCTTCACGCTCTCGCTGCTCACGGCCGTGCTGCTCAAGGTCACCCTCGAGCTGGTGCTCCTGGTCAAGGGCGCGGTCCTGGCTCGGCTCCGCGGGGCGACGGCTCCCGCGGCCAAGACGGCGTTCGCGCTGATGCTCTGGGTCGTGGCGGCCGGGAGCAAGCTCGTCGTGCTCTGGCTGATCGACGTGGTGTTCTCGGGCTCGGTGAGTCTGGGCGGCTTCATCCCGGTCACCCTGCTCGTCGTCACGCTGCTGGTCTCACGGGCCGCCGTGAGGCGTCTCCTCTTCGGGGCCGACGCCGCTGCCTGACCCCGACCGGCGGCGTCGGGACGGCGCCTACCCGCCGATCGCGCTCATCGGGCGGTCGGGCTGGACGAAGCCCGGTTCGCCGATGCCGTGACCGGCCTTCTTCCCGGCCAGGCAGTCGTGCAGCGCCGCCTCGATCGACGCGTCGTCCGCGCCGGAGCGCAGTACCGCGCGCACGTCGGTCTCGGTGCGGGCGAACAGGCACGAGCGCAGCTGGCCGTCGGCCGTCAGGCGCAGGCGGTCGCACGAGCCGCAGAACGGCGCGGTCACCGAGGCGATCACGCCGACGGTGGCCGGTCCGTCGTCCACGCGCCACAGCTCCGCCGGCGCTGCGCCGCGTCTGTCGAGCGGCGTCAGCCGGAACGTCCCGCGCAGCCGGTCGAGGATCTCGTCCTGGTCGACCATCTCGCGGCGGTCCCAGGTGTGACCCGCGTCCAGCGGCATCTGTTCGATGAAGCGCATCTGGTACCCGTGGCGCACCGCGAAGCGCACCAGGTCGACCACCTCGTCGTCGTTGACCCCGCGCATCACCACGGCGTTGAGCTTGATCGGGTCGAAGCCGGCGTCCGCCGCGGCCGCCAGCCCGGCGAGCACGTCGGCCAGCTTGTCGCGCCGGGTCAGCCGCGCGAACCGCTCGGGGTCGAGGGTGTCCACGCTGACGTTGACCCGCGCCAGCCCGGCAGCGCGCAGATCGCCGGCCAGGGTCGGCATACGCAGCCCGTTGGTGGTCATCGAGACCTCGGGCGCCCCGGACGGGCCCGCGAGGCGCGCGAGGCGCCGCACGACGTCGACAACGTCCGGGCGCAGCAACGGCTCGCCGCCGGTGAGGCGGATCTCGCGGACCCCCAGGCCGACCGCGACCGCCGCCACGCGCACCAGCTCGTCGGTGCTGAGCATCGACGGCTTCGCGAGCCAGGGCACGCCCTCGGCCGGCATGCAGTAGGTGCACCTCAGCGAGCACCGGTCGGTGAGCGAGATGCGCAGGTCGTGGTGCGCGCGCCCGAACCGGTCGACCAGTCTCACAGGCCCACCCAGACCGCCCGGCCGTCGGCCAGGACCTCGCGCTTCCACGCCGGGAGCTCCGCCTTCACCCGTTCGACCAGCTCCTCGCAGACCTCGAACGCGAGCCGCCGGTGGGCGCTGGACACGGCGGCGACCAGTGCGAGGTCGCCGACCGCGAGCCGCCCCGTGCGGTGGCTCACGGCGACGCCCAGCACGCCGGACCGCCCCGCGGCCCGGAGCGCGAGGTCGGTCAGGACCCGCTCGGCATCGGGGTGCGCGGAGTACTCGAGCGCCACCACCTCGCCCTCGACCCCGGGATCGTGGTCGCGGACCTTGCCGACGAAGGTCGCCACTGCGCCGGCGCCGGGCCGGTCGACGGCCGCCACGTGAGCGGCGAGGTCCAACGGTGCGGCACCCACCCGCGCGAGGGACCGCACCGCGCCGGCCGTCACCGGTCTGCCCCGGGTCGGCCGGGCGCGAGCGCCCGGCGGGTGCCGAACTGCTGCAGAAGGGGCGTGCGGAGTCACCGGGCCATTGTTCACGGCGACCCCGGATCCCGCCGTTCGACGTCTCACGGTGGCACCTCCGCTACCCCACGAGCACCCTGACCTCGTGCCAGCCGGTCGCCCCGTCCGGGAACGGCGCGGTCGGGTCGCCGGTCTGCGTGACACCGTCGGCGTTGGTGGCGCGGACCCGTAGGACGTGGTCGCCGGAGGTCGCGTCGGGCCAGCGCCAGGACCACTGCCGCCACGAGTCGATGGAGATCTGCCCGGCCAGGGTCGCCTCCTGCCACGGGCCGTCGTCGACCTGGACCTCGACCTTGGCGATCCCGGTGTGCTGGTCCCATGCCGTGCCGCCGACGTCGACCGGCCCGGCGGGGACCGACGTGCCGGTGCGCGGGACCTCGATGCGGGAGGCCGTCTTGACCGGGCCCTTCGCGGACCAGCCGCGCGCCGTCCAGTACGCCTGCGCGTCGGCGAACCGGGTGACCTCCAGGTCGACCACCCACTTGGTGGCCGAGACGTAGCCGTACAGCCCCGGCACGACCATGCGCACCGGGAAGCCGTGCTCGGTGGGCAGCGGGTCGCCGTTCATGCCGATCGCCAGCAAGGCGTCGCGGTCGTCGGTGAGCGCCTCGATCGGGGTGGAGGCGGTGAACCCGTCGGCGCTGCGGGACAGCACCATGTCCGCCCCCGCCTGCGGCCCGGCCCTTGCCAGCACCTCGCGCACCGGCAGCCCGAGCCACTTGGCGTTGCCGGCCAGGTCGCCGCCGATCGCGTTGGACACGCAGGTCAGGGTGACGTAGGCCTCCACGAGGTCGGCCGTGAGCAGGTCGTCGAAGGTCATCGTCACCTCGCGGTCGACCAGCCCGTGGACCCGCAGCCGCCAGGTGCCGGGGTCGACCTGCGGCACCGTGAAGGCGGTGTCGATCCGGTAGAAGTCCCGGTTGGACGTCACGACGTCGACCACGCCCGGCACCGGTGACTGGGCGTCGGCGGGCACCGGTGGGGCGGGTCGAGCGGCGGCGGGCAGCACGAGGTTCTTGACGGCGTTCGCGGTGCTCCGTGCGCCGGCGACGACCGTGCCGGCCGCGGCGCTGAGCACCGCAACGGCGCCGGTGGCAAGCGCCGTGCCCAGGAACGCCCGGCGCCCGGCGTCGCGGGGGCCCGGGCCGTCCGCGGGGCTGGTGCGGGCGGCCCCGGGGGAGCCGATCGGCGCGCCCACCATCCAACGCAGGGCCAGTGCGCCCACGACCGCCCCGACGGTGCTCGGGAAGAGGGCCAGCTGGCCGGTCTGGGGCCGGGATGCCGCAGCGATCCCGGCGACCGCGCCGAGCACCACCACCACGCCCTGCGCGATGCCGAGCCGCCGCAGTGCCAGCACGCCGATCAGGCCGGACGCGACGACGATCACCAGCACCATGCCGACCAGCAGTGCCGTCTTGTCGTTGGTGCCGAACAGCGAGATCGCGAACTCCTTGAGCCACTCCGGCGTCAGGTCGATGAACGTGTCGCCGAGCGAGGACAGCGGGCTCGCGGGCGGGTCGAGGAGCGCCGCGGCAAGGTGCGCGACGCCGAACATCGCCGCCGCCGCGAGCACCCCCGCGATGGCGCCGGCCGCGCGCGCCGGGCGCCGGGCGCGATCCATGTCGACCGCCATCTGCCTCCTCCGTCCCGACGAGCGTGCCGTCGCTTCCGCGCGCTGTCGACCGGAGCGGTCGACGCGACCTCGATGGTGCTTCGCGCGTGGCGGGCGATCGGATGGGGGCGGAGCCGGCTGGGCCGGGCGGCCCGTCAGCGGGGTGCGGCGCGCCGTTGGCTCCGCCTCAGGCTCACCGTCGTCATCGCGACGACGACGACGGGCAGCAGCCACCAGGCCGGGATCCCGGCGGCGACCAGACCCCACGTGGCGAGCAGGGCGATGCCGACCGCCAGGGCGACGGTCCAGTCGTCGCCGAGGATGAAGTCCGCCCAGAAGGAGCCGAAGGCGCGGAGCCCGCGCAGGATCGTCCTCATCGTGGCTCCACGGTCATCGGGTCGTCGCGGCGATCGGGCAGCCGGTCGGACTCCTGCTGCCAGCTGCGCACGACGTGCAGGAGAGTCAGGGCGGTACCGACGTAGAGGGCGAGCACACCCAGCAGCGACCACTCGGCGCCGGGCCAGGCCACCCCGAGCCCTTCGGCTGCCCAGAACGTCCCGAACGTGGACAGCAACGCTCCGACGAACAGCTGCAGCGCGCGTCTCGGGATCCGAGCGATCACCCGGTAGGTCAGCGCGCCGAGCGCGCCCACCGCGACCACCGCGGCGGCCGCCCCTACGACGGCCGAACCCAGCGCACCGCTCGCGCTGCCGAACGCCACGACGATCACCGCGACCTCGAGTCCCTCGAGCGACACGCCTTTGAACGACAGCACGACGGCGGTCCAGTCGACACCGGCGCCGACGGGGGAGTCGTCCACCGACTCCTCGCCGATCCCGGTGCCCCACCCGTGTCGCGCGACCTGGATCACGCCCTTGCGCAACCACTGGAGCCCGAACACCAGCAGCAACGCCCCGATGACGAGGCGCAGCGGGCCGAGCGGTACGCCCCTCAACGCGGTGCCCAGGGCCGTGACGAGCACGGCGAGCACGACCAGACCCCCCGCTGCCCCCAGCAGCGACCACTTCCACGAACGAGCCGCACCCACGGCCACCACGATTGCGACCATCTCGATGACCTCGATGGCGGCGGCCAGGAATGCGCTCGTGACGACGACCCAGTCCATGGTGCTCCTTCCCTCGTCTCAGACCTGATGGTGGCGACGGCGGACCGCCGCGACAGCGATACCGATCACCGCGATCGCCGCGCCCGTCGCACCCCAGACGCCCAGCAGCGTCTCGGCGTGACGCCAGGACCGTCCCGCGAGGTACCCGACGCCGGTCGCGGCAAGCACCCACAGCGTCCCGCCCGCCGCGTTGGCCGGCAGGAAATGGCGGTACGGCATCCGGCCGGCCCCGGCCAGCCCCGGCACCAGGGCGCGGAGCACGGCGACGAAACGGCCGACGAACACGGCCACCGCGCCGCGCCGGGCCAGCACCTCCTCGGCGCGGTCCCACTGGGTGGCGCCGATCCGCCTGCCCAGCCGGCTGCGTCTCATGCCCGGGCCCATCCACCGTCCGACGGCGTAGCCCACCTGGTCCCCGGACACGGCGGCGACGATCCCCACGGCGATCAGCAGCGGGAGGTCGAGGTTGCCCTGAGCCGCGAGCACGCCCCCGAGCACCAGGCTCGTCTCGCCCGGGAGGACGAGGCCGACGAACACCGCCGCCTCACCGAACGCCAGGAGGGCGATCACGAGGTAGACCGGCCAGCCGTGCAACGCCGTCAGGAGCGCGTCGATCCGCGCGGCGAGGGGGCCCATCGGAACTCCCTCCTGCCGACTCCCGCGTTCCGTGGACGGGTGGCGTCGCGTACTCGGCATCCTGCCTCGCGGACCTGGGCGCGGCCTGGACCCTCGCCGGGAGGCGGCTCCACGACGCGGCTGTCGCGCGGTGACGCGAGGTGCCGGCCGCCATCGGGGAGCGACGCCGGTCAGGTCCCGTCGTGAGGGTGCCGATGGTGCAGGTCGGGCACGTGCGCGTGCTCGTGCACCAGCTCGTCGTGGCGGTGCGGATGCTGGTGGCGACCGGTGAAGCCGTCCGGGTGCACGTGGTCGTGGTGGCCGTCGCCGTGCTCGTGCTCATGGTCGTGCTCGACCGCCGGGTGGCGGTGGGAGTGCGTGTGCGCCGACCGCACCACGAGGGCCACCCCGGCCCCGGCCAGGAGGCATCCGACGAGGGTGCCCGCCACCACCGGCTCGCCGAAGACCGTCCAGGCGAGGCCGGCGCCGAGGAACGGTGCGGTGGCGAAGATGACCTGTGCACGCGCCGCACCCAGCTCCCGGGCGGAGGCCACCCACAGCGTGATCGATGCGCCGTAGCCCAGTGCCCCGACGGCCAGCACCGCGGCCACGAGGCCGGCGTCCGGCGCCGGGGCGGAGGCCAGTCCGATGGCCGTGTTCACGGTGCCGGCGGCCAGACCCTTGACGAAGGTGATCTGGGCCGGGGTCAGCTCGTCGAGCTCGGCGGTCACGCTGTTGTCCACCGCCCAGGCTGCGCAGGCACCCGCCACCAGCAGGGCGCCGATCCGGGCGTCGCCGGCTCCGGCGGTGCCGGCGAGCAGCACTCCGGCGAGCGCGAGCAGCGCGGTTCCCGCTGCGACGCGGGCACCGATGTGCTCGCGGAACACTGTCGCCGCGACCACCACCGTGAACACGAGCTCGAGGTTGAGGAGCAGGGATGCACTCGCCGCACCGGTGCGCTGCAGGCCGAGCGCGAGGAGCACGGGACCGACGGCGCCGCCGAGCACGACCGCGACCGCGAGCCGGCGCCACCCGCGGCGCATCGACCGCCGCTCCGGAGGCCGGCGCAGCACCGAGGGCAGCACCGCGAGGGCGGCGCCCAGGTACAGCAGCCCGGCGAGGGCGAACGCGTCCAGACGGTGGGCGAGCTGGGCCGCGAACGGGGTCGAAGCGCCGAAGAGGAGCGCAGCCGCGGCTGCGCGCGCAACTCCGCGTCGGGTCATCTCCAGCCTTCCGGTGCCGGTGCGCCCGGTCCGGCGCACCGGACCATGGTGCCCGATCGGCGCGAGGCTCAGCTGCAGCCGGCGGGGGTGGCGTCTGCGTTGAACGGGTCGCCGGCCTGGTAGTGGCTGGGGGCGGTGGGCGTCGACGTCGGCGTCGGGGGCGTGGTCGAGGCCGAGGTCGAGGACGCGGTCGGGCCACCAGTCGGAGGCGGAGCGGTGGCTGCTTCGCTACTGACGATCGGCTGGTCCGCGACCATGTTGGCCCAGATCTTGGTGGCCGCCGAGGTCCAGACCACCCGGTTGGGATCCGATGGTGCGGTCGCGACCGGGATCGTCATGAAGGTCACGTGGCTCGGGTCCAGGCTGCGCAGGGAGAGCGCCAGGCCGGCCATGTCACTCAGGTGCCCGAGCCCCGGGTCGACGGTGAGCGAGCCGGTCGCGGCGTTGAGGAAGCTCATCAGCGCGGGGACGTTGGTCAGCACGTTGCGGCTGAGCACCTGATGGATCATCGCGGCGATGAGCTGCTGCTGGCGCGCGGCTCGTTGCAGGTCCGAGCCGTTCATGTTGGTGCCCTTGCGCGCACGGGCGTAGGCCAGGGCGGTGGGTCCGTTCAGGGTCTGGTAACCGGCCTTGACCCTGAGTCCGGCGTCGGGAGAGTAGTAGTTCTCCGGGATGCAGATGGGCACTCCGCCGATCGCGTTCACCATCGCCTGGAAGCCGGCGAAGTCGACCACCACGAAGTGGTCGATGGTCAGGCCGGTCAGGGACTGGACGGTCTTGATGGTGCACGCGGCGGCCGAGGTCATGTTCCCGCCCTGGTCCCAGCCGGTGGCGAACGCGGAGTTGAACATCGCGTGGCGCTGGGCGCGGGAGGTCGACCCGTCGGTCATGGTGCACGAGGGGATGTCGACCAGGGAGTCGCGGGGGATGGAGACCAGCTCGGCCCGGGTCCGGTCGGCGGACAGATGGGCCACGATCGTGGTGTCCGAGCGCATCCCCACCACGCCCGCCGTACCCCCGATGACACCGTCGACGCCGTTGCGCTGGTCGGACCCGATCAGCAGGACGTTCACGGGCTTGCCTGCCTGTGGGTCCACGGGGGTGGGCGTCGGGGTGTCCTGGGCGTTGGCCTTGGGGCTCGGGGCCGGCCCGGCGAGCGTGAGGGCGTCGGCCACCGTGACGTTGCGGTCCAGGTGGACGTACGCGGCGGCCACCCCGGCGCCGGTCAGGGCGAGCACGCCGGTGACGGCCAGCACGACCGCGTTGCGGGCACGACGGCTGCGTCGAGCGGCGGCGTGCCTGATCCGTCCGGGCTGCGGAACCATAGGCACGTGGGTGGGCACGGAACGAGGCTAGGACGCAGCGCGGGCGCAGTCCTGCCGGGGCGGCGGTGATCGGGTGGAGGGGTCGTGCAGATCCTTCGCACGGGGGTGGATGGATCGCGAGCACGCCGGCGATCGGCGCACTAGCGTGCGGTAGGTGGGTGTCGCCGTACCGTGGCCGGCGTCGGTCCCGCCGGACACGACGGGACCCGGGTGCGAGCCGCTGTCGGAGGGGTTCTGGCACGAGCCGGTCTCGGCGGCCTCGAGCCTCGCCTTCGTCGTCGCGGGAGTGGTGATCGCGGTCGGCGTCAGGCGCGGCTGGCTGCACCGGTGGGTCGGACGCGCCGACGACCTGACCTCGTCGCCCGCCGTGCTCGGCTACGCGGCGCTGGTGGCGGGGATCGGGTTCGGCTCGGTGGTCCAGCACGGCCCGAACCCGGTCTGGGCCGACCTCGCCCACGACCTGCCGCTGCTCGGTGCGCTGGTCTTCATCATCGCCGACGCGGTGGCCGACCTGACCGGCAGGGCACGGGCATGGTGGTGGTGGGCGGCGCCGACCGTCGCGATGGTGCCGCTGTTGCACCTGGCGCCGCACGCCGGTGACCTCGCCCAGGGCGGCGTCGCGACCGTCGCCGTCCTGCTCAACCTGGAGCGGGCTCGTCGACGGCCGTCGTTGCGCCGCGCGATCCTGTGGACCGTCGCCCTGCTCGCGATCGGCGGTGTGGTGGAGATCATCTCGAGCCCCGGCTGGCCGCTGTGCTATGCGGACGGGTGGCGGTACGGCCACGCCGTGTGGCATGTGTGCATCGCCGCCGGGCTCACGGTGCTGGGCGCGGTGATGGGTCAACGCGCGGCACCCCGGCCATCGCGCGGATGACCGGGGCGTCGACCGCGTGGTCTCCGCGGTCAGTCGATCGTCGCGATCGGCCGGCCCTGGATGACCACCGCCTCCTCCTCGACGAGCAGGTGGACGGTGCCCGACACCGGGGCCGGCACGTCGGCCGCGACCTTGTCGACCTGGACCTCGGCGAGCGTCTGACCGGCGTCGACATGCTGCCCGTCATCGACGAACCAGCTGGACAGCACGCCCTCGGCCTGCGGCCGCTCGGCCGACAGCGGCGGGAAGGGGACCTCTGTCATCCGCCGAGCACCTTCCGGATCGCCGCCTCGATCCGTGCGGGGCCGGGCAGCACGACCTGCTCGAGCGGCCGGGAGTACGGCACGGGGGTGTCCGGGTTGGCGACCCGCACCGCCGCGGCCCGCAGCAGGCCCGGGTCGTGCTCGCTGACCGTGGCGACGACCTCTCCCGACAGCCCGAAGGAGAGGTAGTCCTCGTCGACGACCACCAGGTGCCCGGTGCGGGCCACCGACTCCAGGATCGCCTCGCGGTCCAGCGGGACGAGGCTGCGCAGGTCGATGACCTCGACGTCGATGCCCTGGGGTGCGAGGCGCTCGGCGACGTCGAGCGCGTGGTGCACCGACAGCGAGAGGGTCACGACTGTGACGTCGGTGCCCTTGCGGGCAGTGGCGGCCTTGCCGATCTCGACGGTGTACGCGCCGTCGGGCACGTCGGCCGAGGCGCGCGGGTTCTTGGCCATCCAGGCCAGGCCCATCACGCCCTTGTGGAACATGTAGACCACCGGGTTGTCGTCTCGGATCGCCGAGATCATCAGTCCCTTGGCGTCGTAGGGGTTGGAGGGCACGACCACCTTCATACCCGGCAGGTGCGCGAACGTGCCCCACAGGCACTGCGAGTGCTGGGCGGCGTCGGAGTAGCCCCCGCCGACCGCGGTGGTGAGCACCATCGGGACCTTGACGTTGCCGCCGGACTCGAAGTGGATCTTGGCCATGTGGTTGTAGATCTGGTCCAGGCACACCCCCATGAAGTCGGCGAACATCAGCTCGACGATCGGGCGCATGCCCTCGACGGCGGCGCCGATCCCGAGGCCGATGAACGCGGACTCGGAGATCGGGGTGTCGAGCACCCGGGTGGGGCCGAACTCGTCGAGCAGCCCGGTGGTCGAGCCGAAGATGCCGCCGTAGGCGCCGACGTCCTCCCCGAGGTAGATCACCGCCGGGTCACGGCGCATCTCCTCTGCGATCCCGTCGGCCATGGCCTTTGCGGTGGTCAGGCGGTGGCTCTGGGGCGCCGGCGTGGCCGGCGTCTCGGTGACGGTCATGGCTCCTCCTCAGGCGAAGACGTAGGCGCTGGCGTGGGTGGGGTCGGGCAGCGGGCTGTCCTTGGCGAAGGCGATCGCCTCCTCGACCTGCGCGGTGGCCTGCGCCGCGATCGCCTCGACGTCCGCGTCCGTGAGCACACCGTCCGCCACCAACGTGGCGCGATAGGTCGGTAGGGGGTCGCGGCCGGGTACCTGGTCCAGCTCGGGCCGGTAGCCCTCGGCATCGCCCTCGAAGTGGCCCCACAGCCGCAGGGTGTGGACCTCGATCAGGCTCGGGCCCCGGCCTGCCCGCGCCCGGGCGACCGCCTCGGCCGCCGCGGCGTGCACCGTCTCGACGGCGTTGTCCTCGACCCGGACGCCCGGCATCCCGTGTGCGGCCGCACGTGCGGCGTTGGACGCCACGGACGTCGAGGCCGAGCGCGGCACCGAGATGCCCCAGTCGTTGTCCTCGACGACGAACACCACCGGCAGGTGCCACAGCGCCGCGAGGTTCAGCGACTCGTGGAACGCGCCCTGGTTGGCCGCGCCCTCGCCGGTGACCGCGACCGCGATCCGGTCGGTGCCCTGCCGCTGGAAGGCGAACGCCTGGCCCAGGGCCGGCGGGTAGCCCTCGGCGATGATCCCGGAGCACGAGAAGTGCGTGGCGGGGTCGAACAGATGCATGTGCCCGCCACGGCCGTGTCCGAACCCGGTCTCGCGACCGAAGATCTCCGCGGCGAGGGCCTTGAGGTCCATGCCGTGCGCGATGGCGAAGTGGTGCGGTCGGTGGGTCGCCGTGACGGCGTCGTCGGCGGTCAGGTGGGCGCACACGCCGGCCGCGACGGGCTCCTGGCCCGCGGCCAGGTGCATCTCGCCGGGAACGAGCCCCTTGCCGATGTCGAAGCCCGGGCCCTTGTCGGCCCAGTAGTCCCGCTTGATGGCCTCCTCGAACGCTCTGATGAGCGTCATCGTGCGATACAGGTCGCGGCGTACGGCCTGGTCGGCCTTCGCGGATCCGGCGGGTGCCGGGGGAGAGGTCGTGGTCATGCTGCACCTCCAGACGTCGGTGTCCGTCCTTCGAGCGTCCGACGCGCGGCGTCCCGGGGCAACGCCGCCGTGTTCAGATGGTGAGAGAGGTGCCCGCGGCTCAGACCGTGACGTCGAGCGCGAGCCGACGGGCCGCGCGTCGCACCGCGGCACCGTCGGCGACCCGGTCCAGGCGCTGGGACGGCACCGAGACGGCCACCGCAGCCGGCCCGGTGGGGAGCTGGACCGCGACCGCCACGCACGACGAGCCGAGGATGTACTCTTCGCGGTCCACGGCGAGCTCCGCGCTGGTGGCCAGCTGGTGGAGCAGCACGCGCGGGTCCGTCAGGGTCCGCGGGGTCAGGTCGGCCAGCGTGTGGTTGGCCAGGTACTCGCGGCGTCCGGGTTCGGGCAGCGCGCCCAGCAGGGCCTTGCCCAGCGCCGTCGCGTGCGCCGCAGCCTCCAGGTCCGCCCACAGCGGCACGCGCGGCGCCGCGCTGGAGTCGACGACCTCGAGCAGGTGGACCTCGCCGTCGGCGAGCACCGACAGGTAGGCGGCAGCGGCGGTCTCGACGTGCAGTCCGTGGAGGATCTCGTGCTGCCGCCTGCTGCGCGCCGCGGTTCGGCTCGGAGCGTCCGCAAGGGCGCTGACCCGGGTACCGAGCACGTAGCCCACACCGTCCAAGCGCTCCAGGTAGCCCTCGTGCACGAGGGTGCGGAGCAGGTGGTAGACGGTGGCCAGGGCAAGACCCGTGCGCCGGGCCAGCACTTTCGCTGAGACCGGTCCGCCGGCGGCGCCGACCTCGTCCAGCAGGTGCAGGGCGCGGCTCACCGACGCGATGAGGGTGGGTCCGTGCGCCATTGCCGTCCTCCGACTCCGAGGATAGGCAGGGCCCGCCCGCGCGGCCACAGGTGGCGCGATGCCCCGCCCGACACGTGGGACCGGGCGGGGTGGGCGCGGTCAGGCACACTGCTGGACATGACGCCTCCCGCCGGCACGCCGGGCGGCCCGGACGCCGGGTCCGTCCTGGTGGCCCGCATCGGGCCCGAGGACTGGCAGCGCCTGCGCGAGATCAGGCTCGAGGCGCTGGCCGAGTCGCCCGAGGCATTCGGCTCGACGGAGGCGAGGGAGCGGGGGTTCGACGCAGCCGAGTGGCGCCGCCGGGCGGCGCGACCCGCCACCTTCGTCGCCTGTCGGGGCGGGGCGGACGTCGGCATGGCCGGGGTGTACGAGGTCGACGGCACGTGGTACGTGATGGGGATGTGGGTCGCACCGGGCGCGCGGGGTACCGGCGTTCTGGAGGCCCTGGTCGACGCCTGCGAGTCCCAGGCGCAGCGTGCGGGTGCCGCCACGGTGGCGCTGTGGGTCATGGAGGACAACCCCCGGGCCCGCCGCGGGTACGCGCGGCTCGGCTACCGCACGACCGGGACGAGCGACGAGTGCCGCGACGGCCGGGACGAGCTGCTCATGGTCAGGACGCTGGCGGAAGGTACGTCGCCGAGCACGTGACGTGCGGTGAAGCTCCGCCCAGCGCTGCGCCCGGACCCTGGTGACGAGAACGCCACGTGAGCGGCCCGCCGCGCGGGCCGCCCACGTCTGAGTCAGACCAGGCGTCTCAGATCTCCACCGTCGCCGTCCGGCGCGCCGCGATCTCCGCGGTGATCTCCTTGTACTTCGCCTCGGTCAGCGGGTAAAGCAGCATCACGGCGATCGACGCGAGCGCGAACCCGCCCACCAGGAGACCGGCGAAGTGCTGGATGTTCTGGGCGACCCCCTCGGCCTGGGCTTCGCCCTGGGAGGCCGACGCGGCGCTGAAGCCGGCCCAGGTCAGCGCGAGCCCGCCGACCAAACCGCCGAGTGCCTGCCCCATCTTGCGGGTGAAGGAGAACACCGCGTAGGTGGTGCCCTCGGTCCGCTGGCCGGTCCTCCACTCGCCGTACTCGACGGTGTCGGCCTCGAGCGCCCACATCAGCGTGTTGACGCCCTGGACGCCGATGCCGATGAAGAAGAAGGCGACCGGGCCGAACATCGGGGTGGCGGACAGCGGGGCGAACGCCAGGACCGCGGCACCGACCACCATCACCGCGCCGAGGCCGACGTAGCCGGCGCGCTTGCCGATGGTCCGCACGATGGTCGGGACCAGCGGGCCCACCACGAAGAGCGCGAGGGTCTGCGCGAGGATGTTCCAGGCGATGAACTGCGCGTCGTGCTGCACGTAGATCGCCACGTAGGAGCCCAGCGTGCTCAGCGCGGTCATGCCCGGTCAGGAAGAGCACCGCGCCCAGGGACAGCCAGCCCAGCGGCTTGTTCTTGGTGAGGGTGCGCACCGCAGTCACGCAGCGTGACGGGGTTCTCGGGGCGGGCGACCCGCTCCTTGAGGTTGAACACGAGGAACAGGTACAGGCCCATCCCGACCACGACGAACGCGGCGGTGGTGACGAACAGCGAGCGCTGCAGGCCCTCGGGGTTGCCGGCGTTGGCCCGGATCTGCGGGGAGATGATGAACGCCAGGGCGAGGATCGCGATCGCGGCGCGCCGTAGCCACGGAACGTGGCCAGCTTGCCGCGCTCGGTCGGGACCTGGGTCACCGTCGGGGCCATCGAACCGTAGGGGATGTTGACGAGGGTGTAGAAGATCGAGCCCATCAGGATGTAGGTCGCGTACATGTACACGATCGCCCCGGTGCCCGCGATGCCCGGGAAGAAGACCTTCGCGGAGTAGATCGCCATGCTCGCCACCAGCAGCGGGAAGGAGAACCAGAGCACGAACGGGCGGAACTTGCCCAGCCGGCCCGGCCGCTTGGCGTCCACGAGCCGGCCGGTGACGATGTCGGTGATCGCGTCGATGAACCGCACCGCGAGGAACATCGTCCCGATCACGGCCCCCTCGAGTCCCACGACGTTCGTGTAGTAGAGGATCAGGAACATCCCCGCCATCGTGAACGACAGGTTGTTCGCGGCGTCCCCAGCGGCGTACGCCAGATAGTTGCGGAGCGTGAGCGTGGGAACAGCGGTCGATGCCGTCGCGGGTGCGGACGGAACGGTCATGACAGCCATGGTGACCTCCTCGTCGGGCCTTTGGTGCGCACCTGGTGCGCCACTGCGCCAAGTCAGGCCCCCGCACGCCCCGCGGTGCAATCGGTTGCCATGAGTTGCTGAGCACGGAAAGCGCGTCTGGCAACTGGAGGCAACACCTCGGGTCGGCGGGCCGCTCGGCGCTTCACTGCAGCCATCGGCGCGGCCGCACCCGGCGCCCGCCCAGTCGATGGAGACGAACGTGATCACCCAGGTCGAGCCGGCCACAGCCCTCAGCGACTTCCGCCCCGGGCACAGGTTCTTCGTCGGGATCGACTCCGACGGCTGCGCCTTCGACGCGATGGAGATCAAGCACAAGGAGTGCTTCATCCCCGCGACGATCCGGGTCTGGGGGCTGCAGGGCGCGTCCACCCTGGTCCGCGAGACCGCCGAGTTCGTCAACCTCTACTCCACCACCCGCGGCCAGAACCGCTGGATCGCCCTGGTGCGCGTCTTCGACCTGCTCGCCGCACGGCCCGAGGTCCAGGCGCGTGGCGTGCGGGTGCCCACCGCGCGGCCGCTGCGCGAGTTCATCGCCTCCGGTGCACCGCTGAGCGCTGCGGGGCTGCGCGCCTACGCCGAGGACCACCCGGCCCCGGAGCTCGTCACGGCCCTCGAGTGGACCGCGGCCGTCGACGAGGCGATCGCCGGCATGGTCACCGGCGTGCCGGCCTTCGGGGGCGTCCGCGAGAGCCTCGAGGCCATGCACGGCGAGGTGGACCTCCTGGTCGTGTCCGCAACGCCCCTGGAGGCGCTGGAGCGGGAGTGGAACGAGCACGGTCTCGCCACGTACATGGACCTCATCGCCGGGCAGGAGATGGGCACCAAGGCCGACCACCTCCGCCTCGCCGCGGTCGGCAAGTACGACGACCTCCACGTGCTGCTCATCGGCGACGCCCCTGGCGACCGCGACGCAGCGGCCGCGGCCGGCGCGCTGTTCTACCCCATCAACCCCGGCCACGAGGAGGACTCGTGGCACCGGTTCCACCACGAGGCGCTGGCGCGGTACCAGGACGGCACCTACGTCGGTGCCTACCAGGACGCCCTGGTGCGCGAGTTCGAGGCGTTGCTGCCGTCGAGCCCGCCGTGGCTGTGAACCCGCCCACCGTCCCTTCCCGACCCCAGGAGACTCCGATGCCCGTTCTCGTCGACCTCACGGCCGCGCCCTACCAGCTCTCCGAGACACAGATCGCCTGGGTCGAGGACACCCTCGCCGGTCTCACCGTCGAGCAGAAGGTGGGCCAGCTCTTCTTCAACCTGTTCCACTTCGGCGGCGACACGTTCAGCGGCAACGACCTGTCCAACGCCGAGATCCTCGCCCGGTACCACATCGGGGGAGCGCGCTACCACGGCGGCGACTCGACCCAGGTCCAGGGGTTGCTCAACGAGCTCCAGCAGGACTCCGAGATCCCGCTGCTCATCGCGGCGAACTGCGAGTCCGGCGGGAACGGCGCCTGCTCCGACGGCACCTACATCGCGACCGGCGCCCAGTGCGACGCCGCCAAGGACGACAGCGTCGCGTTCCACACCGGGCTCGTCTCGGCCCGCGAGGCCGGCGCACTCGGGGTCAACGTCAACTTCGCCCCGATCGTCGACATCCTCACCAACTGGCGCAACACCATCGTCAACACCAGGGCGCACGGCACCACGGCCGAGGACGTGATCCGCTCCACGTCGGCCAAGGTCGCGCGGCCTGCGCGCCGAGTCAGACATGGTGGTCTGCATCAAGCACTTCCCGGGCGACGGCACCGAGGAGCGCGACCAGCACCTCGTGCTGGGGGTCAACGAGCTCACACCCCAGGAGTGGGACGAGTCCTTCGGCCGGGTGTACGCCCACCACATCGACGCCGGCGTCGACATGATCATGGCCGGGCACATCGCGCTCCCGGCCTACTCGAAGCTGCTCGACCCGAGCCTGCGCGACCAGGACGTCATGCCGGCCACGCTGGCGCCCGAGCTCCTGCAAGGGCTGCTCAAGGACCGGCTGGGGTTCAACGGGGTGGTCGTCACCGACGCCAGCCACATGCTCGGCATGTCGTCCGCGATGCGGCGCCAGGACTACGTGCCGCGCGCGATCGCCTCCGGGTGCGACATGTTCCTGTTCTTCAACGACATGGCCGAGGACTTCGGCTTCATGCTCGACGGCGTCCGCGACGGCCTGATCACCGCCGAGCGGCTCGACGACGCCGTGCGCCGGGTCCTGGGCCTCAAGGCCAGGCTCGACCTGGTGGGAAGCGGGAGCGTCGTGAGCTGCTGAAGTCCGCCGAGGAGCTCGCTGTCATCGGGTGCGAGGAGCACCTGCGCTGGCGCTCCGAGGCCGCCGACGCGTCCATCACCCTGGTCAAGGACACCCTCGACCAGCTGCCGCATCCGACCGCAGACCCATCGTCGGATCCGGCTGTACTACCTCGACCAGGCCGGCGAGGCCATCTACGAGGCCGGCGAGGGCGTGCTGGGAACCTCGTCGCCGAGCTGGAGAGCCGCGGGTTCGAGGTCACGGTGAACGACGGCACCAGCCGGGTGAAGGGCGCGACCCTGGACGTATCGCGACACCGTGGACGCCGCGCTCATCGTCGCCGACATCGTCGGCTACGCCGCGGAGAACAACTACCGGATCCGGTGGAAGACCCCGATGAGCACCGACGCCCCCTGGTACGTGCACGAGGTGCCGACCGTCATGGTGTCGCTGAACTACACCACCCATCTGCACGACGCGACCATGGTCAAGGCCTACGTCAACGCGTACCACGACAACCCCGAGACGATCCGGCAGGTCGTCGACAAGCTCATGGGGGAGTCGGAGTTCCGGGGGACGCCCGAACGACCTGGTCTGGACCGACAAGTGGCAGGCGAGGCTCTGACCGAGCCCGCCTGACCCCGACCGCCGGACAGCGATCCGGTTCGACCACCGGTGGGAGCGCCCACCAGGCGACCCACCGGTGGTCGTCGTGCGTCGCCGTGCCATCGAACGCGCCTGCGACCTGCGCGGATGCTGCCTGGGCGCGGCCGAGCCGCGATCAGGCGGGGGGCCCGGAGGGTCGCGGTGCAACTCTTGGCAACCGGTTGCTGTCGGGTGACGTGCCCTGCGGTACTTGGGCCACGACGGGCGCGGAGCCACAGGCGGCGAGCGTCCCGCACGAGGGCTCACCGGCGTCGTTCGGGGGCCCACCAGCGTCCTTCGGGACTTGACACGCAAAGGAACGACGATGAAGTCACGCACGTCTCTCGCTGCGGCCGGCCTCGCCTCGGTCGTCGCACTGACCCTGGCGGCCTGCGCCTCCGGTGGCGGGACCGCACCCCGGGCGCCGGCGCCGGTTCGGCGTCCGCCGGTGGTGGCGCCGCTCACGGCGGCACCCTCACGCTGGGCATCCTCCAGGAGCCGGCGAGCTGGGACCCCGCTCAGGCGCACGTCGGCCACCGGCTGCAGCCGTACCAGCTCGCCTACGACAGCCTCATCCTGCGCGAGCCGGACGGGACCCTGGCGCCGATGCTGGCCGCCGACTGGTCCTACACCGACGACGCCAAGACCGTCCTCGAGCTGAACCTGCGCACCGACGTCACCTTCTCCGACGGTGCCCCCTTCGACGCCGATGCGGTCAGGTCGCCAACATCGAGCACTTCAAGACCGACAACGGGCCCCAGGGCGGCATGGCGACGGCGATCGACTCCGTGTCGGCCGTGGACGCGGACACGGTCGACATCACCCTGTCCGCGCCGGACCCGGCGATGGAGTACTACCTCTCCCAGGCCCTGGGACTGATGGGTAGCCCGGCCTCGCTCGGCACCGACGCCATGGACAGGCTCCCCGTCGGTACCGGTCCGTACACGATGGTCGCCGACAAGTCGGTCGTCGGTTCCCAGTACGTGTTCGTCGCGCGGGACGGCTACTGGAACCCCGACCTGCAGAAGTGGGACAAGATCGACCTCAAGCTCCTGCCCGACGTCACGGCGCGCGTCAACGCCCTGGTCACCGGTGAGGTCGACGCGACGATCCTCGACGGGACCACGTACCAGCAGGCCGAGTGCGCAGGGAAGTCCCTGCTCGAGTACGCCACCGACTGGCAGGGCCTGCTGCTGTTCGACCGCGACGGCACGCTCAACCCGGCTCTGAAGGACGTCCGCGTGCGCCAGGCGATCAACTACGCCTTCGACCGCGAGAACCTGCTCGCCCAGCTCGGCGGGGGCAAGGGCAAGGTCACCAGCCAGGTGTTCGGGCCCGACTCCACGGCCTACGTTCCCGAGCTGGACACGTACTACACCTACGACCCGGGCAAGGCGAAGCAGCTGCTGGCCGACGCCGGCTACGCGAACGGCCTGACCATCGAGATGCCGATGGCGACCCCCGGCACGGAGACCATCATGACCTTCGTCGCCCAGCAGCTCGCCGACGTGGGCATCACGCGTGAAGCAGACCCAGGTCCCGATCGCGGACTACCAGGGCGAGCTCGGCAAGGGGAAGTTCCCGGCCGCATGGTTCTCGCTGTTCCAGGGCCCGCACCTGGGTCGCCTATCAGCAGATCATGTCCGACACCGCGCTGTACAACCCGTTCACGACCACCGAGCTCCGAGATCGAGGGCTCATCACCGCCGTCCTTGACGACGGCGACGACGTCGAGGCACGCCCAGGCGCTCAACAAGCTACGTCACCGAGAACGCCTGGTTCGCCCCGTGGTTCCGGCCCGAGCCAGCTGTACTACTACGACCCGCCAAGGTCGACGTGATGCCGCAGATCCAGATGGCCGTGCCGTCGATCTACAACTACGCGCCGGTCTCCTGAGCCAGCGGCCGGGGGCGGGTTCCACCGCCCCCGCGGCCACCCCCTCACCCGCGTCGCAACGGAGCCGACCATGCTCACCATGATCCTCAGGCGCCTCGCCTCCGGCGTCGTGGTGCTGCTTCGTCGTCGCTGTGCTCACCTTCCTCCTGCTCAACCCTCCGCGGCAACGTCGCACGCAACATCCTCGGCGACCAGGCCACGCCCTGAAGCGGTCGCTGCCAAGAACGCCGAGCTCGGCCTCGACCAGCCCATCCTGACCCGGCTCGGCAGCTGGCTCTCGGGCGCACTGCACCTGGACTTCGGCAAGTCCTTCTTCACGAACGAACCGGTCTACACCGCGATCGGGAGCCGCTTGCCCATCACCCTGGCCATGGTCGTCACGTCGATCCTGCTCATCGCGGTGTTCGCGACCCTGCTCGGCATGCTCGCGGCAGTCCGGCGCGGCTGGGTGGACAGCGGGGTGCAGGTGTTCGCGATCGTCGGGAACTCGATCCCCGGCTTCGTCATCGGCGTGCTGCTGGTGTGGCTGTTCGCGATCAACTGGCAGGTTTCAATGCGGTCTCCAACATCGCTCCCGGCTCCGGTGCCTCCACCTGGGTGGCGTCGCTCGACCCTTCCGATCATCGCCCTCGTGATCAACGGCGCTCGCCAGCTGCGGCCCAGCAGATCCGCAGCGCGTTCATCCGACAGCTCGACCAGGACTACGTGCGCACCCTGCGCAGCCGAGGCATCTCCGAGCGCGAGATCCTCTTCAAGCACGTCCTGCGCTCGGCGGCACCGGCCGGCCTGACCGTGCTCAGCCTGCAGTTCATCGGCCTGCTCGGCGGTGTGGTGATCATCGAGTCGATCTTCGCCATCCCCGGCATGGGTCGCCTCGCCGTCGACGCGACCACCAAGGGGGACCTCCCGCTGGTGATGGGGGTCGTGCTCTACACGGTGGTCGTCGTCATCGTGGTCAACCTGGTCGTCGACATCGTCAACGGTTGGCTCAACCCGAAGGTGCGTGTGTCATGACCGAGTACGTCAGCTCCGTCGGCGGCGGCACCGCGCCCGCTGCCGCGCCGTCCGGCCAGTCGGGCCAGGTCGTCCGTTCCTCCCCGATCCGCCGGCTCCTCAAGAACCCGACAGGGCTCGCGGCGATCGTCATCCTCGCCGGGGTCGTCCTCATGGCCCTGCTCGCTCCCTTGCTGACCACCCAGAACCCGAACCACGCCGACCTGACCGCTGTGCTCCTGCCCCCCGGCGGTGAGCACCTGCTCGGCACCGACAGCGCCGGGCGCGACATCTGGGCTCGACTGGTCTTCGGCGCCCGACTCACCCTCGCTGCCGCAGCTGTCGCCGCCGTCGTCGCGATCGCCATCGGTCTGCCGTCGGGCCTCGTCGCGGGCTACTACGGCGGACGGTTCGACGGGATCGCCAACTGGTCGACCAACGTCCTGATGTCCCTCCCGGCGATCATCGTGCTGCTCGCCGTCCGCGCCAGCGGTCGGACCGTCGGTGTGGATCTCGATGGTGATCTTCGGCGTGCTCCTGAGCCCGGGCTACTACCGCCTGACCCGTACCGCCGTGCAGTCCGTGCGCAACGAGCTCTACGTCGACGCAGCGCGGGTGTCGGGTCTCTCCGACGGGCGGATCATCTCGCGCCACATCCTGTCGGTGGTGCGCGCGCCGATCATCATCCAGACGCGCTCATTGTCGCACGGGCTATCGATCATCCAGGCGTCGTCCCTGGAGTTCCTGGGCCTCGGCGACCCGACGGTGCCGACCTGGGGTGTGATGGTCAGCGACGGCTTCACAGAACATCTACCGCCAGCCGATGCTCGCTGCTCTGGCCCTCCCTGGCGATCGCCCTCGACCATCGGCGGCGTTCGTCCTGCTCGGCAACGCCCTGCGCGACGCGCTCGAGGACCCGGCGAAGACCAAGGAGAAGCGCGGCCAGGCCCGCCGGTGCGACGCCGCGCGGCACCGGCCGCGCTCGATGGCCGGCACGGGAGCGAGCCGACCTGCTCAAGGTCACCGACCTCCGGGTCGCCTACCCGCAGCCGAACGGCGGCCGCAAGGTCGTGGTCGATGGCGTCGAGCTTCCACGTCGACCGCGGCGAGGTCGTGGGCATCGTGGGGGAGTCCGGCTCCGGCAAGTCCCAGACGGCGTTCTCCATCCTCGGGCTCCTGCCGGACAACGCGATCATCGCCGACGGCGCGATCCAGTTCGACGGTGCCTACACGGTCGCCTCGGGCGAGGACCCGTCAGGCGTCGAGGCTGCGCCCGCTGCGCGGCAAGCGGATCGCCTACATCCCGCAGGAGCCGATGTCCAACCTCGACCCCGTCGTTCACGATCGGCGCCCAGCTGAGCCGGCCGATGCTCCAGCGTCTGGGTCTGTCGAAGGCGAGGCCGCAGGCAGCGTGCCCTCGAGCTGCTGGCCAGCGTCGGCATCCCCGACCCGAAGCGCACGTTCAACGCCTACCCGCACGAGGTCTCCGGCGGCATGGCCCAGCGCGTGCTGATCGCCGGTGCGGTCTCCTGCGACCCGGACCTGCTCATCGCCGACGAGCCCACCACGGCGCTGGACGTGACCGTCCAGGCCGAGGTGCTCGACCTGATGCGCGACCTCCAGGCAGACGGCTGAGATGGGCATGCATGATCGTCACCCACAACTTCGGCGTGGTCGCCGACATCTGCGACCGGGTGCTCGTGATGCAGAACGGCCGCATCGTCGAGACCGGCGACGTCCGCCAGATCCTGCACGCACCCGCAGCACCCGTACACCCAGGATGCTGCTCGTCCTCGATCCTCGAGGGCACGAGCCGCGCGCTGACGTTCCGCGCCGTCGCCGACGCCGACCTCAGGGAGCGACCGATGACCGCCGACCGCCCTGCTCGACGTCGACGACCTCGTCGTCGAGTACCCCGGCAAGGGCTGTCGCGCCAAGCCGTTCCGCGTCCTGCACGGGGTGTCGATCCAGATCGGCAGCCGGCGAGACCCTGGGCCTGGTGGGCGAGTCCGGGTCGGGCAAGACCACCCTCGGCCGCGCCGTCCTCGGGCTGGCGCCGGTCACCGCAGGGCACGATCACCTTCGACGGCAAGGACATCAGCCACGCCACCCGCAAGGAACGCAGGGCGCTGAGCCAGCACCTCCAGGTGGTGTTCCAGGACCCCTACACCTCGCTCAACCCGGCGCTGACGATGGGGGACATCCTCGCCGAGCCGCTCGGGATCCAGGGCGTCACCGGCGCCGACGCCCGCGCGCGTGTCAAGGAGCTGCTGGACCAGGTGCAGCCTGCCGCCGGACGCCATGCATCGCGCTGCCGCGGGAGTTCTCCGGTGGGCAACGCCAGCGGATCGCGATCGCGCGGGCGCTCGCC
This sequence comes from uncultured Actinomycetota bacterium, assembly GCA_963783005.1. Classification (GTDB taxonomy): domain Bacteria; phylum Actinomycetota; class Actinomycetes; order Actinomycetales; family Cellulomonadaceae; genus Actinotalea. Next base: position 436,720 of record CAWALY010000006.1, read on the forward strand.
CTGCGGCCGAAGCTGATCGTGTGCGACGAGCCGGGTCAGTGCTCTGGACCTGTCGACCCAGGCGCGCGTCCTCGACCTGCTGCTCGAGATCCAGCAGACCACGGGGGTCGCCTACCTGTTCGTCTCCCACGACCTGGACGTCGTGCGTCACGTCAGCCACCGCGTGGCAGTGATGTACCAGGGTGAGATCGTCGAGCAGGGCGACGCGCTGCACGTCACCGAGAAGCCCGACCACCCCTACACCCAGCGGCTTCTGCTCGCCTCGCCGGTGCCCGATCCCGATCGCCAGGCGGCCAAGCGCGAGGCCCGCAAGGCCCATGCCGCCGCGCAGGCGGCGTGAGCGTTGGGCTAGCGTTCCCGACGTGCGAGACGACGCGACCCCGCCACCGGCCCGACCGGCCGGTGAGCGAGGCCGTCGCCTGTGGATCGACGCCTCGGCAGGCGTGGCGGGGGACATGCTGCTCGGCGCACTGGTCGACGCGGGCGTCCCGGTCCGGACCCTCCAGGAGGCCATCGACGCCGTGATCCCCGGTGCGGTGAGGCTGACCGCGGCCGAGGTGCGCCGAGCCGGGATGCGCGCGACCAAGGTCGACGTGAGCTCTCTGGTCCCGGACCCGCCGCACCGGCACTGGACCGAGATCCGGGGGTTGCTGGCGCAGGCCGCTCTCGTCGAGCCGGCGAAGCAGCACGCCATGGCGGTGTTCGCCCGGCTCGCCGAGGCCGAGGCCCGGGCGCACGGCGTCGACGTCGAGCAGGTGCACTTCCACGAGGTCGGCGCCTGGGACTCGATCGCCGACGTGGTCGGCGTCTGCGTCGCGATCGCCACGCTCGGGGTGCACTCGATCAGCGCAGGGCCGGTCGCCCTGGGCTCGGGCACCGTGCGCGCCGCGCACGGTGAGATGCCCGTGCCGGTCCCCGCCGTCCTGGAGCTCGCCCGCGGTTGGCAGGTCCGCACCGGGGGCCAGGGCGAGCTCGCGACACCCACCGGCATGGCCCTGGTGGTCGCGCTCGCCGACTCGTGCGAGCCGCTGCCCGATCTCGTCCCCGAGGTGATCGGTGTCGGTGCCGGCACCCGCGACGTGCCGGAGCGGCCGAATGTCGTCCGGGTCGTGATCGGGTCCCAGGAGTCCGCGACCGAGCGGGTCGCGCTCCTGGAGGCCAACGTCGACGATCTCGACCCTCGGCTGTGGCCGGGCGTGCTCGCCGGCCTGATGGCCGATGGCGCCCTCGACGCCTGGCTGACCCCGATCGTGATGAAGAAGGGTCGCCCGGCGCACACCCTGGCCGTCCTCGCCGCGCCCGAGGCCGCCGAGCACCTCGTGGCCCGGGTATTCGACCTCGTGCCCACGCTGGGTGTGCGGCATTCGACGATCGATCGGGTGGCACTCGAGCGCACCTGGCGCACGGTCGAGCTCGACGGGGTCCCGGTGCGGGTCAAGGTAGGCACCCGGGCCGGCGCGATCACGAGCGTGACGCCGGAGTTCGACGACGTCGCCGCCGCGGCGCGGGAGCTCGGCCGGTCGGAGCGCAGCGTGCTCGCCCGGGCGATCGCCGCGGCCGAGGCCGCGGGCTACGGGGTGGGCCGAGCGCTCGAGTGACGTGGACCGCGGGTGGGGTGCGCTCAGCGACCCTCGGCGATCTGTGCGGCGAGGTGGCCCGCGCCGTACCCGTTGTCGATGTTGACCACGCCGACTCCCGGCGCGCAGGAGTTGAGCATCGTGAGCAGGGCCGCCAGGCCCTCGAAGGCGGCTCCGTAACCGACCGAGGTCGGGACGGCCACGACCGGCGCCCTGACCAGACCCGCCACCACGCTCGGCAGGGCCCCGTCCATGCCGGCGACGACCACGATCACGCTCGACTCGCGCAGCAGGTCTAGGCGTCCGAGGACACGGTGCAGGCCCGCGACGCCCACGTCCATCACCAGCTCGACCCGCCGGCCGAGGTAGGTCGCGGTAGGAGCTGGGCCTCACGGGCCACCGGCAGGTCGGACGTGCCGGCGGCGGCGACCACGACTAGCCCACCCGACGGCTCGGGCGGCGCCGGCGGCCACGCGAGCAGCCGTGCCTCGGCGTCGTGGAACGCCTCCGGCATGGCGGACAGCACGGCCTCGGCGTGCGCGGCGTCCGCCCGCGTGAACAGGGTCGGGCTGCCGCGCTCGGCCAGCTCCCGGGCGATGGCGGCAACCTGCTCGGGGGACTTGTCCTGGCAGTAGACGGCCTCCGGGTACCCGCGGCGGGCGTGCCCGGTCGTGGTCGAGCTGGGCGATCCGCGCCAGGCTCCGGGCTGGCATCTGCCAGTCAGCCACGAGCCGACACCAGCGACAGGGTGAACGCGCCGGACTGGATGCCGGCGAGATCGAGCGTGACGAACCGGAAGCCGGCCTCGCGCACCGCCGCGACGAGGTTGTCACGCAACGGCTGCTGCACGGCCGCGACGAGGTCGGTCCGTCCGTCAGCTCGACGCGAGCGACCTCGCCGTGGTGCCGGACCCGGCTGTCGGTCAACCCGAGCCGCCTCAGCGCCGGCCTCGGCGCGCTCGACCTGCCCGAGCTTGGCCGGGGTGACCTCCTCGAAGTGCGGGATGCGTGAGGCCAGGCACGGCGCGGCCGGCTTGTCCGCGACCTCCAGGCCGAACGCGCGTGCCAACGCCCTGACCTGGGCCTTGGTGGCGCCCGCTGCTGCGAGAGGCCGCAGCACGCCGTGCCGGGCGGCCGCGGCCGAGCCGGGCCGGTCGGAGCGCCGTGCGTCGTCGGCGTTCTCGCCGTACGCGACCACGTCGAGCCCGTGCCGGGTCGCGACCTCGTCCGAGATCCGGGTGAACAGCTCGTCCTTGCAGTGGAAGCACCGGTCAGGCCCGTTGGCACGGTAGGCGGCCACCTCGCCCTCGGCGGTGGCGACCTCCACGAGGGGAACACCGATCTGCTCCGCGACGCGGTGGGCCAGCTCGCGCTCGTCGGCCGCGAGGCTCGGGGAGACGCCGAGGACGGCGAGGACCCGCTGCGGCCCGAGGGCCCGGGCAGCCACCGCGAGGACCACGGCGGAGTCGACGCCGCCGGAGAACGCCACGCCCAGGCGCGCGGGGCCGCCGAGCTCGGCAGCGATCCGATGCTCGAGGTGCCTGAGCTCTCGTGCCGTGCTCGGTGCCGGGACCTGGACCTCGACGGCCATGTCGGTCTCCCTTCGCTCGTGCGGTCCACTGTGCGCCCCCGCGTTGGGTCGGCGCCAGCGGCGGATCGGCGTCGGCCGCGCCCTGGGTCAGGCGTCCACCTCGCGGCGGTCCGCCGACCACAGCGTGTGGAAGGTGCCGTCGTTGTCCACGCGCCGGTAGGTGTGCGCGCCGAAGAAGTCGCGCTGGGCCTGGACAGCGCGGCAGGCAGCCGTTCGGCGCGCAGCCGTCGTAGTAGGCGAGGGAGGAGGCGAACGCCGGGCGCGGGCACACCGTCGAGCGCGGCCAGCGCCACGATCCGCCGCCAGGCGGCCACGCCCGTCGCCGACGGCGTCGGCGAAGTAGGGGTCGGCGAGCAGCAGGGGCAGGTCCGGGGTCGCGCTCGTAGGCCTCGGTGATGCGGTCCAGGAACGGGCGCGGATGATGCAGCCGCCGCGCCAGATGCGGGCCATCGCGCCGCGGTCGATGTCCCAGCCGTACTCGCGCCGAGGCGGCGGCGATCTGGTCGAAGCCCTGGGAGTAGGCGACGACCTTCGAGGCGTACAGCGCCAGGCGCACGTCCTCGACGAAGCCGTCGCGGTCGGCGACGTCCCAGCTGCCGGCGTGGCCGGGCAGGAGCCCGGGCGGCCTCGCGCTGGGGGACCGAGCCGGACAGGGCGCGGGCGAAGGTCGCCTCGGCGATGCCGGTGACCGGCACGCCAAGGTCGAGGGCGGTCTGCACGGTCCAGCGCCCGGTGCCCTTCTGCTCGGCCTGGTCCACGACGACGTCGACGAAGGCCTTGCCCGTCTCGGCGTCCGTGTGGGCGAGGACGTCCGCGGTGATCTCGATGAGGAACGACTCCAGGTCGCCCGCGTTCCAGTCGCGCGAAGACGTCGGCCGATCTCCGCCGGGCGAGGCGCCCAGGCGCCTGGCGCAGCAGGTCGTAGGCCTCGGCGATGAGCTGCATGTCGGCGTACTCGATGCCGTTGTGCACCATCTTGACGAAGTGGCCGGCACCGTCGGGGCCCACGTGCGTGCAGCACGGCACGCCGTCGACCTTGCGCGGAGATCTCCTCGAGCATCGGGCCGAGCGCGGCGTAGGACTCGGCGGGGCCGCCGGGCATGATCGACGGCCCGTTCAGGGCGCCCTCCTCGCCGCCGGAGATGCCGGCGCCGACGAAGTGCAGGCCCTTCTGCGCGCAGTGCGGCCTCGCGGCGGATCGGTGTCCGGGAAGTGCGCGTTCCCGCCGTCGACCACGATGTCGCCCGGCTCCAGCAGCGGCACGAGCTCCTCGATCACCGCGTCCGTCGGCCCGCCGGCCTTGACCATGATGACGATCCGGCGCGGTCGCTCCAGACGTCGCCACGAAGTCCGCGAGCTCGCCGGCAGGCAGGAACGTGCCCTCTGCGCCGTGCGCGCGCACGAGCTCCTCGGTCTTGGCGCTCGTCCGGTTGTGCACCGCGACGCGGTAGCCGTGCCGCGCGAAGTTCCGCGCGAGGTTGGAACCCATCACTGCGAGGCCGACCACGCCGACCTGGGCGGTGCCGGCGGGGGTCTGGGAGGTGGTCATCATCGTTCCTTCGTCTGGTGCGACCAGGGGGTGTCGTCCACTGAGTCAGCCAGGTGCCACGGGGGAGTGGCAACCCGTTGCCACGAGTTGCTGCGCTGCGGCCGCAGGCCCCGTCCGACCAGGGTGCGGCACTACCCGACAACCGGTTGCCATGCCGGCGTACGCACACCTAGGTTGAACGGCGTGGCGGACGACGGCGACGGTGCCGCGAGACGGGCGGTGACGATCTACGACGTCGCGCGCGCCGCAGGGGTCGCGCCGTCGACCGTCTCGAGGGCCTTCGCACGCCCCGGTCGGGTCAACGCAGACACCGCGGCGCGGATCCGCCAGGTCGCGGCCGAGCTCGGCTACCGCGCCAACCCGCTGGCCCAGGCGCTGTCCACGTCCCGCACGAAGATGATCGCCTTGATGATCTCCGACGTGACCAACCCGTTCTACTCCGAGCTCATCCGCGGGGCGCAGCTCGCGGCCTCCGAAGCCGGGTACACGGTCCTGCTCGCCGACGCACGCGAGTCGGACGTCGTCGAGCGCCTGTCGCTCGAGCGCCTCCTGCCTGCGGTCGAGGGCATCGTGATCGGGAGCTCGCGGATGTCGGACTCGGGCCTGCGGGTGATCGCGAAGCAGAGCCGACGGTCGTCCTGAACCGCGACGTCGCCGGGCTGCCCAGCGTGGTCACCGACAACCCGCGCGGCGTGCGCCGAGCGGTCGAGCACCTCGGCGAGCTCGGGCACCAGCAGATCACCTACGTCGCCGGGCCGGAGGCGTCCTGGGCCGACGGCGCGCGCTGGCGCGCGCTGCGGGAGGCCGGGCACGAGCTGGAGCTGCACACCCGGCGCGTCGGCCCCGTCCAGCCGACCGTCGTGGGTGGCCGGGGAGTCGTGGAGCGGCTCCTGGAGCACCTCCCGACCGCGGTCCTGGCCTACAACGACCTCGTCGCGATCGGGCTCATGCGTGGCCTGACCGCGGCAGGCATCGACGTGCCGCGGGACGTCAGCGTGATCGGGTTCGACAACATCATGGCTGCCGAGCTCGTCACCCCCGGCCTCACCACCGTGGCCGCGCCGCTGCGGACCATGGGGGTGACGGCGGTGAAGAACCTTCAGGCCATGATCAACGGTGCGCTCCACCGGTCCGAGGCGGCCTTCGTCCTGCCGACCAGGCTGGTGCAGCGGGAGTCGACCGCACGGGCCCGGCGCTGATCAGCGCAGCCGGAAGAGCACCTCACCGGCGTTCGGGACGACCATCGTGTCGGGGTCGGCTTCGAACGCGGCCAGATCGACCGAGGTGGGATCGAGGTAGTTCAGGTTCGCGCGCCGCACCTTGTCCTCGGGGATGCCGGTCGCCAGGGTCACCGTCAGCCGACAGCGTTCGCCGTCCACCGGGTCGTACGTGCCGGCACCGCGCAGGTGGGTGCTGTGTGCGAGCACGCCCCAGTGGGTGTCCTTGAAGCGATCCCACTGCTTGGTGAAGTAGTCCCGGCAGTGGTAGCCGATCTCGTAGATCTCCTGGTGGGTGACCGAGATCTCCGTCACGTGCGGGGCGTAGAGGATTACCTCGCCGCCGTCGGCCACCACGGGTTCCAGCTTGTAGAAGCCCTTCGCCGCGGTCCAGATGTCCTCGTACTTCCCCGGGATGATCGACACGACGCGTCGCACCGGCGCGTCCAGGTAGCGGACGTGGGTCTCGGCCGACACGGTCGCGGCTGCCGCCCACGCCTCTTCGGGGGTGCCCAGCGCCGCGGCGTGCAGCGCCTGGGAACCCGACTGGGCCACGACGCACAGGGCGAGCCGCTGGGACGGGATGAGGCTCGCCGCCTCGTCGATCAGCGCGCGCACCGGGGTGATGCCGCGGGTCCCGATGATCTCGGCGCTGGTGATCAATGCGCCCACCCAGTGGGTGAGGTCGATGATCTCCTGGCCCGCGATGCCGGGGAAGAAGTACTTGTTGCCGCCGGAGAATCCCACGACCTCGTGCGGGAACACCGGACCGACCACCAGGGCGACGTCGTGCTCGACGACCGCACGGTTGAGGCGCACGTCGGCGGCCACCGCGAGCCGACCCTCGGACAGCTCGGCGACCCGGTCGGCGGAGATCCGGCCGACGGACACGAAGGTCCGGGGGTCCCACCACTCGTGGTTGAGCACGGTCATGCCCGGGTAGGTCGCTTCCAGCCCACCCTCGACATAGCCGAGGTGCTTGGCGATGTGCGCCTCGCTCATCGCCTGATGGGTACCCAGGGCGATGACGGCCGTGAGCCGTGACACCCGGCCGACCAGCGCGCGGTGCACCGCCGACAGCAGGAGCGGCAGAGGCGCAGACCGCGTGCCGTCCGGGATGACCAGGCACACGCTACGACCGTCGAGCGGCAGGCCGTCGAGGGACTCGACCACGAACTCGACGACCTCGTCGGGCTCCAGGACCTGCCCAGGTCCTCCGATCGAGGCCAGAGGAGTGGCTCGTGGGCGCGCGTCGGCGGTCGTCATGGCCACCACGATGCGCGGCACGCCGGCGTAGGGCAAGCACCGGGGGCAACAGTTGGCAACCGATTGCCGCACACCGGACCGGGTGCGAAGCATGAGGGCATGGCTCGCTTGGCGCTCTCCCCGGACCGGCTGTTCCCGCCCGACCCCACCACGCGGTCGATCGCGCGGCGTCTGTACGACGAGGTGCGCGGGCTGCCCATCATCTCCCCGCACGGGCACGTACCGGCGCAGTGGCTGGCCGAGGACATCCCCTTCGAGGACCCGACCTCGCTGCTCATCACCCCCGACCACTACGTCACCCGGCTGCTGCACGCCCGCGGCATCTCGCTGGCCGACCTCGGGGTGGGACAGCAGGACTTCAGCGCGGACCAGCGCCGCAAGGCGTTCCGCCTGCTGTGCGAGCACTGGCCCGCCTATCGCGGCACCCCCGTGAAGTTCTGGTTCGAGTCCGAGCTCGCCGATGTGTTCGGGCTGGACCTGGTCCCGTCCGCCGAGACCGCCGACGCGATCTACGAGACCATCGCCGAGCTTCTGGCCGATCCCGCCTTCCGGCCCCGGGCGCTCTACCGCCGGTTCGGCATCGAGTTCCTCGCCACCACCGACGACCCGGTCGACGACCTGCGCCACCACCGGGCGCTGGCGGCCGACCCGACGTGGGACGGTCGGGTGGCACCGACCTTCCGTCCGGACCGCTATCTTGAGCCGGCCAGGGCGGACTGGCCGGCGCTCGTCGCGAACCTGGGCGAGGTCGCCGACGTCGAGACCGGGACCTACGCGGGCTGGGTCGAGGCCATGGAGCGCCGACGCGCCTACTTCAAGGCCAACGGCGCCACGTCGACCGACCACTCCCACCGCGACGCCCGCGTCGAGCCGCTGCCCGAGGCCGAGGCGGAGCGGCTGTACGCCCTGGCCCTCGCTGGCCGGATCGCACCCGACGACGCCGACACCCTGCGCCGGGACTTGATGTTCCAGATGGCGCGGATGGCCTCGCAGGACGGGCTCGTCATGACCATGCACCCGGCCGTGCACCGCAACCACCACACCCCGACCTTCGACCGCTACGGGGCCGACGTCGGCGCGGACATCCCGATCTCGGTGGAGTACACCCGCGCCGTGCAGCCGATGCTCGACGCCTTCGGTACCGACCCGACGTTCCAGGTGGTCCTGTTCACCATCGACGAGACCGTCTACTCCCGCGAGCTCGCGCCGCTGGCCGGTTTCTACCCCTCGGTGCACATCGGCGCCCCGTGGTGGTTCATCGACGCCCCGGACGCGATGACCCGCTACCGCTCGGCCGTCACCGAGACCGCCGGGTTCTCCAAGACCTCCGGCTTCATCGACGACACCCGCGCGTACCTGTCCATCCCGGCGCGTCACGACACCGCTCGGCGGATGGACTCCTCGTTCCTCGCGGGCCTGGTCGCCGACCATCGCCTCAGCCTCGACGAGGCGCTGGACGAGGCTCACCACCTGGTCGTCACGTACCCCAGAAAGGCCTTCCGACTGTGACCACGTCCCACGCCCCGACCTCGACCCGCCTGAGCCGAGGCGCCGGCGCCGGCCGTCCCGCGGCTCCGGTGCGCCTGGTCCACGTCGGCCTCGGCAACTTCTTCCGCGCCCACCAGGCCTGGTACACCGACCGCGCACCCGACGCCGACCGTTGGGGCATCGCCGCGTTCACCGGGCGCTCGGCCGCGATGGCGGACGCCCTCGGTCCCCAGGACGGGCTCTACACCCTCATCACCCGTTCCGATGACGGTGACGTGTTCGACGTCGTATCGAGCGTCTCCGCGGTCCATCCGGCGGGCGACCACGAGGCGTGGCTGGGCTACTGGCGCAGCCCCGACCTCGCCGTGGTGACCCTGACCATCACCGAGGCCGGCTACCTGCGCCGCCCCGACGGTCGCCTCGACACCGACAACCCCGACGTCGTCGCCGACATCACCGACCTCAGGGCAGGTGCCGCCGCCGGCCTGCGGACCTCGCCCGGCCGGCTGGTCGCGGGCCTGCAGGCACGCCGTACCGCCGGCGCCGGGCCGCTCACCCTCCTGCCGTGCGACAACCTCCCCGAGAACGGGCGGGCGCTGCGCACCGTGCTGAGCGACCTGATCGCCCAGGTCGACCCGAATCTCGCGAGCTGGGTCGCGACCAACGTCGCCTTCGGTACCACCATGGTGGACCGCATCACCCCGTCGACGACCGACGAGCACCGCGACGCGGTCCGGGACGCGACCGGGTGGACCGACGCCGCCCCGGTGCCCACCGAGCCGTTCAGCGAGTGGGTCATCCAGTCGGACTTCCCCGCCGGGCGGCCCGCGTGGGACCGGGCCGGCGCGCTCATCGTCGGCGACGTGGAGCCGTACGAGCAGCGCAAGCTCTGGATGCTCAACGGATCGCACTCGCTCCTCGCCTACGCGGCCTCGATCCGAGGCCACGAGACCGTCGACCGGGCGATGGCAGATCCGGTGTGCCGCGCATGGGTGGACGAGTGGTGGAGCGAGGCGATGGCGCACCTCACCCTTCCCGCAGAGGAGGTGCGCGCCTACCGCGATGCGCTCGTGGCCAGGTACGAGAACCGCGCGATGCGGCACTTCCTCGCCCAGATCGCCTCCGACGGGTCGCAGAAGCTGCCGGTGCGCATCGTGCCGACCCTGCGCGCCGAGCTGGAGGCCGGCCGCGTCCCGCCGGGCGCGACGCGTGCGGTCGCGGCGTGGACCGCCCACCTGCGCGGTCATGGCGCGGCGGTCAAGGACGCCCGCGCCGACGAGGTCCTCGCCCTGGTCGCGGACCGCTCCGCGCAGGACGCGGTGGGCGCCGTCCTCAGGTACCTCGGCGCCGACCTGGCCGAGCACCCCGGCGTGGCCGCCGCAGTGCTCGCCCACGTGGGCGAGCTGGAGTCCACGTGATCCAGCTGCGCCAGGACGCCGCCTGGGCCCTGCTGGTGCCGACCAGCATGGGCGTCCGTCTCACCCCTGAGCACGGGCAACCCGTGCACGCCAGCAGCCGCTTCGTGATGCAGGCGACCTCCGCCGAGACCGACGTGGCCAGCGTCGTCTCCCACCTCGGCCTGCCCGTGAAGGTCCTCACGACCTTCGTCGCCGGCAGTCCGATCGCCGCCTTCATCAAGTCCGACCTCGCCGCGCGGCACATGGCCGTGGAGGGCCCGGACGTGCCGCAGGGCGGCGCCTGGGGCCTGCGGCACCAGTTCAACATCGCCGACAGCGGATACGGCGCCCGTGCGCCTCGGGTCCACAACGACCGTGCGGGGGAGGTCGGGCGGACGCTCGACGCCGCCGACTTCGACCTCGACCGCATCTTCGGCGCCGAAGGGGTGCGGGTCCTGCATCTGTCGGGCCTCGTCGCAGCCCTTTCGCCGCAGGCCTCGGGGTTCTGCGTCGCGCTGGCACGGGCCGCCCGAGAGCACGGCACCGTCGTCGCCTTCGACCTCAACTACCGAGCGTCCTTCTGGGCCGATCGCGAGGTGGAGCTGCGGGACGCCTTCACCGAGATCGCCCAGCACTCGGACGTGCTGGTCGGCAACGAGGAGGACTTCCAGCTCGCGCTCGGCATCCCCGGGCCGCGGGCCGGCGGAGCAGGTCTGGAGGGCGAGCTCGAGGGCTTCACCGAGATGATCGCCAGGATCCACGACCGCTTCCCGTCGGCGTCCCTCGTGGCGACGACGCTGCGCGAGGTCCTCGGCGCCAACCGCCACCTGTGGGGCGCACTGGTCTCCGACCGCGGACAGGTCCAGGTCGCCGCACCCCGTGAGATCGGGGTGGTCGACCGGATCGGCGGCGGCGACGGCTTCGTCGGGGGGCTCCTCTACGGGCTGCTGCGCGGCTGGGACGCCCGGCGCTGCCTGGAGTTCGGCTGGGCCACCGGAGCGCTCGCCGCGACGCTCCTGACCGACCACGCCGCGCCCGCGGACGAGGCGCAGGTCTGGAGCATCTGGCAGGGCAACGCCCGCGTGCAACGCTGAGCCGCCGCTGAGGCCCTGCGCGCGGACCGGGGAGCGCGCGCCGCACTCCTCGTCATGATCGGCGATCTTCGGCCCGGTCGGGTGTGATCGACGCCGCTCCGGGTCGGAAACCGGTGATCGTGGTCGGGGTGGGGGTGGTCGCACGGCCCAGCGGGCTCAGGTGAAGGGGATGCCCTCGTCCTCCAGGATCTCGGTGAACGCCTGCACGGCGCGCACGACGTTGTCCGCGCCCACCCGGCCGCCGAGCTGGTCGTGCGCCGGTAGGTGGGGCTCGATCACGAGCAGCCCGTCGTAGCGGTCGGCACTCAGCTCCGCGACGGTCTCGCGGATCCGGGCGTCGCCCGAGCCGGCCGGGACGGACTCGCGGCGCTGGATCGAGAAGTCGGTGATCTGCACGCAGGCGGTCCGGGCCCGTACGTCGCCGTAGGCGTCCGGGAACGGCAGCACTCCGGCACGGAGGTAGCCGCCTGGATCCAGGGCGACGCGCAGAGCGGCCGAACCCACCCCCGTCACGAGGTCGGCCATGGCGCGCGAGGTTGCTCCCCAGGTCTCGGGGTGGTTCGTCACCAGCAGGGTGAGGCCGGCGTGCTCGGTGAGCTTCGCCATCTCGGAGGTGTGCGCCACGACCTCCGCCCGGTCCACGTCGTGCGGGCCCCGGGTCACGAAGGGGAAGATCCGGACCCAGCGGGCCCCGAGGTGCTGGGCAGCGGCGATGGCTCGCTCCACCTGCTCGACCGCCCATCCTGCCTCGCGCAGGTCCACCGGGGTGGTCTGAGCGTGGATCGTCGCGACCTGCGCCTCGTGCGCCGCGAGGATCTCGGCGAGCCGGGTGAGCTCTGCTCGCGTGAGGTCGATGGCACGGCGCCGCCATGCCGTGCGCAGGTCGAGGTGCCCGATCCCGAGGTCGCGTAGCACCGCGAGCTGGGTCCAGGGGTCAGGGTCGATCTCGTCGGCGACCGCAGCCAGCGTCCACACGGTGCTCTCCCACCTGCCGTCGACCTGGCCTCAGTCCCGCTCGCCGGTCCAGCGGGCGCGCAGCGCGTGGGCTGCGGCCTTGGGCCGGCGGTCGTAGGTGAAGACGCCCTTCTTGTTGCCGTCGACACGGAACACGCTGCCACTCGAGGTCCGGAAGTCGGCGAAGTTCCACACGTGCTCGCCGACCACCGCGTCGACGGAGTCGAAGACCCGGTGGTTCATCTCCAGGTAGGCGACCTGGTACTCCTCCGACCACGGCTCGGGCGTGAGGGAGTGCAGCCCGGCGATCGTGTCGGCGCCGTACTCCGTGATGATGATCGGCTTGCCGTCACCGGCCCAGGCCTCGAGCTCGGTGCGCCAGGCGACCTCGGCGTTCGCGAGGTCCCCGGTCTGGACGTACCAGCCGTAGTACCGGTTGAGCATGAGGACGTCGGCGAGGTCCGACAGCCGGCAGGTGCCGTGCGGGGAGAGCATCACGTTCACGAAGCCGACGGGCCGGGTCGGGTCCAGGTCGCGGGCCAGGGCGAAGAGGGGCTCGAAGTACTCCCGGGCGGCCTCGGTGTGGGACTCGGGCTCGTTCGCGATCGACCAGATCACCACGCTGGGGTGGTTCTTGTCGCGGGCGACGAGCTCGCGGATCGCCTGAGCGTGTGCCTCGCGGGTGGTTGCGTTCAGCGTCTCGGGGGAGAACGTCCTGAACGCGGGCCACCGAAGATCCCGCCGGCGATCCCCAGGTTGAGCCCCACGGCGGGGGTCTCGTCGATGACGACGATCCCATGGCGGTCGGCGTAGTCGTAGACCTCTTCGGCGTACGGGTAGTGCGAGGTCCGGAACGAGTTGGCGCCGATCCACGACATCAGCTCCATGTCGTGCACCAGGAACACGTCGTCGTGACCCTTGCCGCGCACGGGGGTGTCCTCGTGGCGGCCGAAGCCGCGGAAGTAGAACGGCTCGCCGTTGATGAGGAACTCGGCGCCACGGACCTCCACGGTCCTGATGCCGACGTTCTGGCGGTAGGCGTCCAGGACCGTGCCGTCGGGCGCGACCAGCTCGACCACGGCGGCGTACAGGTAGCCGTCTCCCGGTGCCCACAGGTGGGCGTCCTCGACCCGGATCTCGCCCCGGGCGCCGGTCGCGCTCGCTACGGCGGAGCCCGCGGCGTCCTCGAGCGTCACGCGGACCTCGTGCTGGTCCTCGCCGGCCGTCGTCACCTGGTAGCCCACGACCCCTGTCGTGCCCTCGAGGGCCGTGGCGACGGTGATGTCGTCGAGGTAGGTCTGCGGGGTGGTGTAGAGCCACACCTGCCGGTGCAGGCCCGCGAAGTTGTAGAAGTCGTGGAAGTAGCGCTGCCGGCGCCCTTGCGGCGTGTCTTCGATGTACCCGGGGGGGATCGTCTGGAAGGAGAGCTCGTTGTTCACCACGGCGGTGACCGCAACCTGCTCGCCAGGGGTGACCAGGTCCGTGATGTCGGCCTCGAAAGGCGTGTAGCCGCCCGCATGGCTCATCACCTCGGCGCCGTCGACCCAGACCGTCGCCGCGTGGGTGGCCGAGTCCAGGCGCAGCACCACACGCTGCCCGGCCCACCCGCGTGGCACGAACGCGGTGGTGCGGTACCAGGCGTCGCCGACGTGGTCACGACTCCCGGTGCCGACCAGTACGTCGTTGTAGCTGGCCGGCACCGGCATCGCCTGTGCCTGGGGGAGGGGTCCACGGTGCCAGCCGTGCGACCGGCCCTGGGCGGCTGTGTCGAGCCGGAAGTCCCACAGGCCGGCGAGCGAGCGACGCTCGCGGGTCGGGCTGTCCTGGGGTCGCAGCATCGTCGCCTCCTCCGCGGCCGTACCTCGGCCACGGGCTCGACACTGGCGCCGCCGCGGGGTCCGTGTCGAGCGGTTGCCACCGCTTGCCCGGGTTCTCGCCTCGCGGTCGGCGGGCACGGGGGCGACGCCGCTCAGGCCACCAGTCACACCGCCATGGGGACGCCGAGCTCGCCGAGCAGGTCCTCGATGCGTGAGCGGATCGCGTCGCGGATGGGTCGCACGGCGTCGATCCCCTGGCCGGCCGGGTCGTCCAAGGTCCAGTCCTCGTACCGCTTGCCGGGGTACACCGGGCACACGTCCCCGCAGCCCATGGTGATGACCACGTCGGAGGCCTTGACGGCATCGGTGGTGAGGACCTTGGGCTGCTCGGCGCGGATGTCGACGCCCTGCTCGAGCATCGCCTCGACCGCGACCGGGTTGATCTGGTGGGCCGGCATGGATCCGGCGCTGCGGACCTCGACCGCACCACCGGACAGGTGCCGCAGCCAACCCGCAGCCATCTGGGATCGGCCGGCGTTGTGCACGCACACGAACAGCACGGACGGGCGGCTGGTGGTCTCGGACACGGGTGCTCCTTCTGGTCGGGGGGCGGTGGGTCAGGCGGTGGTGGCGGCGGGGACCGGGACGTCGAGCTCGTCGAGCAGGGCGAGGACGCGGCGTTCGATCTCGTCGCGGATCGGGCGGACGTCGGCGACCGTGAGGCCGGCCGGGTCGTCCAGCTCCCACTCCTCGTAGCGCTTGCCGGGGAAGATCGGACAGGCGTCGCCGCAGCCCATGGTGATCACCACGTCGGCGGCCCGGACGATCTCGTCGGTCCAGGGCTTGGGGAACTCGGCGGAGATGTCGATGCCGCGCTCGGCCATCGCAGCGATCGCCGCCGGGTTGACCTCGACGCCGGGCGTGGAGCCGCCGGACCACGCGACGGCGTCGTCGCCGGCGTGGTGGGTGAAGAACCCGAGCGCCATCTGCGAGCGCCCGGCGTTGTGGATGCACAAGAACAGCACGACCGGCTTGCCGTCGGACACCTTGCCCTCCACGCGGGCCAGGGCCTTGAGCCGTTGGCGGGCGAATCGCTCGGCCAGCAACGGCAGGAAGTTGGGGATGGTGGCGCGGCCGGCGAACTCGTCGTAGGAGCTGGCCAGGAACCGCTCGATGGTCTCCTTGCCGAACACCCCGGCGAAGTCGCCGACGAGGCGCTCGGACGCACGGTGCAGGCTGAGCCGGAGGGCCAGGTGGAGGTCGTCGAACGGTGACGGCGTGTCGCTCATGTGGGTCATCTCCTGGGTGCGGCGGCCGGCGGCCTTGACGGCGGCGGTGTGAGGCGTGGGGCCAGGTCGGCGACCCGCCTCTCGAGCTCGGTGATCGCTCCCTCGAAGGCGTCGTCGTCGCCGGCCGGGACGGGGTCGGGGACCGACCAGTGGGTGTCGGCCAGGCGCCGGGTCTCCTCGTGCGCAAGGTCGCACACGGTGACCACGAAGTCGCCGCCTGCGAGGACCTCGTCGATGGCGCGCGGCGTGCCCAGGCCGGTCAGGTGGTGGCGACGCGCGGCGCGCAGCGCGCCGGGTGCGACCTTCGAGGCCGGGTGGGTGCCACCCGAAGCCGCCGGCAGGTCGCTCGCGCGCGACCACAGGGCAGCTGCCAGTTGGGACCGCGCGGAGTTGGCCGTGCACACGAACACGACCCGAGCGGGTGCCGGCCGTGCGGGCCCGAGCTCGGCCAGGCCGTCCAGAGCCGCGGGCGCCAGGCTCACGTAGGTCCGTCGCCGATCGCCCTCCGAGCGGTGCCGCCGCGCAACGCCCGCGCTCACCAGCACGTTCACGTGGTGGGCGAGCAGGTTGGAGGCCATGCCCAGCGTCTCGGCGAGCTCGGACGGGGAGCGGTCGCCCCACGCCAGGAGATCAACGACCGCCAGTCGCCCAGGGTCCGACAACACCCCGTGCAGCGCCGCACGGCGCTCGACATCTCGTACTGGGTCACTGATCATTGACTCAATGATTGCTGAGATGAGTTCCGGCGTCAACCCGTGCCGTCGATGCCGGTGCCAGCCACGCGATCGGACGCCCTCGCGGCAGCCTGACGTGCAAGGTGGCCCCCGGCCTGCGACTGCAGAGGCTGCCTGCGCCACGCCCGGGAACGCCGGACCCGCGGCCCGGTGGACGTCGGCCGGAGCGTGAAACCATCCTCGCTGCGCACCCCGGTGCGGCAGGATCGACGTGGGCCGAACCCCGACACCAGGAGCACCGACATGGCTGGCACCGTCCCGCCCCCGCAGGGCTATCCGAACCAGGGGCCCCCGGGCGCCGGCTGGCACCCGGCGCCACCACTCGTGCCTCAGACCTCCGACGGCGTGCGGGTCCTGCGGTGGGTGCTCGCGGCGCTGCTGGCGATCGGCTGGGTGGCCGACGGCTTGCACGTGTTCGCCCAGCCGATGCCCGGCCTGACGGTGCACTGGTCCGGGGTGGCGTCGCTGGCCACGCTGATCCTGCTGATCGTCGGACCGCAGCCGCGTTGGGCCACCAAGTGGGCGTGGTTCTGGCTCCTCGGTGTCGGCCCGATGTCGGCGGTCTTCCTGCTTGCCGAGCCCGTGCCGGTGTGGCAGGCAGGTCCCGCCTATGCCCGGCCCCAGCGACTCACCGGCGGCTGGGCGTTCCTGCTAGCCCTGGTTGCAGGCGTGCTGCTGAGTGCACTGGCGTCCCTGGTGGTGACGCCGTGGCTCGACCTCATGCGCGCCGGCTACACCGGCTGGTGGCTCCCCTAGCTCTCGAGGGCGGCCTTGGACCCGTCGAAGCGCACCTAGCCGGGAACCTCCGAGGCGTCACGCAACGGCTCGTCGTCGCTCCAGGCCACGTCGGCCACCCGCGAGGCTCGTCGGCGCCTACTTCGTGTGCGGCGCCAGGACCGCGACGACCGCACCCGCGACTGCTCCTGCCACGGCGCCGACGACACCAGCGTTCGCGTCGGCGCCGAACAGCGCCATCGCACCGAGGGTCACGAGAGCGACCACGAGGGCCGTCAGGGCCCCGATCGAGGCGAGAGTGGCGACCCTCGTTGTCCGATTGCGGCGCTTCTTGCCCGGCTCGTCGCTCATTCGCGTGCCTTCCTTGGTGAGTCGGTGTGTCAAGTGAGCAGCCTGCGTTCTACCGTCCGACACCTCCTGCTCACCGGTGGCTCGGACCTCCGCACCTACGTCGGCGTGAGACCGTTGGCCCCGGGTGCCAGATCCATGCGCGGCCGGCCCGCCCCACCGAGGCCGCGGCCGGTACGGCGAAGGACTGCCGCGACGACGAGCCACTCGAGCGCCAGCACGATCCACAGGACGCGCGGGCTGCCACCGGTGTCCAACGGCAGGACGGGCAGCACACCCATCCCGACATTCGCCGAGGCGTGCAGCACGCTCGCCAGCAGCACCGAGCCGCCGGTGCGCAGGTACACCCAGGTGAGGATGATCGTCTGGCCCAGGATCTGCAGGACGAACCACACAACTGGGACTCGGCTCTGCAGCAGTCCCGGCGTGAGGAACAGCGGGGCATGCCACGCCGCCCACAACACACCCAGGATCACACTGGCGGTCAGCGCGTCCCATCGGTCCAGCAGCCGTGGCAGCGCGTAGCCCCGCCACCCCAGCTCCTCGCCGATCACGGAGAAGACCAGCACGTAGGCGAACACCACGGCGACCGCGAACACCCACTCCCCGGGGTTGGTGGGCATCGAGGGGTGCCCTGGGTCGGCGTACCAGGTCAGCGTCCCGCCGAACGCCGCATGCAGTCCGAGCGCACCCGCCCAAAGGACGAGAGGCCCGGCTGCACAGACCAGCCACCACACCGGGGCCACCCGCCAGCGGAGCAGAGGGCGCCAGAGATCTCGCTGGGCGGCCGGGACACTCCCGGGGACGGCCCGTCGACGCCCCCTCCACCAGGTGAGCACGACGGCGGCCACGGCAGGGGCCGCTGCCCCCAGGTTGGTCGGCACCCAGGCGCCGACGCCAGGGATGAGCGGCGGGACCCACACCAGCCACGACAGCGCGTAGGCGAGCAGGAAGAATCCCACCGGGAACGACCGCGAGTCCGCTCCAGCGGACCGCGCGGCTGCCCTGTGCATCCGGCCGAGGCTAGCGGCGCCGATAGCCCGAGGTCAGGGGCCTTGGCCCCAGGCAGGCTCGATGCCGCCCTGGACGGTCGAGGCTTGGTGGGACACCCACCTCACCCTTGAGGTCGGTCGCCGGACCTAGCCCGCTCGTCCTCGAGTCGTAGCCGCCTGGCCGAAGATCCTCCGCAAGACGGTCGCCGAGTCCGCCCACGCCAGGGAAGGCTCGAGTGCGTTCAAGCAAACGTGGGTCTGCCCGTCAACACCGGGCTCGACCACCACGATCCAACGACGCTCTGGAGGAGCTGTGCCGACCCTGACCGTGGCCCCCGCGACGCCCCACCCCGCCCCGGCCCCGCGGCCGGCGAGCACCGACCGTGCCGCGACCGCGCCGACGCGCTACCCGCCCCGAACCGAACCCGCCGAATCAGAAGAGGTGTCAAGCCTCCTGATCCCGATCCACCACCTGCCCGTGTGGACCCTCGGGTGACCAGCCACAGCGGGGCCAGGACCTGCGCCCGACGGCAGCAAGGTTCTGCGTACCCACCGGGCTCCTCGCCAGGACTGCTCGCGTGCTGGCGGCGACCCATCGCACACGCGCGTCGGGCTCCTGGCCAGCGGATCGGCTGAAGGCGTGGGTGCCGGGCACATCACGTTGAGCCCAAGGTCCCGCGAAGACCGGAGAGGCCGAACCAGCATGGTCGAGGCCACGAAACGCGATGAGCCGAAAGGACAGCTCGATGAGCACCGACACGGTCCGCAAGCCGGACGAAGGCGAGATGGGTGCCGCACCGCATGGCCTCGACGCCGACCCGTGGCTGGCCACCGGCCTCCTCATGCTGGGGCTCGGAGCGGGCCTTGTGGCGATCCTGGGCCCGCTGGGCCTTGGAGTGATCGAGTACCACACCTCGGCCGCAGCGGCGAACCAGATAGCCGGCGGCGACGTCGCAAGCCTGCTCATCGTCGCGCCCCTCAGCCTGGTCGCGGCCGCCCTCGTCGCCCGGGGCCGGCGCGCCGGCGCGCTGCTGGCACTCGGCCCGGCGGCCTACGCCGCATACACCTACACCCAGCTCGCGCTCGGTGGGGACGTGGCGCGGTACGACGGCAACAGCGAGTCCTTCTTCGCGCTGTTCCTGGGCCTGTTCCTGAGCGCCGCGCTGATCGCGGTACGGGCCTGGCCCGACGTCGCACGCGGGCCCGCGCCTCCTCGCTCGGCGCGGACCGACCGGGCGATGGGGTGGTTCGCGCTGCTCGTGGCGGCCTTCCTCGCCCTCGGCCTGCACCTGCCCGGGTTGCTCGACGTGTGGAGCGGGCACCCCTCGGCTCCTGAGTACCTCGCCGACCCGGCCGTCTTCTGGCTCGTGAAGTGGATGGACCTCGGCCTCGTTGTGCCCGCGCTCGTGGCAGTCGGCGTGGGCCTGATCCGCGGGGCGTCCTGGGCACAGCGTCTCAAGCACGCCGCGGCTGCCTGGATGGCTCTGCTGGGCACGGCAGTCGCGGGAATGGCGGTCGTCATGCAGGCGACGCACGACCCGGCTGCTTCGGTCGGCAACACGGTGGCCTTCGTCGGCTTCGCCGTCATCGCCTGGGCGATCGCGGGTCTGGTGTTCCGGGGCGTCCTGCACGAGGCGTCCTAGCACCGTGTCGACCCCGGCGACCAGCGCCCGCCCGTGCGGGCACCGGCGACCACCGCGATCGGGTTGCTGCGCTCTCGTGCGTGGGTTTGACCACGCCGAGGACCGGCGACACCCATGCCGTCCACCCGCTCGTCGGCAGGTCGTAGCCGACCAGCATCGCGAGCATCGGTGAGAACGCGACCACCGGCACCGCGACGACGAGCATCGTCCAGAACAGCCGCCGGAAGACGGCGACGTGGTCGCCGTGCCCTGCGCGGCTCGAGTGGCCGCTGTGCTCGTCGTGCCCGCTGTGCTCCTGGTGTCCGGTCTGCTCTTCGCGGACAGTGTGCTCGTCGTGACCGGCGCTACCCGGTACTCCCGGAGCCGGGCGGGAGAGGATGACGGCATGGGTGCACCAGGCGGACGTCCGGCCGACGCCCCGGCGGCGTTCGTCATGGTGGTCGAGGACGAGGAGGCCCTCGCTCGTCTCTCCGCCGCCTACCCCCAGCGCGACGGCTCCCGAACCCGCAACGGACTGAAGGGGCACATCTCGGGCGGGCCACGGCGGCGCGGCTGCTCGCGGGTCGGGTTCACTCGTGCGGCACCGGCGTGTGGTTCCGGACGGCGGTGACGACATCGAGGATGGCCCGAGCGGAGCTGGCGGCGCCCATCTGGTCGTCCAGCAGGCCGATGTGCGTGGTGTCGGTGGTGCGGAGAGAGCTGTTCGCGGAGAGGTCGGCGAGTCGCTCTTGGGCGGCGAACCCGGAGGCGTCGTGGCGAGCCTTGTCGGACGTGGTGAGGACGACGAGCGGTCGCGTGTCGAAGGAGGTGAGGCGCTGAGCCTGCGCGAAGGCCGCGCCGTACTGTGCAGTCTCTTCGACTGCGTTGGCCATGGCTCTGGCGGTCGCCGCGTAGGTGGCGTACGTCTCGGCGTCCGGCGACGGCAGGTTCGACCAGGTGGAGGCCGGGGCCAGCCGGGTCAGGCCCATCCGCGCGATGCTGGGTAGCAGTGCCATGGGCCCGTTGGCGCCGCCCACGACCCCGGCGATGCTCGCGCCGACGTCGTAGGGGCTCGTAGCGTCGAGCAGGACCAGGCCGGCGACCGAGGCGGGGGACTCGGCAGCGAAGGTCATCACGTACGGCCCACCGACGGAGTGACCGACCAGGACGTAGGGGCCGGCTTCGCCGGCCGCCGCCAGCAGAGCGCTGAGGTCCGAGGCGATGGAGTCGCCGTCGGGAGCGGTGTCTGTGGAATCGCTCCACCCCTGGCCGGCGCGGTCGTAAGCGCACACGCGCGCCGTCGGCGCGACGTCGTCGGCGATCCGGCTCCACAGGGCCGACGACCCACCCAGGCCGCTCTCCAGCACGACCGTCGGGCTCCCGGTACCGACGCAGTCCAGGTGTAGGCGGTGGCCGCCGACGTCCACCAACCGACCCGGGGCCGGAGCGGCGGCCGTGGCGAGCGTGGTTCGTACGGTCTGGTATGCCCCGCCGACCGAGACCAGAGCGAGGAGTGCGAGCACGGGCATCACGAGCATCGCTCGCGCCCGGGTCGCCAGAGACCTCGAGGCCCGCGCCATGGACCACACGGCGACGACCAGCAGCACCGGAGCCCACACCCAGCCGGCGGCGTTGAGAACGCCGTCCTCGGGTCGCGCCACGACCAGGGCCGCGCCGAAGACAGCCATCACCGCCGCGGGGAGCACCGCCCACCGCTGCGGTTGCCCGGAGTGCCGCTGCGAGAGCACGGCGAGCAGTGCCCATCCGAGCGCGAACCCGAGCAGGCCCCCGCCCGTGACGGCCGACTCACCCGCACCCGGGAACACCACCAGAGTGAGCACTAGGGCGACGGCCAGACCAGCCGTCAGGGAGGCGGTGGTGACCCTGCCGAGATGGCCGTTCCCTCGTTCGCCGGTCGCGGACGGGACCGCTCCGGCACGCGACTCGCTCGGGGTTGTCCTGGCGTTCATGGTTGCTCCTTCAGTGAGTTCCGACGTCTGCAGCGTCGTGGTCGGTGCGGTCGCATCGCGCCGGTGAAGTTGCCGGGATCATCGACGACGCGACCTCGTGTCCGAGCCGCCCGTCGCCAGGCGGCATCGGCGTGCCTGGCTTGCCCGGGCGACTGGCCGTCGGCCCCGGTCGCGCCCTCCGGAAGTCAGACGGGCAGGTACGCGAGAAGTCGAACGGCGCGCGCTACGAGTCGAGGGTGGCGGACGTGGATGTTGTGCGATCGGTCCCCGGACTCCCAGATCGGACAACCGAGGTCGTCCGCCGTCTGCCGTTGCCAGGCGGCCCAGGTGCGCCCATAGGCGTTGCTGGCGACGACGATCGACGGGACGCGCGGGCTCGCCGGTGCGGCCGCCGCTTGGCGCGCGATGGATGTCACGCGTCGCAGCTCGACCGAACCCTGCCGCTCGGCTCCGTCGGCAAGTGCCTCGCGCCAGGCGTCGCGCGGGCCGGGCGGCAGGGTCCTGGCCGCGGATCGGTACTCGGGGTACAGGGGGTGCAGCCCGGCGCGCAGCAGCGCGCCCGGCAACCCCGTCGGGCCGAGCACACGCATCAGGTCCAGGACGGCGGCCGAGGCGTGCATGCCCAGGGCGATCGACCGGCGGCCGGCCGCCTGGTGCGGTGTCGCGTCCACCAGGACCAGGCCGCACACCTGTTCGGGGTGGGCGCCTGCCCAGGCTCGCGCGAGCAGACCACCGAACGAGTGCCCGACGACGATGAGCGGACCCGGGTAGGGGGCGAGCTCGGAGCTCACAGCAGCCAGGTAGCCCGCCAGCCCATGGCCGTCCGACTCCACCGGCTCGCGTGAGAGCACCACCACGGGCATCTCGTCGGTGAGCTCGGAACGCACGGGGGCCCAGGCCGCCACCGTGTCACCGGCACCCGGCAGGACCACGACCGTCGGCGTCGGCACCGAGCGACCAGTGCCCGGGCTGGTCGTCGAGGCCCCCTTCACGCTCCGGCCTCCATCGGCGCCCCCCGGCGCCCACCCACGAGCCTCATCCCAAGGCAGGCGGTGGCCAGCGCGACCACGGCGGCCGCCGTGAACGCGGCCGAGAAGCCACCACCCGCCAACGACCCGGCACTGCCGCTGCCAGCGAGGCCGATCGCAGTGAACGCCGCCGTGCCCAGTGCAGCGCCGACCTGGGTGGCCGTGCCGGCCAGGCCCGAGGCGAGCCCGGCGTGGTGCTGGGGCGTCGCGGAGGCGATCACCATCGTGGTGGGCGTGAAGCTCAGAGCGACGCCTACCGCCACCAGGAACAGGCCCGGCAGGACAGCCGTCAGGTAGCCGGCAGTCTGCGGTGCGTGGCCCAGCCAGATCTGCCCGCCTGCGAGGACCATCAGACCCACGACGAGGCTGCGGTGGGGGCCGATCGCTCGAAGAACCCTCGGTAGCAGGGCCAGCGAGACGGCGAAACCCATCAGTGAGGTGGGCACCATGGCGAGGCCGGCCCGCTGTGGAGCCATGCCGAGGCCCTGCTGCAAGAAGAGGGCCACGAGGACGAACGTCGACGCCCGGGTGGCGCCTCCGAGGACAGCAAGGCCGACCCCGGTGCTCAGCACCCGCGACCGGAACAACGCCAGCGGGACCAGCGGCTCGGCGACCTTGTGTTCGATCACCAGGAACGTGGCGAACAGCGCCGCGGCCACACCGAGGTAGCTCAAGGCCACCGGAGAGGTCCATGAGTGGGCGGCTGCCAGTGCGCCTTGGACCAGCGCGACGACGGCCAACGCGATCGTCGCGGCACCGAGGATGTCGAACCGGCGGCCGGGGCAGCGATCCCCGGTGGGAAGGAGCCGGTAGCTCAGCGCCGCCGCCGTCACCGTGAACGGCACCGTGACGAGGAACACCGCCGGCCACCCGAACGCCCCGGCGAGCAGCCCACCGACCAGCACACCGCTCGCCCCGCCGAGCGTGGATGCGGCACCCCAGGCGCTCATCGCCTTAGCCCGCGCCGGCCCGGGGAAGGCCACCAGGAGCAACGACATCGCCGCGGGGCTCAGCGCTGCCGCACCTAGGCCCTGCACGACCCGACCGGCGACCAGCCACCCGGGCCCGGTCGCGCCCGCCGCGAGCAGGGTCCCGATGGTGAACAAGGCCGCGCCTGCAGCGAACATGGTGCGGCGGCCGATCAGGTCTGCTGCACGACCGGAGAGCAGCAGCAGTCCACCGAAGGTCAGGACGTAGGCGTTGACGACCCAGGTGAGCCAGGCCGTGCCCAGCCCGAGGTCGGCCTGGATGGACGGCAGGGTGACGTTGACGATCGAGGTGTCGAGCATGACGACGAACTGGGCCGAGATCAGCAGCGCGAGCACTCCGAGCCGGCTTCCCGGACCCGCTCGGGCACGGCGTGGTCCGGACCGGACGGGGTGGCGCGCGTCGCCGTCGCCGCGGCCGGGTTCGCGATCACCGAGCCACCGCCTCGGCACGCATGACGCCGTGGTAGGCGTCCGGAGCCCACGACGCCAGCACCTTGTCCCGCAGGCCGGCCCCGAGCCGGTTGTAGAACTGCTGAGCGCGCAGGTTCTCCGGTTCGACGCCCCAGGTCAACGTCAGGGCTTCGGGCGCGGCCTGAGCGGCCATGGCCGCGAGCAGCCGACGACCCAGCCCTGCGCTGCGCTCCCCGGGCCGCACGTAGACGTCATCGACGGCCAGGACGTCGCCGCCGATCCACAGGTGCAGGCGGCGCACCGCGGAGGTGTAGCCCAGCGGCTGCCCGTCGCGTTCGGCGAGCAGCACGATCACGTCTTCGCGGTCGAGGAGCTTCGTCCAGCGCTCAGGTGTGACGTGCACGTGGGCGAGGTCCCCCTCGTGCGCGGCGATCTCGAGGACGAGGGTGTGCACGGTGGCCGCGTCGGCCGGCGTGGCACGCCGGATGGTGATCTCGGTCTGAGGGACGTTGTCGGTCATGTCTGGCTCCGTGGTCGTTCGGTCGGACAGATTCACCGTGCCGCCGGCGGTCGCCGGGTCGCGCCGGCGGAATCACCGGGATCCGGCACGCCGGTGGCTCGGCGCCCTCAGTGCGCGATGGCCTCCAGCACCTCCATCCGCGCCGCACGCCTGGCCGGTGCCACGCCCGCGAGCAAGCCGGCCGCCACTGCCACGAACAAGAGGGCGAGCAGCTGTCCGACGGGCATCACCAGGGGCAACGGTGCTGTGCGGCCGATCGCTCGGACCGCCACCGTTCCCAGGCCCGTCCCCATGCCCAGGCCAAGGACCGCGGCGAGCGCAGCGACGAGGAAGGCCTCCCCGAGCACCACGAGGCGCACGTGGCGCATCGAGGCACCCACCGCGCGAAGCAGCCCGATCTCGCGAGTGCGTTCGGCCACCGACAGGGCAAGGGTGTTCGTGATGCCCAGCAGCGCGATGACCACCGTCAACGCGACCAGCACCGTCATCAGGCCCAGCACCTGGTCCACCGCGGCCGCGCGCTGCTTCGCGGCAGCCGCCAGATCCTGCACGGCGGCCGTCGGGAAACCCGCCAAGGCACTGGCGATCGCGTCGTGACCTGCGACCGTGCTCACGCCCGGGGCCAGCCGGACCAGCACGCTGGCATCGACATCCTCGGTGTAGTTGCGGGCGTAGGTGTCCAGCGAGATGACCCAGCTCGTGGACAGTGCCTGTGCGTCCACCGCGTCCAGGATGCCGACCACCGGCACCCCCTGATCGCCGGTGTGGGAGAAGGTCATGGTCACCACGTCCCCGACCCGGATGCCGCGCTCCCGGGCGACGGCGTCCGCGACCAGGACACCGCCCCTGGTCAGCCCGTCCAGCGAACCCTGGATCAGATCGAGGTTCGCGACCTCGGGCAGGGAGGCCGGGTCCACCGCGGCCAGGGCCGAGGTCTCTCCCTGGTCGAGCCAGTGCCCGAAGCGGATCCGCGAGGTCCCAGCGACCTCAGGCACGCCGTCGACCAGCGGTGCGACGGCGGGGGACAGCCCGCCGAGCATCTCCGCACGCGCACTCTCCACGACCAGGTCGGCCGTGACGGTCTCCCGGTAGGTGCCGGCCAGGCCCTCACGCACCGAGGTCGCCACCACCGTGACGAAGGCGATCAACGCCAGACCCAGCGCCAACGCCATCGCGGTCGCCGTGGTGCGGCGAGGAGCCCTCGCCGTCGACTGACGGGCCAGTTCCCCAGGCAGCCCGGCCCGGGCCAGTGGAGCGCCGAGCACCCTCGTGATCGCCGGAGTGACCGCCGGTCCTAGCAGCACCACGCCGCCCACCACGCCGATGACCGCCGGCACCAGCGCGATCATCGAGCCCCCCGCGAGGACCGCACCGATCCCGGCCAGGCCCGCGACGAGCACCACGCCGATCAGGACGCGACGGCGGCGGCGGGGTGCCTCCGCAGTGACCTCCATGGACGAGCGCAGCGCCTCGAGCGGTGAGACCCGGGCAGCCGCCCGGGCTGCCCCGATCGCCGAGATCAGTGTCATGACCACACCGAGCGCCACGGAGGTTCCCAGCGTCCGGGCCGAGACCACCGCCGCACCACTGGGCAGCGCCATGCCGAAGGCGCCCAGGACAGCGCGCAGCCCACCGGCGACGACGATGCCCAGGACGGTGCCCAGGCCCGAGCCGACGGCACCGACCAGCAGGGCTTCGGCAAGCACACCCCGGGTGACCTGCGCGCCGGTCGCCCCGGAGGCACGGACCAGGGCGATCTGACGACGCCGTTGACGGATCAGGATGGCGAAGGTGTTGGCGATGAGGAGCCCACCGACGAGCACCGCAGCCCCCGCCATGACGGTCAGCACCATGCTCAGGCCTCCGAGCTGCTGCTGCGCGGCGTCAGCACTGGCCGCGGCCGCGTCCTGGGCGCTGAGCACGTCGTAGGCGCTGCCGAGCTCGGACCGGACGGCCGCCTGGACACTCGCCGTGGCGCCGTCGACGGTCACCAGGAGCTCGGTCACCTGCTCTCCGAGGCCGAGCATGCGCTGGGCCTGGGGGAGCGAGACCAGGGCGACCGTGGCGCCGGGCAGGCCGTCGGAGTCCCCGAAGCCGACCAGCCCGACGACGCGCAACGTGGTCGGGACGTCGGTCGTGACGACGACGTCGTCACCGATGGTGACACCCGCTGCCGACGCCGTTGCCACGTCCAGGACGACCTCTCCGGGCGCGGTCGGTGCGCGACCGCTGCGGATGGTGAACGAGCCCGTAGGCGCAGGGACCCAGGTCGACAGCATCGACCGCCCGGTCGGCACGATCGGTGCACCGTCGACCAAGAGCAACCCCTGTCCCTCGGCGACCGGGTCGACCTCGGCGGCGTCGGCCACGGACCGGACCCGATCAACGATGGCCCTGCCCAGCGGGTCGCGGTCGACCTCGATCCCCATGGCCGAGTCGAAGGCCGCGGCGGTGCGCACGGTCAGGTCGATCCCGGCCGTCGCGGTGCGGAACTCGCGCTCGATCAGCGCCGAGGAGGTGTCGGTGAGCGTCAGGCTGCCGGACACGAAGGCGACGGCCAGCATGACCGCCAGCACGGTCAGGGCGAAGCGGCCGCGGTGGGCGAGCACAGTTCGCACAGTCAGGTGCCCCATGGTCAGCTCCTCGCCTCGTCGTCGCGCTGCTCGAGGTCGGCCATCCTGGCCAGCACCCCGGCCACCGACGCGTGGGGCATGTCGCCCGCGGTCCGGCCGTCGGCGAGGAAGACCACGCGATCGGCGAAGGACGCGGCCGAGGGGTCGTGGGTCACCATGACCACGGTCTGGCCCATCTGGTGGGCCGCGTCCCGCAGGGTCTCCAGCAGCGCGTGCCCGCGCCGCGAGTCGAGGTTTCCGGTCGGCTCGTCAGCGAACACGACGTCCGGGCGAGTCACCAGCGCTCGTGCGACCGCGACGCGCTGCTGCTGGCCCCCGGACATCTGCGCCGGGCGGTGCGAAAGCCGGTCGCCCAGCCCGAGCGTGTCGACCAGGTCGGCGAGCCACCCCCGGTCGACCCGGCGGCCGGCCAGGCGCAGTGGCAGCGTGATGTTCTCTTCTGCCGTCAGCGACGGAACCAGGTTGAACGCCTGGAAGACGAAGCCGACCCGCTCGCGCCGCACGAGCGTGCGCTGCTTCTCCGACATGACCGTCAGCTCGAGCTCGCCGAGCCGCACTGAGCCCGAGTCGGCGTCGTCCAGGCCGGCGAGCACGTGCATCAGGGTCGACTTGCCAGAGCCCGACGGGCCCATGATCGCGGTCATCGCGCCCGAGGGGATGGTCAGGTCCACGCCGTCCAGGGCCAGCACCGCGGTGCTGCCCTTGCCGTAGGTCTTGACCACGCCGCGAGCGGTCACCGCCGGCGTGCCCTGGTCGGCGCCCGTAGGCGCGCTGGTGGTGGAGGTGGCGGTTGTCATCAGGCTTCCTGTTCTGGGTCAGCGGAGCGGGATGGGCGAGTGACCGGTTCGTGCCACCGCGGCGTCGACGTCAGCGCGGTCCACGGGCTGGTCCGCGACGACGGTGACCGTCCCGGTCACGTGGTCGAGGGCGACCGAGCGGATGCCGGGGACCTGGCGGACCGCCGCGGCCATCGCGTCCAGGCAGTGCCCGCACGGGGGGCCGGCCACCCGAACGGTGGCGGTACCGATGAAGACCCTCGGGGTCATGGGCATCACGAGCGCTCCAGTGCTCTCAACGGTGGGACGGCACGAGACTCCTGGTGGCCACCCCCCGCTCGCGCCGGCGGAACTGCCGGTATCGGCACCCGGCAAGCGCCGGGCTACGCTCCGCTCATGGCGCTCGACCCGGGTCGTCGGGCAGTCGGCCGGGACAGCGAGGCGGCTGCCCTCGCCGGCCTGCTCACCGCGGCGCAGCGCGGGCACGGGGCAGCGCTCGCGCTGGTCGGGCCTCCCGGATCGGGCAAGTCCGTGCTCGTGGCCGAGACCACCCGATCCGCGACTGACCTTCGTGTTCTGCAGGTCCGCGGTGTGGAGTCCGAGTCCCCGCTCGCGTTCGCAGCCCTGCACCGGCTGCTGCGCCCGCTGCGCCCGCAGATCGACGACCTCCCGCCCCGCCAGGCCCGTGCCCTGCGCGCCGCGCTGGGCGAGGCAGACCTCGACGACGGTGGGACCGACCGGTTCGTGGCCTACCTGGCCGTCCTCGGCCTGCTCTCCAACGCCGCCGCCGAGCGAGCGGTCCTCGTCGTGGCCGACGACGCCCACTGGCTCGACGAGGCATCACGGCAGGCCCTGCTCTTCGTGGCGCGCCGGGTCGACGGGGAGCGAGTCGCGGTCCTGCTCGCCGCCCGAGATGACGCGGACCTGGATCTGTCCGGTGTGACCACCCTGTCGATCGCCGGCCTCGATGTCGGCTCCACGCGGGCGCTGCTGAGCGAGGAGGTCCACGCGCACGTGCCGGACGAGGTGGCCACCCGGCTGCATGCGGCAACGGCCGGAAACCCGCTGGCCCTGGTCGAGCTCGCACGAGCACTCGGCCGCGACGTCCTGCTCGGTGCGTCGCAGATGCCGCAGGACCTGCCGCTGACCGCCGGGGTGGAGAAGGCCTTCCTGGACCGCTTCGGTGCGCTGGACGGCGAAGCCCGGACGGTGCTGCTCGTCGCGGCCGCCGATGACGTGGGTGACCTGGCCGTCGTCACCCGTGCTGCGCGTGCCCTGGGCAGCGACGGCAGCGCCATCGAGCGGGCCGAACGCTCAGGCCTGCTCACCCGCTCCGGCGACCACGTCGAGCTGCGGCACCCTCTGGTCCGATCCGCCGTGTACCGCGGCGCCACTTTGACCGTCAGGCGCTCGGTCCACGCCGCGCTCGCCCAGGCGCTGCTCGGCACCGCCGAGACGGACCGGCGGATCTGGCACCTGGCGGCCGCCGTCGACGAACCCGACGAGACCGTGGTCGCCGAGCTGGAGGCACTCGCGCGGCGCGCCGAGGCAGCAGGAGGCTACGAAGCCGCGTCAGCGGCGTGGGAGCGTGCCGCCGAGCTGACCGTCGACCCGAGCGACCGCGGTGCTCGGCTCATGGGCGCCGCCCACACGGCGTGGACCGCAGGGCGACCCGATCGGGCCGCCGTGCTGACCGACGCTGCGCTGCGCACCCTCAGTGAACCTCCGTCGCTCGCAGACGCCCACCTCCTGCGCGCCAGGATCGAGTGGAACACCGGTTCGGTCGCCAGCGCCCACCAGCGCCTCGTCACCCAGGCCGCGGCGATCGCCGGCGAGGACCCGGGACGCGCCCGCGTCCATGCGATGTTCGCCGCGTCGCTCGCGGCCACGTCACACGTGCCGGAGACCGGCGATCTGCTCGCCTTCGTCGGCGACCCCGGCGACCCCCGGGAACGCTGCACCGCCGGGGTTCTCGAAGCGCTGGTGCACATCTCGCGGCACGAGTGGGCGGCGGCAGCGTCCGCCATGCGCACTGCCGAGGCCGCCGGTGAGGCCCTCGACCTCGGCCTGGAGGACGTGCTCCCGCTGCTCGGCATGGCTGCGCTCCACGTCGCGGCCGACGACAGCGCACTGCGTCTGCACGAGCGGCTTCTGGCCCAGGCCCGCGACCGGGGTGCGCTGATCATGGTGCTCTACGCGCTCACCCGGCGCGCGGCAGCCGACTTCGTGCTCGGCCGGTGGGACGCCATCGTGGCCGGCGCCCAGGAGTCCGAAGCCCTCGCGACGGCGACCGGCAGGTCCGGTCTCTTGGCGATGCCCCGCGCCTGGCTCGCGCTCGTCGCGGCCGCCCGCGGACAAGACGAGGCAACGGCACGCCTCGCGGCACTCGAAGCCACGATCGCCGACGCAACCATGGGGACCACCGAGGCGTCTGTGCACGACCAGCTGCTGTGGACCCGAGCGCTGCTCGCTGAGACCCCCGCCGAAGCCATGCACCACTACGAGCAGATGACCCACGGGTTCGCCGAACGGATGGTCGCCCTGGACCGGATCGAGACCGCGGTCCGCGCGGGCAGACCGGACCTCGCCTCCCGGTGGCTCTCGGCCATGGCGGAGTTCGCCGACGGCACCCGGTCGCCATGGGCAGCCGCCGTGGTCGAGCACGGCAACGCTCTGCTCGCCGAGACACCATCGGCCGCTGAGGCGCACTTCATCCGCTCGCTCCAGCACCACACCGCCTCGCCACGCAAGGTCGACGCAGCGCGCACCGAGCTCGCCTACGGGGAGTGGCTGCGCCGCGCACGCCGCAGGGTCGACGCCCGCAGCCACCTGCGTGCTGCGATGCAAGCCTTCGACGACGTCGGCGCCCGGCGCCTGGCCGAGCGAGCCGCAGAGGAGCTGCGCGCGTCCGGCGAACGCGCCCGGCGCCGCGACGCCGAGGCTCCCGTGAGCCTGACCCCGACCGAGCTCACCGTCGCACGGCTGGTCGCTCAAGGCCTGAGCACCCGCGACGTCGCGACCCGCTTGTTCGTCAGCCCCCGCACCGTCGACTTCCACCTGCGCAACGTGTTCACCAAGCTCGGCATCACCTCCAGGGCCGAGCTCGCCCACGCAACGCTCGACTGACACCAGCCACCGATCCCGGCAATTGCACCGGCGCGAGGACACCCCCTGCGACGCGACGGTCGGACCACGGGCACACCGGCCCGACCGACCCAGCAGGAGCACCCATGTCCCACGACACCGTGGTGGCCGACACGGCCCACCCGCACTCACCCCACGGCCACCACGCCACTGACGACCACCCGATGGACCACCCCCGCCTCCACGGGCATCGGGACCACGCGGGAAGCCCCGGGCACGACAGCGGTGGCACCCGACGCCCCTGGACCGTCCTCGCCCTCATGCTCGCCGCCCAGATGATGGTGATCCTCGACGTCAGCGTGGTGAACGTCGCCCTGCCCAGCATCGGACGGGCACTGGCTTTCGACAACGCCGACTACCAGTGGGTGGTCAGCGCCTACGTGCTGCTCAGCGGTGGTCTGCTGCTGCTCGGTGGACGCCTCGCGGACCTGATCGACCGCCGCACGATGTTCCTCATCGGCCTGGGCCTGTTCACGGCCGCGTCCATCACCAGTGCCCTGGCCGTCTCGCCCCTGATGCTCATCGGGGCCCGGGCAGCGCAGGGCGCAGCCGCCGCCCTGCTGACACCGGCCGCGCTCTCCATCGTCACGACCACCTACACCGGTCGCCAGCGCACCACTGCCCTGGCCGCGTGGGGCACCCTCGGCAGCATGGGCATCGCCGCCGGCGTGCTCGTCGGCGGGGCGCTGACGACCACCTTCGGATGGCAGGCGGTTTTCCTCGTCAACGTGCCCATCGGCCTGATCGTCGCGCTCCTCACCCCGCACGAGGTCCCGCGCGGCACTCGCGACGGCAAGCTGCGAGGACTCGACCTGCCGGGTGCTGCCACGGCGGTCGCCGGGCTGATCGCGCTGGTCTTCGCCATCGAGAGCACCCAGCGCAACGGCTGGACCGCGCTGCCCACCGTCGGCGCGTTCGCCGCCGCCGGTGCACTGCTCGCGGCCTTCGCGGGCATTGAGGCACGCGTCGCCAGCCCGCTGGTGCCCCCGGCGACCTGGCGCGTCCGGTCCCTGATCTCAGCCTCGACCGTGATGGCAGTCATCACCGGTGCCGTCGTCGGGGCCATCTTCCTCAGCTCGCTGTTCCTGCAGCGGGCGCTGGGGGGCTCGGCCGTCGTCACCGGCCTCGAGTTCCTGCCGCTAGCCCTCGCCATCACCGCTGGCGCCGCCGTCGCCTCCAAGCTGCTGCCGCGCGTCGGTACCAAGCCGCTGATGCTCGTCGGCCTGGCGGTCGTCGCCGTGGGTGCCGCCGTGCTGGCCACGACCGGCTCGGACCCCAGCTACGTCGCGAGCATCCTTCCCGGCTTCGTCCTGCTCGGCCTGGGCACCGGGCCCCTCTTCGTCACGATCTCGGTTGCGGCGATGTCCGACGTCCGGCACGACCAGGCCGGCCTCGCCTCCGGAGTCATGATGACCGGGCACGAGATCGGTGCCGCCCTCGGCGTCGCCACCCTCACCGCCGTCGCAGGCGACCTGGCGACCCGAACCGGGCTCATGGAGGGCTTCCCGCGGGCCTTCATCGCGATCGCCGTCGCGATGGTCGCCCTCGCCGTCTTCACCGCGCTCGTGGTGCCGAAGCAGGCGGGGAACGCGGCGCACGGACACGCACACGGTCACGGCATGCACTGATGGAGCACTGGCCCCGGGGAGGTCGGAGCCCCATCCGCCTCCCCGGGGCCGAGCCGTGCAAGCACCGGCGCCGGGGCGGGGCCCACGGGCACAACCCGGTGATTCCACCGGCGCGACACCCGTGCCGCTCTTCCTAGCGTCCTCAGCAGGTGCCAGCCGGTACCGGCTGACGTCGATCGAACGGAGACCCTGATGAACCAGCACCCCGACCTCATCGCGATGGTCGCGAACCAGCGCAACGCTGAGCGCCTCCAAGGCGCCGAGCTCGCGCGCCGCCGCGAGCGTCCGCA
Source organism: uncultured Actinomycetota bacterium (assembly GCA_963783005.1). GTDB lineage: Bacteria > Actinomycetota > Actinomycetes > Actinomycetales > Cellulomonadaceae > Actinotalea. Next base: position 469,778 of record CAWALY010000006.1, read on the forward strand.
CACCTCGGAGCAGCGCCACGGCGCCGGACGTCCCGCCCACGCGCTGATCCGCCTTGTTCCGAGGCGAGCCGCCCACTCAACCTCCGCCCCGCGGGCCGCCGCGCTCGGCCGCGCTGCCTGAAGAAGTCTCTGAACGGGCCGTCAGGGAGGCGAAGGGGGCCAGCAGCTGGTCGCGCAGCTAGTACTGGCGGCCGGTGGGGGAGGCGCTCAGGCGCAAGCCGGCCGGAAAGGCGGGGTCGGCGATGAGGGTCCGGGTGGCGGGCCTGCACTGGCGCAGGGCCAGAGCCCGGTGCTCGACGGTCCAGATGGGGTCGGCCAGGTCGACCGGCGGGAGCTCGCTGGTTCGGACTCGCATGGCGCGCACGGTAGGGATATGCGTCTGTCGTGCAGTCGGCGCACGCTTGCGGTGGCAAACGTGCGGCGCCCCGGCCACGACCAGGGTGACCGGGGCGCCGTTGGTCCGCGTCAGAGGGTCACGCCCGCCGACCGGAGCCGCTCACACGTCGAAGTAGCACTCGACAGCCTCCTGCCGTGCCACCCCGATCAGCGCTTTCACCTGCGAGGATACCTTCGTGGTACAGGCGATCGCGTGTCCGTGGCCCGTGCTCAGCCTCGGTCGACACGTCGCGGCGTCCGGAGTCAGGCAGCGGCGGCTCAGGACGGCAGCGAGCTAGGCCGCTCCCGGTCGGCCTTGCCGCGAGCGATGGATGGCGGCACACGCGACACGCTCGTGCACTCCTCGGCCGGCCGCGAAGGATTCGAGCTCGTCGATCCAGCGCCGAGCCCGGGGCATTCCTCGGTCGGCGGCGAAGGCGCACAGGGCGTCGAGGCAGCAGCCCTCGACCCAGTCGCGCGAGTCGCGCTGTCGGCGGCAGGCCACCGGGCCTGCCCTGAGCTGCGCGAGTATCGTGCCATTCTCGCCGAGTGCGGCGGCGAGCCCGCCACGGCCGCGGAGGGCGTAGCTCTCCCAGCACGGGTTCTGCGACCTGGCAGCGGGCGTCAACTGTCGGCCCGCCGTGTGGTCGAACTGCCGAGTCCGCCCGCCCTCCCGATGGCGATCGCCTCGTCGCGTGACGCCGCACCGAGCTTGGGGAGCATCTCCGAGACGCGGTTGCGGATTGTCTTCGGGGCGAGGAACAGCCGGGCTGCGATCTGCGACGTGGACAGACCTCGCACCATGAGGTCGAGGATCTCCAGATCGCGGGCGTCCAAGGACGCGAGCCCGTCGCGGCGGGGAGCCGCGGCAGCAGCCGCCACGATCGCCTCCGATGCGCCCTTGCCGACCACGAGTGCGCCGCGCGCGGCCGCGTGGATCGCGGAGATCACGTCCTCGGGGTCGGAGTCCTTCAGGAGGTAGCCGTCCATCCCGGCAGCGAGGCTTCGGATCACCGCGTGGTCGTCGGCGTGCATGGTGAGCATGACGACCTTCAGTCCCGCCCACCTGTGCTTGAGAGCGGCGCCCAGCTCGATGCCGTCGCCGTCCGGCAGTTCGAGGTCGACCACGGCGACGTCCGGCTGCGTGTCGGCCGCGCGGGCCTCGGCGGCGCTTCGGGCCGCTGCGACCAGCTCGAGTCCATCCTCCGACCCGACCAAGGCCGAGAGCCCGGCGAGCACGATCGGGTGGTCGTCGACCAACATCACCCTGGTCACGGGGCGTCCCGGGTCGGCAGCGTCACCTGCAGCAGGATGCCGCCCGCTTGGTGCCGTCCCACGACCAGCGAGCCGCCGAGCCGCTCGGCGCGACGCTGAAGCGAAGTCAGACCCACGCCTGGGGCGATCGTGCCCCCCTCGCCGTCGTCCTGAACCTCGACATCGACCTGGTCGTCGGTGGCAACGACCCGCGCCTCGACCCGGGTGGCATGCCCGTGGCGCAGCGCGTTGGTGATCCCTTCGGCAACGCTGCGGTAGACCGCCACGGCCACCTCGTCCCCCAGGGGCTGCGCCGCGTCCACCGTCAGAGTGAGCCGCCGCCCGTTCCCGTCGAACGTCGCCACGAGCCTGTCCAGTGCCTCGCCGAGGTCGGTGCCATGCAGCGCGGACGGCGTCAGACCCGAGACGATCCGACGCAGGTCGCCCCTGGCCTCAGCCAGCTCGGGTGCCAGCGACTCCAGCAGGGGAGTGGGCCTCTGGCGCAGCTCGGCCTGGACGCGCATGCTCATCCCCGCGAGCACCGGCCCGAGGCCGTCGTGAAGGTCGCCCAGGATGCGCGCCCGCTCGCCATCGCGCTCGCGCGCGACATCCTCACGGGCGCGCTCGGCCTCGACGGCCAGCGCGACCGCGCGACACACCAGGCCGACGGTCGGCAGAAGCCGCTGGACGTTGCGGGCCTGGCGCGGCTCGGGCCCTTCCGGGTCGTCGGGATCGAGCAGCAGCGTGCCGACCCGCTCGCCCCCGACCAGCAGAGCGTGCTCGACCCAGCCGTCAGGAACCGCCACAGCATCGTCGCCGAGCACCAGGCCCACGTTGGTGTGCCCACTAGAGGCAGCCACCATCTCCGCGGCCTTGGCCAAGAGCTGCCGCGGGTCCGACAGCTCGTGCAGGTCCGCGGTGATGGCAGCAACGTCCTCGGGAGTCAGAGCACCGGTCCCGTACCTGCGGGTGAGCCGGGAACGCCGCCACCACGACATCAATGGCCAGGCCAGCGCCGTGGCGGCCACCGTCGCGAACCCCGCCGCGAGGTCCGGTGCGGGGATCCCCGCACGGGTCCCGGCCAGCCGCACCAGGAACCCCACCGTCGCACCCACCCCCAACGTCGCTAGGGCGAAGGCGACGTCCAGGAGCGGCTCGTCGACGGGACGCAGCTCGGAGGCGATCACCAGCCGCGCGACGAGGCCGGCCAGCGACCACGCTGCCAGGGTCACTACCACGGCCTCGGCACGCGCGTCCAGAGCCGCGTCGGCCGCCACCACAGTGCCAAGCACCCCGACAGACCACACCAGCAGCCAGAAGAGCCGGCGGCGCGGGAGCCTGCCGTCGACGTACCCCATGGCCCAGGCGAGCACCACGAGCGTGAGGAGCACGATCACGACGTCGGCTGCCAACCACACGGTCTCGACCCGGTCCCACACCGACCCTCCGGATCCCGGTATCGCGATCCCCATCACCACCACCGGCACGCACGCCAGCGCCACACACACCCGCCCAACCCGCCGGTCGCCACCACGGTCGAGCAGGAGCGCCGCCACGACCCCGAACGCGGGCCACCCCGCCGCGAAGAGCGCACCGGTGGGAACGCTGCCTGCGCTGAACCCCAGCAGCAGTGGCAGGGCGCCGAGTGCGGTCGCCACAGCCGCAACCATGACACCCGCAGGCGCCCCTCGCGTACTGGCAGCAGCGGTGCTCACACGGACATCATGTGCCATGACGGCGTGTCAGAGACCCCCGCGGGACCTGTTCGGGACCAGGCGGGATCGCCCGGGACGCCGGGGTGGTTCCCGTCGGGACACGGTCGGCGCAACTGTGGCGTCGGGCGGTCCCGGACCGGCCGGGCCCGCGACCAGGAGGTCATCATGGCCACTCAGGCAACGACCATCACCGACAGGCGGCCAGCCCCGGCCCTGCTCGTAGGCGGCGCCTTCGTGCTGACGACGCTGCTCAGCATCGCTGTCCACGCCGCGGAGGTGGTCTTCACCGACAAGGACCCGCACGCCCCAGAAGGCGCGATCGCAAGCATCACGAGCATCGCCGCGGTGGGCGTCACCGGGCTCGTGGTCGCCCTCGCGATCGCCGTACCACTCTCCCGCGACGCTGCACGCGCCAGGACAGGCGCGATCGTGCTCGGGGCGATCGCGGTCCTCGCTCTGCCCCTGTTCTGGTCCGGTGCGCCGGCCGCTCTAGGCGCCTGCGCCGCATGGTTGGGCGGGCTCGCACGCGGCAGTCACCCCCAGACGGGAGCCGCGCGTGGCTTCGGCATTGTCGGGATCGTGATCGTGGTCCTGGAGATCGTCGCAGCGGTGCTCGGCGGAGCCCTCGGCGCCCTGATCGGATAGGAGGAGCCATGATCACCACGACTCTCCGCAGGGCTGCCCTGCTCACCGCTGCCTTGCTCGCCATCTGCGGCGCAGCCGCTCCGGCCGAGGCCGCACCCGACAACAGCAACACGTTCGCCCTCGACCTTGCCTGCGCCGACGGGAGCAGCTACACCATCACCCTGCTCGCGACCACGCCCGATCAGCCCGCCGTCCACGTCGTGGGCACCACCGCGGTCCTGGTGCCGGTGGCCTTCCAGTGGCACACCCTGATCACTGATGCCGACGCCGACGTCCTCGACGAGACCACCTCGCCGGTGGAGCTGGTGCACGGCGCCTCGGCCTACCGGCTCACGACCGTGCGGTGCACCTTCAGCCAGGTCGCACACCACGACTGGCCAGGCATCGGCCCGGTCACCATCGTGGTCGATGGGACCGTCTGGGCCCACCGGCCCGGCTGACCGCGTACCACCGAGTGCCCGAGAGCCCGACGCCCCCGAACAGGCGTCGGGCCCGCGGCACACCACGAGCAGGACGGGCCGGCTCTCCGGCGCGCCCAGGCGAAGCCCGCGGTGCGATCCTGCTCAGGTGACGTCACGTCCGCTTCTCGACCACGAGCTGGGGTGGGGTAACCGATGGGTTGGGGATACGCATTGGCCTACCGGATGGGTCTGCGGCCATGGGAGCGCTACGGCGTGGTCGCTGCAGCGAGCATCGCGGCCCAGCTCGACGCGCTCGAGGAGAGCCGGTCGGCGTTGCCGGGTCGGGTGCTGGACCTGGGGTGCGGACGCGGCCTGCACACCCGCGCGCTGGCCGTTCGCGGCTGGGACGCCGTCGGGGTGGATGCGGTCGAGAAGGCCATCGAGCAGGCGCGACAGGTCGGTGGCGGCCCACGCTACGAGGTGGCCGACGTCACCGCGCTCGAGCGGGCTCAGCTCGGGGAGTTCGACGCCTTCGTCGACCTCGGCTGCCTTCAGGGGCTGCCCCCGGCGGCACGCCGTGCGGAGGGGCGCGGGGTGACTGCACTCGCCAACCCAGGCGCCGACCTGCTCGTGCTCGCGTTCGGTGCGACCGCGATCCGACGGTGGGTGGGCGGGATCAGCGAGGTCGACGTCCAGGACGCGTTCCCGGCGTGGGACCTCGAGCACGTCCAGCCCGCGCAGACCGACGGGCTCGGATGGCCGATGAACCGCACGCACCCCAGGTGGTATCGCCTGCGGTACACCGGCGCACCATGAGCGATACGGACGCCCAGTCGGCGCGCACGGCCCGCTTCTACGACGAGCTGGCCGGCACGTACCACGCGCTGTACCCCGACTGGGACGCCGAGGTCACCGGCCAGGCGCGCACGTTTGCGAAGCTGCTCGGCGGCCCCGCCGCGCACGCAGCGATCGTCGACACCGCGTGCGGGATCGGCACCCAGCTGGTCGGCCTCGCGGCCCTGGGATACCGGATGTTCGGCTCCGACCTCAGCCCGGCGGCGGTCGCGCGGGCCCGCGACGAGTGCGCAGTCCGCGGCCTCAGCGCCCGCCTCGAGGTCGCCGACATGCGGGCGCTGCCCTGGCCTGAGCAGAGCATGGACGCGGCCGTGTGCGCGGACAACGCGATACCGCACCTGCTCGCCGACGACGACGTCCTGGCTGCCCTGGTCGAGCTGCGACGGGTCCTGCGCCCAGGATCATCCGCGGCCCTGACCATCCGGGACTACGACGCCTGTCTGGACCAGCGCCCGACCTCCACACCGGTCCAGGTGATGGACTCGCCCCGCCACGGGCGGATGCTGACCTTCCAGCTGTGGTCCTGGCACGGACGCACCGACGTCTACGACCTCGAGCACTTCCAGCTCTCACCCGCCACCGACGGCACATGGTCGGTGGCACGACGCACGGCCACTTACCGCGCCTACACGCGCGCGCACATGACCGACCTCGCGCTCGCCGCGGGGCTTGTCGACGTCCGATGGCTCAACGCGCAGGACGCCGGCTACCTCCAGCCAGTGATGATCGCCGCACGGCCCGACGCCTAGCGAGAGACGCGTCGTAGGCCTCGTGGTGGCTGCCGTTCGGCGGGAGGCCGATCCGGTGGTGGCGGGGCGCAACTCGGGGACGAGTGAAGCGAGCCCTGGCGGGTATCGCGTCGTCACGGTCGCTCCGCGTCGAGCCTGTGGCGGCCGAGCAGGCCGGCCCTGCCCTGCACGATGGCGCGATCGCGCGCGACCCGTGCTCGCGGCGCACGTCGCCCGGCGCGGGCAGGCAGCGGCCCTACGTGGCGACCACGGACCAGGTGTGGGCCCTGCACGACGCGGTGCCGGAGCACCTGCGCTCGGCGGTGCTCCTGGTGGCGTTCGCGCACCTGTGGCCGGACACAGAAGAGTCCACACGGGCCGCCGTCGATCTGGTGCTGGCGGTCCGTGCGGACTCTCTGCGGACTAGGCGGACCTCATGAACCCGTTACCGCAGGTCGAGAGGCCCTCCGTAGGTCACACGTCGTAGTAGAGCTCGAACTCGTGCGGGTGCGGCCGCAGCCGCAGCGCGTCGATCTCGTGGCTGCGCTTGTAGTCGATCCACGTCTCGATGAGGTCGGGCGTGAACACGCCGCCCTCGGTCAGCCAGTCGTGGTCGTTCTCGAGGTTGTCGAGCACCTCGTTGAGCGAGCCCGGCACCTGGGCGATGCTGGCGTGCTCCTCCGGGGGCAGTTCGTACAGGTCCTTGTCGACCGGCTCCGGCGGCTCGATCTTGTTCCTGATGCCGTCGATGCCGGCCATGAGCATGGCCGAGAAGGCCAGGTAGGGGTTGCTCGACGGGTCCGGCACACGGAACTCGATGCGCTTGGCCTTCGGGTTGGACCCGGTGACGGGGACCCGGATGCACGCGGAGCGGTTGCGGGCCGAGTAGACGAGGTTGACCGGGGCCTCGAAGCCCGGCACCAGGCGGTGATACGAGTTCACCGTCGGGTTGGTGAACGCCAGCAGGGACGGCGCGTGCTTGAGCAGGCCACCGATGTACCAGCGGGCGGTGTCGGACAGGCCTCCGTAGCCCTTCTCGTCGTAGAAGAGGGGCGCGCCGTCCTTCCACAGCGACTGGTGGGTGTGCATGCCCGAGCCGTTGTCACCGAACAGCGGCTTGGGCATGAAGGTCGCCGTGCGGCCGTTGCGGTCCGCGACGCCCTTGACGATGTACTTGAAGAGCATCAGCTTGTCGGCGGACTTGGCCAGCGTGTCGAAGCGGTAGTTGATCTCCGCCTGACCGGCGGTGCCGACCTCGTGGTGGGACCGCTCGACGCCGAGGCCGACCTTCTCCAGCTCCAGGACGATCTCGTCGCGCAGGTCGGCGAAGTGGTCGACCGGCGGGACCGGGAAGTAGCCGCCCTTGTACGGCGTCTTGTGGCCGAGGTTGCCACCCTCCTCCTTGCGGCCGGTGTTCCACGCGGCCTCGACGGAGTCGATGTAGTAGAAGCTCTGCGACTGGCTGGTGAAGAACCGGATGTCGTCGAAGATGTAGAACTCCGCCTCGGGAGCCATGAACGCGGTGTCCGCGATCCCCGTCGACTTCAGGTACGCCTCGGCCTTCGCCGCGATCTGGCGCGGGTCACGGCTGTAGGGCTCGTCGGTGTACGGGTCGACGATCGACATGTTGATGACGAGCGTCTTCTCGGTGCGGAACGGGTCGAGGTAGGCGGTCGTGACGTCCGGCAGCAGCTTCATGTCCGACTCGTGGATCGCCTGGAAGCCCCGGATCGAGGAGCCGTCGAACGCGACGCCATCGGTGAAGAAGGCCTCGTCCGCGGTCACCGCCGGGACATTGAAGTGCTGCATCACGCCAGGCAGGTCGCAGAACCGGACGTCGACGAAGACGACGTCCTCCTCCTTGATGAATGCCATGACCTCGGCTGCGGAACTGAACATCCGGTTCTCTCCCTTGGCAGGACTGTGGGGACCGCGTCGACGACGACGTTAGGGGTCGAGGGTTACCCCGCGGTGTGGCTGGCGTTTCGGCGAGGTTTCCGCCGACCGGCCCGGCGGCCGGGGGTCAGTAGGCTGCTCGGGTGGCACCACGACGGGAGGACTTCGGCTCCTGGCTGGAGGGTACTCCGGGCGCTGATTCCGATCGTCGGGGTTCATCCCTCGGACTGCCCGAGGAGGGCCCGGGCTCGCAGGCCCGGATCGGCCGACGCCTGGTGGCGCTCGTGGTCGACTGGGCGCTGAGCATGGCCGTCGCGTCGCTGTTCTGGCGAGAGCCCGGGGGCGTCGGGCCGCTCGCCGCGCAGCCGTGGGCGACCCTGGCGGTGTTCGCGGGATCGACGGCCGTGTTCGTGGCGTTGCTGGGCCACACGTTCGGGCACCGCCTGCTCGGCCTCCGGGTCGTCCGACTGGTCAGCCGGGACGGCCGCCGCGAACCGGTGGCGGGTGCGCCCGGGCTCCTCGCGGGCGCGGTGCGCACAGGGCTGCTGTGCCTGGTGGTCCCAGCCGTGGTGTGGGACGCCGCCGGGCGCGGTCTGCACGACGTCGCGGCGTCGACGGCGATCGTGCGGCGCTGACCCCCAGGCCGCGGGCCGTCAGCGGCCCTTGAGGCCCTTGCGGTCGGGGCGGGCCCGCATCGGGTCGATCCCCTTGGGCACCGGCATCCGCATGCCTCCGAGGGCCTTCAGGCGCTTGGTGATCTCGGCGGTCTCGGTCTTGGTCAAGGTCGCGCGCAGCCGCTGCACGTGGCGGGGCAGCTTCTTGAGCGGGACCTGACCCTCCTCGTTGCCGGCCTGGACGAGGTGCACCGGCACGTTGGGCAGCACGCGGGCGACCTTCCTGCGCTCGCCCTCGAGCAGGCGGGCCACCCGAGGTGGACCCTCACCGACAAGCACGATGCCGGCCCGGCCCACGCCCCGGAAGACCATGTCCTGGGTGCGCGGGTCCATCGCGACCGGTTCCTCGGCGAAGTCCCAGCCCTTGCGGATGTACTTCAGCGCCGCCAGGGCCGCACCGGGCTGCCCCTCGATCGACCGGAACATCCCGGACTCGGCACGGCGGGCGAGCACGAGGAGCGCGGCGAGCACCGCGAACGGCAGCCCGACAACCAGGAGGTACACCGCCTGGTGCACGGCGAACCCGATGCCGAGCGCGATCGCGAGGGTCCCGACGAAGACCGCGAGCAGCCACCAGGTGATGGCCGGGTCCACCTTCCGGGTGGCTTGGTAGACCTGCCAGAGCTGGGTGTACCACCGGGTCTTCTTGACCTTGGCCGGCTGGTCGTCGCTTCGTGCCATGGCTCGGCAGTCTAGTGGTCGTGAGGTGGGCCCTCCGCCCCGGGTTCAGCTCTGGCGGGCAAGAAGGCTCGCGGCCTCCTGGCGGGCGCCCGACGCGGCAGCCAGGTGCGCCAGCTGCTCGGGGATCTCGCGCCCCGCGCGCTGCATGGCCTGAGCCCACAGCCGCCCTGCGCGGTACGACGAGCGCACCAGCGGCCCGGACATCACAGCGGCGAAGCCGAGCTCGGTGGCCTTGGCCGCGAGGTCGACGAACACCTCCGGCCGGACCCAGCGGTCCACCGGGTGGTGGCGCACCGAAGGGCGCAGGTACTGGGTGATGGTCACCAGGTCGCAGCCCGCCTCGCGCAGCGCGCTGAGTGCCTCGACCACCTCGTCGTCGGTCTCACCCATGCCCAGGATGAGGTTGGACTTGGTGACCAGCCCCGCATCGCGCGCAGCGGTGAGCACCGCCAGCGAACGCTCGTACCGGAAGCCCGGGCGGATCTGCTTGAAGATCCGCGGCACCGTCTCGACGTTGTGCCCGAGCACCTCAGGCCGGGACCCGAAGACCTCCGCCAGGTTCGCCGGGTCGGCGTTGAAGTCGGGGATCAGCAGCTCGACGCCGGTGCCGGGGTTGAGCGCGTGGATCTGGCGCACGGTCTCGGCGTAGAGCCACGCACCCCCGTCGGGCAGGTCGTCGCGCGCGACGCCGGTCACCGTGGAGTAGCGCAGGCCCATCGCCTGGACGGACTCGGCGACACGGCGCGGCTCGTCCCGGTCGAGCGCCGCAGGCTTGCCGGTGTCGATCTGGCAGAAGTCGCAGCGCCGGGTGCACTGGTCGCCGCCGATGAGGAAGGTTGCCTCACGGTCCTCCCAGCACTCGAAGATGTTGGGACAGCCGGCTTCCTCGCACACCGTGTGCAGGCCCTCGCGACGCACCAGACCCTTGAGGTCGGCGTACTCGGGTCCCATGGTGGCGCGGGTCCTGATCCACTCGGGCTTCTTCTCGATGGGGGTCGCGGCGTTGCGGGCCTCGACCCGCAGCATGCGCCGTCCCTCGGGGGCGACAGTCACCGTGCCAGCCTACGTGAGCACGCCCGCCCCGCCCGTCGGGGCGGTAGCGGTCCGGACGTGGCCGAGCACGTCGCGCAGGTGTGCGGTGAGCAGCGGCTCGACCTCGGCCACGGTCACGTCGCGGCCCAGCTCGACCGCCAGTGAGGTGACGCCGGCGTCGGCGATCCCGCACGGCACGATCCGGTCGAACGCACCCAGATCCGGGTCGCAGTTGAGCGCCAGGCCGTGCATCGTCACGCCGCGCGCCACGCGCACGCCGATCGCCGCCACCTTGCGCTCCGGCCGGGCGTCGTCGGCGGGGCACCACACGCCCGAGCGGCCCTCCACCCGGATGGTGGCCGCGCCCAGGTCGGCACAGGTGTCCATCACCGCCTGCTCCAGCGCGCGGACGTAGGCCACTACGTCGACCGGCTCGGCCAGCCTCACGATCGGGTACGCGACCAGCTGCCCGGGGCCGTGCCAGGTGATGCGTCCGCCCCGGTCGACGTCGACGACCGGCGTGCCGTCCAGCGGCCGATCGGCCTTGGCGGTGCGCTTGCCGGCCGTGTAGACGCTCACGTGCTCGACGAGCAGCACGGTGTCGGGCGCGCCCTCGGACACCGCGGCGTGGACCTGCCGTTGGAGGTCCCACGCGGCCCGGTACTCGACCGGCCGGTCGGGCAGGTGGATCACCTCGAGGTCGTCAGACATCGGCGTGCTCGTCCCGGTCGAGAGCCGGATGGCGGCCGTTCCCGCCGTGCGACGAGCCCTGGGACACCATCACGATGAGCAGGTCGCGCAGGGCCAGCACCTGGGCATCGGTCAGCCCGCGCAGCGTCATCTCCTCGGCCATACCCGGGTCGCCCGCCTCGAGCAGCGCGGCGCGGCCCGAGTCCGTGAGGTGCACCTCGTGTCGTCGGCGGTCCTCGTCGTGCGGGCGACGGACCACGTAGCCCTGGCGCTCGAGCCGGGCCAGGATGCGGCTCATGGTCTGCTCGGTCACCTCGGAGGAGAGCGCGAGGTCGCGCTGGGAGAGCGGGCCGCCGGCCAGTAGGTACAGCACCGGCAGCGAGGCGTGGTTGAGGTCCCAGTGCGCCAGGTGCGCGTTCCAGTCGCGTTCGATGCGGCGCGCCACCGCGGTGAACAGCCGCCCGGTGGGCCACTGGCCGGGCGTCGGGGCGCCCGGGTCCTCGCCCGGGGGCCGGCCGGTGCCCGGCATCATCGGCAGCGCTGCGGTGGCGGCCGGATCGGTTTGTGCGTGGGGGAGCACGGCCACCTTCCTGCGTCCGAGTTGTGCGGCTCAGGCTAGTCCTCCATGATACTCAGCATGCTGAGTAATTCACGTCGAGGAGGCCTGCTGCGTGGGCTCGCCGTCCTGGTGGTCCTGGTCGTCTGGCTCGGCGTGGGCGGAGCCGGCGGCATGTCCATCGGGCGGCTGTCGGAGGTCCAGCAGAACGACGCGACGTCGTTCCTGCCGACCGGCGCGGAGTCCACCAGGGCGGCCGAGCTGGCGTCGGGGTTCCGGCAGACCGAGACCCTCCCGGCCCTGGTCGTGGCGGAGGCCGACGGCGCGATGACCCCCGACCAGCTCGCCGCCGTGCAGGCGTGGGCCGGTCAGGTGGGCGACCTGTCGCTCGGTGAGGGCCGCACGCTGGGCGACGTGCTCGCGGCGCCGGCGGTCGCGATCCCGTCCCAGGACGGTGAGGCGGCGCTGGTCACCGTGGTGCTCGACGCGGCGGCCGCGAACGAGCAGATCGGTGAGGAGCGGGTGGTCAACCTCGCGGTCGCGGCCCTTCGCGACTCCACCGCATCCTTGACCGACCAGGGCCTGACGGTCCACGTCACCGGCCCCGCCGGCGCCATCGCAGACCTCGTCGAGGCGTTCGGCGGCATCGACAGCCTTCTGCTGCTGGTCGCGCTCGGGGTCGTGTTCGTGATCCTGGTGCTCGTCTACCGGTCGCCGAGCCTGCCGTTCACCGTGCTCTTCACGTCGCTGTTCGCGCTGGCCGGCGCCGCGCTGGTGGTCTACCAGCTGGCCGCGAACGGTGTGCTGGTGCTCAACGGTCAGAGCCAGGGGATCCTGTTCATCCTGGTGGTGGGCGCGGCGACGGACTACTCGTTGCTGCTCGTGGCCAGGTACCGGGAAGAGCTGCGCTGGGTCGCCGAGCCGCACCGCGCGATGAACCGCGCCATCCGTGCGGCGATCGAGCCCATTGCGGCCAGCGCCGGGACCGTGATCGCCGGCCTGCTGTGCCTGCTGCTGTCCGACCTGGCGTCCAACCGGTCGCTCGGCCCGGTCGCGGCGATCGGGATCGCGTCGGCGTTCGTGGCGACGATGACGTTGCTGCCGGCGCTGCTCCTGCTCGGCGGGCGGCGGGCGCGCTGGATCTTCTGGCCGCGGATGCCGCAGGTCGCCGAGGCCGACGCCGAGCGCGGCGCCGAGGGCAACGAGGAGCTCGCGCACCTGGAGGCCCGCACGGGCGTGTGGGGCCGTGTCGCCGGGCTGATCGGGCGGCACCCGCGGCGGGTCTGGCTGGCCACCGCAGCGTTCCTGCTGGTCGCGTCGGCCTTCGTGCCGACCTTCCAGGCCCAGGGCACGAGCGAGTCCGACGTGTTCCTCACGAAGGTGGACTCGGTCGCAGGCGAGAAGGTGCTGGCGCGCCATTTCGACGCCGGGAACGTGCAGCCCGCGACGGTGGTCGTCCCGGAGGCCGAGCTCGACGCGGTGGTCGCCGCGGCCGAGTCGGTGCCCGGCGTGCAGTCCGCGACGCCGGTGACCACGGCATCCGCACAGGGCGGCCCGCCGGACCCGACCGCGCCGCCGCTCGTGGTCGACGGCAACGTGCTGGTGGAGGTCGCCACCACGTCGGCCGCGGAGACACAGGATGCCGTGAACACCGTCGCCGACCTGCGGACGGCCGTGCACGCGGCAGCACCGGACGCACTGGTGGGAGGCTCCGCGGCGCAGCGCCTGGACACCCAGCAGACCAGCGCGCGCGACCTGCGGGTCATCGTGCCGTCCGTGCTCGTGGTGATCCTGCTGGTGCTGATCGGGTTGCTGCGCGCGGTGCTCGCGCCGGTGCTGATCGTGGTGGCGAACCTGCTCTCCTTCGGGGCCACGCTGGGCATCGGGGCGCTGGTGTTCAACCACGTGTTCGGCTTCCCGGGGTCGGACGCCTCGGTGCCGCTCTACGCGTTCGTGTTCCTGGTGGCGCTCGGGATCGACTACTCGATCTTCCTGATGACACGGGTGCGCGAGGAGTCGCTGCGGCACGGCACGCGCCACGGGGTGCGGCGCGGGCTGGCGGTGACCGGCGGGGTGATCACCAGTGCGGGGCTGGTGCTGGCCTCGACGTTCGGGACGCTCGCGGTGATCCCTCTGCTGTTCCTCGCCCAGATCGCGTTCCTCGTGGCGTTCGGCGTGCTGCTGGACACGTTCGTGGTGCGCACGCTGCTGGTCCCGGGGCTCGTGCACGACCTGGGCCGGCGCGTGTGGTGGCCCTGGCAGCGGCGGATCGCCGACTGAACGCCGCGTCCGTCGACGCGGCGGACCGGCGGCCCACGCGGCGAGAGCGGCGTCACGCACGGATCACTGCGGGGCCGTCCGCGATGTGGGCAGGACGAGCGCCGTCAGCCTCCTTCGCCGCGTGGGCCGCCGTGGGCAGGGTCCGCGCGCTCTCGAGTCACGCGTAGGCCAGAGCGAGGAGTGACCACGCGCCGACGGGCAGCGCCAGCACGAGGATCGTGTCGACGCCCATCTCTGGCCCGAGCACGTGGGTCACCGTCTCGCGAGGGTCGCTGAACGGCACGGGGAAGGGGAACGCCGGCGGGTCGAGCGTGGACTCCTGGACGGCCCAGGCCGCGGGCGCCCCGTAGTGCAGCGAGCGGAGGTCGTCCCGGCGGTGCACGACGGCCGTGTCGACGACGGCCAGGCCGACGACTGCCGCGACGGACACCGCCAGGACGCCGAGCCACCACCACGGCGATCGCCGCGCCCGCGCCGAGGTGCCGTGGTGGGTGCGGGCGCTGGCGGGCAGCACCGAACGCTGGTCAGGCCTGTGGACGGCCACCATGCGCCGCCGCGCGCTGCTGGGATGGCCGGGTGCAGCATGTCGTTCCCGAACATCTCGAGGTCGCGCTCCGGGCATCCGGCCTGAGGGTCGCCGGTCCGCTGGACACCAGGGCCGGGCGGCCGCGGTGGACGGCGCTGGGGCCGGACGGCGAGCGCTGGACGGTGCTCGAGGTGGCGCCGGCGCAGGCCGGAGCTGCGCGTCGTCGGGCCGCGACCCTTGCTGATGTCGAGCACCCCCACCTGGGGGTCGGCGGCCCCGTCATCGACCTGCCGGACGGCGGCGTGCTGGCGCTCGTGGCGGCCGAGCCGGGCGTGGACCTGGCGGTGCTGCTCGGGGCCCGCGGGCCGCTGGACGATGCGGAGGCGGTCGGCGTGCTCGCGCCGGTCGCCGAGGCGCTGGCCGCCCTGCACGCGGCGGGGCTCACGCACGGCGGGCTGAGCGCGGGCGACGTCGTGCTGACCGACAGCGGGCCCGTGCTGGCGGACGTCGGCGGTGGTGTCGGGCCCGGCGGGGCGCCCGACGTGACGGCGCGCCAACGCTCCGAGGACGTCGCGGACCTGGTCGGCCTGGGGCGCCGGCTGCTGGGGCCTGCCGCGGCCGGACCGGTCGCCGACGCGCTCGCCGGGCCCGACAAGGGGGCGGACGGACTCGCCACGCGGCTGCGGGCCGCCGCCCGGCCGCGCCCGGTCGACCTGCCGGACGCCGCGGTGCTGGCCCGTCTCGCGCTGCTGCGGCTCACTGTCGACGGGCCGTCCCGGCGCTGTCACGAGGGTGATGCCCGGCGGCATCGCGGACCCGCCCGACGGGCCAGGAGAAGGCTGCGACGCATGCCGCGGCGGGTGCGGGTGGCGGTGATCGGCTTGGCCGCGGCGATCACCGCTGTCGGCGGTGCGGCGTGGCTGGGCCGGGTCCCGTGGGCGACCGCATCGCCGTGGGGTGCGGCGGCGTCAGCAGTCGCCTCGCTACCGGCCGAGCGGACGTCGGCGTCGTCTCGGGCGCCCGATGCTGCCGGGGCCACGGCGTCCGACGCCACCGAGGCGGCCCGGCCCGACGGCGCAGGCAACCAGGCCGCCGGCACTGCGGCTCCGCAGGGGTCGGTGGCGGATGTCGCCCGCGCCGAGGCCGTGCGGCTCACGCGCGAGCGGATCACAGCGATGGCAGCGGGCGAGGCGGACCGCCTCGCAACGCTGACGGAGCCCGGCTCGCCAGCGGCCGCCGCGGACGTGGGCTTGACGCTGGTGCCGGTCGAGCTCGCGGACCTGCAGGTCGAGGCGTCGACCCCGGTGATCGACGGCTGCGCGCCGGACCTGGTGTGCGTGCCGGTGGTGGCACGTGTGCGCACGGGCGACGGTGCGGAACAGGTCTCCAGCGTCACGCTGGCCCTGCGTCCGGGGACGTGGCGCGTGGTGGCAGTCAGTCCCGGGCGCTGATCCAGCGTGCCGCGTCGGCCAGCGTCGGGTGCTGCCAGGTGAAACCCGACTCCTCCAGGACCGTCGGCCTCGCACGCTGGGAGCTGAGCAGCAGCTCGTCGGCGACGTCGCGCAGCACCAGCCGCAGCAGCGGCGCAGGTACCGCGAAAAAAGCAGGCCGGCGCAGGGCCCGGGCGAGCGTTGTGATGACCTCGCGCTGCGTCACGGGGTGCGGTGCGGTGAGGTTCACCGGTCCCGAGACGTCGGCTTCGAGCAGGTGCACGATCGCCGCTGCGTGGTCAGCGCTGGTGATCCAGCTCCAGAAGTTCGTGCCAGGTCCCAACGGGCCACCCACCCCGAGCTTGATGGCCCGCAGGATCAGCCCCGACGAGCTGCCGCCGGTCGGTGCGAGCGCCACCGAGCCGGTGCGCAGCAAGGCGACCCGAACGCCGACGTCGGCCGCCGGGGCGGTCGCCGCCTCCCAGCGGCGGGTCAGCTCGGCCAGGAAGCCCGTGCCGTTGTCGGACGCCTCGGTGAGCACCTCGTCGCCACGGTCGCCATAGAACCCGAC
The DNA here is from genome assembly GCA_963783005.1 of uncultured Actinomycetota bacterium. Lineage (GTDB taxonomy): Bacteria > Actinomycetota > Actinomycetes > Actinomycetales > Cellulomonadaceae > Actinotalea. The sequence goes on from CAWALY010000006.1 coordinate 486,087, forward strand.
CGCCGAGGCCTGGAGCCACACCCGGGGCGGGGCGTCCATCCCGGCCAGGGTGCGGGCCAGGAGCGCGGTCGGCACCGTGCGCGAGGTCACGATGGTCCGGCGGTATGCGTCGGTCCACGGCAGGTGAGCCAGGCTGGCGCCGCCCAGGTTGATCACCGCGTCGACGCCGGCGAGGTCGGCAGGGTTGAGGTGGGCGTGCTGCGGGTCCCACGGGATCTCGCGCGAGGACCGGGCCGCGCGGCGCACCAGGCGCTGCACCGACCATCCTCGCTGAGCGAGCAGGTTCACCGCGGTGCTGCCCAGCAGCCCGTGCGATCCGGCTACGACCACTCTCATGGCCTCACCTCCCTCGGGCACACGCTACGGGGAGCCCGGGCCGGATGCGCGAGGAGCCCGGACCGTCGCGGCCGGGCCCCTCGCGCATCGCGCTCCTACCGCCCGGTCAGAGGCCGACCTCCGAGACGAAGTCAGCCTCCTCGATCCGGGCCTTGATCGCCTGGAGATAGCGGGACGCGTCGGCGCCGTCGACCAGCCGGTGGTCGTAGGACAGCGCGAGGTAGCACGTCGATCGGATCGCGACGTACTCCCCGCCGAGCTCGTCGGTGGCCACCACCGGCTTCTTGGCGATCGCGCCGGTGCCGAGGATCGCCGAGGTGCCCACCGGCACGATCGGGGTGTCGAACAGCGCCCCGCCCGAGCCGGTGTTGGTCACGGTGAACGTCGCCCCGCTGAGCTCGTCGGGAGTGACCTTGTTGGCCCGGGTGCGCTCGGCGAGGTCGGCGATCTTCCGCGCGATCCCGGCCAGGTTCAGATCGCCCGCCCCGCGGATCACCGGCACGACAAGGCCGCGCGCGGTGTCGACCGCGATGCCGACGTTCTCTTCGCCGTGGTAGGTGATCTGGTCGCCCTCGAGGACGCCGTTGATCTTCGGGTGGGCCTTGAGCGCCTCGGTCGCGGCCAGCACGAAGAACGGCAGGTAGGTGAGCTTCACGCCCTCGCGCGCGGCGAAGTCGTCCTTGGCCCGCGCGCGCAGCCGCGCGACCTTGGTGACGTCGACCTCGACCACGGTGGTGAGCTGCGCCATCGAATGCAGCGACTCGTGCATCCGCGAGGCGATGATCTGGCGCAGCCGGGAGGCCTTCTCGGTCGTCCCGCGCAGCGGCGAGATCGCCTCGACGGCCTTGGCGACCTTGGCCTGCGACGCAGCGGGCTTCGCAGCGGCCTCGGCCTTGGCCTTCTCCGCGGCGGCGGCCGCCTCGAGCACGTCCTCCTTGCGGATCCGTCCGCCGACACCGGTGCCGGTCACCGTGGACAGGTCCACGCTCTTCTCGGCGGCGAGCTTGCGCACCAGCGGGGTGAGGTAGCCGCCGCCGGTGGGCGCCGAGGCTGCGGCGGGTGTCGGTGGCGCCGGTGGCGCGGTCGGTGCCCGTGCGGGCTCAGGTGCCGCGGCGGGCTCGGGCTCTGAGGCCGGCTCGGGCTCCGCGGCCGGCTCGGGTGCTACGGCGGGCTCGGGCGCCGGCGTCGGTGCGGGCTCCGGCTCGGGCGCGGGCTCGGGCTCCGGCTCGCGTTCCTGGGCAGCGGCCGGCGCGTCCGCCGCCGGCGCTGCGGCACCGCCGATCCGGGCCAGCACGGCGCCGACCTCGGCGGTCTCGTCCTCGCCGACCAGGATCTCGCTGAGCGTGCCGGCGAACGGCGACGGGATCTCGGTGTCGACCTTGTCGGTGGAGACCTCGAGCAGCGGCTCGTCGACGGCCACCTCCTCGCCGACGTTCTTGAGCCAGCGAGTGACGGTGCCCTCGGTGACGCTCTCGCCGAGCGCGGGCATCGTGACGTCCTGGCCGCCGCCACCGCCGGCGGGTGCCGGAGCCGGCGCGGCCGGAGACTCGGATGCAGGCGGCGCGGCGGCGCGGGAGGTGTCGGGGGAGTGCACCTCGGCGGGCACCTCCGGCTCGGCGGGCGCCTCCGGCTCGGCGGGCACCTCCGGCTCGGCGGGCGCCTCCGGCTCGGCTGCCTCCTCGTCGGCCGGGGCGGCCGCGGGGCTGGCACCGGCCTCGTCCGCGCTGCCGATCCGGGCCAGGACCGCGCCGACCTCGGCGGTCTCGTCCTCGCCGACGACGATCTCCACCAGCGTGCCGGCGAACGGCGACGGGATCTCGGTGTCGACCTTGTCGGTGGAGACCTCGAGCAGCGGCTCGTCGACGGCGACCTCGTCGCCCACGTTCTTGAGCCAGCGGGTGACGGTGCCCTCGGTGACGCTCTCGCCGAGCGCCGGCATCTGGACGGACTCAGACATGACCTGGCGTCTCCTGTCAGTTGTGCGCGTGCAGTGGCTTGCCGGCCAGGGCGAGGAACGCCTCGCCGACCGCCTCGTTCTGGGTGGGGTGGGCGTGCACCAGGGACGCGACGTCCTCGGGGTAGGCCTCCCAGTTGACGATCAGCTGGCCCTCGCCGATCAGCTCACCGACCCGGGCACCGAGCATGTGGACGCCGACCACGGGGCCGTCCTTCTTGCGCACCAGCTTGACGAAGCCGGTGGTGCCCAGGATCTGGCTCTTGCCGTTGCCGGCGAGGTTGTACTCGTAGGTCTGGACCTGGTCGTCGCCGTACAGCTCCTTGGCCTTGGCCTCGGTCACGCCCGACGGACGCGATCTCCGGGTCGGAGTAGGTCACGCGTGGGATCCCGGACTCGACGATCGGCGCCGGGTTGAGCCCCGCGATCTCCTCGGCCAGGAAGACGCCCTGCGCGAAGCCGCGGTGCGCGAGCTGCAGGCCCGGCACGATGTCGCCCACGGCGTGGATGTTCGCGACGCCGGTGTGCAGCCGCTCGTCCGTGAGCACGAACCCACGCTCCATCGGCACGCCCTGCTCCTCGTAGCCGAGGTCCGCAGTGCGCGGGCCGCGACCGACCGCGACCAGCAGGAGATCGGCGTCCAGCGTGGTGCCGTCCTCGAGCGAGACGTGCACGCCCGCGTCGTCCTGAGTGACCCCGGAGAAGCGCACGCCGGTGTGGAACGCGATGCCGCGCTTGCGGAAAGCCCGCTCGAAGGACTTGGTGATCGATGCGTCCTCGTTGGGGACCAGCGTCGGCAGTGCCTCGACGATGGTCACCTTGGTGCCGAACGAGGTCCACACGCTGGCGAACTCGCAGCCGATGACCCCGCCGCCGAGCACCACGACGGACTGGGGCACGTAGTCCAGGGCCAGCGCGTGCTCGGAGGTGATGACCCGGCCGCCGATCTCCAGGCCGGGCAGCGTGCGTGAGTACGAGCCGGTGGCGAGCACGACGTGCTTGCCGGTGTAGCGCTCGCCGTTCACCTCGACGGTGTCCGGCGCGACGAGCCGCCCGTGGCCCTCGACGTAGGTGATCCCGTGGGCCTTCACCAGGCCTTGGAGGCCCTTGTAGAGCCGACCGACCACCGCGTCCTTGTAGCCGTTCACCCCGGCCATGTCGATGCCCTCGAGCGCGGCGCGGACGCCGTACTTCTCGGACTCGCGGGCGGAGTCGGCGACCTCGGCGGCGTGCAGGAGCGCCTTGGTCGGGATGCAGCCCACGTGCAGGCAGGTCCCGCCGACCTTCGCCTCCTCGACGAGCACCACGCTCAGTCCCAGCTCGGTGGCGCGCAGGGCGGTGGCGTAGCCCCCGCTCCCTCCGCCCAGGACCACGATGTCGGCGGTGTCAGGCACGGTCAGGCTCCCCTCGGGCACGGCTGCGGGTCGGGCGCTGTCGCCATCTTGTCATCACCCGAGGTCCGGCGGCATCCGCGCCGGGGACCGTGGTCGACGACTCTGCGACGGGATTCATCCTATGACTGATCGGGCCGTGGGTCCTGTCCGCCCGTACGCTGGACCCATGGCCCTGTTCCGACGGCGTTCGCGCCAAGCCCCCGACCGCGACACCCGCAAGGCCACGCTCGACCATCTCGCCGAGTTCGCCCGCACCCGGGTGGGGGTCGAGGCGTACATCGAACCGCAGACGCACGTGACGCAGACGACCATGGTGCTCATCGCGACCAGTGGGGAGTGGACCCGCCGCCGGGTGCCCGACCCCGCGACGGCCCGCAAGATCGCCGTCGACCTCGGCATCCCGGTCTACGACGTGCAGCTGGTCGGCTACCCGAAGCGGATGCGGGACTGGAACGCCCGGCAGCGCACCGGCGGCTGAGGCGAGCGTCCGGCGGCGCGCTCGGTGATGCGCGGTCGGGCCGATCAATGGGCCCGACCCTTCTCGGCGGAAGCTCTGTCACGGATTGAGCGACGAACCTTCCGGGGGCGCCCATCCGGACCTGTCGATGAGCGTGGGGGCCCTTCATCCGCGGATGTTTCGTCACTGAAGGCGTGACGAATATCCTCTGCCGTTGCGTCCGGATCCGCCGATGTGCGCTCGGTGAGGCGGCCCGGCGCCCCACGCGGCGAGGCCGGGCTCAGACACCGATCCGTGCGGGGCCGTCCAGACTGCGGACGCAAAGCGGGCCTCTGACGCCCCTCACCGCGCCGGCCGCCGCCGCACGCTCGGTTCCAGCACCGGGGCCCTGCCGCTCGTGCCGCGGATGGTGCCGAGGGCCAGGGCGGCTGGCGGACCACCTGCAGGACCCCGGCCCAGAACGCGAGGCCCTCGTGCTCGTCGCCCGGGACGGCCCGTCGACGGCCCGGGCATCGGCGCCGAGGTGAGTCCGGTGCCCCACCGGTCCGGCTTCCTGAGTTGTCGCGCGACCGACTCGGCGAACCCGGGCGCCCCTCACACGTCGCGGGGGTCTTCCGACGAGCCCGGTAGGTGAGCGCGAGCCTCGTCAGCGAGCCTGTCGAGCGGCTCAGAGGTCCTGCCCTGGTGGGCCCGCGGACGTTCGACCACTACCTCGAGGACGTCGAGTCGCTGGACCTGGTGCTGACCGACGACCAGCTCGCGGAGCTGGACGCGGCCGGCGCCGACGCGGCGCAGGCGGCCTGAGAACGCCGACGCGGGCCGCCCGAGGAGGCGGCGCGCGTCGGTTCGCGGTGCAGGGTCAGCCGGCCTCGATCACGCCCAGCATCGTACGCACGCCCACGCCGGTGCCGCCCTTGGGGGTGTAGCCCCACGCGGCGCCCTCGTTGAACGCCGGACCGGCGACGTCCAGGTGCGCCCACGGCGTCGAGCCCACGAACTCGCGCAGGAAGATTCCCGCGGTGAGCATCCCGCCGTTGCGGTCGCTGGAGACGTTGGCCAGGTCCGCGACCTGCGAGGTCAGGCCGGCGCGGAGCTCCTCGGGCAGGGGCATCGGCCAGAACTGCTCACCGGCCTCGCCTGCGGCCGCGACCACCGCGGCGCGCACCTCTTCGGTGCCCATCACGCCGGAGACCCGGGTGCCGAGCGCGACCACCTGCGCGCCGGTCAGGGTCGCGATGTCCAGCACGACGTCAGGCTTCTCCTCGCACGCGGCCACCAGGCCGTCGGCGAGCACCAGCCGCCCCTCGGCGTCGGTGTTGAGGACCTCGACGGTGGTGCCGCCCTTCTGGGTGATGACGTCCGAGGGCCGCTGGGCGGTGCCGGACGGCATGTTCTCGGCCAGGCACAGGTAGCCGGTCACGGCGACCGGGAGCTTCAGGGCGGCGGCGGCCAGCACGGTGTGCAGCACGGCGGCGGCGCCGGCCATGTCCGACTTCATCGTCTCCATCGACTTGGCGGGCTTGATCGACAGGCCGCCGGAGTCGAACGTGATGCCCTTGCCCACCAGCGCCACCGAGCGCTTGGCGCGGGCCGGCGACCAGGAGAGCTTGACCAGGCGCGGTGGGCGCGACGAGCCCTGGCCGACGGCCACCAGGCCGCCGTAGCCGCCGGAGGCGAGCTCCTTCTCGTCGAGGACGGTGACCTTGACCTTGGTGCCCTTCGCGGCGGCCTTGGCGATGTCGGCGAACGCGGCGGGGTAGAGGTCGAGCGGCGGGGTGTTGACCAGGTCCCGCACGCCGTGCACGGCGGCGGCGACGACCTCGGCGCGGGCGACCGCCGCCTTCGCTGCGGCGGACCTCGCCTGCGAGGTGACCACCTGGATCTCCCCGGCCGGGCGCTTGGCGGCGGGAAGCTCGTGGTACCGGGTGTAGGCGTACGCGCCGAGCAGCGCTCCCTCGGCGACCGCCGCCACGTCGTCGGTGTCGCGCACCGGCAGCGCGAGGGCGATCGAGCCGACCCCGGTCAGCTGGCGGGTGGCAGCGCCGGCCGCGCGGCGCAGCGACTCGCGGTCGCTCGGGTCCGCGACCGCCACCACGGCGACCACGTCGGCCTCGACCCCGTCCCCGCCGGGCACGCGCACCACCTGGTCCCGCTCGGCCGTGACGCCGAGGGCCGGTGAGGTCAGTGATGCGGCCAGGCCGGCGGGCAGCGCGTCCCCGAGCAGGCGGGGTGTTCCGTCGTCGGAGGTCACCCCCACCACGAGGACGTCGACGGACAGGCGGGCAGCGGCGGTGGAGGTGAGGGTGATCACGCTCCGATGCTAGGCCCGTGGCGCGCGACGCGCGGACCGTGCCGGGTGTCGGCCGGGTGCTCGCGGGGCGTCGGCCCTAGGGTCGTCCACGTGTGGATCCCCCTCGCGGTGCTCAGTGCCGCCCTCGCCGTCGCCCTGGCCGGGTGGGCGGGCTGGCGCGCGACGAAGGACCTGCCGGTGATCTGGCGCCAGCTCCAGGCGGGCGCGGTGGTCGAGGCGGTGCTGGCTGTCCAGGCGGTGGTCGCGGTGGTGATGGCGGTGACCCAAGGCGCACCGTCGGAAGCAGCGACGTTCTGGGGCTACCTGGTCACGACGTTGATCATCCTTCCGGTCGCCGCCGCGTGGTCGTTCGCCGAGCGCACCCGGTGGAGCTCGGTGGTGCTGCTGGTGGCGGCCCTGACGGTCGCGTTCCTCCAGCTGCGCCTGGTCCAGGTCTGGCAGGGCTGAGCCCGAGCCCGGTTCAGCCGTCCAGTACGGGCAGCTCGACGTAGTCGTGGCAGCGGATCGGCCAGCGGAGCAGGGTGCGCTGCGGCCGGGAGATCTGCGGCAGGGCGACCTCGGGCGGGACCGGGCGCGGCGCGCCGAGGTGCACGATCCCGTCGCCGATCCGCATCCGACAGCGTCCGGCCGCCCGGATGTTCTTGAGCCACTCCACGTCCGGCCCGTAGGTCAGGGCGATCGTCACGACGTCGCCGCGCCGGAACGCCATCAGCGGCGTGTGGCGCACCGTGCCGGAGCGTCTGCCGACGTGCTCCAGGTCGACCATGGAGCCCCGCCCCGCCAGCCGGAGGGTCATGGGGTTGAGCACTCGGAGGTTGAACCGGGTGATGGCGCGTGGGATCGGCATGGTGCCCCCTCTCGGCGTTGTCCGGCACCCTACGACCGGTGGCCATAGGGTGCCGGGCATGAGCTCACCGACTGCCACCGGCCCGGGGCGCGTGATCGTCGGGGTGTACGCCATTCTCGCGCTGGCCGCTACGGCGCGCTCGGCGGTGCAGATCGCGACGGATCTGGCCGCGGCGCCGCTGGCGTACCTGCTGTCCGGGTTCGCGGGTGTCGTCTACATCGTGGCCACCGTCGCGCTGGCCCGCGGTCGCGGGGTGTGGCGCACCGTGGCCTGGGTCGCGGTGAGCGTGGAGATGGTCGGTGTGCTGAGCGTCGGTACGTTGTCGCTGGTGCGCTCGGACCTGTTCGCCGACGCGACGGTGTGGTCCGACTACGGCCAGGGGTACGGGTACGTGCCGCTCGTTCTGCCGTTCATCGGCATGTGGTGGCTGCGGCGCACCGCCACCCGGACGTCCCCGGACCCCGCGGCGGCGGCCGGGTAGGTTGCCCGCGTGTACCTGCTGCTGTTCCGCCTGGTGTTCCGCCGGATGGACCCCGAGGTCGCCCACCGGCTGGCGTTCGGCCTGATCCGGACGGTCGCGGCCGTGCCCGGGCTCTCCTGGCTGCTGCGCAGCTGGTGCGCGCCGCCGGGGCCGCCCGTGCGGGCGCTCGGCATGCAGGTGCCCGGCGTGCTGGGGCTCGCGGCGGGGTTCGACAAGGAGGCCGTCGGGGTACCGGGCATGACGATGCTCGGCTTCGGCCACGTCGAGGTCGGCACGGTGACACCGCTCGCTCAGCCGGGCAACGAGCCGCCCCGGCTGTGGCGCGTCCTGGAGACCCAGGCGTTGCGCAACCGGATGGGCTTCAACAACTCCGGCGCGCAGGCCGCGGCCACGCGGCTGCGGCGGTTGCGCGCGACGCCGGCCGGGCGGCGGTACGTCGTCGGGGTGAACATCGGCAAGAACAAGGTCACGCCTGCCGACCGGGCCGCTCAGGACTACGTGACCTGTGCCCGCGCCCTCGCGCCGTGGGCGGACTACCTGGTGGTCAACGTCTCCTCGCCGAACACCCCCGGGCTGCGGGACCTGCAGTCGGTCGACGCGTTGCGCCCGCTGCTGGTCGCCGCGCGGCAGGCTGCCGACGAGGTGACCGAGCCGGGCAGCGTGCCGCTGCTGGTGAAGATCGCCCCCGACCTGGCCGACGACGACGTGCTCGCGGTCGCGGACCTGGTCACCGAGCTCGACCTGGCGGGGGTGGTCGCGGTCAACACCACGATCGCCCACGAGCTGGGCGAGGGTGGCTTGTCCGGCCCCCCGCTGCTGCTGCGAGGTCTCGCGGTGGTCCGGCTGCTGCGCAAGCGGCTCGGGCCCGGGCGCACCGTGATCGGGGTCGGCGGGATCACGACCGCCGACGACGTGCGTGCGTACCTCGAGGCCGGCGCGACCCTGGTCCAGGGCTACACCGGTCTGATCTACCGTGGACCGTTCTGGGCCGCGCGGATCCACCGCGAGCTCGCTCGGGAGGCGCGATGAGCAGGGCGCAGTGGCGGTGGGAGTTCCTCGACCGCGCTGACCGGGTCCGCGACCGTCCGGTGAGCCCGGTGTTCACCAGCCGTTTCGACGCCGAGCAGTGGCTCGGCGAGCACTGGCGCCAGCTCGCCGCCGAGCACCTCACCCAGGCGCGGCTGCTCGGCGGGGACGAGCCGGTGGGCCCGCCGGTGCCGCTGCGCGAGGCCTGAGTCCGGCCTCATCCCGCAGCCCCGACCCGCGGACGGTCATGGCGGGCGACATGGGCGGCGGCAGACCCGTCCTAGATCGGCACGGCCTGCGCCGGAGCAGGCGCGGCGTCGCCGGGCAGCGCCTGCCACGCCGCGGCGAGCCCGGCCACGCCGCGCTCGAGCTGGTCGACCGGGGCGGCGAACGGCAGCCGCAGGCGCTGCTCGAAGCCGCCGTCCACCCCGAAGGCCGAGCCCGGGGCGACGCGCACACCGTGCCCCGACGCGACCGCGGCCAGCGTGGAGGACACGGGGGAGCCGAGGTCGACCCACAGCGACAGCCCGCCGGCGGGCACGTTCGCACGCCACGGCAGGGCGGCGTGCATCGCGGCGAGCAGGGCGTCACGGCGCACCCGCAGCTCCGCCCGGCGGTCCGCCAGGAGAGTGTCGGCGTCCTCGAGCAGTTCGACGAGCACGAGCTGCTCGAGCAGGCCGGTGCTCAGGTCCCGGTGCACCCGTGCCTGCCCCAGCCGCAGCACCACGTCGCGGTGCGCGCGCACCCAGCCCAGGCGCAGGCCGCCCCAGAAGCTCTTGGAGGCCGATCCCACGGCGATCAGGTGCTGGTCGGGCGCGGGTCCCAGGAACGGTGGCGGCGGGTCCCCGTCGAGCGTGAGATCGGTGAGCGTCTCGTCACCGACCACCGGCGTGCGATAGCGGGTGGCCAGGTGCCGCAACCGGGCACGCGCCTCGGCGGACAGCGACGTGCCGGTCGGGTTCTGGTGGTCCGGCGTGACGTGCACGAGCCGGGGCGACGCCTGGCGCAACGTCGCCTCGAGCAGGTCCAGGTCCAGGCCGTCCGGCGCGACTGGAACCGCGACGGGCCTGGCCCCGGCCGCGCGGATGGCGGCCAGCGAGTGGGGGTAGGCGGGGTTCTCGACCGCGACCCGGTCGCCGGAGCCGACGAGGGTGGCCAGCAGCAGGCTCGTCGCGGCCTGCGCCCCCGATGTGACGAGGATCTGCTCGGGCGTCGTGGGCACGCCGCGTCGCGTGTATCGCTCTGCGAGGCGTGCGCGCAGGTCGGGCAGCCCGAGGTAGGCGTAGCCGCCGCCGGCCGTGTGCGCCGGGAGCCGGTCGAGTGCGCGCTGCGCGGCCTCGGCGAAGGTGGCGGGTGCCTCGGGCGCCGCGACCGACAGGTCCACCGGGCCCGGGCTGCCGGAGTCGGGCACCAGCAGGCCGGCGGAGGAGTCGGTACCTGGGGGGAGGGCCGTGACGCTGCCCGAGCCGCGTCGGGTGCGTAGCACGCCCTGCTCGCGAAGGCGCTGGTAGGCGGCCGCGGTCGTGGTCCGGGACAGGCCGAGCGCGCCGGCGAGCTCGCGCTCGCTGGGCACCCGGGTGCCGACCGGCAAGCCACCGTCAAGCACGGCACGTCGGACCGCGTCGGCCAGTCCTCGGTACGTCGCCGTCCCGGCGGGCAGTGGTCCGATGATCCGGCTCAGGGCGGCCGGGGCGACGCGGCGTTCGGCAGGCACCAGGCCACAATCTCGGAAGTGGCTCTACACGGCAAGGCCAGATGGTCCCGAACATGGCCACATGTCGGGTGAACTGGCCTCACTGGTCGCGGCGGTGGCATCGCTGATCGTGCTCGGGGTAGCGCTCGTGATCGTCATCCGGCGGGACGGGCGCGGGCGCCGCCCACCGCCGCGGTCGCACAGGCCGTGGTACTCGGGCACCACCGTGGAGCCCGTCAGGTGATGGCGCGGATCACCCAGCTCGGGGTCGGCCTGGTCGCATACGCGATCTCGATGGCGCTCATGCTGCGGGCGGGGTTGGGCGCCATGCCATGGGACGTGCTGCACCAGGGCCTGGCGGCGCGCACCGGCGCGAGCTTCGGTGCGGTCACCGCGGTGACCGGCGCGGTGGTGCTCGCGTGCTGGCTCCCGCTGCGCCAACGGCCGGGGTTCGGCACGCTCGCGAACGTCGTCGTGATCAGCGCCGCGGTCAACCCCGCGCTGGCGGCGCTGGCTCGGCTCGAGGACCCGCTGTCCGTTCCGGTCCGCGCCGCGATGCTGGCGGCCGGGATCGTGCTCAACGCCCTGGCGACCGCGCTGTACGTCGGTGCGGGGATGGGGCCCGGGCCACGCGACGGACTGATGACGGGCCTGGTCGCGCGCACCGGATGGCCGCTGCGTGCGGTGCGCACCGGCATCGAGGTGTGCGTCGTCGGGGCCGGTTGGCTCCTGGGCGGTACGGCCGGGGTCGGGACCCTCGCCTACGCGCTCGCGATCGGTCCGCTGGTGCACCTGTGGTTGCCGCGGCTGACCCGCTCGACGCGTGAGGCCGCCGGGAGAGCTCCGGCGGTGCTGGAGCCGCAGTGAGCCGTCAGGACGGGAACTGGCCCCGGGCGACCTGAGGCTTGGGCAGGCGCAGGCGGCGCAGCTGGTAGGCGCGCATCAGCCCGTACCGACGCAGGCCCGACTGGACCTTGCCCTCGCCGAAGGCAGCGGCGAGCCCGCTCTTCAGCCGGCGCGCGAGGATGAAGCCGTCGACGATCGCGGCCAGCACGCACAGGTACAGGACCACCGTGATGATCAGCCCGACCACCTGCTGGCCGCTGACCGTCAGGGTCATGCCGATGAAGCCGACCATCGCGACCGGCAGGAACCACTCGCCGAGGTTGCGTCGCGCGTCGACGTAGTCGCGCACCCAGCGGCGCTGCGGCCCCTTGTCCCGCAGCGGCAGGTACCGCTCGTCGCCGGTCTTGAGGGCCTGGTACTCCCGGTCCCGAGCCGCCTTCTGGGCCTCGCGGGACTGGCGCGCGGCCTGCTTGCGGTCCTTGGGCACCAGCGGCTGGCGGCGGGCCGCCTCGCGCTCCTTGCGGGAGGGGGTCGGGCGGCCCTTGCCGGTGGTGGCGTGGTCGGGGTCGGTGGGCGTCGTCGGGGGCACGCCATCAGGGTAGTCGAGCCGGGATGGGACCCCGGCTGGCGGCCGTGGCCGCCGGCGGTAGCGTGAGCGGACGTGACCCACACGCCGTCCCCGTCCGAGCTGCGCCGCCGGGTTGCCCAGGGCTTCGGCCGCGTCCGGGCCGACCTCGAGCACCTGGTGCGCATCCCGAGCATCTCGAGCCCGACATTCGACCAGGCGGAGGTGGCCCGCAGCGCGCAGGCCGTGGCCGCCCTGCTGACCGAGGCCGGCGTGCCCGCGGAGGTCCTCGTCGCGACCACCGCCGCAGGTGCCTCGAGCAGACCTGCGGTGGTGGGCCACCGGCCGGGACCGCCCGGAGCCCCCACCGTGCTGCTCTACGCGCACCACGACGTGCAGCCGACCGGGCCGCGCGAGGACTGGCACACCGAGCCGTTCGAGCCCACCGAGCGTGACGGCCGGCTCTACGGCCGCGGATCGGCCGACGACAAGGCGGGGATCGCCGCGCACCTCGGTGCCGTGCGGGCCCTGGGAGAGGACCTGCCGGTCGGCGTGACGGTGTTCGTCGAGGGCGAGGAGGAGGTCGGCAGCCCCGCGTTCGGGGACTTCCTGCGCACCTACCGCGACCGGCTCGCCGCCGACGTCATCGTGGTGGCCGACTCGGCGAACTGGAAGGTGGGCGTCCCGGCGCTCACCGTGGGGCTGCGCGGACTGGTCGACTGCGAGGTCGAGGTGGCCGTGCTCGAGCACGCCGTGCACTCCGGGCTGTTCGGCGGTCCGGTGCTGGACGCGCCGACGCTGCTCGCCCGACTCATCGCGACGCTGCACGACGAGGACGGGTCGGTCGCGGTCGAGGGCCTGACGACCGCCCCCGACCCCTCGGTGGACTACGACGAGGCGGCGCTGCGGGCCGACGCGTCCGTGCTGCCCGGCGTCCGGCTCGCCGGCACCGGGCCACTGACCGCACGGCTGTGGACCCGCCCGGCGATCTCGGTGATCGGCATGGACGTGAGGTCCGTGGCCGACTCGTCGAACACGATCGCGGCGTCGGCGCGGGCCAAGCTCTCGATGCGCATCGCCCCGGGTCAGGACCCCGCCGACGCGGCGTCGGCGCTGCGGGCCCACCTGGAGTCGCACGCCCCGTTCGGAGCGCGCGTCGCGGTCACCGACGGCGAGCGGGGCAAGGCGTTCGCCGCGCTCGAGGACACCCCGGCGATGCGCTTGGCGCGCGAGGCCTTTGCCGAGGCGTGGGGGACCGCGCCGGTGGACATCGGCGTCGGCGGCTCGATCCCGTTCGTCGCCGAGCTCGCGGAGGTCTTCCCGGAGGCCGCGATCCTGGTCACCGGTGTGGCGGACCCGGATGCGAGGGCTCACGGGGCCGACGAGTCGGTCCACCTCGGCGACCTGGAGAAGGCCGTGCTCGCCGAGGCGCTGGTGCTGGTCGGGGCAGCGCGGCTCTGACGATGTCGAGAACGGGCGTCCCCGTTCGTGTCATGGGTGAGGTCGGCACCGGGCCGGCCCCACTTCAGGAGGCATGCGATGACCCACTACATGCTGGCCATGCATCAGCCCGACGAGGGCGCCCCGAGCGAGGAGGTGCTCGCCGAGGTGATGCGGCGTCTGGCGGACCTCGCGGACCGGATGCGCGACGCGGGGGCGTTCGTGCTGACCGCCGGGCTCCAGCCCGCCTCGACCGCGACGGTGGTCCGCTCGGACGCGCCGCTCGGCGTCGTGCCCGACGAGTTCGTGATGAGCGACGGCCCGTTCGCCGAGGCCAAGGAGCACCTCGGCGGCTTCTGGCTGATCGACGCGCCCGACCTCGACGCCGCGCTGGACTGGGCCGAGCAGGCGGTCGCGATCACCAGCCTGCCCATCGAGGTCCGTCCCGTGGCCCGGCTGGTGTTCTGAGCCGTGCGCGACGCGCAGGCCCAGGTCGCGAGCGCCTTCCGGGAGAACCACGGCCGGGCGATCGCGATCCTGACCCGCCTCCTCGGCGACCTGGACCTCGCCGAGGAGGCGGTGCAGGAGGCCTACCTCGCCGCGCTGCGCACCTGGCCCGAGCGTGGCGTCCCGCCGAGCCCCGCGGGCTGGATCGTGACGACGGCGCGCCGCAGGGCCGTGGACCGCTGGCGCCGCGAGCAGGCCGGCAGGTCCAAGCTGGGCGAGGCGGCGCTGCTGTTCGGCCGGGACGAGGTCGACGGGCCGGCGGACGAGGTCGCCGACGCGGCGGCCGTCCGCGACGACCACCTGCGGCTGGTGTTCACGTGCTGCCACCCGGCGCTCTCGCTCACCGCCCGGGTCGCGCTCACCCTGCGACTTCTCGGCGGCCTGACGACGGCCGAGATCGCCAGGGCGATGCTCGTCCCCGAGCCGACCATGGCCGCCCGCCTGACCCGGGCGAAGGCGAAGATCCGCGACGCGCGGATCCCGTACCGCGTCCCGTCGGCCGACGAGCTCGGGGAGCGCCTGCCCGCGGTGCTCGCGGTGGTCTACCTCATCTACACCGAGGGACATCGCGGGACGTCGGGTGACGAGCTGGTGCGGGTCGACCTGTGCGCGGAGGCGCTCCGGCTCGCGCGCGAGCTCGCCGACCTGATGCCCGCAGAGCCCGAGGTGCTCGGGCTCCTCGCACTGGTGCTGTTCACCGACGCGCGCCGGGCCGCGCGCACCGACCCCGAGGGCGCTCTGGTGCCGCTACCCGCCCAGGACCGGACCGCCTGGGACCGCGACCTCATCGACCGGGGCCGCGCCGCACTGGACCGGGCCCGCCGCCTCGGGCCGCCCGGTCCCTACCGGCTGCAGGCCGAGATCGCCGCCGTGCACGCTGCGGCGGCGAGGGCCGAGGACACCGACTGGCCCCGCGTCGTCGAGCTGTACGACGCGCTGCTCGACCTGACCCCGACGCCGGTGGTGCGCCTGAACCGCGCGGTGGCCGTCGCCGAGGTGCACGGGCCAGAGCCCGGTCTGGCGGCGCTCGAGGGTGTCGACCTGCCGGGCTACCGCCCGTGGCACGTGGTCCGCGCCGAGCTGCTGGTCCGGGCCGGTCGGGTCGAGGAGGGCGTCGAGGAGTTCCGCCGAGCGCTCGAGTGCCCGGGCAACGAGCCGGAGACGGCCCTGCTGCGTGAGAGCCTCGGGCGGCTCACCGGCTGACTGGCTGACCGGCGGCGTGCGACCTCAGCCCCCCCGGTGGGCCACGTCGACCGCAGCCGCCCAGGCGGCGACGTCCTCGGGCAGCTCCGGCGCGGTCGCCGAGGGGTCCAGCGCTGCGACCACGGCAGGTGCCGGGATCCGATCGCCGCCACGGTGCAGGAAACGTCCGGCCACCCAGCCGCGCGCCACCGGGTCGCCACCGCGCCGGAACTCCTGCTCGAGGTAGACGACCCGCTCGTCCCAGGCGAGCACGCGCGTGGCGATCTCGAACCGCTCACCCAGCCGCATCGACCGCTTGTACGTCATGGTCGACGCGGCGACGACCGGGTACCAGGCGCGCTCGCGCAGCACCGGGAAGGCGCCGAGGTCCGCGAGGTAGTTGGTCCGCGCGACATCCATCATCTGCAGGTACGCGCCGTTGTTGACGTGCAGGTAGATGTCCAGGTCGCCGGGGCCCACCCGCATCCGGGTGATCGAGGTGTCCAGCAGGTGCATGCCCGGCACGGCACGGCGGGGGCGGTAGAACGCTCGGGCGAGGTGCAGGGTGCGGGCCACCGCGGCAGGGTACCCGCGGGCTCGCGAGGGCGGCTGGCCGTCCGGCGGTCGCCGGCTCGACGCGCCCGCGTCGACGGAGACGGCAGGGGGCTGGTTTTCGCCGGTCATCATTGGGACAATCCACATGCGCCGATCTTGATCGAGCGCGCAGGCGCGCCCGGCGCGGGCCGGTCGCCGCGGACGGCTGTGGGGGTCGCACGTGGACGCGAACGACGGCGGTGCCCCTTCCGACGAGGGCGAGGTCCCGCAGGTCCTCGAGATCCGGGTGCACGGGGTGTCCAACTCCCCACCGCACAGCATGCTCGGCCTGGACCCCGACGAGGTCGTACGGGCGGCCGGTGACGACGGGGGCAGCTTCTGGGTCCCCGAGCCGGAGGTCCTCGCCCAGCTGCGCGACTCGCCTGACGTCGCCGCGGACGACTTCCGCCTCCCCCCGCCCGGGGTTCGCCGAGAGGCCTACTCATGGGGTGCGCTGGCCAGGCTCTCCACCGTGCCGTTCCTCTCGTCGGCCTCCGGGCTGCTCTCCGGCCTGGTACGGGCGTTCTGGGTGCTGATCATCCCGTTCGGACTGGTGAACGCCGCCTACTGGGCGCGGCGGCTCGACGCGGGTCCACCCGAGCCCGGCGACTCCGCCACCTCCACGCCCCTGGCCGACCGGAGCCTGAGCGGCGGCCTGGTCCGGTTGTTCGGCTGGGCCCTGACGATGCTGTGGACGGCAACGGCGCTGACCGTGACGGTCGGCACGGTGGCGGCGCGCTGCTACGTCCGGCCGGGCGGCGCCGACGTGGTCTACGTGTGCGCCGCGCTGCCGGCCCAGATGGAGGCGCTCGCCCGCTGGTCGCCGGGCGCGCGCACCGCCGCGCTCGCCGCGGTCGCGCTGGTGGCCGTGCTCGGGGTCGGCCTGGTCGGGCTCACCGGTGCCGTCCGGTTCGATCGCCGGGTCTCGGCCTCGCACGGGCGGGACCTGGCCGCACACGGTGGCGCGCCGGCCGGGGATGCTCCCTCGTGGCCCTTCCTCACGCGGACCGGGCTGTGGTCGCACGCAGTCAACGGGTGGGCCGGGTGGGCCTACCACCTGGCATCCGGGACGGCCCTGGTCGGTCTCGCCGTCTGCGTCCAGCTGCTCACCTGGGGCGACGCGAGCCTCTGGCCTGCCGTGGCGCCGACGATCGCCTTCGGCCTGGTCGTGGTCGTCTCCGCGGTGCGGATCACCACGCTGAGGGTCGAGACGACCGACGCCGGTACCGCCGGCGCCGGCCGGTGGGCGTGGGCCGTGCTCGCGCTGGCGGGCGTCTCGCTCGTGGGTGTCCTGGTCACGCTCCGAACGAACGAGACGATCAACGCGCGCACCGAGCCGTGGACCCTCGCGGTCACCACCTGGGCGGTGCCGATCCTCATCTGTGTGCTCGCGGTGCTCGTGGTCGGGTCTCTCGCGCTGCGCACGGTGCTCAGCGCCTGGTGGCCCGCACTGGTGGCCGGGGTCGGAGGGTGCGCGGCCCTGGCTCTCGCGACGGGGGCGTCGTGGCTCTGGGGACTCGGGCTGGCGCTGCTCGCCGGCTACGCCGTGGCCGCCATGCGTGCCCCCGCCCCCCGACGGGCCGACGGCTCGTCGCGCGGCCGCGGGTGGCGGGCATTCGAGGGATGGGGTGGCGCAGGGCCCGCGGTCTTCCTCAGCCTGGCCGCGGGATTCGCGCTCGTGCTCTCCGGGGCCGTGGTGACCGGCACCGTGTCGTGGCTGGACTCCGCGGCCGCGCCCGAGCGTTCCCCGGCCTGCTCGCCCGCTGTCACCGAGCAGTGCGCGGCGGACGAGGACCCACTGCGTGACCCCGTCCCGATCACCCCGCCGGTGGCCGGCCCGGCCGCCGACCGGACCGGCGGCGCGGGCACAGGCATGTCGGTCGACTGGTCGCTGCCGCTGCCGCGCGGCTACGACGGCTTCTCGTTCACCAGCCTCGGCGCCGTGCTCGCGCTGCTGCTGTCGGTGCTCGCGGTCGGCCTGCAGCACCTGGTGCTACGCCGCCGGCCCCTGCCGGTCGGGCCGCCGGGCGAAGCGACCGCGGACCCTTGGCACGGCTGGACCCAGGGCACTCGCCGGATGGCGGCGCTCGCGCACCGGGCCGAGCCCCTGGTCGCCGTCCTCGCGACCGCTCTGTGGGTCGCGACGGTCATGGGCCTGGCGATCGTGCCGTTCGACGAGACGGCTGGCCGCGCCTCCGCTCCCGTCGAGCAGCTGGCCCAGGTGGGCATCACGCTCCCGGTGGGCTGGCACACCGCGGCACGCGCGGTGGTCGTCGCGGCGTTCGGGTTGCTGGTCGCCAGCGTCGTGCTCGGTGGCTCGGGCCACGCGCGCAGCCGTCCGTGGGGCCTGCTGTGGGACCTGACCTGCTTCCTGCCGCGGGTCGCCCACCCGTTCGCCGCGCCGTCCTACGCGGAGCGTGCCGTCCCCGAGCTCCGGGGTCGGATCGACGAGTGGCTCGGCCTCACCGAGCGGGGGCCGTCGGACGGCGAGCCCGCCGGTGGCGCCGACGAGGAGGCCTCGGACGCCGCACGGCCGGCGTCGCCCGATCGCAGCCGTCGGCGCGTCGTCGTGGCTGCGCACAGCCTCGGGGCGGTGGTCTCGGTGGCCACCTTGCTCGCCCGCCAGCTCGCCGACGGCACGGTGCGCCACCCCGAACGGATCGCTCTGCTGACCTTCGGGACCCAGCTACGGGCCTACTTCGGCAGGTTCTTCCCGGAGCTCTTCGGTCCCGAGGTGCTGGGTACCGACCCCTCCCGTCGCGCGCGTCTCTGGTCGGCCGACCCGTGGGTCGGTGAGCTCGAGCCGCGCCCTGCGACCACGTCGCGCCCGCGCTCGGTGGTGGGCTTCCTGTCCGCGCCCACGCTCGAGCCGTGGTCGCACGGACCACGGTGGCGCAGCCTGTGGCGACGGACCGACTACATCGGCTTCCCGGTGGATGCGGGCGTGCGCAGCCCGGCCGCCGCGGAGCGCGACATCGACCACCGCAGCTCCGAGGTGGACCCGACCACCTACCTGTTCACGGTTGCGACCCACGGCGGGGACTTCCGCACCCCGCAGTACCGCCGAGAGCTCCTCGCGCTGATCCGTCGGCTGGAGTCACCGGGGGACGGCGCTGCCCGCGACCTCGGAGCGGGGCCTGAGGTCGACCAGCCGCCGGCCGAGTACAAGCGCTGACCGACCCCGGTCGGCCGGTCGCGCGCGGGTCCGGATGGCCAGCTCCGGCGTCCGGTTCAGACCGGCGGCTCGGGCTCGTACTGGATCGCGCGCTTGACCGTCCGCGCCATCGCGACGGTCTCCAGGCGCGCCACCAGGTGCAACGCCATGTCGATCCCGGCGGAGACGCCCGCGCTGGTCACCACGTCGCCGTCGTCGACGAACCGGGCGTCGGTGTCCACCAGGACGCTGGGGTCAAGGCTCGCGAGCTCGTCGAACGCGTCCCAGTACGTCGTCGCGGGGCGTCCGGCCAGCAGGCCCGCGGCGGCCAGCACCAGGGCCCCGGTGCACACCGAGGCGACCAGCGGCGTCGTGGCTCGGATCTCGCGCACCCAGGCGAGGTGGTCGTGGTCCAGCGTGAGGCGCCGGGTGCCGTGGCCGCCGGGGTAGATCAGCACGTGCAGCGGGCCGACGTCCGCCGCGGCGAAGTCCGGCAGCACGCGCAGGCCCTTGGCGAGGCGGACTCCCGCGCCGTCCGCGGAGAAGAGCACGACCTCCGGCCGCAGCTCGCTGAGCTCGGCCCACTTGGCGAGCACGTCATAGGGCCCGACGACGTCGAGCTCCTCGGCGTCGTCGAACACGAAGATCCCGATCCGCATCGGCGGCACGGTCGTCATCGGGTGCCCCTTCGGTTCCGGCTGGGCGTGTGACCTCAGTCCACGGTGCTGGGAGCCGGGTCGAGGCCGGGCAGTGCGAGCATCTGGTCCAGGGCGACCCTGGCCCAGTGCGCGTCGTCGGGGTCGACCTCGATCCGGTTGACCACCCGCCCGGCGACGAGCTCCTCCATCGCCCACACCAGGTGCGGCAGGTCGATGCGGTTCATCGTCGAGCAGAAGCACACCGTGGAGTCCAGGTAGTGAACCGACAGCTCGGGGTGGGCCGCTGCGAGCCGGCGCACCAGGTTGAGCTCGGTGCCGATCGCCCACGCGCTGCCCGGCTCGGCGGCGTCCAGGGCGCGGATGATGTGCTCGGTGGACCCGACGTGGTCAGCGGCGGCGACCACCTCGTGCTTGCACTCCGGGTGCACCAGGACGTTGACACCGGGCACCCGCTCGCGGATCGCCGCCACGTTGTCCACCGAGAACCGGCCGTGCACCGAGCAGTGCCCGCGCCACAGGATCATCCGCGCGTCGCGCAGCTGCTGCTCGGAGAGGCCGCCGTCGGGCTTGCGGGGGTCGTAGACCACGCAGTCGTCCAGCGAAAGGCCGAGCTGGAGCACCGCGGTGTTGCGGCCCAGGTGCTGGTCGGGCATGAACAGGACCTTGCCGTCGCCACCCGGGCCGCCGGTCTTGTCGAACGCCCAGCGCAGCGCGACCTGGGCGTTGGACGACGTGCAGACCGTGCCGCCGTGCCGACCGGTGAACGCCTTGATCGCGGCCGTGGAGTTCATGTACGTCACCGGGACGGTCCGCTCGGCCACACCGGCGTCGGCGAGCACCTCCCAGGCCTCCTCGACCTGCGCGATGTCGGCCATGTCCGCCATCGAGCAACCGGCCTGGAGGTCGGGGAGTACGACGGCCTGGCCGGCGTGGGTCAGGATGTCGGCCGACTCGGCCATGAAGTGGACGCCGCAGAAGATCACGTACTCAGCCTCGGGTCGCGCGGCTGCCTCGCGCGCGAGCTTGAAGGAGTCGCCGGTGACGTCGGCCAGGGCGATGACCTCGTCGCGCTGGTAGTGGTGGCCGAGCACGAACGCACGGTCGCCCAGGGCGGCGCGGGCCACTCGGGCCCGCTCCACGAGGTCCGGGTCGGACGCGGCGGGCAGCGCGCCGGTGCACTCGACACCGCGCTCGGAGGAGAGGTCGGAGCCCTGTCCGAGGAGCAGGAGGGCCCCGGACGGGCGGGGCTCGGTGAACGTGGAGGTCACCGGAAGATCTTCCCACAGCGCCCCCGGAGCGACCCCCTTCGACGTCCGGAACCGGATCGGCGCGAATCCGACCGATCCGGTTCCGGACGCGGCGGTCTGCGGCGGTCCGGCAGGATGGCGGGGTGCGCGTGCTGATCGCCCCGGACCGCCTCGGGCCGGACCTGCCTGCGGCCGACGTCGCCGTCCTGCTCCGCGAAGGGTGGCTTGCCGGGGCGCCGGGCGACGACCTGGACCTGGCCCCGCTCGGCGACGGAGGTCCGGGGCTGATCGGTGCCGTCCACCGAGCCGCGGGCGGCGACCTCGTGCCCGTCACCGTCGATACGCCCGGGGGTGCGGCTCCCGTGGCGCTTCTGCGCCTGCCGGACGGCACCGTGATCGTGGAGGCCGCGGAGCTGCTCGGGCCGCGCCCGGGTGCCGGACCTGGCGGGCCGCTCGGCTCGGCCGGTGCCGCCGGGTTGCTCGACGCCGCGCTGGACCTCGACGCCGGTCGGATCGTCGTGGGCGTGGGTGGCCTGACGGCACACGACGCCGGCGCGGGGCTGCTCGCGGCACTCGGACTCGACGTGCCCGTGGTCGCGGACGGTGCCGAGCAGCTGCGCGCCGCGACCGTGGCGGACCTGTCAGGTGCCGGGGAGGTCGTCGGCGGCTTCCGGAGGCGCCTGGCCGGACGCGAGCTGGTGGTCGCGGTGGACACCGAGGTCCCGCTGCTGGGCCTGCACGGCGCCAGCGCGCTGCTCGCTGTGCCGGACGCGACGGCGCTCTCCCTGGCTCCGCAGGCCGCGCAGGGCATGGAGCAGGCGTTCGCGGCATGGGTGCACGGCCTCGGGTCGGCGCTCGGGCCGGGGCACGTGCGCGCGCTCGCCGCGGCCCGCGGCGCGGGAGCCGGTGGCGGGCTCGCCTTCGGGCTGTCGCTGCTGGGCGCACGGCTCGAACCAGGCTCGGACGTCGTCGCGGCGCTGGTCGGCCTGCCCGAGAGGGCCGCCCGCGCCGACCTGGTGCTCACCGCCACGGCGGTCCTGGAGCCTCACGTGCTGCACGACTCCGCGCTGGCTGTCGCCTCGGCCGAGGGCGCGTCGCACGCCCTGCCGGTGGTCGTGGTGTGCGGGGAGGTCGTGCTCGGCCGCCGGGAGTGGGCGGCTCAGGGGCTCGCGGGGGTCTACCCGCTGGCGGACGTGTCGGGTGCCTGGCGGGAGCTGACGGACCTCGGCGGGGCGCTGCGGGAACGGGTCACACGGGTGGCCAGGACCTGGTCGCGCTGACGGCGACCCCCGGACGGCGCCCGGATCGCGTGGTCCCGGGCGGGGTCCCGTGGGCGCACGGGCCCGGAGGTCGTACCCTGGTCGGGAAGACCCGGTGTGTTCCGGTTGTTCTTCCCGATGACACAGCGACGCGACCCACCCCGGAGGGGCCATGACCGAGACCACGCAGACCGCCACGCACGGTGTCGTCCTCACGGACGTCGCTGCGGCCAAGGTCCGCAGCCTCCTGGAGCAGGAGGGCCGCGACGACCTGCGCCTGCGCGTGGCCGTGCAGCCCGGCGGCTGCTCGGGCCTGATCTACGAGCTGTACTTCGACGAGCGAACGCTGGACGGCGACGCCCTGCGCGACTACGACGGGGTCGAGGTCGTGGTCGACCGGATGAGCGTGCCCTATCTGGACGGCGCCACGATCGACTTCGCCGACACGATCGAGAAGCAGGGCTTCACGATCGACAACCCGAACGCTGCGAGCTCGTGCGCGTGCGGGGGCTCGTTCAGCTGAGTCCGGCCTGACCTCCCGACGGCGGGCACCCCACGGGGTGCCCGCCGTCGGCGTCTGCGGGCCGGTCGCCGGCCGCCGTCCCCCCGCGCCGGTGCCGGTCAGCGCGCGGGCTCGCCGAGCAGCACGGTGGTGGCGCGGGCCTCGCGCCCGTCGAGCGGTTCGGCGGCAGACTCGCCGGCCACCGTGTGGCCCCGCATCCGCGCCCACGCCGCGATGTCCGCCCGTGCGGCACGGTCGGTCCACAGCACCGTGACCTCGGTGCCGGCGGACGCGTCGGCTGCGGCCCTGGCGAGCCGGATGATCGGCTGCGGGCACAGCAGCCCGCGGGCGTCGACGATCACAGGCCGTCCGCCCCGAGCGCCGACCGCACGCTCGCGACCGCGTCGGGAAGCGCCGCGCAGAGCCGGTCCACGTCGGCGTCGCCGGCATCCACCGGCAGGCTCAGGCGCACGTTGCCGTGGGTGAGCACGCCCATCGCGACCAGCACGTGGCTGGGCTCGAGCGTGCTGGCGGTGCACGCGGATCCGGAACCCACCGCGACACCCCGCCGGTCCAGCTCCGTCAGCAGCGCCTCGCCGTCCACGTAGAGCGCGGAGAACGTGAGGACGTGGGGGAGGGTGTGCTCGGCGTCCCCGGGGATGTCGACGTCCGGGATATCGGCCAGGCACGCGCGCACCCGGCCGATCAGCGCGCGCCGGTGGCGGTCGGCCTCGTCCCGCCCGGCGGACACCGCGCGCAGCGCCGCGGCCGCGCCGGCCAGCAGCGGAACGCTCACCCCGCCCGGTGCCCACGGCTGCTCGTCCTGCGGCCCTGTCGGCCGCGTGCGGACCCGGCGGCGGACCGCGAGCAGGCCGACGCCGGCCGGGCCGCCCCAGCCGGTCGGGTCCGCGGCCAGGACGTCCCAGTCGTCGCCGATGTCGACGTGTCCCACGCTCGCCCCGGCGTCCACCAGCAGGGGCACCCCGTCCTCCAGCGCCGCGGCGTGGGCCTGCGCGAGCGGCTGGAGGGTCCCGACCTCGGGATTCGCGTGCTGGAGGGTGGCCAGCGCTGCGGGCTCGCGCAGCGCGTTCCGCCAGGCCTCGAGGTCGACCCGCCCGTCGGGGTGCACCGGCACCGGGATCCCGTCCGGGTCCACCGCGCGCGCCGCGGCGATCAGCGCGGCGCGCTCGACCGCCGAGTGGACCACGCGGGTGCCGACCCGCCGCCGCGCCGCGGCCACGGCGGCCACCGCCGCGTGCAGGGACGCGGTGTGCGACGGCGTCACGCGCAGCTCGGCGGCCGCACAGCGCAGGTGCTCGGCGAGCACCTGCCGGGACTCGTCTGCGAGCCTGGCTGCGCGTCGACCCTCGGAGTGCAGGCGACGGGGGTCCGCCCAGCCCTCGTCGAGGGCCGCGGCGATCGCCTCGCGCGCGGCCGGGTGCAGCGGCGCGCGGGCGTCGAGGTACACCCGGGAGGTCACCGGCCCAACCTACGGTTCGCGGGCCGCGCCACGCGATCCGATCGGGTCTCGCGAACGGCGTCGGCGCGCTACTGTGTGCACCCAGGGACGAAGGTCCCGGGTGTCGTGCGGCGGGTCCGGCACGTCGAGCGCCCCGGGCGAGGAAAGGCAAGGGTGGACGTGCTACAGCCTCGGGGTCGGCGGACCGCCCGGCTCGTGGTGCTGGCGGTCGCCGCAGCTGTGCTGCTCAGTGGGTGCTCCTCTGAGCTGCGGCGTGGCTTCCTGCCGGGCTACGACGACGGCCAGGTCACCAACATGACCGGCCGGATCACGAGCCTGTGGACCGGTTCGTGGATCGCCGCGCTTGCCGTCGGTGTGATCACGTGGGGCCTGATCATCTGGGCTGTCGTGGTCTACCGCAAGCGCCGGGACGACGACTCCCTGCCCGTCCAGACGCGCTACCACGTGCCGCTGGAGATCATGTACGTGGTGGTGCCGCTGTTCATGGTCGGTGTCCTGTACTTCTACACCGCGCGCGACATGTCGGTGATCCAGGACACCTCCGCCAAGCCGGACGTGACGATCGAGGTCATCGGCAAGCGTTGGAGCTGGGACTTCAACTACCTCGACTCGAACGTGTGGGAGTCCGGCGAGCACGTCGCCGACCCGGGCGCGGTCAAGCTCGGCGACCCGCAGCTGCCCACCCTGTACCTGCCCGAAGGCAAGCGGGTCGAGCTGGTGCTCGAGTCCCGCGACGTCATCCACTCGTTCTGGGTCCCCGCATTCCTCTACAAGAAGGACATGATCCCGGGCCGGACGAACAAGTTCCAGATCGTGCCCGAGCGCCAGGGCATGTACCTCGGCAAGTGCGCCGAGCTCTGCGGCGAGTACCACGCCGGGATGCTCTTCCAGGTCGACGTGGTCAGCCCCGAGGAGTACCAGGCGGAGATGCAGCGCCTGGCCGCGATCGGGCAGACCGGCCGGCTGGGGCTCGACCTCAACCCGACCGATCCGGGCGCCCCGGCACCGACGACGAGCCAGGAGGGCTGATGGTCACCGAGAGCCAGGCGATCGCCGGTGGGATCGCGCAGCGCCGCCAGCTGGGCCGGGCCGTGGTCTCGTGGATCACCACGACCGACCACAAGACGATCGGCTACATGTACCTGGTCACGTCGTTCTTCTTCTTCCTCATCGCCGGCGTGATGGCCCTGCTCATCCGGGCGGAGCTCTTCGCGCCGGGCATCCAGATCGTCAGCAACAGCCAGTACAACCAGCTGTTCACGATGCACGGCACGATCATGCTGCTGCTCTTCGCGACCCCGTTGTTCGCGGGCTTCGCCAACGTCATCATGCCGCTGCAGATCGGTGCCCCCGACGTGGCGTTCCCACGCCTCAACGCGCTCGCGTACTGGATGTTCCTGTTCGGTGGCCTGATCACCGTCTCGGGGTTCTTCACGCCACAGGGCGCCGCCTCGTTCGGCTGGTTCGCGTACGCGCCGCTGTCGAACGCGATCAACTCCCCGGGGGTCGGCGGGGACCTGTGGGTCTTCGGGCTCGCGCTCAGCGGCTTCGGCACGATCCTGGGCGGGGTGAACTTCATCACCACGATCCTGACGATGCGGGCGCCAGGGATGACGATGTTCCGGATGCCGATCTTCACCTGGAACACGCTGGTGACCAGCCTGATGGTGCTCATGGCGTTCCCGCCGCTGGCCGCGGCGCTGCTCGCGCTGGGCGCGGACCGGCGGCTCGGCGCCCAGGTCTTCAACTCCGAGAACGGCGGGGCCATCCTCTGGCAGCACCTGTTCTGGTTCTTCGGCCACCCCGAGGTCTACATCATCGCGCTGCCGTTCTTCGGGATCGTGACCGAGATCCTTCCGGTGTTCAGCCGCAAGCCGGTGTTCGGGTACAAGGGTCTGGTCTACGCGACCATCGCGATCGCGGCCCTGTCGATGACCGTGTGGGCGCACCACATGTACGTGACCGGAGCGGTGCTGCTGCCGTTCTTCGCGCTGATGACGATGCTCATCGCCGTGCCGACCGGCGTGAAGTACTTCAACTGGATCGGCACGATGTGGCGCGGCAAGCTCACGTTCGAGACCCCGATGCTCTGGGCCGTCGGGTTCCTCGTGTCGTTCCTGTTCGGCGGCCTCACGGGCGTGATCCTGGCCAGCCCGGCGCTGGACTTCCAGCTGTCCGACACGTACTTCGTCGTCGCGCACTTCCACTACGTGGTCTTCGGCACCGTGGTGTTCGCGATGTTCGGCGGCTTCTACTTCTGGTGGCCCAAGTTCACCGGCAAGATGCTCGACGAGCGGCTCGGCAAGGTGCACTTCTGGCTGCTCTTCATCGGCTTCCACACGACGTTCCTGGTGCAGCACTGGCTGGGCGTCAAGGGCATGGAGCGGCGGATCGTCGACTACGTGCCCGAGGACGGGTTCCAGACGATGAACGAGATCTCGACCTTAGGCGCGACGATCCTGGCGGTCTCGATGCTGCCGTTCTTCTGGAACGTGTACACCACGTGGCGTAACGCGCCCAAGGTCGCCGTGGACGACCCGTGGGGCTACGGCGCCTCCCTGGAGTGGGCGACGTCCTGCCCGCCGCCGCGGCACAACTTCGCCTCGCTGCCCCGGATCCGCTCCGAGCGGCCGGCATTCGACCTGCACCACCCGGAGGTCGCGGCCATGGACCACGTGGTCGCCGACCCGGTGCTGGTGGGCGGCGGAGCGGCCGGCCGAGCGGGTGACGACGAGGACGGTGCGCGATGAGGGTCTCGAGCAAGGTCTTCGGCGTCCTGACGGCCTTCTTCCTGCTGGTCGGCACCATCTACGGGCTGTGGTCCCGCGGTGAGGCCGTCGGGATGGGTGCCCTGCTGCTCAGCGGCGGGCTGGCCGGGATGATCACGTTCTACCTCGTGGTGGTCGACCGGCGCAGCGGGCCGATGCCCGAGGACGACCCGCACGGCGAGATCGCCGATGGCGCCGGTGACCTCGGCACCTTCAGCCCGTGGAGCTGGTGGCCCCTGGTGCTCGCCGCGGCGGCGGCGCTCACGTTCCTGGCCCTCGCGGTCGGCTGGTGGCTGATGGTCCCGGGCGTGATGCTCGGCGTCATCGGCCTGGTCGGGTGGGTCTTCGAGTTCTCCCGCGGTCAGCACGCGCACTGAGACCGACGTGCCCGACACCGACGGGCTGCTCGACGAGGACGCCGTCCTGGCCGAGCTCACGGCACTCGAGCCGCTCTTCCACGCCCCGGGCGGCATGACCCGCGCGGAGTACGAGGCGCTCACCGCCCCGGACTTCGCCGAGGTCGGGGCCTCCGGACGCCGCTACGACCGCGAGGACATCTGGGCCGTCCTGGCCGGGCGCTTCGCGTCCGGTGAGCCCGAGCCGGCCTTCGAGCTGACCCAGGCCGCCGTGCGCCGCCTGGCCGCGCACGTGTGGGTCCTGACGTACCACCTGAGGTTCGGCGAGCGACGCAGCCGTCGGGTGTCCGTCTGGGAGCGCGTGGACGGGCGGTGGCGCGTCGTCTACCACCAGGGGACACCGGACTGACCGCGTCGTCGTCCGGGGTTGCGCGCGGACTATGTATGCGCTTACATCCGGCCTAGGATTCGAACGCAGGAGCTTCGTCGTCAAGGGAGACCACCATGGCCGTCGCGTTCCCGGAGGTCGGCGACCTCGCGGAGATCCCGACCGGTGACATGCCGGGTGATCGGGTCCAGATCAACCAGGCGCACGTCGCGAAGGCGCGGGCCGTGTTCCCGGTGCTCTGGGAGCGGCTCGAGGCGGCGCTGGCAGCGAACCCGAACCGCCGGGCCGTCGTGAGCGTCCATGGCGGGTCCGGTGTGGGCAAGTCCGAGATCGGCTCGCTGCTCGCCTACGGGCTCAACCGGCTCGGTGTCGGCGCGTATGTGCTCTCCGGCGACAACTACCCGCGCCGGGTGCCGTCCGCGAACGACGCCGAGCGCCTGCGGGTGTTCCGGTCCGCGGGGCTGCGCGGCCTGGTGGACGCCGGGCTCTACGACCCCGGGGTGCGCTCGGCGCTGGACGGGCTGCAGGCGACGGGTCGTGACGCGGACCCGGCGGCGGTCGCGGAGCACCCGTGGCTGCGCACGTACCTGGACGCGGGCCGCGGGGCCCTGGCCGCCTACCTCGGCAGCCCCGCGGAGATCGCCTTCGACGAGTTGAACGCGATCCTCGCCGCGTTCCACGACGGGGCGCCGCACCTCCTGCTCAAGCGGATGGGCCGCACCGAGGGCGACCTCTGGTACGACGAGGTGAACCTGCGCGGAGTCCAGGTGATCGTCCTGGAGTGGACCCACGGCAACAGCGAGCACCTGACCGGGGTCGACGTCCCGATCCTGCTCAACTCGACGCCGGAGGAGACCCTCGCGCACCGGCGCTCGCGCAACCGCGACGGTGCCGTGGACAGTCCGTTCACCACGATGGTGCTCGGCATCGAGCAGGCGAGGCTGCACGCGCGCGCGCACCGGGCGGCGATCATCGTGGCCAAGTCGGGCCAGGTCCAGGACTACGCGACCTACCTCGACGCCATGGGCGGGCCGGACGCCGGTCCGATGCTCAACGTGTACCCGGACTCGGTCGGCGGCACGCTGGCCGACGTCGTGGCCTTCCTGCGGCGTCCCGAGACGCACGGCGCGTTCACCTCGGCCTACCTGCTGCCCAGCGTCTTCAACACCGACCTGGACCGCGGGTTCTCGGTGATCGACTACCGGCTGAGCGACCTGTACGCGACACGCGGCGACCTCGACGCCCTCGCCGAAGCCGGCATCAGCCTCAAGCTGGACTTCATCCTCAACCACGCCTCGGTGCTGTCCCCGCAGTTCCAGGACCTGCTCGCGCGCGGGCAGGAGTCGCCGTACGCCGACTTCTTCATCGACTGGAACGCCTTCTGGGCCGGGCACGGCGAGCTGACGCCCGAGGGGTACGTCCAGCCTGATCCCGAGCTCATCAAGGACATGTTCTTCCGCAAGGAGGGCCTGCCGATCCTCATGGTCCGGATGCCCGACGGGACCGAGAAGCCGTACTGGAACACCTTCTACCAGGAGGTCCGCTACACGGCTCCCGACGCCCAGGACCTGATGGCGGCGACCGGCATCCAGTACGGGCGGGCCGCGGTGCTCGCCGAGCGGCTCGCTGCGACCTTGGCGGGCGGCGGGCGGCCCGGGGACATGGACGCCTCCGGCTTCGAGGACGTGCGCGACGCGGTGGTCGACCTGGTCGAGTCGCGGCGGCGGTACCTGGGCCAGATGGACCTCAACATCGTGTCCGACCTGGTGTGGGACTTCTACGCCGACACCCTGGACACGCTGGCCGGCTACGGCGCGGCGATCGTGCGGCTGGACGCCTTCGCGTATGCCCCCAAGCAGCCGGGCGCGCGCAACTTCCTCAACGACCCCGGCACGTGGGACCTGCTGGCCCGGGTCAAGGAGCTGGCCGATGCGCGCGGGCTGCTGCTGCTGCCGGAGATCCACTCCAGCTACGCCGAGCGGATCCACGAGACCATCGCGGCCCAGGGCTTCGTGACCTACGACTTCTTCCTGCCCGGTCTGGTCATCGACGCCTTCGAGCGCCACGACGCCACCGTGCTCAAGCGCTGGATCGCGGAGGTGCTCGACAAGGGCATCCGCACGGTGACCATGCTCGGCTGCCACGACGGCATCCCGCTGCTGGACCTCAAGGGCCTGCTCACCGACGAGCGCATCGAGGGCCTCATCGAGACGGTCAAGGGCCGGGGCGGGTACGTCAAGGACCTGCACGGCGCGAAGAACGTCTACTACCAGGTCAACGCGACGTTCTACTCGGCGCTGGGGGAGTCCGACGCCAGGATGCTGCTGGCCCGCGCGATCCACCTGTTCATGCCCGGCAAGCCGCAGGTGTGGTACCTCGACCTGTTCGCAGGCACCAACGACCACGACGCCGTGGCCAAGGCCGGGCCAGGCGGCCACAAGGAGATCAACCGCACCAACCTCACGGGCGCCGACGTCGAGGCGGGTCTGCTGCGCCCCGTGGTGCAGCGGCAGATCGAGCTCCTGCGGTTCCGCTCGACCTTCCCGGCGTTCGGCTTCGACGCGACCTGCGAGGTGGCCGATACCGAGCCGGGCCGGCTGCGGGTCATCTGGTCCAAGGGCGACGCCCGGGCCGTCCTGGACGCCGACCTGGTCGCGGAGACCTTCACCGTCACCGCCACCGACGCCTCCGGTACCCGCGAGGTCTGACCCGCGGCTTCCGGCGTGCGCACCCCGAGCACCCCACGCGGTTCCTGTGACGGGTGGGCCGACGGCGCCGCATGTGCTGCCTCAGGCGTCACGCCTGTCGCTCCCGTCACATGAACCGCGCCGGCTGCTCGCGGACCCGGCCGAGTGCGGCGCGAGGTCGGATCCACGTCGCGCAGCGGCGGCCGCGTGCCTCCGTGCGTCGCGACCCCGGGCGCGGCGACGCCCGGCCCCCACGAGGGGACCGGGCGTCGCTACGGTCACAGCGCCACACGGGGCGCGGGTGTGTCAGGCGGGGACGATGAGGCCCTTGGTCTGGGTGGTCGCCCGCGCGAAGCGGTCCTGGGCGTCCGCCCAGTTGACGATGTTCCACCACGCCTTGACGTAGTCGCCCTTGACGTTCGTGTAGTCCAGGTAGAAGGCGTGCTCCCACATGTCCAGCAGCACGATCGGGACGATGCCCAGCGGGATGTTGCCCTGCTGGTCGTAGAGCTGGAAGATCACCAGCTTGCTCCCGATCGAGTCCCACGCCAGGATCGCCCAGCCCGAGCCCTGGATCGTCGTGGCCACGGCCGTGAAGTGCGCCGCGAACTTGTCGAACGAGCCGAACTGGTCGTCGATGGCCTGCGCCAGCTCACCAACCGGCTTGTCGCCACCCTCGGGTGACAGGTTCCGCCAGAACGCCGAGTGGTTGACGTGGCCGCCGACGTTGAACGCCAGCGTCTTCTCCAGGCCCATCACGGAGCCGAAGTCGCCCGAGTCGCGGGCGCCGGCCAGCTTCTCCAGCGTCTGGTTCGCCGCCGTGATGTACGCCTGGTGGTGCTTGTCGTGGTGCAGCTGCATGATCCGCCCGGAGATGTGCGGCTCCAGGGCCGCGTAGTCGTAGGGCAGGTCGGGAAGGACGTAGTCAGCCACTCCAGGTTCCTCCAGGTCGATCGCAGGCACGCGCACCCTGTCGGGCGCGTTCGACACCCACTCTGCTCCAAGCCGGGCAGGCTCGCGAGGCGAACCATGCCGCGTCTCGTCTGATGATCATGGACGACCGCTGGATGTCAGCGGGCGTCCGTGCGGAGCCCGCACGACCGGACGCGCGCCGTCACTCGGCGCCGGAGCCGTCCCTGGACGCCGTCAGCTCGGGCACGGCGGGAGCGGCGGCGGGCAGCGCGTCGTGCTCGCCGTGGGCGTGCGCCGCCGCGAGCTCGGCCGGGGTGACCGGCTCGACGCGGTCGGCGTAGAAGAACCTCGAGACCCGGGTGCGCACCGCGTCGCGCCGGTAGCCCCGCCGCCGGACGCCACGCTCGTTGTGCTCGGGCAGCAGCGGGATCGGGCGCCGCGGGTCGTGCTGGACCCGGATCCAGCGCTCCTGCTCGTCGAGCGGCTGGTGCACCTCGATGTACTCGCCGGTGTCGAACCGCACGATCTTGCCGCTCTCGTGACCGTGCAGGACGATCTCGCGGTCCTTGCGCTGCAGACCCAGGGCGATGCGTTTGGTCACCACGAACGTCACCACCGGCAGCACGAACAGCAGGACGCGGAACGTCCAGGTGATCGCGTTGATCGACAGGTGGAAGTGCGTGGCGATCAGGTCGTTCGAGCCGGCCAGGATGAGCACCATGAACGCCGTGAGCACCGAGACGCCGGTCGCGGTGCGCACCGGGGCGTTGCGCGGGCGGTCGGCGAGGTGGTGCTCGCGCTTGTCGCCGGTCGCCCACGACTCGACGAACGGGTACAGCGCCAGCGTCGTGAACAGGATCCCGGGCACCACCACTGCCGGGATGAGCACGTTGAGGGACAGCGTGTAGCCGCCGATCACCACCTCGAAGAAGCCCGGTGTCAGGCGTAGGGCTCCTTCGAGGAAGAGCATGTACCAGTCGGGTTGGGCCCCGGCGGACACCGGTGAGGGGTCGTACGGGCCGTAGTTCCACACCGGGTTGATCGTCAGGGTCGCGCCCATCAGCGCCAGCACGCCGAAGATGATGAGGAAGTAGCCCGCCTGCTTGGCCGCGTACACCGGGAAGATGGGGTAGCCGACGACGTTCCGCTCGGTACGCCCGCCGCCGGGGTACTGGGTGTGCTTGTGCAGCACCACGAGGAACAGGTGCAGGCTCGACCAGCGCGAGGATCAGGGCCGGCACCAGCAGGATGTGCACGGTGAACAGCCGGGGGACGATGTGCGTCCCCGGGAACTCCCCGCCGAAGATGAAGTAGGACAGGTAGCTGCCGATGATCGGGATCGACTTGACCACGCCGTCGGTGATCCGCAGGCCGTTGCCGGACAGCACGTCGTCGGGCAGGGAGTAGCCGGAGAACCCGGCCGCCAGGCCGAGGATCATCAGCGTGAAGCCGATGACCCAGTTGATCTCGCGGGGCTTGCGGAACGCCCCGGTGAAGAACACCCGCATCATGTGCGTGACGATCGCGGCCATGAAGATCAGCGCCGCCCAGTGGTGGATCTGGCGCATCAGCAGGCCGCCGGTCACCTCGAACGACAGGTGCAGCGTCGAGGCGAAGGCGCGGGACATCTCCACGCCGTTCATCGCGGCGAGCGGGCCGGAGTAGGTGACCACGTCCGAGCTCGGCACGAAGAACAACGTCAGGAACGTGCCCGTGAGCAGCAGGATGATGAACGAGAAGAGCGCGATCTCGCCGAGCAGGAAGGACCAGTGGTCCGGGAACACCTTGCGCGCGAACGCCTTGATGAACGTCGCGACGCCGGTGCGCTGGTCGAGGATAGTCGACGGGTGCGGCCAGCTTCGGGGCCGAGCCGTTGGTGCTCACTTCAGACGCTCCCAGAAGCTCGGGCCGACGGGCTCGTGGAAGTCGGACTGGGCGACCAGGTAGCCCTCGCGTCCACGGTGATCGGCAGCTGAGGCAGCGGCCGCTTGGCCGGACCGAACACCACCTTGGCGCCGTCGGCGATGTCGAACGTCGACTGGTGGCAGGGGCACAGCAGGTGGTGCGTGCGCTGCTCGTACAGGGCGACCGGGCAGCCGACGTGGGTGCAGACCTTGGAGTAGGCGACGATGCCCTCGTACGACCAGTCCTTGCGATCCGGGGCCTCCTTGAGGGTCCGCGGGTCGAGGCGGATCAGCAGCACGATCGCCTTGGCCTTCTCCTCGAGCATGTCGGGGACCTCGTTCAGGCCGTCGGGGATGACGTGCACGGCCGAGCCGATGGTCACGTCGGCCGCCTTGATCGGCCTGCCGGACGGGTCGTGCGTGAGCTTGGTGCCCTTCTTCCACATGGTGTGGCGGAACTTCGAGATGTTCCAGTCCCCGCCGACCCCGCCGATCAGCGGGACGGCGAAGCCGAGCGGAGCCAGCGCCAGGGCGGTCACCATCGCCCCCTTGAGGGCCCCGCGCCGGCTGAGGCCGGAGTCGGCGACGCCGTCCGCGAGCACCTGCGCGGCCTGCTCGCGGGTCTCGGCGTCCGAGCGCTGCGGGTGACGCTCCTCGATCAGCTCGTGGTCGTTCATCAGAGCCTTGGACCAGTGGACGCCGCGATGCCGGCCGCGCCGAAGGCGACCGCGAGGCCCAGGCCCAGCAGCAGGGTGGACAGCCGGATGCTCGCCACGGTCTGGGCCGGCGGCACCACGAAGTACGCGGCCACGGCGCCGATCGTGCCGAGCGCCGACAGTCCGAACAGCGCGGCGATGGTGCGCTCGGCGCGCTTGGCGGCGCGCGGGTCGGTGTCGGTCAGGCGCTCGCGGTGCGGCGGGAGGCCGGGGTTCTCGAACCGCTGCGGCAGGTCGTGCTGCTCGGCGGGCAGACCGACCTCGGTCGACTCGTCGCTCATGAGGACTTCGCTCCGATCCAGACGGCGGCTCCGATCAGGAGACCGAGGCCGGCGACCCACGCCCACATGCCCTCGGCGACCGGGCCGATCGAGCCGAGCGTCGCGCCCCCGGGCGAGCCCTGCTTCTGGGCGTCGAGGTAGGCGATGATGTCGCGCTTCTCCTGCGGGGTGATGGTTCGCGTCGTTGAACACCGGCATCGACTGCGGGCCGGTCACCATGGCCTCGTAGATCGTGCGTGGGTGACGCGGTGCCCAGGTTCGGGGCGTACTTGCCCTCGGTGAGCGCACCGCCCTGGCCGACCGCGCCGTGGCACATCGCGCAGTTGGTGCGGAACAGCTCCATGCCGTTCGCCGCGTCGCCCTTGGACGGGTCGACCTGGCCTCCGGCGCGGGGATGGCCGGGCCCGGCGCCGAGCGAGGCGACCCACGCGGCCATCTGCCGGATCTGCTCCTCGGTGAAGATCGGTGGCTTGGCGGGGGCCTGCGCGCCCCTGGTTCATCAGCGGCATGCGGCCCGGTGCTGACCTGGAAGTCGACGGCGGCGGCGCCCACCCCGATGAGCGAGGGCGCCGTACCGGCGCGCCCCTCGGCGTTGACGCCGTGGCAGGTCGCGCAGTTCGCCCGGAACAGGTTCGAGCCGGCCGTGAGGTCGTTCTGGGTCGGTGCTGCGGCCGCCTGCGCCGGGCTCGGCGTGAAGGCGGCGTAGAGCACGCCGGTGACCAGCAGGGCCAGCGCCAGGAGCACCACGGGTGCGAGCTTGTGGTGCCGGCGGGCGGCGATCGCCTTCACGGACGGGACCTCGTCTCTGGGTCGGCGGTGCGGGGGGCGGGCACGGTCGCGCTCATCTGATCAGGTAGATCGTGGTGAACAGCGCGACCCACACGACGTCGACGAAGTGCCAGTAGTACGACACGACGATCGTGCTGGTCGCCTCGTGGTGACCGAAACGCTTGGCGGCGAAGGAGCGCCCGAGCAGGAACAGGAAGGCGATCAGGCCGCCGATCACGTGCAGTCCGTGGAAGCCGGTGGTCAGGTAGAAGACCGAGCCGTACGGCGAGGAAGAGATCGTCAGTCCGTCGTGGACCAGACCGGCGTACTCGTAGATCTGGCCGCCGATGAAGAACGCGCCCATGAGGAACGTCAGGGTCATCCACTCGACTCATGCCCCAGCGGCCGACCTGCCACAGCTTGCCGCTGCGGGAGGGCCGGAAGCGCTCCGCTGCGACCACGCCCATCTGGCACGTGACCGAGCTCAGCACGAGGACGAGGGTGTTGATCGAGCCGAAGCCGACGTTGAGCTTGGCGGACTCGACCGGCCAGATCTCCGGTACCGCCGAGCGGATCGTGAAGTACATCGCGAACAGGCCCGCGAAGAACATCAGCTCGCTCGACGAGCCACACGATCGTCCCGACCGAGACCGGGTTCGGGCGGTGGACTGTCAGCTCGGGGCGCACGGTGGCAGCAGCAGCAGCGGTCGACACGAACGCCATTATGTCGGAGATCGGCTCGTCGTGGGTCCTAAGTCCCGGATTCGGCGAGCGCGGAGTTGCGGACCGCGTCGTCGGCTCCACGGCGGTCGTGGAAGGATGCCGATGACCCTCCGTCGGTGCACCATCGACGGCGAGGACCGAGCGACGATCGAGCGAGGCGATGGTGACCACCGACGAGCAGAGCTGGACTGGCGAGAACGAGCTGCCGCGGCCGCGGTGCGGGTCCTGCTGTACAGCGACCACGCCGGCACCAGGGCCGCGGTGCTGGGCGCGGTCGGCAAGCGGGTCGCGGCCGACCTGCCCGCCCGTCGAGTGGCACGAGGCCGCGACCGTGGCGGCCGCGCTGGAGGCGATCGAGGCCGGCGGGCTCGACCTGCTGGTGCTGGACGGCGAGGCCGGCAAGGTCGGCGGCATGGGCCTGGCTCGTCAGGTCAAGGACGAGGTCTTCGACGCCCCGCCGGTCCTCCTGCTGATCGCGCGACCGGCAGGACGCGTGGCTCGCGTCGTGGTCCGAGGCCGACGAGGTCGTCTCCCAGCCGCTCGACCCGTTCGCGTTCGCCGAGACCATGGCCGGGATGCTGCGCAAGGTCGTGGCGTGAGCGCTGCGCTCACCTGGCCCGGCCTGCTTCGCAGCCTGTTGGCCGGGGAGGACCTGGACGCCGAGCGCACCCGCTGGGCGATGGGCCAGGTGATGTCCGGCGAGTCGACCCCGGTGCAGCTGGCCGGTTTCCTCGTGGCCCTGCGGGCCAAGGGCGAGACCGTCGACGAGCTGGCCGGCCTGGCCGACGAGATGCTCGCCCACGCGTTGCGCATCGAGGTGCCCGGTCCCGCCGTCGACGTGGTGGGCACCGGTGGCGACCTCAAGCACACCGTGAACATCTCGACGATGGCCGCGCTCGTGGTCGCCGGTGCCGGAGTCCGGGTGGTCAAGCACGGGAACCGTGCCGCGACCTCGTCCAGCGGCACCGCCGACGTGCTCGAGGAGCTCGGCCTGCGGCTGGACCACGAGCCGGCCCGGGTCGCCGAGCTCGCCGCCGAGATCGGCATCACCTTCTGCTTCGCCGCGATGTTCCACCCGGCGATGCGGTTCGCCGGCCAGGCCCGCAAGGAGCTGGGCGTGCCGACCGCGTTCAACGTCCTGGGCCCGCTGACCAACCCCGCGCAGCCGCGGGCGTACGCGATCGGCTGCCCCGACCCGCGCCTGGCGCCGCTGATGGCGGGCGTGCTGGCCCGCCGCGGCGTGTCGGCGCTGGTGTTCCGCGGCTACGAGGGCCTCGACGAGCTGGCCGCGAACGGGCCGGCGGACGTGTGGTGGGTACGCGGGGGAGAGGTCGAGACCGTGCTGCTGGACCCGGTCGCCGACCTCGGGCTGGACCCGGTCGACCTCGCCGACCTGCGGGGTGCGGACCCGGCGTTCAACGCCGAGGTCGTGCGCCGTGTGCTGGCGGGGGATCCGGGGCCGGTTCGCGAGACGGTCCTGCTGAACGCGGCCGCGGCGCTGGTGGCCGAGGGGTCGCTGCCCGGCACCGGCGAGGGCGACCTTGCGACCCGGCTGCGCGCCGGGCTGGGTCACGCGGCGACGTCCGTGGACAGCGGCGCCGCCGCGGGCGTGCTGGAGCACTGGATCGCTGCGTCGCGGCGCTGAGCCCGGCCGGGCCGGGGGACCTCAGCCGTCCAGGCCCAAGGAGAACGCCGCCTCGAGGTCACCGCGCGAGTAGGAGCGGAACGCGATGTAGGTCTGCGTGCGCAGCACGCCCGGCACCTTGCTCACCCGGTCGGCGATGACGTCAGCGAGGTTCTCGTGCTCACGGACCCGCACCATCGCGATCAGATCCGTCTCGCCGGTCACCGAGTAGACCTCGGACACCCCACCGATCTCTGCGACGGCCTGGGCGACCTCGGGGATGCGCCCCGCGTCGGTGTCGATGTGGACGATGGCGGTGATCATGGTGGTCCTTCCGGGTCGGCTGGGCTCATCATGCCGCGTCGACGGGCCGGTCCGCCCCTTCGGGGCCGCCCGCGTCGTGATCCGGGTCCGGGTCGCGCGTCGCGGCCCACAGCTCGGCGGCGAGACGCGCGCCGGTCAGGTCGATCGCCGCCGCGACGGCGCCCGGGGCGCGCAGCGACTCGGCCCCCCGCACGGGGCACGCCCAGCCTTCCGCGACCTCGACCAGCCGCACGCCGGGCTCCTCGAGCCACCCCAGGACCAGCTCGGTCTCCTCCGGGTGGGCGCCGCTGGCGGGCGGGCACGGTGGCTCGACGTGCTCGGCGGTGGCGAGCAGGGAGGCGATCACGGGCCGCGGGTCCACGCCGCCCGGCGTCGTCGCGGTGGCGGCGAGCCGGCCGTGCCGCACCACGACGAGCTCCCAGCCGCCCTCGTGGGGCCGGGCCGCGACGAGCTCGGCGTGCCGGGCGGCGCGCTCGGAGCGCTGGGCGCGGGCCGCACCACGCAGGTACGCGTCGAGCCGGTCGCGGACCACCGCCGCCTCCTCGAAGCGTTCCTGCGCGACCAGTGTCGACGATCCGGGCCGCGTGGTGGGCCACCACGGGCCGGGGGTCGGCGAGCATCGCTGTGCGGACCCGGTCGACCAGGCGCGCGTACCCGACGGGCTCGACGCCGCCGATGCACGGCGCCGCGCACCGGCCCATCCCGGCGAGCGCGCACGGGCTCGCCGCGGGTGAGGGCACGCGCGGCAGCCTGGCGGTGCACCGCCGAAGGTCGAAGGTCGACTGGAGCGCCTCCACTGCCTGCTGGGCCGCCGCCCGGCTGGAGAAGGGCCCCAGATGGGCCTCGACCCGGTCGCCGTCCGGTCGCACCTCACGCACCACCGACAACCGTGGGAACGGCTCGTCGGTCAGACGCACCCACGGCATCCGCTCGGGGAAGCGCGAGCGGCGGTTGTAGCGGGGCGAGTGCTCGGCGATGAGCCGCAGCTCGCGCACCCGGGCCTCCAGGACCGTGCCGCACACCACCGGCACCACCCGCTCGGCCAGGCCGACCATCTCGGTCATCCGGCGGCGGTGCTCGGCGGCCGTGAAGTAGGAGCGGACCCGGCGGCGGATCGACGTGGCGGTACCCACGTAGAGCACCTCGCCGCGCGCGTCGATGAACTGGTAGACCCCCGGGGCGTCGGGCAGCCCGTCGGCCAGGTACCGCTTGCGTCGGCGCTCGGCCGGCACCGGGTCGGTGGCGGTGGCCAGGTCCTCCAGGTGCGTGATGCCGAGCGGGCCCAGCCGGCCGAGCAGAGCGTGCAGCACGTCGACCGTGGCGCGCGCGTCGGACAGCGCGCGGTGGTTCGGCTCGACCGTGGCGTGGAAGTGGGCGGCCAGGGTGGACAGCTTGTGGTTGCGGACCTCGTCCCGCGGGACGGCGCGGCGGGCGAGGGCCACGGTGTCCAGCACGGGGAAGCCCGGCCACGGGTGGCCGAGGTCGCGCGCCGCGGCCTTGAGGAAGCCGATGTCGAACCCCGCGTTGTGCGCGACGAGCACCGAGCCGCGCGGCGAACTCCAGGAACGACGGGAGCACCGACCCGATCGCCGGCGCGGTCGCGACCATCGACGTGGTGATCCCGGTCAGCGCCGAGATCTGGGCCGGCACCGGGCCGCCGGGGTTCGACCAGGGTCTGGAACTCGCCGAGCACCTCGCCGCCGCGCACCTTGACCGCGCCGATCTCGGTGATCGCCGCAGGACGTGGGGCTGCCGCCGGTGGTCTCCAGGTCGACCACCACGAACGTGACCTCGGACAGCGGCGTGCCGAGGTCGTCGAGCGTCGGCTGGACCGGGTGCCGGACGGCGGTGGCGGGCATGGTCGACACGCTAGGTGCGGGGTGCGACACGGCGACCCCGTCGGGCCGGGCGTGTCGCGCGCTCGACCGGGCGTGTCGGACCCTCGTCCTAGCGTGCGGCCCATGCTGATCGACTGCGGGCAGTGCGCGGTGCGGGGCGAGGCCTGCGCGGACTGCGTGGTGACGTTCCTGACCATCGGGGTGCGCGAGGCGGGGCCCGAACCGCTCCCACCACCGGCTGACCTGGACGCGGCGGAGCGCGACGCGATCGACGTGCTCGCCAGGTCGGGGCTGGTCCCGCCGCTGCGGCTCGAGCCCGGGCGGCGCGCAGGCTGAACGGATCGTGGTCCCGGACGGGCCGCGCCCCTGCACGGATCGAGGCCCACCGGGCGTTGCAGGGGTTGCCCGGTGGGCCCCGACCGATCGGTGGCCGGAGGCCGGCGGTCAGCCCTCGGCAGCCTGCCGGGTGTCGACGTAGAGCTCCTCGATCACGTCGCCGTACCGCTCGAGCACCTTGGCGCGCTTGACCTTGAGCGACGGGGTCAGCAGGTCGTTCTCGATCGTGAAGTCGGCGGTGAGGATCGTGTACTTGCGGATCGACTCGGCGCGCGACACCGCCTTGTTGGTGCGGTCGACGGCGCGGTCGAGCGCGGCCCGCACGCCGGGGTGCGTGCTCGCTGTGACGACGTCCATGTCCGGCAGGTCGTGCGTGGCGAGCCACCCCGACAGCGCGTCGGCGTCCAACGTGACCAGGGCGCCGATGAAGGGCTTCTGGTCGCCGACCACGACCACCTGGCTGATCAGCGGGTGGCCACGGAGCCGGTCCTCGAGCGTCGGCGGGAGCGACGTTCTTGCCGCCGGCCGTGACGATGATCTCCTTCTTGCGCCCGGTGATCCGGACGTAGCCGTCGTCGTCGATCGAGCCGAGGTCCCCGGTGCGGAACCAGCCGTCGTCGAACGCCTCTGCCGTCGCGGCAGGGTTGTTGTGGTAGCCGACGAAGACGCCCTCGCCCTTGGCGAGGATCTCGCCGTCCTCGGCGATCCGGATCCCGGTGCCGGGCAGCGGCGGGCCCACCGTGCCGATCTTGGTCAGCTCGGGCAGGTTCACGTTGGTGGGCGCGGTGGTCTCGGTCAGGCCGTAGCCCTCGAGCACCCGCAGGCCGACGCCGCGGTAGAAGTGCGCCAGGCGCTCGCCGAGCGGCGCTCCGCCGGAGATCGCCCACCCGGCCTGCCCCCCGAGCGCGGCGCGCAGCTTGTGGAGCACCAGCACGTCCGCGACCTTGTGCTGCAGCCGCAGCCACGGGCTCGGACCGCGTGGGTCGTCCAGCGCGCGGGAGTAGACGATCGAGGTCTTGGCCGCGCGCTGGAAGATGCCCCGCTTGCCGCCGGCGGCGGCCTTCTGCTCCGAGGCGTTGTAGACCTTCTCGAAGACGCGGGGGACCGACAGGATGAACGTCGGACGGAAGGACTGGAGGTCCTCCAGGAGCGTCGCGGTGTCCGGCGTGTGGCCGAGCACGGCTCCCGCCGGCAGCACGAGCACCTCGATGAACCGGGCGAACACGTGCGCGAGCGGCATGAACAGCAGCGTCCGCGAGCCGGGCGGGCAGACTTCGTCGCCGAGCTTGGCCACCGCGTTGCGGGACAGGGCGATGAAGTTGCGGTGGGTCAGCTCGGCGCCCTTGGGCCGGCCGGTGGTGCCCGAGGTGTAGATGATCGTCGCGAGGTCGTCGGCGCCGGTCATCGACGAACGCCGGGCGATCTCGTCGTCGGACACGTCGGCGCCGTCGGCCACGAGCGTCTCGATCGCGCCGTCGGCGAGTACCAGGACCTCGGAGACCGACGCGACCTCTCCGCGTGCCTCTGCCACCACGTCCGCGTGGCTCGCGGTCTCCACGACCACCAGGTGCACGTCGGCATCGGAGGCGATCCACGCGACCTGATCGGCCGAGCTGGTCTCGTAGATCGGCACGGGCACCGCGCCGGCGACCCAGGAGGCGAAGTCCAGCAGCGTCCACTCCCAGCGGGTCCGGCTCATGATGCCGACCCGGTCACCGGGCCCCACACCGTGCGCGACCAGGCCCTTGGCGACGGCCGTCACCCGGTCGCCGACCTCGCGTGCGGTGAGGACCTGCCACGTGCCGTCGTCGCGCTTGACCTCGACCAGGGGTAGGTCGCCGCTGCGCGCGACCCGGTCGGCGAGCAGGGTCGCGAGGTTCTCGTCGGGTCGGGTCGGGGCGATCGAGGGGGTCACGTGCTCGGCCGTGACGGGCGCACCCAGGTCGGCGCGGCCCACGTCGGCTCCATCCATGCTGGCTCCATCGTCAACGGGACGGACAGTGCGACGACGATAGCCGAGGAGCCCGGTCCCGGCGCGTCCTGGTCAAGGATCGGTACCCTCGCCACGCGGCGACCGGTGGTGCGGTCGCCCGAACGGGTGACTGATGAGAGGTAGCCATGCACGCGATCG
Organism: uncultured Actinomycetota bacterium; assembly: GCA_963783005.1. Taxonomy (GTDB): domain Bacteria; phylum Actinomycetota; class Actinomycetes; order Actinomycetales; family Cellulomonadaceae; genus Actinotalea. The sequence goes on from CAWALY010000006.1 coordinate 527,777, forward strand.
GGGTGGACATCGGCGGCACCAAGATCGCCGCCGGTGTGGTGGACGACGAGGGCCGGATCCTCGCGCAGACCAGGCGCGACACGGACGCGAGCGACGCGGCCAGCGTCGACGCGGGCGTCGTCGAGGTGGTGCGTGAGCTCAGCGCCGCGTACGACGTCGGCGCGATCGGCCTGGCCGCTCCCGGGTTCGTGTCCTCCGACCAGGCGACGGTGCTGCTGTGCCCGAACCTGCCGTGGCGTGACCACCCGTTGCGCGCCCGCGTCGCCGTGGGCCTGGGGACCGGCGTGCCGATCGTGGTCGAGAACGACGCGAACGCGGCCGGCTGGGCGGAGTTCCGGTTCGGGGTGGGGCGCGACGTGCAGGACATGCTGCTCCTCACGATCGGCACCGGCCTGGGCGGCGCGCTCGTGGTCGGCGGCCGGCTCGTGCGGGGCGCCTTCGGCGTGGCCGCGGAGGTCGGCCACATGCGCGTGGTACCGGACGGCCACCTGTGCGGCTGCGGCCTGCACGGCTGCTGGGAGCAGTACGCCTCCGGGCGAGCCCTGGTGCGCTCGGCGCGCACAGCGGCCGCGAACCTCCCCGAGAGCGCGGTGCGGATGGTGGAGCTGTCCGGCGGCGGGAAGATCAAGGGCCCGGCGATCACCGCCGCGGCGCAGGAGGGCGACCCGCTGGCGGTCTCGCTGCTCGCCGAGCTCGGGCGGTGGATCGGCGAGGGCTCGGCGTCGGTGGCCGCGCTGCTCGACCCGGCGCTCGTGGTCATCGGCGGCGGTGTGGGCGAGGCCGGGGACCTGCTGCTGGAGCCGACCCGGGCGGCGTTCCTCGGTGCGCTGTCCGCGCGAGGGTTCCGGCCCGAGGCCCGCATCGAGCTGGCCGCGATGGGCAACGACGCCGGCATCGTGGGCGCAGCGGACCTCGCGCGGCTCGGGCCGCAGGACGTGGCGGGCTGAGCCGGCCCACGTGCCGGGGCACCGTGCGCCCCCGGGAGCGGCCGGGGTCAGACGACGGCGCCGTTGTCGTCCTCGTCGTCGGGGTCGCGCCGGTGCGGCATGCGCCACAGCAGCAGGCCGACGCCCGCGAGGAACCCGACCCCGGCCACCTCGAGCAGCCAGGTCGGCATCGTCGGCCAGGCGACCACGGCGACCAGCACCAGGAGCGGTGCCGCGAGCACGGCCACCCAGGCCATGACGAGCATCGGGTCGCCGCCCAGCACCGGGCCGGGGTCGGGCGGGACGAAATGGTCCTCGGCCTCCTCCGCGGCGGGGTCGGGTGCCCAGTTCCGCGGCCCGGACACGTTCGGGTCCGCCGGCCGGACGGTGTGCGAGCCCGCCACGTCGTCCTTGCGTCGGCGGGGCGTCGATCCGGCATCCTGCGGGCCTTCCGGCTCCCGCGCGTCGTCCGGCGCCGAGCCGGCGGGCTCGTCTCCCGGGCCGGCGTGCGTCGGCCCGGGGCCGTCAGCGCCGGGGCCGAGGTCACCCAACCGGGCGACGATGTCCTGCCACTGGGCGTCCAGGTCCGGGTCCTCGGGCGGTTCGCCCGCGGGGACGCCACGTGCACTCATGTCGAGCACTCTAGAGTCGGGTGGTGGCATCCGCGGTCGCGGGGCCGCCGCGGCGGAGGTGAGTGAGTGTTCTACTGGCTGATGAAGATGGTCATCGGCCCGCTGCTGCGCGCCATGTTCCGGCCGTGGGTGCGCGGACTGGACCACGTGCCGACGTCCGGCGGAGCGATCCTGGCGAGCAACCACCTCGCGGTGATCGACTCGTTCGTGCTCCCGCTGGTGCTCTCCCGCAAGATCCGGTTCATCGGCAAGGCCGAGTACTTCACCGGGACGGGCGTCAAAGGCCGGCTCAAGGCGGGCTTCTTCCGCGGCGTGGGCACGATCCCCGTGGACCGCGGCGGCGGCAAGGCGAGCGAGGCCGCGCTGCGCACTGGGCTCGGTGTGCTGGAGTCCGGCAACCTGTTCGGCATCTACCCCGAGGGCACCCGCAGCCCCGACGGCCGGCTGTACCGCGGCAAGACCGGGGTGGCGCGGCTGGCCCTCGAGGCCGGCGTCCCGGTCCTCCCGGTCGCGATGATCGGCACCAACGTCGCCCAGCCGATCGGCAAGGTGATCCCCAAGTTCATGCGGATCGGCGTGGTGATCGGCGAGCCGCTGGACTTCTCCCGGTACCAGGGCATGGAGAACGACCGCTTCATCCTGCGCTCGGTGACGGACGAGATCATGTACGCGTTGATGAGCCTGTCCGGCCAGGAGTACGTGGACATGTACGCGGCCACGGCCAAGGCCCGGATCGCCGCGGGGCACCCGATCGACAAGGCTGCGGCGGCCGACGCGGGCACCGCCCCCGGTGGGCGCGCGGCACCCGACGTCCAGGTGCCGGGACCGCCGGAGGACCCCGACGAGCCCTCAGTAGACTGAGAGCCGATCTCCCCGGGACGTCCGACCCGCGCCCGAGCGCGCGCAACCGGCATGCTGCCGGGGTTCGCGAGACCTGACCTACGGAAGGTGCCTGTCATGCCGGTTCGCCGCGTCGCCCTGCTCACCGCCGGCGGATTCGCCCCGTGCCTGTCGTCCGCCGTCGGCGGCCTGATCGAGCGCTACACGGAGATCGCCCCCGAGATCGAGCTCATCGCCTACCAGCACGGCTACCACGGCCTGCTCACCGGCACCAAGATCGTCGTCGACGACGAGGCGCGGGCCAGGGCCGGCCTGCTGCACCGGTTCGGCGGCAGCCCGATCGGCAACTCGCGCGTCAAGCTCACCAACGTCGCCGACTGCGTCGAGCGGGGCCTCGTCCAGGAGGGCCAGAACCCGCTCCAGGTCGCGGCCGAGCAGCTCCAGGCCGACGGCGTGGACGTGCTGCACACCATCGGCGGTGACGACACGAACACCACGGCGGCCGACCTGGCCGCCTACCTCAAGGAGCACGACTACGACCTGACCGTCGTCGGTCTGCCCAAGACCATCGACAACGACGTGGTGCCGATCAGGCAGTCCCTCGGCGCCTGGACGGCAGCGGAGCAGTCCGCCGGGTTCGCTCGCAACATCATCGGCGAGCACCGCTCCGGCAACCGGATGCTCATCGTGCACGAGGTGATGGGTCGGCACTGCGGGTGGCTGACCGCCGCCGCGTCCGCGGACTACCGCCGTTGGCTGGACACCCAGGAGTGGGTGCCGAGCATCGGCCTGACCCGCGAGCGCTGGGACATCCACGCCGTCTTCCTGCCCGAGCTGGCGCTGGACATCGACGCCGAGGCGGCGCGCCTCAAGGCCGTCATGGACGAGGTCGGCAATGTCAACATCTTCCTGTCCGAGGGCGCCGGCATGCACGAGATCATCGAGCAGCTCGAGGCCGCGGGCGAGGAGGTCCAGCGCGACGCGTTCGGGCACGTCAAGCTCGACACGATCAACCCGGGCCGGTGGTTCGCCAAGCAGTTCGCCTCGCGCCTGGGCGCCGAGAAGGTCATGGTGCAGAAGTCCGGCTACTACTCGCGCGCCGCGGCGGCGAACGCCGAGGACCTGCGCCTGATCAAGTCGATGACGGACCTGGCCGTGGAGTGCGCGCTGCGCGGCGAGGCCGGCGTGATCGGCCACGACGAGGAGCAGGGCAACCGGCTGCGCGCCATCGAGTTCCCGCGCATCGCCGGCGGCAAGGCCTTCGACGTCAACCAGGCGTGGTTCACCGACCTGCTCGCCGACATCGGCCAGCCGTTCACCCCAGCGGCCCGGTCATGAGCGTCGAGCCGGAGCCGGGGCTGGTCGAGAGCCTGGACCTCTGGCGCTCGCTGCGGGCCGAGCAGCAGCCCGACTGGCCCGACCCCGCCGCGGTGGCCGACGCCACGGCGCGGCTGGCCTGCGAGCCGCCGCTGGTGTTCGCCGGCGAGGCGGACGTGCTGACCGAGCGGCTGGCGGCGGCCGGCCGGGGTGAGGCGTTCCTGCTCCAGGGCGGGGACTGTGCCGAGACGCTCGTGGACGCGACGGCCGACAACATCCGCAACAAGATCAAGACGATCCTGCAGATGGCCGTCGTGCTCACTTACGGCGCGAGCCTGCCCATCGTCAAGATGGGGCGGATGGCGGGCCAGTACGCCAAGCCGCGCTCGGTGGACACCGAGACCCGCGACGGGGTGACCCTGCCTGCGTACCGGGGCGACGCCGTCAACGCGCACGACTTCACCGTCGAGGCTCGCACGCCGGACCCGATGCGGATGCTGACGGCCTACCACCGGTCGTCGGCGACGCTGAACCTGATCCGCGCGTTCACCCAGGGTGGGTTCGCCGACCTGCGCCGGGTGCACGAGTGGAACCGCGGGTTCACCGCCAACCCGTCCTACGCCCGCTACGAGCAGCTGGCCGGCGAGATCGACCGGGCCATCCGGTTCATGGCGGCGGCGGGGGCGGACTTCGACGCGCTGCGCACGGTGGAGTTCTTCTCCAGCCACGAGGCCCTGCTGCTGGACTACGAGCGCCCGCTGACCAGGATCGACTCGCGCACCGGCACCGCCTACGACTGCTCGGCGCACTTCGTCTGGATCGGCGAGCGGACCCGCCAGCTCGACGGCGCGCACGTGGACTTCCTGTCCCGGGTGCGCAACCCGATCGGCGTCAAGCTCGGGCCGAGCACCTCCGCTGACGACGCGCTCGCGCTGATGGACCGGCTCAACCCGGACGACGAGCCCGGCCGCCTGACGTTCATCACCAGGATGGGCGCCGGACGCATCCGCGACGCCCTGCCGCCGGTCGTGGAGAAGGTCACCTCTTCGGGCCGGCCCGTGACCTGGGTGAGCGACCCGATGCACGGGAACACGATCACCTCCGCCAGCGGGTACAAGACCCGGCGGTTCGAGGACGTGCTCGACGAGGTGCGCGGGTTCTTCGAGGTGCACCGGGCCGTCGGGTCGGTGCCGGGTGGGATCCACGTCGAGCTCACCGGGGACGACGTCACCGAGGTGCTCGGCGGGTCGGAGGAGATCGACGACGAGGGTCTGTCGCGTCGGTACGAGACGTTGGTCGACCCGCGACTGAACCACCAGCAGTCACTGGAGCTGGCATTCCAGGTCGCGCAGATGCTGCGCGAACGCTGAGGACCCGTCGGCGGGTTGCGGCCCCGCGCCGCGCCCCCGTCACCGGCGGTCAGCCGCCCGAGACGGGACCGCGATCCTCCTTCGCCGCGGCGCTCGCGGTGGGCCCGCCGGGCCGTCCGGCGCGATGGTGCCGCCACGCGAGGACGGCCGCCGCGACGAGCACCACGGCTCCGACGGCGAGCGCGGCGTACCTGCCGAACGTGTGCTCGACCCGGGCGTAGGACGCGCCCGCGAGGTAGCCGACGGTGACGACGGTGGCGCCCCAGGTGAGGCCGCCCAGCGCGTTGAACGCGAGGAAGCGCCGGTAGGGCATCGAGGCGGTGCCGGCGAGGGCCGGCATCACGGCACGGAAGAACGCCGTCCAGCGGCCCAGGAACACCGCCGGCGCGCCGCGGCGGGCCAGGTAGTCCTGAGCCTGCTCGATGCGGTGCTGACGATGCACGAGCGGGCGGATCCTCAGGAGCCGCTGCCCCAGGTGCTTGCCCACCTCGTAGCCCACCGAGTCGCCGACCACCGCGGCCACGATCACCACGGCGATCGCGGCAGGCAGGGTGGTCTGACCCCGCTCGGCGGCGACCCCGGCGAGCACCGCCGCCGTCTCACCCGGCACCACGAACCCGACGAAGAGCGCGTCCTCGGCGAACACGGCCAGCGCCGTGACCAGGAGCACGAGCCAGCCCGGCGCGTTGAGCAGCTGGTCGAGGAGCGTCGTCACGGCTCTGACCTCCCTGTGCGTCGATGGCGCGGTGCTCGTGAACGAGCGTCACGCAATTCCGGGCGGCGCGCACGGGCGACGGTCGCCGCGCTGGGCCGGCTCCCAGGAATCTCCCAGCAGAGCGCGGTCCCATAGCGTTGCCGTCGGAAGATCAGGAGCGCGAGCGATGCCGGACCGGATGGGGACCAGGAAAGGGCGGCCGGTGCGCCACGGGTGCGACCTCGGCAGCGTCTCAGGGGTGACCCGTGCCTGACGGGCCGCGCCGCACGATCGTCTCCTTCCACGCGCATCCCGACGACGAGGCGCTGCTGACTGCCGGGACGCTGGCCGCGTTGTCCGCGGCCGGCCACCGGACCGTGCTGGTGACCGCGACGGCGGGGGAGCGGGGGCTGGCCGACCCGCGCTCGGGGACGGGTGCGGAGCTCGCCGTGCTGCGCACGCAGGAGCTCGCGGAGGCCGCCGCGGCCATGGGGTGCGCGCGGCACGAGATCCTGGGCTACCTGGACTCGGGCATCGACGCCCTGGCGTCCGGGCTCGACGGCTTCGCGCACCTGGAGGTCGAGCCCGCCGCGCAGCGGCTCGCGGCGCTGCTGCGCCGGGAGAACGCCGACGTCCTGACGGTCTACGACCCGGCCGGTGGGTACGGCCACCCGGACCACCTCCAGGTGCATCGGGTGGGGATCAGGGCGGCCGAGCTCGCCGGCACGCCGCTGGTGCTCGAGGCGACCGTCGACCCGAGGGTCCTGCTGGCCGGCACCCCGTGGTTCCCGATGCTCCCGGCGGGCCTGGATCGCACGCCGTCGCACGACCCCGACCGATCGACGTTCCGGGTGGACGTGCGCCCGTTCGCCGACGCCAAGCGCGCGGCGATCGCCGCGCACCGCAGCCAGCTGGGTCCCGGGCTCCGCACGCTTCGCGTGCTGCTGGCCCTGCCGGGTCCGTTGTTCGGAGCCGTCCTCGGTCGGGAGTGGTTCATCCACCGCGGGAGCCGCGGGCTGGACGTGCTCGAGGAGCTGATGGCCTCCCTGGACCGGGTGCACGGTCGGCGTTCCGGGGTCCTGGATCGGCAGGTGTCGTGAGCGAGGTGGGTGTCGCGAGCGAGGTGGGTGTCGCGAGCGGGGCGGGCGCGCAATCGGGGCCGGGCGCCCCGCGGCGCCGTTGGGGGGTCCTCGGCCGGGCCGTCGTGGGCGCGCTCGGTCTGACCGTCCTGGTGGCCCTGATCGCGTCCCTGCCTCGGATCGCGGGCACGACGTGGCCGGCCGTCGGTGCCCTGGTCGCCGCGATCCGACCGGACGTCCTCGTGGGGCTCGGCCTGCTCTGGTTCACGACCGTCCTCGCGCACGCCGTGGTGCAGACCGGCGCCCTCCCCGGCCTGCGGTACGGCCAGGCGGTGGCCCTCAACACCGGCAGCAGCGCGGTGGCGAGCTCGGTGCCGGTGGGCGGTCCGATCAGCCTGGCCGTGAACTGGGCGATGCTGCGCTCGTGGGGCTTCGGGCGCACGGAGTTCTCCACGTACACGCTGGTGACCACGATCACGATGGCCGTGGCGCGCCTGGCGGTGCCGCTGCTCGCCGCGCTCGTGATGGTCGCCGCGGGCGGTCTGCCCGCGCTCGCGCACCCGGTCGTGGTGCTCGCCGCGGTCGCCCTGCTGGTGGTGGCCGCCGCCACCGCGGTGCTCGCCGCCCCGCCGCTGCGACGGTGGCTGGCGGGCCGCACGCACCCGGGCGTGCTGGGCCGGTTGGCTCGCGGGGTCGACGTGGCCGTCGGACGGTCCGGTGCGGTGATCCGGGACCGTTGGGCTCGGCTCTCCCTGGCCGCCGCAGTCCAGCTGCTCCTGCAGTTCGCCCTCCTGCTGGCGTGCCTGGCCACCGTCGGTGCGGGGGTCGGGTTCACCGTCGCCCTGCTGGCGTTCGCCGCGGGGCGGCTGCTGTCGGTCCTGCCGGTGACCCCGGGTGGCCTGGGGGTCACCGAGGCGGGGGTCGGCACGCTCCTGGTGGCGCTCGGCGCGGCGCCGGCCGCCGCGGTCGCGGCCGTGCTGCTGTTCGGGCTGTACACGGTGGTCCTGGAGATCCCGATCGGCGCCGGGGTACTGGTGGGCTGGCGTGTCGGCGTGCGCAGGCGACGGGCGGTGTCACCCGCCTGAGGCGCATGGCGGGCGAGCGGGCTCAGCCGATGGTGATGGTGACGGTGCTGCCCTTGGGGGCCTGCGCGTCGCCGGCCGGGTCCTGGCTGACGACGCGGGCGCCGAACAGCTTGCCGAACAGCCCGTAGTCCACCTTGACCTTGAAACCCGCGTCCTCGAGGTCCTTCGTGGCGCGCTGCTCGTTGTAGCCGCCGCACGTTGGGCACGGCAACCAGCGGCGGGCCCTGGGAGATCGTGATCGTGATGGCGTCACGGCGGTGGGCGTCGGCGTCCGGGGTCGAGGGACTGGAGCCATGACCTGGCCCTCCGGGTACTGCTCGGAGTAGTCCTGGGCCTTGTCGACCTTGAGGCCGACCTTCTCCAGGGCCTGCTTCGCGGCCGCGGCCTCCTGACCGATCACGCCGGGGACTTTGACGGGCGCAGGGCCGTCGGAGACCGTGACGATGATCGTCGTGTCGACCGGGAGCTGCGCGCCGTCCTCGGCGGCGCCGTCCTCGGTGCGGATCGAGATCACGTTGCCCTTGGCGACGACGTCGTCATACGTGCCCTCGGGGTCCGGCACGGTGAAGCCGGCCTGCTTCAGGGCGGCGACGACGTCGGCCACCGGCTTGCCGGCGAGGCCTGTCGGGACGGTGCGCAGGTCGGGACCCTTGGAGACCTGGAGGTCGACGGCGCCGTTCTTGCGGACGGGGTCGCCCTGACCGGGGTCGGTGTCCACCACCGACCCCTTGGGGATCGCGGGGTCGAAGACCTGCGTGGTGGCGCCCACGCTCAGGCCGTGCTGCGTGAGCACCTGCTCGGCGGCGCTCAGCTCGGCGCCGACGACACCGGTGGGCACCGACGTCCACGCTCCGGGCCCCTCGGCCATGTACCACCAGGCGATGCCGCCCAGGCCGAGCACGGCCGCGACGACCAGGGCCAGGCCGACCAGACGGCGGCGGGGACGCCTGGCAGGCTCCGAGCCGGCCTCGAGCCCCTCGCCGATGCGCAGCGCGACCGTGCGGCTCAGGCCGGCCTCGGGTCGGCGTCGGCGTCGGCGAGGTGGGCCTGGACGTCGAGCTTCGTGGTTGCGTCCGGGTCCTCGTCGACGCCCGGTGCGGCGGCGGCTGCGGCTCCGGCCACGAAGGCTCGGGCCCCGTCGGCGTCGTCGGGATCCGCGTCCGCGTCGGTCGCGTCGACGCGGATGCCGGCCGGTGCCCTCGACGTCGGGTATGCCTCGACGGCCAGCACGTCCGCCCGGCGGGCCAGGGTCGCGTCGTCGAGGTCGGCGCGGGCGCGGCGCAGCAGCTCCAGGGCCGCGCCCGCGTCGTGGGGGCGGTCGTCGGGGTCTCGGGCGGCGAGCGCCGCGACCAGCTCGTCGATCTCGATCGGGAGCCAGTCGGCCCGGTCCGAGGGCGCGGGCATCTCGGCGTGCACGTGCTGGTAGGCGACCTGGATGGGCGTCTCGCCGGAGAACGGTTGGGCGCCGGTGAGCATCTCGTACAGCAGGATGCCCACCGCGTAGACGTCGGTGCGGGTGTCGGTCACCCCGTGTGCCACGAGCTCGGGGGCCAGGTAGGCGACGGTGCCCAGGATGGTGCCGGACGTGGTCGACGTCACCTCGGTGACCGCGCGGGCCAGGCCGAAGTCCGCGACCTTGATGCGGTCGCGCGGCCCGATGAGGACGTTCTCCGGCTTGATGTCACGGTGCACCAGGCCGGCCTGGTGGGCGACCGTGAGAGCGTCGAGCACGTCCTCGGCGACCCGGAGGGCCTCGTCGACGGTCAGGGCGCCCTGCTCGCCGAGGCGCTGGCGCAGGTTGGTGCCCTCGACGTACTCCATGGTCAGGTAGGACGTGTCGCCGTCGACGCCCTGGTCCAGCACGCCGACCAGCCCGTGGTGGGCCAGGCGCGCGGCGGTGCGGGCCTCGCGCCGGAACCGGGCGACGAACTCCGCTCCGGAGGTGCCCTCGGCCAGGTGCGGGTGCATCACCTTGAGGGCGACGTCGCGGTCCAGCCTTCGGTCGCGGGCGAGGTAGACGGTGGCCATGCCGCCACGCGCGATCCTGCGGACGACCTCGTACCGCCCGTCGACCACATGGCCGATCAGCGGGTCCGTCAGGGTCGTCGCCACGGCCGCAGTCTACGTTCGCAACCCCGATCGGCCCGTCAGGCGAACCGCGACATGAGCGTTCTGACGTTCGCGACGTAGCGGCGGGTGTCGGCGAACATGCCGTCGCGGCGCACGCTGGTCAGGCCCTGGTAGTAGCCGGCGATCGCGGTCGAGGTGTCGCCCGCGGTGGCCATGAGCCGGCGCAGGATCACCACGCCCGCGACCACGTTGTCCCGCGGGTCCAGCAGATTGAGGTCACGTCCCACCAGCTGCGACGCCCACTCCCCGGAGGACGGGATGACCTGCATGCACCCGATCGCGTTGGCGGGCGAGACGGAGGCGTGGTTGAAGCCCGACTCCTGGTAGGCGACGGCCTGGGCCAGTGCGGGGTCCACGCCGAGCTCGCGCGCGGTGGCGGCCACCAGGGCCTGCATGTCGGCCTTGGACGGCACGCCGATCTCGAGCAGGGCCGCCTTGTTCTGGTTGGCGGACGCGACCGTCGCGGCCGGGTACGTGCGGCCTGCGAACGTGTCGCCCACCAGGCCCGAGGTGACGGCGGTGCTCGAGGTGGGGATGCGCAGCGTCTGGCCGATCCGGATCATGGCGCGCGAGTCGAGGCCGTTGGCGGCGACGATCGCCGCGACGGTGGTGCCGTACCTCGTGGCGAGGTGGGAGACGGTGTCGCCGGCCTTGACCGCGTAGGACGCCGTGCTCGGCTCGGGCGCACGCGTGGTCGGGCCGCCGGCCGGCGTGCGGGCGGCGGTGCTCGAGGTGGGGATGCGCAAGGTCTGGCCGATCCGGATCATGGCGCGCGAGTCGAGGCCGTTGGCGGCCGCGATCGCCGCGACGGTGGTGCCGTACCTCGTGGCGAGGTGGGAGACGGTGTCGCCGGCCCTGACGGTGTAGGACGTCGCGGTCGGCTCGGGCGCGATGGGCGTGGCGGGCGCCGCCGTGGTCGCACCGGCCTCGGGGATCGTGAGGCGCTCACCGACACGGATCAACGCGCGCGCGTCGAGGTGGTTCGCCTTGATGATCGCCGTCGTGGTGGTGCCGTAGCGCAGCGCGAGGTGGGAGACCGTGTCGCCCGGTGCGACGACGTGGTCGCGCGCCTGGGCGGAGGTCGCCGAGGCGACGGTCGCGGCGACCAGCGCCATGCTCACGCCTCCGGTGACCCGTAGCCGGGAGACTCGCGCGCGTGTGTCGGTGGGCATGGTGTCCCTCACTGCTGTGACGAATGTGACTGATGTTGCTGATGTGATTTGAGTGAAAACTACCGGACCGGCGCGACAGGCGGAAGGGACTGGCACGCGCCCATCCGGGTGACCTCTACGCTGTCGCCCGTGGATCAGATGCACCTGGAGGCCCTGGTCGGCGAGTGGCTCCCGCTTCCCGATGTCGCCGAACGGCTCGGCACGGACGTGGGCAAGGTCCGGCGGATGCTCGCCGAGGGCACGCTCGTGGCGGTCCGGCTCGGGGATCGGGGCGTGCGCGGGGTACCGGTGCGCTTCCTGCAGCAGACCGACGACGGCTGGGGCGTGCTGCCTTCGCTCGGCGGCACGATCAGCGTGCTGCGCGACGGGGGGTTCTCCGACGACGAGGCGGTCGGCTGGCTGTTCACGCCCGACGACTCGCTCGCCGACCTCGTCGGCGGCCCGCGGACACCCGTCGACGCGCTGCTGGCGGGCTTCAAGGCCGAGATCCGCCGCCGCGCCCAGGCCATGGCGTTCTGACTGGCTGTGTCCCCGTCGCGGGGCGACTGCGTCAGCGGGGTGCGCGACCACGGTCGTCGACAGCGGACGTGCGCGGAGCAAGGCTGCGAGCTTCCAGATCGGGGTTTCGACGCGAGATCGGGGTGCACAACGCCCCGATCTCGGCGAAGAACCCGAACTCGGCGAGCCCCGGCGGTTCAGCCGGCGGCTGAGCGGTCATCGGGATGTGCGGATGGTCGCGCGGCCCGCAGCCAGCGGCGGTATCGCGCACGCGCCTCGGTAGGGAAGCAGGCAGCGAGCGCCCTGCGCGGTGGCTGCCGCGTCACGCGGTGCGGTGCACCGCCGTGCGACCGAGCTCGACGAGGACCTGGCGGGCCGGCTCGGTCAGCGGCGCTGCGGCGAGCTCGGCCAGCGCCGGCTCCGCGAGGTCCGTGATCCGGCGCTCGATCTCGGCGACCGCGCCGCTGGCGACCAGGACCCCGCACAGCTCGTCGACCTCGGACCGGCTCAGGTCCCGGTGGCCGAGCCGTTCACGCAGCAGGCGCGCGCCCGCCTCGTCGGCGAGCGCCGCGCCGCGCACCACGAGCAGGGTGCGCTTGCCCTCACGCAGGTCGTCTCCGGCGGGCTTGCCCGTCGTCTCCGGGTCGCCGAGCACGCCGAGCAGGTCGTCGCGCAGCTGGAACGCCTCGCCCAGGGCGAGGCCGATCCGGCGCAGTCGCCGCAGCTCCGCGGACCCCGCGCCGGCGAGTGCCGCGCCCAGCGTGAGCGGGTGCTCGACGCTGTAGCGAGCGCTCTTGGCCCGCACCACGGCAAGGGTCCGTTCTTCGTCGGCCACCGGGTCCGCGCCCCACGGCGTGACCTCGGCGAGGAGGTCGAGGTACTGCCCGGCGGTGACCTCGACCCGCATCTCGTCGAACAGCGCGCGGACCTGCGAGCGCCGGGCCGCGTCGAGGTCGCTCACCGCAGAGGTGAGCTCGCGCTCGCTGGTGATCAGGGCGAGGTCGCCGAGCAGGATCGCCGCGGACTCGCCGAAGCGCGCGGGGTCCTTGGCCCAGCCCGCCTCCCGGTGGTGTGCCTCGAACGCGCGGTGGGCGGACGGGCGACCTCGCCGGGTGTCCGAGGCGTCCATCACGTCGTCGTGCACCAGAGCGGCAGCGTGGAACAGCTCCAGCGCCGCGCCCACCCGCAGGGCCCTGGCCTCGTCGGCAGCGGCGCCGCTGCGGTCGGTGTGGGCCCGCCACGACCAGTAGCAGAAGGCCGCGCGCAGCCGCTTCCCGCCGGACACGGCGGTCGCCAGGGACCGTACGAGCGGGTCGCAGGCGGAACCGAGCGGCGCCAGCTCCTGCGTCAGTGAGGCGAGGTGTCCGGCGAGCAGGTCGTCGACCCCGCGGCGCACCTGGTCGAGCAGCGAGCGGGTGTCGGTCACCCGTTCACCCTAGGGCTCCGTGGTCGCCCGGACGCGCCCTCCGATGGTGACGGTCCGGGTCCGACCGTCGTCGAGGACGCCGATCGAGACGAGCTCGTCGCCGCCGGACCGGGTGAACGAGGCCTCGGCCGTCAGACCGGCGCCCGCGGTGTCCACCTCGGTGAAGCCCGCGCCGGTCAGCGCCGCGCGGTACAGGTTCAGCACTGCGTCGGCCGTCATCGAGGTGTGCAGGTTGAGCGACACCTCCTTGACATCGGCGTCACCGACCGGCTCGGCCGAGGTGACGAGGATGACCGCGTCGTCCGGCACGGGCAGGAGGTCGATCGGGAAGCCCGGAGCCAGTCGGCCCACCTCGGAGTGCTCGTCGGGAGTAGTGGTGACCAGGGGCTCGGGCGTCGTGCTCTTCGGCGCGGGGCCCGACGGCGTGCTCGCGGCGCTCGGCTCCGCGGCGAGCACGGCCGCGGGGGAGGCGGACGAGGTGGACCCGCTCGTCGCGCCGGCGCACCCCGCGACGCCTGCCAGCACCAGCGCCGCCAGCGCCGCGCCCGCGGACGTCGCGCGCATGCGTCGGGAGCTGGACGGGGGCACCCCTATACGGTACGCCCGGCCCAGTCGTCCACAGCGTCCACGCGCGGGTGATGTCCACAGCCGGGACGGCCGTTCGGGGGACGGCGGCGAACGAACGGGTGGGATGCCCGCATGACCACGACGATCCGCACGTCCGAGCCCCGTGAGCTGCTCGCCCTGATCCCGTACCAGCTGGGCTTCCGGCCCCGTGAGAGCGCGGTGGTGGTGAGCCTGCGCAGGGCGGTCCGGGTGGGTCTGGTCGCCCGCGTCGACCTTGCGGACCTAGGCGACCCGCGGCGGGGGCCGCAGGTGGCCCGGGCGCTGGTCGGCCACCTCATCGACGACGGCGCCGGCGCCGTCGTGCTGGTGCTCTACACCGACGAGCCGCTGCAGGCCGACCCGACGGTCGGCCGGCGCGCGCTCGCGCACCTGGCCGACGCGGCCGAGCCGTACCTGCTGGAGCCGGAGTGCTGGGTGGTCGGTCCCACCGGGTACCACGCCCTCGAGTGCGCCGACCGCTCGTGCTGCCCGCCCGGCGGACGGCCGCTGAGCGACCTCGACGGCACGAGGGTGGGGGCGGAGATGGTGCTCCTCGGCGCCCCGGTCGAGGCGTCCCGGGAGGACCTGGGTCGCGTGGCGCGGGTGGGTTCGCAGGCGCGCCGCTCGGCGCGGCGGGCCGGCGACCGCTGGGCCGAGCGCGCGCGCCGGGCGTCCGACCCCGACGCGCTGCGCCGGTGGCGGCACGACGGGCTCTGCGGCTGGCGGGCGCTGGTGGCCGGCCGCGCCGCGTCGGCCCCGGCGTTCGGGCGCTGCGCCGCGGCGTTGGACGACGTGCTGGTGCGCGACGCGGTGCTGCTGGACCTCGTGCCGGGCCACGAGCGCCTTGCCGACCGGGTGGTGGCGGGGTGGAACGGCCCCGAGGTGGGCGACGCCCTGCGGGCGATGGTGGACCCCGCGGCGGGCGTGGCGCCGCCGGCCGAGCGCGTCGAGCGCGCGGCCGAGGCGCTCCGTCAGGTCGCGGGACACCGGCCCCGGGCCGCGGTGCCCGCGCTGACCCTGCTCGCGATGCTGGCCTGGTGGTCCGGCGACGGGGCGCGGGCGGCGGTGCTCGTCGAGCGCGCGCTCGACGCGGACCCGGACTACCGGCTCGCAGGTCTGCTCGAGCAGACGCTGGCGGCCGGCATGCCGCCCGGGTGGCTGAGAGCGCCTGCGGAGTGAGCGTCGGGTACGGTCGGCCTCGAGGACATCGCGGTCCCGGGAGGTCAGATGAGCGTCGTCGTCGGCTACGTGTCGACCCCGGAGGGGGAGGCGGCGTTGTCCACAGGTCTGGTGGAGGCGGAGCGACGCGGGGTCCGGCTCGTGGTGGTACTCAGCGATCGCGGGCGGTTCGGAGCGGCCGTCGGTGCGTCCGACGACGAGGCCGACGAGCTGCGCGAACGCCTGGTCGCCGCGCCGGTCGAGGTCGAGGTGCGGGTGACCACGCGGGGCCGCGACGTGGCCGAGGACATCGTCGGCGCGGCCGAGGAGGCGGACGCCCAGCTGATCGTGGTCGGTCTGCGGCGCCGCTCCCCGATGGGCAAGCTCCTGCTGGGCAGCAATGCCCAACGGATCCTGCTGGACGCAGCCTGCCCGGTGCTCGCCGTCAAGGCGGGCTGAGGCGCCCGGCGCCCCGCCACGGGGCCCGAATGGTCGTCGCCGAGCCGGGTGAACCGCCGGCGCCGGGCATGCCGGGCAGTCCGCGGACGTTACAATGGATGTCTGTCTTCCGGACCGTGCCGGCGAGTCCAGCCGAAAGGTTTCCCAGTGACGTCTGATTCCCCCCGCTCTGCCATGCCCGACGTCGAGCAGCGCGCCACGGCCGTAGCTGCCGCCGCACGCCGTGCCTCATCGGTCACCGCCGTGGTCGAGGAGGACGCCACGCAGGACAAGAAGCCGGCCAGCCGGCCGCGAGCGGCCGCCGCCGGCACCAAGAAGCCCGCCGCTGCCAAGGGCTCGACGTCGAAGCCCGCCGCCAAGCCCGCGTCGCGTGGCAAGGCCGGGGCGACCAAGGTCGGCGCGAAGGACGCCGCCGACGTGGTCGAGGACGACGCCGAGGTCGAGGACGACGCCGAGATCAGCGACGACGACGTCGTGCTCGAGGACGACGCCGCGGTCGCGGACGACTCCACTGACGACGCCGAGGAGGCGTCCGACGACTCGGACGACTCCGATGACGACGAGGACTCCGAGGACGAGACCGACGAGGCGACGGGCACCAAGCCACGCGCCAAGGCGAAGGCGACGGCGGCCAAGGAGGACGAGGAGGACGGCTTCACCGTCTCCGACGCCGACGACGACGACGCGCCTGCCCAGCAGGTCGTCACGGCCGGCGCGACCGCGGACCCGGTCAAGGACTACCTCAAGCAGATCGGCAAGGTCGCGCTGCTGAACGCCGAGCAGGAGGTCGAGCTCGCCAAGCGGATCGAGGCCGGGCTGTTCGCCGAGGAGAAGCTGGCCGGCTCCGAGCCCATCGAGCCGAAGATGCGCCGCGAGCTGGAGTGGATCGCCCACGACGGGCGCCGCGCCAAGAACCACCTGCTCGAGGCCAACCTGCGCCTCGTGGTCTCGCTGGCCAAGCGATACACCGGCCGCGGCATGCTGTTCCTGGACCTGATCCAGGAGGGCAACCTGGGCCTGATCCGCGCGGTGGAGAAGTTCGACTACACCAAGGGCTACAAGTTCTCGACGTACGCCACGTGGTGGATCCGCCAGGCGATCACCCGCGCGATGGCGGACCAGGCGCGCACCATCCGCATCCCGGTGCACATGGTCGAGGTCATCAACAAGCTCGCCCGCGTGCAGCGCCAGATGCTCCAGGACCTGGGCCGCGAGCCCACCCCGGAGGAGCTGGCCAAGGAGCTGGACATGACGCCCGAGAAGGTCGTCGAGGTCCAGAAGTACGGCCGCGAGCCCATCTCGCTGCACACCCCGCTCGGCGAGGACGGCGACAGCGAGTTCGGCGACCTCATCGAGGACTCCGAGGCCGTGGTGCCCGCCGACGCGGTGAGCTTCACGCTCCTGCAGGAGCAGCTCCACCAGGTGCTGGACACCCTGTCCGAGCGCGAGGCCGGAGTGGTGTCGATGCGGTTCGGCCTCACCGACGGCCAGCCCAAGACCCTGGACGAGATCGGCAAGGTCTACGGCGTCACGCGCGAGCGGATCCGCCAGATCGAGTCCAAGACCATGTCGAAGCTGCGTCACCCCAGCCGCTCGCAGGTCCTGCGCGACTACCTGGACTGATACCCGGATCGGCCCCCCGCGACTCCGGTCCGCGAGATCATGGAGTCATGGTCAAGCCGAACCGGTTCCTGGCCGCAGCGGTCGCAGTGCTGCTCGCCGTGGTGGGCGTCGCGACCGTCTTCGCAGTGACCCGGAGTCCGCAGCACTTCGAGGCGGGGTCGCCGGTCGCCACCGTGCAGGCATACCTGAGCGCGATCGCCGACCAGGACCCGACTGCCGCCGGCGCACTCCTGGACCCCGGGGGTCCGTGCGCCGACTCCGACGTCGAGATGGCCTACCTGCCCGAGCAGTTCCGCGCCGTGCTGGTCTCCCAGGAGGTGGGTGACGGCACCGCGACGGTGCGGGTCGAGATCAGCGAGGGCGCGGGCGACCCGTTCGGTGGCGGCTACAGCCACGAGGAGGTCTTCCGGCTCGTGCGGACCGGCGGCGACTGGCGTGTGGCCGGCGCGCCGTGGCCGATGGGCTGGTGCGAGGGGTCGGTGAAGTCGTGAACGCGATCGGGCTGGTCTCGATCCTGACCACGATCGGCATCCCGGTGCTGGTCATCGTCCTGGTGGCGCGGGCGGTGTCGTCCCGACGGGGCGGCAGCGTGGGTGGCGGCCACGGCGTGCGGCGGTTCTTCCAGTACCTGCTGCTGCTCGGGCTCCTGGTGGTGACGCTCATCGGCCTCGTCGAGATCGTGGGCCTGGCCCTCGGCACGGGCGTGCTCGCCGACACCGGGGGAGCGCTGGCCAGAGGTCTGACGTTCACGGTGTTCGGCGGCGGGCTGCTGGGCGTGGTCGTGGTCTGGACCCGCCGGACGGTCCGCGAGGACGCGACGGAGCTGACCTCGGTCGGGTGGACGGTCTACCTGACCCTCGCGGGGTTGGTGCTCGCGTTCACCACCGCCGGGTACCTCGGCGCCGCGGTGGCCGCCGCGCTGCGCGACGGGAGGGCCGACGCCCGCGCGATCGTGGGCGCGATCGTCTGGGGCGCGGCGTGGGCGCTCCACTGGCGCCTGGCCCGGCGCACCCTCGACGAGTCGCGCGCCCTGGCGCTCATGGTGCTCGGCTCCGTCGCCGGCTGGGCGGTGTCGCTGACCGGCCTGATCGGCGTGCTCGGCCAGGGGCTGGCGCTCCTGGTCCCGGCGTCGTCGCTGGTCGACGGCGGCAGCGAGACGGCCGGTGTGGCGCAGGCGGCGGGCGTCCTGGTTGCCGGTGTGCTGCTGTGGGTGCCGCACTGGCTGTGGCGGCTGTCGCGCTTCTCCACCGGGCCGGTCTGGCACGCCTACGTCCTGGTCGTGGGCGTCGGAGCCTCATTGGTGGTCACGCTCACCGGGGCGAGCATCGCGCTGTACCGCCTGCTGGAGTGGTTCGTCGGCGACCCGGGGCAGGCGGAGGCGACCGCGTACCTGGCCGCGACCGGGCTACCGGTCGCGATGGCCGTGGTCGGTGGGCTCAGCTGGTGGTACCACCGCGCGGTGCTGGCCTCCCGGGCCGCCGTCGGGCGCACCGAGGTGACCCGGGTGCACGAGTACCTGCTGTCCGGGATCGCTCTCGCGGCGGCGGCGACCGGCGTGGCGCTGGTCGTCGTGGCGCTCGTGGACGCGCTCAACCCCGCGCCGCTGGTCGGATCGGTCGTCAACGGCGTGCTGGCGGCGGTGACCCTGGTCGTGGTCGGCGGACCGCTGTGGTGGTGGTTCTGGCGGCGGGTCGAGCGGGCCCGGCGCGCCGACCCCGCGGGGGAGGTCGCCTCGCCCTCCCGGCGCGTCTACCTGGTGCTGCTGTTCGGGGTCGCCGGTCTGGTGGCGGTGGTGGTCGTGCTGGTGGCGGCCTTCATCGTGATCGACGACGTGATCCGTTCGACGGTCGGATGAGGCACGGTGCGGGACCTGCGGGTGCCGCTGGGCATCCTGGTCGCCGCTGGTGCGGTGAGCGGCTACCACTGGATGGTCCAGCGCGAGGACCGGGCACTCGCGCCGCCTCCCACGGCGCGCCCCGGCCCGCGCCTGGTGCTCCTGGTCGGGCCGCGCGACGACGCCCTGACCGCGTACGTGCAGCGCGCCACCGGCGCGAGGGTGGACGTGTGGCCGGCCGACGGACCGGCGTGGGACCCCGCGGCCGTGATGGCCGCCGTGCCTGGCCTCACCGGCCCGCGGGCCATGCTGATCTCCGGGCCGGACGGCCTGCGGGTCGTCGGGTCAGGCTCCGACGCCGGTCGCCACGGCGACCAGCCAGGTGGCGGAAGCGAGCAGGGCGAGCCCCAGCTCGACCAGCATCCCGAGCCCGGTGGCCCGCAGCGCGACCCAGGCGGACTCGCGGGCGGCAGTGGGGTCCCGCAGCCGTAGGTGCTCCATCGCGTACAGCCCGAGCACGAAGCCGAGCAGCAGACCGACGACGGGCACCACGAAGAACCCGACGATGCCCACCAGCCCGGCGACCACGAGGCTGCGCCGGGGCACACCGGCCGCCGACACCCGCCGTCCGGTGAGCACGTACGTGCCCACCCACCCGACCGCGAGCAGGATCACGACGACGGCGAGCACCACCCACGAGCCCGTCGACCGGTGGGTGAACGCCCACACCCCCACGGCCGCGCCGATCAGCGCGGAGCCCGGTAGCACGGGCACGACGATCCCCACGAGCCCGACCAGCACGGCCAGCCCGACCAGCAGCGTCACGATGTCGATCGGTGGCTCCCGGATACGACGACGCCGCCGGCCGCGCGGGCCGACGGCGTCGAGAGTCGGTGGGGTCAGCGCAGAGCGGCGCCGTGCTCCTCGGCCAGACGGTCGGTCTCGTCGTGGACCTGGAGGGCGACGTCGGCGAACGCGGCGGCGTGCTTGCGGGCGTGGTGGCCGCAGAACAGCAGCTCACCGACCGGCAGCAAGACCCGCACGTACGCCTGCGCGCCGCAGCGGTCGCAGCGGTCGGCTGCGGTCAGCGGGGCCTGGGTCGTCGAGGTCATGGACCCATGGAACCACGGGAATCGTGTCGCGCACGTTTCGATTCGGTGAGGTTCGCTGACCGCGTAGCGGAGTCACCCCCCGGCCGATCCGTCGCGCCTCCCCGGTGCACCCTGGCCGCTCGTCTACCCTCGACAGTCGTGACCAGCACCCTGTCCGAGCAGAGCTACACCGCACGCCACCTCTCGGTACTCGAGGGCCTGGAGGCGGTGCGCAAGCGCCCGGGCATGTACATCGGCACCACGGACTCGCGCGGGCTCATGCACTGCGTGTGGGAGATCGTGGACAACGCGGTCGACGAGGCACTGGGCGGGCACTGCACGCACATCGAGGTGGTCCTGCACGCCGACGGCTCGGTCGAGGTGCGCGACGACGGGCGCGGCATCCCGGTGGACATCGAACCCAAGACGGGCCTGACCGGCGTCGAGGTCGTCTTCACCAAGCTGCACGCCGGGGGCAAGTTCGGTGGCGGCTCCTACGCCGCGTCCGGCGGCCTGCACGGCGTGGGCGCGAGCGTGGTCAACGCACTGTCCGCGCGCTTGGACGTCGAGGTCGACCGGGGCGGCAAGACCTACCGGATGACCTTCCACCGCGGCGAGCCGGGTACGTTCGCGGACGGCTCGCGCGGACCGGACCCCGAGTCGGCGTTCACGCCGTTCGTGGACCACTCCGAGCTCGCGACGATCGGCAGGACGGCCCGGAAGGTGACGGGCACGCGGATCCGCTTCTGGCCGGACCCGCAGGTGTTCCCCAAGACGGCGACGTTCGTCGACGAGGACCTGTACGGCCGGGTGCGCCAGACGTCTTTCCTGGTCCCCGGCCTGCGGCTGGTGGTGCGCGACGAGCGCCGGCGTCCGGGCACCCCCGGGGCGGAGGAGTCGCACGTCGAGGAGTTCGTCCACCACGGCGGTGCGGTCGACTTCGTCGACTTCCTCGCGCCCGACGGCCCCATCACCGACACCTGGCGGCTGTCCGGCTCGGGCGCCTTCACCGAGACCGTCCCGATGCTGGACTCGCGCGGGCACATGGTGTCCACCGAGGTCGAGCGGGAGTGCGAGGTCGATGTCGCGCTGCGCTGGGGCACCGGGTACGAGACCGAGGTGCGCAGCTTCGTCAACATCATCGCCACGCCGAAGGGCGGCACGCACCTGACGGGCTTCGAGCAGGCCCTGGTCAAGACCCTGCGCAAGCAGGTGGAGAACAACGCCCGGCGGCTGAAGGTGTCCACCAAGGACACCAGCGAGCGGATCGACAAGGACGACATCATGGCGGGCCTGACCGCCGTGCTCACCGTCCGGCTGGCCGAGCCGCAGTTCGAGGGACAGACCAAGGAGGTGCTGGGCACCGGCCCGGTGCGCCAGGTGGTCGCCAAGGTCGTCGAGACCGAGCTCACCGCGCTGCTCACGTCCACCAAGCGCGACCTGAAGAACCAGTCCGCGCTCGTGCTGGACAAGGTCGTCGCCGAGATGCGGGCCCGGCTCAGTGCGCGCAAGCAGAAGGAGATCTCCCGCCGCAAGAACGCCCTGGAGACCTCTGCGCTGCCGGCCAAGCTCGCCGACTGCCGCAGCGACGACGTGGACCGCTCCGAGCTGTTCATCGTCGAGGGCGACAGCGCGCTGGGCACCGCGAAGCTCGCGCGGTCCTCGGACTTCCAGGCACTGCTGCCGATCCGGGGCAAGATCCTCAACGTCCAGAAGGCGTCGATCTCCGACATGCTGCGCAACGCCGAGTGCGCCGCGATCATCCAGGTGCTCGGAGCCGGGTCCGGGCGCACGTTCGACCTCGAGGCCGCCCGCTACGGCAAGATCGTGCTGATGACCGACGCGGACGTGGACGGCGCGCACATCCGCACCCTGTTGCTCACCCTGTTCTTCCGCTACATGCGTCCGATGGTGGATGCCGGACGGGTCTACGCCGCGGTCCCGCCGCTGCACCGGGTCGAGGTGATCGGCAACGGCAGGGCCAAGAACGAGTACCTCTACACCTACTCCGAGGCCGAGCTCGCCCAGACCCTCAAGCGCCTGGACCGGGCCGGCAAGCGATACAAGGACGACATCCAGCGATACAAGGGCCTGGGGGAGATGGACGCCGACCAGCTCGCCGAGACCACCATGGATCCGGCGCACCGCACCCTGCGGCGGGTGACCGCGCGCGACGCCGCCGGGGCCGAGCGGGTGTTCGAGCTCCTGATGGGTTCGGAGGTCGCGCCGCGCCGGGACTTCATCGTCGCCGGTGCCGACCAGCTCGACCGGGCGACGATCGACGCGTGAGTTCGTCGGCGACGTGCCAGGGCCTAGGTTGGTCCCCGTGACCCCCCAGCACGGCCGGCCCGGGACGGACGGACCGATCGCTGACCGGGCTGACGCGCCCGCGGTGCTGGAGCTGCCCTCGGCCCACCTGGGCCTGACATGGCGGCCGTTGGGGACCGGCGACGCCGCGACCGTCCAGGCGCTCGTCGCGACGATCGAGACGGCCGACGGGGTCTCGCGCCGCACGACCGGCGCCGAGCTCGAGCGATGGCTGGCGATGCCGTGGCTCGACCTGGCCCACGACTCCCTGGGCGGGTACGACCACACCGGTGAGCTGCGCGCCTACGGGTTCGTCGAGATCCGCCCGGGCGACGAGACCTGCGTGCGGGCGTTCCTCATGGGCGGGGTGCACCCGGAATGGCGCGGTGGCGGGCTCGGCCGGGCCCTGGTCGCCTGGATGGAGGGCCGCGGCCGGCAGATGCTCGCCGCGACGGGGCGCTCCGGGCCGGCGCGACTGGCCGCGTACGTCGACGAGCGCGCGCGCGCCTACCGCCAGCTCTACGCGGCAGCGGGGTTCAGCCCGATCCGCTGGTTCACCGACATGCGGCGCGACCTGGCCGAGCCGCTCCCCATGGCGGCCGAGCCCGCCGGGGTCCATGTGGTGCCGTGGACGGACGACCTCGACGACGCGGCGCGCCTGGCGCACAACGTCGCGTTCCGGGACCACTGGGGCTCCCAGCCGCACACCGTCGAGAGCTGGCAGGGCTGGGTGCACGGACCGCACGCCGAGCCGGCCTGGAGCCTGCTCGCGGTGGAGGACTCCGGCGACGTCGTCGGGTACCTGTTCTCCGAGCGGCACGGCCCGGAGGTGCAGGGCTACGACTCCGGCTTCACGTCGGTGCTCGGGGTGCTGCCGCAGTGGCGGCACAAGGGCTTGGCGACCGCCTTGCTGGTCCGCGCGATGCGGCGTTACCGGGAGGCCGCGATGCCGTACGCCACGCTGGACGTCGACGCCGAGAACCCCTCGGGTGCGCACGGCCTGTACGCGCACCTCGGCTACCGGCCCACCCACTCCTGGGTCCTGTACAGCGTCGAGATCTGACCGCCGCGACGGCACGCCCGGCGGCGCCCCGCGTCAGCCGATCGTGTGGACCGGGGCGGGCAGCGCCATGCCGGAGCCGTCGCGGCGCGGGTCGAGGTCCGGCAGCTCGATCGGCTGCCCCGCGGCACCGGAGGCGCGCGCCGGGGCCGGACCGGCCCAGGCCAGGATCAGGCCGTCCTCGCCGCGCAGGAAACGCTGGGCCCGCACGCCGCCCGTCGCCCTGCCCTTGCCCGGGAACGCCACGAACGGGGACACCTTGGCCGAACCGGCCTGCGTGCCCGGTAGCGCGTCGGTCGCACCCGCGACCGTCACCACGACGGCCTCGTCCGGGGCGCTCACCGCACCTGCGAACACGACCTGCGCGCCGGTGGCGAGCTTGACGCCCGCCATGCCGCCCGCAGGGCGGCCCTGCGGGCGCACCGATGACGCCGGGAAGTGCAGCAGCTGCGCGTCGGAGGTGATCAGGACCAGCTCGTCGGTCTCCGCCACGGGGACGGCGCCGACCACCTCGTCGCCCTCCTTGAGCGAGATGACCTCCCAGGCGTCGCGGCCCGGCGCGGCGTCCTGGGCGACGCGCTTGACCACGCCGGAGGCGGTGCCCAGCGCGAGCGTCGGCGCGTCGGCGCCGAGCCCCGTCAGGCCGATCACCCGCTCACCGCGCTCCAGGCCGACCAGCTCGGCGACCGGTGCCCCGCCGGACAGCGACGGCGGGCCGTCGGTCGGCGGGAGCGCCGGCAGATCGACCACGCCGAGACGCAGCACCCGGCCGCGCGAGGTCACCACGCCGATCTCGCTACGCGTCGTGGTGGGCAGGGCGGCCACCACGACGTCGTGCGCCGAGCGGCGGCCCCCACGCACCGGCCCCGCGTCGTCGGCGGTCCGGGCGACCAGACCGGTGCCGGACAGGAGCGCCACGCATGGCGTGTCGGCGATCTGCAGCGACGCGGCGCTGCCGGCGGACCGCGGTGCGGCGACCTCGCCGGCGAGCCCGGTGCCGCCGGCGTGCTCGAGCAGGATGGTGCGCCGCGGGGTGCCGAAGACCTGCGCGACCTCGGCCATCTCGTCGCTGACCACGGTCCGCAGCCGCGCGTCGTCGTCGAGGATGTCCTCGAGGTCCGCGATCTCCTCGCGCAGCTCGTCGGCCTCGCGCTCGAGCTCCAGGGTGGAGAACCGGGTGAGCCGCCGCAGGCGCAGCTCGAGGATGTAGTCGGCCTGGGCCTGGGACAGGTCGAACACGCTCATCAGCCGGTCGCGAGCGATGTCGGCGGTGTCGGAGGAGCGGATCACCTGGATGACCTCGTCGATGTCGACGATCGCGATCAGCAGGCCCTGCACCAGGTGCAGGCGCTCGCGCCGCCGGGCCAGCCGGTACTCCGAGCGCCGGCGCACCACGGTCAGGCGGTGCTCGACCCACACCACCAGCAGCTCGCGCAGCCCGAGCGTGCGCGGCTGGCCGTCGACCAGTGCCACGTTGTTGATCCCGAAGGAGTCCTCCATCGGGGTGTGCTTGTAGAGCTGCTCGAGCACCGCATCCGGGTTGAAGCCGGACTTGATCTCGATCACCAGGCGCAGGCCGTGCTCGCGGTCGGTGAGGTCGAGCATCGCCGAGATGCCCTGCAGGCGCTTGGCCTGGACGCCCTCCTTGACCTTCTCCATCACGCGCTCGGGACCGACCATGTACGGCAGCTCGGTCACCACGACGGCCTTGCGCTTGGCCGTGACGTTCTCGACCCGCGCGGCCGCCCGGGTCCGGAACGTGCCGCGTCCCGTGCGGTAGGCCTCGCGCACACCCTCGAGCCCGACGATCTTGCCGCCGGTGGGCAGGTCCGGGCCGGGCACGAAGCGCATCAGGTCCTCGAGCGTGGCGTCCGGATGCGCCACCAGGTGGCGGGCCGCGGCGACGACCTCGACCAGGTTGTGCGGGGCCATGTTGGTCGCCATCCCCACCGCGATCCCCGACGCGCCGTTGACCAGCAGGTTCGGGATGGCGGCCGGGAGCACCTCGGGCTGGGTGAGCTTGTTGTCGTAGTTGGGCACCAGGTCGACGACGTCCTCGTCGAGGCCGCCGACCATCGCCATCGCGGACGCGGCCAGGCGCGCCTCGGTGTAGCGCGGGGCAGCAGGGCCGTCGTCCAGCGAGCCGAAGTTGCCGTGGCCGTCCACCAGGGGCAGCCGGAGCGAGAACGGCTGAGCCATGCGCACCAGGGCGTCGTAGATCGCCTGGTCGCCGTGCGGGTGCAGCTTGCCCATCACCTCTCCGGTGACCCGCGCGCTCTTGACGTACGGGCGGTCCGGACGCAGGCCCATCTCGGCCATCTGGTACAGGATGCGGCGCTGCACCGGCTTGAGGCCGTCGCGTGCGTCGGGCAGCGCGCGGGCGTAGATGACCGAGTAGGCGTACTGGAGGAAGGAGTCCTCCATCTCGGTGGCGACGTCGACGTCGACGATGGTCTCGTTGACCTCGGCGTCGGGCGGACCGGGACGGCGGGCCATCGGGCTCCCTCGGGTCGGCGGCTGTTGGGCAGCGCCCATTGTCGCCCGGCCGGTCGACCGCAGCGGCGAGGCGCGCGGGCGGTGGGCGCCCCGGGCGTGGCCGCAGTGGCTAGCCTGGCCGGGTGGACACCGGTTACCCCACGCACTGGGAGGCCGACGTCGTGCTGCGGGACGGCAGCACGGCCCACGTGCGGCCCATCCGGCCGTCGGACGCCGACGCGCTCCAAGCCTTCCACGTGGCGCAGTCCGAGCAGTCCACGGTCTTCCGGTTCTTCGCGCCGCTGGCCCGGCTTCCCGAGCGGGACCTGCACCGGTTCACCCACGTCGATCACCACGACCGGGTGGCGTTGGTGGCGCTCGCCGCCGACCAGGACGCGCCGGGCGGCGAGCGGATCATCGCCGTGGCCCGGTACGACCGGGACGGGCCCGCGGACGCCGAGGTCGCGTTCAACGTGTCCGACGCCCACCACGGCCGCGGGCTGGGATCGGTGCTGCTCGAGCACCTCGCCGCCGCGGCGCGCGAGCGGGGGATCCGGCACTTCACGGCCGATGTGCTCCCGCACAACCACCGGATGCTCGCGGTGTTCCGCGAGGCCGGGTACGCGCCCACCCAGCACTTCGAGGACGGGGTGATGCGGGTCGAGTTCTCGATCGACCCCACGCAGACCTCCCTCGCGGTGATGGCCGACCGCGAGCAGCGCGCCGAGGCCCGCAGCATGTCCGGCCTGCTCACGCCGCGATCGGTCCTGGTGCTCGCGGAGCCGGGGCCGGGCGCGGACCTCGGGCTCGCGACGGCCGTCGCGAGGCACCTGGCCGAGACGGCGGACGGGCCCCAGGTGCACACCGTCGGTCTGGCTGACGCGGTGCCGGGCACCCTGGCGCACGACGGGCCTTCGGACGTCGACGCGGTCGACCTCGTGGTGCTCTCCGTGCCGGCGGTCCGCGCCGCGGAGGTCCTGCGGCAGTGCGCGCGGCTTGCCCCGCACGGCGTTGTGGTGATCTCGGGCGGCTTCGCCGAGACCGGGCCGGAGGGCCTGGAGCGTCAGCGCGCCCTGCTGCGTGTGGCCCACGGCGCCGGGATGCGGGTGCTGGGGCCGTCGAGCTACGGGTTCTGGCGGCGGGGTACGGGTGAGGCGCCGACCGTGAACGCGTCGCTGGCGGGTCAGCCGCCGACGGCCGGTGCCGTGGCGCTGTTCTGCCAGTCGGCGCCGCTCGCGGTGGGGCTGCTCGCCTCGGCCCGGCGGCGCGGCCTGGGCCTGTCCACGTTCGTCTCGGCCGGGCACCGGGCAGATGTCTCGGGCAACGACGTGATGCAGTTCCTGCGTCAGGACGCGAGCACCTCGGTCGCGGGGCTGTACCTGGAGTCGATCGGCAACCCGCGCAAGTTCGCCCGGGTCGCCCGCAGGCTGGCCGCGAGCATGCCGGTCGTGGTGGTGACCGCCGGGCGATCGGGGCACGTGGTGCCCGTCGGACATGCCGTGCGGCGCACCCGGGTCCCGCGGCGCGCCCTGGACGAGATGCTGCGACAGTCGGGCGTGGTCCGGGTCGAGAGCCAGCACCAGCTGCTCGACGTGGCCCAGCTGCTGGCCGCCCAGCCCCTGCCCACCGGGCGCCGGGTGGCCGTGCTCGCCGGCTCGGGGGCTCTGGCGGCCCTCACCGCCGAGGCCGCAGGTGCGGCGGGCCTGACGGTGTGCGACCAGCGCGCGATCCTGCCCGGCGGCGGCCACGGCCCCGGCGACCTCGAGCGCCTGGAGGAGCAGCTGACCGAGGTGTACGCGGAGGGGCACTGCGACGCCGTGGTGGTGGTGCACGTGCCGACCCTCGGCGAGCCCGACGCGCGGATCGCGGCGGCGGTCGCCCGGCACGCCGCCGGGGGGCGCACCACGATCGCGGTGATCCTCGGCCTGTCCGGCCTGACCCCCGAGCTCACGGCGCCGGGCCAGGACGGCTCTGCGCGCACGGTGCCGGCGTACGCCACCCCGGAGGACGCCGTGGCCGCGCTCGCGGCGGCGAGCCGGTACGCAGCGTGGCGCGCGGCCGACCACGGCACGGCCCTGGCGCCCACGGGCGTGGACCGGGCGCGCGCCCGGGGGCTGGTCGCCGACGCGTTCGAGCGGCTCGTGCTGGGCGCCGGGGGCGATCCCGAGCCGGTCGCGCTCACCACGCAGGAGACCGCGGAGCTGCTGGCCTGCTACGGCATCACCGTGTGGCCGAGCGAGGTGGTCGCCGCCGCCGACGCCGCGGTCGAGGCGGCCGAGCGGCTGGGTTGGCCGGTGGCGCTGACCGCGATGAACGAGCGACTGCGCCACCGGGTGGACCTGGGCGGGGTCCGCCTGGACCTGCCGGGCCCGGCCGCGCTGCGGGAGGCGATGGCCGGCGTGCTGGCCGCCCACCCGGACGCCGGCCCGTGGCGCGTCCAGCGGATGGCCGACCCCGGTGCGGCGTGCGTGCTGCGGTCCGTGGAGGACCCGCGCTTCGGTCCGGTGGTGTCGTTCGGGCTGGCCGGGGACGCGGTGGACCTGCTCGGCGACGTCAGCTACGGCGTCGCGCCGCTGTCGGACACCGACGTGGGCGAGATGGTGCGCGCCGTGCGGACCTCGCCGCGGCTGTTCGGGTACCGGGGCATGCCCGCGCTGGACGTGGCGGCGCTGGAGGACGTGCTCGGTCGGCTCTCGGTGATGGCCGACGACCTGCCCGACCTGCGCCACGTCGAGCTCCACCCGGTGGTGGTGGGCCCCCAAGGCGTCGCGGTGCTGGCCGCCTACGTCTCGGTGGCGCCGGCCGGCCGGGTGGACGCCGGGCGGCGGGCGCTGCCCGCCTGAGGACGACGGCCCGGCCCCGCGCCGGGATGGGAGGATGTCGGGGTGCGTCCCACAACCGACCTGCGCGAGAGCCTGACCCTGGCCGGCTACTACCCCGACCTGGTCGGTGACGTCCTGGACGTCGCGCTCGCCGGGGAGGACGTCACCGACCACCTGGTGCTCCCGGAGACCACGTTCGACCGGTCCGAGGTCCGTCGCCACGTCACCGTGCTCGTCCTGACCCCCACCCGCCTGGTCCTGGCGCATGTGGACGACCACCCGGCGGACTCCGAGCACCTGTCCGCGAGCGCGTCGGCGACCACCGAGTCCGTCCCGCTGCGGCACCTGCACACCGTGGCGCTGACCCACGTGGTACCGGTGCCCGAGCGGCACCGGCCCGGGACGCCGCCCACGGAGGTGACGCTCGCACTGGGCTGGGGCGCGGTGCGTCGGATCGACCTGGAGCCGGCCACCTGCACGGACCCCGAGTGCGACGCCGACCACGGCCTGACCGGGACGCTGGCCCCCGACGACCTTGTGGTCCGGGTCTCGGCGGAGGCGGAGGGCGCGAGCGCGGTCGCGGCCGCGATCGGCTTCGCCCGCGAGATCTCGCTCGCCACGGCCCGGGTCCAGTGACGCCACCGGACCTGACCGGGCTCGGCCTGCTTGCCCCCGACCACGGCGGCCACAGTCTCGGCGAGGTGCTCCCCGCTGTGTCGGCGGTGCTCGGCACCGACCTGCCCGGCTGGGCCGGCGACGCCCGCGCTGCCCAGCAGCGCTTCGGGCTGTCCTCGACGGACCGGGTGTGCGTGGTGCTGGTCGACGGGCTCGGCCTGGCCCAGCTGCGCGAGCGGGCCGGACACGCCGCGTTCCTGCGCGGCCGACTGGACGACACCCGGGAGCTGGTGTGCGGCTACCCGTCGACCACTGCCGCGTCGATGGGCCTGCTCGGCACCGGGCGGGCGGCGGGTCGCACGGGGCTCGCCGGCTACACGGTGCGCCACCCCCGCACCGGTGGCCTGGCGAACCTCGTGTCGTGGGAGGGTGCGGACGCACCTGAGACCTGGCAGCGCGAACCCGCGCTGACCCGCCTGATCGCGGACGCCGGGGTCAAGGTCACGTCGGTGGGGCCCGGACTGTTCCGCGGCTCGGGCCTGACGCGGGCCGCCCTGGGCGGAGGCGCGTACGTGGTGGCGGAGTCGCTTGCCGCCCGGGTGGACCAGACCCTGCGCGCGCTGCGTGAGCCGGGCCTCGTGTATCTCTACTGGGGCGACGTCGACAAGGTCGGTCACCAGCACGGCTGGCGCTCTCCCGAGTGGGGCGACGCGCTCAGCGAGCTCGACCGCGAGCTCGGCCGCCTGGCGCGCGCCAAGCCGGGCTCCGCGTTGCTGCTGGTCACCGCCGACCACGGCCAGATGGAGGTGGACCCGAGCCTGCTGGTCGACGTCGGCGCCGAGCCGGCGCTGGCCGAGGGTGTGGCTCTGGTCGCGGGCGAGCCGAGGGCCGCGTACGCGTACCTGTCCGACCCGGGCACGATCGAGGCCGCCGCGGCGCGCTGGCGCGAGCGGCTCGACGGGCTCGCCCTCGTGCTGACCCGCGAGGATGCCGTCGCGGCGGGCTGGTTCGGCGAGGTCCGCCCCGAGGTGCTGCCCGTGCTGGGCGATCTCGTGGTCGCGGCGCTCGGCGACGCGGGCGTGGCTGACTCGCGTACCCAGACCGCGCACTCGATGCAGCTGCGTGGCATGCACGGATCGTTGACCCCGGGGGAGATGCTCGTGCCCCTGGTAGTGGCCTGATCGTCCGAGTACCCGATCACAGGAGGTCGTCGTGGCGGAGCTGGTGTTCTTCAGCGGGACGATGGACTGCGGCAAGTCCACCCTCGCGCTGCAGCTCGACCACAACCATGCCGCCGCGGGGCGTGGCGGGGTGCTGTACACCCGCCAGGACCGGGCCGGCACGGAGGTGCTCTCGTCCCGGCTCGGGCTGCGTCGCCGCGCCTTCGAGGTGGACGACGACACGGACTTCTGGGACGAGGTGGTCCAGCGCCGGCTGCGTGACGAGCGGGTGGACTACCTGGTGTGCGACGAGGCGCAGTTCTACCGGCCCGAGCAGGTCGAACAGCTCGCCCGGCTGGTCGACGAGATGGGCATCGACGTGTACGCGTTCGGGATCACCGCGGACTTCCGCACCCGCCTGTTCCCCGGGTCCGCGCGGCTGGTGGAGCTCGCCGACCGGGTCGAGGTGCTCCAGGTCCCGGCCCTGTGCTGGTGCGGCGCACGAGCGACCCACAACGCCCGCACCCTGGACGGGGTGATGGTGGTCGAGGGTGACCAGGTCGTGGTGGGGGACACCGGCGCCGGGCCGGAGGTCGGCTACGAGGTGCTGTGCCGACGCCATCACATGCGCCGGATGACCCACGCGGTGGCTCGGGCGACCACCGAGATGCCCGACACGCTGCCGTTCGACGTCTCCTGAGCGAGCGCGTGCTCAGCAGGCGTTGAACAGCACCTGCCAGCCCTCCGCGGGCGTGTAGGTGGCGGTGAAGGGCAGGCCGCGGACGTTCCCGGCCGGGGCGCCGCCCATGCCGGGCGCCACGGTCCAGGTGACCTCGGGTGCGGTGCGGACCGGGTCGCCGCCGCAGCCCGCGCAGCCGTTGTAGCCGAGGCTGATCCAGGTGCCGACCACGACCAGCTCGGCGGCCTCGGCGGCGTCGGGAGCGGGCCGGTCGATCGGCGGGAGGGGTGCCGCGAGGGCCACGAGCGCGGCGAGGTCGCCGTCGAACGCGGCGGCTGCAGCCGAGCCGTGCCGGAGGCAGTCGATCGCGTACTGACGATCGCTCGTCCGGTCCGAGACGGTGCCGGCGTACTCGAACGCGTTCATCGCGGCTCGGCGGGTGGCCAGGTCGCTGTAGACGGTGATCGCGGCGTCGAGCAGATCCGGTGGCATGCCCGCGGGCAGCAGGGCGAAGGCCGTCTCGGGGTCGGCCGCGACGACGGCGCTCGCGGTGGTCGCGTCGACCTCGAACGTCCCGGGCGTGACCACCTCGTTGATCCGGGCCGCCGCGGTCCGCAGGCGCTCGTCGACCACGGCGGCCTGGGCGACGAACGGCGCGAGGTCTGCCGCCGCCGAGGGTCCCTCGGAAGCGGTCGGCGCCGAGGCGGACCCGCTCGGGCTGGGGGCCGTCGAGGGCGCCGGTGTGGACGGGACGGGTGTGGTCGCGGCGGCGGTCGCCGCCGGGTCCACTTCGACCTGCCGGCCGCCGGAGCACGCGGCGAGCAGGGCGGGCACCAGCAGGGCGGGCACCAGCACAGCAGTGACGACACGTGCGCGCCTCATCGCGTCCCCCCTCCGCCGTGCGTGACCGGCCGCGACCGACCGCTGATGCCGACGCTACTCGCGCGGTTTGCCCGTCACGGGCCGTTCCCGAGACGTGCGCGGAGGCCTATTCGGGCTTGGCCCCGAAGACGATCTCGTCCCAGCTCGGCACCGAGGCGCGGCCCTTGCGCGACCGGGAGCGGCCGGCGCCGCGCCGCGGGGACACCGGGGCGGCGCCGGCCTCGGGCTCGGGCTCCGGCGTGGACCCGGTGCCCTGCGCCTCGACGTCCGGGTCGGGGTGGTCGTCCTCGCCGGCCTCGTCGTCGTCCGCGTCCTCGGTGCGCCGTGAGGCCTGCTTCGGGATCGGTAGCACCGTAGCGTCGGTCGCCTCGTGCGGCCGCGAGTCGGCCGGGTGGGCACCGGGCGGCGTGGTCAGTCCCGGGTGGTCGAAGTCGAACGCGTGCTGCGGGCCGAAGCCCTCGAAGTCCTCGCCCTCGTCGTCCAGCTCCACGGGCTGGCGCACGCCGCGCTTGCCCCGCAGGTCCTCCAGGAGTGCCTCGGTCGCTTCGAACGGGTCCTCGGGCTCCGGCTCGGGCTCGGGCTCGGGAACGTGGGTGTCCACGGCGGCCAGCACCGGCCGCACCGCGACCTCGACGTCGGTGTCTGTCCCGTGCTCGGCAGCGCTGTGCTCGGTGTGCCGGACCGCCGCGAGGTGCCGGCGGGGCACAGGGCCGTCCGGGAGCTCGGTCTCCGACAGCCAACGGGCCTCGTCGTCCATGGCGCGCAGGGTCCGGGCACCGAGGTCGAAGGTCCACCGGGCGGAGCGCGTCCGATCGTCGATCTCGAAGGTCAGCTCGACCGACCACGGGCCGCTCACGTCACGGAACGCGTCCCAGACGACCGTGCCGGGGCCGACCCCGCGGGTCGCGAGCCGGTCGGTGACCAGCTCGCCCAGGGCCGGCGCCCCGGTGTCGTGCCCGATCCGGGTCTCACGCGCCTGGCCGGCCACCCAGTCACGCTCGGCGAGCACGGGTCCCTCGTACCGCTGCACGATCTCGACCGGGACCCCTGCGGCCTCGGCGACCTCGTGCGCGGTCGCCCCGGCGCGGATCCGCGCCTGCATGTCGCGTGGCGGCATGGAGCTCGTGGCCTGGGCCCGCAGCTGCTCGAGCTGGGGACGATCGCGGCGCACGGCGGCCCGCAGCGCCTCGTCGATCGGCAGCCAGAACCGCTGCCCGTCCGGACCTTCGAGGACGACACGCGCACCGTCGTCGTCCAGGCCCACCAGTCGCAGCTCGCTCATCGGCACCTCCTCGCGGCCAGTACGAGACTGCCATCTCCGCACCGCGTCTCCGTGGAGGCGCCCCGGTGCGCCGCAGCGGGGCACCTGCCGCCGGGGTACGGCAGGATGGCCGGGTGGCCGATCCCCGCGTACCCGAACTCATGCAGATCGCCGAGACCATCGCCCGGGAGGCCGGCGACCTGGTCCGGGCGAACCGGCCCGACCGGGTCGACGTGGCGGGGACCAAGTCCAGCGTCACCGACGTCGTGACCGCGATGGACCTCGCGGTCGAGGAGCTGATCCGTCGGCGCCTGGGCGAGCTGCGCCCGGACGACGGCGTGCTCGGCGAGGAACGCGGCCTGGAGCCGGGGCCGAGCGGCCTGACCTGGGTGGTCGACCCCATCGACGGCACCGTCAACTTCCTGTACGGGCTCCCGGCGCACGCGGTGAGCGTGGCCGTGGTCTCCGGCGACCCGGACCCGGCACGCTGGACGATGCTCGCCGGCTGCGTGCACAACATCCCGGACGCGACCACCTGGACCGCGGGGGCAGGTGGCGGTGCCTGGCAGGACGGTCGCCGCCTGCCCGAGCTCGTCGACCGCGGGTTGGACGACGCCTTGATCGGCACCGGCTTCGGCTACCGCGCCGATCGGCGACGCCGGCAGGGCCTGGTGGCGGCGGCGCTGCTGCCGCGGGTCCGCGACATCCGCCGGATGGGCGCGGCATCGGTGGACCTGTGCATGGTCGCGTCGCGCGCGCTGGACGGCTACTACGAGCGCGGCCTGAACCCGTGGGACATGGCGGCGGGGGCCCTGGTGGTCGTCGAGGCCGGCGGTGTGGTGGCCGGCCTCAGGGGGCGCGCCGCGGGTGAGCCGATGACGGTCTGCGGGCCGCCGACCCTCGTCACGGAGCTGGTCGCGGCCCTCGAGGGCCTCGAAGCGGACTCCGACGCAGAACTGTGACCGGGCGGCGCGTGCAAACCGCGCCCGGATGGGGCACAATCCCCTCGCCGCTCGACCCGGGAACAAACGGGGGCCGTCGTGCATTGACGACGTACCGCCCCGGCACGGCCGGGGTCAGTACCGACGACACGGAGTGTGAAGACGCCTGATGGCAACCGATTACGACGCCCCTCGCAAGACCGAGGAAGACCTCTCGGAGGACTCGCTCCAGGAGCTGCAGGCGCGGCGCGCCGACAAGAACTCGGGCGTCGTCGACGAGGATGAGGCGGAGGCCGCCGAGGGCTTCGAGCTGCCCGGTGCCGATCTGTCCGGCGAGGAGCTCTCGGTCCGCGTCCTGCCGCGCCAGGCCGACGAGTTCACGTGCGCGAACTGCTTCCTGGTGCACCACCGCAGCCAGCTCGCGGGCTATCGGAACGGTCAGCCGATCTGCTCGGAGTGCGCCGCCTGAGCCTGCCGGATCGCGGCGGCCAGGTCCGCCGCGCGGCGTGAGCTGACCAACCACCGCGGCGTGGGGTCGTCCGGGTCGAGCACGGCCACGACCACCGCCCCGGGCAGCCACGAACGCACGAGTGCGAAATCCCGGGCGTCCGACCCGGGCCCGAGCGCAGCGTGCACCCCGGCCCGCTCGATCACCTGCGGCTCGCCCAGCAGGCGCACCGGGATGTGCGCCGCACCAGCGACCAGCTCACCCTCGCGGACCGCGACGGCAGGGCTGGTCAGCAGCACCCCGCCGACGAGCACGACCAGCGTCGCCGCGCTCGCCAGACCGACGGCGCCGGTGCCCAGCGGCGACGCCGTCAGGCCCGCCACGGCGACCGCGGCAGCCACCATCGCCCACCCGAACGGGCCGGGCCAGAGGCGCTCGTGGTAGGGCAGGACGGGTGACGCGTTGCTCACCGGACCACTATCGCAGCCGGCCGGACCGCGGCGCAGGCGCCCGGGGCCGCTACAGTCGTCGCCCGTGGCCACGCAGGAGCCGGTCGAGGTGCTCGTGCAGCGCATGGACGAGTCCGTGCCGCTGCCGGGCTACGCACACCCCGATGGACGCCGGCGCCGATCTGGTCACCCGCGTCGACGTGGTGCTCGCCCCCGGTGAGCGGGTCACCGTGCCGACCGGGCTGCGGGTCGCGCTGCCACCGGGGTACGCGGGGTTCATCCACCCCCGCTCGGGCCTGGCGCGACGGCACGGGATCACCGTGGTCAACGCGCCCGGCACGGTGGACGCCGGGTATCGCGGCGAGATCGAGGTGACGCTGCTGAACACCGACCCGCGAGAGACACTGGAGCTGCACCGTGGGGACCGGATCGCCCAGCTGGTGGTGCAGGAGGTCAGCCGGGCGAGGTTCGTCCTCGTCGACGAGCTGCCCGGGTCCGCGCGGGGCGAGCAGGGGTTCGGCTCCAGCGGCGGCTGGGGCCGGGCCGGGTCGGCGGTGCCTACGCCGGCCGGAGATGGCTAGGGTCGTGACCTGCAGGTGCTGAGGAGGAGAGGCTGACGTGGGCATCTTCCGACGCGGACGAGAGTCCGAGACCGGAGAGCCGCCGCTCGACGACGACGTCGAGCTCGAGGAGTCGAGTGCCACGGCGGCCGACGAGGACGAGACCGCCGACTCGGACGCCGCCGCGCTCGACCGCGGCCCGTGGGACGTGGCGGACCGCCCGGACCGCGGCGCGAGGATCGATCTGGGCGCCGTCTGGCTGCCGGGTGTGGACGGCATGCAGCTGCGGCATGGAGACCGGCGGCAACGGCTCGGTGGTCACCGCGGCGGCGGTCACGGTCGAGGGGTCGAGCCTGCAGGTGCAGGTCTTCGCCGCGCCCCGCACCGCGGGCATCTGGGACGAGATCCGCAGCGAGATCGGCGAGTCCGTGACCAAGCAGGGCGGGTCGGTGGACGACCTACCCGGCCCGTTCGGGCGTGAACTGCTCGCGCGGCTCCCGGTGCGCACCCCGGAGGGCCGGACCGGCCACCGTCCGGCCCGGTTCATCGGGGCGGACGGGCCGCGCTGGTTCCTGCGGGGCGTCGTCACCGGCCGGGCGGCCGTGGACCCCGAGGCGGCCCGTGTGCTCGAGGATCTCTTCGCCGACATCGTGGTGGTGCGCGGCGCCGAGGCCAGGGCGCCGCGCGAGCTGCTCGCCGCTGACCATGCCGGACGCGAGCCCGGTCCCACAGGTGCCCGACGCCCGTGGCCTGTTCGACCCCTTCAAGCGCGGTCCCGAGATCACCGAGGTGCACTG
Organism: uncultured Actinomycetota bacterium; assembly: GCA_963783005.1. GTDB lineage: Bacteria > Actinomycetota > Actinomycetes > Actinomycetales > Cellulomonadaceae > Actinotalea. Next base: position 564,173 of record CAWALY010000006.1, read on the forward strand.
ATGGCACGGCGGACCCCCACCGCCCGCACGAGGCATCCGCGACCGGTGCTGCACGGCATGCTCGCGTCACGTACCGAGCTCGAGGCGGCCGAGGAGCGGCAGCAGCAGTCCGAGCAGGCCGGGTGCACCCCGGTCGTCGGACCTGGTCCCGCGGCGGCGCGCGCAGGTCTCCGGCGTGCTGCGCAGCGTCCGGCTGCGCCCCGCGACCGAGGTCCCGGCGCTCGAGGCCGAGCTCTTCGACGGCAGTGGCGCGCTGCGGCTGGTCTTCCTCGGCCGACGCGCGGTCGCCGGCATCGAGCCCGGTCGACGGCTGCGGCTCGAGGGGCTGGTCTGCTTCCAGAGCGGCCACCCGACGGTCTACAACCCGCCTACGAGCTGGCGCCGAGGCCCGGTGAGTGACGCAGGCGCCGACGGGGCGTTGCCCGAGGGTGACCCGAGCCCGGTCGAGGGGTCGGCCGCGGCGCGCGGGCTGCGGGCCGCGATCGGCGACGACTTCTCGTTCGCCGACGCGATCGGCGGCGTGCGTGGGCTGGGCGAGTCGACCGCACCCGGCCTGGTCTTCGTCGTGGTGTACGTCGCCACCAGGGCCCTGACGGCGTCGCTGATCGCCTCGCTGGTCGTGGCGGTCGTGGCGGTGGTGGTCCGGCTGTTCCAGCGCACTCCGGTGACCCAGGCGCTCTCCGGGGTGCTGGGGGTCGGCATCGGGGTCGTGTGGGCCTGGTGGACGGGCCGGGCGCAGGACTACTTCGCCGGCGGTCTGCTGGCGAACGCCGGGTACCTCCTGGCGGTGCTGGTGTCGCTGGCCGCCCGGTGGCCCGCGGTCGGTGTGGTCGTGGCTCTCCTGCGCGGGGAGTCGATGGCGTGGCGGACCGACCCCGACCTGGCCCACGAGCGTCGCCGGTACGTGTGGGCGACCTGGGTGATGGCTGCGGTGTTCGCGCTCCGGCTCGCGGTGCAGCTCCCGCTCTACCTGGCGGGGCGCAGGTCGCGGCGCTCGGCGCGGCCAAGCTCGCGATGGGCGTCCCGCTGTTCGCCGTCGCGCTGTGGATCACGTGGCTGCTGGTGGCGTCACCAGGAGCGCGTGCAGATCGTCGAGGTCGGCCTCAGCACCGGCCACGATGATGAGCTCGTCCCCGGCCTCGAGGGTGTCCTCGGGGGTGGGGGCGATCGGCGCGGTGTCGCGGACCAGGGCCGCGAGCACGGTGTCGCGCGGCCACATCACGTCCCCGACGAGCGTGCCGGCCATCGGGGAGTCCGGCGGCAGGGTGAGCTCGAGGATGTCCGCGCCGGACTGGTGGAACGTGAAGATCTTCACCAGGTCGCCGACGGCCACGGCCTCCTCGACCATCGCCGTCATGATGCGCGGGGTGGAGACCGCCACGTCCACGCCCCAGGCCTCGTCGAACATCCACTCGTTGCGCGGGTTGTTCACCCGGGCGACGGTGCGTGGCACGCCGAACTCGGTCTTGGACAGCAAGGAGACGACCAGGTTCACCTTGTCGTCGCCGGTCGCGGCGACCACCACGTCGCAGTCGGCGACCCGGCTCTGCTCGAGAGCGGACAGCTCGCACGCGTCGGCCAGCAGCCAGTCCGCGTCGGCGACCGAGGCGACCCGCATGGCCGCGGGGTTCTTGTCGATCAACGTGACCTCGTGCTCGGCAGCGAGCAGCTCGCTGGCGATCGAACGGCCCACCGAGCCGGCTCCGGCGATGACGACCCGCATCAGCTGACCTCCGCCGGCATGCGCGTGCAGATCCGCTCGACCTTGGTGAGCTCGGTGGCCAGGGCCAGCACGTGCACGACGTCGTTCTCCTGGATCACCGTGGTCGGCGTGGGCAGGATGCCGTCCCCGTAGCGGGTGACGAACGCGACCCGCGCCCCGGTGGCCGCCTCCAGGTGGCTCACCGGCTTGCCGATCCAGCCCGGGTGCAGGTCGACCTGGGCGATGACGACCTGCCCGGACGCGTCGCGGAACTCGTCGGTCGCGCCCATCGGCAGCATCCGGCGCAGCACCTGGTCCGCCGTCCACCGCACGGTGGCCACCGTGGGGATGCCGAGCCGCTGGTAGACCTCCGCGCGGTGCGGGTCGTAGATCCGCGCGACCACGTTGTCGACCCCGTACTTCTCGCGCGCGACACGGGCGGCGAGGATGTTCGAGTTGTCGCCGTCGGAGACCGCGGCGAACGCGTAGGCGTCCTCGATCCCGGCCTGCACCAGCGTCTTGCGGTCGAAGCCGACGCCGGTCACCTTCTTGCCGGAGAACTCGGGGTCGAGGCGCCGGAAGGCGTCGGGGTTCTGGTCGATGACGGCGACCGAGTGGCCGCGGTGCTCGAGCGACGAGGCGAGGGTCGCGCCGACCCGGCCGCATCCCATGATGACGAAGTGCACGGACCCTGACGCTATACCGTCCACGGCCCCGCGACCGCGCGGCACCTCGTTCCCCGACCCTGCCGGCCCCGTGGGGAGGGCCCGCCCGCGGACGCTCGCGCGTGGTGGTCCCCGCGTGGTCCTAGCATGGCCCGTGTGTCGGACATCGCTGACGCCGCAAAGCGGCTGATCGTCGGGCGTCCCGTCCGCAGCGACCGACTCGGCCACACCCTCCTGCCCAAGCGCATCGCACTCCCGGTCTTCGCCTCCGACGCGTTGTCGTCGGTGGCCTACGCGCCGGACGAGATCCTGCTGACCCTGGGCATAGCCGGGCTGAGCGCCACGGTGATCTCGCCGTGGGTCGGCCTCGCGGTGGCCGCCGTGCTGGTCGTGGTGGTCACGTCCTACCGGCAGAACGTGCACGCCTACCCGTCCGGTGGCGGGGACTACGAGGTGGCACCACCAACCTCGGGCCCAAGGCCGGGCTGACGGTGGCGAGCGCCTTGCTGGTGGACTACGTGCTCACCGTCGCCGTGTCGGTCTCGTCGGGCGCCCAGTACGCCGCTGTCGCGATCCCCGCGCTGCGCGGGCACGAGGCGACGTTCGCGGTGTCGATCGTGGCCGTGCTCATGCTGCTGAACCTGCGAGGGGTCAAGGAGTCCGGGCACGCTGTTCGCGATCCCGACCTACCTGTTCATGGCTCGCGGTGCTCACCACCGCCATCGTCGGGTTCGTGCGGCTCGCCGCCGGCGGGCTCCCGCCGGCGGAGAGCGCGGACCTGACGTCATCAAGCCGGAGAGCGGCTTCGACGCGGGGCTCGTGGGGCTGGCCGGGGCGTTCCTGGTGCTGCGCGCCTTCGCCTCCGGCTGCCGCTGCGCTCACCGGAGTCGAGGCGATCAGCAACGGCGTGCCCGCCTTCCAGCAGCCCAAGAGCCGCAACGCTGCGACCACCCTCGCGCTGCTCGGCAGCCTGTCGATCACCTTCATGATGTCGATCCTGCTGCTGGCCAAGGCCGCGCAGGTGCACTACGTCGAGCTGCCGGCCACCAACCTGCTGCGTGACGGGGTCCCGGTGGGGGACAGCTACGAGCAGCACCCGGTGCTCGGGCAGCTCGCCCACTCGGTGTTCTCCGGGTTCTCGCCGGCGATCGTCGTGGTGTCCGTGGTCACCGGCCTGATCCTGGTGCTCGCCGCGAACACCGCGTTCAACGGCTTCCCGGTGCTCGGGCTCGATCCTGGCCCGGGACGGGTTCCTGCCCCGCCAGCTGCACACCCGCGGGGACCGGCTGGCGTTCTCCAACGGGATCCTGGCGCTGGCCGGCGGGGCCGTGGTGCTGATCTGGGCCTTCGACGCCCAGGTCACCCGGCTGATCCAGCTGTACATCGTCGGTGTGTTCGTGTCCTTCACGCTCAGCCAGCTGGGCATGGTCCGGCACTGGAACCGGCACCTGGCCACCGAGCCCGACCCGGCCGCGCGCCGGCGGATGAAGCGCTCGCGGGTGATCAACAGCATCGGCTTCGCCATGACCGGGATGGTGCTGGTCGTCGTGCTCATCACCAAGTTCTCGCACGGTGCCTGGATCGCGATCCTGGCGATGGTCATCGTCTACGTGGCGATGCTCGGCGTGCGTCGGCACTACGACCAGGTGCGCGACGAGACGTCGATCGACGCGGACCACTCCGCGCTCGCGCTGCCGAGCCGGGTGCACGCGATCGTGCTGCTCTCCCGGCTGCACAAGCCGACGATGCGCGCGCTCGCGTACGCGCGGGCCACCCGTCCCTCGGTGCTCGAGGCCGTCACGGTCGCGGTGGACCCGCAGGACGTGGCCGAGCTGCGCGGCCCAGTGGGAGGCGCTGGACATGCCGGTCCCGCTGACCGTGCTCGACTCGCCCTTCCGCGAGATCACCCGTCCGGTGCTGGGGTACGTCAGGTCGATCCGGCGGGAGAGCCCTCGCGACCTGGTCGTGGTGTACATCCCCGAGTACGTCGTGGGCCACTGGTGGGAGCAGCTGCTGCACAACCAGAGCGCGCTGCGCCTCAAGACCCGGCTGCTGTTCAGCCCGGGTGTCGTGGTGGCGTCCGTGCCGTGGCAGCTGCAGTCCTCCCGGCACCAGGAGGCCAAGAGCTGGCAGGCGACCCACCCCGAGTCGGCCAGGGCCGCCGCCCTCAAGGAGCAGGCAGCCCGCGAGACGCACCACCCGGACCAGCCGCGACGGCCCGGCCCGACAGACGCGTGAGCGGCGCGGGCCCCACGCTGCGGGTCGGACCGGTGGCCCACGGCGGCCACTGCGTCGCGCGCCACGAGGGCCGCGTGGTCTTCGTGCGCCACGCCCTGCCGGGCGAGCTGGTCCGCGTGGCACTCACCGACGCCCGCCCGGAGGCGCGGTTCTGGCGCGCGGACGCCGTGGAGGTGCTCGAGCCGTCGTCGGACCGGGTGCCGAGCCCGTGGCCGGAGGCCGGGCCGGGCGGCGTGGGCGGCGGCGAGCTGGGCCACGTGGCTCTGCCCGCCCAGCGCGCCTGGAAGGCCGCCGTCGTCGCCGAGCAGCTCAGGCGGATTGCCGGCCTGGACCTGGCGGTGTCCGTGGAGGCCGCGCCGGGCGAGGCCGACGGGCTGGGCTGGCGCACCCGCCTCGAGCTGGTCGCCGACGCCGAGGGCCGTGCGGGGATGCATCGGTACCGCTCGCACGACGTGCTGGCCCTGGCGGCCATGCCGCTGGCGACCGCGGAGATGGACGTGGACGCGCTGCTGGCCCGGCGCTGGCCGCCGGGTTCGCGGATCACCGCCGTGGCACCGGTGGGCGGCGATCGGCCGCTGGTGCTGGTGGACGGCGGCGCCGTGGGGCGCGTCAGGCCCCGATCGCAGACCCACGGCTCGCACCTCGGTGCGCGAGCGGGCGACGGTGGCCGGGCGCGAGCACGTGTGGCGGGTGGCCGGGACCGGCTTCTGGCAGGTGCACCGGGCGGCGCCGACCGTGCTCGCCGGCGCCGTGCGCGGACGCCGTGGGCGAACGACCCGGGGCGCGGGTGCTCGACCTGTACGCGGGCGCCGGGCTGTTCACGGCGCCGCTGGCCGACCTGGTGGGCGCGACCGGCCGGGTGGACGCCGTCGAGGGCGACGCGACGGCGCTGCGCGACGCCCGGCGCAACCTGCACGACCGGCCGTGGGTGAGTCTGCACGGTGGGTCCGTGGCGGCCGCGCTGGCCGGCGCCGTTCCCGACCGGGCGGACGTGGTCGTGCTCGACCCCCCGCGGGTGGGGGCCGGGACGGGGCGTCGTCGCCGCCGTGGCGGCGCGCGGCGCGCAGCGTGTCGTACACGTGGCGTGCGACCCGGCCGCGCTCGGCCGGGACGTGGCGCTGTTCGCCGAGCACGGCTACCGGCTGACGGGCCTGCGCGCACTCGACCTGTTCCCGATGACCCACCACGTCGAGGCGGTCGCGGTGCTCGACCTCTGAGCCGCGTGCGGGTCGCGCGTGGACACGATATCTTGATGTCAAGATACTATTCATCGCCTCGCCGCGTGCCCGCGGGGCCGCACGACTAGCCTGACCCGAGGGTCACCCGGGTTCCCACGACCGCCGAAGGAGCACTCGTGAGCAGCGTCGACACGTTCTCAGCCAGGTCCACCCTCGAGGTGGCGGGCACGTCCTACGAGGTGTACCGGCTGGCCGCCGTCCCGGGGCTGGAGCGGCTGCCGTTCAGCCTCAAGGTGCTCGCCGAGAACCTGCTGCGCACCGAGGACGGCGCCAACATCACCGCCGACCACATCCGCGCGCTCGCGCAGTGGCAGCCCGACGGCCGAGCCGGACACCGAGATCCAGTTCACCCCGGCCCGCGTGGTGATGCAGGACTTCACCGGCGTGCCGTGCGTGGTGGACCTGGCCACCATGCGCGAGGCCGTCGCCGACCTCGGGGGCGACCCCGCGAAGATCAACCCGCTCGCGCCGGCCGAGCTGGTGATCGACCACTCGGTGCAGATCGACGTCTTCGGCCGGCACGACGCCTTCGCGCGCAACGTCGAGTTCGAGTACGGCCGCAACCAGGAGCGCTACCAGTTCCTGCGCTGGGGCCAGACGGCCTTCGACGACTTCAAGGTCGTGCCGCCCGGGCACCGGCATCGTGCACCAGGTCAACATCGAGTACCTCGCCCGCGTCGTGATGACCCGCGAGACCGAGGACGGCGCCGTCGCCGCCTACCCCGACACCTGCGTCGGCACCGACTCGCACACCACCATGGTCAACGGCCTGGGCGTGCTCGGCTGGGGCGTGGGCGGCATCGAGGCCGAGGCCGCGATGCTCGGCCAGCCGGTCTCGATGCTCATCCCGCGGGTGGTCGGCTTCAAGCTCAGCGGGCAGATCCCGGCCGGCGTCACGGCCACCGACGTGGTGCTCACCATCACCGAGCAGCTGCGCCGGCACGGCGTGGTCGGCAAGTTCGTGGAGTTCTACGGCGAGGGCGTGGGCGCGGTGCCGCTGGCCAACCGCGCCACGATCGGCAACATGAGCCCCGAGTTCGGCTCGACCTGCGCGATCTTCCCGATCGACGACGTCACGCTGGACTACCTGCGCCTGACCGGGCGCAGTGACGAGCAGGTCGCGCTCGTCGAGGCCTACGCCAAGGCGCAGGGCATGTGGCACGACCCGTCGTCGACGGACTACGTCGAGCCGGTGTTCTCCGAGTACCTCGAGCTGGACCTGTCCACCGTGGTGCCTTCGATCGCCGGGCCCAAGCGCCCGCAGGACCGGATCGCCCTGACCGACGCCAAGGAGTCCTTCGCCGGCTCGTTGCTGGACTACGTCGACGACCACGAGGTCGGCGGCGTCGGCGGGGCTGGACGAGGCCGTCGAGGAGACCTTCCCTGCCTCGGACCCGATCGCGACCGGCGAGCACGCCGACGTCTCGGGACGGCCGACGCACGCGCTCCGGCGCGCCGTCACGGCGCCCGCACAAGCTGGTGCCGTTCACCACGGCGGACGGGACGTCGACCGAGCTCGACCACGGCCATGTCGTGATCGCCTCGATCACCTCGTGCACCAACACCTCGAACCCGTCGGTGATGCTCGCCGCGGGCCTGCTGGCGAAGAACGCCGTGGAGCGCGGCCTGGTCGCCAAGCCGTGGGTCAAGACGTCCACGGCGCCCGGGTCGAAGGTGGTCTCTGACTACTACGAGAAGGCCGGCCTGTGGCCGTACCTGGAGAAGCTCGGCTTCCACCTGGTCGGCTACGGCTGCACCACCTGCATCGGCAACTCCGGCCCGCTGCCGCCCGAGGTGTCGGCGGTGGTCAACGAGAACGACCTGGCCGTCGTGTCTGTGCTGTCCGGCAACCGCAACTTCGAGGGCCGGATCAACCCCGACGTGAAGATGAACTACCTGGCCTCCCCGCCGTTGGTGATCGCCTACGCGCTGGCCGGCACGATGGACTTCGACTTCGAGAACGAGCCACTGGGCACCGACCCCGACGGCGACGCGGTGTACCTGCGGGACATCTGGCCCTCCGCCGCCGACGTCCAGTCCACGATCGACGCCGCCATCGACCGCGCGATGTTCGCCAAGGACTACGCCGACGTGTTCCACGGCGACGACCGGTGGCGGTCACTGCCCACGCCCGAGGGCGACACCTTCGCGTGGGACGTGGAGTCGACCTACGTGCGCAAGCCGCCGTACTTCGAGGGCATGGGGCGCGAACCCGAGCCGGTCACCGACATCACCGGCGCCCGGGTGCTGGCCAAGCTCGGCGACTCGGTGACCACCGACCACATCAGCCCCGCCGGCGCGATCAAGGCCGACAGCCCCGCGGGCCGGTACCTCGCCGAGCACGGCGTCGACCGCAAGGACTTCAACTCCTACGGCTCGCGCCGCGGCAACCACGAGGTGATGATCCGCGGCACCTTCGCCAACATCCGGCTGCGCAACCAGCTGGTGCCCGGCGTCGAGGGCGGCATGACGGTCGATCTCCTGACCGGCGAGCAGATGTCGATCTACGACGCCGCGATGGCCTACGCCGACGCCGGGGTCCCGCTCGTGGTGCTCGGCGGCAAGGAGTACGGCTCGGGCTCGTCGCGCGACTGGGCGGCCAAGGGCACGTCGCTGCTGGGCGTGCGCGCCGTGATCGCGGAGAGCTTCGAGCGGATCCACCGGTCCAACCTCATCGGGATGGGCGTGCTGCCGCTGCAGTTCCCGGCGGGGGAGTCGGCCGACTCGCTCGGCCTGGACGGCACCGAGACGTTCGAGATCACCGGGGTGACCGCGCTGAACGAGGGCGAGGTGCCCGCGACCCTGCCGGTCGTGGCGGCCAAGCCCGACGGGCCGGCTGTCACCTTCGACGCGGTGGTCCGGATCGACACCCCCGGCGAGGCGGACTACTACCGCAACGGCGGCATCCTGCAGTACGTGCTTCGCTCGCTGGTCGACTGACCCGGACGATCACCCACCCAGACGATCACCCACCCAGACGATCACCCACCCAGACGATCACCCACCCAGACGATCACCCACCCAGACGATCACCCACCCAGACGATCACCCACCCAGACGATCAGCCACCCAGACGATCACCCACCCACCAAGATCGGCGCCTTTCGGCCGAGAGCGGCACAGTGCACGCCGATCCGGGCCGGGAAGCGGTGATCATGGGGCGGGGCGGGCCACAGGTCCGGCGCAAGGTGCGCGGTCCCGGTGACACGATCCGGGTATGAGGCGTGCAGTGGTGGTGGCAGGGGTGCTCGGGGGGACGCTGGGGCTGGCCGCGTGCGGGAGCCCCACCGCCACCCCGACGGTGTTCGAGGGCCAGGGCGAGCGGGTCGAGGTCGCGTTGTCGAGCGCGATCGCTGCGGACGACGTGGTCGCGGCGACCTGGCGCGCGGGGTTCGCCGCGCTGGGCGCGGGGGACGACCCGGCCGGCACGGTGGTCTCGCCCGCGAGCCTGGTGGTCGCACTGTCGATGCTCGCCGAGGGCGCGTCGGGGGAGTCGGCCACCGCGCTCGATACGGCGCTCGGCGCCGGCGGAGGCGCCCGCACGGACGCGGTCAACGCGTTGAGCGCCACGCTGGCGCGGTACGAAGGTGACCCAGCCGCCGTCGGCGCGAAGAAGCTGCCCGAGATCCCCGTCGTGCACCTGGCCAACCAGGTGGTGATCGACGACCAGCAGGACGCCCAGCCCGACTACCTCGACCGGCTCAGGGCCGGCTACGGCGCCGGGGTGCTGGTCACGGACCTGAGCAGCGACGAGGGCAAGCGGGCCCTGGACGCGTGGGTGCGGGACAACACCGGCGGTCTGATCAAGGAGTCGGCGATCACGCCGAACCCGGAGCTCGTGCTGGTGCTGCAGAACGCCGTGGCGCTCGCGGCCCGCTGGAGCACGTCGTTCGACCCGAACGCCACGCAGCCTGCCGACTTCACCCGGGCGGACGGCACCGTGGCGAGCGTGGACATGATGCACCTCGCGACCCCGTTCGCCTACGTCGAGCGGGACGGCTGGCGTGCCGTGCGGCTCCCGTACGTCCAGGTGGACGACGGCAACCCGCAGCTGTACGCGGACGTGATGCTGCCGCCGGAGGATTCGGACGCCGCCGCCGACCCCGCCGCCGCCGATCCGGCCACCGTTGCGGCGCTGAGCGCGGCCCTCGACGAGCAGACGCCCGTCGACGTGCTCCTCGCGCTGCCCAAGCTCGACCTGACCACGAGCCTGGACCTGCTGCCCGTGCTGGAGGCCATGGGACTGGGGTCGCTGACGTCCCCGCAGACGGCCGAGCTCCACGGGATCCTCGTCGACCCGCCGGGGCCGCCGTACGTCGCGCAGGCCATCCAGCAGGGTGTGCTCCAGGTTGAGGAGGACGGCACCCGGGCAGCCGCGGTCACGGAGATGGGCGTGGGCGCAGGTGCGGCGCCGCCGCAGGACCCGATCACGATGACGGTCGACCGTCCGTACCTGTTCGTCATCACCGACGGGGCGAGCGGCTGGCCGCTGTTCCTGGCGTCGGCCCTGGACCCGACCGCGTAGGTCGGCCCCTCGGCGACCGCGTCAGGCGCGGTCGCGTGCTCGGGCGGCGAACGACGCCAGGCCGTGGCGTGCGCCGGGGACGAGCACGGGCAGGGCGATCTCGGCCTGCTGGGGCAGGTCGGTGATGCCGTGCTCGGCGAGCTCGGCCGGCATCGCGTCGCTCGCGAGCCAGGTCGTCAGCAGCGCGCCGTCGACCTCGAGGTGGAACTGCAGGCCCAGGGCGCTGCCGGCCCGGAATGCCTGCACAGGCGTGAGCGCCGTGCTCGCCAGCAGCTCGGCGCCCGGCGGGAGGCTCGCGGTGTCCGAGTGCCAGTGCAGCACGGCCGGCTCGGGACCCAGCGGCGCGAGCACCGGGTCCGGCGCGGTGACCTCGACGGGCCCGAAGCCGATCTCGGTTCCGTGCCCTGGTGTGAGCTCGCCGCCCAGTGCCACGGCCAGGAGCTGCATGCCCAGGCACACGCCGAGCACGGGGACGTCGGCAGCGACGCAGTCGGCGAGCAGCCGGCGCTCGGCGGCCAGGCCGGGGTGCGCGGCATCGTCCAGCGCTCCCATCGGGCCGCCCATCACGACGAGCGCAGCGAGGCCCTCCGGCCGGGGCAAGCTGGGTGCGCGCTCGTCGAGCACGATCCGGCGCTCGACCGGGACGCCGAGGGACTCCAGCGCCTCACCGATCAGCCCGGGCCCCTCCCACGGGACGTGCTGGAGGACCAGGGCGGGGCGGGTGCTCACCGGGTCAGCCTACGGACCCGGGGACCGTGCTACGGCCGGGCCAGGACGCGGTCCCGGTCCCACTCCTCGGCCCACCCGAGCGCGTCCAGCAGGGTGTCCAGGACGATCGCGGTGAAGCCCCACACCACGCGCCCGGAGACCTCGAACGCCGGGGTGCGGAACGTCGGCGGGCGGCGGGCCGCCACCACTCCGCGCAGCGCCGGGTCGACCAGGTCCGCCACCGGTGCGCGGAACACGTCGGTCGACTCGCGGCGGTCGACCACGCCGACCATGGACGGCTCGGACCACCAGGCGAGCACGGGCGTGACCAGGTGCCGGCTCACGGGCAGCGGCAGGGGAGCGAGCGTGCCGAGCACCTCCACCCCGGACGGTTCGAGGCCGGTCTCCTCGCGCGCCTCGCGCAGCGCGGCGTCCACCGGGCCGTCGTCCTCGGGGTCCAGCCGCCCGCCCGGGAACGCGACCTGGCCGGGGTGGTGGGTGAGCTCGTCGGACCGGCGCGACCAGCAGCACGTCCAGGTCCGCGGGCACCGCGGCGGACGCGTGCCGGGCCGGGGAGTCGTCCAGCACGCCGAGCAGCACCAGGACGGCCGCGGGCCGCAGCGCCGCGTCGTCGTGGCCGGGGATCGCCGGCCAGCGCACGCCACGGGCGACCAGGGCCGCGAGCTGGTCCCGCGGCGCGCCGGTCACCAGCCGTCGGGCAGCGGCCTGCCCTCGTCGTAGCCGGCAGCCGACTGCAGGCCGACCACCGCGCGCTCGGCGAACTCCTCCAGGGTGGCGGCGCCGGCGTACGTGCACGCGCTGCGCAGGCCCGAGGTGATCTGGTCGATGAGGTCCTCCACCCCGGGACGCGTCGGGTCCAGGTACATCCGCGAGGAGGAGATGCCCTCCTCGTACAGGGCCTTGCGGGCCCGGTCGAACGCCGTGCCGCCACGGGTCCGGGCCGCCACCGCGCGGGCCGAGGCCATCCCGAAGCTCTCCTTGTACAGCCTGCCGGTGCCGTCGGCGTGCAGGTCGCCGGGGCTCTCGTGGGTGCCGGCGAACCAGGAACCGATCATCACCTGCGACGCCCCGGCGGCCAGCGCGAGGGCCACGTCGCGCGGGTGACGCACGCCGCCGTCCGCCCAGACGTGGGCGCCGAGGCGGCGCGCCTGCGCGGCGCACTCGAGCACCGCCGAGAACTGCGGGCGGCCGACGGCGGTCATCATCCGCGTCGTGCACATCGCGCCGGGGCCGACCCCGACCTTGACGATGTCGGCGCCCGCCTCGATCAGGTCCCGGGTGCCCTCCGCGGTCACCACGTTGCCGGCGACCACGGGAACGTCCGGCTCCAGGCTGCGCACCGCCGCCAGGGCCTCGAGCATCTTGGCCTGGTGACCGTGCGCGGTGTCCACGACCAGGCAGTCCACGCCCGCCTCGAGCAGCGCCGCGGCCTTGGCGCGCACGTCGCCGTTGATCCCGACCGCGGCCGCGATGCGCAGGCGCCCGAGGTCATCCAGCGCGGGCGGGTAGATCGAGCTGCGCAGCGAGCCGAGCCGGGTCAGGACACCGACCAGCACCCCGTCGCCGTCGACCACCGGGGTGAACCGGCGGTGCGAGCGGTGCAGCCGCTCGAACGCCTGCTCCAGCCCGTCGGCGCCGTCGAGCACGTCGAGCCGGATCACGGTCGGGTGGGCGCTCATCACCTGTCCGACCTGCGTGAACCGGTCCACGCCCGAGCCGTCGGTGTCGGTGACCACGCCGACCGGGCGGCCGTCCTCGACCACTACGGCGGCGCCGTGCGCGCGCTTGCCGATGAGGGTCATCGCGGTGTGCACGGTGTCCTGCGGGGAGACCACCACCGGCGTCTCGACCACGGGGTGCGCGGCCTTGACCGAGGCGACCACGTCGGCCACCACGTCGGCCGGGATGTCCTGGGGGATCACCACCATCCCGCCGCGGCGCGCGACCGTCTCGGCCATCCGGCGGCCGGCCACCGCCGTCATGTTCGCCACCACGATCGGCACGGTCGTCCCAGTGCCGTCCGCGGTGGCCAGGTCGACGTCGAAGCGGGAGGCCACCTGCGAGCGGGCCGGGACGAGGAAGACGTCGCCGTAGGTCAGGTCGGTGGTCGGGGTGTGCCCGGGCAGGAAGCGCATGCCATCAGCCTAGGCAGCATCCGACGGATCGGACCCGGGCGCCCCGTCACTCCTTCACCGCGCCGGCGGAGACGTTCATGAGGCGTTTCTGGAACACGAAGAACACGATCGCCACCGGGATGGTCATGATCGCCGCCGCAGCGAGCTTGATCGGATACTGCGTCCCTGAGCTGAGGGCGCCGGACGCCAGCTGCGCGACGCCCTTGGTGAGCGTGGTCAGAGCCGGGGAGTTGGCCGCGACGATGAAGTGCGCGAGCTCGTTCCACGACCCTTGGAACGACAGGATCACGATCGTCATGAGCGCGGGACGGGCCATCGGGAGCACGATGGACCAGTAGATCCGGAAGGTCCCGGCGCCATCGATCCGCGCGGCCTCCTCGACGCTGCGCGGGATCGACTCGAAGAAGTTCTTCATGATGAAGACTCCGGCCGCGTCGACCAGCAGCGGGACGATCAGGCCCGCGTACGTGTTGTACATCCCGAGCTGGTTGATCACCAGGAACTTCGGGATGAGCAGCACGACCCCCGGCACCGCCATGACCGCGACGAGCGCGGCGAACACCGTGGCGCGTCCGGGGAAGCGGAGCCTGGCGAGCGCGTACCCGGCGAGCGAGTCGAAGAACACGCGGCCGGCCGTCACGAAGAGCGTCACCGTGAACGAGTTGCGGAACCAGAGCGGGAAGTCCGAGTGAAGGAAGAGCCGCTCGTAGGCCGCGGTCGTCCAGGTCTGCGGGATCAGCGACAGTGCGTTCTGGGCGGCGTCCGCCTCGGTCTTGAAGGAGGTCACCACCTGGATGAGGAAGGGGTAGATGTACACGACGGCGAGCACCGTGAGGACCGCGTACGCGACTGACGAGCCGATCCGCCGGCGCCGTGCCGACCGGAGGTCGGGGCGGGCACCGCCCGCGCGCCGCTGCGCCAGGGTCACGGTGGTGGTGCCGGTCACGCCTCCGCCCTCCGTGCCGGGGTGCGACCGGTGCGCCGGGTCGTGCCCCGCTCGCGCAGGACGAGCCGCTGCAGGAGCGTCATCACGACGATGATCCCGAACAGGATGAAGGCGATCGCAGCGCCTTGGCCCCACTGCAGGTTCTGGAAGGCTGCCGTGTAGGACAGGTAGGCGGGGGTCATCGTGGTCTTGGCGGGCCCACCCTGGGTGCCGGTGAAGATCTGGTCGAAGACCTGCCACGTGCCGATCAGCCCCAGGGTGACCACCGTGAAGGTGGTGGGCCGGAGCATCGGCAGCGTCACGTACCAGAACCGCTTCCACGGACCGGCCCCGTCCATGATGGCCGCCTCCTCGACCTCGCCGGAGATCGCCTGAAGGGCCGCGAGGAAGAGCAGCATGAACGTTCCCGAGGTCGTGAACACGGCCATCACGATGAAGGCGGTCATCGCGATGCTCGGTCCGGAGAGCCAGTCCCACCAGGAGACCCCGAGCGCGCCGTGGGTGGCGAGCGCGTCGGGCGGCCCTGCCACGCCGAGGGAGCCGAGCACGACGTGCACCAGGCCACGTGGGTCGTTGAACCAGTTGGGTCCGTCGACGGACAACCAGGACAGCAGACCGTTGACGGCGCCGCTCGCCGAGAACAGGAAGAGCCACAGCACGGTGATCGCCACGGAGCTGGTCACCGAGGGGAAGTAGAAGGCGGTACGGAAGAACCCCTTGCCGCGGAGCATCCGGCGGTTCACCATGACCGCGAGAAAGAGCGAGAGCGCGGTCTGCAGCGGCACGACGAGGACGACGTAGTAGAGGTTGTTGCGGATGGCGGTGCCGAAGTCCTTGGTCGCCAGCCCGCCACCGAGCAGCAGCTCGGAGTAGTGCTGGGCACCGACGAAGTGGACGCCGCCGGAGAACGGGCTTCCCCGCCCGGTCCAGTCCGACACGCTGACCCACGCGGCCATCGCGATCGGCAGGACGAGGAAGAGCCCGAGCACCACGAGGACCGGAGTGACGAAGAGCCAGCCGGCGCCGGTCTCGCGCCCCCGGGTCCGGGAGGCGCGAGACCGGCGCGGAGCCGGCGCGACCAGGCTTGCCACGGGCTCAGCCGTTGGCCTTGTCGAGAGCCGCCTGCATCTCCTGCTGCACCGAGGTGAGGATCGTCGCCGGGTCGGACGACGCCAGCGTGGACAGCTGGGAGTTGAAGTCACTGATGACGTCGGACGCGCCAGGCTCGTTCGGCACGGTCTGGGCGTAGTCCGCCGCATCGACGAAGGCCCCGAGATCCGGGAAGAGCTTCTTGTACCCGTCAGCGGCCGAGGCCACCGACGGCATCACGCCGAAAGCCTTGGCGAAGGCCAGCTGCTGGTCCGTCTGGGTGAGGAACTGCACCAGGTCCACGGCGGCCTGCTGGTTCTGGCTGTCGGCCGCGACGCCCCAGCAGTTGGTGAACTCGAGGGTGCCCTTCCCGGCCGGACCGGCCGGGAGCGGAACGACCGTGTACTTGACGTCCGGGTAGTCGTTGGTCATCGCCCCGGTGATCCAGTTCCCCTCGATCGTCATCGCGGCCTTCCCGGTGCCGAAGGCCTCGCCGCCCCAACCGGCTCCGAGGTCGGCGGCGAAACCGAAGTCGCCCGCCGCGAGGTTGTCCTTGACGTAGGTCAGGGCCTGGACGTTCGCGTCCGAGTCGACGGTGGCGGTGGTCCCGTCGGACGACACCAGCGCGCCGCCTGCCTGGGCCATGAACACACCGATCCGGGCGTACTCACCGCCGAAGCCCAGGCCCACGTGGTCGGACGTGGTGAGCTTCTTGGCGACCGTGGCGAGCTGGTCCCAGGTGGTCGGGATGTCCGCGTCGGTCAGGCCCGCCGCGACCCAGTCATCGGTGTTGATGATGAGCGCCAGTGTGGAGAAGTCCTTGGGCGCGCAGTAGACCGTGCCGTCGTAGGTGAAGGCGTCCTTGAGCGAGGGGTAGAAGTCGTCGATGTTGCTCAGCTTGTCGGCATACGGCTCGAGGTAGCCGTTGGCGGCGTAGCCCTGGAACACGTCGGACCCGGTGTAGAACACGTCGGCGGGCTGACCGGAGGCGAACCCTTGGCTCAGCTCCTGGGTGAGGTCGGACGCGGCCTGGACGGTCGCGTCCACGCCGGACGTCTGGCTCCATGCGGCGACGGCGTCCTGCACGGCCTTGGTCTCCGCGTCGCCGCTGGAGCCGATGAGCACGGTGAGCGATCCACCGCCGCTCGCCCCGCTGCTGTCGGAACCGGTCGACGACGAAGCGCCGGGGGTCGAGCCACCACAGGCGGACAGCACGAGGGCGCTGGCGCCCACGAGCGCAGCGAGGGCGAGTGTTCGGGTACGACGCATCATGTCTCCTTCGGGGTTCAACGGGTGGTCATGACTGCTCGGCCGGCGTGCTCGAGGCGCGCGCGACGAGGCTCGGGGTGAGCAGCACGTGTCGGTCGGGAGCGTCCCCGGAACGACCGGAGACCTGGTCGAGCACGAGCCCGACCGCGCGGGCGGCCGCCTCGGTCAACGGCTGGGCGACGCTGCTGAGGCCGACCGCGCGGGCGACCGGCGTGTCGTCGAAGCCGACGACCGCGACCGGCGACGTGCCTGCGAGGTCGGTGCGGGTCGCGGACAGGGCGCCGAGGGCGAGCGAGTCCGAGGCGCAGACAACGGCAGTAGGGGCGACCAGCTCGAGCAGGCGACGCGTCGCCGCCGCTCCGTTGGCGACGCCGTCCGGCACGCCGACCTCGAGGGCGTCGAGCTCGGACTCCCCGAGGCCGACGTCGCGCATCGCGCGACGCCACCCACCACGACGGTCGTCGCCGGTGTCGGAGCCTTCCGGCCAGCCCACGTAGGCGATCCGGGTGTGCCCGAGGGCCGCGAGGTGCTCGACCGCGGCGCGGGTGCCCGCCGACCCGTCGACGTCCACCCACGCGTGGTCGACGACCTCGCTCCTGTCCCATGGCCGACCGAAGGTCACGAAGGGGACCTCGCGCTCGATGAGCCATCGGGTGCGGGGGTCGCCGTGGTGCGTCGAGCTCAGCACGAAGGCGTCGATCTCGAGGGTGTCGAGCAGCTCCTCGTACTGCGAGATCTCGCCCGCGTCATCCGCTGCGGTGAAGAGCATGACGCGGTACCCGCGCACCTGTGCCTGCTCGGTGAACGCGTGCATGAAGCGGTCCAGCACGGCGCCGTTGATGCCGTCGCGGGTGGGCTCGAGGCGTAGGCCGATCACCTGCGAGCGACGGGTCCGCAGCTGACGCGCTGCGCCGTGCGGCCGGTAGCCGAGGTCGTCGATGACCGCGCGGACCCGTTCGATCGTCTCGGGTCGAACCAGGTGGGGGGCGTTGATCACGTTGGAGACGGTCTGTCGCGAGACGTCGGCGCGCCGCGCCACCGTCTCGAGGGTAGGTCGCGGTTCCACCGACGCCTCCTCGCGTTCGGACCCCGGCCCCGGGCCGCGGCTTCATTGGAGCGTTCATATCGTCAGGTGATCGTGAATTGGAACGCTCAAGTGATGCGCACTAGCCTGGTGGCGCCCGGCAGGAAATGTCAAGGCGGGCACATCACAGATCGGCAACGCGGCGGAGGATCATGGACCTGCAGCCCTTCCTCAACACCCTGCTCGGCGCGGTGTCGGCGCCCGGGCAGGCATGGAGCGGCCGGGACGGGCAGATCCGTCCGGAAGGCGCCCAGGGCTGCTACGACGGCGATGTGCGGATCCTGTCGTGCGCCACCCTGACCGTCGGCGGCGCTGAGCCGGAGGTCCTCGCCGGAGGTCCGGCGGGCCCGGGTGCGGTGAGCGTGCTCAGCGCCACTCGTGCCGTCGACACCCCCGGGGCGGACCCGACCGTGCGCGTGCGCCGGACCCGGACCGTTCGGCCGAGCGAGGTCGGCGAGGAGCTCGTGCTCGAGACTGCGACCGCAGATCCGGTCGACGCCACCGTCGAGATCGCCCTGGCCAGCGACCTCGCGGAGATGATGGCGGTCAAGGCCGGCCGCACCACGGCGGCGTTGCGGGCGTCCCTTCGAGGTGCCGCGCTGGTGTGGTCCCGTGACGACGTCGAGGCCCGCGTGTCGGCGCCCGGCGCCGAGATCGACCTGGCCGTTCCCGCCCGTCCCGTGATCCGGTGGCACGCCACAGCCGTGCGCGGGCGTCCATGGCGAGCCTCGTGGACCGTCCGTTCCTCGGTTCCGAGTGTGGTGGCCGGGGCTCCGCCGCTCACGACGTGGTCGACTCCGACGGTCGCGTGCGACGACCGCCGCCTGGCTCGCCTCCTCGACGTCGCCCTCGAGGACCTGCGCGGCCTGCGGATGCGCCCGGACGACCGCAGCAGCGACATCTTCCTGGCCGCCGGCGCCCCGTGGTTCCTCACCCTGTTCGGCCGGGACTCGCTCTGGGCCGCTCGGATGCTGCTGCCCCTGGGCACCGACCTGGCCGGTGGCACGCTGAGGACCCTCGCGGCCAGACAGGGGAGGCGGCGCGACCCGGTCACCGCGGAGCAGCCGGGCAAGATCCTGCACGAGCTGCGTCCGCGCGCGATGGACCTCGGCGACGGCTCGGTGATACCCCCGGTCTACTACGGCACCGTCGACGCGACGGCCCTGTGGGTGTGCCTCCTGCACGACGCCTGGCGCTGGGGCATGGCGTCCACGGAGGTCGAGGCCCTCCTGCCCGCGATGGAGGCGGCGCTCGAGTGGATGACCGTCGATGGCGACGCTGACGGCGACGGCTTCCTGGAGTACCTGGACGGGACCGGCACGGGGCTGGCGAACCAGGGCTGGAAGGACTCCGGCGACTCGGTCCAGTGGCGGGACGGCACCCTGGCGGCCGGGCCGATCGCGCTGTGCGAGGTGCAGGGGTACGCCCACGAGGCCGCGCTCGGCGGCGCGGCGCTCCTGGAGGCGTTCGGCCGCCCGGGTGCCGCACGGTGGCGCCGATGGGCGGCCGAGCTCTCGGAGAGGTTCCGCGCCCGGTTCTGGGTCGAGGACGAGCAGGGACCGTACCCGGCGATCGCGCTCGACGCCGACAAGCGGGCCGTCGACAGTCTGACGAGCAACATCGGTCACCTGCTCGGGACCGGGCTGCTGACCGTCGAGGAGGAGCATCTGGTCGCCGCCCGCCTGGTCGGGGCGGACCTGGACTCGGGCTACGGGCTCCGGACGCTGGCCGAGGGAAGCGGAGGCTACTGGCCCCTGCGCTACCACGGCGGCTCGGTATGGGCCCACGACACGGCGATCGCGGTGGCCGGACTCGCGCGCACAGGGCACCAGAAGGAGGCCGCCAGGTTCGTCGAGGGCCTGCTCGCCGCCGCCGCGGACCTGGACTACCGCCTCCCCGAGCTGCACGGTGGCGACGCGCGGGGCTCGGTGCCCTCGGTCGTCCCCTATCCGGCAGCGTGCCGCCCGCAGGCGTGGTCGGCGGCGTCGGCGGTGGTCCTGCTGTCGTCCGTGCTCGGTCTCGAGCCCGACGTCCCGGCCGGGGTGCTGAGGGTGCGGCCGGCCGCTCCCTCGCCCGTCGGCGGGCTGCGCGTCTCCGGCCTGCGGGTCGCAGGCGGCGAGCTCAGCGTCTCGATCGGGCCCGACGGCGACGTGCGTGAAGTCCGGGCTCCCACGGGGCTGGACGTCGGCTGAACGGGTGGCGCGCGGCCGCTCGGCCCAGCCCTTACCATGACCGGATGGCTCTGCTGCCCCGGATCTCCTCTCCGGCTGACGTCCGGGCGCTGCGCCCCGGTCAGCTCGACGAGCTCGCGGCCGAGATCCGGCAGTTCCTGGTCGCCGCGGTGTCCCGCACCGGCGGTCACCTGGGCCCGAACCTCGGCGTGGTCGAGCTGACCATCGCGTTGCACCGGGTGTTCGAGTCCCCGCGCGACACCATCGTGTTCGACACCGGCCACCAGGCCTACGTGCACAAGCTGCTCACCGGCCGGTCGGACTTCAGCCACCTGCGCCAGCGCGGCGGCCTGTCCGGCTACCCGAGCCGCAGCGAGTCCGAGCACGACGTGGTGGAGAACTCCCACGCGTCGTCCGGCCTGTCCTGGGCGGACGGCATCGCCAAGGCGAACGAGCTGCGCGGCGCGGCCGACCGGCACGTCGCGGTGGTGGTCGGTGACGGCGCCCTCACCGGCGGGATGGCCTGGGAGGCGCTGAACAACATCGCTGCGGGCAGCGACCGGCGCCTGGTCATCGTGGTCAACGACAACCAGCGCTCCTACGCCCCGACGATCGGCGGCGTGGCGGCCCACCTGACCACGCTGCGCACCACCCGCAGCTACGAGAACGTCCTGGCCTGGGGCAAGCGGACGCTCAACCGGTCCGGCCCGCCCGGGCGGCTGGCCTACGAGGCGCTGCACGGCCTGAAGAAGGGCATCAAGGACGTCGTCTCGCCGCAGGGCATGTTCGAGGACCTCGGCCTGAAGTACATCGGCCCGGTCGACGGGCACGACGTGCGCTCGGTCGAGGGCGCGCTGGAGCGCGCGAAGGCGTTCGGCGGCCCGGTGATCGTGCACGTGATCACCGAGAAGGGCCGCGGCTACAGCCCCGCCGAGCAGGACGTCGCCGACCGGTTCCACGCGGTGGGTGTCATCCACCCCGAGACGGGGCTGCCGATCGCGCCGTCCCGGTTCGGCTGGACCTCGGTGTTCGCCGACGAGATGGTGCGGCTCGGGCGGCGGCGGCCCGACCTGGTCGCGATCACCGCGGCGATGCTCGAGCCGGTGGGTCTGGCCCCGTTCGCCGCCGAGTTCCCCACCCGGGTCTTCGACGTCGGGATTGCCGAGCAGCACGCCGTCACCTCCGCTGCGGGCATGGCGTTCGCCGGGATGCACCCGGTGGTCGCGGTGTACGCGACGTTCCTCAACCGCGCGTTCGACCAGGTGCTCATGGACGTCGCGCTGCACAAGGCCGGAGTGACGTTCGTGCTCGACCGCGCGGGGATCACCGGTGACGACGGCGCGAGCCACAACGGCCAGTGGGACATGTCGCTGCTCCGCCTGGTCCCCGGCCTGAGGCTGGCCGCGCCCCGCGACGAAGAGACGCTGCGCACCGCGCTGCAGGCTGCTGTCGAGGTCGACGACGCGCCCACGGTGGTCCGCTACCCGAAGGGGCCCCTGCCGCCTCCGCTCGCGGCGGTCGACCAGGTCGCCGAGCTCGACGTGCTCGCCCGGCACGATGGTGGTGCCCGCTCGGTACTGGTGGTGGGCGTCGGCGCGATGGCCCACACCGCGGTTCGGGTCGCCGAGCTGCTCGCAGCTGAGGGCCTGACCGCGACCGCGGTGGACCCGCGGTGGGTGCTGCCGGTGCCCGAGGCGCTGGTCAAGGCCGTGGGAGACCACACCTGTGCGATCGTGATCGAGGACGGGGTCACCGAGGGTGGCATCGGCTCGATGCTCGCCCAGCACTGCGTCGCGGCCGGGGTGCGCACGCCGGTCCACCCGTTCGGGATCCCGGCGCGGTTCCTCGAGCACGCCTCGCGCGCGCAGCTGGTCGAGGCGCTGCGGCTGCGTGCCGAGGACGTGGCGCACGACACCCTCCGGCGTCTGGACGTCGCGGGCCGCTGACCGGGGCGCGCCGGTCGGACCCGCCGGGTATCGCCCGCGAACCGGACCTGGCCGCGCCCGCACGGGCATCCGCGCTCCGCGCCGACGTCGCCTTCGCCCACCGGGGACCTTCTGCTGGGCCCCGCCGTGGGTAGACCGGCCCAAAGGTCCCTGGTCATCCCATGACTTGGTGCGTAGCGTCGTCACCAGTGAGCACAACCACGAGGAGAGCGAGCGTCATGGCCATCACCGCCGACCAGACCCCGGCCACCAGCCCCGAAGCGCCGAACGCCGCATGGCGCGGCTTCGTGAGCGGTCCGTGGCGCGACACGATCGACGTCCGCGACTTCATCCAGCGCAACTACACGCCGTA
The DNA here is from genome assembly GCA_963783005.1 of uncultured Actinomycetota bacterium. Lineage (GTDB taxonomy): Bacteria > Actinomycetota > Actinomycetes > Actinomycetales > Cellulomonadaceae > Actinotalea. The sequence goes on from CAWALY010000006.1 coordinate 586,262, forward strand.
CGACGGCGACGACACGTTCCTGGCGCCCGCGACGGAGCGGACCACCAAGGTGTGGACCGCGCTCACCGAGATGTTCCCGGCCGAACGCGCCAAGGGCGTCTACGACATCGACACGCACACCCCCGGCACCATCACCTCGCACGCCCCCGGGTACATCTCCCGTGACGACGAGCTCATCGTCGGCCTGCAGACCGACGCCCCGCTCAAGCGCGCGATGATCCCCAACGGCGGTTGGCGGATGGTCGAGGGCGCCCTGAAGACCTACGGCTACGAGACCGACCCCGACGTCGCGAAGATCTTCACCGAGTACCGCAAGACCCACAACCAGGGTGTCTTCGACGTGTACCCGCCCAGCGTGAAGGCCGCGCGCCACTCGCACATCATCACGGGCCTGCCGGACGCCTACGGGCGTGGCCGGATCATCGGCGACTACCGCCGTGTGGCGCTGTACGGCATCGACGCGCTCGTAGCGGCCAAGAAGGTCGAGCGCGACGAGCTGATGATGGAGTCGCCCACCGAGGAGACCCTGCGCGAGCGCGAGGAGAACGCCGAGCAGATCCGTGCCCTGAACGAGCTCAAGGCGATGGCGGCCTCCTACGGCTACGACATCTCCGGTCCGGCCACCAACGCCCGCGAGGCCGTCCAGTGGCTCTACTTCGCGTACCTGGCGGCCGTGAAGGAGCAGAACGGCGCGGCCATGTCGCTGGGCCGCACCTCGACCTTCATCGACGTGTTCATGGAGCGCGACCTCGCCGAGGGCACCCTCGACGAGTCCTCGGCCCAGGAGATCATCGACGACTTCGTCATCAAGCTGCGGATCGTGCGCTTCCTGCGCACGCCGGAGTACGACGCACTGTTCTCGGGTGACCCGACCTGGGTCACCGAGTCGATCGGCGGGCTCGGTGACGACGGCCGCTCGCTGGTCACCAAGTCCTCGTTCCGGTACCTCAACACCCTGTACAACCTGGGCCCGGCCCCCGAGCCGAACCTGACGGTGCTGTGGAGCCCCCAGCTGCCGGAGGGCTTCAAGCAGTTCTGCGCCAAGGTCTCGATCGACACCTCGGCGATCCAGTACGAGTCCGACGAGCTCCTGCGCGGCCAGTGCGGCGACGACGCGGCGATCGCGTGCTGCGTGTCGGGCATGACCGTCGGCAAGCAGATGCAGTTCTTCGGCGCTCGGGTCAACCTGGCCAAGGCGCTGCTGTACGCGATCAACGGTGGCCGGGACGAGATGTCCGGCAAGCAGATCGCGCCGACGTCCGCCGCGGTCGAGGGCGACGTCCTGGACTATGACGACGTGCGCGCGAAGTACGACCACCTGCTCGACTGGCTGGCCGGGACCTACGTCGAGGCCCTGAACTGCATCCACTGGTCGCACGACAAGTACGCCTACGAGCGCGTCGAGATGGCCCTGCACGACCGCGTGGTCCTGCGGACCATGGCGTGCGGCATCGCGGGCCTGTCGGTCGCCGCCGACTCCCTCGCCGCGATCAAGTACGCGACGGTCCGCCCGGTGCGCGACGAGTCCGGTCTCGTCGTGGACTACGACGTGGACGGGGAGTTCCCGACCTACGGCAACGACGACGACCGCGCCGACGACATCGCCGTCGAGCTCGTCGCGAGCTTCATGGACAAGATCCGCAAGCACCCGACCTACCGCGACGCGGTGCACACCCAGTCGGTGCTGACCATCACGTCCAACGTGGTCTACGGCAAGCACACCGGCAACACGCCCGACGGGCGCAGGGCCGGCGAGCCGTTCGCCCCCGGCGCGAACCCGATGAACGGCCGCGACACCCACGGCATGCTCGCCTCGGCGCTCTCGGTGGCCAAGCTGCCGTACGACCAGGCCCAGGACGGCATCTCGCTGACCACGACGGTGGTGCCCTCGGGGCTGGGCCGGACGCGCGAGGAGCAGGTGACCAACCTCGTCGGCCTGCTGGACGGCTACAACGTGGCGACCGGCTTCCACGTCAACATCAACGTGCTCAACCGCGAGACCCTCGAGGACGCGATGGAGCACCCGGAGAAGTACCCGCAGCTCACCATCCGGGTCTCCGGCTACGCGGTCAACTTCGTCCGCCTGACCCGCGAGCAGCAGCTCGACGTGCTGTCCCGGACGTTCCACGGCGGTCTGTGAGCAGCGCCGGGCCCGCCCCTCGGCCGAGGGGTGGGCCTGGCCGCGCGCGAAGCCCGGCAACCACCCGGCCGACGGTCCCTCTCCGGGCCCCTGGGCGGGTTGCACAATGGCAGCACCGAGCAGACCGGTAGGAGGACCCGATGAGCGTCCTGAGCGAGAGGTCGACCTGTTGCGAGGACGGCCGCGCGAACCAGATGGTCGCACTGCGCTCCGGCGAGATCGGCTCGGTGCACTCGTGGGATCGGTCGACGGACGCGGACGGGCCGGGGACGCGGCTCGTGCTGCGGCTGTCGGGTTGCCCGCTGCGGTGCCAGTACTGCCATGGCCCGGACGCGTGGCTGATGCGCGACGGCGCCCTGCACACCATCGACTCCGCGCTGGCGCGGATCGAGCGGGACGCGCCGCTGCTGGTCGCCGGGGGAGGCGGGCTGACCGTCTCGGGTGGCGAGCCGCTGCTCCAGCCGGCCTTCGTGGCACGCGTGCTGCGCGGAGCCAAGGAGGCCGGGCTGCACACCGCCCTGGACACCTCCGGGTACCTGGGGCGCCGCGCCACCGAGCCGATGCTGGATGACACCGACCTCGTGCTGCTGGACGTCAAGTCCGGGCTGCCCGACGTCTACCACTCGGTCACCGGGCGTGACCTAGCCCCCACCCTGGAGTTCGCGCGCCGGCTCGCCGACCGCGGCACGAGGGTGTGGGCGCGGTTCGTCGTCGTGCCGGGGCTGACCGATGCCTGGGACAACGTGGCCGCTGTCGGCGACCACCTGTCGGGCCTGGAGAACGTCGAACGCGTCGAGGTGCTGCCGTTCGACCAGACCGGCCGCGACGTCTGGCACACCCTGAGCGCCGAGTACCGGCTCGAGCTCACCGAGGAACCGGACGTCGACGTGATGGAGCGCGTGCGGATCCAGTTGCGCGCGAGCGGTCTGGTCGTCGCCTAGCGCGGTCGCTCAGCCGAGCTCGGGCAGGAGACGACGCCCCACCACCCGCTGCGACACGCCGGAGCGGTCAAGGAGAGGCAGCAGCCCGCCGAGGTGGAACGGGAAGCCCGCACCCAGGATCATCGCCAGGTCGATCTGCTCGGGGGAGACCACGACGCCCTCGTCGAGCATGAGACCGACCTCCTCGGCCAGCGCGGCCAGCACGGTGTCGAGCACGCCGGAGGCCGTCATCGCGCCCGGTCCGCCCGGCGCACCGAACGCCTCCTGGATCGACGGGTCCACGTCCGCCTCGCGGCCGGAGCCGTCGGGCTCGGGCACCACCCGGCGCCCGGCCGCCGACAGCGTGGCCAGCCCGGGCGACAGCGGGTAGCGCTCGCCGAGATCGTCGTGCAGGGACTCCAGCACGTGCAGAGCCACCGGCAGGCCCACGAGCTGGAGCAGCGCGAACGGTCCCATCGGGAGCCCGAGAGGACGCAGCGCGGCGTCGACGACCTCCACCGGCGTCCCGGTCTCGGCCGCGTGCAACACCTGCGCGAGCTCGCGCAGCAGGAGCCGGTTGACGACGAAGCCCGGGCGGTCCGCCACGATCACCGCGGTCTTGCCGGTGTCGCGCGCGACCGAGACGGCCGTGGCGAGCGCCGTCTCAGAGGTCTTCGCGGCGCGGACCACCTCGACCAGGCGCATCTGGGCGACGGGGTTGAAGAAGTGCAGCCCCACGACCCGGTCGGGGTGGCGCAGCCCCTGGGCCATCGCCGCGACGGAGAGCGCCGAGGTGTTGGTGGCGAGGACGGCGTCGGGTGCCACCACGTCCTCGAGCTCGCCGAACACGGCGCGCTTGACGTCGAGGACCTCCGTGACCGCCTCCACGACCAGGTCGGAGCCCGCCAGCTCGCCCAGGTCGGTGCCCACCGTGATGTCGGCGAGCATCCGCTCGCCGGCCTCCTGACGCAGCCGGCCACGCCGGACCTGCCGGGCCACCAGGTCCGCCACCCGCTGCCGTCCTGCCGCGGCACGCTCCGCGTCGACCTCGCGCATCCGGACCGGAACCTGGAGGCGACCGCCGATCGCGACCGCGAGCTGAGCGGCCATCAGGCCCGCTCCGACGATCCCGACCTGCCGGACCTGCGTCGCCAGGGCCGGGTCGGGGGCGCCGGCCGTGGTCCGCGCGCGCCGGGTGGTCAGGTCGCTCGCGTACAGACCTGCGCGCAGCTCGTCGGTGCTGAACAGATCGGCCAGCGCCTCGTCCTCGGCCGCGAACGCGGCGTCGCGGTCCCGCGTGCGGGCCGCCGCCACCAGGTCCAGCGCGCGGTAGGGCGCCGGGGCGGCGCCGTGCAGGCGGCGCCCCAGGCGTTCGCGGGCCGCCGCGGTCTCGCGCAGCCAGGTCGCCGCGTCGTCGAGCGGCCGGCGGGGCACGGCCCGCCCCTCCAGGACCTCGCCGGCCCACTCCAGCGAGGCCTCGACGAAGCCCTCGTCAGGCAGCACCGCGTCGACCAGGCCGATCCGGGCGGCGGTCGTGGCGTCGGTGTTGCGGTTCCCGGCGAGCGGGTCGTCCAGGATGATCCGGTACGCCTCGGCCGGGCCGACCAGCCGCGGGAGCAGGTAGCAGCCGCCCCAGCCCGGGACGAGTCCCAGGAGGGCCTCGGGCAGCCCGAGGGTCCGGGTGCCGGCCGCGACCGTCCGGTAGGTGCAGTGCAGGGCGAGCTCGAGCCCGCCGCCGAGCGCGAGTCCGCTGATCAGCGCGAAGCTCGGCACGCCCAGCTCGCCGAGCAGGCGGAGCGCGTCGTGACCGAGCCGCGCGACCTCGACGCCACGCTCGCGGTCCCTGATGGCTCCGATCGTGGTCAGGTCGGCGCCGGCGCACAGCTGGCCGGGCCGGCCGGTGACAGCGACCGCCCGGATCTGTCCCACCGCAGCGCGGCGGCGCTGCTCGAGGAGGGCGTCGCGCAGGGCGGCGAGGCCCTGTGGGCCGAGCGTCAGGGGCTTGTCGAGGCCGTTGTCGAGGCGGAGCAGCGCGATCGTGCCACCCGCCGTCGCCACGTCCGTGACGTACGCGCGCGCGACTCTCTCCTCCGGCTCGGCCACGGTGTCCCTCCCGGTGCGTCGGACTGCCGCCTCGACCGCGGCGTCCAAGTTACCCGAGGGTAACAAGCGCCTCCGCGAGCGGCCCGGCGAGCAGCTCCGCCTGCCACGGGCGCGCCCCGCCCTCCAGCAGGGCGTCGTGCACGCCGGTGCGGGTGAGCGGCTGCGGCGGGCTCCAGCAGGTGCGTCGCAGCAGGTCGGGCTGGAGGAGGTTCTCGGCCGGGACGTGGTAGGCCGTCGCGGCCTCCGCGATCACAGCCTTGGCGGCCGCGAGGCGCGCAGCGGCTGCGGGGTCACGTTCCTTCCAGACCCGCTGCGGCGGCGGCCCGGTGGTGCCCGGCCCGCGGAGCGAGGGCAGCGCGCGATCGGGCAGCGCGAGCGCCTGGTCCACCGCGGCGAACCACTGGTCTGCGCGGCGACGGGTGCCTTTGCCCGAGAACTGCTTGAGCGCTACGAGCTCGACGACCGTTCTCGGCAGGGCCAGCGCGGCAGCGACGATCGCGGCGTCGGGCAGCACCCGGCCGGGGGCGATGTCCCGTCGGCGCGCGTCGGCGTCGCGGGCCTCCCACAGTGAGCGGACCACGGCGAGCCCGCGTGTGGTGCGCACCGCATGCACGCCCGACGTGCGCCGCCACGGATCCACCCGCGGGGCGGGGGGCGGGGCTGTCCGCACGGCCTCGAACTCCTGGCGGGCCCACTCGGTCTTGCCGGCTTCCTCGAGCCGGTCGGCGAGCACGTCGCGGACCTCGACCAGGAGCTCGACGTCCAGGGCGGCGTACCGCAGCCAGTCGGGGTGCAGAGGGCGGGTCGACCAGTCGACCGCGGAGTGCTCCTTCGCCAGGCCGAGCCCGAGGGTGTCGGCGACCACGGCCGCCAGCCCGACGCGGGGCATGCCCAGCAGGCGGGCGGCCAGCTCCGTGTCGAAGATCGCGTCAGGCGTCATCTGCTGCTCGGCAAGCCCGGGCAGGTCCTGCGACGCGGCGTGCAGCACCCACTCCGAGCCGCGCAGCGCGTCCGCCACGGCGGAGAGGTCCGGTTGGGCGACCGGGTCGATCAGCCAGGTGCCGGCTCCCGCGCGCCGAATCTGCACGAGGTACGTCCGCTGCCCGTACCGGTAGCCGGAGGCGCGCTCGGCGTCGACCGCGGTGGGTCCGGAGCCGCCGGCCAGCGCTCGCACCGCACGGGCGAGGTCGTCGTCGGCCTCGACGACGTCGGGCACGCCCTCGGTGGGCTCGACCAGGGGAACGACGGCCGGCTCCTGCGGGCCGGCTCCGTCGTGCATGCTCACAACCTAGGCCCTCACGCGGGCCACGGGCGTCAGGCGAGCAGCTGGTTGCGGATCGCGTACGCGACCATCTCGGCCCGATCGCCGGTGCCGATCTTGCGCGAGATCCGAGCGAGGTGGCTCTTGACCGTCAGCGCGCTCAGCTCCAGGGCCTCGCCGATCTCGCGGTTGGAGTTGCCGTCGGCCACCAGCTCGAGCACGCCCAGCTCGCGGGCCGTGAGGTCGGGACCGGCGCGGTGCGCGGCGACCTGAGCCGCCCCGTTCGCCGAACCGGACGGCTCGGTGGTCAGGGCACCGCGGATCCCGCCGCCCAGCAGCGTGACCAGCTCGCGGCGACCGGCAGTCCGGGCGAGCAGCACGGCGTGCGCGGAGTCACGCCGGCGCAGGTTGCGGACCAGGACGGGGGCGTCACCCTCGGCGATCTCCGGGAGTACCAGGCAGACCGCGCCGTTCTCCCGGGGCGCGGTGCGCTGCGAGGGCGGGAACGGTGCGTGCGGGCGCGCAGCCGGACGGACCGTGCCGCGGACGGCCTGGGTGGTGCGAACCTGCTCGACGCTCACGGGGGCTCCAGGGGCGGGTCGGTCGTTGCCCTGGTTATCGGCAGTGCCCCCGTGGGCCTTGAGGTACCGCAGGGGGTGAGAGTCAGCGGTGCCGCGAGAGCGCCGTGACCCCGTCGGGCAGTGGCGGCAGGCCGGCGGCGGTGCACAGCACGGTGGCCCAGGCCTGCAGGTGGTCGCCGACGTCGCCCTCCGGCGTCCAGGAGGCGCGCACCTCGACCTCGACGGTGTCGGGGCGCTCGTGCAGCGCGCCGAAGGACTGCGAGACGACCTGGGTCACCGTGCCCCCGAGCGAGTGGTACGGGGTCCCCTCGAGAGCGTCCGTGACCCAGCTCCAGGCCGCGGCGCACAGCATCGGGTCGCCGCCGAGCTCCGCCTCGACGATCGCACGGCTGAGCGTGACCACCCGGAACGTGCCGTTCCAGGCCTCCTGGCCGGCGGGGTCGTGCAAGAGCACGAAGCGGCCCGAGCCGACGTCCTCGCCGCTGCCGTCCACGTCGATCTCGGCGCTCAGCGCGACCGCGTACGGGGCGATCCTGGTCGGTGCGGGCACCTCGGTCAGACGCACCTCTGCACGCAGCCGCCGCTCGCGCAGCGCATGCAGGGCCTGCACGAACGGACTGGGGGTGCCCGGTGCGGTCATCACGTCGGCAGCGTACGTCGCGGCTCGCCGTGCTCCCGGGAGCGGCGCGCGGGGAGACGCGCCGACCACGCGCCGGCACTACGCTGGCCGGCGTCGTGGGACGGGAGTGGGTATGGCGCTCGAGGCGCGGTGCGGTGTGTCAGGGCTCGCGGTGACGGGTCGGAACGTGGCGCGACGCGGCGCCCCGCTCGTGGGCCCCCTCGCGTGAACCCGCACCACGACGTCACGTCCGCCCTCGCTCGGCGGACCGGCACCAGCCCCGCCGACTGGTTCCTCGTCTTCAAGGCCCGGTACGGCATGCAGGTCGTGTTCGAGGCGCTGGGGGCTGCGCGCGGCGCCGGCGACGTCGTCACACAGGCGTTCACCTGCTCGACGGCGGTCGACCCGATCCTTGCCGCGGGCTCGCGCCCGGTGTACGCCGACGTCGCCCGCGACAACGTGGCGATCGACGGCGGGAGGCTGGTCGTCCCGGCCACGGCGCGTGCGGTCGTGGTCCAGCACACGTTCGGCATCGTCGACACGGACAACACCGACCGGTTGCGCACGTCCGCGCACGCCGCGGGCGCGCTGCTGGTCGAGGACGCGGCGCACTGTGCGGGCCGCATGGCGACCGGCGCCGACGGCGTCCCGCTCGCCGACGTGTCGATCCACTCCTTCGGTGTGGAGAAGATGCTGCCCACCCGGTTCGGCGGGGCGGTCTGGGTCAGCCCGGACCTGGCGGACCCGGAGCTGCGTGCTCACCTCGCCGGCGACCTCGCAGGGCTGCCGCGCATCGGCGCTCGGCTGGACCTCGCCGCACGCACCTACCGGAACCAGGTGCGCGTGCTGAACCGCGTCCCCGGCGCGCTCGGTCGCGGGACACGCCGCGCCCTGGCGGCGGCGAGGGTGTTCGAGCCTGCGATCGCGCCGGTCGAGGTGCGTGGCGGGCTGCCCTACCGGCCCATGGCCCCCTCGGACTGGGTCAGTGCGCAGGTGGCCGCGGCGCTGGACGGCCTCGACGACCTGGAGGAGGCGCGGGCCGCGGTCGTGGCGGCCTACCTGCGCGAGCTCGCGGCCCTGGTGGAGGTCCCCGGCGCGGTGGGAGCCGGGACGCCGCTCGTCCGCTTCCCGTTCTTCGCCGCCGACGGCGCGACGGCGGAGCGGCTGGTCGAGGAGCTCGGCCGTCAGGGCGTGTACGCGGGGCGGTGGTACCGCCCCGCGCTGTTCCCCGGCGCGACCGACCCGGGCCGCTACGGGTACGACCCCTCGGACCCGGCGCTGGTGACGACGCGCGACCTCGTGGAGCGCGTCGTCAACCTGCCCACTCGTGTCACGGAGCCCGAGGCGACCCGCATCTCGGAGCTCGTCCGGGCGGCGCTGCACGCCTGAGCGGCTCTCCCGCCGCCCGCGCGGGGCGGCGGATGCGGCTTCGGCGCGTCAGTGGTTGAGGCGGTGCCGGGAGAACTTGACGTAGTCCAGGGTGTGGCGCAGGTCGATGCGGGCGATGTCGACACGGCGGCGCAGCGAGAGGTCCGGGCCGTAGCGCAGCGTGTGCACCCGGCCGGCCCGTGCCGCGCGGCGCAGGATGCCGCGCGTCGACGCGGGGACGAACCAGCGGGCGACCGCGTACGGCACGTTGAGCCACAGCCGCTCGGCGGTCGTCGCGAACGGGGACACCTGGCGCCCCAGCACGAGCTCGTCGGCGGCGCAGCGCGCGAGGTTGCCGCCCGCGGCCATCGTGTAGAAGGCGGTCGCGCCGGGGCGCAGGTTGACCTCGAGGATCTTGGACAGGCCCGTCCGCCGGTCCAGCATGACGTCGACGTTCGCGGCCCCGTGGTAGCCGATGCCGTCGAGAAGGGTGCGGACGGAGTCGCCGATCGTGGGGTCGTGGACGGTGACGATCGCGTTGTTGTTCCCCACCAGGTCCGGGTTGTACTCGCTGAGCGCGACCTGTCCGACCGACAGGAACTGCACCCGACCGGAGCGGTCGGAGTACGTGTTGGCGACGCGCATCACGGACTCGTCACCCGCGAGGTACTCCTGGATGATCAGGTCGCCCACGTAGCCGGCGCCGTAGATCCTCTGCGCGACCGCGCGGAGCGCGGCGGCGTCGTCGAGCAGGTAGACCTTCTGGTGGCCCTCGAACCGCAGGCGCGGGTACACGTCGGTGTCCGACGGCTTGAGGATCACCGGGTAGCCGAACGGAAGGTCCTCGCCCAGGCGCGGGTCGTCCAGTGCGGTGACGTCGACGACGAGCGACTCCGGGTGGGGGACCCCGAGCGCCCGGCACGTCGCGTAGAAGTCCGTCTTGTTCATCACGCGCTCCGCCGTGACGGCATCGGGCAGTGGCACGAGGTACAGGTCGTCGAGCTCCGCGCGGTGCTCGAGCACGGCGTTGGTGTAGTGCTCGATGGTGGGTAGCAGCAGAAGCGGTGCCCCGGGGTGCGACTGCGCGAGCTCCTCCGCGAGCGCCCGGAGCGTCGAGAGGATCACCTGCTCGTCGTCGAAGTCGCGCCGGGCGCGGACCGTGACGATGCGGGAGTGCGCGGTCTCGCGCAGCGCGTGCCGGCCCAGCGCGACGGAACGGACCCCGAACGCCTCGTGCAGGGAACGGGCGAGGTTGTATGCACCGAGGCCGGTCCCCAGGATCACAGGGACGAAGTCACGGTCCGCCGGCATGGGTTGGGGTCGCCTTCACGGTGTCGGGGTGGGCCTGCGCCACCGGCGAAGGCCGTCGCAGTCTAGCGGGGGGGCCGCCTTGCCCCGGGGCGCGGGGCCGGCCCCGCGTCACCGTGCCTGCGCGCCCCCGACGTTGATAGTGTCGCCGGGCCCGACCGAGCAGACCTACGAAGGGGGCGGCGGCGTGACCACCGTGACCGAGGTGCAGGACCGGGCGGCCTGGGACGCCGAGGTTCGCGCCAGCGGCGGCCACCCGCTGCAGCTGTGGGGCTGGGGTGCGGTGAAGAGCCACGGGCCGTGGACCGCGCGCCACCTGCGTGTCGCGTCCGCCGACGGGTCGCTGCTCGGACTCGCACAGGTACTCGTGCGCCGTCTGCCGCCACCGTTCAGGGCCTTGAGCTATGTGCCGCGCGGCCCCGTGGTGGCACCTGACGGCGAAGGCTCGGCGCAGGCGCGCCGCCAGGTCGCGCAGGCGGTCGTCGACTGGTGCGCGACGCACGTCCGGGGCATCGGCGTCACCTTCGAGCCCGACTGGCCGGACGGGACCGACCTGGGCGTCGCGGGCGCCCGCCAGGCGCGGAGCACGATCCTGTGCCGCTCGACGCTGGTGCTTGCCCTGACGCGGAGCGAGGACGAGCTCTTGGCGGACCTGAGCCGCACGACGCGCGCCGACGTGCGCAAGGGCGGGCGCGGGGTGGAGATCCGCCGGGTTGTGGCCGACGACGAGCTCGACGCCGTGATCGCGCTGTACCGGGACTCGGCGGCGCACGCCGGGTTCGCGCTGCACGAGGACGACTACTACCGGGCGGTCCACCGGGAGCTCGGCGACGCTTCGCTCGTGGTGGCGGCGTTCGCGGACGGCGTCCCGTGCTCGTTCGTGTGGTGCGCCATGTCCGACCGGACGGCCTTCGAGCTCTACGGCGGTGTGAACGACGCCGGGCGCAAGGCGCGCGCCAACGCGCCGGTCAAGTGGCATGCCGTGCGGTTGGCCCGGGAGGCCGGGGTCGAGCGCTACGACCTCAACGGCCTGCTCAACGACGGCATCAGCGAGTTCAAGCGGAGCTTCGCCAAGCACGAGGACCTCATGGCCGGCACGCTCGACGTCCCGTTCAACGGCGTGCTGCACACGATGTGGGACCGCGGCCTGCCGACGGCCAAGCAGGTGCTCCGCCGGCTGCGCCGACGCTGAGCCGTGCTGCGGCGCCGGTCCGCGACGGCCGCGCGGGGGGTCAGCGGCGCAGGCGACGGCGCAGCGGACGGAGGGCGCTGTCCAGCTCCTGCACGCGCAGCAGCCTGAGCAGTGCCACGTACGCCGCGAGCATCACCAGTCCCACGATCCCGGTCACCGCGAGGGCGTGCACCCAGGTGAGGGCCTCGTGGGCGCCCAGGAGGCGGGCCGAGAACCAGCCGAGGGCGGCGGCGACGCCCGCGGCGAGCCCCGCCCGGACGTAGAGCCGCAGCACCCGGGCTCCGTCGATGCCGTGCAGCAGCCGGCGCATGCCCTGCACGCGCAGCAGCACCGACACCCATGCGGACAGGGAGTAGGCGACCGCGGCGGCGACCACCCACTGGGCCGGGGGCAGCGCCCGCGCGGCGACGAGCAGCGTGACGCTCATCGAGGCGGTGGCGAACACCTGGATCACGAAGATGCTGCGGCCGTCCTCGAACGCGAAGTACATCCGCTTGACCATGACCGTCGCGCCCAGGGCGACGAGCCCCAGGGCGAGCGCGCGCAGCACGGGGGCGCTCACGGCGACCTCGTCCGGGGACAGGGTGAGCAGCAGGCTCTTCATCACCGGACCCGGGATCGTGACCAGGACGGCGGCCGAGAAGACGGAGAAGATGCCCGCCGTGCGCAGCCCGGTGGACACGGCGGAACGGACCCCGTCCAGGTCGCGCTCGACCGCCGCACGGCTCATGCCGGGGAAGAGTGCGGTGATGATCGACACGACGACCAGGGAGTGCGGCAGCAGGTAGATCGTCAGCGCGTTCGTGAAGGTCGCGTTGCCGGCCACGACCTCGCCGCCCGCCGCGGACTGGCCCGCGCTGGACGTGATGTTCTTGAGCAGCACGAGGCCGAGCTGTTCGAGCGCGACCGCCGCGACCGTCCAGCCGACGACCTTGCCGGCGGAGCGCAGACCGATGCCGCGCACCGCGAGGCGCGGTCGCCAGTGGTACCCACCACGCCGCAGCGCGACCATCACGACCACGGTCTGGGCGGCGACGCCCAGCGTGGCCGTGCCCGCGAGCACGACCGTCTGCGCCGTCGTCCACGCGGTGACGTCGTTCAGTGGCCCTTCGGCGCGGCCCCAGACCAGGATGAACGCGCCGAAACCCAGCACGGAGACGATGTTGTTGGCCATCGGCGCCAGACCGGTGGCGGCGAACTGGCCCCGCGCGTTGAGCAGCTCGCCGAGGACCGCGAACAGCCCGTAGAACAGCACCTGGGGGATGCACCAGAACCCGAAGACCACGGCGAGGGCGCGCGCCTCCGGTGACCACTGGTTCGACAGCGTGAACAGGCGGATCAGCGCCGGCGCCGCCAAGGTCAGCGCCACCGTCCCGACGACCAGCGCAGCCGCGGCGAGCGTGACGAGCGTGTCGAGGCGCTCCTGGCTGCGGTCGGACGTGATGGCACGCATGATCTGCGGCATCAGGACGGCCTGCAGCACGCCGGCCGCGAGCAGGGCGAACAGCATGTTGGGCAGCGTGTTCGCGATGTCGAAGGCGTCGGCCACCGTGCCGGTGATACCGATGGCTGCGACCAGCAGGATCATCCGCACCTGGCCCGTGGCGCGTGACGCGAACGTGCCGAAGGTCAGGATGAGCGAGTTGCGCCCGAAGCCGGACGTCGTCGGAACGGCGCCCGTCGCCAGCGCCTGCGGGTCGGCCGGGGAGAGCGTGGCGCTCGGACCGGCGCCCAGCGGCGCGAGTCGGGTCCGGTCCGGCCGTCTCGCGTGGCGGGGTGGCCGCGGTCCGCGTCCGGCGCTGTGACGGCTCGCGCCGCCGCCAGGAGCCGGTGCGCGCGTCATGGTGCGAAGTCTGCCAGCCGGACCGCGACCGGCCCCCGTGCCGCTCCCGAGGTCACCCGAGCTCGGACGTGCCCGCGTAGAGGTGCAGCACGGGCACCCGCAGCTCCTCACGGGCGCGCGAGGCCCAGTCGCGGTGGAAGGTGTCCTCGAGGGCGTGCGGGGTGGTCACCACGACGAGCTCGGCGACGTCGGGGTCGGCAACGGCCGCACGAACCTCGGGCATCGGGTCGTCGGCGACGACGTAGCCGTCGGCGGTGGCCCCGGCCGCCACGAACGCCGCGAGGGACCTTGCGAGCTGCTCGGTCGCGGTCGCGGTGGCGGTGGCAGGGTGCGGCTCGCGCCCCAGCACGTCGTCGAGCGCCTCGCGCAGCTCGCCCAGGCTGAGGTGGTCGACGATCGACGCGAGCAGGTTGTGCTCGGTGTCGGCCGGGACCAGGACGCGGAACCGGGCGTCGGGGTGCAGGTCGAGGATGTGCTCGACATCCGTGGCGCCGAGCGCCTCCTCGGTGAGCACGACGATGAGCGTCATGCGGCGAGCCTAACCGGGCGCGGGGGTGCTCCGTGCCGCCCGACACGACGGGCCGGTGCCGACGGCGGGCGCCGCGTCCGGGATCGCCCCTACCATCGGCACGTGGTGAGCGGCGGACGTGCGGACGCACCGGTGGTGGTGGTGGCGGGCGGCACGGGGTTGGTGGGGGGCGCCGTCGTCGAGCAGCTGGTGGGTGCGGGGCTGCGGGTGGTGCTGCCCACCCGAGGAGCCGGTCCGACCCGGCCGCGCCCCGGTGTGCGCCCGGTGCCGGGCGTGGACTGGGAGCACCCGGACGCGCTGACGAGCGTGCTCGACGAACCGGGATGGGCCCCGAGGGCGGCAGTCGCGGCGCTGGGCGGCTGGTGGCTCGGGCCTCAGCTGGTCGACGTGGAACCGGACACCTGGCGCACCATCCTGGAGAGCCACCTGACGTCGCACTGGCTGGCGGCCCGAGCGATGGCACCCCGTCTGGTGGGCCCGGACCCGGTCTACGTCACGCTCGGCGGGGCGGCGGCCACGGAGGCGATGCCGGGCTCGGGACCGATCAACGTGACCGGCGCGGGGCAGCGGATGCTGCTGCACGTGCTGCGCGCCGAGGAGATCGGGCAGCGCGTGCGCTTCCACGAGGTCAGCGTCGGCGCCGCGGTCCGCGGCGACGACCGGAACCTGGATCCTGCCGACACGGTGGATCGGCGCGAGGTGGCCGCCGCCGTCGCCAGGGTGCTGGCGGACCCGGCTGCCTCCGCCGTGGTGGAGGTGGCGTGACCGGCACGCTGCTGCGTCGGCCTGAGGTGCCGGCCCGCGCGCTCACCGGCGCGTTCGTGGTGCCGCGGCACTTCGCTGGTGCGACGTTCGACACCTACCGGCCGGACCCCGACCACCCCAGCCAGGCCGCGGCCCGGACGCGCCTGGTCGCGCTCGCCGAGCGGCTCGGCCGGCCACCGGCACGCGGCCTGGCCCGCCTCCGGCGCCCCGCGGTGGCGCCCGACGCGGTCTACCTGGACGGCGGGTTCGGGGTGGGCAAGACGCACCTGCTGGCAGCCCTGGCGCACGCGGTGGGCGACGACGCGGTCTACGGCACGTTCGTCGAGTACACCCACCTGGTCGGGGCACTGGGCTTCGCCGCGACGGTGCGTGCGCTGTCCGCCCACCGGGTGGTGTGCATCGACGAGTTCGAGCTCGACGACCCCGGTGACACCGTGCTGATGGCCCGCCTGCTGCGCGAGCTCGGGGACCGCGGGGTGACGCTCGCCGCGACGTCGAACACGCTGCCCGAGTCCCTGGGCGAGGGCCGGTTCGCCGCCGAGGACTTCATGCGGGAGATCCAGGCCCTGGCCGCCAGGTTCGAGGTGCTGCGGATCGACGGCCCCGACTTCCGGCACCGCACCGCCGTGGAGCCCAAGCCCGGCCTGCCCGACGACGAGGTGCGCGAACGAGCCGTGGGCGACGACGTCACCTGCGACGACTTCGGCGAGGTGATGGCGCACCTGCGCACGGTGCACCCGAGCCGGTTCGGCGCACTCCTGGACGGCGTGCGTCGCGTGGGCCTGACCGGTGTGGGGACACTGACCGACCAGGCCGACGCGCTGCGGCTGGTGGTGCTCGTGGACCGGCTGTACGACCGGGACGTCCCGGTGCTGCTGGGCGGCTCCGGGACGGCGGGACTGTTCGGCCCGGCGATGCTGCGCGGCGGCTACCGCAAGAAGTACTTCCGCGCGCTGTCCCGGCTGACCGCGCTCACCTCGTAGCCCGGTTGGGTGGGCGGGAGTTCCTTGATCACCGCGGTTTGGGGGGTGGTTAGGAGGCGTCGAGGCGGGCCAGCTCGGTGGGGACGTCGAAGTCCGCCGTGGGCCAACGCAGCCCGAGGCGTTCGAAGGCGTCGACCAGGAGCTCGGTGACCGCCAGACGCGCATACCACTTGCGGTTCGCCGGGACGACGTACCAGGGCGCGATCTCGGTCGACGTGCGGTCCAGCAGGGCCTGGTAGGCCTCGCGGTAGGCGGGCCACTCGGCGCGCGCCTCGAGGTCGGCCGGGTTGTACTTCCAGTGCTTGTCGGGTCGCTCGAGGCGCTCGCGCAGCCGGTCACGCTGCTCGTCGAGGGAGACCATCAGCGCGACCTTGACCACTGTCGTGCCCGAGCCGACGAGCTCGGCCTCGAAGGCGTTGATCTCGTCGTATCGCTCACCCCAGACCTCCGGCGGCACCAGGTTCTCGACGCGCACCACGAGCACGTCCTCGTAGTGCGAGCGGTCGAACACGCCCAGGCGGCCCGGTCGGGGCAGGGCGTTGCGGATCCGCCACAGGTAGTGGTGCGCGAGCTCGTCCTTCGTCGGCTTGCCGAACGAGGCGTGGTCCACGCCCTGCGGGTCGACCATGCCCACGACGTGCCGGACGATGCCGCCCTTGCCGGCGGTGTCCATGCCCTGCAGCACCAGGAGGACGCTGCGGGTCCCGTCGCTGCGGCCCTCGGCGAAGAGCATCTCCTGGAGGTCCGCCAGACGCGCGCCCTGCTCGAGCATGCGCTCGGCGCCCTCGTCCTTGTCGTCGCTCCAGCCGGGGGTCGACGACGGGTCGAAGGAGGCCAGGTCGAAGCCGGGTCCGGCGCGCAGCACCTCGAGCGGGGAGCGGTCCCAGGGGTTCTTGCTCATCGGGTCTCCTTCGTCACGCGCACCACCGCGGCACCCGGTCCGGGCAGGTGGAGGCCGTCCGGGACTGGGACGACGTCATCCCAGGCAGCCAGCACGTGTGTGACCGTACCGTCCACAGGCACGGTCACGGCGGCGCCACCGACGTGCAGCACCACGCGCAGGTCGCCGCGGTGCACCACCAGCCAGCGGTCGTCGGGGTCGGCGACGGCGACCGTCGCGTCCAGGTCGCCCGAGGCCAGCGCAGGCTCCGAGCGCCGCAGAGCGATCAGGCTCCGGTACCAGGCGAGCAGCCGCGCGTGCGCGGGCTGCGACGGCTCGTCCCAGTCCAGCCGGCTCGCCGCGACGGTGGCGGGCGACTGCGGGTCGGGCACGTCGAGCGCCCCGCCGTAGAGCTCAGCCCAGCCGTGTCCCGCGAACTCCTCGGTGCGGCCGCGGCGGATCCCCTCGACGAGCTCGGGCTCGGCGTGGTCGGTGAAGTACTGGAACGGGGTGCTCGCGCCCCACTCCTCGCCCATGAAGAGCATGGGGGTGAACGGCGAGGTCAGCACCGCAGCCGCGGTCGCCGCGAGCCGCCCGCCGTCCAGGCGCTGCGAGGGCCGGTCACCCAGCGCGCGGTTGCCCACCTGGTCGTGGTCGGACCCGAATACCACGAACCGGTGCCCGTCGGTCCCCGGTGGCACGGGCGCGCCCCACGGACGCCCGCGGAAGGTCGACCACCTGCCCTCATGCACGAACACTCGGGTCAGGGCGTGCGCGAGGGTCGCGGCGCTGCCGAAGTCGACGTAGTAGCCGTGCGTCTCGCCGGTGACCCACGAGTGCAGCGCGTGGTGCACGTCGTCGGCCCACTGCGCGGTCATGCCCAGGCCCCCCCGGTCGGTCGGGGTCACCGTGGCGGGGTCGTTGAGGTCGGACTCGGCGACCAGGCTCAGCGGGCGGCCCAGCTCGGTGGACAACGCCCCGACCGCGTCGGAGAGCTCGGCCAGCAGGTGGCGGCCGGAGTCGTCGACGAGGGCGTGCACGGCGTCCAGCCGCAGCGCGTCGACGTGGAACTCCCGCAGCCAGCGCGTCGCGTTGTCGACCAGGAACGCGCGCATGCCGGCCGCCCCCGGAGCATCGAGGTTGACCGCCCAGCCCCACGGCGTGTGGTGGGTGTCGGTGAAGTACGGCCCGAAGCGCTGCAGGTAGTTCCCCGACGGCCCCAGGTGGTTGTAGACCACGTCGAGGCAGACCCCGAGGCCGTGGCCGTGGGCGGCGTCGACGAACCGCTGCAGCGCCGCTGGGCCGCCGTACGGGTCGTGCACCGCGTACAGCGCGACGCCGTCGTAGCCCCAGCCGTGCACGCCCGGGAAGGCCGCCAGCGGCATGAGCTCGACCATCTCCACGCCCAGGTCGACCAGGTGCCCCAGCCGCTCGACCGCGGCGTCCAGGGTGCCGGCCGGGGTGAAGGTGCCCACGTGCAGCTCGTAGACCACCGCGCCGCGCACGTCCTGACCCGGCCAGTCCCCGTCGCGCCACTCGTGGAGCCGCGGGTCGAACACCCGGCTCGCGGCGTGCACCCCGTGGGGCTGCCAGCCGCTGCGCGGGTCGGGCAGCGGGTCGGAGCCGTCGACGGTGAAGGCGTAGTCGGTGCCGTGCGGCAGGCGCGTCGGCCCCGACCACCAGCCGTCCCCCGCCGCGGTCATCGGCACGTCGCCGTCGTCGAGTCGCAACCCGATGGAGGTTGCGTCCGGCGCCCAGACCGTGGGCCGCCAGCCCTGGGCGTCCCAACCGCGCGAGCGCGGGTCGTCCGTCACCTCAGCCGTCCTGCGTGGGTGTGAGCAGCGCAACCGGATAGGTGCTCAGCAGGTCGCTGAGGCGGACCAGACCACCGGTCACCACGCGGTCGGTGAGCAGGTCGAGCCAGTCGCCGTCGGGCAGGGCGACCGTGTGGTTGCCCCAGCCGCCCAGCCGCTCCAGGGACAGCGCGAGACGGGTGGCCACCGTGACCGCCACCGGGCGGTCCTGGACCGTGCGGGCGTAGACCAGGGCGTGCCCGGACGAGCTCGGCAGGGGCTGGAAGCCGGCCGCGAGCCCGGTGAACGCGTCGGGGTGGCGCGCGCGCAGCCGTAGGGCGCGCGAGGTGACCAGGAGCTTCTCCTCGCCCAGGTCGCGCGGACCCTCGCCGGCGTCGAGCCGGCCCAAGGCCTCCCCGAGCGCCTCGACGTCGACCGGCCGGCGGTTGTCGGGGTCGACCAGCGCGACGGAGACCGACTCGGTGCCCTGGTAGACGTCCGGCACGCCGGGCAGCGTGAGCTGGACCAGCTTCGTGCCCAGGGTCGCGGCCCGGACGCCCGGCGCCGCGCGACGCTCCCAGGCCTCGAACGCGGCCAGCACCTCGGGGTGTCGGACCGCCGTGCGCGCGAAGCCGAGCACGGCACGTTCGTAGGCCTCGTCCGGGGCGACCCAGCTGGTGTGCTCCTTGGCCTCGCGGATCGCCTTGATCAGGTACTGCGTGAGCCGGTCGACCTCCAGCGGCCCACCGTCCCAGGTGCCGGCGAGGGTCTGCCACAGGAGCGACTCGGTGCGCCCGTCCAGCAGGGACGGGCGGGCCTCGGCGGTGGCGGCCCGAACCGCGGCGACCAGGGCGACCCAGGCCCCCGGCAGCTCGGACAGCACGCCCAGGCGGGCCCGGGTGTCCTCCGAGCGTTTGGTGTCGTGCGTGGACAGGGTCGTCATCGCGACCGGGGCGTGGATCTGCGCGTGGCCGGCCCACGAGTGCAGCTCCTCGGGGGCGATGGCGAACCGTTCGGGGGCGCCGCCGACCTCGCACAGGCCCACCAGGTGCGTCCACCGGTAGAAGGCGGTGTCCTCCACGCCCTTGGCCATCACGGCGCCGCAGGTCTGCTGGAACCGGATCACGAGCTCGTCGCGGCGCGGCTCGCGGGTGCGCCCCGCCGAGCCCGACTCCTTGCCGAGCAGCATCTCCGCGAGCAGGTCGAGCGTCTCGTGGCGGTTGGGCGCCAGCCGGCTGCGCGCGACCTCCACCGCCTCGCCGAAGGCCGCGGCCACCTCGCCGCGCGGTGGGACGCCGGGCACCACGTAGTAGCGGTACCGGTCCGCCGCGACGAGCAGCTCCACCAGGCAGTCCTGCAGCGCCCGACGGGTGTGGTCGCGCAGCCGCACGTCGTCGGCGCAGATCGCCGCGGCGAGCTCGGCCAGCCGGTGCACCTCGGCGTACAGCGGCCCCGCGACGATCTCGCGCTTGGCCCGCTCGACCAGGAACGGCAGCGCGTCCCCGGTGTCGCCGGTGAGCTGGTGCATGAGCGCGGCCAGGTCACCGGCGCCGGCCGGGTCGACGAACACCTGCTGGATGCGCCACAGCGCGTCGTAGCCCGTGGTCCCGGCGGTCGACCAGTCGTCGGGCAGGTCCTCGGCGGGGGCGAGGATCTTCTCCACGACCACCCATGCCTCGTCCACGGCCTCGGCGAGTCGGGCCAGGTAGTCCTGTGGGTCTGCCAGCCCGTCCGGGTGGTCGATGCGCAGCCCGTCGACCACGCCGCTGCGCACCAGGTCCACGACGGTGCGGTGGGTGGCGTCGAAGACCTCGGGGTCCTCGACCCGGATCGCGGCCAGCGACCCGACGTCGAAGAAGCGCCGGTAGTTGAGCTCCTCGTCGGCGACCCGCCAGTACGCGAGCCGGTAGTGCTGTGCCGCGACCAGGTCGACCAGCGGCAGGTGCTCGGTGCCGGTCCGGATCGGGAACACGTGGTCGAAGTAGCGCAGCACCGGTCGCGGCTCGTCCTGGTCGGGCAGGGCGAGCTCCTCGACGCTGAGCTCACCCGAGGCGAGCACCGCGCCGATGCGCCGACCGAGCACGGGCATGAGGACCGCGCCCTCGCCGGCCGACCAGTCGACGTCGAACCAGCGCGCGTAGGGCGAGTCGGGGCCCTCCGCCAGGACCGACCACAGCGCCCGGTTGTGGTACGCGGGGGTCGGTACGGCCATGTGGTTGGGCACGACGTCGAGGACGAGCCCGAGCCCGGCGGCGTGCGCGGTGGCCGCGAGCCGCTCGAGGGCCGCGCGGCCGCCGAGCACCTCGGACACCGTGTCGTGGTCCACGACGTCGTAGCCGTGGGTGGACCCGGGCGCGGGCGTCAGCACGGGGGAGAGGTACAGGTGGCTGACGCCCAGTGCGGCGAGGTAGTCGACCTGGGCGGCCGCCGCGTCCAGATCGAGGTCCGGCCCCAGCTGGAGCCGGTAGGTCGAGGTCGGGACGACCCGCCCCTCGGGGGGTCGACGCCGTCCGGGACCGCGGTCGCTCATCGGCTGTTGACCTTCCGGGTCAGCACCACGGTGCTCCACTCGGTCAGGGTCAGCGTCGCACCGGCCGGCGCCGTGCGGCCCTCGCCGAGTGCGCGACCGGTGTCGAGCACACACGTCCAGCGCTCGCCGAAGCTCTCCGGCGGCAGCACGAAGTCCACGCCGTTGGCCGCCGCGTTGAACAGCACCAGGAACGAGTCGTCGACCACCGGCTCGCCGCGCATGTCGGGCTCGGCGATCGCCTCGCCGTTGAGCCACACCTGGAACGCCCTGGCGTGCCGCTCGCTCCAGTCGGACTCTGTCATGTGTTCGGCGGCGGGGCTCAGCCACGCGATGTCGCCGAGCGTCGACTCCCCGCCGTGGTCCGGGCGGCCGGCGAAGAACCGCCGGCGGTGCAGCACCGGGTGCTCGCGCCGGAGTCTGGACGATCCGCCGGGTGAAGTCCAGGTGCGACTTCTCCTGGACGCTCAGGTCCCAGTCCACCCAGGCCAGCTCGTTGTCCTGGCAGTAGGCGTTGTTGTTGCCCTGCTGGGTCCGGCCGAGCTCGTCGCCGTGGGCGATCATCGGGTACGCCCTGGGAGAGCAGGAGCGTGGCCAGGAAGTTTCGTTGCTGCCGGCGGCGCAGGGCGAGCACCGCCCTGTCCCTGGTGGGGCCCTCGATGCCGCAGTTCCAGGAGCGGTTGTGGCTCTCGCCGTCGTTGTTGTTCTCGCCGTTGGCGTCGTTGTGCTTCTCGTTGTACGAGACCAGGTCCGCCAGGGTGAAGCCGTCGTGCGCGGTGACGAAGTTGATCGAGGCGATCGGGCGGCGCCCGGTGTGCTCGTACAGGTCCGCCGACCCGGACAGCCGGCTGGCGAACTCCCCGAGCGTGGCGGGCTCACCGCGCCAGAAGTCCCGGACGGTGTCGCGGAAGCGCCCGTTCCACTCGCTCCACAGCGGTGGGAACCCGCCCACCTGGTAGCCGCCCTCGCCCAGGTCCCACGGCTCGGCGATGAGCTTGACCTGGCTGATCACCGGGTCCTGCTGCACCAGGTCGAAGAAGGCGCTCAGCCGGTCGACCTCGTGGAACTGCCGGGCCAGGGTGGCCGCCAGGTCGAACCGGAAGCCGTCGACGTGCATCTCGTTGACCCAGTACCGCAGCGAGTCCATCAGCAGCTGGAGCACGTGCGGGTTGCGCATCAGCAGCGAGTTCCCAGTACCGGTGGTGTCGTAGTAGTGCCGCGGGTCCTCGTCGACGAGGCGGTAGTACGCGGCGTTGTCCAGCCCGCGGAAGCACAGGGTGGGACCCAGGTGGTTGCCCTCGGCGGTGTGGTTGTAGACCACGTCGAGGATCACCTCGATGTCCGCCTCGTGCAGGGTCTTGACCATCTGCTTGAACTCCTGGACCTGCATGCCCGGAGTGGTCGAGGCCGCGTAGGCGTTGTGGGGGGCGAAGAAGCCGATGGTGTTGTAGCCCCAGTAGTTCGACAGGCCGCGATCCTGGAGCGTCGGGTCGTTGACGAACTGGTGGACGGGCATGAGCTCGACGGCGGTGATCCCGAGCTGGACGAGGTGGTCGACGATCACCGGGTGCGCCATCGCGGCGTAGGTGCCGCGCAGCTCGTCGGGGACGTCGGGGTGCTGCATGGTCAGGCCCCGCACGTGCGCCTCGTAGATCACCGACTCGTGGTACTCGTGGTTCGGCGGGCGGTCGTGGCCCCAGTCGAAGAACGGGGTGATGACCACCGACGTCATGGTGTGCCCTGCCGAGTCGTCGGTGTTGAGCGAGTCGGGGTCCCCGAAGTCGTAGGAGTACAGCGCCTGGTCGCCGTCGATCTGACCGTGGATCGCCTTGGCGTACGGGTCGAGGAGCAGCTTGGCCGGGTTGCAGCGCAGGCCGGACGCCGGCTCGTACGGGCCGTGCACCCTGAACCCGTAGCGCTGACCGGGGTGCACGTCGGGTAGGTAGGCGTGCCAGACGTGGGCGTCGACCTCGGGCAGGTCGTGCCGCTCCTCGGTGCCGTCATCGGCGATCAGGCACAGCTCGATGCGCTCGGCGACCTCGGAGAAGACCGCGAAGTTGGTCCCGCTGCCGTCATAGGTCGCCCCGAGCGGGTAGGGGCGACCGGGCCAGATCTGCATGGGCCCCAGCGTGCCAGGCCGCGGGCCGGCCCGCCGGTCTGTCCGCGACCGGGCGCGCGGTCCGCGCCCGATGGGGGCGCCGGCCGACCTGGTGGGCGGCGGTCGTCCGGGTCAGTCGGTGACGATCGCGCCGCCCGCCTGGGCCCAGGCGGTGATGCCACCGGCCAGGTCCGCCAGGTCGATGAACCCCTCGCTCGCCATCTCGTCCATCGCGACAGCGGAGCGGTTCCCCGAGCGGCAGTACACGGCGTACGTCGCGGACTTGTCGAGCCCGGCGACCTGGGTGGTGAAGTCGGCGGCCTCGACGTCGATGTTGACCGCCCCGGGCAGATGGCCTGCGGCGAACTCCTCGGGTGTACGCACGTCGAGGATCACCACGCCGGGCGTGGACGCCCGTGCGGCGAACGCCTGGGGGTCGAGGTTCTGGGTCGTGGCGTGTGCCGCGGAGCCGGTCGAGCCGGAGCACCCGGCGACACCGGAGGCGAGGGCCACCCCGAGGGCGGCGACGGCGGCGGCACGGGCGAGACGGGAGCGCAGGATCATGTCGAGGAGTATAGGTCATATACCCCTGGGGGTATATGACTCCGGGACGGCCCTGCACGGCCGCCCCGGAGTCCGGGGAGGGTCAGATGAACAGCAGCTGGGCGCCCTCGGTCATCTCGATGAAGTCCGACGCGCTGATGATGCCCTCGACGCCGTCGTACAGGTCCGCGTCGGTGAGCTTGTTCATGTCCGCCGAGAGCCGGCACGCCCACAGGTGACCGCCGGCCGCCACGATCTGCTCGAGGAACTCGGGCACCGGCGGGATGTCGAGGTCCTCGAGCGTCTTCCTCATCTGCTTGGTGGCCATGCCGGTCATCCCGGGCATCGGGGTCAGGCCCATCGGCATGTGGGTCGCGGTGTTGCCCACCGGGGTGAACTTCAGGTCGCCCATCCGGGACTTCGTGATCATGTCGAAGCCCCAGAACGTGAAGAACAGGTGCGTCTCGACGCCCTCGCCCAGCGCGGCGTTGCCCAGGATCAGGCCGGGGTAGGCCATGTCGAGGTTGCCCTTGGAGCAGATGATGGCGAGCTTGCGGTCGGAGTCCTCGTCGTCGCCGAACGACGGGATGACGGGCTGGTCGGTCATGGCAGGTCCTCTCGGTGGTGGTGGGAGGTCAGACGCAGCCCTTGGGCTTGGGCAGCCCCGCGATGTAGGCCATCTTCTTGGCCGGCTTCTTGGGGAAGAGTGCGAACTGCTCCTTGGTCGGCACGCCGCCGACGGTCTGCACGCGGCGCGTCGTGGCGGTCTCGCCCTGCTGGGCGAAGTCCTCGCGCAGGAACCGGATGAGCTTCCAGTGCGCGTCGGTCAGCTGGATGCCGATGTTGCCGGCAAGGACCTCGGCGATCGCTTCGTCCCACTCGGAGGGCTCGGTCATGAACCCCTCGGCGTCGATGTGGACTTCTTTGCCGTTGATGGTGGCGGTGGCCATGTCGTCTCCTGTCCTGGGTGGTCGTTCAGAAGGTGGGGATCGGCGGGGTGTCGTCCGCCGGCGCGTCGTCGGCGTGCTCCGCGGGGACCTTGCCGGCCATGGACATCCGGATCGGCACCGGCAGGTGCCTGCCTGGGAGCAGGACGTGCCAGTAGATCCACTTGAAGGCGAGCTTGCCGAGGTGGTTCATCCGCGTCTCCTTGAGCAGGGACAGCGGCCCGACCTTCGCATACGGGTACACCCCGGTGAGCGGCTCGGTGTCGTAGTTGAAGTCGATGAGCAGCGCCTTGCCGTGCCCGGACTCGATGAAGCAGTTCGCGTGACCGTCGAACCGGTGGGTCATCGGCTTGCCCTGGATGTGGGCGAGGAAGTTGGGCACGAACCCGTCGACCGCGAAGTGCGCGACGGCACCCGCCTTCGACGCCGGGATGTTCGAGGCGTCTCCGATCGCGAAGACACGGTCGGAGAACGTCGACAGGAGGGTCTCGTTGTCCGCCGGTACGTAGTTGAGGTCGTCGCCGAACCCGGACCGCGCCACGAAGTCCGCGCCCATGTTGAGCGGGATGGTGACGAGCAGGTCGAACGGCACCTCTCGCTCGTCGTAGGAGACGAGGGTCCCGGCGTCGGCGTCGACGTGCTCGACCACGAAGTCGGGCTCGAGCTCGATGCCCTTGTGCGACAGCGTGTCGCCGAAGGCCCGGGCCGAGACCGGCTTGGTGAACGCGCCCGGCAGCGGCGTGACGTAGTGGAGGTCGACCTTGTCCCGGATGCCGCGGCGGGTGAAGTAGTCGTCGACCAGGAACGCGAACTCCAGCGGCGCGACCGGGCACTTGATCGGCATCTCGGTGATGTGGACCACCACCCGACCGCCGGTGAAGCCCTCGAGGGCACGACGCAGCGCCATGGCGCCTTCGTAGGTGTAGAACTCGTGGACGTTGCGGCCCATGCCCTCGGCCATCCCGGGGGTCTGGTCGGGCCGCGGCGTCGTCCCGGTGGCGATGACCAGGTAGTCGTACGGCAGGGTGCGACCGTCCGTGAGGTGCACCTCGCGGGCGTCGGCGTCGACGCGGTCGACGGTCGCCTTGACCCGGTCGATCCCCGTACCCAGGACGTGGGCGACCGGCTTGACGACGTCGCGGGGCTGGTACGTGCCGAACGGCAGGAACAGGTACCCGGGCTGGTAGTGGTGCAGGTCGGACGGGTCGACCACCGTGACCGTCCAGTCGGGCCCGAGCTTGGGGCGCAGCTTGTTGACCACCATGGTTCCGGCGGTCCCTGCGCCGAGGACGACTAGGGCTGGCACGGCGGCTCCTCACGTCGAGGCCCCGGAGCGGGGCGGGGTCGTCGTCTCCTGCTTGCCAGGTTATGCAGCACCGTCCGGGCGCGCTCGGGACGAACGTCATACCCGTATGGGTATGTGGCCGAAGGTCCCAGACCGGTGACCTGAGCAGGACGAAGGGCCCGATCCACGCGTCGCCCGCGCACCGGATAGCGTGGGCGCGTGACCCGCGTCATCGCCCACCGGGGCGCGAGTGCGACCTGGCCCGAGCACACCAGGGCCGCCTACCTCCAAGCGCTGGCCGACGGCGCCGACGGCCTTGAGTGCGACGTACGGCTCACGGCGGACGGCGTCGCCGTGTGCTGGCACGACGCGACGGTGGATCGCACGAGCGACGGCTCCGGGCCGGTGCACGGCCACACCCTGGCGCAGATGCGCAGGCTGGACGTGCTGCGCGGGGCGCGGCCGCCGGCATCGCTGGGCGCGCCCGGGGAGCAGCTGGTCACGCTGGCCGAGCTCGTGGACCTCGCGGCCACGGCCGGACGGCCGCTGACCCTGGCCATCGAGCTCAAGCACCCGGCGCCGTACGGCTGGGACGCCGAGGACGCGGTCCTGCGCGTGCTGGACGACGTCGGCTGGCGCGACGGCCGGGTGGCCGACGTGGCGATCAGCCTGATGAGCTTCCACCCGGGCTCGCTGGCCCATCTTGGTCGGTCGGTGGACCGGGCGTCGCTGATGCCGCTCGTGGACCTGCTGGACCCCGCCGAGCTGGACGGGCTCGAGGTCGCGACCGCCGAGCTCCTGTTGGCGGAGTCCGTTGGGCTCGTGGACTCCGGCCGGGCCGCTGGGGTCGGACCGTCGGTCGACTACCTGCGCGCCGAGGCGGCCCGGGTGAGGCAGTGGGTCGAGGCTGGTCGGCTCGTGCGGGTGTGGACCGTGGACACCGCCGCGGACCTGACGGAGTGCATCTCGGCGGGGGTGGCCGAGGTCACGACGAACGATCCTGCGGGCGTGCGTCGGCTGCTGGCCGGGTGAGGACGTCGGGGGCAGCCACGGCGCGGGCGGCGAGATCGGCCGCGACGGTGTGGTCGTCGGCGACGTCGAGCACCGCGCGGAGCCAGGCCAGCACCGTCTGCAGGTAGATGGCTCGAGGGCGCGGGGCGGAGAGCGCGAGGTCGTGCACGCCGCCGGGGACCCGGACCAAGGTGACCTCCGGCCCGACCCGTGGGGCCCGTTCGGCGATCTGGTCGACGTCCAGCACGGTGTCCTGCGCGTCGAGCAAGGGGTTGGCGAGGGTGTTGGGCCCGCTCGCGGCAGCGGTGCACACCAGCACCGGCGCGGCGACCTGGAGCCCGCGCGCGAGGCGGGCCTGACCACGACGCACGGCGCGCAGCCACCCCGCCCGGACGGGGAAGCCCTCGGGCGGCTTGAGGGCCAGGTCGTAGCGCCACCGGCCACCGTGGTCGACGTGCAGGTGCCAGGAGTAGGCCGACGGCTCGTCGGCCACGACCTGGCGGGGGTCGAGCGGGGCGACGTCCAGGATCCGGGTGGAGACCACGCGCCGGAACCAGCCGGCGTTCAGGTCGAACCAGGGACTGTTGAGCACCATCGCATCGACCACGCCGGCGTCGCGCAGGCTGTGCGCCCACAGGCTGGCGACCAGGCCACCCGTGGAGTGCGCCATCACCACCAGCGCGTCGTGGTCGAGGACGCCGCGGATCAGCCGCGCGGCGAGGGTCAGCTCCTGGCCGTACTCGGCCAGCTCGCGGCACCAGTGCGGGGTCTGGCCCTCGCGCCACGACCGCCCGCAGCGGCGCAGGTCCAGGCCGTAGAAGGTGTAGCCGTCGGCGGCGAGCTCGTCGGCCACGTGGGACTGGAAGACGTAGTCGTTGAAGCCGTGCACGTACAGCACGGCCGGTCGCCGGGACCGGTGCGCGGGGACACCCGACCGGGTGCGGGGGGCCACGGCGGGGTCGATCCGCAGCAGGGTCGCGACGAGCGGGCCCTCGTCGTCGGCGCCGAGGTTCAGGGTCGCCTGCTGCCAGCCGGGGACCGCGTCGGGCCGCCAGTCGAGGGTGCTCAGGCGGTCCACCTGGCCCGTTCGGTGCGCACCGGGATGAGCAGCGCCAGACCGAGGGCGAGCACCAGCATGATGCCGATGATCCCCCAGTACTGGGCGCCGCCGATGACGATGAACCCGGCGAACGCGACCTGGGCGAGGAAGCTCGCCGCGCGGCCCGTGGTGGCGTAGAGCCCGAACACCTCGCTCTCGCGACCGTGCGGGATGACCCGCGCGAGCAGGGTGCGGCTGGCCGACTGGGCCGGGCCGACGAAGATCGTCAGCGTCAGACCGAAGACCCAGAACACGGTCTTGCCGGCGGCGTGCCCGACGAAGACCGCCGTTCCCGCGACGAGGAGGCCGACCAGCGACGTGATGACCACCGCCTTCGGTCCGAAGCGGTCGTCGAACCAGCCGGACGCGAGCGTGGCGAGGCCCGCGACCACGTTCGCCGCGATGGCGAAGTAGATGACCTCGTCGGTGCTGAAGCCGAACGTCCCGGCCGCGATCACGGCGCCGAACGTGAAGACGCCGGCCAGCCCGTCGCGGTACACCGCGCTCGCGATGAGGAACCGGAGCGTGTCGCGGGCCTCGCGCCACAGGCGGGCGATGTCGGCGAACAGCGTCCGGTAGGCCGAGATCAGCCCGGTGCTGCGCCGGTTGCCCGTCGCAGGCGCGCTCGGGACGGCGACGAGGACGGGGATCGCGAAGAGGGCGAACCACGCGGCTGCGATGAGCATGGACACCCGGAAGCTCATCCCGTCGGCTGAGGTCACGCCGAACCAGCCGACGTCGGGCTGGAGGAACCCGATGAACAGGATCAGCAGCAGCACGATGCCGCCGATGTACCCCATGCCCCAGCCGAACCCGCTGACCCGGCCGACGCTCGCCGGGGTGGAGACCTGCGACAGGGTCGCGTTGTAGTTCACCGCGGCGAGCTCGAAGAAGATGTTGCCGACCGCGAGCAGGACGATGCCGAGGATCACGTGCTGGGTGAGGCTGCCCGGCGTCGGCGCGACGAAGAACATCGCCGCGCTGGCCGCGACGACCACCATGGTGTGCAGTCCGAGCCAGAACCTGCGGCGGCCGGTCTCGTCGGCCCGCGCGCCGGCGACCGGGGCCAGCAGGGCGATGGTCAGCCCCGCGGCGCCGAGCCCCCAGCCGAGCCACGCGGAGTGCTGGGCGATGACGTCGTCGAGGGCCGTGGCGGCCGCCGAGCCGTCCGGGGCACCGTCGGCCGCGGACACCACGGCCTGGTCGACGAATGCGGTGCCGGTCAGCCACGGGGTGAACACGAAGGTCGTGATGACGGCGTTGAAGGCGGCCGATCCCCAGTCCCACAGCGCCCAGGACACCACCCGGCGCCGGCGCACCCGCGGCGGCAGCTCGGCGACACCGTGGGACGGCACGCCCGGCGGCACCGGGGGAGCCGAGGGGGTGGGCGCCTGCACCCGCGGTTCGCGGTCTGGCACGGCTGGCGTGGGGGACCCCTCGGGGGCGCCGGTGTCCATCCGGGCATCGTAGGGGCCCGAGGTGTCCGGAAGGTGCCCGCGAGGGCGCGCGTCGGTGCACGGCAGGGCGCATGTCGGTGGTGGGGCGCACGATGGGCAGGTGAGCACGCCACGCACCGCCTTCCGACGCAGCCTCGCGCTGCCGGGCTGGTCGGCGGACTCGGTGTGGGGGTACGACGACGTCTACGAGTGCTACTGGGTGGAGCTGCGCACCGCGGCGGGTCACCGCGGCGTGCGGATCGGGCCCGAGGGTCTTCTGGTGACCTTGGGAGCCCTCGCAGGTGCGGTGGCTGGCGCTGCGGGCTGTCCGCCCGGCGCGGCATATCTCGCGCTCACCGCCTGATCGGTCGGCACCGGCACAACCAGGTCCGCAACCGTGGACGCCGTGACGGTCGGTGGCAACCTCGCGCCGGTCGGCGGAGCCGTGCTCCGGCTGACCCCCTTGGCGTGGGATGGCACGCGGCGTCGACCACCGCCCGCTGAACGCCAGGGGGGCGACCGTCACAGCGAGGCGTGACAGGCTGTCAGGGTGAATCCTCCCGGATTCGGTGCGGTTTGTCTCAAGACGTCGCGCCGGTCGGTCGATGGAGGAGCGAGCGCAGGGACAGTGGCGAAAGAGGGAGCGGTCGTGGTGGGACGCCGGGACGGTGCGATGCGGCTCGTCCGCATCCTCGCGCCGGTGCCGTGGTCGCTGATGCTCGTGGGCTGGGTGGTCGCCGGCCTGCTCCCCGGGGGTCCGGGCGACCCACCCGCGAGGATCACGCTGCTCGTGACGCTCGGGCTGTTCTTCGCCGTGCTGATCGCACGGGTCGTGCTGGTGAGCCTGGTCGACCGCCCGCGCCGGCTGGCGATGCTCGTGCTCGGCGGCTCGGTCGCGCTGTGGGCCGCAGGCTCCGCGACGGTCAACGCCGGCCAGACGGTGAACGACGTGACGTTCCCGGCGACCGGCGAGTGGGCCTGCATCGCCGCGTACATCGGCCTCGCCGTCTTCGTCATCATGGACACCCGGCGGCGGCGGGTGTCGCTGTCGGTGGCGCTCGAGGCGATCGTGATCTGGGGCGCCACGGTGTGCCTGTCAGCCTTCATCCTGGTCACACCGGTGGCGGACCAGTTCGCCGGCGAGAACACGCAGCTGATCGTGGCCGTGCTCTTCCCTCTGATCAACCTCGTGCTGGCGGGCCTCGTGCTCGGGCAGATGGTGCTGCGCGTGCGCCACAGGGAGCTGCGCACGGCGCTCCTGGCCTCGGGCTTCGTCCTGCTCGCTGTCGCGGACTCGAGCTTCCTGGCCGGGCTCGGCAGCCACGACTACTACACGACCAGCCTCCTGCTCGCCGCGGTGTGGGGCGGTGGGTTCGCGTTGCTCGTCGAGGGCGCGGTGCGGGCGCCGGTCGATGTCGCCGGTCCGCGCCGCGACATCCCGTCTGCGGTGCTGCTCGGCGCGGCTGCCGTGGCGGTCGCGGCGGTGTCGGTGGCACCGGGGGATGTGTCCGGGTGGATCGTCCGCGCGCCCGCGGTCATCGTGCTCTTCGCGACCGGCTGGCGTCTGCTCCTGGCGCTGCGCGAGGCCCGGGTAGCCGCCGAGGCGATGCGCCTGTCCCTGACCGACGAGCTCACGGCCCTGCCGAACCGCCGCGCCGTCCTCGAGGCGACCGATCATGCGATCCAGCACCGAGGCCCGGTCTCGGTCCTCCTGCTCGACCTGGACTCGTTCAAGGACATCAACGACTCCCTCGGCCACGGCGTCGGCGATGAGGTGCTGGTCAGCCTCGCTGAGCGCCTTCGAGAGCTCACCGGTCCCGGGATGTCGGTCGCCCGGCTCGGCGGCGACGAGTTCGCGCTGGTCGTCCCGAGCGAGGATGAGCTGACCCTCTTCGAGATCGCGCAGGAGATCCGCTCGACGCTGCGCCGGCCGCTGCGTGTCGAGGGCATCGACCTGGCGCTCGATGCGTCGGTGGGCATCGCGGTGCGCGAGGAGACCGATACCTCCGCGATCGAGATGCTGCGACGGGCCGACGTCGCGATGTACGAGGCGAAGCAGGCCAAGGCCGGCGTGCTGCTCTTCGACCGTGCGCAGGACGGTATGTCGCACCTGCGCCTGCTGCGTGGCGAGGCGCTTCGCACCGCGCTCACCCACGGCCAGCTCGTCGCCTGGTACCAGCCCCAGATCGACGCCCGGACGCGTCAGGTCGTCGCGATGGAGGCGCTGATGCGCTGGTGGCACCCGACCGAAGGGCTGCTGCCGCCGATCGCCTTCCTCCCGGACGCCCGCCGTGCCGGTCTGATGCCGGCGCTCACCGAGGCGCTCGTGGTCCAGGTCGTCGCGGACGCCCGACGGTGGCGGGACGCCGGCTTCACGTTCCGGGTCGCGATGAACTGGGCGCCGCCCGAGCTGGTAGGGGGGCAGCTTCTGCCGCGCCTGTTCAGCGCGATCGAGGAGGCCCAGCTCCCGCCGGAGAGCGTGCTCGTCGAGGTCACCGAGGACTCGTTCCTGACCGACCCGGAACGAGCCCGCATGGT
Source organism: uncultured Actinomycetota bacterium (assembly GCA_963783005.1). Lineage (GTDB taxonomy): Bacteria > Actinomycetota > Actinomycetes > Actinomycetales > Cellulomonadaceae > Actinotalea. The sequence continues at coordinate 618,031 of CAWALY010000006.1, forward strand.
CCTGCACGACCTACGGGCGCACGGCGTGCAGGTGGCCATCGATGACTACGGCACCGGCTTCTCGTCCCTGGCGTATCTGCGCGACCTGCCGGTGCAGGAGCTGAAGATGGACAGATCCTTCGTCGCGCCGGTGGCGAGCGACGAGCGCAGCCGGATGATCGTGCAGACGACGACCCAGATGGCCAGGGCGCTCGGGCTGCGGTTCGTGGCCGAGGGCGTCGAGGACGCGGTGGCGATGGGCGAGCTGGTGCCGCTCGGGGTCGACGTCGTGCAGGGCTACCACATCGCGCGGCCGATGCCGCCGGACGCGGTGGGCCCGTGGGTTCGCCACTGGGAGGAGAGCCAGATCACCAGTCGGCTCGCGTGAACCCGCCGGTCGGCTCCCATGGGGTCCGCGAGGGCCACCGGACGGATCGTCGCAGGGGCGCCGATCAGACGAGTGCCCCCGGCGCCATCCACGAGTAGGGGATCGACTCCGCGGCGGGAGCGATCCGGAACTCGTGGTCCGGCGGGACGGCGACGCCGTCGAGGCCCGTCCCTACCGTCACCAGCGCGAACGACTCGGGGTGGTCGCGTCGCTGGGCCCGCAGCATCGTGTTGACGTTGGCGAACACCGGCGTGGACGACGCTGAACCGAGGTACGGCCCGGGACGTGTGCCCGGGATCGGACGGGTCACCAGGCCGACGGAGTCGAGCAGGCGGCGCACCCGGTCGTCGAGCACCGCGACGAAGTCCGTCATCGCGTTGACCCGCGCGACGGCACCCAGCGCGTGGTAGAGGGCGAAGGAGTGTCGCAGGCCTTGCGAGCCGAGCCGGCGCCGGCTGCTGACGGTGGCGACCTCCCAGGTGCTGCTCAGGGTGAGCCCGGCGGCGGCCGCAGCGCGCGCGCCGTCCGCGTACCAGGGCGCCCCGCCGATGTCATGCAGGGTCTTCAGGCCGGCAGCGCCACCGGGGCGAAGCAGGCGCATCGCTGCGACGACGTCCCCGTCGGAGTCCGTGACCGCGAGGAAGACCGATGCGTCCTCGTAGGGTCCGTACTCGAGGTCGATCTCTGCTCGCGTGTTGCCGTACCAGCGCCAGAAGACGTCCGCCTCGCAGTCGCGCGCGGCCTCGAGCAGCGCGCCGGTCGGGTTGACGTGCAGCCGCGCCGAGGCCGACATCAGAACTCCTTGTGCACGACGCGCGTGGCGCCGAACCACTCGGTCGTCAGGTCCACCACGGTCGCGGCCGAGAACGGCTTGCAGGCATACACGTCCACGCTGAAGAACAGCTGCGGTGTGTCCCACGCATAGAAGTGGGCTCCGGACGTCTCCCAGTGGATCCAGCCTGCCCAGCCGTAGAGCGGTGACTGGTGCGTCACGGGCTCGATGAGCTCGACCATGTCGATCGCCTTCGACAGCTGGGAGAGGTATCCCTTGATCGACTCCGCATCGATCGGCTCCGTCACGAGCCCCTCGACCACCATGCGCTGCCGATAGATCTCCGGAGCCAGGTCCTTCACCGCCGCCCCAATCATGACTCGTCAACGTGACAGATCGGCCCAGCGGAGGACCGATCGGGCACAGTATGCACCGTTACGTACCGACAGTAACGGGACCAAGGCCTGGCAATATAGCGGCCCGCAGTCAAGGGTGTGTGACACCGCGCACAGTCCCGGTCAGGCGAGCAGGTCCTGGGCGAGGTAGGCGCCGGTGCGGGCGCCGGGCGGCACCCAGAACACCGCCGACCCGATCGGCGTCGTCCACTGGTTGAGCAGGTCCAGCTCGGCGACTCTGCGCTGGACGGGCAGGAACTGGGCGGCGACGTCGCGCTGGAAGGCGATGAACACCAGCCCGGACTGCTCGCCGGCAGGCTGACCCGGGTCGTGGTAGTTGTACGGGCGCCGCAGGAACCGTTCGTCGGCGTTCGCGGCGTGAGCACGGCGGATGTGCGCCGCGGCGTCGATCACCGGAAGTCCCAGCGGGTCGACGGCGCCGAAGTCCGGCGCGTCGTGCTCGGCGTTCCCGGTCAGCGGCGCGCCGTCCGACAGCCGACGGCCGATGGTGAACTCACGCCCCGTGCGGTCGACCCTGTCCCAGGTGTCCAGCGCCATCGCGATGCGCCGGACCACGATCGACGTCGATCCGGCCAGCCACGGCGCGGCGTCGGAGCCGTGCCAGACCAGGTCCGGGTCGGCCGAGGGGTCGGGGTTGACAGTGCCGTCGACCTGCCCCATGAGGTTGCGGGCCGTGGTCCCCGCGGGCCGCGCGCCGACCGCCTGGCGGAAGCCCTGCTGGGTCCACCGTGGGGTGACGAAGGTCGCCGCCTCCTTGGTGAGCAGGCGCGCCGCGTGCGCGACGGCCATCGGGTCGTCGGCGGCGACCTGGAGCACCAGGTCTCCGCCGGACCACGCGGCCTGCAACCGGTCGACCGGGAAGGCGGGCAGCGGACCCAGCCACGACGGGCGACGGTGCTCGAGCCCGGCCGCGGCGAACACGCCGGGACCGAACCCCAGCGTCACGGTCAGCCGGGCCGGTGCGGTGGCCAGCTCGGGCTCGGTGTCGGTCAGCCCGGCGCGGCCCTGCATGAGGCGCTCGATGTCGTCGGTCCAGATGCGCATCAGACGGATCAGCGCATCCCGGTCGACGCCGGGCAGCAGGTCGAACGCCAGGAGCGAGGCGAACGCCTGTGGTGGCGTGCCGACACCCGCCTGGCGCGCCCCGCGGAACGGCACGGTGGCCGCGCCGAGGGCATCGTCGGGCGGGGGCGGGCCGACCGCGTGGTCCCATGCCGTGACCCCGCCCAGAGCGAGGGCCGCGCCGCCGACGGCGGCGGCCCCGCCCTGGAGGAAGGCCCGACGGTCCAGACCGCTCACGAGTCGCCGGATCCGTCGGACGGGCTCATGGTCTCGGTCGGGCTCATGGTCATCGTGCCGTCGCTGCCCTGGTACTTCTCGGCGGCGCCGGTGAAGGTGCGGATCGGGAAGGTGAACGTCCAGCTCGAGCCATCGTCGGAGGTCAGGGTGACGTCGATGTCGGCCCCGGGCCGGAGCGCTTCGCTCAGGTCCATGAACATCATGTGATCACCTCCCGGTGCGAGCTCGTGGCTGCCGTGCGCGGGCACCACGAACCCACCCTCCTTGGGGCGCATGACCATCTGCCCGTCGTCGCCCATCGCCATCTCGTGCAGCTCCATGCGGGAGGCGTCGCTGGAGGCGGACGTGATGGCGATGTCGGCGTCGGTGTCGTTGACCAGGGTGCCGAAGGCCGCGGTCATGCCTGAGTCGGCGGCCTTGGCCCAGGGGTCGGTCACGGTGAGCCCGCCGGCGCCGGGCTCCGCCGCGGCGTCGACGGTGGGATCGGTCGACGAGCCGCAGGCCGCGACGGTCAGGGCGAGGACGAGGGCGGGTGCCGCCAGGGCGGCGCGACGCCACCGGGTCATGGAGTTCTCCTGTCACGGGGCACGCCGACGGGAGCCGGCGCGGGGTCGGGTGAGTCGTGGACGGACGAGTCGTGCGGCTGGGCGATGTCGCCTAGCCGGAGGTGCGACGCCTGCGGAGCAGCAGCACGAGGAGTGCCGCGACGAGCGCGGCGCCGGCGATGCCCGCGACCAGGCCGAGCGGCCCGGAGCCGGCAGTGCCCTCGGTCGTGGCCGGGCTCGGTGAGGCGCTCGGCGACGCTGTCGCGGACGCAGGGGGAGCCGCGGACGCGGTGCGCGTCGGGCCGGGGTCGCCGGTGTTTCCCGTGGCCGAGTCCGCCGCCTGGACGGTGAAGCCGAAGCTGCCCTGGACCGGATGGCCGTCGCCCGAGACCACGCGCCACGTGACCGTGTACGCACCGTCCGGCAGGTCGGCGGGCAGCGCCGCGGTGACCGTGGTGCCGTCCACGGACGCGGTGGTCGGCACCGAGCCGCTCGGTCCGGCGACGACGACCGTCGTCGAGATGTCCAGCACGTCCTCGCTGAACGTCAGACCGACCGAGGCCGGGGCGGTGTCCAGCACCGCCCCGTCAGGTGGGTCGGTGCTGATCAGCTGGTCGTGCGCCGCGGCGGCCGGGGCCACCGCGACGAGCAGCGCGAGGGCGAGCGCGGCGGCGGGGACGGCGCGTACCGACCGTCGGGCGCGCGCCCGTGGGCGGGCGTGAAGCACGAGGCTCTCCTTGGGGTCGCGGATCCGCGCGAGGCGCGGCGGGCGGCGACGAGCCGACCGGCGGACCCGTGGGCCGGCCGGTCAGGCGGGGGAGAGCAGCGGTGGGCCGCGGCGCAGGACCGCGGTGTCCAGGCGTCGACCGCAGCGGGCGCGCGGGCGGGTGCCGAACGCCGGGAGCACACGGCCCTGCGGGAGCTGGGCCGGGCCGGTCACCACCCAGCGGACCCAGGCCCAGTGCCGCCGCGCGGCGGCGGCGGACCTGTCGGTCGCGAGGATGAGGGCGAGCGCCAGTGCGGTACCCGCTACGTGGGCGGCCAGCATGGTGGCGCCGGCGGTCGCGGTGGCGGCTCCGTGGGAGGTCGCCTGCTCGAGCCCGTGGTGGCCCCCGACGCTGACCTGGGCGTTGCCGTGCAGCCAGCTGAGCACGGCGTGCACGGCGAGCTGACCGCCGGCCACCCAGGTGAGCAGTGGTACAGGGCGCACCGGGCCTCGCGCGAGGGGCATCGCGGCGGCGAGGAGCAGCAGGCCGAGCACGGCGAGGAGGCCCGCGCTCGCGGGGTGGCCGCCCGCGACGACGTGGGCACCCGTGGCAACAGCGAGCGTGGTGGTAGCGGTCGCGGCAGCGCGAGTCAGCTGCACGGCGCGTCCGTCGGCTCCCACGCTCGCCACGCTACCGGAGGGCGGCGTCCGCCAGGGACCAAGGCCCCAGATCGGTTCGTCGTCCGCTCGCATGCGTGGACGATACCCCGGGGGGTATAGTCACGCCGACCCGAGACTGGAGGACTGGCGTGTACGGATCGGTGCCCGTGGGGGCTTTGGCGGCTGCGAGGGCGGACGGGGCCGTGGTGCTCGACGTCCGCGAACCCCACGAGTACGTGGGCGGCCACGTGCCCGGCGCGCGGCTGGTGCCGGAGGGGACCGTTGGGGCACGGCTCGCCGATCTGCCCAGGAGCGAGCGCGTCTTCGTCATCTGTCAGACCGGGAACCGCAGCGCACGGGTCGCCCAGCAGCTCCGGCGTCACGGCATGCGCGCCCACTCGGTGGTCGGTGGGACCTCGGCGTGGCAGGCGGCCGGGCACCCCGTGGTGACGGGCCCGCGCGGCTGACCGTCAGGTCGGGCAGGTGTCCGGCTGGCGCAGACGCTGCACCAGGCCGAAGGCCGCGATCGCGGCGGCGAGGGGTGCCATCCCCGCGGCGAGCACGGCGATCGCGATCGGCACGGTGAGTCCGGAGGCCACGGCGCACGGCGTGCACCCGAGCTCCGGCCGGGTGCCCACCGTCGGAACGTAACGCGCCAGGGTGCCTCCGCCGAGCACGGCGACCGCGACGGTGGCCACGCTGCTCAGCGTGTCCGACGGCCGCAGGGCAGCCAGGAGCGCGCCGGTGAGCGTGGCGGTCAGGATCGCCCACGCGAGGCTCCTACGGCCGAGTCTCACGCGTCGCGGCGGACGAGCCGAGGGGGCTTCGCCGGCCGGCCGGGCCGAGGCGCCGACGGCGGTCACGGGCGCGGGGCTCGGCCGAGCCGTGCCGGTCGCGGGTGCAGGGGCCGGGTCCTGGGCGGTCATCGGGTCAGCTCCTCGAGGGCTCGCAGGCCCGCGGTGGTGTACGCGGTCCATGCGGGCCCGCCCAGTGCGTCGAGCTGCGCGGCCCACTCGGCGTGCACCTGGCGCAGCGCGTCGGGCTCGCTACCGGGCGCGGCACGGCGCAGCGCCCGACGGGCCTGGGCGAGTGCGGCCGCACGCCCCTCCCAGTGCTTGGCAGGACGCGCGGTCGCCTCACCGACGCGGCACATCGCCACGCCGCCGAGCGTCGCCTCGAGCCGGGCGAGGGCCTCGGCCTCGAGCGTGGCGACAGTCGCCGCCAGGTCGCTCACGCGTGGCTGTGGTCGTGCTCGTGGTCGTGGTCGGCCTCGCGCTCGGCGAGCTGCCGGCGCACGTCGTCCATGTCGAGCTTCTCGGCCTGGCTGATGAGGTCCTCGAGGGCGGCGGCGGGCAGGGCGCCCGCGTCGGCGTACAGCAGGATGCCGTCGCGGAAGACCATGAGCGTCGGGATCGAGGTGATCCCCAGCCGCCCGGCGAGCTCCTGCTCGGCCTCGGTGTCGACCTTGGCGAACACCGCGTCGCCGTGGAGCTCGGAGGACTTCTCGAAGACCGGCGCGAACCGGCGGCACGGCGCGCACCAGGCAGCCCAGAAGTCGACGAGCACGATCCCGTCGGCGCCGATAGTCGGCTCGAAGGTCTCGGCCGTGAGGTTGACGGTTGCCATGCGTTGCTCCTTGTTGACGTCGAGTGATACCCCGGGGGGTATAACGTTAGCCGACGTCAGGTATTCCGCACCGACCACAGGTCCCAGGTCGGGACCTCAGATCAGGGGAGTGGGCCAGGCCGGCAGGTCGACGCGCTCGGTCCGCACGGGTGTGGCTCGGCCGACGCCGTCGAGCACCGCGAGGCGCACCGCGGAGGCGGCGGCAGCCTGGAGCGCGACCAGCGACGCGACCCGGGCCGGGCGGTCGGACGGGAGCTCGAGGCGGCCGGTGGCGAGCGCGAACACGGTGTCTCCGTCGGCCATCGTGTGCACCGGGTCCAGGGCCCGTGCCATCCCGTCGTGTGCTGCGGTCGCCGTGCGGGACGTCTCGGCGGGGTCGAGCGCGGCGTCGGTGACCACGACCGCGAGGGTGGTGTTGGGCTGCTCCGTGCCGACGGCCGCCCACGGCGGTGGTTCGGGTACGCCACCCGACATCGCCACGGGCGCTCCGGCCGCGTTCACCACCGCGATGGCCCCGACCACTGCGCCCCCGGCGATCCGGATCGAGGCGGTGCCCACGCCGCCCTTGAAGCGCTGGCCGGCGATCGCCGCCCCCGTACCGGCACCGACGGTCCCGCGTGCCACGGGGCCGTGCTCGGGTGCCGAGCCGGCGGCCGCCGCCGCGTCGTAGCCCATCTGCTCGTCGGGGTGGTGGCCGAACACCCCGCCCCGACCCAGGTCGAAGATCGCCGCGGCCGGCACGATCGGCACGACCTCACCCGGTCGGTCCGAGACCGGGAACCCGCGGCCCCGCTCGGCGCACCACCGCTGCACGCCGTGCGCGGTGACCAGGCCGAAGGCACTGCCGCCGGTGAGCACCACTGCGTCCACGGTCGGCACCAGGGTGCGAGGGTCCAGCGCGTCGGTCTCGTGGGTCCCGGGGCCACCTCCGCGGACGTCGACCCCGCCGATCGACCCCGGCGGAGGCAGGACGACCGTCACCCCGGTGAGCCAGCCGTCCTCCTGGCGCTGCACCTGCCCGACCCGGACGCCGGGCACGTCGGTGATGCTGCCGTGCACGCTCTCCATCGCACCACCGTGCCACGTCGCGGGTCGCGGCGGGAGGCATCTGCTGGTGGTATTCGAAGCCGTCGCCTAGCCTGTGCGCCGAGGGGAGTACTCCCACGCATCGATCCGGTCAGTACGGCGCCACGGGCGACCTCGGACGGTGGCCCGGTCGATGGGTGGAGGAGACCTCGGACACGCTCCGAGGAGGATCTTGCCCATGCCCACCGAAGCCGCGACGTCGGCCCTGACCACCATCGGCACCCCCGCGCTGTGGGCCGCCACGCTCGTCGCCGTCGTCGTCCTGATCGGCGTCGACTTCCTGCTGACGCGGCGTCCGCACGAGGTGTCGATGCGGGAGGCGGCGGGCTGGAGCGCCTTCTACATCGCGCTGCCCCTGGCCTTCGGCGGTTTCCTGCTGGCGCGGTACGGCTCGTCGACGGGCGTCGAGTTCCTCACCGGGTACCTGGTCGAGAAGTCCCTGTCGGTCGACAACCTGTTCGTCTTCATGCTCCTGCTGACCGCCTTCGCGGTGCCGGCCGTGCTCCAGCAGCGTGTGCTGCTGTTCGGCATCATCGGCGCGCTGGTGCTGCGCGGCGCGTTCATCGCGCTGGGCGCGGCGGCCCTGGCGTCGCTCAGCTGGGCCTTCCTCGCGTTCGGCGCGATCCTGCTGGTCACCGGTGTGCGGCTGCTCCGCGACCAGCGGAGGGGAGGCTCGCACGAGGTCGACGTGTCCTCGATGCGCTCCGTCCGGCTGCTGCGCCGGCTCATGCCGGTCACCGCCGACTACCGTGGCACGCGCATGACGGTGGTCGAGGACGGCAGGCGCGCCCTGACCCCGCTCGCGGTGGTGGTCGTGGCGGTGTTCGCCACCGACGTGGTGTTCGCCGTGGACTCGGTGCCCGCGGTGTTCGGCATCACCGGCGACCCGTACCTGGTGTTCGCCACCAATGCGTTCGCCCTGCTCGGGCTGCGGGCGCTGTACTTCGTGCTCGCGGGCGTGCTGACCCGTCTGGTGCACCTGGGTTACGGGCTCGCGGCGATCCTGGTGCTCATCGGTGTCAAGCTGGTACTGCACTGGGCGCACGGCATCTGGCCCGCCGTACCCACGGTGCCCACGTCGGCCTCGTTGGTCGCGGTGCTCGGGATCCTCGCGCTGGTGACGGTCACGAGCCTGCTCGCCACGCGGCGGGCCCCGGCGCTGGAAGCCGAGGACCGGTCGGACGGGTGAGCACCCCGCCCTCGGCCCAGGGGCGACCCGTCCGTCCCCGCTGCCGGGTCAGGCGGGCGGCGGCTCGACCGGCTCCGCGTCGCGCTCGATCGTGATCCCGGTGAACTCCACGTCGACCGGGTCGGTGAAGCGTCGGCCGTTGACCTCGTCGTGCCGCATGAAGGTCGGCGGCTCGATGTGCACCCGCAGGGTGAAGGTGCCGTCGGCCGGCAGGTCCCAGTTGCGCGCGTAGTGGTAGAGCATCGGGTGCCACACGAGCTCCTGCCGGTGCGGGCCGAGCTCGGTCCCGTCCGGGGCGACCATCGTGGCCGTGACGTCGAGGCCGGGGACGAACCGGCCGTCCGCGGCGTCGCACACGACGACCTCGACGTGAGCGCCGGCGCCGCCCGGGTTGTGCCAGACCAGCGCGCCGTCCTCGAGGTGGTACATGCCCTCAGCCTCCTCGACGGCGTAGGCGACGAGGTAGTCGCCCGCGTGGGCGTGACCGCCGGCGTCGGCCACCTCCAGGGCCATGTGGTCCAGGGCGGCGCGGTAGGCAGCCCCCTGGAGCCGGGCCAGCCGGAGCTGGCGGGCGTCGGCCTCGGACGTGTGCGGATTCATCGGTGGGGTGCCGTGCGGTGCCATCGTGGCTCCTGTCGGTCGCGGACGGGTACCACTCGACCCTCACGCGATTAGGGGTGGCGCGCACCTGGGGGCGACGTACTGCAGGTGAACCGGTGGCCGGTCCGGGTGGGGATCAAGGAGGCGATGGAGGCCGAGTGTCGGCGGGACCGGCTCGTCGGCCGGACCGCGGCCGTGGTTCGATGGCGCCGGACCCGTGGGAGGCACCGCAGTCGCCGGGAGGAGCGCCATGGCCACCCTTGTGCTCGTCGCCGCGATGCTCGCGGGAATCGTCGCCCTCACACCCCTCGCCGACCGCTGGCGGGTGCCGTACCCGGTGCTGCTGACGATGTTCGGGCTCGTGCTGCCGCTGGTGCCGGGGGTGCCGGCGCTGCGCATCCAGCCCGAGATGATCCTGCCGCTGGTGCTGCCGCCGCTGCTCTTCGCGGCGACCCAGAAGGCGACTGCTCGCGACTTCCGGGAGAACGCCCGACCGATCCTGGTGCTCGCGATCGGGCTGACCACCGTCACTGCCGCCGTCGTGGCCGTCGTCGCGCACGCGATGGGTCTGGCGTGGGGGCCGGCCTTCGTGCTCGGGGCGGTGGTCTCCCCGCCGGACCCCGTGGCCGCGACGGCCGTGGCCCGGCGCCTGCGTCTGCCGGGCCGGCTGGTCACCGTCCTCGAGGGCGAGGGGATGTTCAACGACGCGACCGCCCTGGTGCTCTACAAGGTGGCGGTCGGTGCCGTCGTGGCCGGCGGACTGTCGGCGGTCTCGCTCGGGGTGTCGTTGGTGCTCGCGGTCGTGGTGGGGATCGGCGTGGGCCTGGCCGGCGGGGTGCTGGCCCAGACGGCGATCGCCCGGCTGCACCTGCCCGCACCTGAGACGACGATCACGCTGGCCCTGCCGTTCGGCGTGTACCTGCTCGCCGACCACCTGGAGGGCTCGGGCGTCCTCGCGGTGCTGGTGATGGGGCTGTACATGCGGTCGTTCAGCCACTCGGCGCTGACCTCCGGCGGGTGGCTGCTGGGGCGGGCCGTGTGGCGGTACGCCGACTACATCATCACGAGCCTGGTGTTCGTGTTCATCGGCTTCGAGCTGACGGCGGTGCTGGAGAACTCGCCGCTGGACGGGCGCACCATCGGCCTCGCCGGTGCCGTGGTGGGGACCTTGATCGTGGTGCGTTTCGCCTGGCTGTTCCCGCAGGTGGCGACCTCGAGGGTGCGCCATCGTCGTCATCCGCAGGAAGCCGCGCCGGTGGGCCTGCGAGAGACCGCGGTCACCGCATGGGCGGGCATGCGCGGCGTGGTCACGGTGGCGACGGCGCTCGCGCTGCCGGCCGCGGTCGCCGGCGGCGGGTCGTTCCCCGAGCGGCACCTCATCGTGTTCGTCGGGCTGTCCGCCGTGCTGGCGACGCTGGTCGCCCAGGGCCTGACGTTGGCGCCTCTGGTGCGCCGGCTCGGGGTGGGCAGTGACGTCGACGTCGCGGGGGAGGCTCGCCGGCTCCGCCGGCGTGCGACGGCGGAGGCGCTGGAGATGCTGCGGTCGGAGACCGAGGACGTGCCCGACCGGGTGCGTGAGGCCGTGGTCATGCAGTACCGGGGGTACCTCTCGGCCCAGGACGCGCTGGTCACCGCGCGGCACGGCGCGGACGACGACGACCAGGACGCCGGTGACGAGAAGGCGGTGGACGACCTGCTGCGTCGCGCGGCCGAGGTGGAGCGTGAGGTGGTGATCGCGGCGCGGCGCCGCGGCGAGGTCAGTCCCGAGGCCGCGGACGAGGTGCTGGACGACGTCGAGAGCCGCGCGGTGCGGGACTCGGGGTGAGGGGCGTCCCCCGCGCCGTCAGCGCGCCCGAAGTCGGGCGATCACGAGGTACAGCTCGCACCCGAGGCACAGCCCGAACGCCGCGTTGAGGAACGCGGCCGCGAAGGCCATCGCCGCCGCCACGACGAGCGCACCGGGAACGCCCAGCAGCGCGAGCGCCAGTCCCGCACCCGAGATCACCAGCCCGACGGTCTGGGCGAATTGCGGCGGCCGGGGGTCCTCGCGCTCGGTGATCGGCGCGAGCCGAGGAGCGACGAGCGTGGCGTAGGCGCGACCCAGGACCGAGCGTGACGGACCGAGCGCGACCCCGGTGGCGAACAGGGCCGTGACGAGCGCGAGCAGGAGGCGGCCGCCCGGGCCGTCGCCGAGGAGCAGCACGCCCGCGAGAATCGTCGCCGTGACCCCGGCGCCCACTCGCGGTCCGCGCGGGTCGATGCCGGTGGGTCGGCCGCCGAGAGGCTGGGGCGCGTGCTCGTCGCCCGAGCGGCTGGCGCGGGCGGCCTCCGCCGCGGGCGTGGCAGTGGGGGTGGTCTGGTCGGTGGGCGTGCCGGTGGGGGCGTCAGACGCGGGCATCGATGGGCTCCTCGAGCGGGTCGGTGGCGCGCCGGGCGCGGCCGTGTGGGTCGGCGGTGGGCGCGGGGTGAGGTGCGGGGTGAGGTGCGGCTGGGGCTTCGATGGACACATCGGCCCCGGGCAGCGTCGTGAGCGCGGCCCGGGCCTGAGCGGCGCTCATGGCTCCCGAGGTCCGGGCGACGACGTGCCCGGCGGCGTCGACGAGCAGCACCGTCGGTGATCTGCGCACGTCGTACCGGCGGACCAGGTCGAGGTTGTGCTCGGCTCGGAGCTCGACGTGAGCAACTCCCGGTGTGCTCGCGGCAACCTCGCTCAGGGTGCGGGCGACCGACGGGCACACCGCGCAGTGCTCGGCGGAGACTTGGACGAACGTGGCCCGGGCTCCGGGGACGGCGAGCGGCGGCTCACCCGGGGCGGTCAACACGTCGGTGAGGGGCTGCACGCCGCGGAAGCGGCCGTTGCGGCGCTGCACGACCACACCGACGGCGGTGGCGAGCACAAGGGTGATGACGAGCGCGATCATGGCGGTCCTGGGTCCGGCGCGGGCTGTGCCGCGGGCGAGCGGGGCGGTGGAGGGCTGCGCCCTCAGCAACACCGACAGGAGGGCAGGGACGCAGCGCACGGCATTCGACGCTCGGTCATCGCTCCTCCTCCCGCACCCTGGCCCGGATCGGGCCGTCGTCGCGGGGACGGTAAACAGCCGAGAGGCGCCGTGTCAATGACGGTCCACCGATTGGCGCAGGCGTGAGCAGTGACCGGGCAACCGGTGAAGCGGGCCGGGGCCCGTGGTCGGGGACCCTATGGAGCGGGCCCGGGGCCTCGTGACCTCGCGCCCTGGGGCCGGGGTGGACCGGGCGCGCCGGGGTTCGACCACCTAGGGTCGCCGGTGTGTCCGGGCCACCACTGATCGACCCCTCGGCGCCCGCCTCGACGCGGCGTCGCGGCATCGCGTGGCTGCTCGGTCCGGCCTTCGTCGCGGCGGTCGCCTACGTCGATCCGGGCAACGTCGCGGCGAACCTCACGGCCGGAGCGCGGTACGGGTACCTGCTGGTGTGGGTGCTGGTGATCGCGAACCTCATGGCGGTGCTCGTGCAGTACCTGTCCGCCAAGCTCGGCCTGGTCGCCGGCGCGAGCCTGCCGGAGCTGATGGGGCAGCGCCTGTCGCGGCGCGGTCGGATCGCGTTCTGGCTGCAGGCGGAGTCGGTCGCGGCCGCGACCGACCTCGCCGAGGTCATCGGCGGCGCGATCGCTCTGCAGCTGCTGTTCGGCGTGCCGCTCATGATCGGTGGCGTGATCGTCGGTGTGGTCTCGATGGTGGTGCTCGAGGTGCAGAACCGACGCGGTCAGCGGCGGTTCGAAGCGGTGGTCGTCGGCCTCCTCGCGGTGATCACCATCGGGTTCGTCGCGGGCCTCGTGGTGAGCCCGTTGTCGTTGCCCGGCGTGCTGGGCGGTCTGGTGCCGCGGTTCGACGGTACGCAGACGGTGCTGCTCGCCGCGAGCATGCTCGGGGCGACGGTGATGCCGCACGCGATCTACCTGCACTCGAGCCTCTCTCGCGACCGGCACGGGCGTCCGGACGGCGCCGACCGCCGGCGCGTGCTGCGAGCGACGAGGTGGGACGTGGTCCTGTCCCTGCTGCTGGCCGGGTCGGTGAACATCGCGATGCTCCTGCTCGCCGCCGCAGGGCTCCAGGGCCGCACCGGCACCGACACCATCGAGGGTGCCCACGCAGTGATCACCGACAGCCTCGGGCCGGTGGTCGGAGCGCTCTTCGGGATCGGCCTGCTCGCCTCGGGTCTGGCCTCGACGTCCGTCGGGTGCTACGCCGGGTCGACGATCATGGCCGGCCTGCTGCACGTCCGCGTGCCGCTGATGGCGCGACGAGCGGTGACCCTTGCGCCCGCGCTGATCGTGCTCGCGCTCGGGGTCGACCCGACCTGGGCGCTGGTGATCAGCCAGGTGTTCCTGTCGATCGGGATCCCGTTCGCGCTGGTGCCGCTGGTCGTGCTCACCGGACGACGCGACGTGATGGGGGAGCTGGTCAACGGCCGCCTGATGCGAGGCGCGGCGTGGGTGGTGGTGGCGGCGATCGTCGCGCTGAACCTGGCGCTGATCGCGCTGACGGTGCTCGGGACGGCCTGAGCACAGGCCGGGGCTCGCCGGCGCCGCCCGTCCCGGATGGCGGACGCAGCATTCCCAGCCCGGGCGAGGCGTGGTTCGGTTCCTCGCCATGACCACCTCGGCCGCCGCGTCCGCCCTGCGGGCGACGTGTGCCCCGACGGTCATGTGCTGCTGCGCCGACGCCCGAATGCTCCGGGGCGCGCGCCGCGCCTGAGCCCATGAGCGAGCCGTGCCACGGCTCCGGCTCCCGGCCCGCGCGTGCCCACCCCGCCACCGTCGGACCATCACAGGAGCACATCAACCATGAGCATTGCCACTGATCTGACGCGCGACGAGGCCTTGTCCGGAATCGTCGACGCCACCGCCCGAGCAGTCGCGGACGACCCGGCTGTGGCCCTGGTCCGCTTCGCGGCCAGCGGGACCAGCACCGGGACCGTCGCGACCGATCTCGAGGCCCGCGCCCACCGCTGGCGGGTCGACGAGCCGGCCTCGCTCGGCGGCCAGGACGAGGCCGCGAACCCGGTCGAGGCGGCACTCGGCGCGCTGCTTGCCTGCCAGACCGTGACCTACCGGTTCTGGGCGGCGCGGCTCGGCATCAGGCTCGACGACCTCGAGCTCGAGACCGAGGGCGACCTGGATGTGCGTGGGTTCTTCGGCCTGGACGACGCGGTGCGGCCGGGCTTCGGCGCGGTGCAGGTACGGGTGCGGCTGATCGGCCCGGAGTCGGCCGAGCGGTACGCCGAGCTCCACCGCGCCGTCGAGGAGCACTGCCCGGTGCTCGACCTCTTCGCCAACCCGACGTCCGTGACGACGAGGCTCGTGACCGGCTGAGTGGCTGAACGCGTGACCGCGGGCCGGTGAGGACACGGCCGGGTGCCCGCGCGCCTCAATGGGGCGCGGGCACACCGGCACGGCCGCACCGCGCGGACATCACGCAGCCGTGGACGACTCCGGGCGCGGCCGCATTGCGCGGTCGTCGTCACGCAGCCGTGGACGACTCCGGGCGCGGCGGCGGAGGCCGGCCCGCGGGCAGCACCGGGTCAGGGCTGACGATGTGGATCCGGCCCGTCGGGGAACGCCAGAGCGTGGCGCCGCTGACCGGGTCGCGACTGGCGTACCAGCCGCCGTGGGTCTTGAGCCGGTGGTGGTGTCGGCACAAGGCCTGGAGGTTCGAGGCGACCGTCTGGAGGTGTGCGGGGCGGTCCGGGTCGAACGGCGCGATGTGGTCGATGTCGCACCGCTCGGCGGCCACCGAGCACCCGTGGAACCGGCAGGTGCGGTCGCGGGCGACGACCTCGCGAACCAGTTCCGCGCTCGGGCGGTACCCGTCGGTGGCGTCCGCGCCCCCGACGGGCAGGCCCTCCGCGTCGACCTGAAGGACGCGGACGTCGGCGTCGCCGACGACATCGGCGACCGCGCAGAACGGCACGAGGCCGTACCCGCCGAGGTGCGCGATCTCGCCCGTGCCGTGGGCCGTGCTGAACGTTCCGGCCGACACCGTCACCTCCAGGTGCGGCCGGCGCCGCTGGCGGCGCGGCAGGGGCGAGCCGTCGAGGTCATGTCCGGAGTCCAGGACCCGACGCGCCAAGGCCGACAACGCGTCCGCGCGACGCTGGTCTGCGGTGCGCCCATCGCCGGCCTCACACCGGTCAGCGAGGGCTCCGATCGCGGTCATCACGGTGGTGGCGTCCGCGGCGGGCAGGAGAGCGTGGATCCACGCCATCGCATCGGGTGCGGGCACCATCCGCACGCCGCGCTCGGCGCGCGCCGCCCGGTGGCGGAGGTCGGCGGACTCGGCGTCGAGCGCGAGCTCTGCGGCGCGGACGTCGCGGCGCAGCTGCGGAACCGTGCGCTCTTCGGCGCCCACGAGCACCCGGTCGAGCACCGCCGCGGCGACCCGACCGCGCAGGTGATCGGTCTCCTGCAGGAGCACCTGCGCCTTGCGCGCGGAGACGGTCCCTGAAGCCATCGCGTCAGCCAGGGGGGGATGAGCGCGCAGACCCGTGGCGAGCTCGACGGCGTGCTCCGCGGCCCGCCTCGTGGTGCCCAGCCGCGTCGCGATCTCGTCCGGCACATGGTCCAGCGACGAGCTGGGCGTGCGGTCGACAAGGGCGGCGACGAACCGTGCCTGCCGTTCCGCAAGCCACGCGGCGAGCCGATCGCACGCGGCGATCGCCTCCACCAGGCCCTCCTCGTCGAGCGCGGTCGGATCGAGGTCCGCCAGCCGTGCGGCGAGCGCGGGCGTCGGGGCGCTGCGGTCGAGCTCGGCGGCGATGGCATGCCGCTGCTCCCACGGCAGCCACATACCCGAGGCGGAGGCGCCGCCGAGATCCGTGCCGGTCATGATCTGAGCCCTTCGATCGAACAGCAGTACGATAACGGCGACCCCCGACGCACACGCGGGCAAGGCCGCGGCGGCGAGCTGCGTTCCACCCCTCTCGCCCCCGAGCCCCGTCGGGTGGCACGATCTGGGCATGCGCATGGTTGCCCACGGCGGTGCGGCCGACGACCCCGACCCCGACGAGGTCGAGGAGTGGGTTCGGCGCACGTCGCCCCCGGAGAACGAGATCCCCGCGAGCGCCGGGCTGACGGCGCTCGTGGTCAGGTCGGACGACGTGGCCGTCGCAATCACGGGCGTGGAGGTGTACTCGACCGGCTTCAGGTTCACCCTCGCCGTCCGCGTGCCGCGGCCACGTCCCGAGGTCGGGCGAGGCGGCCTGTTCTCCCTGGTCGACGGGCACATGCACGGAGGCGGGGTCGCCGCCGAGAGCCACCTCCTGCTCGGCCTCGAGTATCCCGACGGGCGGCGCGCCTCGACCCTCGAGGACGCCCGGGCGACCGGCCCGCGCTCGTCGAGCCTCGACGAGCTCGTGCTCGTCAGCGAAGGTGGGAGTGGGGACGATACACGGGTGGACCAGCGCTACTGGGTCGCACCGCTGCCTCCGCACGGCCCGGTCGCCTTCATCGTCAGCTGGCCGGCCTTCGGCGTGACGGAGTCGCGCACGGAGCTTGACGGCGGGGCGATTCGCGGCGCAGCCTCCCGCAGTGTCACCCTGTGGCCACCGCAACGGGGCGCGCCCCCGCGGGAGCCGACACCGCCACCCCGCCCCACGTCCGGCTGGTTCGCCCAGCGACCGTCGTAGCCCGGAGCCCTCGGCCGGGAGCCCGCGTGACCGGGTCGCCGCCTCACCGGGGCCGCTCGACCAGGCCTTCGTTCAGTCCTCCTCGACGAGCTCGCCCTCCCACGCCTCGAGCCCCTCGCGCACCGCGAACGCGGCGATCACGAACCCGCCGACGGGGTCCAGCCACGTCGCGCCCGTGAGCGTGAACCCGACGACCGCGATCAAGGTCGACGCGGACAGCAGCGCGCACACCCGGGTCTCGGCGGCATCGGCCAGGATCAGCGGGTCGTCCAGCGCGCGGCCGACCCGGGTCTTGGCCCACGCCAGGACCGGCATCGCGACGAGCGAGAGGGTGAGCAGCCCGATCGCGACCGGCGAGGTCTCGGGACTCTCGCCGCCCACCAGCCCGCGGATTCCCGCGAAGGTGGTCCAGGCGGCCAGCGCGAAGAAGGTCAGCGCCACGCCGCGCAGCGCGTGCCGTTCACGGTCCTCGTCGGCCTCGCCGTGCCGCAGTCGCGCGGACAGCCGCATCGCGACCAGCACCGCGGAGACCGACTCGATCCCGGAGTCGAGACCGAACCCGATGACGGACACCAGGCCGGCGGCCAGACCCGCGCTGATGGCGACGACGCCCTCGACGACGTTCCAGGCGATCGTCGCCCTGGCCAGCAGCAGGCCACGACGGGTCAGAGCAACCGTGTCCACGGCCGCGACCCTAGCGGCGCCGTCGGGCGGTCAGTTACCGAGCACCCGCACGTGGACCCCGTCCAGGGTGTCCCACCAGTGCTGGTACCGGCGGTAGACCTCGGGTTCGCGGTCGGCCAGCAGAGCCCTCAGGGACCGGGCCTCGGTCTCGAGCTCCGACCACGCGTCGTCGCCGAAGCGCTCGAGGGCGGTGACCTCGATCCCGGCCTCGGTGGCGCGCCACACGCCGGCGACGCGGCCGTCCACGAGCACCGTCGGCAGGCAGTCCCCGTTGCGGCGCAGCACGGTGCTCCGGTGCTCGGGCGGCACGATCCTGGACCGGTCGGCGTGCGAGAGGAGGACCTGGTCCCACATCGGCAGCAGGCGGGCCGGCGCAGGGACGTCCCCGGGCGGCCGGGGCGCGTCGGCGAGGTCCACGAGGTCCTCGCCGTCGGGTCCCTCGAGGTGCACCAGCTCGTCCTCGAGCGCCTCCAGGGCTTGCCGGGACACGGGGCGGCCGAGCAGCGAGAACTGCGTCAGGTCGAGCGCGCCTGCCGGCCCGAACCCAGCGAGGTAGCGGCGAGCGAGGTGCACGACCGCCTCGCCGGACCGGTCGGCGGGCCAGGTCGGCGGCGTCGCGGTGAACGCCCGGTCGCGGCCGAAGGCCCACGGGCCGTCGCCGGGTACGTGACGCACGGGCGCGAAGGTGCGCAGGGCCCACCACACCCGCGGGTGCGGCAGGCCGCGCTCGGCCAGGAAGCCCTCCACCTCGGCGGCGGCGCGCGGCTCGGCCGCGAAGCCGAGAAGGTCCGGGAGCACCGCGTCGACATCGGCGATCGAGACCCCCGACTCGCGGAACCGGCGGTCGAACAGTCGCGAGGCGCGCAGCGAGCCGACCATCGCCGCGTGCAGCGGCGCGTGGTCGTCGAGCGCCACGGCGTGCAGCGTGATCCGCATGAGGGTCGCCTTGACCACCGTCGCGTCGCGGAACGCGGCGTCGAGCTCGTTGGAGTCGAAAGCCGAGAGCCGGGCCCACAGCGCGACGTAGGGCGAAGCAGGCTCCTGGGCCTGCAGCGCCACGACGCGGCGGACCGCCTCGGTCACGGTCAGCGGGACGCGCTCGAGCAGCAGCTGCCGGGCGAGCAGCGCGCGGTTGAGGTCGCCGGTGGTGAGTGCCACGCGGCGATCCTCGCGCCTACCCCCGACAGCCGCCCAGGGGCTGGGTGCGGCGCGTGCCATCGGGCCCGGAGGGGCGCAGACTGGAGTAGTGCCGGACGTGAGACCGGCGGCCGTCGCCGGACTGTTCTACCCCGAGGAGCGTGCCGCGCTGGAGCGGGACGTGCGGGACCTGCTCGCCTCGGCGTCGGACGCGGCGGACTCGGCCCGAGGTCCCGGCAAGGCCTACCTGCTCCCGCACGCGGGGTACCAGTACTCGGGTTCGACGGCCGCGCTCGGCTACGCGGAGCTCGCGCCGGCGCGTGACCGGGTGCGTCGAGTGGTGCTGCTCGGCCCGACCCACCGTGTCGCGGTCGACGGCCTCGCCCTCCCTGGGGCGCACGCCTTCGCGACGCCGTTGGGCGACGTGAGGGTCGTGGAGCCCGAGCCCGCCGTGCTCGCAGCGCTCCCGCAGGTCGTGGTTCGCCCCGTCGTGCACGCTCTGGAGCACTCGCTCGAGGTGCACCTGCCGTTCCTGCAGGTCGCTCTCGGCGACGTCGAGGTGCTGCCGCTCGCCGTGGGTCGCGCGGCACCGGATGAGGTCGCACAGGTCCTGGACGCGTTGTGGGGCGGGCCGGAGACCGTCGTGGTGGTGAGCTCGGACCTGTCGCACTACCTGACCTACGAGCAGGCCGCGACCGTGGATGCCGTGACCGTCGGACAGGTCCTGAGGCTCGACGGCACGCTCGGGCACGAGCAGGCGTGCGGGGCGACCCCGCTCAACGGGCTCCTGGTCACGGCGCGGGGCCACGGCCTCCGGCCGCGGCTGCTCGGGGCCTGCAGCTCTGGGGACACCGCCGGCGACCGGCGAAGGGTGGTGGGATATGCAGCCGTCGCGTTCGACGAGCCCGCCGCCTGACGGCCCGGTTGTCGGTCCCGGCGCGCTGCCGCCGGACGCGGCCCCGGTCCTCGTGGGTCTGGCGCGCGCCTCCATCGCACGGGCGCTCGGCGCGAGCGCCGCACCGCCGCCGCCCCCGCCCGTCTGGGCTCGCGTGAACGGGGCCTCGTTCGTCACCCTGACGCTCGACGGCCGCCTCCGAGGCTGCCTCGGATCGCTGACGGCGGTGCGCCCGCTGGCCGAGGACGTCGAGGAGAACGCGAAGGCGGCTGCCCTGCGCGACCCGCGCTTCAGGCCGCTGAGCCGGGCGGAGGCGGACTCCGTGGAGATCGAGGTCTCGGTCCTGTCGCCGGTGACCGCGCTGCGCGTGGCGGACCGCGCCGAGGCCGCGGCCCGACTGCACCCCGGAGTCGATGGCGTGGTCCTGACCTGCGGGGGCCGGCGAGGGACCCTGCTGCCCCAGGTGTGGAGAAATGTGCCCGAGCCCGAAGACTTCCTGGATGCGCTGCTCGGCAAGGCGGGGCTGCCTCCGGGCTGGTGGAGCGACGACGTGGCGCTCGGTACCTATACCGTCATCGAGCTGGGGGAGGGGGACGGGGGATGACCGCCGACGTGGAGTCCGAGCACCCAGCGCGCTACTGGCACGCGGTGGCCGACGGGCGCCTGCAGTGCGACCTGTGCCCGCGCGAGTGCCGGTTGCGCGACGGGCAGCGGGGGTTCTGCTTCGTGCGCCGCCGGATGGGCGACCACCTGGTCCTGACCACCTACGGGCGGTCCTCGGGGTTCTGCCTCGACCCGATCGAGAAGAAGCCGCTGGCGCACTTCCTCCCGGGTACCAGCGTCCTGTCGTTCGGCACCGCCGGGTGCAACCTGGGCTGCAAGTTCTGCCAGAACTGGGACATCTCCAAGGCGCGCGAGACCGACCGCCTGACCGACCGGGCCGACCCCGAGGCGATCGCGTCCGCGGCGCAGGTGTCGGGGGCACGCAGCGTCGCCTTCACCTACAACGACCCGGTGATCTTCACCGAGTACGCCGTCGACGTGGCGCAGGCGTGCCGCGCCGTGGGCCTGGCGTCGGTCGCCGTGACCGCCGGCTACGTCAACCCGGAAGGACGCCACGACCTGTTCGCCGCGATGGATGCGGCGAACGTCGACCTCAAGGGCTTCACGGACGACTTCTACCGGAAGGTCACCGGGGCCCGGCTCGAGCCGGTGCTCGACACGATGCGCTACCTCCATCACGAGACCGAGGTGTGGCTGGAGATCACCACGCTGCTGATCCCCGGGTACAACGACTCCGATGCCGAGCTGCACGCGATGTTCGCCTGGGTCCGCGACGAGCTGGGGCCCGACGTGCCGCACCACGTGACCGCCTTCCACCCGGACTGGCGGATGCGGGACGTGCCGCCGACGCCGCGCGCCACGCTGGTCCGGGCGCGCGGGATCGCCCTGGCGGAGGGCCTGCACTTCGTGTACACCGGCAACGTCGTCAACCCGGCGGGTGAGACCACGGCGTGTGCGTCGTGCGGTGCGACGCTGATCGTCAGGGACTGGTACACGATCCGCAGCTACCGGCTCACGGCCGACGGGCGTTGTCCGGACTGCGGGACCCGCCTGCCCGGGCGCTTCGAGGCACACGCCGGCGAGTTCGGCCCGCGGCGTGTGCCGGTGCGGATCGCCGATCACAGCTGACAGTGGGCCGGCCCGTCCGGGCCGCTCGGATCGACACGTAGGCTCGGGGCATGGGTTGGGAGGTGCGCGCGCTCGTCCGTCGCGCCCTCGGTGGACAGCCCGCCGCGCCGGTGGCCGAACGCGCGAGGGCGGGGCAGCTCGATCCAGCCACGGTGCACGGCGTGCTCGAGCTCGGTCTGCGCGTCGGTGAGGCGATGCTCTCGCTCGGTGCGGCGGCTGCCGACGTCACGGGTTCGATCCAACGGATCGCCACGGCCTTCGGGCTCGAGGGGTGCCAGGTCGACCTGACGTTCACGTCGATCACGGTCTCCTACGACCCGGGCGCGAGTGGCACGCCGCTGACCGTGATGCGTGTGGCGCGCAGCCGGACGGTCGACTACGGGCGGCTCAGCGCCGTCCTCCGCCTCGAGCGGGCGCTGACCGATCGGCGGGTCCCGCCGGGCGAGGCACCGGACGTGCTGGATCGAGCCCACGGCGACCTCGACGCGGTGCTGGGCGCCGCCCAGCCGTACCGGCCCGCCGTGATCACGCTGCTGATGTCCGTCATGGCGGCGGCGGTGGCCCTGCTCCTCGGCGGCGGGGTCTGGGTCGCGCTCGTCGCGGGTGCCACGACCGCGCTGATCGACCGCGTGGTGCGGTGGCTGGGTCGGCGCGGGGTCCCGGCATTCTTCCTCCAGGCGGTGGGGGCGGCGATCGCGACGGGTGTCGCGGTGCTGCTCCTCGTGGTGGTCCCGGTGCTGCCGGTCGAGCTCGCCACGCTGCCACCGTCGCTGGTGGTCGCCTCGGGGATCGTGGTGCTGCTGGCCGGACTGTCCCTGGTGGGCGCCGCCGACGACGCGCTGAGCGGCTTCCCCGTGACGGCGAGCGGCCGGGTCTTCGAGGTCTTCCTGCTCACCCTGGGGATCGTGGTCGGGATCGGTGCGGTGCTCGACGTGTCGCGGCGGATGGGGGTCGCGCTCAACCTGGTCGACGACCCCACGGCCCTCGTGTCGCCGGTGATACAGGTGGTCAGCGCGGCCGTCGTGGCCGGGGCCTGGGCGCTCGCGTCCTACGCGCGGCCGCGCGCCGCGGTGGTCGCGGGTCTCGCGGGCGCCGCGGCGTGGCTGGTGTTCGCCGGGCTGCGCGAGCTCCAGGTGGGACCTGCCGTGGCGAGTGCCGGGGCGGCGCTGGTGATCGGGTTCGGGGCTGAGTCGCTCGCCTCCCGGCTCAAGGTGCCGGCCCTCGTGGCGTCAGCGTGCGGGATCGTCCCGCTGCTCCCGGGCTTGGCGATCTATCACGGCCTGTACCTGCTGGTCGACGACTCGAGCAGCCTCGCGGAGGGCGCCCAGGTGCTGCTCGGCGCGGCGATGGTCGGGCTGGGCCTGGCGGCCGGAGTCACGCTCGGCGAGCTGCTCGCGGCGCCGGTGCGGCGCAGCATGATCGCGCAGCGCCGCGAGGCCTGGCGCCGACCCCGCAGACGGCCTCGATGGTGAGCCCCCCGGGGACGACGAAGGCGGGCCCCGTCGCGGGACCCGCCTTCGTCGGATGTGTCAGAGCGGCCGGATGTTCGCGGCCTGCGGGCCCTTGGGGCCCTGGGTCACCTCGAACTCGACCTTCTGGTTCTCCTCGAGGCTACGGAAGCCCGAGCTGGCGATCGCGGAGTAGTGGGCGAACACGTCAGCGCCGCCGTCGTCGGGGGCGATGAAGCCGAAGCCCTTCTCGGCGTTGAACCACTTCACGGTTCCGGTGGTCATGGGAGCTCCTTCCAGAGCAGTCAACCGTCGGCGACTGTCGCCAGCGGTCGTCACGATGGTTCGTTCGTCTGCTCCGCAAAGGGCCGGTGCCGGGCGTGCCAGCACCTTCAAACGCAAGAAACACTGCAACGTGGGACTTGAGCGTACCCGATCCGTGCTCCGGACCGGGCGTTCCCGCTGCCGGCGGGTTACCCTGGGTGCTTCGATGTGCTGCCCGGTGCGTCGCACTCCCACAGAGCGGATGGCGCCATGGCTACCCTCGCACCCCCTCCCGCACCCGCTCCGCGTGAGCGCCAGACCAGCGCGTACGCCGAGCTGAGCCGGCGTGTCCAGGAGGCCGGCCTGATGCGGCGGAGGCACGGCTACTACTGGACGTGGTTCATCGGCCTCACGCTGGCCCTGGCCGCGTTGGGCGCGGCTCTGGTGCTGATCGGGTCGAGCTGGTGGCAGCTGTTGGTGGCCGCGGGCCTCGCGCTGGTGCTGGGCCAGGTGATGTTCCTCGGCCACGACGCGGCACACCGGCAGATCTTCACCTCCGGGCGATGGAACGACTGGGCGAGCCTGGTGATCGCGAACCTCTACGCCGGGATGAGCTACGGCTGGTGGCAGCACAAGCACTCCCGCCACCACGCCAAGCCCAACCAGATCGGTGCGGACCCCGACATCGCGACGGACACGATCATCTTCCACACCGAGGACATCGATGCCCCGCGCACCGGGCTGCGCGCCTGGCTCACGGCCCGGCAGGGCTGGCTGTTCTTCCCGCTCCTGCTGCTCGAGGGCCTGAACCTGCACGTCTCGGGCATCCGGACGATCTTCGGCCGCGGCCCGGTCAAGCGGCGCCCGGTCGAGATCGCCTTCGTGTCGCTGCGGATCGGCGGCTACCTTGCGTTGGTCTTCTGGTTCATGCCCGTCGGCCTCGCCTTCGCGTTCCTCGGGGTGCAGCTCGGCCTGTTCGGCTTGTACATGGGGGCCGTGTTCGCGCCCAACCACAAGGGCATGCCGCTCGTGCCGCGGGACAGCCGGATCGACTTCATGTCCCGGCAGGTGCTGATGAGCCGCAACATCAGCGGGGGCCCGGTCACCGACGTGATGATGGGTGGCCTCAACCACCAGATCGAGCATCACCTGTTCCCGTCGATGCCGCGCCCGCACCTGCGCCGCGCCCGGCCCCTGGTGCGCGAGGCCTGTGCCGCGCAGGGGATCGGCTACACCGAGACCACGGCGGTCCGGTCCTACGGCATCGTGATCCGCTACCTCAACGAGGTCGGGGTGGCGGCCAGGGACCCGTGGCAGTGCCCCGTGACCCTGGAGCTGCGCTCGGCCCGCTGACCGGCCCCTCGCCGGCTGCGAGCCGACGGATGATCTTCATGGAACCTTCTCCGTCGGCACGGTCGCCCTCTCAGGTTCGGCGCGCATGCTGGACCGAGAACCCGACTGGAGGTCGAGACGATGATGGGTTGGTACGGCGGTGGGATGACCGCCTTCGGCTGGCTGGGCATGGGGCTCTTCTGGCTCGTTCTGCTCGGTGTGATCGTCTGGCTCGTGGTGCGACTGGGGACCAGCGGTACGCGGGTGCCGCCCCAGCCGCCGGCCGTTCCGCCGGCGACGCCGCCCGCGGGCCCGCCCGCGGCTCCGAGCAGAACGGCTGCGGCCCTCGAGATCCTGGACCGTCGGCTCGCGCAGGGTGAGATCGACGTCGAGACGTACCGCGCCACCCGTGACGCCCTCATGGAGGGGCGTGGGGAGTCCCGGTGAACCGGCGCGAGCGCGGTTGGACCATCGCCGGCCTCGTGGTGGCGGTGGTGCTCCTGATCGGTTCCGTGGCCTGGGCCGTCGGGACCGGGGGCGGCGGCGTGCGGTCGCCGCACTGGCCGGACCGTTACGGACGCCCTGATCGTGGCACTTCTGCGCAGCAGGACCTGCCCGGCGCCGTCGTCGGCGTGGTCGTCGGGGACATGGGCGGGCGGATGCGGGGCATGGGCGACCGGATGCCCGGCCGGATGTTCCTGAGCACCGACCGGCTCGACGTGCCGGCCGGCAGGGTGAGCCTGCGAGTGACCAACGCCGGGACGGTGGACCACGAGGTCGTCGTGCTGCCACTGGGCGCCGATCAGCGGATCGGGCAGCGCACCGTGCGCGCGGACGGCACCGTGGACGAGTCCGGTTCACTCGGCGAGGCGTCCGCCGGCGGCGCCGCGGGCGCGGGCGAGGGCATCGAGCCGGGTGCGACCGGCTGGGTCACGCTCGATCTGAAGCCGGGCCGGTACGAGCTCGTGTGCAACCTGCCCGGGCACTACGCAGCCGGCATGTACGGCCTGCTCGTCGTCACCTAGCCGACCGGGGCCTTTCCGCCTGCATCCCAGACGTGGGAGGACTACCGTGGATGGCGTCGCCTCCTCGGCACCCGAGCCGAGTGTCGGGGTCCCGGCACTCGCGACAGCACCACCTCGGGAGGCCCGTCATGTCGGCGTCCGTCGACGCAGACCTGACCGCCGCCTCCACCCCACTCGCGGCGTGCGGCACCTTCCCGGCCGGAGCTCCCGGCGGGCGGGGTGCGCCTCGTGGCGAGCTGGCCCATGCCGTACGTCTACGGTGCGCCACGGGCACCTAGCCCGCCGTGCGCCGCAGCCCGGTGCCCCCGCACGATCCTTCGGAAGAAGGCGAACCTCTGTTGGCCACGGCCACCGAACTCAAAGAGATGCCCCTGCAGTCCGTCCTCGACACGCTCGATGCGACGGCCGACGGCCTCACCGCAGCCCAGGCCGCCGACCGGATGGAGCGGTACGGTCCCAACGAGATCGAGGAGCAGCGGCGCAGCGCGCTGCTGACCTTCCTCGGGTACTTCTGGGGGCCGATCGCCTGGATGATCGAGGCGGCGCTCATCCTGTCGATCCTGGTCAAGCACTGGTCCGACGCGGTGATCATCGGCGTGCTGCTCGCGATGAACGGGGTCGTCGCGTTCGCCGAGGAGCACCAGGCCTTGAACGCGATCGATGCCCTGAAGAGCCGGCTCGCCACCTCCGCACGGGTGCGCAGGGACGGAAGCTGGGTGGAGGTGCCCGTCCGCGAGCTCGTGCCCGGGGACGTGATCCGTGTCCGGCTCGGCGACGTGGTACCCGCGGACGCGAAGATCCTCGACGACGTCCAGGCGCAGGTCGACCAGTCGGCCCTCACCGGTGAGTCGCTCCCGGTGAGCCGCGGGCAGGGCGAGGACCTCTACTCGGGGGCCGTCGTGGCCCAGGGGGAGACCGACGCCATCGTCTACGCGACCGGCACGGACTCCTTCTTCGGCCGGACGACGGAGCTGGTCTCGCAGGCGGGCACGACCAGTCACTTCCAGCAGGCGGTGATGCGGATCGGCCACTACCTCATCGTCATCGCGGTCGTGCTGGTCGCGATCACGGTGGTCGTGTCGGTGATCCGCGGCAACCCGGTGCTTTCCGTCCTGGAGTTCGCGCTCGTCGTGACGATCGCATCGGTGCCCGTCGCCCTGCCGGCAGTGCTGTCCGTGACGATGGCGGTGGGTGCCCGGCACCTGGCGAAGCGCCAAGCCGTCGTCTCGCACCTGCCGGCGGTCGAGGAGCTCGGCGGCATCGACGTGCTGTGCTCGGACAAGACGGGCACCCTCACCCAGAACAAGCTCGCGGTCGCCGAGACCTGGACCCCCGACGGGTCGGACGCGGACGGCCTGCTCGGGGCGGCCGCGCTGGCCTCGCGCTCGGAGGACGGGGACCCGATCGACCTCGCCGTGCTGGCCGCGGCGGGCTCGCGAGTCCCGGCGGACCGGGTCACCAGGTTCCAGCCGTTCGACCCCGTCTCCAAGCGCACCGAGGCGAGCGTCGACGGCGCGTCCCCGTACCGGGTGAGCAAGGGCGCCCCGCAGGTCATCGAGAGGCTCTGCAGGGACTCGGCCACGGCGGGTGTGCGCGAGGTCGTCGAGCGCTTCGCCGCGCGCGGGTACCGCTCCCTCGGGGTGGCGCGGGCGGACGGCGAGGAGGACGGCGCCTGGCGCCTGCTCGGCCTGCTCGCCCTGGCAGACCCGCCGAGGGAGGACTCCGCGGACACGATCACCGCCGCCCGTGAGCTAGGGCTCACCGTCAAGATGGTGACGGGGGACCAGGTCGCGATCGGCAGGCAGGTCGCGGGGCAGGTGGGCCTCGGGGACAACATCATCGACGCCGAGGCGCTGGACGGTCCGTCCGGCGAGGCAGGCGCGGACGCGGACGGGGCCTTCGCGGACCAGGTCGAAGCCGCGGACGGGTTCGCCCAGGTGTTCCCCGAGCACAAGTACCGCATCGTCAAGGCTCTCCAGGCGCGCGGGCACATCGTAGGGATGACCGGAGACGGCGTGAACGACGCGCCGGCCCTCAAGCAGGCCGACGCGGGCATCGCCGTCGCGGGTGCGACGGATGCCGCGAGGGCAGCCGCCGACGTCGTTCTCCTGTCCCCGGGCCTGTCGGTGATCGTCGAGGCGATCCGCCAGGCACGCGAGATCTTCGCGCGGATGACGAGCTACGCGACCTACCGGATCGCCGAGACCATCCGGGTGCTCTTCGTCATCACCCTCGCGATCCTCGTGATGAACTTCTTCCCGGTGACGGCCGCCATGATCGTGCTCCTGGCGGTGCTCAACGACGGCGCGATCCTGTCCATCGCCTACGACCACACCCACGGCTCGGGCACGCCGGCCGCGTGGGACATGCGGCGGGTGCTGACGGTGGCGACCGCGATCGGCGTGATGGGTGTCCTGGAGACGTTCCTGCTGTTCGTCCTCGCCGACCAGGCCTTCCACGTGGACCGGACGCTGATCCGGACGCTGATCTACCTCAAGCTGTCCGTCTCCGGGCACCTGACGATCTTCGTCACGCGTTCGCACGGCCCGTTCTGGCGCCGACCCGCCCCGGCACCGATCCTGCTCGGCGCAGTGATCGGCACGCAGACCCTGGCGACCCTCATCGCCGTGTATGGCCTGCTGATGAGCCCGCTCGGCTGGGGCTGGGCGGCCGTCGTGTGGGGGTACGCGCTGTTCTGGTTCCTGGTGGAGGACAGGGTGAAGCTGGTGACGTACGCCTGGCTCGACAGGCGACGCGACCGCGCAACGCCCGCTGCACGGGTCGGCGCCTGAGCGGAGGCTCGTGGTGAGGGACGGGGCTTGACCCGCCTAGCGGTCGTGAGACCGGGCGGGCGAGGGGCCGTGGGCTCCGCCTGCGTGCGCGCTGCCGGGTTCCGGGTCGCGGTGGATGCCTTCCATCTTCCGGCTGTGGATCGCCTCGTGGATGCAGCACTCCCTGGCGTGGCTCCGCGACGGACGTGCGGGCCGGTGGGCGGTCATGAGGGCCTCCTCGGCGCTATCCACTAGCCTCGCTGATAGCGATACGCATTATCATTTAGCATGGCCGAGTCCTTGTCCAGTGCCCACGTCGATCCCTCCCCGGCTGCGTCAGCCCGAGGGCCGGTGCGCCGGTCGAGGACGCGCCTCGCCGGCCAGGAGGGCGTACTGGAACACGTCGTGCCAGATCGGCCGACCGTCCGCGTCGTCGGCGAAGCTCGCCGCGGCCAGCAGGTGCGCTTCGCGGCGCATGCCCAGGCGCTCGAGCAGCCGCCACGAGCGGGTGTTGCGAGGGTCGCAGCGGGCCACGACCCGGTGGGCGTCGCGCCCGTCGAACAGCTCGTCGACCATGGCCGCCGCGGCCTCGGTGGCGTACCCCCTGCCCCAGTGGGCGGGGTTCATGACGTACCCGATCGTCCAGGTGCGCCAGTGCGATGGACCCTCGGGCGCGACGTACAGGTTCCCGATGAGCGCGCCCGTGCGCAGGCACACGGCAAGGAACCGCTCGTCCTCGGCCCGGTCAGCGGCCAGGCGTTCGCACTCGTCCGGGGTCATCGTGCCGTACGGCTCGAACTCGACGGCTTCGCGGCGCGAGAGGTACGCGTGCAGTGCCGGGGCGTCCGCGGCGCGGAAGCGTCGCAGCGCCAGCCGCGGCGTCGCGAGCTCGAGCATCATCGGTTGTCCTCCCTCGCCCGACCCTAGACGTCGTGGCCCGTCGTGTAGCCCCTTCGAGCCCGGTCGGCACACCCTGCGCGTGCGCAACGACCGCAACTCCAACGGGACGGAGACCCTTCGAGATCGCTTCCTGGCAGATCGCCATCGGTAACCCGCTGCGGGGTTGCACGCCCCTGCCGGCAGTCGGATGGTGGAAGAGCCCCGGGGTGTGAGTGACACCCCACGGCGGCCTGCAACGGGTCGCCGTTCGGGAACCACGAGAGGAGCCGCCATGCCGGAACGTGACCCGGGTCCATCTGTCAAGGACGACGAGCTCTACGAGAAGCTCCGACAAGAGGGCAACAGCAAGGAGAAGGCCGCGAGGATCGCGAACGCCGCAGCGGGTCGCGGGAGATCGAGCGTCGCCGAGAAGGGCGGACACGCCCCCGCCTACGAGGAGTGGACGGTCGACGAGCTCCGCGGCCGGGCCGCCGAGCTCGACATCGAGGGCCGTTCGACCATGAACAAGGACGCGCTCATCGACGCCCTCCGTTCGCACTGACGCGGGCGTGCCGGAGGTCCCCGGGGCCGGGCGGCCCAGGTGACGCTGTCGGGCTCAGGGGGTGCCGCTGGTGCGGTCGAGGTCGATCAGCGCGAGGCCGACCTCGGGCCGCAACGTCTTGCGCAGCTCCGCGGGTGTCTCGCGCACCACGACCTCCAAGGTCGGCCAGACGTGGCCCGCCAGCAGGTGGCCGCCCCGCACGGAGCCGTCGGACAGCCCGAGGACGACGTGGACGTGCACCTGCGGCTCGTCTCCCGAGAGCGCGACGTCTCCCACGAGGGAGAGGACCTCGCACTGCTCATCGATCTGGATACGCCGATAGTCCTGCTGCTCGCGGTCGTACCACCCGACGGTGGCGTCGGTGAACGCGCCGACCGCGGTGATCTGGGCCCCGCTGAGGGCCCGTTCACGCGCGAAGTCTCCGAGCGTCGCGAAGGCCTCGTCGCCCGGATCGGCCACCACGACGAACGTGCGCCCACCGGACTCGGCCTGGACCTGCCGCCACTTCACGTTGGTCACTCCCCTCGGTTCGGTCGTTCTCGAGGCTAGGTCGAGTGCGTGGTGCCAGCATCTGCGCGAGGCGCTCGAGGCGCCGCCACCGTCATGGCTCGGTGGTGCCATCGCGACCGTAGCGATCGGACAGGCGCACGATGTCCGCCTGCCAGCCCGGCGCCGCGGTCGACACCTCCGCGAGCACCACGTCGCTCACGGCGGTGACGCGATGGAGCGCGCCCGCCGCGAGGTGCACGACGTCGCCCGCCCGTATCGTCCTCGACCGGAGCAGGTCCACGGAAGGACCGTGGTCGATGGTCGCCTCGCCGCTGACGACCGTGATCGTCTCGTCCTTGTGGTGGTGGTACTGCAGGCTGAGCGAGTGCCCGGCGTCCACGGTGATGATCTTGCCGACGTAGCCGTGCTCGCCGGAGGCGAAGATCTTCTCGTGGCCCCAGGGCTTGGGCCGGACCGCCGCCGTGCTGAACTCGGCGGGTGGGGCGAGCGAGGTGGTCATGAGACCTCCGAGGTCGATGGTGTGGCGCCGCGGCGCCGTCGCGGCGGGTGGAGGGCGTCGAGCAGCCGGTCGAGGTCGACCAGCGCGATCCGGGTCATGGCGTCGCTGCAGCCGTAGGGCAGCACGAGCGTCTGCCCGTTCCGCATCGCGCCGCACGAGTAGACGACGTTGGGCACGTACCCGGACCGCTCATCCGCGGCGGGGCTCAGGAGGGGATGGTCGAGTCGTCCGATCACGCGGGTCGGGTCCTCCAGGTCGAGGAGCAGTGCCCCGATGCTGTAGGTGCGCATCGGGCCGACCCCGTGGGTGAGCGCGAGCCACCCCCGTTCGGTCTCGATCGGCGGCCCGCAGTTGCCCAGCTGCACGATCTCCCACGGCCGACGCGGCGCCTGGATCCGGACCGGGTGGACCCAGTGCATCAGGTCGGACGACGTGGTGACGGCGTTGTTCTCCCGGTCGGCGCGGGACAGAGCGACGTAGCGTCCGTCGATCTGACGCGGGAACAGGGCCAGACCCTTGTTCCGCGCTCCCGGTCCGCTGAGCGGTGCCGTGGCGAAGGCCCGGAAGTCCGTCGTGCGGAGCAGCTGGATCGAGATGGCCTGCCCGTCGTAGGCGGTGTACGTGCCCAGGTACTCGACGACGCCGTCCGGCCCGACGTACCGCACCATGCGGACGTCCTCCATGCCTCGGCTCTCGCAGGGCGCCTGCGGCATGAGGACCCGCTCCTGCAGATCGGAGTCGGCGGGGAACTCGACCTGGTAGGTGCTGGACGCGATACGGGCGAAGCGGTCGGCGGTGCGCCCGGTCGATCCCCGGGTCAGGCGCTGGGCGTGCAGCAGTCCGAGCGCCCCGGCGAGGTCCGCGTTGTCGAACGACGGGGCGAGGGCGTCGAGCACGAAGTCGGCGTCCGCGACCGCTTCGGCGTCGACGTGGCTGTCGGCCGTGTCCTCGTGGAGCTGGTGGGCGAAGGCGGCCCGGGAGTACTCGGCCGTGCCCGGCTCGGCCCGGACGGCGACCTCGGGGCGGTGGTCGACAGCGATCACGCCGGCGGCGTCGACGGTCCCGGTGCGCAGCTCGACGCTCGACAGGTGCCCCTCGCCGATGGCGCGCAGGGTCATGATGAATCGGGTCACACCCGGCGGCAGGCCGGACTGGTCGGGGTGCGGCACCATCGACGGGTTGAGGAGCCCGGCGCCCTCGATGGCGAGCTCCTGGGTGAAGTAGGCACCGATGAGCCGTCGTCTGGGCGCGGAGACGCTGTCAGGGTCCGCGAGCCGGTGCTCGAGCAGGGCGGCGTGGCGGTCCCAGGTGCCCTCCAGGTTCCGGTGGCGGTGGGCGAAGGCCGCGGTGAGGGCGGCCAGCTCGCGATCCACCTCCAGGTCGGACAGCGCGAGGACGCGTCCCATCACGTCCGAGGATCGCGACCGGCCACCGGCCGCCGACTCCTGACCGGGCAGGAACAGCGCGCTCACGACGCGTGTGGAGTCCGGGTGCAGGACGTGGGCGATCCGGCGGACCCAACTCGGGTCCGGGGTCATGACGCCGCGGCGGGGGCCAGCTCGCGCGCGAGCTGGGAGGTCGCAAGCCATGCGAGGGTCGACTCGGCGCCCTGGTTCTGGTTCAGCGAGCCGTCCTCCAGGCCGTCGCACGCTCCGCCGGTCGCGGGGTCGCGGATCGGGAGGTTCCGGTCGTTGTCACCCTCGAACCAGGCCTCGCAGCGGGCCACGAGCGTCGCCCACCGCTCGTCCCGGGTGTCCGCGAACGCGGTGCGAGCCGCCTCGGCGAGGGTCCCGACCTCGATCGGCTGCTGGTCGAACGAGGGTCGCCGGTCGCCCGGTGCGCGCCCTCCGGAGGGGACGACGGACAGGTGGCCGTTGAGCGTCTGCTCCTGCTCCAGCCAACCGAGCAGGGTCAGGCCGTCGCGTCGCAGGTCGGCGTCGTGCAGGGCACGCCCCACCGCGATCATCGCCTCCGGCAGCACCGCGTTGGCGTAGGTGAGCCGGTCGTACGGCCAGCCCCAGGTCGTCGCGGCCGAGAGCGTGGGCAGGGCCAGTCTGGCGTCGTGCAGCAGGCGCCGGGCAGAGAAGTCGCCGGGCGTGTCCTGCAGCAGCTGCACCGCGCCGAGCGCCGCGTAGGCCATCGCCCGCGGGTGAGGTGAGCGCGCCAGCAGCGCCCGTGCCGCGCCGGCCCGGCCACCGGCGGCGACCTCGGGGTCGGGCGAGCGGTTGGCGGCGACGCCGAAGGCCCACAGGGCCCGGCCCCAGTGGTCGTCGCTCGACGGCGCGTCGAGCCATCGGCCCGCGCCGTCGTGCCTGTTGTGCATCCGGCCATCGGCGTGCTGGGCCCGCAGCAGGAAGCTGAGGTAGGTGCGGGACATGGAGATCAGGTCCGGCGTCGGTTCGACGGCCCGGCAGGTCACCACGAGGGCGCGCGCCACGTCGTCGACGCACATCCCGTGCTCGATCCGGGGTTCGGTCCCCAAGGCGTGCTCGTAGAGGCCGGTCGCCGTGGTGAGCCGGGCCAGGTGCTCGTACCGGGCGCCGTCCATCAGGCGACCGTCGCGACGCGGGCACCCAGGAGGGACTCGGCGAGCTGGACGTAGCGCGCGGCGACCGCGGGCCAGAGCAGCGACGAGGCCAGGCCGCGAGAGATGGTGGCCATGGTCGCGGCCGCCCCACCCGCGGTGAGCACGTGCTCCAGGGCGTCGGCGAGGGCGCCCGGGTCGCGCTGCGGGACCAGGACGCCGGCACCCCCGGAGAGCAGCTCCACGGCGTGCGGGAAGCTGGTGGAGACCACCGGCTTGCCTGCGGCGACGGCCTCGGTGAGCACCCCCGAGGTGACCTGCTCGACGGAGTCGTAGGGCAGCAGGACGATGTCGGCACGGCGGACGACCTCGCGCAGCTCGGGCCCCGACAGGTAGCGGTCGTCGAAGCTGACCCAGTCCGTCAGACCCAGGTCCCTGGTCAACGCGAGCAGGCGACGCCGGTAGGCCTCCCCTTCTGCCGCGCGGACCCGCGGGTGGGTCTGGCCCACGACCCGGTAGCTCGGCAGGTCGATCCGGGTGCGCAGCTCCGCGAGCGCGAGCAGGGCCCACTCGATGCCCTTGCCCTGCGCGAGCAGGCCCCAGGTCAGGACGACCGGTCGCCGGGCCGGCGCGCGGCCCATGGCCCGGAACGCGGCCGGGACCACCAGTGAACGGTTGTCCTGCGCGCCGTGCGGGATCACGGAGATCCGCGCCGGGTCCACACCCCAACCGGCGATCAGGCGGTCGCGGGCGGTGGTGGTCATGGTCACCACGGCGTCGGAGTAGTCGAGCAGCCAGGCCAGCACCCGGTGCTGGTTGGGCGTAGGGGTCCTCAGGACGGTGTGGAGCACCGTCACGACCGGGACCTGCAGGCGCGCGGCGACCTCGATCACGTCCATGCCGTCGGCTCCGCCGTAGATCCCGTACTCGTGCTGGATGACTGCGACGTCGTAGGTGTCCAGGGTGGCAGCCGCTTGCGCGGCGTCGATCGGACGGCCGGTGGCCCACTGCATGACCACCGGCGGCGGCGCGGCGTGCGGAGTGTCGACCAGGCGCACGACGCCGACCTCCGCACCGTCGGCGATGAGCTGGGACGCCAGGGCGTCGCAGAAGGTTGCGATGCCGCACTGGGTCGGGGGATACGTCGACAGGAATCCGAGACGGACGGCCATGAGGCTCTCTTCCACCGTGCCTGGGTGCAGCGAGAGTGCTGCCGTTCACGGAGGGAGGAACCACCCGGTCTGACGGGCGGGGGCGCTCTGGACGCCAGGCGTCCGGACTCGGTCCGGAGCTTCATCGGTTCGCCTGCTCAGACTAGCAGCCCGACCGGTGGGAGCCCCGGGAGCGTACGGTGCACCACAACACCTGGAGGTCGCCGTCAAGATCGCCGTGCTCGCCTCGATCGCCCACCGCGTGCCGCCACGCGCCTACGGCCCGTGGGAGCAGGTCGCCTCCACGCTCACCGAAGGGCTGGTGGCCCGGGGCCACGACGTGGTCCTGTTCGCCACAGCCGATTCGATCACCTCCGCGACGCTGCACGCCGAGTCGCACGCCGGCTACGAGGAGGCCCCGACGGTGGACGCCAAGGTGTTCGAAGCCCTGCACATCGCCGCGGCCTTCGAACGGGCGGCCGACTTCGACGTGATCAGCAACCAGTTCGACTTCCTGCCCCTCGTCTTCAGCCGGCTGGTGGCGACCCCGGTGGTCACGACGATCCACGGCTTCTCCTCCGAGCGGATCGTGCCGGTCTACCGCGCTTACGACGACGTGGCCCACTACGTGTCGATCAGCGACTCGGACCGTCACCCGGATCTCACGTACGCCGCGACGATCCACCATGGGATCGAGGTCAAGAGGTTCTCGCTCGGCTCGGGTGACGGGGGTTACCTGTTGTTCCTCGGCCGGATCCACCCGGACAAGGGCACTGCGACGGCGGTCGAGGTCGCGCGCCGCGCCGGGCTGCCCCTGGTCATCGCCGGGGTGATCCACGACGAGGAGTACTTCCGCGAGGCCGTGGCCCCGCACGTCGACGGGCGTGCGGTGACCTACCTGGGCCCTGTCGGTCCTGCCGAACGCGACGCGTTGCTCGGTCGCGCGCTCGCCCTGCTCCACCTCATCGCCTTCGACGAGCCGTTCGGGCTCTCGGTGGCCGAGTCCATGGTCGCCGGTACGCCCGTGATCGCTTACCGCCGGGGGTCGATGCCCGAGGTCGTCCGGGTGGGCGTGTCGGGGTTCCTGGTCGACGACGTCGCCGGTGCGGTCACTGCCGTGGCCAGGGCTCGCGG
This sequence comes from uncultured Actinomycetota bacterium, assembly GCA_963783005.1. GTDB lineage: Bacteria > Actinomycetota > Actinomycetes > Actinomycetales > Cellulomonadaceae > Actinotalea. The sequence continues at coordinate 653,466 of CAWALY010000006.1, forward strand.
GCTGGACCGGGGCGCATGCCGGGCCGACGCGATCGCCCGGTTCTCGGCCGACCGGATGGTCGACGACTACGTCCGGCTCTTCGAGCGCGTCGCTGCCGGCTCCGAGAGGGGGTGAGGCGGCGCTCCGGCCTCTCCCGGCCCGGGCGGCGGCAGGGGCGTAGACTCAGGGCAGTCCCGGGACGAAGGGCTCAGTTTCTGCACCGCCCGCCACCCGGCACTTCCTAGGAGGGCGTCATGCCCGTCCAGAGACCTGCATGGAACCGTTCCGGTGGTTCCGTTCTCGACCCCCATGCCCCTGGGACCTCGCCCGACGTAGCCCCGCCTCCCGAGCCTGCGACGCCCGAACCCCCTCGTGCACCCGTGAAGCGCACCCGCACCGGGGCAGCATGGGTCGGCATCGTGGTCGGTGCGGCGGTCCTGGTGCTCCTCATCGTGTTCATGCTGCAGAACACCGTCCCTGTGGAGGTCGCGTTCTTCGGCCTGACCGGCACGGCCCCGCTCGCGCTGGCGTTGCTCATCGCCGGGGTGGGGTTCGCCGTCGTGACCTTGATCGTCGGGAGCCTGCGCATCGGGCAGCTCCGTCGGCGGATAGGCAGGGGCGACCGAGGAGGGCCGCAGGGCTCCCGCGCCCACCGCTGACCGGGGCTCAGCTGCCGCCGACCGCCGCGGTTCCAGTGCGGTCACACGGGCGCGCTGCACCGGCTCTCGAGCCGGTACGACATCGTCCGTCCCACGCCCCCGAACGAGATAGGCCACGACATGTCGACAACGCTCACCCGTACCCCCGAACCGACCGAACCGGCAGCTGCGCCGTCCCTGCGCGACCTGCGCGCGCTGCGCCTGGTCTCCGTGCTCGCGTCGGGCCTGCCGTCCGACCTCGGCACCGCCACCGGGCCGATCCGCTACACGGTCCCCGTGGTGTTCTCCCGACAGGTCAGCGCGCAGGAGCGCGCCAGGATCGAGGACCCCGCCACGGCGCGGTCCCTCGAAGAAGCCGCCGGAGCCGGCCCCGGGCTCGAGCTCGCGGTCTCCGACCGGCGACTCCTGGTGATGAACACGAACCTCGCAGAGCTCAAGGCGGGGCTCGGCGCGGCGCTCGGGACGATGCTCGCCCGGCTCGGGCAGGAGCTGCTCACCGAGCAGGACCGGCGTGCCGCAGCCGCCGAGGTCTTGCGGTCCGGCGAGCGTGAGAGGGTCGAAGCCGTGTCCCGGGCTGCCGCAGAGATCCGGTTCGAGCCTGCCGGGGAGGACGTCGAGCGCGGTAGCGCAGCGACGACGGGGTGAGGTGCGAGCGCGGCGAGCCCGCGGAGCTGACGCCAGGGCCTGGCACGGTGCTGGGCGGCCGGTAGGTGCGGCGGTCGCGCTTGCCACGGTGACGGCCGCGAGTCCGCCACCGTGCGCGTGCCCCACGTCAGCCGGCGGCCGGTCGGACGTCGATGAGGTGGCCGTCCTCGGTCAGGGTCGCTGTCAGGTGCTCACTGGTGGCCCACGTCACTGTGGCCGGGTCGTAGGCGTCCGGGGAGACGGGCAGGTAGAGCACGAGCTCGTAGTCACCGGCGGGCAGGTCCGTCGTGTAGGTCCCGTCCGGGTTGGGGACGCAGTAGTCCGTGCGTGTCGCTGTCGCACCAAGCGCTCGGGGCTGGGTCGGCGCGAGCGGGGTGACCGAGGCACTCTCGGTGTTGTTCGGCCCGAGTCCGACGATGCGGCCGTCCTGCACCCAGGCGACGGCGGCTTGGTCGGGTGCCCACAGGTCGACCGTGGTGGTGCCGGCGCTCGTGAGTGACGCCCCGAGGGTGTAGAGCCACGTCCCGTCCGAGGTGCGGTCGGACGTGGCGGTGCCGGCCGCGCGGAGCGTGATCGTCGCGGTGGCCGGCTGGGGGGTGACCGCGTTCGCGCCGCAGGCCAGGCCCGACCCCTCGAGCCACGCGGGGACGTGGCCGTTCTGGAAGCCGGCCGGCAGCGCCCCGTTGCCGTCCGAGGCCGAGTTGCTCGGTTCGGTCCGTGTGGGCTCGGGCGTCCGGCTGAGCGTTCGGGAGCCGGTCGGGTGGTCGGTGGCGGCCGGTGGGACCGAGCGGGACGGGAGCACGGTCGGCGCGAGGAGCACGGCGCCGATCGCCAGGCCCAGGCCCGCGGTCGCGATCGCGACCCGCCTGGTCGTGCGGCGGCGGCGGCTGAGGCTGACGACCCGGTCGGTGTCCAGGGCCGAGGTGAGCTCGTCGAGCCTCGCGCCGGCTCGCAGGCGTGCGGCGAACTCGTCCGGGTGGCTCATGATGGTGCCCCTTCGGATGGGTCGGTCATGATCGTGCGGAGCCGGGCCAGCGCGCGCGAGGCGTTGGACTTCACGGTGCCGATCGGCAGGTCGAGCTCGGCGGCGACGTCGGCCTCGGACAGGTCCAGCAGATGACGCAGGACGACGATGCGTCGCTGCTTGACCGGCAGCAGCAGGAGGGCACGGACGATGGCGTCGCGGTCGGCCACGGCCACGGCCGGATCCTGGGTCTGCGGGTGGTCGCGGTGCTCGAGGCCGGACAGGACCTCCTTGCGGGTGCGTCGCCAGGTGTCGATCCGCAGGTTCGCGAGGATCCGCCGGGCGTAGGCCAGCGGGTCGCCGTCGCGGGCTGCTGACCAGGCCCGCCAGGTCCGCTCGAACGTCGCCTGCGTGAGCTCGTCGGCCCGGAGTGGATCGCCGCAGAGCAGGAAGGCCATCCGGTGGAGCGGGTCCTTGGCGACCTCTACGAACCCGTGGAACTCCTCGACCCGCGTCGCACCCGTCACGATCCCGACGGCCTCGTCCGGGTGGGCGCCCGAGCTGGGTGCGCGCCTGGCTCTCGTGCCCATGCCGGTGACACCACTCCTCGGTTGCGGCGGCCGTTCCTCGATCCCACTCACACCCTGCACACGCAGCAGACGGGTCGCAGGTTCCGTCGGCGCGCGAACCTCCTCAGGCCGTTCGGTCTGTCGAGCGCCGGCCGGCGTGAGTCGAGCCGGGTGTGCTGCACGACGATCGTCCTCCAGTGGTCACCCAGCGGGGGAGTGGCGGCCCCTCGTCGCAGGCGCCCACGTGCACAGCCCGTGCGGCCGCCAAGCCACCCGCATCGGGCCCACGTGCGTGGGCGGATCTGCCATGTCACGATGCAAGGAAGCCGGTTGGCGTGATCCGCCAGACCGATCGGCGCCGCCGGGACTTCTGACGAGGAGGTCACCGATGAAGGTCCCACGAGGCACGATTCTGGAGATGCTCCGTGAGCGGGGCGAGCACGGCGCGGCGTCGGATGCCGAGGCGCGCCTCCCGGTCGAGGTCGACACCGTCGAGGACGAGGCTGCGCTCGAGGAGATCGGCCTCGACGAGCAGGCGATCCGCGGCTACATCGAGGACCACGGCGACACCGCGGGCACCGTCTAGCGGTTCCACGGCGGTGAGCCCCGTCGGCCGCGCTTCCGCGGTCGGTCGCGTTGCCGAACGACGATCACGTCGCCGACTCCCCGGCCGCGTCAGTTCCGCGGTATCGCGGACGGGCTTACCGACCGGCGTCGGCCTCCGCACGTCGTCCGACGTCGGCGCCCCACTGGAACGGTCGCCGTTCAGGCGACCTGGCTGCGCGCGCGCCATATCCGGGCGACCGGGTGGGGCCGGTTCGCTGGGGACTGAGCCCCGGGCGTGCCTTGGGCGTCTCCGGCTGCTGTCGGTCCAGCGCGCTCATCGGGCTCGCGCGTAGGAGTCCCTCGACCTGCCGGACGCCGGCGCCGAGGCCCGCGAAGAGCAGGCCGGCGAGTCCCACGTTGCCCAGGACGGCGCCGTACCCGTGGCCGGTCGGGTCGAGGAAGGGGTACGGGTACCAGGCATGGAGTCTCCCGTTGACGGCGACGTACCCGGCGTAGAGGAGAGGTGGGACCAGGGACCAGGCCACCGTCTGCCACGCCAGCCGCCTGCGGGGGCCGACGAGGAACCAGACGAGGACGGTCGCGATGGGTGTCACGGTGTGGAGGAGCAGGTCGGTGAGGGCAGATGCGGCCGACGCGTGGCGGATCGAACCGATACCCAGGTGGTAGAGGATCCCGGCGACGGTGACGCAGACCACCGAGTCGAGTCTGATCACTCGGAACACGACCCCGTCGCGGTCCGGCCGCCGCGCGAGGAGCAAGGACATGAACCCGACCAGGAGGTTCGACTGGATCGTGAAGTAGCTCAGGCCCCGGGCGATCCGTCCCGGGAGGCCAGACTCAGGTCCCCCGACGACCTCCAGGACGAGCCCCATGGCGACGCCGCCCAGCGCGAGCACCGCGACCAGGGTGTGCAGGGCCGTGGCGGGCGTCGGCGTGACGGGTCGCATCGAGATCACGTCCAGCGCGAGCGCGACCGGGTAGAGCCGACGCGGTGTTGGCGGACCCGGCCCTCGCAAGTTCCCGCGCCGACGGCTGTCGTTACCAGTTTGTTATCAAACTCGGCGTTCCCGCCATTCGAGACCCGTGCGCGGGCGCCCGGGGCCATGAGGCCGCCCACCTCGACGCGTTGGGCTGCCGCGTCGTGCTGTCGCCATCGGGCGCGCCTCTCAACGGGACACCTCGAGCACCCCGTGGGCACCCTTCTCGGCGAGGCTCATCACGTGGTTCACGATCGCGTAGTGCCCAGCCTCGGTCGTCGTCAGCTCGACGAAGCCTCCCTGGCCAGGCAGCAGGGCGAGCACCTGCGCGCCGACGCCAGTGCTGCTGGTGCCGTCGTGCGCCGAGCCTTCCTGGACCCCCCGCCGCGCCGAGCACGGGCGCCGTGAACCCCCACGCGTCGCGTCGGCGCCCGCCGACACGGAGCGCTACGGCGCGTTCCAGAGCGATCGCCGTACCGAGGAACCCCTGCACCATCAACGGGCCGTGGAGGGCCGCCAGCGACTCCGAGCGCACCGGGGCGACAGCCCCGGTGCGAAGCAGGGCCGCGTCGAGCCCGGCCAAGGCCGCAGCCGCGACGAGTGCCAGCAGCGCCACCCGGCCCACCGGTGCCCGGCGGGCCGACCCGGGCCGCGCACGGGGCGGCGACGGCTGCACCGCGGTGGTCACGTCGACCTCACGCCGGTTCGAACCGAGCCACGACCGAGGTGAAGCCGCCCGCAGGGTAGACGGCCGGTGTCGGCGGCATCCCCGGAACGGGCTCGATCGTCGACACCCGGGTCAGCAGCTCCTCGAGCAGGACGCGCAGCTCCATACGCGCCAGCGGGGCACCCGGGCAGGCGTGGATCCCGGCGCCGTACAAGAGGTTGTCGGCCGCGTTGTGATCCGGCCGGAACGCGTCCGGGTCGCCGAAGACCGCCTCGTCGCGGTCGACCGACGCCCACAGCACCGTGACCCGTTCGCCCGTCGCGACCGGGCACCCGCCCACCTCTACGGGGCGGGTGGCGACCCTGCGGTTCGAGATCAGCGGCGGGTCGATCCGCAGCAGCTCGTCGATCCCCGCCGACAACCCGGCCGCGTCCGAACGCAGACTCGCCTGCACCTGCGGCCGCGTCGCCAAGGCGTGCACGAGGATGCCGACACTGGCCGCGATGGTGCCGAGCTCACCGACGGTCCAGTTGCGCACCACGCTGACGATCTCCTCGTCGGTCGGCGGCCTGCCGTCCACCCGGTCGCCGAGCAGCTCGGTCGTCACGTCAGCGGGCGCGTCGGCCCCGGCGCGGCGACGCACCTCGAGCTGTTCGCGGATGTACTCGTCGAACTCGACCGCGACCGCTGCAAGCCGGTCGGCATCGCGCGCCAGCGTCGCGGCATGGTTGCGCGCCATCCATGCGCGCAGGGGCTCGTGGAGGGACTCGGGCCAGCCCATGAACGCCGACTGCACCCGCAGTGCGAAGGGCCGTGCGAGCTGCTCCATGACCTCTACCGGGCCAGCCGCCAGAGCGGCGAGCAGGTCGGCCGCGATGCGTCGGACCGTCGGCTCGAACGCGGCCGTGCGCGGCTGGGTGAAGTAGCGCTCGTTGACCCGACGGTGCCCGGAGTGCTCGGGCGGGTCCATCCCGTTCGGGACCGACAGGTGCGCCGACACCCGGTTGCTGAAGGTCTCGTGGTCGGTCAGGACCCTCACGGCATCGGCATGCGTGAAGACCGTCCACCCGAGGTAGTCCTCGTGCGCGACGGGGCACCGGGCGCGGATCGCGTCATAGGCGCCGATCTGGTCGGCGGATACCTCAGGTGCCCGCAGATCCCACCGCGGTCGTGCTTGCGTCACCAAGACCTCCCCAGTCGACGCCGGGACGCTAGGCCATGGCACCGCTCCACTCAACCGGCAAACGCCGTGAGAAAACCCGGTCCGCGATCGGGACCTACGTCCCGGCGGGTCGACGTCCACGATTTCTACCGTGCTTGACGTGCAAAACTCACGCCTCACCGTGCCACTCGCCATCGTCCGGTCGCTCTAGCGTGCCCTCGTACCAACCACCCACACCGACTCCAAGGAGCGCCATGTCGATCAACCCCACGGACCCCTCGACGCGCACCGAGGCCGGCGAGCACGGCTGTGGCTGCGGAGGCGGCTGCGGGGGAGGGGCGCGTGCCGACGACCCCGTTCGCGGTGACCTCGGACTCGTCGCCGTCGAGGCGACGCGCTCGCAGCCCTCGGCGGCGCGCCCGGTCGGCCCGGCCGCGGCACCCGGCGACCTGGACGCCCGGACGCTGTCGCCCTCGATCCGGCGTGACACCCTGGTCGCCGCAGTGCTCGGCCTCTCGCCCGGCGAGCAGCTGGTGATCGCCTCCGACCACGACCCTGCACGGCTGCACGGTGTCATCACCGAGCAGCTCGACGGTCCGCCGGACTGGACGTATCTGCAGAGCGGCCCCGACCTGTGGCGTGTCCGGGTGGGCCGCGGGGCCCACTGACGTGCGCGAGGTCGCCGAGCACCGCGCGGCCGTCCTCGCCCTGGCCACCCTGGCCGGTACTGAGGACCTCGCACCCGCGGCGGCCATCGGGCGCGTGCTGGCCGCACCAGTGATCGCCCGCGGTGACCTTCCGCCGTGGGACTGCTCTGCGATGGACGGCTACGCCGTGCGAGCCGCCGACCTGGCGGGCGCGAGCCCCTCGCGCCCGGTGCGGCTCGCCGTGGTCGGCGAGTCAGCCGCCGGCGCCTCCACGCCCTCGACGGTCGCCGCCGGCACGGCGGTGCGGATCATGACCGGGGCACCGCTGCCGAGAGGAGCCGATGCCGTCGTGCGCCAGGAGGACACGGACATGGGGCAGCCTTGGGTCTCCATCGGCCAAGGTCCACGTCCCGCGCAGAACGTCAGGGCCCGGGGTGGTGACGCACGCACCTGTGACGTGGTCCTGACCGCCGGGGCCGACCTCGGGCCGCCCCAGGTCGCCGCCGCCGTCGCCGCCGGCCTGGCGCTGATCACCGCGCGGGCCCGACCCCGAGTGGCCGTGCTCTCGACCGGTGCAGAGCTGGTGGCGGCCGGGAGGCCCCTGCGACCGGGCCAGATCCACGACTCCAACTCGGAGCTCCTGGCGACCGCGGTGACCGCGGCGGGCGCCCACGTCGTGCACCACGGGGCCGTCGGAGATGATGTGCCGCGCCTCCGCGCTGCTCTGGCCGAGCTCGAGACCGGGGCCGACCTGGTCCTCACCTCGGGCGGTGTCAGCGTCGGCGCCTACGACGTCGTCAAGGCCGCGCTCACACCGCGGGTCGACTTCGTCGGGGTCGCGATGCAGCCCGGCAAGCCTCAAGGCGCGGGCCACCTGCCCGGTGGAACGCCCGTCGTCTGTCTCCCGGGCAACCCGGTCAGCGCATTCGTGTCGTTCGAGGTCTTCGTGCGCCCGCTGCTGCGCGCGATGCTGGGCGCGACCGCCATCGACCGCCCGCTCACCTGGGGCGTCGTCGACGACGAGTGGGACACCCCGGCCGGGCGCACCCAGTACATGCCCGTGGTGCTGGGCCGAGACCGGGGCCAAGGACCGACGATCCGCCGCGCGGCAGCCGGCGGGTCTCGGTCACACCTCGTCGTCGGCCTCGCGCGCGCCCAGGGCCTTGCGGTGGTGCCGAACCACCTCCCGCACGTCCGAGCCGGCGACCGGCTCGCGGTGATCAGAACGGAGTCCGCGTGATCGAGTACGACCTTCTGGTCCTGGCCGGCGGCGAGGGCGAGCGGATGGGCCGGGTCAGCAAGGCCGAGGTCGAGGTGGCCGGCCGCACGATGCTCGACCGGGTCCTGGATGCCGGCCGTCCGGCCCGGCGAAGCGTCGTCGTCGGCCCGAGCCGGCTGGCGCGCCCCGGCGTCCCGGCGGTCCTCGAGGACCCACCCCTGGGCGGCCCTGTCGCAGGCCTGGCAGCCGGCCTGGGGGCATTGGGCCCCGGCGGTGACGTCCCCGTGGTCGTGCTGGCCTGCGACGCGCCGCGCGCCGCGCGCGCCGTGCCCCTGCTGCTCGACGCCCTCGCTCACCACCCCGAGGCCGACGTGGCGTGGCTGATCGACCGCGAGGGCCGTGCCCAGCGCCTGGTCGCCGCCTACCGTCGAGCAGCGCTGCTCGCCGCCCTGGATGCCCTGGCCGAGGCCGGCGGGACCCACGGCGCCTCCGTGCGACGCCTGACCGGCTCGCTGACGCACGTGGACGTCCCCGACCCCGATGCGCTGGGCGACGACGTCGACACATGGCAGGCTGCCGAGCAGATCGCCGCAGTCATCGAAGCGGAGGAGACATGACCCCCGATCCGAGCGGTCACCAGCCCGTCGGACCCGAGCTGCACCGATGGGTCGCGCTCCTGGTGGACGAGTTCGACGTCTCTCCGGACGCCGTGGACGTCGACGCGGTTCTGGACCTCGCGCGCGACGCCGCCCAGGCCGTCGCGCGGCCCGCCGTCCCGCTGACCGGCTTCCTCGCCGGGTATGCCGTCGCCCGCGCCGGGGGCGACCGCGCCGCGTTCGACCAGGTCGCCGCCCGCATCAGCCGGCTCGCCGGCGAGTGGAGCCGGTCCACCTGATCCCGCTGGCGGCTGAGCCGGTCAGCCGCCGATCGCGCTCATCGGACGGTCCGGCTGGACGAAGCCGGGCTCGTCGATACCGTGACCCGCCTTCTTGCCCGCCACGCACGCGCGGAACGCCCCCGCGAGCGCAGCGTCGTCGGCCCCGTCGCGTAGCAGCGTGCGCACGTCGGTCTCCGACCGGGCGAACAGGCACGAGCGCAGCTGGCCGTCAGCCGTCAGCCGTAGCCGGTCGCACGACCCGCAGAACGGTGCGCTGACCGATGCGATGACCCCGACGGTCGCGGGCCCGTCGTCGACCAGCCACCGCTCGGCCGGCGCCGCGCCCCGGTCGCCGAGCGGCGTCAGGCGGAATGCCGAACGCAGCCGCTGGAGGATCTCGTCCTGGCCGACCATCTGGCCGCGGTCCCAGGTGTGGCCCGGGTCCAGCGGCATCTGCTCGATGAACCGCATCTGGTACCCGTGTGCGACGGCGAACCGCACCAGGTCGACCACCTCGTGGTCGTTGACCCCGCGCATCACCACGGCGTTGAGCTTGACCGGCCTGAACCCGGCCACCGCGGCGGCCTCGATGCCCGCCAGCGTGCCGGCGAGCCGGTCGCGCCTGGTCAAGCGTGCGAAGGTCTGGCGGTCCAGGGTGTCCAGGCTGATGTTGACCCTGGCCAGGCCAGCGTCCTTGAGCTCGTGGGCCAGGCCCGGCAGTCGCAGGGCGTTGGTGGTCATCGAGATCTCCGGGTGGCCCGCCGGGCCCTGCAACCCGGCCAGGAGGCGAACCACGTCGACCACGTCGGGCCGCAGCAGCGGTTCACCACCGGTGAGCCGGATCTCGGCGATGCCGAGCCCGACCGCGACCCGCGCCAGCCGCACCAGCTCATCGGTGGTGAGCATGTCCGGCCCGGGCAGCCACGGCACGCCGTCGGCCGGCATGCAGTACGTGCACCGCAGGGAGCAGCGGTCCGTCAGCGAGATCCGTAGGTCCCGGTGCGCACGACCGAAACCGTCGACCAGGGGAGCGGGCACGCCGCTCACAGCCCGACCCACACGGCGCGGCCGTCGGCGAGCAGCTCACGCTTCCATACCGGGAGCTCGGCCTTCACGGCCTCGATCAGCTCGGCGCAGACCTCGAACGCCAGGGTGCGGTGTGCCGTGGCCACGGCCGCGACCACCGCGGCCTCACCCACGGCGAGCCGGCCGACCCGGTGAGTCACCGCGACCCCGAGTACCCCGGCTCGAGCGCCGCACCGCTCGGCGATCCGCGTGAGCACGGCGCACGCGTCCGGGTGGGCCGAGTACTCCAGACCCACCACCACGCCCGACACCTGCGGGTCGTGGTCGCGGACCTGACCGACGAACGTCGCGACCGCACCGGCCGCCGGGTGCGCCACCGCCTCCACGTGTTCCCGCGCGCTCAACGCGGCCTCGCTGATGGCGGCGCGCACCCCGCCCGAGACCGCGCGATGCGCCGTCGTGATGCTCACGCCCTCACCGTACGGCCCGAAGGTCCCAGATTTCACGAGGCAATCGCCGTAATTATCGACGCCGTGACGCGACTGTCCGAGTCTCATCGTGCGCTGGCCTCCGAGAGCCGGCTCGACCTGCTGCACGCCCTGCAGGGGGCTACCGGCCCGCTCACGATCGCCGAGCTCGCCGAGGCGGTCGACCTGCACCACAACACCGTGCGAGGGCACCTGGAGCGACTGGTCGCCGCCGGGTTCGTCGCGGTCGAGCCCGAGGACCGCCACGTGCGCGGCCGCCCGCGGATGCTGTACCGGGCCGTTCAGCGTCCCGCCGGCGCGAGCCTGGACGAGCGGCTGCGCGAGTACCTCATGGAGGTCTTCGTCGACGGTTACGGGCGCGAGCTGGCGCATCCCGGTGTCACCGCCGAGGACGCCGGGCAGGCGTGGGGCCGGGAGGTCGCCGACGAGATCCGCACGGGCACCGTCGCCGACGCCCTCGGAGGGGCCGCGGAGCAGATGGCGGCCCTCGAGGTGCACCTCACCGAGCTCGGCATGGAGCCCGAGCTCGACATCGACCCGCTGTGCGTGCACCTGCGCCGGTGCCCCTACCTCGAGATCGCCAGCAGGCGCCCCGAGGTGGTGTGCGCGGTGCACCTGGGGATCGTGCGCGGCGTGCTCGCCCACCACGACGGGCCGCTCGTGGCCGAGCGCCTCGAGCCGCTCGTCGGTCCACAGCACTGCGTGCTGCACCTGGCCCGGACCACCGACAACCCCGTGGGCGGCGGCCTCGCCGTCACGAGCTGAAAGGCAGACATGGTCACGACGGACCCGAGCCACCCGCACGACGCCCCGGAGCTGCGCTCGCTGGTCCGCGGCACCCGCAACCAGGCGCTGTGGCTGGCGACCATCGGATTCTTCGGCGGCTTCGCCGGCGTCTCGATCTTCGGCCCCCTGGTGCCCAAGTTCACCGACCTGCTCGGTCTGAGCCCGTTCGCCGCGGGCATGCTCGCCGCCATCCCGTCCCTGACGGGCTCGCTGCTGCGAATCCCGTTCGGCGCCGCCGTGGACCGCATGGGCGGCAGGAAGCCGTTCCTGACCCTTCTGGCCGCCGCCAACCTCGGCGTCATCGGACTGCTGGCGCTGCTGGCGACGTCCTACCCCGACCACATGACCGGCAGCTACCCGCTGCTGCTCGGGCTCGGTGCCCTGATCGGCTGCGGCATCGCCACGTTCTCGGTGGGCATCGGACAGGTCTCCTACTGGTTCCCCAAGTCCCGGCAAGGCGGGGCGCTGGGCACCTACGCAGGGCTGGGCAACACCAGCCCTGGCCTGTCCAGCATGCTCCTGCCTCTGGCGGTCGGCGCGATCGGGATGCTCGGCGCCTACGCCTTCTGGTTCGCGATGCTCCTTGCCATCACGATCGCCTACGCCGTGTTCATCAAGGACGCCCCGGTCTTCCAGCTCCGCGCCCGCGACATCCATGCCACCGCCGCCGAGCTCCCGGCCCTCGGGGGCGGCGAGACCGCGCCCGGCATGGGTGCGTGGGCCGGTCTGAAGCACGCGGCTCGGGTCCCGGCCACCTGGGTTCTGACGTCCTTCTACTTCCTGTCCTTCGGCGGGTTCCTGGCGTTCACGTCGTGGCTGCCCACCTTCTGGCACGCCATGTACGGTTCCGAGCTGCGCGCAGCGGGGCTGCTGACCGCCGTCTTCTCCCTGCTGTCGGCGATCATCCGGGTCCCGGGCGGGATCCTGTCCGACCGGGTGTCGATCAAGTACGCCCTCGCGGGGAACTTCGCGCTGATGTTCCTGGGGACCGTCGTGCTGTCGTTCTCCGGCTCGTTCGCCCTCTCCCTGCTGGCGACCATGGCGGTCGGCGCCGGGATGGGCCTGCAGAACGCCATCGTGTTCAAGCTCCTGCCTCGCTACGTCCCGGACGCCGTGGGCGGCGCCTCCGGTTGGATCGGGGGACTGGGCGCCCTGGGCGGCTTCGTCATCCCTCCGGTCATGGGCATCGTCGCCGGTGCGGTGGGCGGCAGCGTCGGCTTCGCGCGCGGCTTCCTGCCCTTCGCCGCGCTCGTGCTGGTGGCCCTGCCGCTCGTCACGCTGCTGCAGCGCTGGGACCGCCGCGCCGCGGCGTCGAGCTGACCAGCAGCGACTCCTCCTCGACCGCCCCGACCGACAACGATCGGGGCGCTCCTCGTCGAGCCAACGGATAATTCCGGCGGTTCGCCCTTCAAATCCCCGGCCCGTCGTGGTCAGATCGACGCGAGGGTGCGCCTTCGGGCGCCACAGGCGAGGACCAGCCGTCCCCGCCGACGCTCGCGGAGGAGGGGCTGATGACCACCACGCCGACCCGGGACGGCGCGGGCCTCGACGGCCCCGCCTCCGATCTCCTGATCCGGCTCGGCAGTCACCTGCGCCGCGCAGAGGTCTCCCCGGACCTGCGCACCCTGCACCAGATCGGCGGCCGGGATGCCGACACCTTCTACCGCGACCGGTGGAGCCACGACAAGGTGGTGCGCTCGACCCACGGCGTCAACTGCACCGGCTCCTGCTCCTGGAAGGTGTACGTCAAGGACGGGATCATCACCTGGGAGGCTCAGCAGACCGACTACCCTTCCGTCGGGCCCGACCGCCCCGAGTACGAGCCCCGCGGATGTCCGCGCGGCGCCGCGTTCAGCTGGTACACCTACTCACCCACCCGGGTCCGCTACCCCTACGTCCGCGGCCTCCTGCTGGACATGTACCGCGCCGCGAAGGCCGAGCACGACGGCGACCCGGTCGCCGCCTGGCGGAGCATCGTCGACGACCCCGACAAGGCCCGCCGCTACAAGCGCGCCCGCGGCAAGGGCGGCCTGGTGCGCGCCACGTGGGACGAGGCCCTGGAGATGGTCGCCGCGGCCCAGGTCCACACCATCGCCCGGTACGGGCCGGACCGGGTCGCGGGGTTCTCACCGATCCCTGCGATGTCGATGGTCAGCCACGGCGCCGGGTCGCGCTACCACGCCCTGATCGGTGCCCCGATGCTGTCGTTCTACGACTGGTACGCCGACCTGCCGGTGGCCTCACCTCAGGTCTTCGGCGACCAGACCGACGTCCCCGAGTCGGGCGACTGGTGGGACGCCGGCTACCTGATCATGTGGGGCTCCAACGTGCCGGTGACCCGCACGCCCGACGCCCACTGGATGGCCGAGGCGCGCTACCGCGGGCAGAAGGTCGTCGCCGTCGCGCCCGACTACGCCGACAACGTGAAGTTCGCGGACGAGTGGGTGCCCGCCGCGCCCGGCACCGACGGCGCTCTGGCGATCGCGATGGGCCACGTGGTGCTCAAGGAGTTCTACGTGGAGCGACAGGTCCCGTACTTCGTGGACTACGTGAGCCGGTTCACCGACCTGCCGTTCCTGGTCAGGCTCGTCGAGCGCGACGGCGATCTGGTCGCCGAGAAGTTCCTCACAGCGGCGGACCTGTCCGGCGCCGAGGCCGCCTCGGAGAACGCCGCCTTCAAGACCGTGCTGTTCGATCGCACCACCGGGCTGCCCGCCGTGCCGGGCGGCTCTCTCGGCTTCCGGTTCGGCGAGGCGGGCCTGGGGCGGTGGAACCTGGATCTCGGCGACATCGACCCGGTCCTCAGCCTCGCGGGTGCCGGGTCCGAGGCGGTCGAGGTGGCGCTACCACTGTTCGAGGGAGCCGCCGGCGAGGCGGGCGTCGTCCGTCGAGGCGTGCCGGCCAGGCGCGTGGGGGACCACCTGGTCACCACCGTGCTCGACCTCATGCTCGCCCAGTACGGCGTCGGTCGCGACGGCCTGCCGGGCCGGTGGCCCACCGGCTACGACGACGCCGACGCCCCCGGGACCCCCGCCTGGCAGGAGGCGATCACGGGTGTGTCGGCAGAGCAGGCGATCCGTATCGGACGGGAGTTCGCCGCCAACGCCGAGGAGTCCCGCGGCCGGTCGATGATCATCATGGGTGCGGGCACCAACCACTGGTTCCACTCCGACACGATCTACCGTGCCTTCCTCGCGCTCACGGCCCTGACCGGGTGCCAGGGCGTCAACGGTGGTGGATGGGCGCACTACGTCGGGCAGGAGAAGGTTCGGCCCGTCACCGGCCACTCGCACTACGCGTTCGGGCTGGACTGGTCCAGGCCGCCGCGCACCATGGTGCAGACCGCCTACTGGTACCTGCACACCGACCAGTTCCGCTACGACTCGTTCACCGTCGACGCCCTGACCACCACGCGATCCCAGGGGCCGGGAGCGCTGGCCGGCAAGACCACCGCCGACGTCATCGCCCAGTCCGCGCGGCTGGGCTGGATGCCGTCCTACCCGACGTTCGACCGCAACCCGCTGGACCTGGCGGACGAGGCGGATTCGGCAGGGGCGAGCCTCGGTGAGCACGTGCCCGCTGAGCTGGCCGCGGGCCGGCTCCGGTTCGCCGCCGAGGATCCAGACGCCCCGGAGAACTTTCCCCGGGTACTCACCTTGTGGCGTGCCAACCTGCTCGGGTCCTCGGCCAAGGGCAACGAGTACTTCCTGCACCACCTGCTCGGCGCCGACTCGAACCTGCCCACCGACCGGCCCGTCGAGGCGCGCCGCCCACGCGACGTGGTGTGGCGCGACGAGGCACCGACCGGCAAGCTCGACCTGCTGGTCACCCTGGACTTCCGGATGACGAGCTCCACGGTGTTCTCCGACGTCGTCCTGCCTGCGGCGACCTGGTACGAGAAGCACGACCTCAGCTCCACGGACATGCACCCCTTCGTGCACGCGTTCAGCCCCGCGATCGCCCCGCCGTGGCAGACCCGGACCGACTTCGACATCTTCGTCGACCTGGCCAGGGTGTTCAGCGAGCTCGGCGAACGCCACCTCGGCGTGCGCCGCGACGTCGTGGCCGTGCCCCTCACCCACGACACACCCGACGAGATGGCGACCCCACACGGCGTGGTCCACGACTGGAAGGCCGAAGGCACCGTGCCGGTCCCAGGGGTGACGATGCCCAAGCTCGTCGTCGTCGAACGGGACTACGGCGCGGTCGGCTCCAAGATGGTCGCCCTGGGGCCGCTGCTGGACAGCGCCGGGGCCACCACCAAGGGGATCACCTACCGGCTCGAGGACGAGGTCGACTACCTCGCGCGGAAGAACGGCGTGATCCGCGACAGCTATCGCGGTGTCGCTGACGGCCGCCCGGCGTTGACGCGCGACGTGCATGCCTGCGAGGCGATCCTGGCCCTGTCCGGCACGACCAACGGCCGAGTCGCGACCCAGGGGTTCCACACGCTGGAGAAGCGGACCGGGACCAGGCTCGCCGACCTGGCCGCCGAGCACGAGGGCAAGCGCATCACGTTCGCCGACACCCAGGCCGCCCCCGTGCCCGTCATCACCTCACCCGAGTGGTCCGGGTCCGAGACCGGCGGCCGGCGCTACTCGCCCTTCACCATCAACGTCGAGCGCCTCAAGCCCTGGCACACCCTGACCGGTCGCCAGCACTTCTACCTCGACCACGACTGGATGCTCGAGCTGGGCGAGGCCCTGCCGGTCTACCGGCCTCCGCTGAACATGGCCCGTCTGTTCGGCGAGCCCGAGATCGGGGCCAACGGAGAGCTCGGCCTCACGCTGCGGTACCTCACTCCGCACAACAAGTGGTCCATCCACTCCGAGTACCAGGACAACCTGTTCATGCTCTCCCTGTCACGCGGCGGACCGGTCGTCTGGCTCAGCGACCGTGACGCGGCCAAGATCGGCGTGTCGGACAACGACTGGATCGAGGCCGACAACCGCAACGGTGTGGTCGTCGCCCGCGCGATCGTCTCCCACCGGATGCCCGAGGGCACCGCGTACATGCACCACGCGCAGGACCGGCTCATCGACGTGCCGCTGTCGGAGAAGACGGGCCGGCGCGGCGGGATCCACAACTCCCTGACCCGCCTCATGGTCAAACCCAGCCACCTGGTCGGCGGGTACGCCCAGCTCTCTTACGCGTTCAACTACCTAGGCCCGACCGGCAACCAACGCGACGAGGTGACCGTCATCCGCCGACGCTCCCAGGAGGTCGAGTACTGATGGGCCGACACCGCACGAACCCGAGGGGGCGGGCCGCATGAAGGTCATGGCACAGATGGCCATGGTGATGAACCTCGACAAGTGCATCGGGTGCCACACCTGCTCGGTGACGTGCAAGCAGGCCTGGACCAACCGGACCGGCACGGAGTACGTCTGGTTCAACAACGTCGAGACCCGCCCCGGTCAGGGCTACCCGCGCACCTATGAGGACCAGGAGCGCTGGCAGGGCGGCTGGACCCTGAACCGCCGCGGCCGGCTCCAGCTCAAGGCCGGCAGCCGGTTGAAGAACCTCGCGACCATCTTCGCCAGCCCCAAGCAGCCGTCGATCGACGACTACTACGAGCCCTGGACCTACGACTACGAGAGCCTGACCACGGCGCCCCTGCAGGAGCACATCCCGGTCGCCCGCCCGCAGTCGCTGCTCACCGGCGAACCCACGCAGATCAGGTGGAGCGCCAACTGGGACGACGACCTCGCCGGTGGACCCGAGCTCACGACCGCCGACCCCGTGCTCGCCAAGATCTCCGAGCAGATCAAGCTCGAGTTCGAGCAGACGTTCATGTTCTACCTGCCCCGGATCTGCGAGCACTGCCTCAACCCGTCCTGCGCGGCATCGTGCCCCTCGGGCGCGATCTACAAGCGCGCCGAGGACGGCATCGTCCTGGTCGACCAGGACCGCTGCCGGGGCTGGCGCAAGTGCATCACCGGGTGCCCGTACAAGAAGGTCTACTTCAACCACCGCACCGGCAAGGCCGAGAAGTGCACGTTCTGCTTCCCACGCATCGAGGTGGGACTGCCCACCGTGTGCTCCGAGACCTGCGTGGGCCGGCTGCGCTACCTCGGCCTGGTCCTCTACGACGCCGACCGCGTCCTGGAAGCGGCATCCGAGCCGGACGAGACCAAGCTCTTGGACGCCCAGCGGGGGGTGCTCCTCGACCCCCACGACCCGGCCGTGGTCACGGCGGCCGAGCGCGAGGGGATCCCGCGGGACTGGATCGACTCGGCCCAGCGCTCACCCATCTGGAAGCTCATCTCCACGTACCGAGTGGCCCTGCCGCTGCACCCGGAGTACCGCACCATGCCGATGGTCTGGTACATCCCGCCGCTGTCACCCGTGGTGGACGCCGTGGCCAAGACCGGTGAGGACGGCGAGGATCAACGCAACCTGTTCGCCGCCATCGACGCCCTGCGCATCCCCGTGGAGTACCTCGCCGAGCTGTTCACCGCAGGGGACGCCGCGCCGGTCACCGCGGTGCTGCAGAAGCTCGCGGCGATGCGCTCGTACATGCGTGACCTGTCGATGGGGCGCGACGGGGACGCGTCGATCCCCGAGGCGGTCGGCATGACCGAAGCCACCATGCGTGAGATGTACCGGCTGCTCGCGATCGCCAAGTACGACGAGCGCTACGTCATCCCCGCCGCCCACGCCGAGCAGGCCCACGGCCTCGAAGAGCTCGCCACCGAGTGCGCCCTCGACTACGACGGCGGACCCGGCATGGGCGGCTCCGGCCCGTTCGGTGAGGGGTCCGGCCCCGGGTACGCCTCACCGATCGCTGTCGAGAACTTCCACGTGCTCCAGGCTCGCCAGACGTCCGACACCGTCGCCGACCCGGCGACCCGCAAGGCGAAGGTCAACCTCCTGAACTGGGACGGCAAGGGCACCCCGGACGGGATCTTCCCCCCGCGCGCGACGGACGAGGACGACGAATGATGCGGCCGACCGCGCGACGCCAGGCCGCCCGCCGGCTCGCCACCGCCGAGAACGCCACCGTGTACCGCCTCGCGGCCGCACTCCTGGCCTACCCGACCGCCCGGCAACGCGACCTGCTCCCCGAGATCCGCGAGGCTGCCGCGGCCCTCCCCTCGCACGTGGGGCACCCCCTCGCGAACGTCGCCGACCACCTCGCCGGAGGCGACCCGACCGACGTGGCGGCGCAGTATGTCGCGACGTTCGACCTCAAACGCCGGCACTCGCTGTACCTGACCTACTTCGCCTACGGCGACACCCGCAAGCGCGGCGTCGCTCTCGTGGAGTTCAAGGCCGCCTGCCGCACCGCCGGATTCGAGGTGATCTCCGGAGAGCTGCCCGACCACCTGTGCGTCGTGCTGGAGCTCGCCGCGGCCGCACCCGAGGTCGGGATCGACCTGCTCCTGCGCCATCGCGCGGGCCTCGAGGTTCTCCGGCTGGCCCTGCTGGACGCCAGGTCCCCCTGGGCCGGTGCCCTGGTCGCCGTCAGCGCCACCCTGCCGACACTCACCGGGGACGACCACGACGCCGTCGCCCGCCTCGCGGCCCAAGGTCCACCCGAGGAAGAAGTCGGCCTCGACCCGTTCACGCCCGAGATGCCGACCGTAGGAGCGCGCCGATGAGCACCCTGCTGTGGGTCGTCTACCCCTACCTGTGCCTGTCGGTATTCGTGCTCGGCCACATCTGGCGCTACCGCTACGACCAGTTCGGGTGGACCACCCGCTCCTCCCAGCTGTACGAGCGGCGTCTGCTGCGCTGGGCCAGCCCGATGTTCCACTTCGGGATCCTCGCCGTCTTCCTCGGCCACGTCATGGGGCTGGGTATCCCCAAGTCGTGGACCGACGCCGTCGGGATGAGCGAAGCCATGTACCACGCCCTTGCCATCTCGATCGGCACGGTCGCCGGCGTGTGCACCGTGCTCGGGATGGTCCTGCTCATCTACCGCCGCCGCACCGTCGGACCGGTCTTCAGCGCCACGACGCGCATGGACAAGGCCATGTACCTGGTCCTCGCGATCGTGATCCTCCTCGGGATGTGGAACACGATCGCCGGGTCGATCCTCAACCTCGGTGGCGAGTACGACTACCGCGAGGGCGTCTCGATCTGGTTCCGCGGCATCTTCCGGTTCGACCTGCACCCCGATCTGATGGCCGCCGCGCCGCTCGGGTTCCAGCTCCACGGGATCCTCGCGATGTTCCTGTTCGCCCTGTGGCCCTTCACCCGGCTCGTCCACGTCTTCAGCGTCCCGCTGGGCTACCTGTTCCGCCCCTACGTCGTGTACCGGGCTCGCGACCCGCGCCTGGGCAGCCGCGCGCCGCGACGCGGCTGGGAGCGCGTGGGGGCAGGCCGATGAACCCGACCATCGCCGAGGCAGCCGCCAGGCGCCTTGCCGCCGCGAAGAGCGACCCGCACGGGCGGTCCGCGGAGCTCGTCGTCCGCGACGGGGCGTTGCGGCAGACCGTGATCGCGCTCACCGCAGGCACCGAGCTGTCCGAGCACAACTCGCCGCACGCCGCCTCGCTGCAGGTGCTGGTCGGCCGGGTGCGGGTCACCGGCATGGAACCAGGGTGGGTCGGAGCGGGGGAGCTGGTCGCACTCACCCACGAACGGCATTCGGTTCGAGCCGAGGAGGACGCGGTCTTCCTGCTCACGACGGTGACCGGGCAGCCCGGCGACCTGACGTCCTAGGGAGCCGGACCTCGCTCCCGTTCGTTGGTGAGACGCGAGTCGGGGGAGGTGGGCGGGGACGTGGACGTGAGGCCTGCCGTCCTCAGGATGTTCCTTCGCCATCGACGCGATAGCCTCCCAATACCCCATGGGGGTATTGGGACAGGTATCGGAGGAGGACACCATGTCTGAGACAGCGATCGACCCGGTCTGCGGGATGAGCGTGGACCCGGCGACAGCACTGAGCGCCGAGGTGGGCGGGACGACCTACTACTTCTGCGCAGCTGGGTGCCGCAAGGCGTTCCTGGCGGACCCGTCGGCCTTCCTCGACGGCGGGCACGAGCACGGCGGGCACCACGAGCACGGGAGCCACGGGCCGCACCACCACTGAGGAGGCGGTATGGCCCGCGCTCGATGCGGACCATCCCCGACGAGCAGCGGGACGAGAGGACAGCGATGCCGCGGCAGATCATCGAGGCGGAGATCGTGGTCGGCGAGCCCGTGGATGCCGAGGCACCGCGCGTTGCGCGCGTGCCGGAGCGCGCCGGTGCGTCGGGCTGACCGGGCCGGGCCGGAGCGTCAGGATGGGGCCCATGCCGCCGTCGCCTCCCGCGCCCAGCCCGAAGGGCCGGGTGCTCGTCGTCGAGGACGAAGCCGCCCTCGCCCGCCTCATCGCGTCCTACCTCACCCGGGAGGGTTTCGAGGTCGAGACGGCCGGCGACGGGCTGGCTGCCATCGACCGCGCACGAACCTGGAACCCGGACGTGCTGGTCCTGGACCTCGGGTTGCCGGGCGCGGACGGCGTCGAGGTGTGCCGCACGGTCCGCACCTTCAGTGACTGCTACGTGATCATGCTGACCGCGCGCGCCGACGAGGTCGACCGGCTGATCGGGCTGTCCGTCGGCGCCGACGACTACGTGACCAAGCCGTTCAGCCCACGCGAGGTGGTGGCCCGGGTGCAGGCGATGCTGCGCCGTCCGAGGGGCATCGGTGCCCGCGCGGCAGCCGAGACGGATCACGACGTGCGTGCCGTCGGTCGGCTCCGGGTGGACCTGGCTGCGCGGGACGTTGCCGTGGACGGGCAACCGGTCGGGCTGACCCGCACCGAGTTCGACGTGCTCGCCGTCCTGGTGCGTCGGCCGAGGCGCGCGTTCTCCCGGGACCAGCTGATCGGCGAGGTCTGGGGTGAGGGCTGGGTCGGAGACCCACACCTCGTGGACGTCCACCTGGGCCACGTGCGTCGCAAGCTCGGCGACGACGCCTCGGCACCACGGTTCGTCCAGACGGTCCGCGGCTACGGGTATCGGTTGGGCCCGTGCGCCTGATCGAGCGTGCCGAGCGCGCGGACCTGGCGACCCGACTGCTCCTGGCGATCGTCGCGGTGGTGCTGGTCGGGGCGGCGACGGCGTGGGCGGTCGGGGCGGCCGTCGGGCCGGGGCTGTTCCACGAGCACATGCTGCGCACGACCGGGACCACCGAGAGCGCCACCGAGCACGCGGAGCGGGCCTTCGCGACCGCGTCGGCGCTCTCCCTGTCTCTGTCGTTGCTGGCGGCCCTCGGAGCGTCGGCTGCGGTCAGCGTGGTGCTCGCCCGCAGGATCAGGCGTTCGTTGGCACCGCTGGGCGACGCCGCCGGCCGCGTCGCCGGTGGGGACCTGACCGTCCGCGTCGACCCACCAGGCGTAGGACCGGAGTTCGACCAGCTCGCCGAGGCCTTCACCTCGATGGCCGCAGAGCTCGCCCGGGTCGAACGGTCCCGGACCCAGCTCCTGGCCGACCTCGCCCACGAGATGCGCACACCGGTGGCCGTCCTCGGCGGCTACCTCGAGGCCTTCGCCGAAGGAGTCGAAGCACCCGACGAGGAGACCCTCCGAATGCTTCGCGAGCAGGTGGACCGCCTGGCCCGGCTCAGCGAGGACGTCGCGTTGGTCACGAGCGCCGAGGAAGGCCGCCTCCGACTCGAACGACGCACCACCGACATCGCTCGGGTGGCACGCGACGCGGTGACCCAGGCCCAGGCACGCGACGCCGACAGCGATGTGACGGTGGTGGCCGACGCCCCCGACGAGCTGACCGTGAACGCCGACCCCGACCGCATCGGGCAGGTGCTGACCAACCTCCTCGACAACGCTGTGCGACACACCCCTGCGGGCGGCCGCGTCACGGTGCAGGCGAGCCGTGACCACGACGACGCGCGCGTCACCGTGACCGACACCGGCGAGGGCATCGCCGCCGAGCACCTCCCGCGGGTCTTCGACCGCTTCTACCGCGTCGACACCGCTCGGGACCGCCGGCACGGCGGGTCCGGGATCGGGCTGTCCATCGCCCGAGCGATCGCCCGCGCCCACGGCGGCTCGCTCGAGGCCGCCAGCCCCGGACCCGGAGCAGGGGCCACGTTCACCCTGCGCCTGCCGATGGCCTGACCGCGCCAGCGCGGTCACCGCGCCAGAGGCCCGGCGAACGCCTCGAGTACCGGCCCGGCCGCCAGACCCAGGGCCAGGACGACCCCCGCAGCGATCACCGCGACCACCACTGCGGTGCGCTGCGCCGCCGGACCGGGTTCCGCGGTGGGCCCGGTGGGTGCGAACGCAGCCCGGATCCACCGCAGGTAGTAGCCCAGGCTCACCACGCTGAGAACCGCGGCAAGGACGACGAGCCAGGCAAGTCCGGCGCCCCATGCCGCGGAGAACACCGTGAGCTTTCCGGCGAAGACCGCGGTGGGTGGCGTCCCGGCCAGGCCGAGCATCGAGATCACCAGAGCGGTCGCGGTGACCGGGTGGCGCCGGGCCAGGCCTGCCCAGTCGCCCATCCCACGCCGGTCGGGGTGGGCAGCCGCAACGGCGAACGCCGTGAGGTTGGTCGCGGCGTACCCGGCGAGGTAGAGGCCGAGCGCCGGCAAGGCGCCCGGGTCGGCGATCGCTGCTGGGGCCATGAGGAGGAAGCCGACCTGGGCCACCGCAGACCAGCCGAGCAGGCGACGCGTGTCGTCCTGGCCGAGGGCAGCGAGGTTGCCCACGGTCATCGACACGGCGGCGAGGATCGCCACGGCCCAGGCGGCGGCGACCGGCACGCCGCCGAGGAGGTCCACGACACGGTAGAGGGCCAGGACCGCCCCCACCTTGGGCACGGTGGTCACGAAGGCTGCCGCTGTCACGTTCGCACCTTGGGCGGCGTCGGGCACCCAGAAGTGGCCGGGTACGGCACCGGCCTTGAACGCCAGCCCGGCGAGGAGGGCCACCAGTCCGAGCGCCGCACCCGCGGGCGGTGCGGCGAGCAGCCCGGTGTGCAGGTCGCGGTAGCCCGTCGTGCCGCCGACCCCGAAGAGGACCACCGTCCCAAGGAGCATCGTCACGCCGAGCAGAGCGCCCAGCAGGTAGGTCTTCAACGCAGCCTCGGCGGCCGGCGGTGTGCGCGCCAGCCCGACGAGGGCATACACGGGGACCGTGGCCAGGAGGTAGGCCGCGGCGAGCACCGCGAGATCGGTCGCGCCGGCCATCACCACCGCGCCCGCGGTCCCGAGGAGCACCAACGAGTAGGTCTCGGCCTCCCGCGTGGTGCGGGCGAGCTCCCCGGCTCCCAGCCACACCACACCGAGGCTCGCCAGCGGCGCGACGACCCTGGCCACGGTCGTGGCCGGGTCGAGCGCGTAGCTGTGCTCGAAGATCGCGCCGCTGCCGGCCGCCAGAGCCGCCGCCACCGAACCCAGCAGCGCGGCGCTGGTCACCCACCGGGTGACCGGCAGGTGTCGCCTGGGTAGGAACGAACCGAGCAGGAGCGTGACGACTGCACCAGCGACCAGGAGGCCCTCCGGCAGCAGGGCACCGTAGTCGTGGCCGCTCACCGCGTGCCCCCCATGCCTGCCACCCGCATCACCCGCCGAGCGCCGCGACGACCGACGCGGCGAACGGCCGGATCAGGTCGAGCACCGGGCCCGGGAAGATGCCCAGAGCGACCGACAACGTGAGCAGGCCGCCCGCGGCCGCGAGCTCCGTGCCTCGCACGTCGGCGAAACCACGCGGTGGCCGGACCGTCCGGACCGGTGAACACCCGGTGGAAGGCCCGCAGGAACAACGCGGCGGTCAGCAGGATCCCCGGCAGGGCGAGGGCTGCGACCCAGGTGGCCGCGATCGCGCCGGTGAAGATCTGGAACTCCGCGACGAACCCGGACAGGGCAGGCAGGCCCAGCGAAGCAAGCGCGCCGACCGCGAACAGGGCGGTGTAGCGCGGGGCCACCGCCGCCAGGCCGCCGAAGCTGTCCATCTCGTAGGTCCCCGCGCGGCTCTCCATCACTCCGGCGAGCAGGAACAGGGCGCCGGTGATCAGACCGTGGCTGACCATCTGCGTGACGGCGCCGGTGACGGCGACCTCCCGCGCGGTCACGGTGTCGGGAGCGACCAGTCCTGCAGACCCGACGGCGAGGACGACGTAGCCCATGTGGTTCACCGAGGTGTAGGCGATCATCCGTTTGACGTTCGTCTGCGCCAAGGCGACCAGCGCGCCGTACAGCACCGAGACCAGACCGACCGCCACGATGACCCAGGCCCACGAGCGCCACGCGTCGGGCAGCAGGGGCATCCCGACCCGGAGGAAGCCGTACGTGCCCATCTTCAGCAGGACGCCCGCGAGGATCGCCGACCCGATGGCGGGGGCGTCGGTGTGGGCCGGTGGGAGCCAGGTGTGGAACGGCACGGTCGGGGTCTTGATCGCCAGGCCCAGCAGGATCAACCCGAGCACCAGACCGCCGGCCAGCGCCGTGCCGCCCTGGGCGCGGGCCACGAGCGTCGGGATGTCGAAGGTGTGCGGCGCGGAGCCCAGGTACAGCCCGATGAAGCCCACGAGCAGCGCCAGCGACCCCAGGAAGGTGTACAGGAAGAACTGCAGCGCCGACCGCTTCGCCTCCTCCCCGTGGCCCCACCCGGCGATGACCGCGTACATCCCCACGATCGACAGGTCGAAGAACAGGAAGAACAAGATCAGGTCCTGCGCCGCGAACAGCCCCAGGCAGGTCGTCTGCAACGCCAGGAACAGTGCCGCCAGACGTCGGACCCGGTCGTCCGCGCGCAGCGCCCACACCGCGCACGCGACGAACAGCACATCGGTGACCAGCAGCATCGGCAACGACAGGCCGTCCACGCCCACGTGATAGGACACCCCGGCACCGGGCATCCAGGCGACCTGCTCGGCGTAGGCGAGGCGGCCGGAAGGGGGAGCGTGATACCCAGCGGTCATCACGAGCACCAGCGCCAGATCCAGGCCGGCAACCGCGAGCCACACGGCTCGCGCCACCCGCGGACCGACTCGGGTGAAGGCCAGGAGGGCCGCACCGAGAAGCGGCAGGAACACGACCACGGACAGCATCAGGGCCTCACCACCACGAGCAGGACCGCGCCGACGACGAGCACGACCGCCGCGGCACCCAGGTATTGATGAACGAGTCCGGACTGTGGTCGCACCGCTGCGCGGCCTGCCGCCCGCACGGCGCCGACCACCGCTCGCACCGCCCCGTCGACCGCCGCGATGTCGAACCGCGAGGCCGCCATGGCTGTGGCGGTCGTCGCCTCGGCCGTGATCGCGACCGCCCGATCCAGCGCGCGGTCCAGCCTGTCGGCGCGGGCCGCCAGCCCTTCGACCGGTGCGACCACGGCCACGGTCGCGGCTCGC
The DNA here is from genome assembly GCA_963783005.1 of uncultured Actinomycetota bacterium. Lineage (GTDB taxonomy): Bacteria > Actinomycetota > Actinomycetes > Actinomycetales > Cellulomonadaceae > Actinotalea. The sequence continues at coordinate 679,008 of CAWALY010000006.1, forward strand.
TCCAGGAACCACCACCGTGCGGCGCCCGGTACCGCGGCGGGGGGCCTTCGCAGGACCAGGCCGAACGCCACCAGCGCCAGTCCCGCGGAGGCAGCCATCTCGGCCGCCCCGGGTGGTGCCTGCGCACTCACACCGACCAGCCGATCGACCGCACCGGAGATCCCCGGCACCAGCAGGGCGACGGGCGCCAGCGCCCCAGCGGCGAGCACCGCGAGGGGGAGCGTCGCTCGCTCCGGCACGTGACGGTCACCCTCCTCCTCGCTGTCCCAGCCGGGCCGGTCGGCGGGGCGCCGATCCGGTCCGGTCCACGCTGCACGCAGCGCCACGGCCGCGTAGCCCGCGGACAGCACGGCGCCGGTGAGCCCGACCGCGTACAGCCACCCGCTGCGCTCGCCCGCCGCGGCGAGGACATGGTCCTTCGTCACCCACAGCCCGAGAGGTGGAAGCCCGGCGAGCGTCAGCGTCGCGATCGTGAACAACACACCGACCGGACGCCACCAGCGAGCGACCCCGGCGATCGCGTCGAGCTGCTTGGTGCCGAGCGCGGCCAGCCACAGGCCGGCGACCAGGAACAGCAACGCCTTCGTGGCGGCGTGGCCCAGCAGGTGCTCCGCTCCGCCGGGGACATCGCCCACACCCGCGGCCAGGACCACGAAACCCAGCTGCGCCGCGGTCGAGGCCGCCAACAGCTGCTTCAGGTCGCGCTGCGCCATCGCCACCACGCCGAGCGCCACCGCGGTCAGCGCCCCGACCCACGCCGTCGCCATGGCCACCGCCGGGGTCGTGGCCAGCAGTGGTTGCACGCGCAGCAGCAGGTAGCCGCCCATCGCCACCATCGCTGCGGAGTGCAGCAGCGCGCTGACCGGGCTCGGCCCGAGCATCGCCTTGGACAGCCAGAAGCTGAACGGCAGCTGCGCCGCCTTGCCGAGGGCCGCCACGACCAACCCCACCGCCGCCACCTCGCGCCACGGCGAGGGCAGGTTCGGCAGGTCCGCCAGCCGCAGCCCGAGCCCGGCGCCGCCGGCAGCGCTCGTTCCGGCCGCAGCCGCGCCGGCGGCCAGGTACAGACCCAGGTCCGCCGTCCGCGTGGTCACGAACGCGACGAGGCCTGCCGACGTCCGGTCCGGGTCCCGCCACCGGAAGCCGATCAGCGCCCACGATGCCGCCCCCATCAGCTCCCACCCGAGCAGCAGCGACGGCAAGGTGGTCGCCGTCAGGGTGATCGCCACGGCAGCGACGAACACCAGCATCAGCCCGTGGAACCGCGCCGCCGGCTCCGTCCGCTCCACGGCCGCCACCACCAGGACGAGGAGAGCGACCGCCGCGACCCCCGGCAGCAGGAATGCCGACAGGCCGTCCACACCGAGCGCGAACGCGCCGCCGGGCAGGAACTGCCAGGTCACCGTCGGACGCTCCGCCGCGACCACCGTCGCGAGCACCACGGTGAGCGCCGCGGCCAAGAGCGCGACCGGCGCCGCGGAACGGTCCGGCCCGGCGCCCGAACGAGAGCGGTCGAGCCCCCGAATCAGAAGCCCGCCACCCGTGAGCGCAGGGACCAGGACGAGTCCGACCAGCCACCCGCCGCTCATCGCTTCAGCCCCGTGGCCATGTCGGTCATGTCCGTGCCCCGCAGACGGTGCAGCAGCAGGGCGGCGGCGAAGCCCATAGCCATCTCCACGGTCATCGCAGCAACCACCACGAGGAGCAGCACCTGGCCGTCCGGAGACGGGCTGGTGAACCACCAGAAGGCCCCGGCCGCGAGGATCACCGCGTTGATCATGAGCTCGAGGCCCATCATCACCATGACCACGACCTGCTGGGACAGCGCACCCCACAGCCCGACGGCGAAGAGCGCGGCGGCCACCACCAGCACCAGGGACAGTGTCATCGCCCGACCCCACCCTCGATCGGGTCCTCGGGACGCTCACGGTCGAGGTCGTCGCCGTACCGCTGGTAGCGGTCCCTCGGGTGCCCCAGGACCAGGGCGCCGACGATCGTCGCGAACAGCACCGGGCTGATCGTGAGCATCACGAGCATCTTCGAGCCCATCACGGCCTCACCCAGGCTCCGTGTCAGATCAGCGGCCGGCACACCGGACCGATCCGGCCACGGGATCGCGAGCGCTGCCGTCGCGAGCCCGAGGAACACCACGACCGCGATCACCGTCGCCGTCCGCTTGCTGTGGACCATGGACATCGGCATCAGCGCGGGGTTCATCCCCATCAGCATGATCATGAACAACGCCATGATCGCCATCTCCATGACCATCATCAGGATGACGATCACGCCCAGGTAGTCCAGGTCGAAGGCGAGCAGCATCAACCCGACCGCGACGAACGACGCCGCCAGCGCGTAGGTCGCCCTCGCCATGGAATCGGTGCGGAACACGACGACGCCCGCGGCGACCGACACCACCGCGGCCGTCCAGAACACGACAGCACCGGTCATGAGCCACCACCCAGCGCGACCACCGCCGCGACGAGCATCTGCAGCACCGTGGCCGGCAAGAGCACCATCCAGCCCACCTCGGCGAACCGCTCGGGGCGCACCAGCGGCACGCGCCCCGCCAACAGCTCAAGGCTCGCCAGCACGACCACCGCCTTGACCACCGTCCAGGCGACCGGGCCGAGCAGGGGACCGGCGCCGCCGCCCAGGAACAACGGCACCGCCATCAGCGCCGCAGCGGCCAGGATCAGGTGGCGACCCACCAGCACCAGCCACCGGTCGACGCCGGAGGTCTCGGCGAGCACCCCGCCTGCCAGGTCCGCGTGTGCGGCCACCGCGAACGGTCCCCATGACGCGAACGCCACGGCGGCGCCGAGGAAGACGAGGAACGCGATGGGCATCCACACGACGAACCACAGGCCGTGCTGCGCCGCGGCGACGTCCGCGACGCGCAGGCTGTGCGCGGCGATCGCGGGGGAGGTCAGCGCGAACATCAGCGGCAGCTCGTAGGCCAGCGCGAGTCCGAGGAACCGGTGCCCGGCGACGAGCGAGTGCGCGCTGTTCGGTCCCCAGCCGGCCAGCCACCACAACGCCCACAGCATCACGTCCATCGCGTTGAACCAGACGATGCCCACCGGGCTGTCGACGAGCACCACCGGGCCCAGCGGGACGACCACAGCCATCAGCACGGCGACCACGGGCAGCCCACCGATCGCGACGTGCCAGAGGACCCGGTCGGCCGCGACCGGCACCCGTCGACGCTGACGCAGCAGCCGGGCGGTCTCCAGGAACGGAGCGGCGCCGCCGCTGAGCGTCCCCGCGCCGCGGGCGCGCGCGGTCTGGGTGTGCGCCACGGCGGCGCCCACGGTGGCCAGCGCGACGAGGGCGACGGGGGCGAGTGCGGCCCAGACCGGTCCGGCCTCGGCCACCTCAGACATCGGCGGCCACCCGTGCATCCAGCGCGAGGCTGGCCACCAGCAGGCGCAGCGTCGCCAGCTCCTGCCCGACCGCGAGGTCGCTCAGGTCACCCAGGGCGCCCTCGTGCGGCATGGGCTCGACCTGCCCCGGCCCCGCCAGCATCGACGCGGCGGACTCGAGCAGTCCGATCACGCGCGACCGGACGAGGCGCCCGGCCGTCGGGGAGCCATCCGTGTCCCGGCGCCGAGGCCCCTCCAACGACCAGCGCAGCAGCACCGAACGGCGCACGCGCCGGGCGAGACGCTCGACCTGCGCGCCCACCCGCGCAGCATCGCGCCCCTCCATGAGGTCGTCCCGCGCACGATGCGCCGCGGCTGCGGCCACCGACCACCCGGCCAGCTCCAGGACGCTCGCCGCGGCGTCGAGAAGGAGCGCGGCCTGCACCGGCTCCCCGGACCGCATGTGCGCGGCGGGCTCTCCGAGCACCTCAAGGTCCGTGACGACGTCTCCGTGCAACCCGGCCCGGATGACCAGACCTGCGGGCCAGCCCGGAAGGCCGGCGCCGAGCACCACGTGCCACGCATCCATCTCCAGCCCGTCCCGGTCCTCGCTCGCGCCCCCCGCCAACGCGATCCCGGCAGGTCCGCTCATGGACATCCCACCCTGGTCCATGCCCTCATGCTCCATGCCACCTGAGCCCGCGTCGCCGTGGTCCATGCCCTCGTGGTCCATGCCACCCGAGTCGATGTGTTCGTGGTCCATGTCCTCGCCGCCGCGGCCGCTGGTCTGCGCGTCCATGTCGGCCTCGTGCGCGAGTCGTTCCTGGGCGACCCGGTCCTCCAGCGTGGCCGCGGCTGCCGCCAGCGCGTCGAGGATGTTCTCCGTGCCGTCGAGCTGGACCCGGGCCCTGGGGCCGGGAAGCTGTCGCCACACCCGATCGAGGACCTCGAGCTCGGCGTCCTGCGGCGAACCACACACCACCAGCAGATCCGCGTCGGCCGGCGACCATGCCAGGACCCACCCCAGTGCCCGCACGGCGCGCTCGGCCGCCAGACGCACCGGCACGCCATCGGCGGTGGTGACCGTCAGGACGTGCACGCCACGTCGTCCGCCGGTCACACCCACCTCATGACCCCCTCGCGCCAGGCCCACACGACGCCGGCCAGGAGGACCCCGAGGAAGGCGAACATCTCGACGACCGCAGCCGTCCCCATCGCCGCGACCACGATGGCCCACGGGTACATGAACAACATCTCCACGTCGAAGGCAAGGAAGAGCAGCGTGAGCGGGTACCAGCGGGCGTGGTAGCGGGACATCGCGTGCTCGACCGGCGCGTACCCCGACTGGAACGGCAGCACGACCACCGGCCCGGGCCGCCCGCCCCGGACGCTCGAGACGAGCCGCACAAGGCCAACGAGCGCGACCGTCGCGGTCAGCGCCACCGCGATCGCCACCCAACCGGTCACGACGATCCCCTCTCCGAGACCCGGTCGGGGCCGGGCATGGAGCTTCGGACTCGTCCGACGCTACTGATCACCCACCCGGTCGGCACGGTGAGACGGCTGCCCGTCCGGTTCTTCGTCGTTTCTCCATCAACCGCCGCACGTTGCCCCGCCGCCCGTGAGGTCGGGCCTGCCGCGGGGTGACGTCCCGAGCGCCGTGCCAACCACGGAGCGATGATCGACGCCCGGCAGACCGGCAGGGCCACGGTCGAGGTAGAGCATGTGCTGATCCGGACTCCGCAGGAGGCAGTGGCATGCGGCTGCCCTGGGGTCAGCCGAGCAGGCCGGGCCCGTACTTGGCGAGGATCGCCGCCGCGAGGAACACGAGCCACGCGGCGACGCCGATCGCGTCGACGTCGGCGGCGATCAGCGCCCTGGCCCGCGCGAGCGCACGGGGTGGGAGCGGCAGGTTGCCGTCACGGATGTTGACGTGGGTGAGCGAGGTGAACACCAGCGTGGTCGACACGGTGACCAGCAGGCACCACGGGCACAGGGCGTGGATCACGAACATCGACTGGGTGAACAGCCAGTAGGCGAAGACCAGCCCGAGGGTGTAGACGGTCTGCGCGGAGAGCATGAACCAGCGGGGGAACCGCACCCCACCGAGCGACGCCACGGCGATGGTGATGACGACCGGCTCGGCGACCAGGCCGAGGAAGGCATTCGGGAAGCCGAAGAGCTGGGCCTGCCAGGCCTGGGCCACCGTGCCGCAGCTCAGCGTGCTGGAGATGTCGCACGCGAGCTGGATCCCGGGGTCCGCGGCGAGGCGCAGCGCATCGATCGACAGGACGAACGAGGCGATCAGGCTCACGCACGCCGAGGCGAGCATGGTCGCGACGATGAACCTGTTGTCATGACGAACCCGGTGCACGCGGGCCCACAGCCCGCCGGACGGGGCCAGGTGGTCCAGGTCGTCGGGCTGCACCGGTGGCGGTGTGGCGGTGTCCAGGCTCATCCGGGCGCTCCTCGAGGTCTCGGTGGGACCACCATCGGCACGACGTCCGTAGAACCCGTCGAGCGGCGATGAAGAACTGATGAAGAACCTCAGCCGGTCCGCTTCTTGATGGTTTCTTCGTCGTTCTCACCGGTGGCCTCACATCTGACCGTCGCACGCTGGAACCAGAACCGAGCAGAGAGGGCACGATCATGATGGGTTGGTACGGCACAGGGATGGGTGGGTTCGGCTGGATGGGCATGGGCCTGTTATGGCTGGTCCTCATCGGGGTGATCGTGTGGCTGGTGGTCCGCCTGCTGCCCGGGCGCTCCCAGCGGCCCCTGCACCCCACTCCTCCTGCCGTCCCGCCGACCGGCGCCGGACCGCAGGACGACGTGCCGGCAGGACCGGCGCTGGAGATCCTCGACCAGCGCCTGGCACGCGGCGAGGTCGACCTCGAGACCTACCGGAACATCAGGGCGACCATCGTCGGCAGCCGCGGCGGGGCGCGGTGAACCCGCGGGCACGTGGCTGGACGATCACCGCGCTGCTCGCCGCGATCGCCGTCCTGGCCGCCTCGGTGGCCTGGGCGCTCGGCGGGGGGTTGGCGGGTGGCTGGACCGTGGCACAGGGCGGCACCGGATGGATGCTCACCGGTCGGGCGGGGAGCACGACGGGAGAGACGGACGGTCCCCAGGCGCTGCCCGGAACGCGCGTCGACGTGGTCGCGGTCGACATGGGCGCGATGATGGGCAGCCGCGGGATGATGGGGACCTGGCCGGGCTCGACCTGGACGGGCGGCCACATGGTCCTGCGGGCCGACCGGACGACCGTTCCCGCCGGAACCGTCACGCTCCGCGTGACCAACGCCGGCAGCGTCGAACACGAGCTCGTCGTGCTCCCGCTCGCCGACGGCCAGCAGGTCGGGCAGCGCGCCGTCGGGGCCGACGCCACGGTGGACGAGTCGGCAAGCCTCGGTGAGGCATCGGCCTCCGACGCCGAAGGTGAGGGCGAGGGGATCGCCCCGGGCACCACCGGCTGGGTCACCCTCGACCTCGCACCAGGCCGCTACGAGCTCGTCTGCAACATCGCCGGCCACTACGCCGCCGGGATGTACGCACTGCTCGTCGTCACCTGAACCTGTCGACCGCGTAGGCCGTTGCCCGCTCGCCGAGTGCACGGGCCGCGGTCAGGCCAGCAGCGCCACAGACGCGTCGGCACTCCGTGGCCATGATCGTTCGGGTCGACCCGGGCTCGGAACGACTCCTCGGCGAGGAGTCGCTCGATCTGCTCGCGGAGGTCGCCGCCTGGGTAGAACACGAGGATCTCTGCGGCGCCGGACATGCCGAAGGCCGCCCCGGACGATGTCGGAGACGGCCTTCTGCTGGTGGGCGATACTGGGATCGAACCAGTGACCTCTTCCGTGTCAGGGATGCGGAGCGGCGTCCGATGATGCGCGGTTGTGACCGTTTGCGCAGGTCGGGGCCTTGCGAGGTCGGGTGCGGACGTCTCCGGACCGGGCCGGACACGCTCGCGTTGCTACATGGGTTGCTACATCGACGCAGATCACGGATGAGGCCGGCGGTGCGCTACGCCCCCTCGCCCAGCACCTCGATGGTGCAGCGCGGCCCGGTCGCGCGGGCGAGGCGCCGGTCGCCGGTGACGAGCGTCGTTTCGAGCGCCTCGGCGAGGGCGACGTAGGCGGCGTCGTAGACCGTGAGGTTGTCGCGCAGCTCCCAGCACCGGCCCAAGAGCGGCGCGTGGTCGGCGCGGTCCAGGGGGAGGGCGCTCAGGTCGTCCAGGGCCAGCGAGGCTCGCTCGGGGTCGAGGTGACCGCCTCGGACCAGCCCGCGCCACACGGACGTCACCTCCAGGTCGATCAGTGACGGTGCGGCGAGCTGTTCGCCGCGCAGGCGGGCACGTGCACGGTGACCGTCCGTGCCGTCGTCGAGCAGGGCGACGGCCAGGACGCTCGCGTCAACGACGATCACGGTCGGCCTGGAGCGCGCTCACCGCGTCGGCGAGCCGGAGCGTCCCGCCGTGGCGGCTGCCGGCCCTTCCGAGCACCTCGTCCACCGTCGGGCGCGCCGCCTCGGCGACAAGCCTGGAGCGCAGGTACTCCTGGAGCGACTGGTGGGCCGCCGTCGCTCGCTGGCGCAGCACCGCGTGGGTGTCCGCGGGCACGTCCTTGATCTGGATGTTCGGCATGGAGCCATTATGGAGCCAGAGAGGCCGGATCGGTAGGGGTAACGCCGGCGGTGGACGAACTCCCGCGCACTACGCGGCATAGGACAACGCAATGCCGCCATGCCGGACAGCGGCACGACCGTGTGTTGGCCTCAGGCCGTCCAAGATCACCAGTTCTCGGCGCAGACCGGCGTCGGGCGCACCAGATCCGGCCGAGAAGTGGCGATCATGCAGAGGCTCGGAGTGCCCGAAACTCGGCATGACCGTGCATGTCCACAGCCGGTTGCGAGGGCGTCGCAGAGGCCCGCGTCGGTGATCGCTGACCACATCCGAGCCTTCAGGACGAAGATCAAGATTCGGGACACCTCTGGCATCTCTGCCGCCGACCGTGTCGAATCGCATCTGCTGCGATCTCGACACTCATGGTGTCCGCGGCCGGCTGGCGGCGTCGGCGCTGGCCAGCGAGTTCGTGAGCCCGAGGCTGCTGAGGGGCGTGCTCGCAGTTGCGGGTTCTGCGCGTCCCGGGCCGGTTCGCTGACCTGCACCTTGATCATCGTATCGCATTGGGTGCGCTAATCTCGCATCAGATGCGATGGGTGGAGGGTGATTCGTGGCGGGCGAGGACGGGGCGTTGACCGGTGCTGCGCGGTTGGTGCTGGCCGATGGTGTGTCGTTGCTGCGCCCGGACGAGCAGGTGTTCGAGGCGATGCTGCAGGGGTGGCGCAACCAGGGGTTGGCGCGCAATCTCGCGCCGGCGACGGTGGCCGCGCGGGACCGTCAGGTGCGGGCGTTCGCGGCACACTCGGCGGTGTTCCCGTGGCAGTGGACGGCGGCGCACCCGGACGAGTGGTTCTCCGACCTTCGGGCGGTGCATCACTGCACGCGGTCGACGGTGCGCGGCTATCAGGTCGCGGTGCGCGGGTTCTGCGCGTTCGTGACCGACCCGGCGTATGGGTGGGCCGAGGAGTGCCTGGCCCGGTTCGGCACGCACCCGGTGCAGGTGATCACCGAGCTCAACGCTGCCCGGCATGTCGCGGACGTGGAGTCGGTGCCAGCGAAGCGGGCGTTCACCCGCGCCGAGCTGCAGGACCTGTTCGACTACGCCGATGAGCAGGTCGCGGTCAAGCGGGCGCAGGGCAAGAAGGGCTGGATGGCCGCGTTCCGGGACGCGACGGCGCTGAAGACGGCGTACTCCTTCGGGTTGCGGCGCACCGAGACCGCGATGCTGGATCTGTCCGACCTCGGGCCGAACCCCGAGGCCAGGGAGTTCGGCGGGTTCGGGGTGGTGCACGTGCGCCACGGCAAGGCCAAGCGGGCCTCCCCGGCCAAGCGGCGCAGCGTGCTGACGGTCTGGGGGTGGACGGTGGAGGTCCTCCAGCAGTGGGTGGCCGAGGTCCGCCCGGTGTTCGCTACCGGCGGGGACGCGCTCTGGCCGTCCGAGCGTGGGGACCGGATCAGCGCCGGGGCGCTGAACCACCGGCTGGCCGCCTACCGCGACGAGCTCGGTCTGGACCGGGTGCTGGACTTCCACTCCCTGCGCCGTTCGTATGTCACGCACCTGATCGAGGACGGCTGGGACGCGAAGTTCGTCCAGGACCAGGTCGGTCACGAGCACGCCTCGACCACCTCGATCTACACCGGGGTGTCCTCAGACTTCCGGGTCCGCACGCTGCGCCGGGCGCTGGACGCCCTGGTGGCCGACGCGATCGACGCACCCACGATCACCAAGGAGGAACGGGCATGAGTCGTCAGAAGCGGGAAGTGTCCTACCGCTGGCAGCTGCGTCAGCTGATGGCCGAGCGGGGCATGTTCGCCACCACCGAGCTGGTCCCGCTGCTGGCCGAGCGGGGCATCGAGCTGTCGGTGTCCCAGGTCCACCGCCTGGTGACCACGACCCCCGAACGGCTCTCGCTGCCGGTCCTGGCGGCGCTGTGTGACATCTTCACCGTCGGCCCGGCCGAGCTGATCGTGACCGAGGCGGTCACGATCTCCGCGCGCAAGGCCGCGGCCGGCGCCCGCGGCGCACCGGTGAACCCTGAGCTGCGGCCCAAGCCCGCGCGGGTCCTACCCCAGCGGTGAGCTCGGGCGCCGACCGGGGCCCTGGGCGACCCCGGTGCGCGCGCTGCGCGCGCGAGCTGCGGTTCTCCGGCGACGGGACACCGCCGCGCCTGGCCACCGGGGCGCGGATCGTGACCGTCGCCGCGCGCTGGCCCGAGGGACTGATCTGCCCGGGCTGCAGGGCCAACGCGATGGAGGTCTACGGGATCTGCGCCGGCTGCGGGAAGGACCGGATGCTGCCCGGCATCGGCCCGGCCGGGCAGCGGTGGTGCACCCACTGCGCCGGCGGGCTCGGGGACTTCACCTGCACCCGCTGCGGGCGTGAGGGCTGGCGGGGTCGCCGAGACACCTGCGGGTGGTGCGTCCTACGCGACCGCGTCGAAGAGCTGATGGACGACGGCACCGGGCGCATCCGTCCCGAGCTGGTCCCGCTCGCCGAGCACATCATCGCCATGCCCAGGCCCCGCTCCGGGATCCACTGGCTGTCCCGGCCCGGTCCGGGACGCGTCCTGGCAGCCATGGCCCGCGGCCAGGTCCCGCTCACCCACGAGGGGATCCACACCCTGGCCCCGGTGCGCTCGAGCATCTACATCCGCGACCTGATGGTCGCCGCCGGGATCCTGCCGCCGATGGACCGGCGGCTGTTCTTGTTCGAGCAGTGGTGGCCCACCTGGCTCGCCCAGATCCCCCACGCCGAGCACCGCACCACGTTGCGTTACTTCCTGACCTGGCAGGTGCTGCGGACCCTGCGCCAGGCCGCCGACGACGGCCCGCTCAGCCACCAAGGCCCCCAGCACGCCCGCCACGTGCTGCGCGTCGCGGCCGCGTTCCTGGCCGACCTCACCGCCCACGACCAGGCCCTGGACACCTGCACCCAGGCCGACCTCGACCGCGTGCTCGCCGGCGCGAACCTGTCCACCAAACAGACTCTGCGGCCCTTCCTGCAGTGGGCGATGCGCACCAACCGGATGCCGACCCTGCGTCTGCCCGCCCACGTCGAGCGACCCGTGAACCTGATCACCCAGGACCAGCGCCTGGCCCTGATCCGCCGGATCCACCACGGCCAGGACATGGCCCCCATCGACCGGGTCCTGGCCCTGCTCGTCCTGCTCTACGCCCAGCCCCTGGCCCGCATCCAGCACCTGAAGCTCGACGACATCACCCACGACGACACTGGCCAGATGCTCATCCGCCTCGGCGACCCACCAGCCCCAGTGCCCGCCCCGTTCGACACCCTCATCACCGACTACCTCACCGCCCGCACCAACGTGATGACCGCGACCAACCCCGACAGCCGGTGGCTCTTCCCCGGCCGCCGGGCCGGACAGCCCCTGCAGATCAACTCCATGCGCCTGCGCCTGACGAACCTCGGCATCCCGAACCTGCCCGCCCGCAGCCGAGCCATCCGCGAGCTCCTGCGCCAAGCACCACCGGCCGTCGTCGCCGGCATGCTCGCCTACACTCCCATCGCCGCCGAGAAGATCGCCACCGAGTACGGCGCCACCTGGAAGCACTACGCCCGCCCCGACCACGAACCCCGCCAGCCCCCACGCCTCCAGCGGTGAGAACTCGACACCCACGTTCACCGCACGGCACCAGTATCAGGCGCCTGTGAGGCAGGTTCGGCCGGTCCCGGCTGGCGTCCAGGACGGAGCTGGATGGCCTCGCAACTGCCGCCTCGTGCGGTCTCCGCGGGGGGCTCCGCTGACTTGGCTAGGTGGGGCAGCGGCGTCGCCGACATCGCCGCTCGGAGGGGAACACGGCGGCGGTGACAGCTCGCAGTGGTGGTCTCGTCGCCGTCGGCGTTCTCCTCCCGTCATCGGGCCGGTTGCCACCGCCCGGCCCGTCATCGGGCCCCGTCATCGCTGGATCTATCGCCGTGGTCGAGGCTCGACGCTCCGTCTGAGCGAGGAGGAGCGATGGGCATCACGACCCAGCAGGTTTCGGAACCCGAACGGACCGCGGGCGTGACTGTGCCGCCGAGGCGCTTGCTGCTGTCGGTCACCGAGGCGGCCTTCCTTCTCGGAGTGGGCCGGACCCGCATGTACGAGCTGCTCGCGGCGGGCCTGGTCGAATCGGTGCACATCGGCCGGCTGCACAAGGTCCCGGCCGGCGCGCTCGAGGACTTCGTGGAGCGATGCCGAGCGTTCGGGCTGCCCGGCCGGGCTTCGTGAGCGCTGTCCACAGGCCGCTCTCGCGTGCGGTGTCCCCAGCGACGTCGGGCGCACATGCCCCCGGCGGGCCCGTTGGGCGTCCCTGACCTCGGCGGCGGGAGGGCTGAGGAACGTGAGCAAGCGCGGGGCAGGGGAGGGTTCGATCTACCGGCGTGCCAGCGATGGGAAGTACGTCGCGGCCGTGACGTGGGTGGAGCCGACGACGGGGTCTCGCCAACGCAAGGTCTTCTACGGCCGCACGAGGGCAGAAGCCAGCGCCGAACTCACCGCTGCGATCGCCCGGCGGGAGGCCGGTGAGCCCGTCGCCGATGTCCGCGCGACCCTCGGCGATTGGGTCCGCACCTGGCTGGAGTCCAGCGTCGCCGCCAGCTCGCGCCGCGCGTCGACCAAGGCGCTCTACCGCCACCTCGTCGACCGATACATCGCACCGAGCCGACTAGCGGCCAGGCGCCTGGACCAGTTGCGCCCCAGCCACCTCGAGGAGTTCGTCCTCGACCTCGGCGCCACCCGCCTGAAGGCGCGGCGCCCGGACGACGCCAGCGCGACCGTCGCGCCCGCCACGGTCCAGCGCACCTTCGCGGTCGTGCGGATGGCGCTCGACGGCGCGGTCCGCGAAGGGCTGCTCGCCCGCAACCCGGCCGCGGGGATCCGCCCGCCCAGCGTCCCGCGCACTCACGCGCGGTTCCTGACGCCCGCCGAGCTCGCGGCCCTCTTCGACGCAGCGAGGCACACCCGCGACTACCCGCTGATCGCCTTCCTCGCCGCGACCGGGGCGCGCAAGGGCGAGGCGCTCGCCCTGCGATGGGTCGATGTGGACTTGACCAAGCACACGCTGGCGATCGGCGGCACGCTCACCCGCGTCGACGGCCGTCTGGTGCGAACCGAACCGAAGACCGCGTCGTCGAGACGCTCGCTGCCGATCCCCGAACCGGTCGCGACCCTCCTGGAGAGCGTCGCCGCCCGCCACGAGCAGGAACGGGCCAACGCCGCCAACGTGTGGGACGAGTCGGGCCTGGTCTTCACCACCGAGCTCGGCCGGCCGATCGACCCACGCAACGCCCTACCTTCGGTCACGCGCTCAGCCGAGCGCGCTGGCCTGACCGGCGTGACCGTTCACACCCTCCGCCACACCGCCGCCACCACCATGCTCGAGGCCGGGGTCCACCTCAAGGCAGTCTCCGAGCTGCTCGGCCATGCCGACATCCGGATCACCGCGGACGTGTACGGGCACGTGAGCACCGACGTCGCGCGCGCCGCGCTCGCCTCGCTGGCTGAGCGTGTCCCGCTCTGAGCCACCGCCTGCCACATGCCATCGCGTGGTTGCTACATCCGGTGCTACATGAGCCCAGATCACACGCCGAAGGCCGCCCCGGACCATGTCCGAAACGGCCTCTGAGCTGAGTAAATGCTGGTGGGCGATACTGGGATCGAACCAGTGACCTCTTCCGTGTCAGGGAAGCGCGCTCCCGCTGCGCCAATCGCCCGTGGTCGTGCAGGGTACTGCTCTGCGAGGTGGAGACGGGATTCGAACCCGTGTATACGGCTTTGCAGGCCGCTGCCTCGCCTCTCGGCCACTCCACCGTTGAGGCCAGTGTCCACGTGGTGGATGTCGCCTCCGAGCGGACGACGGGATTCGAACCCGCGACCCTCACCTTGGCAAGGTGATGCTCTACCAACTGAGCCACGTCCGCGCTGCACGTCCGCCGGGGCGTCGTGCGCATCCGGAACTCTAGTCGACGCCCTTCCCGGGAGTCCAACCCGACGCTCTACGGTGTGCCGATGACCCGTCCGTCGCACGGCGAGCCCGCCGAGGGGTGGGCGCTGCTCGGTGGGCGCCGGGCCCGCGGTGTGGTCGACCACGTGGACCTGATCGCCCAGGCCGATCGGGTCACCGAGGGGTTCTGGGCCGTGGTGGCCGACTTCGAGGGCCCCGTTCGGGCCTGGCGGTTCGCTGAGGTCGAACCTCACGCGGGGCCTCCTGCCGGTGGACCGTGGCGCGGCCCAGGCGCGGGGGAGTGGGCGACGTCGCTGGATCGGGCGGCCTACCTGCGCGGCGTCGCGTCGGTGCGCGACGCGATCCGCGAGGGCGACGTGTACCAGGTCAACCTCTGCCGCGTGCTCGACGCAGCGCTCGCCCTGGAGCGCGGCGAGCCGGACGCGGCGGCTCTGGCCGCCCGGTTGGCGGCGGGCAACCCTGCGCCGTACGGCGGGGCGGTCCACGTGCCCGCCGGCGGCGCCGCTCCGCCGGTGTGGGTGGTCACCGCGTCGCCCGAGCTCTTCCTGCGGGTCGCCGACGGGTGGATCGCCTCCGGGCCGATCAAGGGCACCGCGGTCACCCGCGAGGGCCTCACAGCGAAGGACGCCGCGGAGAACGTGATGATCGCGGACATGGTGCGCAACGACCTGCAACGGGTGTGCCGACCGGGCACCGTGGAGGTCACCGACCTGCTCGAGGTCCAGGCGCACCCCGGGCTCGTGCACCTGGTCACCACGGTGCGCGGCGCCCTGGTCGACGCGACCTGGCCGGCGGTGCTGGCGGCCACCTTCCCGCCGGCGTCGGTCTCCGGGGCGCCCAAGCACGCTGCGCTGCGACTCATCGACCGCCTCGAGCCCGTGCCGCGTGGCCCCTACTGCGGAGCAGTGGGCTGGCTGGACGCCGACGCGGGCCGCGCCGAGCTCGCGGTGGGCATCCGGACCTTCTGGTGGACGCCGGACCACGGCGGCACGCTGCGCTTCGGGACCGGTGCCGGGATCACGTGGCAGTCCGACCCCGCTGCCGAGTGGGCCGAGACCGAGCTCAAGGCCCGACGGCTCGTCGGCCTCGCGAGCGGCTGAGGGTGCGCCAGGATGGGTGCGGCGGAAGGAGGCCGATGGACGACATCGTGGTGTGGCTGGACGGACGGCTGCGCGACCCCGAGGCGCCGGCGCTGAGCCCGGTGGACCACGGCATCACCGTGGGGGACGGTGTGTTCGAGACCTGTCAGGTGGTCGGCGGCCGGGCGTTCGCCCTGACCCGGCACCTGGCGCGGCTGACCCGCTCGGCCCGCGGGCTCGGCCTGGAGGACCCGGACCTGGACGCGGTGCGGGCCGGGGTCGACGCGGTGCTCGGCGAGCGGCCCGACCTGGGCCGGCTGCGGATCACCGTGACCGCGGGGGTCGGGCCGCTGGGCTCCACCCGCATGCCCGGGCCGCAGACCCTCCTCGTGGTCGCAGGCCCTGTGCCGGCGCCGCACCCGATCCGCACCGTCCGGTCCCCGTGGGTGCGCAACGAGCGATCGGCCCTGGCCGGGCTCAAGACGACGTCGTACGCGGAGAACGTGGTCGCCGTCGCCGACGCCACCAAGGTGGGCGCCGACGAGGCCTGGCTGGCCAACACCCGGGGCGAGCTGTGCGAGGGCACCGGCTCCAACGCCTTCGTGGAGCTCGACGGCGAGCTGCTCACGCCGCCGCTGTCCAGCGGCTGCCTCAAGGGCATCACCCGCGACCTGGTCCTGGAGTGGTCCGCCGCGGAGGGCCTGCCGGTGAGGGAGCAGACCCTGCCGTGGGAGGTGCTCGACGAGGTCGAGGCCGGCCGTGCCGGCCTCGCGCTGTGCGGCTCGATCCGCACCTTCGTGCCGGTGGTTGAGCTGGACGGCACGCCGCTGGAGACCACCCCGCTGATCGCGGAGGTCGCCGACCTCTACGCCAGGCGGGCGGCCGAGCAGATCGACCCCTGAGTCGTCCACGCCGTCCGCCGGGCGCCGCGAGGCCCCGCCGCCCTGCTCGGCTGACGGGGCCTCGGGTCGTCCAGGTGCGCCTCAGGCCTCCAGGAGCGAGGTGATCAGGCGGGAGATCTCGTCCTCCATGTGCGGGCTCTCGGAGCCGAACGGGACGAGCTTGACGGTCTTGGACAAGAACTGCGAGAACGGCTCGGCCGGGCCGGCGAGGAGCGCATCGCCCTCGACGCCACTCAGCGACAGCAGCAGGTAGGTGGGGTCCTCGTCGCGCCACACGCGCACGTCTCCGGTGCCGGCGGGGGACGCCGCGTCCGCGAGGATGCCGTGCGCGAAGAGCTCGCGCCCGATCAGCCACGTGGAGGTGGAGTGCGAGCCGACGAAGTCGGCACGCACCGTGTAGGGGTCCGCGGGGTCGAACGTGAGGTCGGCGCGGATCGGCAGCACGCTGGCGTCGGGGAGCACCAGGTGCATGGGGACGGCCTCATGGACGGCACGGGGGCTGTCGGCCATGTGTCACCCCTCTCGGAGGCGGTGCCGACCGGTGGACCTCGGCGGGGGAACCGGGGTCCGGTGGTTTCGGCAATCTGTCGGGTACCGGGTAGCATGCGGGACGCGCCGTGCGGTTGAACCTCGACCGCCGCGACGGGCGATTGGCTCAGTGGTAGAGCGCCTCGTTCACACCGAGGAGGTCACTGGTTCGAACCCAGTATCGCCCACCGGAACCCTGAGGTCCCATCCCCCGAAAGGGGGCTTTTGTCCGTCAGGGGCCCCACCGGCCGGGGTATATGCACAGGTCAGAGGGCGATCCACGGCTTGAGCCTCACCCGTTCGCCGCAGGGGTGAACTGCGCCGGGCGTCACCCGGACGGAGCAGTCCCGGCGTGTCGGAAGGTGGCATGCGGGCGAGGGCCCGGGCCGGCGCCTGTACGGCCGGGTGACACCGTTGCGTCGCTCGGGATCGGTAGCATCGATCCGCCCGATCACCCGGAGGAGTCCTGTGTCCCAGATCAGCCTGACCGTCGACGGAGTCGAGCAGCGGATCGACGGGCCGGTGACCGGTACCACGCTGTACGCCGACCGGCGCGAGGTGGTGGTGGTGCGGGTCGATGGCGAGCTGCGTGACCTGGCCGCCGAGCTCCCCGACGGCGCGTCGGTCGAGGCAGTCACGATCGACTCCCCGGACGGCCTCGCCGTGCTGCGTCACTCGGCCGCGCACGTGCTGGCCCAGGCCGTGCAGCAGGTGAACCCGACGGCCAGGTTGGGCATCGGGCCCCCGATCACCGACGGCTTCTACTACGACTTCGACGTCGAGACCCCGTTCACCCCCGAGGACCTCAAGGCCCTGGAGAAGGCGATGCAGCGCATCGTCAAGGAGAGCCAGACCTTCCGCCGCTGGGACCTGTCCGAGGACGAGGCGCGCACCGAGCTCGCCGCCGAGCCCTTCAAGCTCGAGCTCATCGGTCTCAAGGGCACGCCCGGCGCGCAGGATGACGGAGCCGGTGTCGAGGTGGGCCTGGGCGGTCTGTCGATCTACCAGAACCTGCGCCGGGACGGCTCGGTGGCGTGGCAGGACCTGTGCCGGGGTCCGCACCTGCCGTCCACCAGGTTGATCGGCAACGGCTTCCAGCTCACCCGGTCCGCGGCCGCGTACTGGCGCGGGTCGGAGAAGAACCCCCAGCTCCAGCGCGTCTACGGGACCGCCTGGCCCTCGAAGGACGAGCTGCGCGCCTACCTGGACCGGGTCGCCGAGGCCGAGCGCCGCGACCACCGGCGGCTCGGCAACGAGCTGGACCTGTTCAGCTTCCCCGACGAGATCGGGTCCGGCCTGGCGGTGTTCCACCCCAAGGGCGGCATCGTGCGCATGGAGATGGAGGACTACGCCCGGCGCCGGCACGTCGAGGCCGGGTACTCCTTCGTCAACACGCCGCACATCACCAAGGCGAAGCTCTTCGAGACGTCCAAGCACCTGGAGTGGTACGCCGACGGCATGTACCCCCCGATGCACCTGGACGCCGAGGTCGACGCCGACGGCACCGTCCGCCGGGCGGGGCAGGACTACTACCTCAAGCCGATGAACTGCCCGATGCACAACCTGATCTTCTCCTCGCGCGGGCGGTCCTACCGCGAGCTGCCGATGCGGCTGTTCGAGTTCGGCACCGTGTACCGCTACGAGAAGTCGGGCGTGGTGCACGGCATGACCCGGGCACGGGGCTTCACCCAGGACGACGCCCACATCTACTGCACGCGCGAGCAGATGCGCGACGAGCTCGGCTCGCTGCTGACGTTCGTGCTGAACCTGCTGCGCGACTACGGCCTGGAGGAGTTCTACCTCGAGCTGTCCACCCGCGACCCGGAGAAGTCGGTCGGCGACGACGCGAGCTGGGCCGAGGCGACCGAGACGCTGCGCGAGGTGGCCACGGCCTCCGGCCTGGAGCTCGTGGACGACCCGGGCGGCGCGGCGTTCTACGGCCCGAAGATCTCCGTGCAGGCCAAGGACGCGATCGGCCGGACGTGGCAGCTGTCCACGATCCAGCTGGACTTCTTCGAGCCCGAGCTCTTCGAGCTGGAGTACACCGCTCCGGACGGGTCGCGGCAGCGGCCGGTGATGATCCACCGCGCGCTCTTCGGGTCGATCGAACGGTTCTTCGCCATCCTGGTCGAGCACTACGCGGGGGCCTTCCCGGTGTGGCTGGCGCCGGTGCAGGTGGTCGCCGTCCCGGTCGCCGAGCCGTTCAACGACTACCTCGCCGGGGTGGTCGAGCGGCTGAGGGCGGGCGGCATCCGGGCCGAGCTCGACCTCTCCGACGACCGGTTCGGCAAGAAGATCCGCAACGCCTCGACGCAGAAGATCCCGTTCACCCTGATCGCCGGCGGCGAGGACGTGGAGGCCGGTGCGGTCTCCTTCCGGTACCGCGACGGCAGCCAGGACAACGGTGTGCCGGTCGACGACGCGGTGGCCAGGATCGTCGAGGCCGTCCGCAACCGCTCCCAGGTCTGACCGTGGCAGGCGAGGAGCAGGCGGAGCCGACCGACGGCCTGGCCGGCGTGCCCGACGGCTACGAGCGGCTGTGGACGCCGCACCGGATGGTCTACATCCAGGGCCAGGACAAGCCCGCGGGCCCCGAGGCCGAGCTGTGCCCGTTCTGCCGAGCCGCGGCCGCTCCGGACACGGCCGGCCTGGTCGTCGCGCGCGGCGAGACGACGTTCGCTCTGCTCAACCTGTATCCGTACAACTCCGGACACCTGATGGTCGTGCCGTACCGCCACGTGTCGGACCTGCTCGAGCTGACGCCGGACGAGACCGACGAGCTGAGCTCGATGACCCGCGCGGCGCTGGTCGCCCTTCGTGCGGCGATGGACCCGCAGGGCTTCAACCTGGGCATGAACCTGGGTCAGGTCGCCGGCGCCGGGATCGCGGCGCACCTGCACCAGCACGTGGTACCGCGGTGGTCCGGGGACGCCAACTTCCTGCCGATCGTGGCGCGCACCAAGGCCCTGCCCGAGCTCCTCGCAGACACCCGCAGCCGCCTGGCCGCTGCCTGGCCCACCGGCGCGGCGCCGTGATCGCGCGGCTTCGCGGGGTCGTCGGGCGGATCTTCGACCCGCTCGCCGGGCTGCTCGTCCGGCTCGGGGTGAGTGCGGACGCGGTGACGGTGGTGTTCACCCTCGGTGCGATCCTCGCGGCACTCACCCTGCTGCCGACCGGGCGCCTGCTGGCCGGCGCGATCGTGCTCACGGTGCTCACCCTCGGCGACGCGCTCGACGGGGCGGTCGCGCGCAAGGCCGGCACGTCCGGTCCATGGGGCGCGTTCCTCGACTCGACGCTGGACCGCATGGCCGACGCCGCGATCTTCATCGGCCTCGCGTTCTACTTCCAGCTGCAGGTCGGGGGGCTGCTGGGTTCCTACGGCGAGATCGCCGCGCTGGCCTGCCTGGCGCTCGGTTTCGTCGTCTCGTACGCGCGAGCCCGGGCCGGCTCGCTCGGGTTCGAGGCGAATGTCGGCATCGCCGAGCGCGGGGAACGCATGGTGATCGCGATCGCCGTCTGCTTCCTGCTGAGCTGGGGAGTGCCCCACGAGGTCGGCGTCGCACTTCTCGGCCTGCTCGCCGTGGCCAGCGCGATCACCGTGGTGCAGCGGATGGCCGTGGTGCGCAGGCTCTCCGTGCCACAGGAGCCGGGGGAGTCCTCGTGAGCCTGGCCTCGCGCGCCGTGCTGGCCGCCGTGCGGTGGGCGCCGCGGGTGCCCGAGCCCCTGGTGCGCGGGGGCGCGAACGCGGCTGCCGACATCGCGTGGCTGCGCAACGGCGCCGGGGTCCGCAGGCTCGAGTCGAACCTCGCCAGGGTCAGGCCCGACGCCACGCCACGCGAGCTGCGGTCGCTGAGCCGCGCGGGCATGCGCGCGTACCTGCGGTACTACGCGGAGGCCTTCACGCTGCCGGGGCGCACCGAGGCGCAGATCGACGCGCGGGTGCGGCCCGTGAACGCCGAGGGTGTGGCCGCAGAGGTCGGGCCGGACCGGTCGGTCGTGCTCGCGCTCGGCCACCAGGGGAACTGGGACCTTGCGGGTGCCTGGGCCACCCGTCACCTGGCACCGGTGACCACCGTGGCCGAGCGCCTCGAGCCGCCGGAGGTGTACGACGCGTTCGTCGGCCTGCGCACCGGTATCGGCCTGCACATCCTGCCGCTGGACGACGGCCACGACGTGTTCCGGGCGCTGGTGCGGATCGCCAAGGCGGGTGGGGCCCTGATGCCGCTGCTGGCCGACCGGGACCTGACGTCGCGCGGCGTCGAGGTGGACCTCTGCGGGCACCGTGCGCGGGTCGCCGCGGGGCCCGCCGCCCTCGCGGTCGCGACCGGGTCGTCGCTCTTCGCCACGATCCTGCACCACGAGCGGCTCACCGGGGCGCGGCGGCGGGTCGCGCGCACGCGGTGGGGCGTGAGCATGGAGTTCGTGCCGGTGGAGATACCGCCCGGCACCCCGAGGACCGATCGCGTCCGCGCGCTGACGCAGGCGTGGGTCGACGTGCTGGGCGCGGACATCGCCGAGCACCCGGAGCACTGGCACATGCTCCAGCGCGTCTTCGTCAGCGATCTCGACCCTGCGCGACTGGCCGCCGCGGGCCCGACGGGAGGTGGGGGATGAGGATCGGCATCGTCTGCCCGTACTCGTTCGACGTCCCCGGCGGGGTGCAGTTCCACGTGCGCGACCTGGCGGAGGCGTTGCAGAGCCTGGGCCACGAGGTGTCGGTGCTCGCCCCGGCGGACGACGACACGCCGGTCCCGGACTACCTGGTCCCGGCCGGGCGCGCGGTGCCGGTGCGGTACAACGGCTCGGTGGCGCGGATGACCTTCGGTCCGGTCAGTGCCAGGCGGGTGAGGCGCTGGCTGGCTGCGGGCGACTTCGACATCCTGCACCTGCACGAGCCGGTCACGCCGAGCCTGGGCATGCTGGCGCTGTGGATCGCGTCGGGCCCGATCGTGGCCACGTTCCACACCGCGCTGCTGCGCTCCCGAGCGCTTCAGGTGGCCCACCCCATCGTGCGGCCGAGCCTGGAGAAGATCTCTGCGCGGATCGCGGTCTCCGAGGACGCGCGCCGCACGCTGGTCGAGCACCTCGGCGGCGACGCGGTGGTGATCCCCAACGGGGTGTACGTGGACACCTTCGCCGACGCGCAGCCCGACCAGCGGTGGACCGGCACGCCGGCGGCGCCGACGATCGCCTTCCTGGGACGGCTCGACGAGCCGCGCAAGGGGCTCCCCGTGCTCACGGGTGCGATCCCGGCGGTGCTCGAGGCGATCCCGGGAGCCAGGTTCCTGGTGGCCGGCCGCGGGGACACCGGGGCGGAGGAGGCCCGCGAGGCCCTCGGTCCCCACGCGGGCTCGGTGGAGTTCCTGGGCGGGATCAGCGACGAGGAGAAGGCCCGCCTGCTCTCCTCGGTCGACGTCTACGTCGCGCCGCAGACCGGCGGGGAGAGCTTCGGGATCGTGCTGGTCGAGGCGATGAGTGCGGGAGCGGCGGTGGTCGCGAGCGACCTCGGTGCGTTCCGGCGCGTCCTGGACGACGGCCGCGCGGGCGTGACGTTCCGGGTCGGCGACTCCGACGACCTCGCGGCGACGCTGGTCCGCGTGCTGGGCGACCCCGCCCTTCGGGCGCGGACCGCCGCGCACGCCTCGAAGGTGGTGCGGCGGTACGACTGGTCCGCGGTGACCGGACAGGTGCTCGCGGTCTACGAGATGGTGATCGCCGGTGCCGGGACCCGGGTGGCCGAGGACCCGACGTCACGTCGGATGGGGTTGCGATGACCTGGTCCGAGCTGACGGTCGTGGTCGCGGCGGCGTTGCTGCTGGCGCTCTGGTCGATCTGGGTGGTGGCGAGCCGGCTCGACCGGCTGCACCGCAAGGTGGGCTCGTCGCGCGCGGTCCTGGACAACCAGCTGGTCCGGCGGGCATCGGTGGCCGCCGAGCTGGCCGCGAGCGGGTTGCTGGACCCGGTGAGCTCGGTGCTCGTCGGCGAGGCGGCCTGGCGCGCCCTGGTGGCCGGCGCGGGTCACGACCTCGTCGACGAGCTGCCGGTGGCCAGCCTTGACCCGGACGTGCCGGTCGGTGGGAGCGAGCACCACGACCGGGACCTGGCCGAGTCCGAGCTCTCCGCGACGGTGCGGACCGCGCTCGCCGACGACGACGAGGTCGCCGCGCTGCGGGCGGAGCCCTACGGCGGGGAGCTGCTCGACGCCCTCGCGGCGTCCTGGTACCGCGTCCAGCTCGCGCGCCGGTTCCACAACGAGGCCGTGACGCAGACCCGGCGAGTGCGGCGCAAGGTCGCCGTGCGGGTGCTCCGGCTGCACGGGCACGCGCCCATCCCGGTCAGCGTCGAGATCGACGACCAGATGCCCGGGGCGCTGCTGCCCCACGGTTAGGATGGACGGACCCGGGCGAAGCCGCCGGGGGTCCCCACCACTCTCCGGTACATCGAGGTCTCATGAGCGACGACAACGGCCAGCTGATCGGCACCGCGAAGGTCAAGCGCGGCATGGCGGAGATGCTCAAGGGCGGCGTCATCATGGACGTGGTCACGCCTGAGCAGGCGAAGATCGCCGAGGACGCCGGCGCCGTCGCCGTCATGGCGCTCGAGCGGGTCCCGGCCGACATCCGCGCGCAAGGCGGTGTGGCGCGGATGAGCGACCCGGACCTCATCGACGGGATCATCTCCACCGTCTCGATCCCGGTGATGGCCAAGGCCCGGATCGGGCACTTCGTCGAGGCGCAGGTGCTGCAGAGCCTCGGTGTGGACTACGTCGACGAGTCCGAGGTGCTCACCCCTGCCGACTACGCGCACCACATCGACAAGTGGGCGTTCACGGTGCCGTTCGTCTGCGGCGCCACCAACCTGGGCGAGGCGCTGCGCCGGATCACCGAGGGCGCGGCGATGATCCGCTCCAAGGGCGAGGCCGGCACCGGGGACGTGTCGAACGCCACCACGCACATGCGCCAGATCCGTGACCAGATCACGCGGCTGACCTCGCTGCCCGAGGACGAGCTGTACGTCGCGGCCAAGGAGCTCCAGGCGCCGTACGAGCTGGTCAAGGAGGTCGCGACGGCCGGCAAGCTCCCCGTGGTGCTGTTCACCGCCGGCGGGATCGCGACCCCCGCGGACGCGGCGATGATGATGCAGCTCGGCGCCGAGGGCGTGTTCGTGGGCTCGGGCATCTTCAAGTCCGGCAACCCGGCCGAGCGCGCCGCCGCGATCGTCAAGGCGACCACCTTCTTCGACGACCCGGGCGTGATCGCGGAGGTCTCGCGCGGTCTGGGCGAGGCGATGGTCGGCATCAACGTCGAGGACGTCCCCGAGCCGCACCGGCTCGCAGAGCGCGGCTGGTGACCGAGCCGTCGCCCACCGACGGCGCGCGGCCGGGGTTCCTCGGCCCGGACTGGGTCCTGGGCGCCGACGGTCGGTGGGAGAGGCAGGGCGCCCGGGTGCTCCTGCTGGACGGACGGAACAGGTTGCTGATGGCCAGGGGCCACGACGCGGACCGGCCCGAGCGGTCCTGGTGGTTCACGGTGGGGGGCGGCATCGGGGACGGCGAGACCCCGCGCGAGGCGGCCGCCCGCGAGCTCTTCGAGGAGACCGGGATCCGGCTCGACCCGTCGGCGCTGGTCGGGCCGGTACTGCGCCGAGCAGCCGTGTTCGACTTCTGGGCGATGCCCGTGCGGCAGGACGAGGTGTTCTATCTCGCGCGCGTCAGCGACGAACCGGCCCTGGCCGTGGACGGTTGGACCGACGTCGAGCGCGACTTCATGGACGAGCTGCGCTGGTGGGACCTGGACGCGCTCGAGGCGCAGGAGCTGGAGATGTTCCCGGCCCGGCTCGTCGAGGTGGTCCGGGGACTGGTCGGCGGCTGGGACGGGGTGCTGCGCACCCTGCCGGACGGCGCCTGACGGGCCACGCAGTCGGGTGCCCTGCAGGGCCGTTCGGCAGCGGCGGCGAAGACACACGGCGGACATCTGACGATTGTTACTGTGCAGTACGTGCCGCTCTCGACCTCTCCCGCCCTGCGCATGACCCGCAGCGGGATCCGCGCCGTCATGGAGCTCGCCCTGGCCGACCCCGAGGCCATCCGCCTCGAGATCGGCGAGCCCGACGCCCCGACCCCCACCCACGTCGTCGAGGCCGCGGCCGCCGACGCTCGTGCCGGGCACACCGGTTACACGTCGTCCGGTGGGACCGCGGAGCTGCGGGCCGCCCTGGCCGCGAAGCTGGCGGCCGCGAACGGACTGGCGGTGGACCCGGAGTGCATCGTGGTCACCCACGGCGCGATGAACGGGATCACGCTGCTGCTCCAGGCCCTGCTCGGCCCCGGAGACGAGCTGTTGCTGCCCGACCCCGAGTTCCCCAACTGGCGGATGGCGGCGATGGTCGCGGGCGCCGACGTCGGCACCTACCCCGCCCGTGCGGAGGACGGCTTCGTCCCGCGCCTGGCCGACATCGCTGCGGCGGTGACCCCCGCGACGAAGGCCATCCTGGTGAACTCGCCCAACAACCCGACCGGTGCGGTGTACCCGGCCGAGCTGCTGGCCGGCATCGTCGAGATCGCCCGGGCCCGCGACCTGTGGGTGATCTCCGACGAGTGCTACGAGGCGATCACGTTCGACGCCGAGCACGTCAGCCCGGCGCGCTTCGACACCGACGGGCGCGTCCTGACGGTGTTCTCGTTCTCCAAGACGCACGCGATGACGGGCTGGCGGCTGGGCTACGCGGTGCTGCCGACAGCCGATCTCGCCGAGACCGTCGCGCAGCTCGCCGAGGCAACCATCGCCTGCCCGTCCTCGGTCAGCCAGCGGGCAGGGCTCGCTGCGGTGCTGGGCCCCCAGGACCACGTCGTCCGGGCAGTCGCCGCGTACCGGGAGCGGCGTGACGAGGCGGTGGCCGCGCTGACCGCCGCCGGTGTGCGGTGCGCCGTTCCCGACGGCGCGTTCTACCTGATGGTTGACGTCTCCGAGGTTTTCCCCGACGCCCAGGTGCTCGCCGCGCGGCTGCTGGCCGAGGAGCACGTCGCGGTCGCGCCGGGTGAGGCGTTCGGCGCCGGCGGCGCGGGCTGGGTACGCGTGTCGCTGGCCAGCGATCCGGAGGCGCTACGGGCCGGGATCTCCCGGCTGGTCGCGTTCCTCGAGCGCGAGCGGGGGTCCCGTGAGGGCGCCCCGGCCTCAGCGCGGGGCGCCCTCACGGTGTGACCGGTCAGTCGGTGTCCAGGGCCTGCTTCTTGCGATCGCGCAGGCGCCAGAGCATCGGCGTGAAGATCAGCTGCATCGCCAGATCCATCTTCCCGCCAGGGCACACGATCGTGTTCGGCCGGGACATGAACGAGTCGTGCAGCATCGACAGCAGGTACGGGAAGTCGATGCCGCGCGGCTGGGCGAACCTGATGACCAGCATGGACTCGTCGGCGGTCGGGATGGTCCGGGCGATGAACGGGTCGGACGTGTCGACCACCGGGACCCGCTGGAAGTTCACGTGGGTCCGGGAGAACTGCGGCGTGAGGTAGTTCACGTAGTCGGGCATCCGGCGCAGGATCGTCTCGGTGACGGCCTCGGTCGTGTACCCGCGCTGCAGCCGGTCGCGGCTGAGCTTCTGGATCCACTCCAGGTTGATCACCGGCACGACGCCGATCGCCAGGTCCACGTGCCTGGCCACGTCGACGGTGTCGGTGACGACAGCGCCGTGCAGACCCTCGTAGAAGAGCAGGTCCGTGCCCTGCGGGATGTCCTCCCAGGGCGTGAAGGTGCCCGGCTCCTGGTCGTAGGGAGCGGCCTCCTCGAGGTCGTGCAGGTACTTGCGGTACCGGCCTGCACCGGTCTCGCCGTACTCGCGGAACAGCCCCTCGAGCTCGGCGAACAGGTTCGCCTGCGGGCCGAAGTGGCTCAGGGTGTGGTCACCGGCCCCGAGCGCGTGCGCGAGGGCGTCCTTCATCTCCTGGCGGTCCCAGCGGTGGAAGCTGTCGCCCTCGACGTATGCGGCGTTCATGCCCTCGCGTCGGAAGATCTGCTCGAAGGTGCGGCGGACGGACGTGGTACCGGCACCGGAGGACCCGGTGATGGCCACGACGGGGTGCTTGGCGGACATGGTCGGTCTCCTTCGGCTCAGCGCACCGCGCGGAACAGGCCGCGCCTGGCGTACATCGGGATGTCGGGGTCGTCGTCCTCGTAGGCCTCGGTGTGGTAGCGCTCGATGCGCTCGACCTCGGCGGCGGTGCCGAACACGAACCCGACCCGCTGGTGGATGTCGGTCGGCTCGACGTCGAGCAGTGGTCGACGGCCCGTGCTCGCCCGCCCACCCGCCTGCTCGATGAGGAACGCGATCGGGCTGGCCTCGTACAGCAGGCGCAGGCGTCCGGCGGCCCCGGCCTTCTTGGAGTCACGCGGGTAGAGGAAGACCCCGCCACGGGTCAGGATCCGGTGGGCCTCCACGACGAGCGAGGCCACCCATCGCATGTTGAAGTCCCTGCCTCGTGGGCCGGTGGTGCCGGCCAGGCACTCGTCGACGTAACGCCGCACCGCCGGCTCCCAGAACCGGTGGTTGGAGCTGTTGATGGCGAACGTGCTGGTGTGCTCGGCGACGCGCATGTCCGGGTGGGTGAGGAAGAACTCGCCGATGGTCGGCTCGAGCGTGAACCCGTGCACGCCCCGGCCGACCGACAGCACCAGCATGGTCGAGGGCCCGTAGATCGCGTAGCCCGCGGCCACCTGCTCACGTCCGGGCTGCAGGAAGTCCGCGGCGTCGGCGTCCGCCCCGGGCTCACGGGCCCGGGTGATCGAGAAGATGCTGCCCACCGTGACGTTGACGTCGACGTTCGACGAGCCGT
Organism: uncultured Actinomycetota bacterium; assembly: GCA_963783005.1. Lineage (GTDB taxonomy): Bacteria > Actinomycetota > Actinomycetes > Actinomycetales > Cellulomonadaceae > Actinotalea. The sequence continues at coordinate 706,298 of CAWALY010000006.1, forward strand.
CCAGCGGGTCGAACGCCAGCAGGTACTTGCCGCGCGGGAACTGCGCAGGGATCCGGTATGCCTCCTCGAGCTCCTCGGAGACCATGCCGGCGACGTGCCCGCCCCACTCGGTGGCCCGCAGGAAGCACGAGTTCGCCTGGACGTCGAGCTTGATCTGCTGCTCGCCCTGCACGTTGACGGCCCCGGCGTAGCCGAGCATGCCCGCGAGGTCACCTTGGGCAACCAACCGCGAGATCGTCTTGCACGCGAGCGCGACGTCCAGGATGAGGGAGTTGAACTCCCCGCTGGACTCGTCGTGGCGCCGGCGCTCCTCGATGAGGAACTGGGTCAGGGTGGTGCGGTTGGTGAGCATCACGGTCTCCCGGGAGAGGTCGGGTAGGGGCGGGCCGGGTCGGCGGGCGTCACGGCGAGCGCGGCGCGGATCCGCGCGGCGACGTCGTGGGGTGTGAGGCCGACGTGGGCCAGGACGTCCGTGGCCTTGCCGGACGCGCCGAACCGGTCGACCCCGACGCGCACGGTGGCCAGCGCGGCCCAGCCGGGGGTGACACCGGCCTCGACCGACACCGTCAGTGGCGGCCGTGGCGTGTCGGCGCTCCGTTCGGTGTAGCGCTCACGCCACGGCACGGAGACCACTCGGGCGGAGACGCCCTGCTCGGCGAGCAGGTCCGCCGCGGCGACCGCGAGGGTCACCTCCGACCCGGTGGCGAGCATCTCCACGTCGGGCGACATGACGTCCCGCACGACCCGGCCACCGCGCTCTGGCAGGAACCGCGCCGGGGCGGCGCCGAGGGACGGCACCGCCTGCCGGGTGAGCACGATCGCCGTGGGACCGTCGGTGGTGGCCAGCGCCTGGCGCCATGCGGCCGCCGTCTCCACGTCGTCGGCCGGGCGCAGCACCGTGAGCCCGGGGATCAGGCGCAGCGACTCGACGTGCTCCACGGGCTGGTGCGTCGGGCCGTCCTCACCCACCGCGACCGAGTCGTGGGTGAGCAGGTACACCACGGGCTGGCGCATCAGCGCGGACAGGCGCAGGGCCGGCCGCAGGTAGTCGCTGAACACCAGGAACGTGCTGCCGTACACCCGGAAGCCGCCGTGCAGGCTCATCCCGTTGAGCATCGCGGCCATGCCGAGCTCGCGGATGCCGAAGTTCAGCACCTCACCGGAGAAGTCCTCGCGGGTCACCGCCTGTCCACCGACCGCTGTGCCGGTCGAGCCGGCCAGGTCCGCCGAGCCACCGACCAGCTCGGGCAGCGCGGCGGTCAGCGCCGCCAGGACCGCCTTCGACGACTGGCGGGTGGCCCGCTCGTGCCCGGTCCCGACACCGGCGAGCGCGGCGTCCAGCACCGGCGGGAGCTCGCGCGCCCAGGTGCGGCGCCACCGCTCGGCGCGCTCGGGCGCGTCCAGGGCGAAGGCCCGCAGCCGCATGGACCAGCCGTGGCGCCGTGCCCGGCCGTCGGCGGCGAGGCGTGCGCAGTGCTCGGCGACGGTCTCGGGCACGGTGAACGGCGGGTGGGACCAGCCGACCGCCTCCTTGGCGGCCGCGAGCACCTCCGCGCCGAGCGGTGCGCCGTGCGCCGCCGGGGTGCCCTCGACGCCGGGCGCGCCGTGGCCGATCACCGTGCGCACCGCGACGAGGCTCGGCCGCGGGTCGGCCTTCGCCGCCGTGATCGCGGCGTCGATCGCCTCCAGGTCCGTGCCGTCCTCGACGGTCTGCACGTGCCAGCCGGACGCCGCGAACCGGGCCTGCTGGTCGTCGGAGGACGCCTGGCCCACCGGGCCGTCGATGGTGATGCGGTTGTCGTCCCACAGCACCACCAGGCGACCCAGACCCAGGTGCCCGGCCATCGAGATCGCCTCCTGGCTGATGCCCTCCATGAGGCAGCCGTCACCGACCAGCGCGTAGGTGTGGTGGTCGGTGACCTCGGGGAATCGGGCGTGCTGCATGCGCTCGGCCACTGCCATGCCGACCGCCATCGCCAGCCCCTGACCCAGCGGGCCGGTGGTGGTCTCCACACCGTCGGTGTGTCCGTACTCCGGGTGCCCGGGGGTCGCCGAGCCGAGCTGGCGGAACCGGCGCAGCTCGTGCATCGGCAGGTCGTAGCCGAACACGTGCAGCAGCGCGTACAGCAGGGCCGAGCCGTGCCCGGCGCTCAGCACGAAGCGGTCGCGGTCGGGCCAGGCGGAGTCGGACGGGTCGTGGCGCAGGTGCCGGGAGAACAGCACCCACGCCATCGGCGCCGCGCCGAGAGGCAGGCCGGGATGGCCGGAGCGGGCCTCCTCGACCATGTCGGCGGCAAGGAACCGCAGGGTTGACACGGCGAGGGCGTCGGTGCCGGGCACCGGCTCCGTGACGGCCGGCGCCGCGGTGGGCAGCGTGCTCATCTCAGGCCATCCCTCCCACACGGACCAGCGGGCGCATGACGGCCGCAGCCCGCTCGCGCAGCAGGCGGACGCCGGCTGCCTTGCCCTCCGGGTGCTTGAACAGCCAGCTCCCGGAGATGAACACGTCCGCGCCCGCGCTCGCAGCGCCTGCGATCGTCGTGTCGGAGATCCCGCCGTCGACCTCGATCTCGATGTCCAGACCGGAGGCGTCGACCATCGCGCGCAGCCGGGCCACCTTGCGCTCGACCGCGGGGATGTAGGACTGGCCGCCGAACCCCGGGTTGACGGTCATGGGCAGGAGGAGGTCGGTCTCCTCCAGCACGCCCTCGACCACCTCGGCCGGGGTGTGCGGATTGAGCGCCACGCCCGACCGTGCGCCGAGCTCGCGGATCCGACGCAGCGTGCGGTGCAGGTGCGGTGTGGTCTCGGCGTGGACGATCACCAGCTCGCAGCCCGCGTCGACGTAGCGGTCCAGGAGCCGGTCCGGCTCGACCACCATGAGGTGGGCCTCGAAGCCGACGGTGCTGTGCCTGCGCGCGGCCTCGATGACGTCGGGGCCGAAGGTGAGGTTGGGCACGAACACCCCGTCCATGACGTCCCACTGGATGCGGTCGACGCCTGCGTCGCAGAGCTCGGCGACCTCGTCGCCCAGCCTTGCGGCGTCGGCCGGCAGGACGGACGGGACGATCAGTGGTGCATGCGGAGCCATGGCGGGCCTCCCGGGGTCGGATGGTGACCCGGCCGAGTCAATCGACGGCGGGTGCCCGGCGGCTCACCCCCAGGGGTGGTTCCCGGGGTGAGGCGGCCCGCGGCCCCTAGGGTGGGTCCGTGCCCGAGGAAGGTCACCCCCCACTGCGTCTCGTGCTCGTCGACGACCACGAGATGGTCCTGCACGGGCTGATGGCGATGCTCGCCCACTTCGCCTCCGACGTGGAGGTGGTGGCGACCGCGACGTCCCTGGAGCGGGCCCGCCGCGAGATCGCCACCGCGCAGCCGGACATCGTGCTGAGCGACGTCCGGCTGGGCCGGGACAGCGGGCTGGACCTGGTGCGCGAGCTCGCCCGGACGCAGCCGGAGGTCAAGGTCGTGATGCTCACGGTCTACGACGACGAGCACTACCTGTTCCAGGCGCTGCGGGCCGGCGCGCAGGGCTACATCCTCAAGCGTGTCGACGCTGCCGAGCTGGTCGGGCACCTGCGTCGGGTGGCCGAGGGAGAGGTCGCGATCGACCCGGCGTTGGCCGGGCGGGTCGCGCTGTCCGCGGCGCGGATCTCCTCGGGAGAGTTCTGGCCCGGCGCCAACCTGGGGCTCACGCAGCGCGAGTCGGAGGTGCTGGACCTGCTGGTCGCCGGGCACTCCAACCGGTCGGTGGCCTCGACGCTGGTGGTGTCCGAGGACACGGTCAAGACCCACATCCGCAGCCTGTACCGCAAGCTCGACGTGCAGGACCGGGCCGGTGCGATCGCGGTGGCGCTGCGCGAGGGCCTGTTCCGATGAGGTCCACCCTGTGGGAGATGCTCGCCACGCCGGTGGCGTTCGACCTGGGCGCCCTGGCGCGGGCGTTCGCCGAGCAGACGCGGTCCGCCGGCGCGATCATCCAGCTGTCCGACGGCGCACGGCTGACCGTCGGCGGCGCCTACCCGCCCGACCCGGAGGCGCAGGCGGCGCTCGTGGTGCAGGTCGGCCAGGGAGTCACCGGGCTCGTGGCCCGCAACGGCCACGGCATGGTGCTGGGGGCAGACGCCCCGCGCAGCCCGATCCACCGCCACCTGCTGGGTCTGGACCACGGCGGGTCGGTCGCCCGGCTGTGTGTGCCGGCCCGCGGCCTGGGCGGGCAGATCCTGGGTGTGGTCGGGGTGCACCGGGGCGTCGACGAGCCCTACTCCGACGAGGAGATGACCAGCCTGCAGCCGTGCGCCGACCTGCTCGGCCTGCGCCTGCAGGTGGGGGACCTGCGCGACGCGGTCGACGCCCACCGTGACGACCGCGACCGGCTGATCGCCCAGGCGATCTCCGCCCAGGAGGCCGAACGGCGCCGGATCGCCTCCGACCTGCACGACGGGGTCACCACCGCGCTGGCCTCGATGTCGTTCCACCTCAACGCTGCCGAGCTGTCCATCGCCGCTGCCGAGGCGGAGTGCAGCGAGTCCGACCGGCAGGGCACGACACTCGCGCAGGCCCGGTCGCAGATCGGGGTGGCCCGCACCCTGGCCGACAACGCCTACGCCCAGACCCGTGCGGCGATCACCGGTCTGCACAGCCTGGTGCTGGACGACCTCGGGCTGGTCGCGGCGCTGGAGTCGCTCGCCGAGACGGCCCCGGACGGGGTGATGGTCACCGAGTGCGACCCGGTCGGCCGATTCGCGGACCTGCCGGACCACGCCGCTGCGGCGCTGTTCCGGATCGCCCAGGAGTCGACCAGCAACGCGATCCGGCACGGTCGGGCCAGGCGCGTCACGGTGAGCCTGCGCCGCCACGGCGACGACGTCGTGCTCGGCATCACCGACGACGGCGTCGGCTTCGACGTGCGCCAGGACCCGGCCAAGCGGGCTGCGGCTCGTGCGGAGGGCACCGAAGGGGCCCACTTCGGGCTGTCGTCGATCGCCGAGAGGTGCGCCCTCATCGGCGCCTCGCTGCGGATCGACTCCATGCCGGGCCGGGGCACGACGGTGATCGTCGAGCTCCCGGTGCGCCGGGCGCCGGACCCGACGGGTTGAGCGGGTCTCACCCCTCACGTCCCCCGTGGGGGTGAGGTCCGGGGCGCGCCCCCGCGCCTAGCGTCGCGGCATGGCACTTCAGGCGCTGGTCTTCGACGTGGCCGTCACGCTCGCCGTCCTGGCGGACCTGGCCGACACCACGTTGGCCGACCTGACCGACCTGCACGCGAGGGCTGCCGCCGGGCAGCCCTGACCCTCACCGAAGGAGCAGAGCCATGGACCAGTCGGGCCGCTACGCCGCCCTCGAGCTGAGGGAAGCCGACCTGATCGCCGGGGGACGGCACATCCTGTGCGCCTACCGGATGAAGCCGAAGCCGGGCACCACGTACCTCGAAGCCGCCGCGCACTTCGCCGCGGAGTCCTCGACCGGCACCAACGTCGAGGTGTCGACCACCGACGACTTCACGCGAGGCGTCGACGCGCTCGTCTACCACGTCGACGAGTCGAACGAGGACCTGCGGATCGCCTACCCGCTGGAGCTGTTCGACCGGAACGTCACCGACGGCCGGATGATGATCGTCTCGTTCCTGACCCTGACCATCGGCAACAACCAGGGCATGGGCGACATCGAGTACGCCAAGATGATCGACTTCTACGTCCCGCCCGAGGTGATCCGGCAGTTCGACGGGCCGGCGATGAACATCTCCGACCTGTGGCGGATCCTGGGCCGACCGGTCCACGACGGCGGGTACATCGCCGGCACGATCATCAAGCCCAAGCTCGGCCTACGACCGGAGCCGTTCGCGCGGGCCGCGTACCAGTTCTGGCTGGGCGGCGACTTCATCAAGAACGACGAGCCGCAGGGCAACCAGGTGTTCGCGCCGATCAAGCAGACGATCCCGCTGGTCTACGACGCGATGAAGCGCGCCATGGACGAGACGGGGGAGGCGAAGCTGTTCTCGATGAACATCACCGCCGACGACCACGACGAGATGCTCGCCCGCGCCGACTTCGCCCTGGAGACGTTCGGGCCGGACGCGAACAAGCTCGCCTTCCTGGTCGACGGGTACGTCGGCGGCCCGGGGATGGTGACCACGGCGCGCCGGAACTACCCGAACCAGTTCCTGCACTACCACCGGGCCGGCCACGGCGCGGTCACCTCGCCCAGCGCCCGGCGCGGCTACACCGCGTTCGTCCTGGCCAAGATGGCCCGGCTGCAGGGCGCCTCGGGCATCCACGTCGGGACGATGGGCTACGGGAAGATGGAGGGCGGCGCGGACGACCGCGGCATCGCGTACATGATCGAGCGCGACGAGGCCCAGGGGCCGGTCTATGCCCAGCAGTGGTACGGCATGAAGGCCACCACGCCGATCATCTCCGGGGGCATGAACGCGCTGCGGCTGCCCGGGTTCTTCGCCAACCTCGGGCACGGCAACGTGATCAACACCGCGGGCGGCGGCTCGTACGGCCACCTGGACGGTCCCGCGGCGGGGGCGCGGTCGCTGCGCCAGGCCTACGAGAGCTGGGACGTGGGCGCCGACCCGGTCGAGTACGCGGCCACCCATCGGGAGCTGGCGCGGGCGTTCGATTCCTTCCCGGGCGACGCCGACGCCCTCTACCCGGGGTGGCGCGAGCGGCTGGCGGTGACGGTCTAGCGATCCCGCGTCCGCCGCCGCCAGGCCAGCCACCACCAGGCCAGGCCGGCGGCGGACGTGAGGATGCCCAGCAGGAGCGCGGCGAGTGCGCCGATGACCTTGGCGCTCCCGCCGATCGAGGTCGAGGTCGCCGCGAGGTCCGTGAGGCCCGAGCCGAGCAGCGGAGCACCACCGAAGATGAGCACCAGGCCCGCGACCACGAGGATCACGGGTGCCGTCCACCACCGCCGCCGAGCCACGGCGGGCAGGCTACCGGTCAGGTCACCGTGGCGCGGGCGCCGTCCAGGGCAGCGTGCTCGCCGGAGTCCAGCACGGCGCGCAGCTCTCGGACCGCCCGGAGCAGGTCGCCGTGGGTGAGGTACGGGGCGGCCACCCCGAGCCGGACCACGTCCGGCGTGCGGAAGTCGCCGATCACGCCGCGTGCCACGAGCGCCCGGACCACGCCGTAGGCCTGCGCGTGGACGGCCGCGACCTGGGACCCGCGTGCGGCAGGGTCGCGCGGCGTGACCAGGTCGACCTCGGGGACGAGCACGTCGAGCGCCTCGATGAGGAACCCGGTGAGCGACAGGGAGCGCCGGCGGACGGCGGCGAGGTCCGCGGCGTCGAACACCGACAGCGCCGCCTCGAGGGCGAGCAGCGAGAGGAGCGGCGGGGTCCCGCCCCTTGCCCTGGTGATCCCGTCGGCGAACCGGTGGTGCGGGTGCATCGCGAAGGGCTCGGCATGCCCGTGCCAGGCCCGGACGGCGGGCTCGTACCGCTCCTGGTGGCGGCCTGCGACATACGTGAACGCAGGGGCGCCGGGCCCGCCGTTGAGGTACTTGTACCCGCACCCGACGGCGAGGTCGACGCCGTGCCGGTCCAGCTCGACCGGCAGCGCGCCGGCGCTGTGCGACAGGTCCCACAGTGCGAGAGCGCCCGCGGCGTGGGCGACACCCGTCAGGTGTGCCAGGTCCCACAGGCGCCCGGTGCGGAAGTCGACGTGCGAGAGCGCGACGAGCGCGACCTCCTCACCGCGGTCGGCCAGCAGGCCGGGCACCTCGTCGGGCGTGGCGTGCACGAGCTCGTGGCCGGTCAGGTCGACCAGGCCCGCCAGGACGTACAGGTCCGTGGGGAACGACGCCGGGTCGGTGACCACCAGGTGCCGTCCGGGCTGCATCCGCAGCGCGGCCGACGCCGCCTGGAACAGGGCGAGCGACGTGGTGTCCCCGACCGCGATCTGGCCCGGCTCCGCGCCGACCAGCCGACCGATGCGGTCGCCGACGCGGGTCGGGGCGTTCCACCAGTCGTGCGTGTTCCACGAGGTGATCAGGTCGTCACCCCACTGGCGCTCGACGACGTCACGCAGCACGTCGGGCACGTGTGCGGGCAGCGCGCCGAGCGAGTTGCCGTCGAGGTAGACGACGCCGCGCGGCAGCCGGAAGAGGCGGCGCAGGTCGGTGGCGGCGTGCTCGGTGTCCAGGGCGGCGGCGCGGGTCTCGAGGTCCACGTCGGTGACGCTAGCGCGGGAGGACCTGTCGAGGACCCCGTTGCAGGGCCCGAGCTGCACCGCGGTCATCCCACGATCCGTAGACTCCGGGTTCGTGACCCTCACCCCGACCGTCGGAGTCCTGGCCCTGCAAGGGGACGTCCGCGAACACCTGGCCATGCTCCGGGCCTGCGGCGCACGCGCGGTGCGGGTGCGCCGCCCCGGCGAGCTGGCGACCGTGGACGGGCTGGTGATCCCCGGCGGAGAGTCCACGACCATCGACAAGCTGCTGCGCGCGTTCGGGCTGTTCGAGCCGTTGCGCGCGCGAATCGCCGACGGGATGCCGGCCTTCGGGTCGTGCGCAGGGATGATCCTGCTCGCCGACCGGATCGTCGGGGGTACGGCCGACCAGCAGACCCTCGGAGGCCTGGACGTCACGGTCCGCCGCAACGCCTTCGGCCGGCAGGTCGACTCGTTCGAGACCGACCTGGAGGTCGCAGGCGTGGCCGACAGCGCCCAGCGCCCGGTGCACGCGGTGTTCATCCGTGCGCCGTGGGTCGAGCGGGCCGGACCGGCGGTGCAGGTCCTCGCGCAGGTCACCACGGGTCCGGCCGCCGGTAGGATCGTCGCGGTGCGTGAGCGCGACGTGATGGCCACGTCCTTCCACCCGGAGGTCACCGGGGACCTGCGCCTGCACCGGCTTTTCGTCCAGATCGTCGAGGGGTAGTCATGTCCGGTCACTCCAAGTGGGCCACCACCAAGCACAAGAAGGCGGTGATCGACGCCCGGCGGGGAAAGCTGTTCGCGAAGCTCATCAAGAACATCGAGGTCGCTGCGCGCGTCGGCGGCGGCGACCCCGCGGGCAACCCGACGCTGTTCGACGCGATCCAGAAGGCCAAGAAGTCCTCGGTCCCCAACGACAACATCGACCGTGCGGTCAAGCGCGGCTCCGGCGCGGAGGGCGGCGGCGCCGACTACCAGACGATCATGTACGAGGGCTACGCGCCCGGTGGGATCGCCGTGCTGGTCGAGTGCCTCACCGACAACCGCAACCGCGCCGCGTCCGACGTGCGCGTCGCGTTCACCCGCAACGGCGGCCAGATGGCCGACCCGGGGTCGGTGTCGTACCTGTTCTCCCGGCGCGGCGTCGTGATCGTGCCCAAGGGTGACGGCGTCACCGAGGACGACGTGCTGACCGCCGTGCTCGAGGCGGGGGCCGACGAGGTCAACGACCTCGGCGACGTGTTCGAGGTGATGTGCGAGGCCGGTGACGTCGTCCAGGTGCGCACCGCGCTCCAGGACGCCGGCATCGACTACGACTCGGCCGAGGCCCAGTTCGTGCCCGCGACCCAGATCGAGGTCGACGTGGACGGGGCCCGCAAGATCATGCGGCTCATCGACGCGCTCGAGGACAGCGACGACGTGCAGAACGTGTTCGCCAACTTCGACGCCTCCGACGAGGTCATGGCCGCCCTCGACGAGGACTGACCCCCACCCCACCCCAACACGCGTGATCAAGGAATCTCTGCCCACCCCACCCAGGTGATCAAGGAAATCCGTACCGCATCGGACGTGGGCCACCGTGCCCCGTGCGGACTCCGGGAGATCCGAGGCACCTGCGCCGTTGGCCTGGACTCCTTGATCGTGAGCCCGGTAATGCGCACGGATTCCTTGATCGTGACCCTGCGGCGGGCAGGAATTCCTTGATCACGGGGGTTGGGGGTGGGTTGGTGCAACGGCGCAAGGGGGTGGCGGGGGAGACTGGCGCGGTGCGAGTGCTCGGCGTGGACCCTGGGCTGACCCGGTGCGGTCTGGGCGTGGTCGACGCCATGCCCGGGCGCCGTGTGCGGCTGGTCGAGGTCGGGGTGGCGCGCTCGGACGCCGGTGCGGACCCGGCGGCGCGGCTGGTCGCGATCGAGGCCGAGGTCGAGCAGTGGCTCGACCGGCACCGCCCCGACGCGGTGGCGGTCGAGCGGGTGTTCGCCCAGCACAACGTCCGCACCGTGATGGGCACCGCCCAGGTCTCCGGCGTCGTGATGGTCGCCGCCGCCCGGCGGGGCATCGCGGTCGCGCTGCACACCCCGAGCGAGGTCAAGGCCGCGGTCACCGGCAGCGGGCGGGCGGGCAAGGCTCAGGTGGCCGCGATGGTGACCCGCATCCTCGAGCTGGAGACGCGACCGACCCCCGCGGACGCGGCCGACGCGCTCGCCCTGGCGATCTGCCACCTGTGGCGGCCGGGAGGTTCGGGCGCGGACGCCCGGCTGACCGGCCCGACGGCGGCTCAGCGTGCCTGGGCGACCGCGGAGGCGGCGGCGCGCCGGGGCAGGCGCTGAACGGTCGGCTTGCTAGCGTGCGTCGTACAGGTGTTCGGGCACGCGCCGACGGGGCGCAGGACGGAGGTTCCGGGTGATCGCCACGGTCGACGGGCGGGTGGCGGCGCTGCGTCTGGACGCCGCGGTCGTCGAGGTCGGCGGCGTGGGCCTGCTGGTCCACGCGACCCCGGCGACGCTCGCGGGCCTGCGGCTGGGGGAGCGCGCGCGGCTGGCCACCTCGATGGTGGTCCGGGAGGACTCCCTGACCCTGTTCGGCTTCGTCGACGAGGACGAGCGGGACGTGTTCGAGCAGGTGCAGACGGTCAGCGGGATAGGTCCGCGGCTGGCCCTGGCGATGCTCGCGGTGCACAGCCCTGACGCGCTGCGCACCGCGGTCGCGACCGAGGACCTCTCGGCGCTCCAGCGCGTTCCGGGGATCGGTCGCAAGGGCGCCCAGCGCCTCGTGCTCGAGCTCGCCGACCGGCTCGGCGCCCCCGCGTCCGCGACCGCGCCCGCACCCACGTCGGTCGACCGGCGTGGCGAGGTCGTCGAGGCCCTGGTCGGCCTCGGCTGGGCGCAGAAGGTGGCCCAGCAGGCCGTCGACGCGGTCGCGCCGGACGGCGAGCCCGTCGGCGACGTCGCCGAGGTGCTCCGCGCCGCGCTGCGCGGGCTGGGCGGTGGCCGTGTCTGAGGAGGAGTTCGCCACCGAGCGGATCGTCGCCCCGGGCGCCGAGGAGGCCGAGCGCGCCGCCGAGGCCGCACTGCGCCCGCGGCGCCTGGGGGAGTTCATCGGCCAGCGTGTGGTGCGCGACCAGCTCGAGCTGGTGCTGCACGCGGCGATCGGCCGCGGACGGGCGCCCGACCACGTGCTGCTGTCCGGGCCGCCCGGTCTGGGCAAGACGACCCTGGCCATGATCATCGCCGCCGAGCTCGGCGCGTCGGTGCGCGTGACCTCCGGACCGGCGATCCAGCACGCCGGCGACCTCGCTGCGGTGCTCTCCTCCCTGGAGGAGGGCGAGGTGCTGTTCCTGGACGAGATCCACCGGCTCGCCCGGCCCGCGGAGGAGCTGCTCTACGTCGCGATGGAGGACTTCCGGGTCGACGTCGTCGTGGGCAAGGGGCCGGGTGCGAACGCGATCGGCCTGACGCTGCCGCCGTTCACGGTGGTCGGTGCGACCACGCGCGCCGGCCTGCTGCCCGCGCCGCTGCGCGACCGGTTCGGCTTCACCGCGCACCTGGACTTCTACGACACCGACGAGCTGCGGCAGGTGCTCGTGCGATCGGCGGGCCTGTTGGGGGTCGAGCTGGCCGAGGACGCCGCTGTGGAGATCGCCGGCCGGTCGCGCGGCACGCCGCGGATCGCCAACCGGCTGCTGCGCCGGGTCCGGGACTGGGCACAGGTGCGCGGCGACGGGCGCGCCGACCTGGTCGCCGCCCGGGCGGCGCTCGAGGTCTACGAGGTGGACGAGCTCGGTCTGGACCGGCTCGACCGCGCGGTGCTGACCGCGCTGTGCGAGCGCTTCGGCGGTGGTCCGGTGGGGCTCAGCACCCTCGCCGTGGCGGTCGGCGAGGAGCCGGAGACGGTCGAGACCGTCGCCGAGCCCTTCCTGGTGCGCGAGGGGTTGATGGGACGGACCCCGCGGGGCCGGGTGGCGACGGTTCGCGCGTACGATCATCTGGGCCTGCGCCGCCCCGACGCGGGCGCGACGCTGTTCGACTGAGGCTCCCGCCGTGCGGGAACCGACGCCGGCGGGGCGCCGTTAGGGCGGGGGAGCGCGCGTCACCTAGACTGCGGCCCGGCCACCTGCGACAAGGACGAAGACATGCCCAGCGACCTGTTTCTCCCCCTCCTGCTCGTCGTCATGGTGGGCTCGATGTTCTGGCTCTCGAGCCGCAACCGCAAACAGCAGCAGGCGGCGTCGGCGTTCCGGGACAACCTGCAGCCCGGTCAGGAGGTCATGACGGGTTCTGGCATGTACGGCACCGTGGTCTCGGTGGACGACGACGTCATCACGCTGGAGACCTCGCCCGGCGTCACGACCCGCTGGTTCAAGCCGGCCATCGCGAAGCTCGTAGAGACGCCCCTGACCGACGAGGCGACCGACGAGGAGGACGACGAGGACTCCGAGTGGGACGAGCAGGAGTGGGACGACGAGGACTGGGAAGAGACCGGCGAGGACGCCGACGACCTCGACGAGGACTCCGGGGACGTGTCGGGTCCCGAGGACGACCGGCGCGGCTGAGCCGAGCCCGCCCGGACCGATTCACACGAGAGAAGACTGACCGTTGGCCACACCGACCCGCCGTGAGCGGCCCGTGCGCACCCTGGTGACCCTGGGCGTCGTGATCGTCGCGTTGTTCGCAGCCCTGTTCGCCGGAGCCACGTGGTCCGACGGCTCGCTCACCCCGAAGCTCGCGCTCGACCTCGAGGGCGGCACGCAGCTGATCCTGCGACCGGTCAGCAACGAGACGATCACCGACGCCGACATCACCCAGGCGATCGACATCATCCGTCAGCGGGTCGACGCCTCCGGCGTCGCCGAGGCCGAGATCACGTCCCAGGGCTCGGGGCAGAACCGCAACATCGTGGTCGCGCTCCCCGGCACGCCGAGCCAGGAGACGCTCAACCTGGTGCGGCAGTCTGCGCAGATGTTCTTCCGCCCGGTGATCAAGGTCGGCGCGCCGGCCGCCGGGACGCCGGAGACTGCCGCCAGCAACCTGGGCACCCCGTCGGACGCCTCCTCGCTCGACTGGCTCACCCAGGACGTCCTGGACGAGTTCGGCAAGCTCGACTGCACCGACCCCACGAATCTCACGGGAGCCGGGTCCAAGACCGGCGACCCGGCGAAGCCCCTGGTCACGTGCCAGGCGGACGGCACGGCCAAGTACGTGCTCGGCCCGGTCGAGGTGTACGGCAAGGACCTGTCCGGCGCGTCGTCCGGGCTCAAGGTCACCCAGACCGGCCAGCTGACCAACGAGTGGGTCGTCAACCTCACCCTCAACGCCGAGGGGACGACGGCCTTCCGTGAGACGAGCACCCGCCTGCTCGACCTCACGTCGCCGCGCAACCAGTTCGCGATCGTGCTCGACGGCCTGGTGATCTCCGCTCCGCAGATCAACAGCATCATCCCGAACGGCAAGGCCGAGATCTCGGGCAACTTCACGCGCGAGTCAGCGGCGACGCTGGCCCGGCAGCTCAACTTCGGTGCCCTGCCGCTGACCTTCGAGGTGCAGAGCGAGCAGACGATCTCTGCCACGCTCGGCTCCGAGCAGCTCCAGCGCGGCATCCTGGCCGGCCTCATCGGTCTGGCGCTCGTGGTGGTCTACTCGGTGTTCCAGTACCGGGCCCTGGGCTTCGTCACGGTGCTCAGCCTGGTCGTCGCCGGCGCGGTGACGTACGGACTGATCGCGCTGCTCTCCTGGACGCAGGGGTACCGGCTGAGCCTGCCCGGTGTCGCCGGCCTGATCGTCGCGATCGGCATCACCGCGGACTCGTTCATCGTGTACTTCGAACGCATCAGGGACGAGCTGCGCGACGGCCGGACGCTGCCCGCCGCCGTCTCGCAGGGTTGGGCGCGGGCCAAGCGCACGATCCTGGCGTCCGACACGGTGAACTTCCTCGCCGCGCTCGTGCTGTACTTCCTGGCCGTCGGCGGGGTGCGCGGCTTCGCCTTCACCCTGGGTCTGACGACGTTGGTGGACCTGCTCGTGGTGTTCACGCTCACGCACCCGCTGATGGTGCTGCTCGCCCGGACGAAGTTCTTCGGCGAGGGCCACCGGTTCTCCGGGTTGGACCCGGAGCAGCTCGGCGCGCGGACCCGGTATGTGGGCCGTGGTCGGGTGGTCGGCCCGGACGAGCCGGCTGACGCGGTCGGGCGTCGCATGACGATCGCCGAGCGGCGGGCGGCGGCCAAGGCCGCGGCGACGTCCACCGAGGGAGAGGACGCCTGATGGCCGAGACCAGGATGGGCCGCTGGGGCAACGACCTTTACACCGGCCGTCGCTCGTACGACATCGTCGGCCACCGGCGCCGGTGGTACGCGATCTCCGGGGCGATCGTCCTCGTCTCGGCGCTGCTGCTGATCTTCAAGGGTCTGACGCCGGGCATCGAGTTCGTCGGCGGCTCGGAGTTCATCGTCTCGAACGTGGCGACCACCGACCAGCAGCCGGCGATCGACGCGATCGCGTCGATCAAGCCGGACGAGGTGCCCCGGGTCTCCGTGCTCGGTACCAGCGGCACCAAGTCGCTGCGCGTGCAGACCTCGCAGCTCAGCTCCGAGCAGACCCAGCAGGCCGCCGACGCCCTGTCCGCCGCGTACGACGGGGCGAACGTGTCCTCGCAGTTCATCGGCCCGAGCTGGGGCGCGGATGTCACGGACAAGGCCGTGCGGGGTCTGGTCGTCTTCCTGGTGCTCGTCACGCTCGTCATGACCATCTACTTCCGCAACTGGCGGATGGCGGTCGCCGCGCTGGTCGCACTGGTGCACGACATGGTGATCACCGTCGGGATGTACGTGGCCGTCGGCTGGGAGGTGAGCCCGGCGACCGTGATCGGGTTCCTGACCATCCTGGGGTACTCGCTCTACGACACCGTCGTGGTGTTCGACAAGGTCAGGGAGAACAACGCCAAGCTCCTCCAGCAGAAGCGTTACACCCACGCCGAGCTGTCGAACCTCGCGCTCAACCAGACGCTGGTTCGTTCGATCAACACCTCCGTGGTCGCACTGCTGCCGGTCAGCGGAATCCTGTTCATCGGCGCGTTCGTCCTCGGCGCGGGCACGCTGCGAGACATCGCGCTGGCGCTCTTCGTCGGCATGATTGCCGGGACGTTCTCCTCGATCTTCATCGCGACCCCGGTCGAGGTCTCGTTGCGCAACCGCGAGCCGGCCGTGGCGGCCCACACCAAGGAGGTCCTGGCCCTGCGTGCCGCGGCCGTCCAGGACGGCACTCTTGACGAGGAGGGCGCAACCCACGTTCGGGTCGGAGCGTCCGTGCCTGGCCAGCACCTCGGCGTGGCCGCGCAGCCCAGGCGGCGCAAGGGTTCGCGCGGCCCGGGGCGCAGGCCGTGAGCACCGACCTCGTGGCGCGTGCCGGCGCATTGGTGCGCGACGTGCCGGACTACCCGACGCCTGGTGTCGTCTTCAAGGACATCACGCCGCTGCTGGGCGACGGCCCGGCGTTCGCGGCCGTGATCCACCACATGGCAGAGCAGGCGCCCGAGGTCGACCTCGTGGTCGGCATGGAGGCACGTGGCTTCATCCTCGGTGCGCCCGTGGCCGTGGAGCTCGGGGTGGGATTCGTCCCGGTGCGCAAGGCGGGCAAGCTCCCGCGCGAGACGCTGTCGGGCGCCTACGACCTGGAGTACGGCAGCGCCGTGCTCGAGGTCCACCGCGACGCGATGGCGCGCGGCGCGAGGGTGCTCGTGGTGGACGACGTGCTGGCCACCGGCGGGACCGCCGCCGCGACGGTCGAGCTGCTGGAGCAGGCGGGAAGCAAAGTCGCCGCCCTGTCGTTCCTCATGGAGCTGACCTTCCTCGACGGCCGGTCCAAGCTGGCCGACCACACCGTGCAGACCCTGCTCACCTACTGAGCGGTCGCGGAGCCCCCGCCGCACGGACCTAGAATCGAAGGTCAGGTGCGAGGGGAGGGCCGATGAGCGACAGCGACGTGACCGGCCCCGTCACGCCCGTGGCCGAGGCCCAGGTCCCGCCGACCGGCGAGATCGCGCTCGGGACGCGCAGCCGATCGCGGTGGGAGCGCCTCGTCGCGCGGAGCGTGTCTCCCACGCCGCCCGCGCTCGAGCCCGTGCTGCAGGCCGTGCGCGCCAACCACCCCAAGGCCGACATCGGGCCGCTGCTGCGGGCGTACGAGATCGCCGAGCTCGCCCACCGCGGCCAGCAGCGCAAGAGCGGCGACCCGTACATCACCCATCCGGTCGCAGTCGCCACGATCCTCGCCGAGCTGGGGATGACGCCCCCCACCCTTGCCGCCGCCCTGCTGCACGACACGGTCGAGGACACCGAGTACTCGCTGGAGCAGCTGCGCGCGGACTTCGGGGAGGAGATCGCCAAGCTCGTCGACGGTGTGACCAAGCTCGACAAGGTCAACTACGGCGACGCGGCCCAGGCCGAGACGGTGCGCAAGATGGTGGTCGCGATGGCGCGTGACATCCGCGTCCTCGTGATCAAGCTGGCCGACCGGCTGCACAACGCCAGGACGTGGAAGTACGTGCCGCAGGAGTCGGCGGAGCGCAAGGCGCGCGAGACCCTGGAGATCTACGCCCCGCTGGCGCACCGGCTGGGGATGAACACGATCAAGTGGGAGCTCGAGGACCTGTCCTTCCACACCCTCTACCCGAAGATCTTCGACGAGATCGTGCGGCTCGTGGTCGAGCGGGCGCCCGCGCGCGACGAGTACCTGACGAGCGTGCGCGAGCAGGTCATGGCGGACCTGCGGGCGGCGCGGATCCGCGCCGTGGTGACCAGCCGGCCCAAGCACTACTACTCGATCTACCAGAAGATGATCGTGCGCGGGCGCGACTTCTCCGACATCTACGACCTCGTCGGGGTGCGCGTCCTGGTGGACACGGTGCGGGACTGCTACGCGGCGCTCGGCGCCCTGCACGCGCGATGGAACCCGGTGCCCGGCCGGTTCAAGGACTACATCGCGATGCCCAAGTTCAACATGTACCAGTCGTTGCACACGACGGTGATCGGTCCGGGCGGCAAGCCCGTCGAGATCCAGATCCGCACCCACGACATGCACCGTCGGGCCGAGTACGGCATCGCGGCGCACTGGAAGTACAAGGACGAGGTCAAGCACCCCAAGGGCGGGGCGCCCGACGCGGCGACCGACATGGCCTGGCTGCGCCAGCTCGTGGACTGGCAGCAGGAGACCGCCGACCCGAACGAGTTCCTGGACTCGCTGCGCTTCGACATCCGTGGGTCGGAGGTGTACGTCTTCACCCCCAAGGGCGAGGTGATGGCGTTGCCGTCCGGCTCGACGCCGGTGGACTTCGCCTACGCGGTGCACACCGAGGTGGGGCACCGCACGATGGGTGCGCGGGTCAACAGCCGGTTGGTGCCGCTGGACTCCGAGCTGGAGAACGGCGACGTGGTGGAGGTGTTGACCTCCAAGTCGGAGACGGCCGGGCCGTCGCAGGACTGGCTGAACTTCGTCAAGAGCCCCCGAGCCCGCAACAAGATCCGCCAGTGGTTCTCCAAGGAGCGTCGCGAGGAGGCCATCGAGCACGGCAAGGACGCGATCGCCAAGGCGATGCGCAAGCAGAACCTGCCGATCCAGCGGCTGCTGTCGCACGAGGCACTCGTCACCCTGGCCAACGAGATGCGCTATGCCGACGTCTCGGCGCTGTACGCGGCGGTGGGGGAGCAGCAGGTCTCGGCCCAGACCGTCGTGCACCGCCTGGTCCAGTCGCTGGGCGGCGAGTCGTCAGCCGAGGAGGACCTGGCCGAGGTCACCCGACCCGGGCACACCCGCACCAAGAGCCGCAGCACCGACGCCGGGGTGACCGTCAAGGGCGTCGGGGACGTGTGGGCCAAGCTCGCGAAGTGCTGCACGCCGGTGCCCGGCGACGAGATCGTCGGGTTCGTGACCCGCGGCGCCGGGGTGAGTGTGCACCGCACCGACTGCGCCAACGTCACCGCGCTGCGCAACCAGCCCGAGCGGATCGTCGAGGTCGAGTGGGAACCGGGGGCCGGGACGGTCTTCCTCGTCCAGATCCAGGTGGAGGCGATCGACCGCAGCCGGCTGCTGTCGGACGTGACCCGGGTCCTGTCGGACCACCACGTGAACATCCTCTCCGCGACGGTCTCCACCACCAGGGACCGCGTGGCGATCTCGCGGTTCGTGTTCGAGATGGCCGAGACCACCCATCTGAACTCCGTCCTGGCGGCGGTGCGCAAGGTGGACGGGGTCTACGACGTGTACCGGTTGACCGGGTCAGCGGTGGCGCACCTGCCCGACTGACGCTGCGACGAGGCGCCAGTGGGGCGGGCCCTCGGGCGGGCCGGGTCCGGGCTCGGGGTCTCAGCGCGAGTCGGCGGCGGCGCGCTCGACCTGCTCCAGCCATGCGCGCCGTGCCTCGAGCGCCGCGGTCGCCTCGGCGATGCGCCGGGCGTCCTTGGCCTTCGTGGCCTCGGCGAGGTCGTCCTCGAGCTGGGCGATCGCGGCGTGGAGCTGGGCGGCGGCCCCCTCGGCCCGGGCGCGGGTCTCGGGGTTGGTGCGCCGCCACTGCACCTGGTCAGCGTCGCGCACCGTCTGCTCGACGGCACGCAACCGGCTCTCGATCCGCTGCAGGTCTCCGCGCGGGACCTTGCCGGCCTCTTCCCACCTGGCCTGGATGTCGCGCAGGGTGGCCTTGGCCGCGGCGAGGTCCTTCACCGGGAGCAGGGCCTCGGCCTGCTCCAGGAGCGCGAGCTTGACCTCGAGGTTCGCCTGGAACTCCTGGTCGGTGGCCTTGCCCGCCGCGTCCCGGGCGCCGAAGAAGGCGTCCTGGGCGGCGCGGAACCGGGCCCACAGCGCGTCGTCGTCCTTGCGTCCGGCGCGGCCGGCGGCCTTCCAGCGAGCCATCAGGTCGCGGTACGCGCCGGCCGTGGGTCCCCAGTCGGTGCTGGTCGCCAGGGCCTCGGCCTCGGCCACGAGCGCGGTCTTGATCTCCTTGGCCTGGGTGTTGGACTTCTCCAGGTCGCTGAAGAACTTGCGGCGCTCACGGTCGAACGTCGATCGAGCGTGGCTGAACCGCTTCCAGAGCGCGTCCTCCGTCGGCCTGTCGATGCGCGGGCCGCTGCGCTGGGCTTCCTTCCACTGGTCGAGCAGCGACCGCAGCTCCTCGCCCGCGGGGCGCCACTGCATGCGGCTCGGGTCGGTCTCGGCGATCTTCTCGGCGGCGTCGACCAGGGCGGTCCTGGCCTCGACGGCCTGTGCCTTCGCCGCGGCCCGTTCGGCCTCGGCGGCCGCCTTGCGCTCGGCCGCGACGGTGCGCAGGCGCTCCAGGTGGGCCCGCAGGCCGTCCAGGTCGCCGACGGCGGCGGGCTCGACGAGCTCGCCTGCGAGGTGCTCCAGGGTGGCGTCGATCTCCTTGGGGGACAGGTCCGCGCCCAGTCGCGTCTCGAAGAGCAGCACGGTCGCGCGCAGGTCGGCGAAGCGTCGCACGTACAGGGCGAGGGCGTCGGCCTCGTCAGCCCCGGGGTACTGCCCGACGACACGCTCGCCGGCCGCCTCGCGGACCCACACGGTGCCGTCCGCGTCGACGCGGCCGAAGCCTGCGGCCTCCGCCTCCTCGGCGGGAGTGAGGTCCGGCGGAGCGGGGACGGACGGCGTCGCCGGGACGGCGGTCTTGGGAGTCGGCCGCCCGGACCGGGGCCCGGGCCGAGGGGTCGGCCTCGGGCGGGCCGCCACGGCCTTGGGCGTGGGAGGTGCCGGGCTCTCGGCGGGTGCCTGGACCTCGTCCACGGCCGCCACGGCCTGATCGGGTGCCTCGGTCGGTTCGGCCGCCACGGGCTCTGGTGCCTCGGTCGGTTCGGCCGCCACGGGCTCGGGTGCCTCGGTCGGTTCGGCCGCCACGGGCTCGGGTGCCTCGGTCGGTTCGGCCGCCACGGGCTCGGGTGCCTCGGTCGGTTCGGTCGCCTCGGGCTCTGGTGGCTCGGTCGGTTCGGTCGCCTCGGGCTCGGGTGCCTGGGCCTGCGATGGAGTCTCGGCCTGCGCGGTCGGCTCCGGTGCGGCCGTGGTGGCCTCGACCTCGGGGTCGGTCTCGCTCACTGGGTCTCCACCTTCTCGATCGTCACCTGCGTCACCGGGGTCTCGGTGCCTTCCTGTACCCCGGCCTCAGCGACCTTCTGCAGCACGTCGAGACCGTTGACCACCTTGCCGAGCACGGTGTACCCGCCCGCGGCGTCGTCCGGGATGGTCGAGTCGCGGTACACAAGGAAGAACTGACTCCCCATGCTGTTGGCGTCGTTCTGGCTGCGCGCCATCGCCACCGTACCGGCTGCGTACACCTGATCGGCAGGCGCGTTCTCGATCGGACCGAAGGTCCAGCCCGGTCCACCGGTGCCCAGACCGGTCGGGTCGCCGCACTGGAGGATGTACATCGGGTCGGTCACGGTGAGCCGGTGGCACGTCGTGCCGTCGTAGAAGCCGTCCTTCGCGAGGGTGACGACGGCGGCCACCGCCTGGGGTGCCGCGTGGCCGTCGAGCTGGAGCGTGATGTCCCCGACCGAGGTGGTCAGGGCGACGGTCCAGGCGCGATCCTGTGCGACGGCCGGGTCCGGCGCGCTCGAGGCGCCGGCGGACGGCGTCGTCGTCGCACCGGTCGACGGAGTCGTCCCAGGAGTCGGCGGGTTGAGTGTGCGGACCACGGTGATGACGATCAGCACCAGGGCGACGGCGACGGCACCGGCGAGGATCCATCTGGCGGCCAACCGACTGCGGCGGGACCGCATCTCGAGCTTGCGCTGGTGCTCGAGCCACTTCTCGTGACGTCGGCGTGCGTACTCCCGCTCACGCTTGCTGGACACCTGACTCCCGTCCTCCTCCAGCTCGCCCCGGCGCGAGCAGGCCACAGTCTAGGCAGCCGCGGGGCACTGGACCGTCGAGCACGCCACTAGGCTGCGGGGGTGCTCCTGCGGACCCTCGAGGCGCCCCTGCTCGGCGCCACGTGCAGCCTGCTCGTCGACGGCTCGGGGCATGTGGTGGTCGTGGACGCCGGCGGTGGCGTCGCCGAACGCGTCCTGCGGCTCGTCGAGGAGCGCGGGTGGACGCCGGTCGCGGTCCTCGCCACGCACGGTCACGTGGACCACACCTGGGACGCCGGGGCGCTGTGCCGGGCGTGGGACGTGCCGCTGCACGTGCACGAGGCGGACGCGTACCGGCTCGCGGACCCGTACGGCACCCTCGGCCCGCTCGGGCCCCAGCTGCGCGACATGGCCGGCCTGCCGGCGTCGCTCGAGCCACCGAGGGTCGCCACCTTCGTGGTGGCGCCGGGGCAGACCACGCTTCTCGACCTCGGCGTCGAAGAGCCGCTCGAGGCGCTGCACCTGCCCGGGCACACCGAGGGCTCGACGGCCTACCTGGTCGACGTCGACGGCTCGGCGACCGCGTTGACCGGCGACGTGCTGTTCGCCGGTACCGTCGGCCGGACCGACCTTCCGGGCGGCGACGACGCGGCGATGTCCGCGAGCCTGCGGCGACTCGCGCAGCTGCCCGGACCGACGGTGATCGTGCCCGGCCACGGACCCCGGTCGACGATCGCAGCCGAGCTGCGCACCAACCCGTACCTGCGCTCCCCGCGCTGACCGTCCGCCGTCCAGGAAGGATCGACGCCATGGCCCGCCCGACCCCGCTGTCCGGCTTCCCCGAGTGGCTCCCCGCCGGACGGATCGTCGAGCAGCACGTGCTCGACGTACTCAGGCGGACCTTCGAGCTGTACGGGTACGCGGGGATCGAGACGCGCGCCGTCGAGCCGATGGACCAGCTGCTGCGCAAGGGAGAGACCTCGAAGGAGGTCTACGTGCTGCGTCGGCTCCAGGAGGACGACCAGGAGGCCGCGGCCCGCAGCCGGCGCCCCGATCAGGCGCTCGGACTGCACTTCGACCTGACGGTGCCGTTCGCGCGGTACGTGCTCGAGAACGCCGGGCACCTGGCCTTCCCGTTCAAGCGGCACCAGATCCAGAAGGTGTGGCGCGGCGAGCGCCCGCAGGAGGGCCGGTTCCGAGAGTTCTGCCAGGCCGACATCGATGTGGTGGGCATGGGCGAGCTGCCCTACCACTACGAGGTAGAGGTACCGCTGGTCGTGGCCGAGGCGTTCGCCCGGCTCCGCGAGGTCGGCATGCCTGCGGTGCAGGTGCTGGTGAACAACCGCAAGGTGGTCGAGGGCTTCACGCGCGGGCTGGGCCTGGACGACGTCGACGCCGTGCTGCGCTCGGTGGACAAGCTCGACAAGGTCGGCCCCGCGGCCGTGGCGGACCTGCTCGCCACCGAGGCGGGTGCGACCGCCGAGCAGGCCGCGCTGGTTCTCGAGCTGGCGCAGATCCGCGGCGACGACGCCTCTGTGGTGGACCGCGTCCGCGACCTGGCGGCGCGCCACGGCGCGGGGAACGACCTGCTCGAGACGGGCCTGGGCGAGCTGGCGCAGCTGCTCGGCGCCGCCGGGCAGGCGGCGCCCGGGGTGCTGGTGGCGGACCTGAAGATCGCGCGCGGCCTGGACTACTACACGGGGTCGGTCTACGAGACCGTCCTGGTGGGCCACGAGCAGCTGGGATCGATCTGTTCCGGGGGCCGGTACGACTCCCTGGCCAGTGACGGGGCCACGACCTACCCAGGCGTCGGCATCAGCGTGGGGGTGTCGCGCCTGGTCTCGCGGCTGCTGTCGGCCGAGCTGGTCACTGTGACGCGGACGGTGCCCAGCGCTGTGCTGGTCGCGGTGACCGACGAGCCGAGCAGGCCTGAGTCCGACCGGGTGGCCGCGGCGCTTCGGAGACGGGGGATCCCGGTCGAGGTGGCGCCGACCGCCGCCAAGTTCGGCAAGCAGATCCGCCACGCGGACCGCCGCGGCATCCCGTACGTCTGGTTCTGCGAGTCCGGCGAGGTCAAGGACATCCGCAGCGGCGCCCAGGTGCCTGCGGACCCCGCGACGTGGGAACCGCCGGTGGAGGACCGGTGGCCGCGGGTCGTCGCCGCGGGATGATCCGACCGCGGCGGGCGGTCCGGTGTGCGGTGGGCGAGTCGTGGGATTAATCTGACGCCGTGTCAGAACCCCAGAGCCTCGCCGCACGCCAGGACGAACCACAGGTCCGTTGGACGCCGATGATCTTCATCGCGCTCGGCCTGGCGCTGTTCATCATGGACACGACCGTCGTCAACGTCTCGCTGCCGACGATCATCCGCGACCTCGGGGTGGACTCGGTGGACTCCGAGTGGGTCCAGGCGATCTACGCGCTGGTGTTCGCCGCCGTGCTGATCGTCATGGGCCGGCTGGGGGACCGGTACGGGCGGCGGCGGCTCTTCATCGCGGGGGCCGTGGTGTTCGCGGGGGCGAGCGTGGTGGCCGCCACGAGCCAGACGGCCGGGATGCTGATCGCGGGCCGGGCGCTGCAGGGCCTCGGCGGCGCGATGATGTCACCGGCGTCGCTGTCGCTGGTCAACGCCATGTACCGCGGAGACCGACGGCCGCGCGCCTTCGCGATCTACGGCTCGGTGATCGGCGGCATGGCGGCGATCGGGCCGCTGCTCGGCGGGTACCTGACGCAGACGTTCTCCTGGCGCTGGGCCTTCGGGATCAACCTGCCCGTCGCGGCCGCGATCGTGATCGGCACGCTCCTGGTCGTGCCGGAGAGCAAGGACGAGCACGCCGAGCACGGGGCCGACGTGCTCGGCTCGGTCCTGTCGGCCGTCGGGATCGGCGCGCTGGTGTTCGGCCTGATCGAGGGCCGGAGCTACGGCTGGTGGCACGCCGCCGCCGACGGGTCTCTCCTCGGAGTGAGCTGGAAGGCCGGCGCGCTGTCACCGATCCCGGTGGCGCTCGGGCTCGCCGCGGTCGCTCTCGTCGCCCTCTGGGTGGTGGAACGGCGCCGGGCGCGGGCGGGCCGACTGGTGCTGATCGACGTGCGGCTCTTCCGGATCCGCACGTTCGGGTTCGGGTCGGCCGCGGCGCTCATCCTGTCGCTGGGGGAGTACGGGATCCTCTTCTCGCTGCCGCTGTTCCTCCAGGGCGCGCTCGGCTACACCGCGCTGAGCGCCGGCGCGGTGCTCGCCACGCTGGCGCTCGGGTCGTTCCTGTCCGCACCGACCACCCACGTCCTCGCGAAGCGGTACAGCCCGCGGTTCGTCGCGCGGCTGGGCATGGCGCTGGAGGTCGTCGGGATCGCCTGGCTGGGGCTGGCGGTCGGGGACGGGATCTCCGCCTGGCGCCTGGTGCCGGGGCTGCTGATCTACGGCATCGGCGTCGGCTATGCGTCGGCCCAGCTGACCGGCGTGATCCTGGCCGACGTGCCGGTGCGCCAGAGCGGGCAGGCCTCGGGGACCCAGTCCACCGCGCGACAGGTCGGCTCGGCACTGGGTACCGCCGTGCTCGGCACCATCCTGTTCGTCGGGCTGGCGCACGACACCACCGCCCGCGTCGCACAGATCGAGGGCATGACCCAGGCGCGGGCCACCGAGATCGGACAGGTGGTGCAGCAGTCTGCCGGCACCGCCATCCCCGGGCTCGCCCAGGGGCCCGGCGGTCAGCAGGTGGCCGACGCGGCCTCGGCGGCGTTCGCCGACTCCCTGCGCCGGACCGCGCTGATCGGCGCAGGGTTCGTGACGCTCGGCCTGCTGGCAACCCTCGCGTTGCCCGCCGAACGCCGTAGGGAGGACGACGAGGCGCCTGCCTCGGCACGGGTCGGGTCCGCGGCCAACTAGGATCGCGAGGGCGCCCGATCGGGCGCAGCACCCCGAGAGAAGGACCGATCCGTGCTCCGCACCCACGAAGCCGGCTCGCTGCGAGCCGAGCACTCCGGCCAGACCGTCACCCTCACCGGCTGGGTGGACCGGCGGCGCGATCACGGGGGCGTGGCGTTCATCGACCTTCGGGACGCCTCGGGTGTCGCCCAGGTCGTGATCCGGGACGAGCACGTGGCCCACGGGCTGCGCAACGAGTACGTGCTCCAGGTCACCGGGACCGTGGGGCTGCGACCGGAGGGCAACGAGAACCCGAACCTGGCGACCGGCGCGATCGAGATCACCGCCAGCCACGTCGTGGTGCTCAACGAGTCCGCCCCGCTGCCCTTCCAGGTGTCCAGCGCGCTGGACGAGGTGGTGGGCGAGGAGGCACGGCTGCGCCACCGGTACCTGGACCTGCGGCGGCCCGCTCCGGCCCAGGCGCTGCGACTGCGCGCCAGGGTGAACTCGGCCGCCCGCCGGGTGCTGGACGCTCAGGGGTTCGTCGAGGTCGAGACGCCGACGCTGACCCGCTCGACCCCGGAGGGTGCCCGCGACTTCGTGGTCCCGGCGCGCCTCGCGCCCGGTTCCTGGTACGCGCTGCCGCAGAGCCCCCAGCTCTTCAAGCAGCTGCTCATGGTCGCGGGCCTGGAGCGCTACTACCAGATCGCGCGCTGCTACCGCGACGAGGACTTCCGCGCCGACCGCCAGCCGGAGTTCACCCAGCTCGACGTCGAGATGAGCTTCGTCGAGCAGGACGACGTCCTGGCGGTCTCCGAGGAGATCCTCGTCGCGCTGTGGGACCTGATCGGGTACACGATCCCGACCCCGATCCCGCGGATGACCTACGCCGACGCGATGCGCCGGTACGGCACCGACAAGCCGGACCTGCGGTTCGGCCTCGAGCTCACCGAGCTCACCGAGTACTTCGCCGACACGCCGTTCCGGGTGTTCCAGGCGCCGTACGTCGGCGCCGTGGTCATGCCCGGTGGCGGCTCACAGCCGCGTCGGACCTTCGACGCGTGGCAGGAGTGGGCCAAGCAGCGCGGGGCGAAGGGGCTGGCGTACGTCACGGTCGGCGACGACGGCGAGCTCGGCGGCCCGGTGGCCAAGAACCTCTCGGACGACGAGCGTGCCGGCCTGGTCGAGGCGGTCGGCGCTGCGCCCGGGGACTGCGTGTTCTTCGCCGCGGGCAAGGGGTCCGAGGCTCGGGCCCTGCTAGGCGCGACACGCTTGGAGATCGGCCGCCGGGTCGGCCTCATCGACGAGTCGGCGTGGTCCTTCGTCTGGGTGGTCGACGCCCCGCTGTTCAAGCCGACCGGCGAGGACGACGACGTTGCGGTCGGGAGCGGTTCGTGGACCGCGGTGCACCACGCGTTCACCTCGCCGAACCCGGACTGGATCGACACGTTCGAGTCCGACCCCGCGAGCGCGCTCGCCTACGCCTACGACATCGTGTGCAACGGCAACGAGATCGGCGGCGGGTCGATCCGTATCCACCGCCGGGACGTGCAGCAGCGCGTGTTCCAGGTGATGGGGATCGGTCCCGAGGAGGCCCAGGAGAAGTTCGGGTTCTTGCTCGACGCGTTCCAGTTCGGCGCTCCGCCGCACGGCGGGATCGCCTTCGGCTGGGACCGGATCGTCATGCTCCTGACGGGTAGCGAGTCGATCCGCGACGTGATCGCATTCCCCAAGTCCGGCGGCGGGTACGACCCGCTGACCGGGGCGCCGGCACCGATCAGCGCCGAGCAGCGCAAGGAGACCGGCGTGGACGCCGTGCCGGAGCCCGCCGCGCAGGCGGCGCCGGAGGGCTCCTGAGCGCCGGGCCCGCGGCGGGGCGGGCGGATCTCCCGGAGGGCGTCGACCGGATCGCCGGCGGGCGGATGCTGCTGGCCGACCGGCGCCGGTGGACGCTGGAGCGGGCCTGGTCCGACGAGCGGGCAGCGCTGGTGGAGGTCCGCGTCACGCGCTCCGGGCGGCGTTCGGTCATGGGCACCGGCGCGCCCGACGCGGCGCGCCGGCTCGTGGCGGCCGCGGCGGCGGAGATCGGCCGGGTCGACTGGCTCACCCTGCCGCGCCTCGGCGCCGGACCCACCGGGGTCCAGGGCGCGCCCGAGGACCACGGCCCCGCGCTCGAGCGCGACCGGGACCTTCCCCCGGAGGTGCGTGACCGGCTGGGCGTCCAGCCGGCCACCGCGTGGGACTGGATGGCGCTCGAGCGCGCGCCGGGCGTCGGCCCCGTCGAGGCGCAACTTCTGGACCTCGCGCTCGACCTCGATGCGATCAGGGACTGCCTGGAAGCGTCGAACCCCGGCTCGCAGGCCGACCCCGCGGCCGAGGACGAGGCCGGGTGGTTCGGGGTGCGCGACGGTGGGCGCCTGGTCGGCGTGATCGGCGCGAGCCGGCGCGCGGGTGACCCCGGGCGGAGCGACGTGTCCTGGCACCTGCACGGGCTCGGTGTGCTGCCGCAGGCGCGGTCCCGCGGACTCGGGCGGGCCTTGACCGCGACGGCGGCGCGGGCCGGCTTCGATGCCGGGGCCGACTGGGTGTCCCTGGGCATGTACGCCTCGAACGCCCCGGCGAGGCGGGTCTACCTTCGTCTGGGCTTCGCGGTGGAAGGCCGGTTCACGTCGTACCGGCCGCCGACCCCGGCCGCCCTCGAGCCGCCGGCCCACTGACGGGGGTCACCAGCGGGCTGGCGGGGGCTCGTGCTCGCCGCCGAGCCCTCGGTGCCGGGGAGCTGCGGCGTCGTCGGCGAGCGCGAGTCCCCGGCGCCGCCGACGCGGTCGTCGCGATCGTGAGGAAGACGGCGGCCCGAAGGGGTCAGGCCAGCTACGGAGGCGGCGACCGCACGAGGTGATCAGGACGACGTTGACGAAGTGAGCCTGAGCGGGTCGCCGCTCGCGCGGGGTCGCGGCCGCCGAGGACCCAGGCGAACAGCTGGAGCGAGCGCGAGCGGGACGGCCGCGATGGACTCCCAGGCATCCGCCGTCGCACGGGGCGCACGTCAGTGCTCGATCGCGATGCGGCGCGTGGCACGGACCAACCACTGCGGCGCCCACCAGTTGGCCCGGCCGAGGATCGTCATCGTCGCGGGGACCAGGAGCATGCGTACCAGGGTGGCGTCCACGAGCACCGCGACCGCCAGGGAGAACCCGACCTCCTTGATGACGAGGAGCTCGCCGAACACGAAGCCGGTGAACACCACGATGATGATCAGCGCCGCCGACGTGATGATCCGGCCCGAGCGCTGCAGGCCCCGGCGCACCGCCTCGTCGTTGGTCGCACCTGTGTCCCAGACCTCCTTGATCCGGGACAGCAGGAACACCTCGTAGTCCATCGCCAGACCGAAGCCGAAGGCGACGACGAGCGCGATGACGTAGGTCTCGATCCCCCCCGTGGAGCGGAACCCGAGGAGGTCCTCCAGGTGCCCGTCCTGGAACACCCAGACCAGCACCCCCAGCGAGGCCGCCAGCGACAGCACGTTGGTCAGCAGCGCCTTGAGCGGGATGACCAGGGAACGCGTCATGAGGAACAGGAGCACGAACGCGGCCAGCACGACGATCCCGACGGCCCACCACACCCGGTCCTTGAGCGCGTTGAGGAAGTCGAGCTGGTTGGCGGCCTGCCCGGTGACCCAGGTCTGGAACGGCGCGTCGAGCGCGCGGATCGCCCGCACCGCGTCGACGGCCTTCGGACCGCCCGGGTCGGTGGTGTCGACCCGGTAGGGCACCACCACGTACGGCCCGAGCGCGCTGGGCGGGTCGACCGAGGCGACCTCCGGCAGGGCGGCGACCTCTGCGCTCCAGGTCGTCACCTCGTCGAGGGAACCTTCGGCGACCACCCAGCCGCTGGCGGACTGGGAGGCGGGGTACTGGTCGGCGATCGTCTCGAGGTAGGCGCGCTGGTCAGAGCCGAGCGGCAAGAGCTCGAACGTGGAGTTGCGCAGCTGCAGGTGCAGCACCGGGGTGGCGAGCACCCCGAGCACACCGAGCGTCGCGATCATCACCAGCCACGGCCGCCGCTGGACGCGGCCGGCGAGCCGGGAGAACACGCCCTCCTCGGAGGTGACGTCACCGGTGCGGGCGATGAGCCACCGCAGGCCCGGGATCCGGCCGACCAGGCCCGGCTTGACCAGACGTCGACCGGCGAGGGTCAGGAGGGCGGGAACGAGCGTCATCGCCGTGGCGATCGCGACGAGGATCACCGCGACGCCGGCACTGCCGAACGCCCGCAGGATGGAGGGCTGGAAGACAAGCAGCCCGGCGATCGAGATCGCGACCGTCAGGGCGGAGAACATCACGGTGCGGCCGGCCGTGTGCATGGTACGGCGCAGCGCGGTCTGCACGGCGCCGTCCCCGCGGCGGCGCCGGACCCCGCGGCCGTCGTCCGCGTCGACCAGGGCGTGCAGCTCCTCGCGGAACCGCGAGACGATGAGCAGGCCGTAGTCGATCGACAGGCCGAGCCCGAGGATGGTCACGACATTGACCACCGAGGCGTCCATGTCGAGCCAGTGCGACAGGACGAACACGCTGGCCAGGCCGCCGGCGATGGATGCGATCGCCCCGACGAGCGGCATCGCGGCGCTGAGCAGACCACCGAACACGAGAACCATGACGAGCAGGGCGATCGGCAGTGCGATCGTCTCGCCGGTCTGCAGGTCCTTCTCCACCTGACCGGTGATCTCCTCGACGATCAGGGTGGTGCCCCCCACCTGACCTGTGACGGCGGACCCCACGGCGTCAGAGATCGCACCCGGAAGGTCCTCGAGCCGGGTCTGGACGTCGGCGAGGGCGGCGTCCTGGACGTCCGAGGCGAGCCCGTGCTCGAGCTCGACGACCACGAGGAAGCCCTCGCCGTCCTTGGCGAGCAGCCCGGCGACGGCCGGGTTCGCGGGCCCGTCGGGCACCACATAGGGGTCGATCACCGACACGACGCCCTGGATCGCGCTCAGGTCCGTCCGTGCCGCGGTGACCACGGTGGGCACCGCGGGGTCTGCCGGGTCGACGCCGGAGACCGCCAGAGTCAGCGACGGCCCGGTGGTGGACTGGTCGGCGAGGATGTCCGACGCGATCTGGCTGTCGGAGCCCGGGACGCCGGGTGCGCCGGTGGTCAGGCGGTCGAAGAGCGTCTGACCGGCGACGCCGCCGATCGTGACGGCGAAGGCTACGACGGTGAACAGGGCCCAGACCAGGATCGTGGTGCGTGGGTGGCGCGCGATCCGCTGGCCGAGTCTGTCGAACACGCGGTCAGCATCCCAGGTCGCCGAGGCCGGGTGCACGTCTGCCGGGTCGCAGGTCACCCGTAGGCTGCGGTCGTGGACCTCTTCGACGCCGCGGTGACGACACCGGACGGGCGTCCGGACGTCGGCGACGGCGCGCCGCTCGCCGTCCGGATGCGGCCGAGGTCCCTGGACGAGGTCGCGGGCCAGGACCACCTCCTGGCCGCCGGCTCGCCGTTGCGCCGGCTGGTGTCGCCGGCCGAGGAGGCACGGCGCGCGGCACCGTCCTCGGTGGTGCTGTGGGGGCCGCCGGGCACCGGCAAGACGACGCTGGCGTACCTGGTCGCGGCGACGGCCGGACGCCGGTTCGTCGAGCTCTCCGGCGTGACCTCCGGCGTCAAGGACGTGCGTGCCGTGGTGGAGGACGCCCGGCGGCGCCTGGCCACCGGTGGGGCGGAGACCGTCCTGTTCATCGACGAGGTGCACCGGTTCTCCTCGACGCAGCAGGACGCGCTGCTGCCCAGCGTCGAGAACCGCTGGGTCACGCTGGTCGCGGCGACCACCGAGAACCCGAGCTTCTCGGTGGTCTCGCCGTTGCTGTCGAGGTCGCTCCTGCTGACCCTGCGCCCGCTGGGTGACGACGACGTGCGCACCCTGGTCCGCCGTGCGGTGGCGGACGAGCGCGGGCTGGCCGGCGCGGTGACGCTCGACGACGAGGCCGAGGAGCACCTCCTGCGGCTCGCCGGCGGTGACGCGCGCAAGGCGCTGACGATCCTCGAGGCGGCGGCCGGCTCGGTGCTCGACGGCCACTCGGGGCCCGGTGCCGCCGCCGTCGACCTCGCGACCGTCGAGCGCGCCGTCGACGTCGCCGCGGTGCGCTACGACCGCGCGGGCGACCAGCACTATGACGTGGCCAGCGCGTTCATCAAGTCGATGCGCGGCTCGGACGTCGACGCCGCGCTGCACTACCTGGCGCGGATGGTGGTCGCGGGGGAGGACCCGCGGTTCATCGCCCGGCGGATCGTCATCGCCGCCGCCGAGGAGGTGGGCATGGCCGACCCGTCTGCCCTGCAGACCGCGGTGGCGGCCGCTCAGGCGGTGCAGCTCATCGGGATGCCGGAGGCGCGGATCGTCCTGGCGGAGGCGGTGGTGCACGTGGCGACCGCGCCCAAGTCCAACGCGTCGTACTCGGCGGTGGACGCCGCGATCGCCGACGTGCGGGCCGGCCGGGTGGGGACGGTGCCCGCCCACCTGCGCGACGCGCACTACGCCGGCGCCGAGCGGGTCGGGCACGGGCAGGGCTACCGCTACGCGCACGACGAGCCCCATGCCGTCGCAGCCCAGCAGTACCTGCCCGACGAGCTCCGGGGCTCGCGCTACTACTCGCCCTCCGACCGCGGCTACGAGCGCCAGGTCGCCGAGCGCCTCGCCCGGATCCGCGAGGTCCTCGACCAGGCCTGACCCCGCCGCGGCGTCCGGCCGCGGCGACCTGGTCCTCGACCCCCGCCCGCTGCCACGCCCGCTACCAAGATCGCCAGTTCTCGGCGCCGGGCGGCGTCTTCAGGGCCGAACCGCGCCGAAACCCGCCGATCATGGACGGGAGAGGGCCTGCCGGATGGTGTCGGCCGTCCGATCGGGTCTGAGGACCACGTCGTCCCAGGTGAACCGGAGCACGGCGTACCCCGCGGCGACGAGCATCGCGTCGCGCTCCCGGTCCCGCTGGAAGCGGTCGGCATGCGAGGAGCGCCCGTCCACCTCGACCACGAGGCGACGGTCGGCGAACAACACGTCGGCGACCGCGGCGATCCGACCCCGGATCATGATCGGCGTGTTCGGTTCCCAGCCGGTGAACCCCTGCCGACGCAGGAGCTCGTGCAGGCGGAGCTCGGCCACGCTCGCCGCACCGGCGACCAGGAAGGGCATCGCGCGGCGTCGACCGGCGTTCCCCCACGACCCGAGTCGGGAACGCAGGACCGCGGTGAGCGCAGGGGCGTCGAGCAACCGCCGGGCGACCACCCAGGCAACAAGTCCGTCGACCGCGGGTTGGTCGAGCGTGCCCAGGCAGTCGCCGATCGTCCGCGTCAGTGACGTGACCGGGATCCCGGCGATGCGCGTGACCTCGTGATCCGCCAGGTGGACCTGGTGCGTGCGCAGCCCGTGGCGCCCCCGCCGACGCAGCGGCACGATGACGTCGACCTCGTTCGGGTCCGGCACCGGCAGGTGATGGAGGAGTGCGGCGGCCGATCCGCAGACGACGGCGTCCGGCCAGGTCAGGACGGCGCCGCGAGCGGGCGCCGTCGGTTCCAGTCGCGCACCCTCGAGGGCGAACGCATCGCCGACGACGCGGATCCACCGGCGCGTTCGCCGTCGGTGCCGGACCTGATCTGGGGTCGCGCCTGCCTCGAGCGCCTGCGTGGGCGTGAACAGCCCGCCCTGCCGGTCAGCCACGGGCGGGACCCACTCGCGTGAGAGTCGCACGGGTCGAGGGCACCGTCTCATGCCCGGCGCCTCGGTATGGTCCACGGCGACCTGTGGAGCGCGGCACCTGCCCGCGACCTGTGGAGATCACTCCGCGGAGTCGCACCCCCGCGTGACACCACCGACCACCAGGACCGGCCCCGATCCTCGTGACCCAAGCGCACGCGCCCCACCCCGCCCACCAAGATCGCCAGGTTTCGGCTCATCCGGGTCCGAACGGCACCGGTCTGGGCCGAGAACGACTGATCTTGGCGGGAGCGGGAGCGGGAGCGGGATGGAGACGGGGCTGAGGGCGGGGTGGGGCGGGGGGATTCGCTGGGGTGTCGGGGGGTCCGGTAGTCTGTCCCGGTTGGCCGCTCCGTCGTGGAGCGGGCCACTCCCTGGGGACCTCAGCCGCAGTACGAAGGTCGGTCCCACGCCCGCCGGGATCCGCCCGCAGCGGGTTGTGCCTCGACAACGACAGGACGAACACTCGCATGACCAAGGTGACCCGCGCGCGCCGTCAGGTGCGCCTGTCCCGCGCTCTCGGCCTGGCCCTGACGCCCAAGGCCGTCAAGCACTTCGAGAAGCGCCCCTACCCGCCCGGTGAGCACGGCCGCGCCCGCCGCCGCACCGAGTCCGACTACGCGGTCCGGCTGCGCGAGAAGCAGCGTCTGCGCGCCCAGTACGGCCTGCGCGAGAAGCAGCTCGCCCGCGCGTTCGAGGAGGCCCGCAAGACCCCGGGTCTGACCGGTGAGGCGCTCGTCGAGAACCTCGAGACCCGCCTCGACGCCCTCGTGCTGCGCTCCGGCTTCGCCCGGACGATCCTGCAGGCCCGCCAGGTCGTGGTGCACCGCCACATCCTGGTCGACGGCAAGATCGTCGACCGGCCCTCGGCCCAGGTGAAGGTCGGCCAGACCATCCAGGTCAAGCCGCGCAGCCAGACCACCGTGCCGTTCCAGATCGCCGCCGCCGGCGCGCACCGCGACGTGCTGCCCGCCGTGCCGGGCTACCTGGACGTGCAGCTGGAGAAGCTGAGCGCCGTGCTCACCCGCCGGCCCAAGCGCGCCGAGGTCCCCGTGACCTGCGAGGTGCAGCTGGTCGTCGAGTACTACTCGCGCTGACCCGTACTCCTCGGACGCCCCGCTCCCGGTTCCGGGGGGCGGGGCGTCCGTCGTCCGGACGGCACCGACGCGCGCACGCGTCGGACCCGTCGTGGCGGTAGGGCCGGGCGCGTCGACGCGGGTAGGGTCGGCACGTCGATGCTGGCTCGCGGGAGGGACGTCGCATGTCCGAGGTCGTGCAGTGGATCGGTGCCATCGCCGGGCTGCTCGCAGCGATCGGTTTCATCGGCCTGGTCGGGTTCCTGGCCGTGCCGCTGGTCAAGCTGGGGCGCACCTTCGACGCGGCGACCCGCTCGATCAGCGAGGTGACGGACCACACGCTGCCGGTGATCGACGAGGCCGGGGGGACGGTGGCCTCAGCCAACGTGCAGCTGGGCAAGGTCGACCAGATCACCACGTCGGCCGCCGAGATCAGCCAGAACGTCTCCGCGCTGACGGCGCTGGTCTCGGCGACGGTCGGCGGCCCGCTGATCAAGCTCGCGTCGTTCACCTACGGCGTGCGACGAGCGCTGGCCGACCTCGCGGAGAAGGTGCGCCGCTGATGCGTCGGGTGTTCTGGATGGGTGTCGGCGCGGCCGGCGCCGTGCTCGTCGCCCAGCGCCTGCGCACCTCGTGGCGGCGCTACACGCCCGAGGGCGTCGCCGAGCAGGTCGAGCAGGCGGGGTTGGGCGCCGTGGCAGCCGTGCGCAGCGCCGTGGACACGTTCACCGAGTCGTTCCGCACGCGCGAACGCGACCTGACCGCGCAGCTGCTCGTCCAGCCGGAGGGTGGCGACCCGTCGGCGGTGTTCGGGCGCTCGCGCGGCAAGGGTGAGAGCCCGGGTGCACCCGCCGCCCGCCCGACCGGCCGCGTGGACGACGAGGACGACCTGTACGACTTCTGACTCCCGGGGCTCGACCCCCGAACCGCCGCGGCAGCGTGCCGCACCGAGACCGAGGACACCATGCTCACCTCCGAGATCCGTCGTCGTTGGCTGGCGTTCTTCGAGCAGCGCGGACACGCCGTCGTACCGTCCGCGTCGCTCATCTCGCCCGATCCCTCGACGCTGTTCACCATCGCGGGGATGGTGCCGTTCATTCCCTACATGCTCGGCCAGCAGACCCCTCCGTGGAACCGCGCGACGAGCGTCCAGAAGTGCGTGCGGACCCTGGACATCGACGAGGTCGGCAAGACCACCCGGCACGGCACGTTCTTCCAGATGAACGGCAACTTCTCGTTCGGCGACTACTTCAAGGAGGGCGCCATCGAGTACGCCTGGGAGCTGGTCACCGGCTCCCAGGACGACGGGAGCTACGGGTTCGACCCGGACAAGGTCTGGGTGACCGTCTACGAGGACGACGACGAGGCGGCCGCGCTGTGGCGCAAGGTGGCCGGCCTGCCCGAGCACCGCATCCAGCGCCGGGGCAAGAAGGACAACTACTGGCACACCGGTCAGCCCGGCCCGGCGGGGCCGTGCTCGGAGATCTACATCGACCGCGGCGCGCAGTACGGGCCCGAGGGTGGCCCGGTGGTCGACGAGGACCGGTTCCTGGAGATCTGGAACCTCGTCTTCATGCAGTACGCGATCGACGACGTGAAGGCCAAGGACGACTTCCGGATCGTCGGCGACCTGGCCAAGAAGAACATCGACACCGGGATGGGCCTGGAGCGCACCGCCTACCTGCTCCAGGGCGTGGACAACCTCTACGAGATCGACGAGGTGTTCCCGGTCATCACGGCGGCGCAGGAGCTCTCCGGCAAGCGCTACGGCGCGGACCACGGCGACGACGTGCGGATGCGGGTGGTGGCGGACCACGTGCGCTCCGCGCTGATGCTCATCGGCGACGGGGTCACGCCGTCCAACGAGGGGCGCGGGTACGTGCTGCGGCGCCTGCTGCGCCGGTCGGTGCGGGCCATGCGCCTGCTGGGCGTCGACGAGCCGACCCTCCCGCACCTGCTGCCCGTCTCGCGCGACGCGATGGGTGCGTCCTACCCGGAGCTGATCGGCGACTTCGACCGGATCGGGCGCACGGCCTACGCCGAGGAGGAGGCGTTCCGCCGCACCTTGGTCGCGGGCACCACCATCCTGGACACCGCGGTCAAGGCCGCCAAGGACGCCGGGGACACGATGCTCCGCGGCGAGCAGGCGTTCGCCCTGCACGACACCTACGGTTTCCCGATCGACCTGACCCTGGAGATGGCGGCCGAGCAGGGCCTCAAGGTCGACGAGCAGGGCTTCCGCGACCTGATGCGCGCGCAGCGCGAGCGGGCCAGGGCGGACGCCAAGTCCAAGAAGGGCGGCCACGCGGACCTCACCGTCTACCGCGGGCTGCGCGAGGCGGGCCCGACGCCGTTCACCGGCTACACGGAGCTCTCCACGCCGACCACGGTCCGGGCCCTGCTGCGTGACGGCGGGCTGCTCGCCGCGGCGGTCGAGGGCGAGACGGTCGACGTCGTCCTGGCGACGACGCCGTTCTACGCCGAGTCCGGCGGCCAGGAGTCCGACGCGGGTGTGATCACCGGCGACGGGGTCCGCATGGAGGTCCTGGACGTGCAGCGCCCGGTCAAGGGGCTGATCGTCCACACGGTCCGCGTCACCGAGGGCGAGGTGCGCCAGGACGCCGAGGTGCTCGCGCAGGTCGACCGCGAGTGGCGGCTCGGTGCCCGGCAGGCGCACTCCGGCACGCACGTGGTGCACGCCGCGCTGCGCGAGGTGCTGGGGCCGGACGCGCTGCAGTCCGGCTCCTACAACAAGCCGGGCTACCTGCGCCTGGACTTCTCCTGGAACCAGGCACTGTCGCCGACCGCGCGCAGCGAGATCGAGGACGTGGCCAACCGAGCGATCCGCGAGGACCTCGGCGTCGCGTGGCAGTACATGTCGCTGCCCGAGGCCAAGGCCTGGGGCGCCATCGCGCTGTTCGGCGAGACCTACGACGAGGAGGTCCGCGTCGTCGAGATCGGCGGGCCGTGGTCGCGTGAGCTGTGCGGTGGCACGCACGTGGACCACTCGAGCCAGATCGGCATCGTCGCGCTGACCGGCGAGTCGTCCGTGGGCTCCGGCTCGCGCAGGGTCGAGGCGCTGGTGGGCCTGGAGGCGTTCCACCACCTGGCCAAGGAGCGCGCGCTGGTCGCCACGCTCACCGAGAGCCTCAAGGCACGTCCTGAGGAGCTGCCCGAGCGGGTCGCCGGCCTCAGCGCGCGGCTGCGCGAGGCGGAGAGGGAGCTGGCCGCCATCCGCACCGAGCGGTTGCTGGCGCGCGTCGGCGACCTGGCCGGTGCGGCCGAGGTGGCCGGGCCGGCGCGACTGGTGGCCGCGGAGGTCGGCGAGGTCCCGTCCGGCGACGACCTGCGGACCCTCGCGCTCGAGGTGCGTGGCCGGCTGGGGGAGGAGCCCGCCGTCGTCGCCCTCGGGGGAGTGGCCAAGGACCGTCCGCTGGTGATCGTGGCGACCAACGCCGCCGCGCGTGACGCGGGGCTCGCCGCGGGTGCGCTGGCCAAGGTCGCCGCCGGCGCCCTGGGCGGGGGCGGTGGCGGCAAGCCCGACGTCGCGCAGGGCGGCGGCACCGACCCGCGGCGCCTGCCCGAGGCGCTGGGGGCCCTCCGCGACGCGGTGCGAGGCCGCTGAGGCGATGGCCGTGGACCGCGGGGCGCGCCTGGGGGTCGACGTGGGCAGCGTTCGCGTCGGGGTCGCGGTGAGCGACCCCGACGGCCTGCTCGCCACGCCCGTGGAGACCGTGCCGCGGGGAGAGCGAGAGGACGGTGGCGTCGCGCGGATCGTGGAGATCCTGCAAGAGCGTGGCGCGGCCGTGGTGTACGTCGGCCTGCCCAGGCACCTGTCGGGGCGTGAGGGTTCGGCATCGCAGGCCGCGCGCACGTATGGTGTCCTCTTGGCGCGCGCGGCGGCGCCCGTGCCGGTCCACCTCATCGACGAGCGGATGAGCACGGTGTCCGCACATCGTTCGATGCACGCGTCCGGCCGTCCGGGCAGGCGGCACCGTGAGGTGGTCGACCAGGCCGCCGCGGTGGTGATCCTGCAGTCGGCGCTGGACGCCGAGCGGACGACGGGACGCCGGGCGGGCGAGCAGGTGCAGTGGCAGGACGGGAGCGGGGGCGTGGAGCAACGGGAGGTCTCCGGGTGAACGACGTCTTCCTCGACGACATCGTGGGGTCGGGCCAGCCCGACCCCGGGAGCCGGGGGACCCGCCGCGACGGCCGCAAGGAGCGCGAGCGCGCTCGGAAGGCCCGCCGCCGCCGCTCCTTCGCGGCGCTGACGATCTCGTTGCTCGTGGTGGCCGGCCTCGGCTTCGTGGTGTGGCAGTTCGTGCTCCCCAGCCTGGGCAACCTGAGCGTGGCGACGCCTGCCGCCGAGGACTACCCCGGGCCAGGGCTGGGCAACGTGGAGGTCACCATCCCGGCCGGCGCGACGGGCGCCCAGATGGGCTCCCTGCTCGAGGAGAGCGGCGTGGTGCTCACCGCGAAGGCGTTCACCCAGGCGTTCACCAACAACCCGGACGCGGCCGGGATCCAGCCGGGTACCTACCGCCTCCTGCAGAAGATGTCCGCCGCCGACGCGGTCGACGCTCTGCTGAACCCGGAGAACCGCGTCCAGACCAAGGTGACGATCCCCGAGGGCTACCGGCTCGAGCAGATCCTCCAGAAGCTGTCATCGGTGACGACGATCTCCGAGGACGACTTCAAGGAGGCGATGAAGGACACCGGCGCCACCGGTCTCCCGGCCGAGGCCGGGGGGAACTACGAGGGCTGGCTGTTCCCGGCCACCTACACGTTCGAGCCCGGCACAGCGCCGACCGAGATGATCAAGGAGATGGTCGCCAAGACCCTGTCGGTGCTCGACGCGCACCAGGTCGCGGAGGGTGACCGCGAACGCGTCCTGATCATGGCGTCGCTCGTCGAGCGTGAGGCACGCACGTCGGAGGATCGGGCGAAGGTCGCCAGGGCGATCATGAACCGGCTCGACATCGACATGGCCCTGAAGATCGACGCCTCGGTCGCCTACGGGCTGAACAAGTCCGGTGCCGACCTCACGCTGGCCGACCTCAAGGTGGACACGCCGTACAACCTGTACGTGCACACCGGGCTGCCGCCGTCGCCGATCGCCTCACCGGGTGAGGACTCCATCAACGCCGCGCTCAACCCCGCGGACGGGCCGTGGCTGTTCTGGGTGACCGTGAACCTCGACACCGGTGAGACCAAGTTCGCCACGACCAACGCGGAGCACGAGAAGAACGTCGCAGAGCTGCGCGCGTGGCAGGCGGCGCACTCCGGCGACAGCAGCGGCGGGTGACGGCGACCGGTCGGCGCGCGGCGGTCATCGGGCACCCGATCGACCACTCGTTGTCCCCGGTGCTGCACCGGGCGGCCTACGCCGCGCTGGGCCTGGACGGGTGGCGGTACGAGGCGATCGACACCCCGCCGGAGCGCCTGGCCGAGGTGATCGGCGGACTAGACCGCGGGTGGGCGGGGCTGAGCGTGACCATGCCGCTCAAGACCGCGGTGCTCGACCACCTGCACCACGTCGAACCGCTCGCCGAGGTGCTCGGGGTGGTCAACACCGTGCTCGTGCAGCCCGGTGAGCCCGTGTCGCTGGTGGGTGCGAACACCGACGTCGCCGGGATCGTGGCTGCGCTCGGCGAGGGGCGCGACGGCGGCGCGTCGGCGGGCGTCGACGCCGCGCCGCCGGTCGTCGTGGGCGGCGGCGCGACCGCGGCGTCCGCGCTTGCGGCGCTCGCCCAGCTCGGGTGCACGGACGCGACGGTCCAGGTGCGCTCCATGGCCCGGGCCGGTGCGACCGTGCGGGCGGCGAACCGGATGGGGCTGAGCCCGCGCTTCGAGACGATGGCGGTCCCGGAGACGGCGGTGGACCGCTGGCGCACCGCACCGATGGTGGTGTCCACCCTTCCCCCGGGCGCGGCCGACGCGCTGGCAGGTGCGCTGGCGAAGGCAGGCGGCGCGGTCCACGGGGTGCTGCTGGACTGCGCCTACGACCCCCGGCCCACCGCGTTGACGCGGGTCTGGCGCGAGCTCGGCGGAACGGCGGTGGGCGGTGAGCGGATGCTCCTGCACCAGGCCGCCGAGCAGGTGCGCCTGATGACTGGGGATGTCGCTCCGGTCGAGGCCATGGCGCGGGCTCTGGACGCCTCTCTCGGCTGACCCCCTCCGTCGCTCGCGATTGGTCGCCGCCCCGGTCGTTCTCACCCGCTGACTGACCCGATCGGGCTACAGCCCTGCCGCCCGCGTGCCGATAGGTCGTGCAGACGTACCGCTCGACCTCGGTGGAAGGACCACGCGTGAAGCAGCTCGGCGACATCCTCCTCGACGAAGGCCTGCTCACCGAGGCGCAGCTGATGGCTGCGCTCGACGAGCAGGTGATCCGGGGCGAGTCCCTGGGCCGTGTGCTGGTCGACATCGGCATGCTGACCGAGGCCCAGCTGGTCCGGGCTCTGGCCGCCCAGGTGGGCATGCAGTTCATCGAGCTGGCCGACTACCCGGTGGATCGCACCGCCGTGGCGATGCTGCCCCGGCGCCGTGTGTCGCAGGTACACCGTCCTGCCGATCACGGTCCACGCACGGCGCCCTCGTCCTGGCGATGTCCGATCCCGGCAACGTCCTGGCGATCGACGACGCGCGCGACCTGTGCGCGCATGCCGGTCGAGTCGGTCGTCGCGACGCGGGAGGACCTGGAGCAGGCGATCGAACGGTACTGCCGCGCCGACGAGGAGATCGACGACCTTGCGTCGTCCTTCGAGGACAGCCGCCGAGCGCGGAGGACCTCGTCGGTCGGGGACTCCATCGAGGACGACGCGCCGATCGTGCGCTTCGTGAACCTGCTGGTCACCCAGGCGATCACGCGACCGCGCCTCGGACATCCACATCGAGCCGGCCGAGCAGGACATGCGCGTCCGGTACCGGATCGACGGCGTGCTGCACGAGATGCAGCGCGCTCCGAAGAACATCCAGGCGGGCGTCATCTCGCGGCTGAAGATCATGAGCGACATCGACATCGCCGAGCGCCGCAAGCCCCAGGACGGCCGCATGTCGGTGATCCACCAGGGACGCAAGATCGACCTCCGGGTCGCGACCCTGCCGACGGTGTGGGGCGAGAAGGTCGTCATGCGCATCCTGGACAACTCCACCGCGAGCCTCGACCTGCGCGACCTGTCCTTCCTCGAGGAGAACCTCGACGGTCGTACGCGGAGTCCTACCAGAAGCCGTACGGGATGATCCTGGTGACCGGCCCGACGGGCTCGGGCAAGTCGACGACCCTCTACGCGACCCTGAACGCCGTCTCGCGACCGGAGATCAACGTCATCACGGTGGAGGACCCGGTCGAGTACCGGCTGGCCGGGGATCAACCAGGTCCAGGTGAACCCGAAGGCGGGGCTGACGTTCGCCGGGGCGCTGCGGTCCATCCTGCGGTCGGACCCCGACGTCGTCCTCCTCGGCGAGATCCGCGACCACGAGACGGCGCAGATCGCCATCGAGGCGGCCCTGACCGGCCACCTCGTGCTCTCGACGCTGCACACCAACGACGCGCCGAGCGCCGTCACGCGTCTCATCGAGATGGGCATCGAGCCCTTCCTGGTCGGCTCCGCGCTCGACTGCGTGGTCGCCCAGCGGCTCGCGCGGCGGCTGTGCTCGCAAGTGCAAGGAGCAGTACGTGCCGAGCGAGGTCGAGCTCATCGCGGCGCGGTTCCCGTGGAGCCCCGGGGACGAGCTCCCGATGCTGTACCGCCCGGCGGGCTGCCAGGCGTGCTCGCGCACCGGCTACAAGGGCCGCATGGCGATCCACGAGGTCATGCGGGTCACGCGAGGAGATCGAGCGGCTCGCGCGTCGCGCACGCCTCGGCGGCGGAGATCGGGCGGGTCGCCCGCGAGCAGGGCATGATCGCGCTGCGCGAGGACGGCTGGGCGAAGGTCCTGCTCGGCGAGACGTCGCTCGAGGAGGTGCTCCGCGTCGTGGCATGAGCGCCTCAAGCCGACCGTCGCCGCACGTCGATAGACAACCCGAGCGCCAAGGCGCACCGATCGGAGAGGTCCGCTCGTGAACACGACACCCGAGCCGGGAGCTTCCAGGGATGGCGCACGCCGTGCCCAGCCGCCGTCAGGCGCCCGGCGCCCTACGGCCCCGGCCCGACGGGTCGCCCGTCGCCTGCCGCATCGGTGGCCGGTCGGCATGCCCGAGGGTTCGCCGGTGGCCCCGCTGCGGCGCCGCGACCTCGGCGCGCAGCCAGTGCACCGGGCGCGCCGGTCCCGCCGCCTGCCGCCGGCGCCCAGGTGCCGGCGCGCCGGCGCCCGCCGCGCCCGCCGGCGGCCGAACGATCGGCGGCGCCTCGACGGGTGGGACTGGCCGAGGTCAGCCGTGAAGGCGACATCGACCTGGACGCCGCGCTGCGGGAGATGATCGCTCTCGGGCGCCTCCGACCTCCACCTGACCTCGGGGGCGCAGCCGATGGTCCGGCTCGACGGCGGCTTGCGCCCGCTCGAAGGGTTCCCCACCCTGTACCCGGACGCCCTGCAGCGGACGCTGTACGCGGTCCTCACCCAGAAGCAGCGGGAGGCGTTCGAGGAGAACCTCGAGCTCGACTTCGCCTACGCGGTGCGCGGCGTGTCGCGGTTCCGCGTGAACCTGTACCAGCAGCGGGACTCGATCGGCGCGGCGTTCCGGATGATCCCGTACGAGATCAAGCCGCTCGAGGAGCTCGGCGTGCCGCCCGTCGTGGCGAACTTCGCGGACCTGCCGCGGGGCCTCGTGCTGGTCACCGGGCCGACCGGCTCGGGCAAGTCCACGACGCTCGCGGCGATCATCGACCTGGCGAACCGCAGCCGCAACGAGCACATCATGACCGTCGAGGACCCGATCGAGTTCCTCCACCGGCACAAGAAGTCGCTCATCAACCAGCGCGAGGTCGGGCGCGGACACGCACTCGTTCGCGAGCGCGCTCAAGCACGTGCTGCGCCAGGACCCCGACATCATCCTGGTCGGCGAGATGCGTG
Source organism: uncultured Actinomycetota bacterium (assembly GCA_963783005.1). Taxonomy (GTDB): domain Bacteria; phylum Actinomycetota; class Actinomycetes; order Actinomycetales; family Cellulomonadaceae; genus Actinotalea. Next base: position 749,001 of record CAWALY010000006.1, read on the forward strand.
ACCTCGAGACGATCTCGGTCGCGTTGACCGCGGCCGAGACCGGCCACCTGGTGTTCGCGACCCTGCACACCCAGGACGCGGCGCAGACGATCGACCGCATCATCGACGTCTTCCCGTCCCACCAGCAGGACCAGGTCCGCACCCAGCTGGCCTCCGGCGCTCCAGGGCGTGGTGTGCCAGACGCTGTGCAAGCGGGCGAACGGCAAGGGGCGCGTCGTGGCCACCGAGGTGATGCTCGCCACGCCCGCCATCCGGAACCTGATCCGCGAGGGCAAGACGCACCAGATCTACTCGGCCATGCAGGCCGGCGCGAGCCAGGGCATGCACACCATGGACCAGCACCTGGCGGAGCTGGTGAAGTCCGGGCAAGATCACCTACGAGGCCGGCCTGGAGAAGTGCCACCACGTCGCCGACTTCAACCGCCTCACCGGCCGCATCGGGCAGCGGCGGTGGGGGCAGTGCGATGGGCGCGCAGAGCGGCGGCGACCCGCTGGGGGCCGTGACGCTGGGCACCGGAGGACCGCTCGGTGCTCCGCCGATGATGGGGAGCATGTGATGGCGACCGACGGTGAAGACCTACGAGTACGCCGTCCGGGACAAGGGCGGCAAGGTCGTCAAGGGGCGGATCGAGGCGAGCGAACCAGGCCGCGGTCGCCAACCGGTTGCGGACCATGGGCATGGCACCGATCTCGATCGACGAGGTCGAAGAGCACCGGCCTGCAGCGCGAGCTGAAGATCCCGGGACTCAGTGACCGGATCGGGCTCAAGGACCTCGCGATCATGTCGCGCCAGCTCGCCACGATGATCACCTCGGGTCTGTCGTTGCTGCGGGCGCTGTCGATCCTCGCGGACCAGACGGAGAACAAGGCGCTCGCGCAGCGTGCTCGGTCACGTGCGCACGGACGTGGAGACAGGTGTCGCGCTCTCGCAGGCGCTCTGCGAAGCACAAGGACGTCTTCCCGCCGCTGATGATCAACATGGTCAAGGCCGGGGAGGTCGGCGGCTTCCTGGACCAGGTGCTCCTGTCGATCGCCGAGCAACTTCGAGGCCGAGGTCAAGCTGCGCGGCAAGGTCAAGTCGGCGATGACCTACCCCGTGGTCGTCTTCATCATCGCGATTCTCGCCGTCGTCGGCATGCTGCTGTTCATCGTCCCGGTGTTCGCGAGCATGTTCAGCGCCCTCGGTGGTGAGCTGCCGCATGCCGACCAAGATCCTGGTGTTCCTGTCGAACCTGCTGAAGTGGACGTCGCCCGTGATCGTGGCGGCGCTCATCGCGTTCAGCTGTCTGGTGGGGCCGGCACAAGAACGATCCGGGCGTGCGCGACAAGATGGACCCGCTCAAGCTCAAGATGCCCGTTTTCGGACCATTGTCGCAGAAGATCGCATTGGCGCGTTTCACCCGCAACTTCGGCACGATGGTCCGCGCCGGCGTGCCGATCCTCCAGGCGCTCGACATCGTCGGCGAGCCACCTCGGGCAACGTCGTGATCGAGCGAGCCGTCAGGGCGGTCCAGGAGTCCGTGCGGACCGGCCAGTCCCTCAGCGGGCCGTTGCAGCAGCACTCGGTCTTCCCGCCGATGGTCGTGCAGATGATGGCCGTCGGTGAGGACACCGGCGCCCTCGACACGATGCTGCACAAGATCTCCGAGTTCTACGACCAGGAGGTCGAGGCCACCACGGAGGCCCTGACGTCCCTGATCGAGCCGATCATGATCGTCGTGATCGGCAGCATCATCGGCTCCATGATCATCGCGCTGTACATGCCGATCTTCGGCGTGTTCGACCTCATCAAGTAGGGCCGCGCACGCCGTTGCTCCACCGGGTGAAAAGGGCGTGAAACCCTTCATGACTCGCGTCACGGGCTCAAGGACGCCGGGTCGACCCCCGATGTAGCAGGCGTAGTTCCTTCCAGGCCTTCCGGGCCACCTGACACCGCAGATGAAGGGGAGCGCAATGATCGCTCGCATCCGCAAGTCCATGGAGGAGAAGGACCAGGGCTTCACCCTGATCGAGCTCCTCGTCGTCATGATCATCATCGGCATCCTCGCCGCGATCGCCATCCCGGTGTTCCTGAACCAGCGCCAGAAGGCCGGCGACACCGCGGCCAAGGCCGACGTCTCGACCCTCGGCAAGGAGGTCGCGACCTGGTACGTCGAGCCGACCGGCACCCTGACGATCGCTCAGGCCGGCGCGGCCGGCACCGATGCACGATCTCGGACACCGGTAGCTCACTGAGACGATCCACGTCAGCGACGGCACCGTCGTCAACGGCGTCACGACTCGACCTCGACTGCCGCGAGCGCCGACACCACCTGGTGCGTGGGCGCGACCAACGACGCCGGTTCCGTCAAGGCCGTACAAGTACTGCGCCGCGAACGGCCTCGACGCCGGGCACCTGCTGACGCAGTACGCAGTGAGCTGAGTTGGGCGGGGGGCGTGCGCCCCCCGCCCAACCATCATGAGGGCCCGGACCGAACCAGGAGCGAGGCGGATCATGCGGAAGACCGTTCGAGCGGTGCGGCGCGGCGACGAGGGCTTCACCCTCGTCGAGGTGCTGCTCGCCATGGTCATCATCGTCGTGGTGATGACCGCGCTGCTCGGCGTCCTGGTGTCGAGCCTCAAGACCATCGCCCAGGCCCGGCAGCGACAGACCGCGACCGCCCTGGCCACCCAGTCGCTCGAGCGGCTCAGGGCCCTCCCGTACGACGACGTCACCCAACCCGACGGCTCCTCGATCGACGCCGGGCTGCAGTACACCCAGACCGTCGGCGGGACGCTCCACTTCGTGCCGACCGGGGTGCTCGCTGGAGTCGATGAGCCGCTGATCGTCAACGGCTACTCGGGCCGGCTCGCGGACCAGACCGTCGACGAGGTGACGTACCGGATCCAGACGTACGTGACGCAGGCGACCTTGACGGCCGCGGGGCAGCAGCCGTTCAACCTCACCGCCGTCGTCTCCTGGTCGAGCACCGTCACGGACGGCACGAGGGTCGCGGCGCAACGCAGCGTCGCCTACTCGCCGGCCGGGTGCCTGTCCACCGCCCAGAGCCCCTTCGCCGCACCCTGCCAGTCCTACTTCACCGGCCAGGCCGGCGAGGCGACCGCGTCGGTGAGCATCAGCAACCTCTCCGACTCGAGCCTGCCCATCGAGGGCCTCGACGGGTACCTCGGCCAGCTGTCGCTCAGCGGGCAGAGCACGAGCCTGCTCGTCGAGCAGACCGCCACCGCCAACGCGAATGCCCAGACGTCCGGTGTGCGTGCGCAGGGCCTGAGCGGCATTGCGAACTCCGGTGGGCTGTCCGCGTCGGCAGCGGTGGACTCCGACCCGTCGAGCACGCCAGGCCAGAGCCAGAGCGCCACGGTGGCCCAGTCCTCGGTGTCGCGCAGCCTCTCCGGCGCGGCGGGGACGCTCACCCTGGTCGCCTCCAGCGCGGACTCCGGCGGCGCCGCGGCCGCGATCGCCGCGGACTCCACGCTGTGCACCGGCGCTTCGGGCGCCGCACTCCAGACCGGCCAGTCCGGACTGCTCGAGCCGTGCGCCTCGTCGCGGATGAACCCCGCGGGGACGGCGGCACGCGTCGCCTTCCAGCCGACGGGGCTGTCCGCGCTGAGTCTCGACCTCGTGTCGATCTCGCCCGCAGGGACTGCCGACCGCGCCGTGAGCGCCAAGCTGGCCGCCTCCAATGCCACGGCCTGCACCGCCGGATCCGGGCCGGGCACCACCGGGTGCTCGCACTCCGAGAGCCGGCGCACCATCGGGACGGTGACGGTGGGCGCAACCGGCTCGATGCCGGGCGGCGTCACCGCGACGCTGCCCAGCGGCTGGGACGCGTCGCGCGGGCTCTGGGGGCTCACCGGCTTCGCCGAGGACGCGCGGGCCGAGGAGGGCGCCGGGGCCAGGACGCCGTTGTACGCACGCGTCGGCACGCTGCGGGTCTGGAACGGCACCGGCTACACCACCGTGGACCTTTCGTCCTACGCCGCGCCGCCGACCGGGGCGACCCCCGCGAGCGAGTCCTGGGACGTGCCCGACACCATCGTGACCTTCACCGATGGGGCGACGACCGTCGAGCTCGCCTACACCGCGGCGTCGGTCACCGTCTCGCGTCCCGAGGTCACGTACTCGCCGGCGACCCGGACCGGCGACCTGGTCACCGACTGCAAGGATGCTGCGTGCGTCTCCCGGCTCAACGGTGGCAACGCGGTGGTCGGCAACGCGACCCTCACCGTGACGATCAACGGCGTGCAGGTGGGGAGCATGGGCATCTCGACCAACCTCGGCGGCTTGCTCGCCGAGGCGACCTACAAGGCGGCCGCGAATGAGTGACAGGACATGGCGCGGCCCGCTGGCACGTGTCGCCCGGGCCGGCGACCGGGGGCTGACGCTCGTGGAGCTGATGGTCTCGATGGTCGTGCTGTCGATCGCGCTCTCGGTGGCCTTCGGCGCCGTCATCCTGGTGATGCAGAAGTCGAACGACGCCCAGAAGTCCGCGGACGCTGCGTCGACCCTGCAGATCGCCCTCGCGCAGATCGACCGCCAGGTCCGGTCCGGGAACGTGCTGTTCAGCCCGGCCGACGAGCCGACCTGGGTCGCGTCCTGCCAGACGCTGGGACCCAACGCGGGCACCTGCATGCGCATCTTCACCCAGTCGAACGGCAACCAGAAGTGCGTCCAGTGGCAGGTGGCGGACGACGGCTCGGGCAACGGGACCTACGTGCTCCGCACCCGCAGCTGGGAGCTGGACTGGCAGACCGGCGGCACGGTGGGTGCATGGGGCACGATCGCGCGGGACCTGGTGCTCGACGGGGACGCGCCGTTCACCCTGATGGGCGCGGACACCCCGTACGACGAGCGGATGCTGCGCGTGCACCTGGCCGTCCAGGACGAGCGCCGCGACGTCCCGGTCTCGATCGACTCGTCGCTCACGGGTCGCAACACCAGCTATGGGTACGACTCCGGGCAGTGCACACCCGTGCCCCCGGCATGAGGTCGGGTCGAGGAAGAGGGACGACGATGAGAAGCCGCAACCGTCGTGGCCGCGACGAGGGCATCGCCATGGTGGTGGCCATCGCGCTGATGGGCATCGTGTCGATCCTGGTCGTGACCCTCGCTGCGCTCGCGATCCACCAGGCCCAGGCCTCCGGACGCGACCGGCAGCGTTCCTCCGCCGTGATGACGGCGGAGGGGGTGGTAGACACGTTGCTCGCGAAGATCCAGTCCAGTGCGCCCGGGGACCTGCCGTGCGGCACACTCACCGACGAGGCCGTGACGGTGGTGAGTGACACCATGACGACGACACCCACCGTGACCTACTACGACGCGGCCGGCCAGCCGGTCGACTGCGCGAACGTCGCGACCACAGAGCTCGCTCAGGCGGCGATCTCGGCGACGACGGTGAGCGACCCGATCGTCGGCCAGGCGCCCGCCCGCCGCACGATCGAGACGTTGCTCCGCCTGCAGCCGACCTACGACAACGGCCTGGACAAGGCCATCTTCGGCGACGGCGGCGTCACGCTGGCGAACAAGGCCGACATCTACGGCCAGGACGGCCAGCCGAACGCGGACGTGTACACGAACGGCAACGTCGCCTGCAACAACAACCAGCACTACTACGGGTCGATCTTCGCCCAGGGCACCGTCTCGATGTCCAACACCTGCACGGTCGAGGTGGACGTCGAGGCCAAGGGCGGCATCACCGCCACCAACCCGGGCGTCACGATCAACGGGCGCGCGCTCGCCTCGGCCGGGAGCATCGACCTGGGCCCTGCGAGCCTCGGTCAGCAGGCCCGGGCGAGCGGCTCGGTCACGGGCAACGTCTGCTCGACGCCCGGGAAGTGCTTCTCCGGCGTGAGTGTCCCGGCCCCGCCGCAGCTGGACTTCCCGATCCTGAACTGGGACGCCTACACGACCTGGACGGCCAACGGGTTCACCAATGTGGTGACGATCCCGAGCGGCGAGTACACCTGTGGGTGGTGGAACGGGAGGAAGCTCACGGGTTCGGACGGCAAGGACCACCAGCTGAACGGCAAGGTCGATGGGGCGGGCGCCTGGATCTTCGAGAACGGGTGGAAGCTCTCGGGCCCGACCATCCTGCTCGACAGCTGTAGCCAGGGGGTGTCGCTCCAGGGGGTCGGCATCGAGCTGAACGACTCCTTCGCGATCTTCGCCAAGGGCGGCGTGACCTTCTCCGGGAACACCCTCATCACGTCGACGACGGCCGAGAGCCACAACCTGTACCTGATCCAGCCGTACGACTCCGTGTCGTACCACCCCTGCACGTCGGACGGCATCGCGCTCGACAACCAGGTGACCGTGGACTCGACGATCGACACGCTGCTCTACTCGCCGTGCAACATCCGCAAGGCCAACCTCACGACCCACTACGGCCAGATCTACGCCGGCGGGGTCGCAAAGATCGACAACCAGCTGACCATGTACTACCAGCCGCTGCCCGTCTGGGGTCTGCTCACCGCGAGCTCGACGGTGGAGAGCTACTCGGTGGAGATCCTCTACACCCGCGAGAACCAGTGACGGACCTGGGCGGGGTCCTGGACCCCGCGGTGGCCCTGGGCGTCGCGCTGGGCGTGGTCGGGCTGGTGATCGGCTCGTTCCTCAACGTCGTCATCTGGCGCGTGCCGCGGGGCGAGTCCGTCGTGTCGCCCGCCCAGCGCGTGCCCGAGCTGCGGGCACGCGGATCGCGGCGCGGGACAACGTCCCCGTGGTGTCGTGGCTGCTGCTGCGCGGCCGGTGCCGGGAATGCGGTGAGCCGATCTCCGCCCGGTACCCGCTGGTGGAGCTGGCGCGGGCCGTGCTGTTCGTCGCCGTGGCGGTTCGGTTCGGGGTCGCCTGGGAGGTGCCGGCCTACCTCTACCTCGCCGCCGTCGGGCGTGGCGCTGGCCCTGATCGACCTCGACATCCACCGGCTGCCGGACGCGATCGTGCTGCCGTCCTACCCGGTGCTCGCGGTACTGCTGGTGCTCGCCAGCTGGCACCCGGTGGGCACCCGGACTGGGGCGATCTGGCCCGGGCGGGCCTCGGGGCGCTGGTCCTGGGTCTGGCGTACTTCGTGATGGCCGTGGTCTACCCGGCTGGGATGGGCTTCGGCGACGTCAAGCTCGCCGGCTGCTCGGCGCGGCCCTGGCCTGGTCGGGCTGGGGTGAGCTCGTCGTCGGTGCGCTTCGCGGCATTCCTGCTCGGCGGGGTGTACTCGCGTCGGCCTGCTGGCGCTGCGCCGGCGGGCAGGCGGAGCGGGATCCCGTTCGGCCCGTGGATGCTCGCTCGGCGCCGCGGTCGGCATCGGCGTGGGGTGCTGCCATCTGGCAGGGCTATCTCGGGCCTCGTGGGTTTCGTGACTTCACCGCGCGCGCCGCTCAAGGACGACGCCGTGACGCACCGATAGGCGTGGAGAGACCCACGTCGACGAAGGGGACGACCGTGGCCAAGGCAGGGGTGATCGGGCTCGACATCGGAACCACGCACGTGCGTGCAGCCGAGTTCCAGCAGGGCCGGGGCGGCCCGCGGTCCGGCACGCTCGTCGCGCTACGGCGAGGTGCCGCTACCGCTCGGCGCCGTGCGCGACGGTGAGGTCGAGGAGGTCGCGCGGTCGTCAGCGGCGCTACGCCAGCTCTGGGCCGCGGCCAAGTTCTCCTCGCGGGACGTCGACATCGGCGTCGGGAACCAGCGGGTCGTGGTGCGCGAGCTGGACCTGCCGTGGATGCCGGCCGGCCGAGCTGCAAGGCCGTCGCTGCGCGTTCCACGTGCAGGAGCTCCTGCCGATGCCGGCGGACGAGGCGCTGCTCGACTTCTACCCGACCGCGCGAGTTCGACGGCCAGCAGGGCCGCATGGTGCACGGCATGCTGGTCGCCGCGACCCGGGACACCGTCCGGGCGAACGTGATGGCCGTCGAGACCGCCGGGCTGCGGCCCGCAGCTGGTCGACCTGACGCACTTCGCGCTCATGCGGGCCTGCTCACCGAGGACCTGATGGCCCGGACCGTGGCCGTCGTCGAGATCGGGGCGCGGCATCACGCCAGGTGGTGATCGCCGCGCAGGGCAAGCCGCAGTTCGTGCGCATGCTCCCGACCGGCGGGCAGAACGCGACGGACGCCGTGGCCGGCGCGCTGGGCGTCTCGCACTCCGACGCCGAGGGCATCAAGCGTCAGGTCGGCGTCGGCCTCGGCCGACGGGCAGGAGCAAGCGGTGGCGGCCGAGGCCGTCGAAGGTGCCGTACGGCCGCTCGTCGAGGCGTCCGCAACACGTTCGTCTACTACGCGAGCAACCATCCCGGCGCGGGCATCGAAGCGGTCGCTGCTGACGGGTGGCGGCGCTCACCTGCCCGGGTCTCGGGCAGTACCTGGCCAGCGCGAGCCGGCTCCCGGTGACCCTCGGCGACGCGCTGGGCGGCATCCGGCTGGGCAAGGTCTGGTGCAGCGGCTCGGAGGGCCGGGTCGCTGGTCAGCCTCCCGCTCGGGCTGGCGATGGGGGTGGCGGCATGACGGCGCAGCGGAGAAGACGCCGAGGCAAGCGGCAGGTCGCAGCGCTCCGGCCTGGTGTAGCCGCAGGTCAATCTGCTCCCCCCCGAGGTCAAGGCGGCCCGCGCGGTGCGCCGGGTGAAGGCGTGGCTGGTGCTGGTGCTGGTCGCTCGCGGTCGCAGCCAACGCCGCTGTGGCCCTCCTGGCTGCCGGCGCTCAGAGCTCGGCCGACGCGGAGCTCACCGAGGCGCAGGCACGAGACCGAGCAGCTCCAGGCCCAGGCCCAGCAGTACGCCGAGGTCCCGCAGGTGCTCTCCGAGCTCAGTCGACGTGACGGCTGCGCGCGACCTCGGCGCATGTCGACGGAGGTCCTGCTGGGCGCACTACCTGTCGGCGATCTCGGCCACCACGCCCGACGGGGTGAGCATCGACACGATCTCGGTCGTCGAGGTGACGCCGATGACCGAGCCCTTCCTGCCGCCGACGGACGCCCTGGCCGGCACGAACGTCGCCACGGTGACCTTCGGGGCCACGTCCCGCACCGTGCCTGACACGGCGGCATGGCTCGACGCGCTGTCGACGCGTGCCCGGCTTCGTCGACGCGTGGTTCTCGAGCGCGACCATCGGCGACCAGGACGGCACCACCGTCTACACGGTCAACGCGACCGTGCAGCTCGGACAGCACGGCGTTCGCCCACCGCTTCGCGGCGACGGAGGAGAACTGATGGCCAAGACCAAGGCCGGCGGGTGGATCGCCGGCACGATCGTCCTCCTGCTGGCGATGACGGCGGCCGCGTGGTTCTTCGTGGCGCAGCCGCGGTTCTCCGACGCGAGCAGACACGGTCGCCCAGGCGCAGGATGTGCGGAGCCAGAACGACCTGCTGGAGCGAAGATCGCCAAGCTCAAGGCGGACTTCGCCAAGCTGGACGACTACCGCGCCCAGCTCGCCGACCTCAGGACGCAGGTGCCCACGGCGGCTCTCCTCACGGACTACACCCGGGCGGTGCAAGGGGTCGCAGACGCCAGCGGCGTCACGCTCCTGGACATGAGCCCGGGCACGGCCGTCGCGGTCGTGGTGCCGGTGGCCGCGGTCCCGGCGCCCGCTCCGACCGAAACGTCGACCGACGCCCCGACCGACGCCCCGACCGACACGTCGACCTGCCGACACGACCGGCGCGGACGCGACCGGCACCGCTGCGACGGACCAGGCGGCTGGCCCCGCCGCGGCGACGGCGCCATCGGTGCCCGAGGGCATGGTCGCTATCCCGACGTCGATCCGCGTTCTGGGGACCTACGACCAGGTGCGCACCTTCCTCGGTACGGTCCAGACGGGCCTGCCGCGGCATCTTCCTCGTGACCGGCCTGGACGGCAGCGCGCAGAAGGCCGCCGAGGCGTCCGCCGGGCGCCCCGCAACGGCGGCCGGCGACCTCGAGCTCAACATCACCGGGTACCTCTGGGCGCTGCCCGACACGAGCTGCGGTGGACGCCTCCGCTGGCGGGACCACGGACGGCGAGGCGCCGGCGCCGACTGCCCCAGCGGCAGCCGGAACCCCTTCGCGCCGCTCGGCTGACAGCGCGCACGCTCGGCCCGCGTCCGGAGCCCGGACGCGGGCCGAGGCGTGTCCGGGCCCGTGGAAAGATGGTTCGACGCGCGACCTGTGCGCACGACCCTCGAGCGGGTCGAACGGCTGACGTGACACCGGAGGCACTGTGCTGCGCTGGTTGACCTCGGGGGAGTCGCACGGCCCCGCGCTGGTCGGCATCCTCGAGGGCCTGCCCGCCGGCGTGCAGGTGGTCTCCGACGACGTTCGTGCAGCGCTGGCCCGGCGGCGGCTCGGCTACGGCCGCGGCGCCCGGATGAGCTTCGAGGCGGACGAGCTGCGGATCCTCGCCGGCGTGCGCCACGGCGTCACCCAAGGCGGCCCGATCGCCCTCGAGGTGGCCAACTCGGAGTGGCCCAAGTGGGTCGACGTCATGGCTGCGGACCCGGTGGACGACCCGGTGAAGCTCGAACGTGCCCGCAACGCGCCGCTCACCCGCCCCCGGCCCGGGCACGCCGACCTGGTCGGGATGCGCAAGTACGGCTTCGACGACGCGCGTCCGGTGCTGGAGCGGGCCTCCGCGCGGGAGACGGCCACCCGGGTGGCGCTCGGCGCGGTGGCGGCCAGGTTCCTCGAGCAGGCGGTGGGTGTCCGGATCGTGTCCCACACGGTCCAGATCGGGGTGGTCGGCGTCCCGGAGGACGCGGTCCTGCCGACCCCCGACGACGTGGCCGCGCTCGACGAGGATCCCGTCCGCTGCTTCCACGCGGCGACGTCGGCCGCGATGGTGGACGAGATCGACGCGACCCAGAAGGCCGGCGACACGTTGGGTGGGGTCGTGGAGGTGCTCGCCTACGACGTGCCCACCGGCCTGGGCAGCTACACCCACTGGGACCGACGGCTCGACGGCCGGCTTGCGGGCGCTCTGATGGGCATCCAGGCGATCAAGGGCGTCGAGGTCGGCGACGGGTTCCGGACCGCAGGCCGGCGCGGCTCGCAGGCGCACGACGAGATCGAGCGCGACCCCTCGTCCGGCGCGATCGTGCGCAGGACCAACCGCGCCGGCGGGCTCGAGGGCGGGATGTCCAACGGCGAGGTGCTGCGGGTGCGGGCGGCGATGAAGCCCATCTCCACGGTGCCGCGAGCCCTGGCCACCACCGACGTGGCGACCGGCGAGGTGGCCCAGGCGATCCACCAGCGCTCGGACGTGTGCGCCGTGCCGGCCGCCGGCGTGGTGGCCGAGGCGATGGTGGCCCTGGTCCTGGCGGACGCGGTGCTCGAGAAGTTCGGGGGCGACTCGGTGGCCGAGGTGGCGCGCAACCACGCGGCGTACCTGGACGCGATCCCGCCGCTGCAGCGATGAGCGGCGTCCGCACGGCTCCGCAGGTCGTGCTCGTGGGCCCTCCCGGGTCCGCGGTGCCGCAGGTCGCGCAGCGGGTGGCCGAGCTGCTGGGCGTGGCCCTGGTGGACACCGACGTGGAGGTCGAGCGGTTGGCGGGGCGGCCTGCGGGGGACGTCCTGATCGACGAAGGGGAGGACGCCTTCCGGGCCCTGGAGCGCCGGGCGGCCGCCGCTGCGCTGGAGTCGCAGGGCGTCGTGGCGCTCGGCGGCGGCACCGTGCAGGACACGGCGGTGCGCGAGGCGCTGGCGGTCTACCGGGCCGACGGGGGCACGGTGGTGTTCTTGGACGTGACGTTGGCGCACGCGGTGCCCCGACTGGGGTTCAACCAGCCCCGGCCGATGCTGCCGGCGAACCCGAGGGCGATGTGGCAGGCGCTGATGGACGAGCGTCGGCCGCGGTACGAGGAGGTCGCGTCGATGCGGCTGGACACCGACGGGTCCGGACCGGCCGAGCTGGCCGCGCAGGTCGTCGAGGCGTTGCGGGGGAGCGCGGGATGAGTCCGACGAGGATCGAGGTCGCGGGGGAGCGGCCGTACCCGGTGCTGGTCGGCGAGCACCTGCTGGGCGAGCTCCCGGGGCTGCTGGGTGATGGTGTGCGTCGGGTGCTGGTGGTGCACCCCGGCGCTCTCGCCGCCTCGGCCGAGCAGGTCCGGGCGGACCTGGCCGAGCAGGGCTACGAGGCGGTCACCGCCGAGGTGCCGGAGGCCGAGGACGCCAAGACCGCGCAGGTCGCCGCGTTCTGCTGGGGCGTGCTCGGGCAGGCCGGGTTCACGCGCTCGGACGCCGTGATCGGGCTCGGCGGCGGGGCGACGACGGACCTGGCGGGATTCGTGGCGGCGACCTGGCTGCGGGGCGTGCGCGTCGTGCAGGTGCCCACGACGGTGCTCGGGATGGTCGACGCCGCGGTGGGCGGCAAGACGGGGATCAACACGGCAGAGGGCAAGAACCTCGTCGGTGCCTTCCACCCGCCCGCCGGGGTGCTCTGCGACCTGGCGGCGCTGGACAGCCTGCCGGTCCACGACCGGGTCGCCGGTCTGGCCGAGATCGTGAAGGCCGGGTTCATCGCCGACCCACAGATCCTCGATCTGGTCGAGGAGCACGCGGCCGAGCTGCGGTCGCCGGACCTGGGTGCCGGCGCCCGACCGGTGCTGCGCGAGCTCATCGAGCGTGCGATCCGGGTCAAGGCCGATGTGGTCTCGCGGGACCTGCGCGAGGCAGGTCCGCGCGAGGTGCTCAACTACGGGCACACCTTCGGGCACGCGATCGAGCAGGTCGAGCGGTTCCGATGGCGGCACGGGGCTGCGGTCTCGGTGGGCATGGTGTTCGCCGCCGAGCTCGCCCGGCTCGCCGGACGGCTGGACGAGGAGGTCGTGGCACGGCACCGCACGGTCCTGGAGTCTCTCGGGCTGCCCACGACGTACGCGCCGGGACGGTGGGACCGGCTGCTCGCCGCGATGCGCCGGGACAAGAAGACCCGTGGGGACCTGCTGCGCTTCGTCGTGCTCGAGGGACTCGCGCGTCCGGTGCGGCTGGAGGGCCCCGACCCGGCCCTGCTCACGGCCGCCTACGCGGAGGTCTCCCGAGGTGAGCGAGCCGTCTAGCGGCAGGGTTGGTCGCTGAGCCCGTAGGTCGAGCTGTACCAGGCGATCGGCTCGCGCCCGACCACGGCTCCCGACGCGCACCAGCTCTCCGCATCGGCCCAGAGGATGGTGACCGTCGTCGTGAGGTCCTCGGCGAGGTAGGAATCGATGACCACCGGGTCGGTGGTGTAGGTGCCGGTGTCGACGGCGAGGCGGGCTTCGGCCTGCGCGACGCGGACGAGGTCCGCCCGGACCTGGGCATGCTCGGCGGCGTCGCGCTGGTTGAGGTACACGGGGATCGCCACCGCGGCGAGGATCGGGGCGAGCAAAGCCAGGACGCCGACCACGATGAGGGCGACGGCCCAGCCCGGCAGGCCCCGACGGAGCGCCGGCGCGCCACCGGTCGGGTAGCCCGTCGGCGCCGCGGGGCGCCAGGTGTACCCGTCCCACCACCACGCGCCGTCAGGACTGCGCGGCGCCCCGGGTGGCGCGGGGGTCGGCATCGGATTCCCGTTCGACACGGCGTCCTCCTGGTCTCGAGTCTGCTATCGGCAGGTGAGTTCTGTGCCATGAGCGTCGAAGAACGGCCTGAGGTTTGCGCGCACAACCCCGGGCCCTTGTGGCGTCGCCTACAAGTGGATAGCCTTGTTTCATGTTCGTTCTGACGATCGATCAGCGCGGCAGCCGGCGTGACGTGGACCGGGTGCCCACGTTGCTGTCCCAGCTCTCGGTCGGGGAGCGGGTACTGCGCGGGTTCGAGAGGACCGTCGGTGACGAGATCCAAGGCGTTCTGCCGGACGCCGCACCGGTGGTCGAGCTCGCCCTGACAGTGCTGCGTACGGGTGGCTGGAGCGTGGGCATCGGGGCCGGGCCGGTCGACGAGCCGCTCCCGCTGGAGGCCCGCGCCGGGACCGGCACGGCCTTCGTGCTGGCCCGCCGCGCTGTCGAGCGGGCCAAGAGCCGCCAGCGCCCGGTGCCGGTCGCGGTCGAGGGCCGTCGCGCGGATCGGGCGGCCGACGCGGAGGCCGTGCTCACCCTGGTCGCGGCGGTCGCCGCACGCCGCACCGAGGGCGGCTGGGCAGCGGTGGACGCGTGGCGCGCCACGGACGGTCGCGGCACGCAGGAGGAGATCGCCGGTCGGCTCGGCGTCAGCCAGCAGGCGGTGAGCCAACGCCTGGCAGCCGCGCTGTGGGACGAGGAGTGGGCGGTGCGCCCGGTGCTCGCGCGCCTGCTCGAGGAGGCGCAGGGGTGAACGCGGTCGTGGTGCTGGTGACGCTCCTGGCGAGCGTCGCCGGCGGGTGGTTCGTGGTGTCCGGCGTGCTCGCGCTGGCCGCTCGCTCGAAGGACTCCGGCGAGCCGGAACACGATGCGAAGGCCGAGGCGGGCGGCCCGGAGGCCAAGGCGAGCGCGCGTCGCGAGCTGCGCGGCGGGACCTGGATCGGCGTGCTCGAGAGGCTCGCGGTGACCGGCGTGGTGCTGCTCGGCCATCCCGAGGGCATCGCGGTCGTCGTCGCGGTCAAGGGGCTGGGGCGGTACCCGGAGCTCGCGCGCAACCCGGAGGTCTCCGAGCGCTTCGTCATCGGGTCTCTCGCGTCGCTGGTCTGGGCGGTCGGCCTCGGCGCAGCCGGGCTGGCACTGCTGACCTGACGCCGCCGGTACACTGGTCGCCGCCTCGCGCGGACCGCGGCAGGGGCCTCATCCGGGTACGACGACAGAGAGACGTGCTGTGGCGACCACCAACGACCTGAAGAACGGCCTCGTGCTCAACATCGACGGGCAGCTGTGGACCGTCGTGGAGTTCCAGCACGTCAAGCCCGGCAAGGGTGGCGCCTTCGTGCGGACCAAGCTGAAGAACGTGCTCTCGGGCAAGGTCGTGGACCGAACGTTCAACGCAGGTGTCAAGGTCGAGACCGCGAACGTCGACAAGCGCGACATGCAGTACCTGTACAAGGACGGCGCCGACTTCGTCTTCATGGACACCTCGACCTACGACCAGCTGATGGTCGCGCCCGACGTCGTCGGCGACGCGGCCCGGTTCATGCTCGAGAGCCAGAACGCGATCGTGGCCACCCACGACGGCAACCCGCTGTACATCGAGCTGCCCGCGTCGGTGGTGCTCGAGATCACGTACACCGAGCCGGGGCTCCAGGGCGACCGCTCCAGCGCGGGCACCAAGCCGGCCACCCTGGAGACCGGTGCGGAGATCCAGGTCCCGCTGTTCCTGGAGACCGGGACGAAGGTCAAGGTCGACACTCGCGACGGGTCGTACCTCGGCCGTGTGAACGACTGAGGTGGCCGCGCGCAGCAAGGCTCGCAAACGCGCGCTGGACGTGCTGTTCGAGGCCGACCAGCGCGGCCTGGACCCGATGGCCGTCCTCGCAGCGCGGATCGCCGAGCCGGGCACCGAGGCTGCGCTCCCGCAGTACGCGGTCGAGCTCGTCGAGGGTGTGGTCGACCGCCGGGCGGAGATCGACGAGCTGCTGACCACCTACGCCCGTGGCTGGGCGCTCGAGCGGATGCCCGCGGTGGACCGCGCGGCGTTGCGCCTGGGCGCCTGGGAGCTGCTCTGGAACGACGACGTGCCCGACGCCGTGGCGGTCGACGAGGCGGTCGAGCTGGTCCGGGCGCTGTCCACCGACGACTCCCCGGCGTTCGTCAACGGTCTGCTGGCCCGGCTCCTGGAGCTGAAGCCGACGCTGTGAGGCTCAGGCCGGCGTGAGTGCGTCTATTCGGTGTGATCAGGTGGTCACAAGTCGAGTGGACTACCGCCCGGCGATCTTGGGGGTGGCGCGATGGCCGGCAAGCGGGAGCACGCGGCGATGCGTCGAACTGAGTGCAGATGTGGCGCCAGAAGGACTGCGAGCCGGGGAGGCACCGGGCAGGAGCCTCGCCCACGGGGCGTGTCATCCGTCGGGCGAGCCAGTCCTTGACGGTGCGCTGGCCCCTTGGCCCCCGTGTGATCGAGTCGTGACGAGCGGCGCGCTCCGAGGTGCGCGGTCACGCGGAACAACGATGGTCTGAGGGCCCCGCGGGTGCTCGCTCATGCCGAGTTCCGGGCACTCCGAGCCTCTGCATGATCGCCACTTCTCGGCCGGATCTGGTGCGCCCGACGCCGGTCTGCGCCGAGAACTGGTGATCTTGGACGGCCTGAGGCCAACACACGGTCGTGCCGCGCACCGCGCGCCTGCGTTGGCGTCGCCGAGGGTCGGCCATCACGCCTCGATCGCATAGGGGCGTGGCCCCGGGGGGGCGACACGCCGCAATTCGGCTTCCCGCGATGTCCTACGTCATCGTGGGAAGTGGATGCGGCGGCCCCGCCCGCAGGGAATGTTCGGCACGCGGGTTTGTGTCCAGCAACCACACCGAATAGCCGCACTCAGGCCGGCGTGACCCGCGCGACCGGCTGGACGCGCACCCGCTGCGTCGGCGCGGCCGAGGTGCGCTCGGGCAGCTCAACGCGCGGACGTCCGATCAGGTTGCCCTGCACGAGGTCGACGCCGAGCCCTAGCAGCGCCCGGAGCTGGGCCCGCTGCTCGACGCCCTCGGCGACCACCTCGAGGCCGTGCGCCGCGGCCAGACCGACCACGGCCCGCAGCACCGCCAGACCCTCGTCGGTGGTGGCACCGTCGACGAGGCTCTTGTCGATCTTCAGCACGTGCAGCGGCAGGGTGCCCAGGCGCGCGAGGGAGTTGTACCCGGTGCCGAAGTCGTCGAGCGCGATCCGCACGCCGCGAGCGGCGAGCTCGGTGAGCACGGCCCGTACGTGGTGGTCGTCGTGGGCCAGGGCGCTCTCGGTGACCTCGATGGTGAGCCGGTCCCAGGCGCCGTCGCCCCAGCCGCGCTCGATCCGCTCGAGGACGTCCGGCTCGTCGAGCTGACGCGCGGCCACGTTGACCGCCACCGGGAGGCCGAACCGGTCGGACGCCACCCGCGCGGCCGCGAACATCTGCTCGCCGATCTCGACGATGAGGCCGGTCTCCTCGGCGAGCGGGAGCCAGCTCGCCGGGGCGCGGAGGGTGTCGCCGTCCTGCCACCGGGCGAGCGCCTCGACGCCGATCACCTGGAGCGTCGCGGTGTCCGCCACCGGCTGGAAGTGCGCGATGATCCTGCCCTCGGCGACGGCGCGCTCGAGGTCGGCGTGGACCGCGGCCCGGCCGTCCGCGCGCTCGCGCAGGCGGTCGTCGAAGTAGACCACCCCGGCGTGCGTGGACCGGGCCTCGGCCATGGCGAGGTCGGCGTGCTGCTGGAGCTCGACCGGGCTGTCGCACGCCGCGTGCGCGACGCCGATCGTGAGCCTGGCACGGACCGTCAGGTCGGAGGGCGGCGTGAGGGACTCGCGTAGCCGGCGGCCCAGCGCACGGAGCTCGTCGGGGGACATCCGGCCCGGCAGGACCGCGGCGAACTCGTCGCCCCCGGTGCGGGCGACGAAGACACCTGGGCCGAGCTCCCGGGCCAGGTGGCCGGCGGTGTGCACCAGGAGCCGGTCGCCGCCGGCGTGTCCGTGGCGCTCGTTGGTGTGCTTGAGCCCCTCGATGTCGACCAGCAGCAGGGCCGGTCGCAGCCCGGCGGCCAGCTCGCTCGACAGGTGCTCGTCGAGCGCCGCGAGGGTGGGCAGCCCGGTCAGCGCGTCGACGAACGCCGCGCGGCGCAGCCTGGCCGTGAGCGCCTGACGCTCCGCACCGATCCGGTACGCGGTCAGGGCCAGGAGCCCTGCGACCAGGGGAAGGGCCCACATGCCCTTGAGCAGCTCGGTGACCTCGCTCGGCGGCGGGATGGACGACGCGACCAGGAGGACGGCGGAGACGAAGCCGGCGACTGCCATCGCGGCACCGCGTGCGGTCATCCTGCGGCGGCTGACGGCGATGCCGACGTACGCGGCGACACCGATCACCGGGACCAGGTCGACGGTCGCACCGAGCGGTCCGTACACCGGCAGGCCGGTGCCGTCGGTGGGTCGGTGGAGCAGGTCGGTGGTGAACCACAGGGCGGCGGCCGCGGCGTACCAGATGGTCGCGGCGAGGGCCAGGCTGCGGACCGGCGGCCCGCCGGTGAACGCTCGGATCGCCGGGAGGCCGAGCACGACGGACGCCGCGAGTGCGGCCATCCGGACCGTCAGGAGCGCCTCGGTCCAGCTCGGGTCTGCGACCAGCTCCAGGAGACCGTTGGACAGGGCGACCCCGGCGAGCGCGACGGACCAGGCGAGGGACGCGGTCAGCGCGCTGGGGCGGAGCGCGCCGCGCCATCCCGTCCGGTCGTGGCGCAGCATCCCGGCCTGCATGGCGACGAGTCCGAGCGCGACCCCCGCGAGGGCGCACTGGACGGCAACCGACCAGGATGGGACAGAACCGGACACAGGGGTTGTATCGGTCGCGGATGGGGGACCCTTGAGAGAGTCTTGATCGTCCGATCAGGTGACGGCCAGGTGCCCGAACCGGTGCCGTGTTCGGGAGACGGCCTGCTCGTGCAGCACCGTGCGCAGCTCTCGCGCACCGCTCGCCAGCACGGGGCCGTCGAGCACGGTGACCTCGCCCACATGGGCGGCCGCCGCCTCGCGCAGTCCGGACACCTCGCCCACGACCCGGACCCGCCCGGACACCTCTCCTGCGCCAACCCGCGCGGCGAACGACGCGTCGGACTCGTCGTCCGCGCTGCTCGTCGTGACGGGCACGCCGTACCGGTCGGCGGCGGCTCGGACGCGGGCGACGTGCTCGGGCCGGGCGCCCCGGCCGACCCGGAGCCACAGGTGGTCCACCGGGGCGTAGCGCAGCGTGTTCTCCTCCACGCGCAGACCGGTCGGGTCGGCCGGCCCGAAGATCTCGGTGGCGACGCGTGCGTCGTCCGCGGTGGCCGCGGCGAGCCAGGCGTCCGGGTCGGTGGGGACGTCGTCCGCGTCTCGCCAGGCACCCAGCTGCGCGACGTACCCCGGGCCGCCGGCCTTCGCGCCGGGACCGACCACGGAGGCCTTCCAGCCGCCGAACGGCTGGCGCTGCACGATCGCCCCGGTGATGTGCCGGTTGACGTAGGCGTTGCCGACCTCGACCCGCTCGAGCCAGTGCTCGATCTCGGCCTCGTCCAGGGAGTGCAGGCCACCGGTGAGGCCGAAGGGGGTGCCGTTCTGCAGCTCGATCGCCTCGTCGAGGGTGTCCACCCGCATCACGCCTAGCACGGGTCCGAAGCACTCGGTGGTGTGGAAGAAGGACCCGGGCGCCACGCCGTGCTTGACCCCAGGGGTCCACTGCCGCCCCTCGTCGTCGAGACGCCGCGGCTCGACGAGCCACTGCTCACCCGGGTCGAGAGTGGTCAGCGCGCGCAGGAGCTTGCCCTGCGCGGGCTCGACCAGGGGCCCCATCGTGGTGGTCGGGTCCGTCGCGGGCCCGACCGCGAGCGAGGTCACCGCGTCGGCGAGCTGACGGCGCAGCCGGTCCGAGCGCCCCGCCGAGCCGACCAGGATGAGCAGCGAGGCCGCCGAGCACTTCTGCCCGGCGTGTCCGAAGGCCGAGCGCACGGCGTCCGCGACGGCGAGGTCGACGTCGGCGGCGGGCGTCACGACCAGGGCGTTCTTGCCGGACGTCTCGGCGTACACGTCGAGGGAGGGCCGCCAGCCGGCGAACAGCCGCGCGGTCTCGATCGACCCGGTGAGCAGCACGCGCGCCACGTCGGGGTGGGTGATCAGGTGGCGTCCGACCTCGTTCTCCGGGACGCGCAGCACCTGGAGCACGTCGGGGTCGACGCCCGAGTCGCGCAGTGCCGTGCGGACGGCCTCGGCGGCGACCGCGGCGCAACGCGGGGTCTGCGGGGCCGGCTTGAGGATCACCGGCGACCCGGCGGCGAGCGCCGCCAGGGCCGAGCCGATCGGGATCGCGACCGGGAAGTTCCACGGCGGGGTCACGACGGTCACGCCGCGCGGCCGGAAGACCGCGAGCGGGTCGTGGCCGTCGACGAGCTCGGCGGCGCGCTCGGCGTAGTACCGCGCGAAGTCCGCGCCCTCACTCACCTCGGGGTCTGCCTCGGCCACGGTCTTGCCGGCCTCGTGGGCCATCGCCCGGACCAGCTCGCCCCTGGCCCGGTCGAGCTCGGCCGCGGCCCGGCGCAGGGCGGCGGCGCGATCCGCCGGCGGGACGGCGGCCCACGCACCGGAGAGGGCGACCGCGCGCGCCACCGCTGCGTCAACCTCCGCGACGGTGGTCGCCACGGCGGGCAGGGGGGTGGTCGGAGCATGTGCCAGCAGCTCGGCGGCCCAGACGCGGTGCTCGGCCACGGCGGGGTCGGTGTCGGGCAGGTTGGCGAACCCGGGCTCGGGCACGCGTGGCTCGGGCCGGGGGACCCGGCGCCGGTCGGTCGACACGGTCGCGGCCTGCTCGACGGAGGCGGCGAACCGTTCGCGCTGGTCGGCCAGGCCGTCGGACGAGCCCGCACCGACCAGGGTGTGCAGGAAGTTCTGCGGCGCGGCGTTCTCCTCCAGGCGGCGCACGAGGTACGCGATCGCCACGTCGAAGTCCTTGCGGGCCACCACCGGCGTGTACAGCAGCACCGAGCCGTGCGTGTCGCGCACCGCGCGGGCCTGGGCGGGCGCCATGCCCTGGAGCATCTCGACGTCCACGGCGTCGAGCACGCCGCGGTCCGCGGCGAGCACGTGGGCGAGCGCGACGTGGAACAGGTGGTGGCTGGCCACGCCGACTCGCACGGCCGGCGTCCGGGCCGGGTCGATCGCGCGGTCGAGGAGTCTCACGTAGTGCGCGTCGACGTCCGCCTTGGTCGGGTAGGGCGCCTGCGGCCAGCCGCGCAGCTCGGCCTCGACCTGCTCCATCGCCAGGTTGGCGCCCTTGACCAGGCGGACCTTCACCGGGCTGCCGCCCTCGGCGACCCGGCGACGAGCGATGTCGGCGATCTCCTCCAGCGCGTCCGACGCGTCGGGCAGGTACGCCTGCAGCACGATCCCCATCGGCGAGGCGTGCAGCTCGGCCTCGGCGCACAGCCGCTCGAAAACCGCGACCGTCAGCGCGAGGTCGTGGTACTCCTCCATGTCGAGGTTGAGGAACGTGTCGTGCGCGACGGCGGTGCGGTACAGCGGGAGCAGCCTGGCGACGACGCGCTCGGTGCTGGCGTCGGTGTCCCACGGGTGCAGCTGGCTCGCCACGGCCGAGACCTTGACCGAGACGTAGTCCACGTCGGCGCGCGAGACGAGCCGACCGATCTCGGCCAGGCGCCGGTCGGCCTCGGCCTCACCGAGCACCGCCTCGCCCAGGAGGTTGAGGTTGAGCCGGAACCCCTGGGCACGGGCCTCGGCGATGTGCCGGGTGAGGTCCGCGGTGTCGGCCACCAGGTGTCCGACGAGCTGGCGAAGGCGCGCCCGCGCCGCCGGCACCACCAGGCTCGGGGCGAGCGGCGCCACGAACCCACCGAGTCGTAGCAGGGTGCGGTCCAGCCTCCCGACGAACCGCGCGCCGCCGGCGAGCCGGCCGAGGGTGGCGAGCTCCGCTGCTGCGACCCGGTCGTCCTCCGGCCGGGCCACCCGGTCGACGAACCGCAGCGCGAGCTCCAGCCCCGCGGGGTCGGAGACCAGCGCGGCGAGCCGTCCGGTGGCGCGGCGCTCCGCCTCACTTCCGCCGTCCGCGGTCGCGGCGATCCAGCGGTCGGCCAGGGCGAGGGCGGCGGGGACGTGGTCGGTGAGGGCAGTCATCCCACCATGGTGCGCGGGCCGGGCGGGGCTGTCTTGCACAGATGCGGCGCGGTCCGCGCGGGACCTCGGCTACCGTCCGGCCATGGGCGTGACGCTTCAGGAGGCGCTGGACCCGGCCACGCTCGCGCTCATGGACCAGCTGACCGGGACCATGTTCTGCGCCAAGGACACCGAGGGGCGGTACGTCGCGGCGAACCAGGCGTTCGTGGCACGGACCGGCCGCGGCTCGGTGCGCGACGTGGTCGGCCGCCGTGCCGAGGACCTGTTCGTGCCCCACCTGGCGGTCCACTACCAGGCCCAGGACGCCGAGGTCCTCGCCACCGGGCGCCCGCTGCACCGGACGCTCGAGCTGATCCTGCGGCCCGGCGGCGTGGCGGGCTGGTACCTCACCTCCAAGGAGGTGGTGCGCCGCGACGGCGTCGTCCTGGGACTGGTCAGCGTGTCGGAGGACCTGCGCCGACGGGACGCCGACGACGTGGTCGTCGCATCCCTCGAGCGGGTGGCCGCCCTGGTCGCGAGCCGGCCCGCCGAGCCCGTCCCCGTCGCGGACATGGCGTCGGCAGGCGGGTGCTCGGTCTCGACGCTCGAGCGCCGGATGCGGGCGGTCTACGGGCTCTCGCCCCAGCAGTACGTGCTCCGGTCGCGGGTCGACCGGGCGGCGACACTGCTGGCGACCTCGGACCTGCCGATCGCTGAGGTCGCGCACGCGGCGGGCTTCTACGACCAGGCGGTGCTCACCCGGACGTTCGGGCGTCTGACCGGTGAGACACCCGCGCAGTTCCGCCGCCGGACGGCGGCCGGGCCGGGGGACCTGGGCTAGGGTGCTCCGGACAGCCATCCTTTAAGGCCCGTCCTGTGAGGCGGGGAAGGAGGTCGGCAGGTGACTGCTGCCCAGGCGCCCGGATCGCGGGAGGTCCTCGGACCCCCGGAGATCGGCAGGGCCCTCATCCGAATCGCCCACGAGATCCTCGAGCGCACCCACGGCGCGGACGATCTGGTGCTGCTCGGCATCCCCACCCGGGGCCTGCCGCTCGCCAGGCGTCTGGCCGCGACGATCGGCGACGTCGAGGGTGTCGACCCCGAGCCCCTGGTCGGGGCGCTGGACGTCACGATGTACCGCGACGACCTGCGCCGGCACCCGACGCGCACCATCGGAGCGACGTCGCTGCCGGACCGCGGCATCGACGACAGGGTGGTGGTCCTGGTCGACGACGTCCTGTTCTCGGGCCGGACGATCCGCGCCGCGATGGACGCGCTGACCGACCTCGGCCGCCCGAGCGCCGTCCAGCTCGCGGTCCTGGTCGACCGTGGACACCGCGAGCTGCCGATCCGGGCGGACTACGTGGGCAAGAACCTGCCGACCTCGCGCGGCGAGAAGGTGGCCGTCCGGCTCGTCGAGACCGACGGCGTGGACAGCGTGCGGATCGAGGCCCAGTGATGCGACACCTGCTCTCGGCCGCCGACCTGGACCACGCCACCGCGGTGCACATCCTGGACACCGCTGCGGAGATGGCCAAGACCCAGTCCCGGGAGATCAAGAAGCTCCCCACCCTGCGCGGGCGCACGGTGGTGAACCTGTTCTTCGAGGACTCCACCCGCACCCGGATCTCGTTCGAGGCGGCCGCCAAGCGACTGTCCGCCGACGTGATCAACTTCTCGGCCAAGGGCTCGAGCGTGTCCAAGGGCGAGTCGCTCAAGGACACCGCACTGACCCTGCACGCGATGGGCGCCGACGCCGTCGTGGTGCGCCACCAGGCCTCCGGGGCGCCGCACCGGCTCGCGAACGCCGGCTGGCTCAGCGCCGCGGTGCTCAACGCGGGGGACGGGACGCACCAGCACCCGACCCAGGCCCTGCTCGACGCGTTCACCGTGCGCCGTCACCTGCGCGGGACGGCCGCCGAGCCGGACGGTGTGGGCGACGACCTCGCGGGTCTGCACGTCGCGATCGTCGGCGACGTGCTGCACTCGCGCGTGGCGCGCTCCAACGTCGACCTGCTGACCACGCTCGGTGCGCACGTCACGCTCGTCGCCCCGCCGACGCTGGTCCCGGTCGGGGCCGAGAGCTGGCCGTGCGAGATCTCGTACCACCTGGACCAGGTGGTCGACGGCGGCCCGGACGCGATCATGATGCTGCGCGTCCAGCGCGAGCGGATGGGCGGTGGTGGGGGAGCGACGAGCTTCTTCCCCAGCCCGCTGGAGTACACCCGCCAGTACGGCCTGGACGCGCGCCGGCTGGCACGGCTGCCGGAGCACGCCATCGTCATGCACCCGGGTCCGATGAACCGGGGGCTGGAGATCTCGGCGGACGCGGCCGACTCGCCGCGCGCCGTCATCGTCGAGCAGGTGGCCAACGGGGTGGCGGTGCGGATGGCCGTGCTGTACCTGCTGCTGGCCGGTGAGAGGGAGAAGGAGACCGAGGCATGAGCCACCTGCTGCGCGGTGTCGCACCGCTGGGCGACGCCCCGACGGACCTGCTGGTCGTGGACGGGAGGATCGCGGCGATCGGCCCGGACGCCGCTCGCGAGGCGGGCGCGGTCGAGGTCGTCGACGCCGGCGGCCTGGTCGCCCTGCCCGGCCTGGTCGACCTGCACACCCACCTGCGCGAGCCGGGCCGCGAGGACGCCGAGACAGTGCTCACCGGGTCGCGGGCCGCGGCGCTCGGCGGGTACACCGCGGTGCACGCGATGGCGAACACCTCGCCGGTCGCGGACACCGCAGGGGTCGTGGAGCAGGTGCTGCGGCTGGGGCAGGACGCCGGCCTGGTGGACGTCTTCCCGATCGGCGCGGTCAGCGTCGGCCTGCGGGGGGAGCAGCTGGCCGAGCTCGGCGCGATGGCCCAGTCGGCCGCCCGGGTGCGGGTGTTCTCCGACGACGGGATGTGCGTGCACGACCCGGTGCTGATGCGCCGCGCGCTGGAGTACGTCAAGGCCTTCGACGGGGTCGTGGCCCAGCACGCCCAGGAGCCGCGGCTGACCCGCGAGGCAC
Source organism: uncultured Actinomycetota bacterium (assembly GCA_963783005.1). Classification (GTDB taxonomy): domain Bacteria; phylum Actinomycetota; class Actinomycetes; order Actinomycetales; family Cellulomonadaceae; genus Actinotalea. The sequence continues at coordinate 773,661 of CAWALY010000006.1, forward strand.
AGATGCACGAGGGCGTGGTGTCCGCCGAGCTCGGGCTGGCCGGCTGGCCGGCGGTCGCCGAGGAGTCGATCATCGCGCGCGACGTGCTGCTGGCCCAGCACGTCGGCTCCCGGCTGCACGTGCTGCACCTGTCGACCGCCGGGTCGGTCGAGATCGTGCGGTGGGCCAAGGCGCGGGGGATCGAGGTGACGGCCGAGGCGACGCCCCACCACCTGTCGCTCACCGACGCCCTGGCCCGCAGCTACGACCCGCTGTTCAAGGTGAACCCGCCGCTGAGGACCGCCGAGGACGTCGAGGCCGTCCGGACGGGCCTGGCGGACGGCACGATCGACGTGGTCGGCACCGACCACGCTCCCCACACCCGCGAGGACAAGGACTGCGAGTGGGCCGCCGCAGCGTTCGGCATGACGGGCCTGGAGACCGCGCTCGGCATCGTGTCCACGACCATGGTCGCGACCGGGCGGATGACCTGGGCCGACGTGGCCCGGGTGATGTCGTTCACACCTGCCCGCATCGGTCGCGTCGACTCCGGACCGAGGGCCCACGGGCGCCCGCTGGCGGTCGGTGAGCCCGCCAACCTCACGCTGGTGGACCCGGCCGCGCGGTGGACCGTCGACCCCGCGACGCACGCGAGCACCAGCCGCAACAGCCCCTACGGCGGCATGGAGCTCACCGGCCGGGTGGTGGCCACCTTCCTGCGCGGCCGGCCCACGGTTCGCGACGGGGTCCTGGTCGAGGGGGTGGTGGCGTGAGCGAGGCCGTGCTCGTCCTCGAGGACGGCCGGACCTACGTCGGCGAGGCCTTCGGTGCCACCGGGTCCACGGTCGGCGAGATCGTGTTCAACACCGGCATGACCGGCTACCAGGAGACCCTGACCGATCCTTCGTACCATCGGCAGATCGTCGTGATGACCGCGCCGCACATCGGCAACACGGGGCTGAACGACGAGGACCCGGAGTCCACCAGGATCTGGGTCGCGGGGTACGTGGTCCGCGACCCCGCGGTGCGGCCGTCGAGCTGGCGCTCGGTGCGGTCCCTGGACGACGGGCTGCTGGCCGAGGGCGTCGTCGGGATCAGCGGGGTCGACACCCGCGCGATCACCCGTCACCTGCGTGAGCAGGGCGTCATGCGGGCGGGGATCTTCTCCGGCGACGCACTGGTCGACGAAGGTGGCCGGCGGCGCCAGCTCGAGGACCTGCTCGCCGAGGTGCGCGCGACCCCGCCGATGGCCGGGGCGGACCTGGCCGGCGAGGTCAGCGTGTCCGAGCGGTACACCGTCGAGCCGGTGGCGGGCTCGGTGCCGCCCGGCGGGCGACTCCTGACGGTGGTCGCGGTCGACCTGGGGATCAAGTCGATGACGCCGCACCGGCTCGCCGAGCGCGGCGTGCGCACCCACGTGGTGCCGTCGACGGTCAGCGCCGCCGAGATCGCCGAGCTCTCGCCCGACGGGGTCTTCTTCTCCAACGGGCCCGGGGACCCGGGCGCCGCGACGCACGAGGTGGACCTGCTGCGCGACGTGCTCGACCGGCGGATCCCGTTCTTCGGGATCTGCTACGGCAACCAGATCCTCGGCCGGGCCCTGGGCTTCGGCACCTACAAGCTGACCTACGGCCACCGCGGGGTGAACCAGCCGGTGATGGACCGGCGCACCGGCAAGGTCGAGATCACCGCGCACAACCACGGTTTCGCCGTCGACGCACCGCTGACCGGCGAGACCACCGCGCCGCACGCCGACGGCCGGTACGGCCGCGTGAGGGTCTCGCACGTGGACCTCAACGACGACGTGGTCGAGGGCCTGGAGTGCCTCGACCTGCCGGCGTTCTCGGTGCAGTACCACCCCGAGGCGGCCGCGGGCCCGCACGACGCGGCGTACCTGTTCGACCGGTTCGTGGACCTGATGACCACCGAGGCGAAGGAGGCCGGCGATGCCGCGCCGCACTGACCTGGCCAGCGTCCTGGTGATCGGCTCCGGGCCGATCGTCATCGGCCAGGCGGCGGAGTTCGACTACTCGGGCACCCAGGCGTGCCGCGTGCTGCGGGCCGAGGGCCTGCGGGTGATCCTGGTGAACTCCAACCCGGCCACGATCATGACCGACCCGGAGTTCGCCGACGCCACGTACATCGAGCCGATCACCCCCGAGGTGGTCGAGCAGATCATCGCGACCGAGCGGCCGGACGCGATCCTGGCGACCCTCGGTGGCCAGACCGCGCTCAACACGGCCATCGCCCTGGACGAGGCGGGCGTCCTGGAGCGCTACGGCGTGGAGATGATCGGCGTGAACACCCACTCGATCCACCTCGCCGAGGACCGGCAGGCGTTCAAGGACGTCGTGGAACGGTGCGGGGCGCAGAGCGCGCGCAGTCTCATCACGCACACCATGGACGAGGTGCTCGCCGCGGCCGACGAGCTCGGCTACCCGCTGGTCGTGCGCCCGTCGTTCACGATGGGCGGCCTCGGCTCGGGGATCGCGTACGACGAGGCCGACCTGCGCCGGATCGCCGGGGCGGGGCTGCACTACTCGCCGACCACCGAGGTGCTCCTCGAGGAGTCCATCCTGGGGTGGAAGGAGTACGAGCTCGAGCTCATGCGCGACCACGCGGACAACGTGGTCGTGGTCTGCTCGATCGAGAACGTCGACCCGGTCGGCGTGCACACCGGGGACTCGGTCACGGTCGCGCCGGCGCTCACCCTCACCGACCGCGAGTACCAGCGGCTCCGCGACATCGGGATCGCAGTGATCCGCGAGGTCGGGGTGGACACCGGCGGCTGCAACATCCAGTTCGCGGTGCAGCCGGACACCGGGCGCGTCGTGGTGATCGAGATGAACCCCCGGGTCTCGCGGTCCTCGGCGCTGGCCTCCAAGGCGACCGGCTTCCCGATCGCGAAGATCGCCGCTCGGCTGGCGGTGGGCTACACGCTCGACGAGATCCCCAACGACATCACCGGGTCGACCCCCGCCTCGTTCGAGCCCGCACTGGACTACATCGTGGTCAAGGTCCCGCGGTTCGCGTTCGAGAAGTTCCCCGGGGCCGACCCGACCCTGACCACCACCATGAAGTCGGTGGGCGAGGCGATGGCGCTGGGCCGCAGCTTCACCGAGGCGCTGGGCAAGGCGATGCGCTCGATCGACAAGGGCGGCTCGGTGTTCCACTGGGACGGCCCGGTCCCGTCCGGCGAGGCGCTGGCCACGCTGCTCGAGGAGATCCGGGTGCCGACGGAGCACCGCCTCGTCCAGGTGCAGCAGGTGCTCCGCTCGGTGGGCCACGTCGGCGGCGCGACCGTGGCCGAGGTGTACGAGGCGACCGGCATCGACCCGTGGTTCCTCGACCAGGTCGCGCTCGTGAACCAGGTGGCCGACCAGGTCGCCACGGCGGCCGGGCTGGACCGCGAGCTCCTGCGGCGGGCCAAGCGGCACGGCCTGTCCGACGCGCAGGTCGCCGGCCTGCGGGGGATGGGCGAGGAGACGGTGCGTCAGCTGCGCCACGCGCTCGGCCTGCGCCCGGTGTACAAGACGGTGGACACGTGCGCGGCGGAGTTCGCCGCCCGCACGCCGTACCACTACTCGTCCTACGACGACGAGACCGAGGTCGCTCCGCGCGAGCGACCGGCGGTCCTCATCCTCGGGTCCGGGCCCAACCGGATCGGTCAGGGCATCGAGTTCGACTACTCGTGCGTGCACGCCGCCCTGGCGCTGCGGGACCGCTACGAGACCGTCATGGTCAACTGCAACCCGGAGACCGTCTCCACGGACTACGACACCTCCGACCGGCTGTACTTCGAGCCGTTGACCTTCGAGGACGTCCTGGAGGTGTACGCCGCGGAGCTGGCCGCCGGGCCGGTCGCCGGGGTCATCGTGCAGCTGGGTGGCCAGACCCCGCTGTCGCTGGCCGACCGGCTCGAGGCCGCGGGCGTGCCGATCCTGGGCACCCCGCCCGCGGCGATCGACGCGGCCGAGGACCGCGGGGTGTTCGGCGAGGTGCTCGCGGCGGCCGGGCTGCCGGCGCCGGCGTTCGGCACGGCGCGCACCCTGGCCGAGGCGACCGCGATCGCGGGCCGGATCGGCTACCCGGCGCTCGTGCGCCCGTCGTACGTCCTGGGCGGCCGCGGCATGGAGATCGTCTACTCCGACGCCCAGCTGGCCGAGTACGTGCAGCGCGCGCTGACGGACGCCGCGCGCGTCGGGCGGGCCGGCGAGATCCCGCCGTTGCTCATCGACAGGTTCCTGGACGACGCGATCGAGCTCGACGTCGACGCGCTGTTCGACGGCGACCAGATGTACCTCGGCGGCGTGATGGAGCACATCGAGGAGGCCGGGATCCACTCCGGGGACTCGGCGTGCGCCCTGCCGCCGATCACGGTCTCCGCCGCGGAGCTGGACCGGATCCGCACCTCCACCGAGGCGATCGCCAGGGGCGTGGGTGTGCGCGGCCTGATCAACGTGCAGTATGCGCTGGTCTCCGACGTGCTGTACGTGCTCGAGGCCAACCCGCGGGCCAGCCGCACGGTCCCGTTCGTCGCCAAGGCCACCGGGGTGCCGCTGGCCAGGGCGGCCGCGCTCGTGATGGCGGGCTCCTCGATCGCCGAGCTGCGGGCGAGCGGCGTGCTGCCGGCCTCCGGTGACGGTGGGCGGATGAGCCTGGACGCGCCGATCGCGGTCAAGGAGGCCGTGCTGCCGTTCCGCCGGTTCCGCACCGCCGACGGTCAGATGGTGGATGCGGTGCTGGGGCCGGAGATGCGCTCCACCGGCGAGGTGATGGGGTTCGACGTGGACTTCCCGACCGCGTTCGCCAAGTCCCAGGCCGCGGCGTTCGGCGGGCTGCCGGAGTCGGGCCGGGTGTTCATCTCGGTCGCCGACCGCGACAAGCGGTCGATCACGTTCCCGGTCAAGCGGCTCGTCGAGCTCGGATTCGAGATCCTCGCCACGACGGGCACGGCCGCGGTGCTGCGCCGCAACGGGATCCCGTCGACGGTCGTGCGCAAGTTCTCGGCAGGCAGGGGGCCGGCCGGCGAGCCCACGATCGTCGACCTCATCATCGCCGGTGAGGTCGACATGGTGGTCAACACGCCCTCTGGCCAAGGCGCCAGGGCCGACGGCTACGAGATCCGCACGGCGGCCGTCTCGGCCGACAAGGCCATCGTGACCACGGTCCAGCAGCTGGCGGCCGCGGTGCAGGCGATCGAGTCGCGACGCGCAGGGCCGTTCTCGGTACGCAGCCTCCAGGACCACCGGCTCGAGCTCCGCGACGGAGTGGTGGCGTGAGCTTCGGCGCGCGGCTCGCCGCCGCCATGGACGACCTCGGACCGCTGTGCGTCGGCATCGACCCGCACCCGGGCCTGCTGGCGGCGTGGGACCTCCCCGACGACCCACAGGGGCTGCGCACGTTCGCTCTGCGGGTGGTCGACGCGGTCGCGGGGCGGGTCGCAGCCGTCAAGCCGCAGTCGGCGTTCTTCGAGCGGCACGGTGCGGCCGGGATCGCGGTGCTCGAAGAGGTCCTCGCGGCGGCCCGGGGCTCGGCCAGCCAGGTGATCCTGGACGCGAAGCGCGGGGACATCGGGTCGACGATGGCCGGCTACGCGGACGCCTACCTGCGTGACGGCTCTCCGCTCGCCGCCGATGCGCTCACGGTGAGCCCGTACCTCGGCCCCGCGTCGCTCGACGCGACGCTCGAGACGGCGCGGGCCGGCGGGCGCGGGCTGTTCGTGCTGTGCCTGACGTCCAACCCGGAGGGCGCCGAGGTCCAGCACGTCGGTGGCCGGGACTCGGTGGCGCGGCGCGTGGCATCGTGGGCGGCTCGGCGCAACGACGCCGAGCGCGCCACGGGCGCGGCCCTGGGCCCGGTCGGCCTCGTGGTGGGAGCCACCACCGGTGACGCCGTCGCGGAGCTCGGCCTCGACCTCGCAGCGGTGCACGGTCCGCTGCTCGCACCGGGGGTCGGCGCACAGGGTGCCGGCGCACCGGAGCTGCGCCGGGTGTTCGGCACGGCGCGCGGGTCGGTGCTGGCGTCGACGTCCCGTGCGGTCCTCGCCGCGGGACCCGATGCGGAGGCCTTGCGCGCCGCGGCGCGCCGGGCTACGGCGGAGGCCGCGGGCGCGCTGCGGTGACCTCGCCCGCGTCGCTGGTCAGGGCCGGGATCGCCGCCCCGACGCGTCCGCGTTGCCGACCCCGGTCGCTCCTCGCTAGGTTCGTCCCGACCACACCCGCTGACGCGCGAAGAAGGTGACCCGCGTGGCCCTGCCCCCGCTGACCCCGGAACAGCGTGCTGCCGCCTTGGAGAAGGCTGCGGCGGCACGCCAGGCCCGGGCGGAGGTGAAGAACCGCCTCAAGTACTCCCAGGGCTCCCTGGCGGAAGTGATCGAGCAGGGCCGCACCGACGAGGTGATCGGCAAGCTCAAGGTCTCGGCCCTGCTGGAGTCGCTCCCCGGGGTCGGCAAGATCAAGGCGCGCGCGATCATGGCGGAGATCGGCATCTCCGAGAGCCGGCGCCTGAGGGGCCTGGGCCCCCACCAGGCCGAGGCTCTGATCCAGCGCTTCGGCTGAGTGGACGCGATCCCGGCGCGGCTGACCGTCCTGGCCGGCCCCACCGCGGTGGGCAAGGGCACGGTCTCGGCAGATGTGCGGACGCGGTACCCCGAGGTCTGGCTGTCGGTCTCGGCGACCACCAGGCCGCCGCGGCCGGGCGAGGTCGACGGGGTCCACTACCTGTTCGTCTCTCCCGAGCGGTTCGACGAGATGGTCGCAGGCGGTGAGTTCCTCGAGTGGGCGGTGGTGCACGGCCGGCACCGTTACGGCACGCCCCGCGGGCCGGTGCTCGAGCACCTGCGCACCGGCCTCCCGGCGCTGCTGGAGATCGACCTCGCCGGAGCGCGCCAGGTCCGCGCCGCGATGCCCGACGCCCGCTTCGTCTTCCTCGCGCCGCCCAGCTGGGCCGAGCTCGAACGCCGCCTGGTGGGCCGGGGGACCGAGGACGCCGAGGAACGTGAACGCAGGCTGGCGACCGCCCGGGTGGAGCTGGAGGCCGAGGCGGAGTTCGACCACACGATCGTCAACGACGACGTGCACCGCGCCACGGACGAGCTCATCGAGGTGATGGGCCTGCCGGCGCGGTAGACTCGACGATCGCGGTCGAAGCGCCCGCACGCGCACGTGCCGGGCCCCGCACCGCCCAAGACCCCGCCCACGACACCTGGAGCCCACACCGCCATGGCCGGAACCATCGCTCAGCCCGAGGGCATCACCGACCCGCCGATCGACGAGCTGCTCGCGGCCGCCGACTCCAAGTACGCACTGGTGATCTACGCCGCCAAGCGTGCGCGCCAGATCAACGCGTACTACTCCCAGCTCAACGAGGGCCTGCTGGAGTACGTCGGCCCGCTGGTCGAGGCCAAGCACCAGGAGAAGGCCCTGTCGATCGCGATGCGGGAGATCAACGCCGGTCTGCTGACCGTCACCCCCACCGAGGGCTGAGACCTGCGCATCCTGCTCGGCGTCGGCGCGGGCATCGCCGCCTACAAGTCCGCGCTGCTGCTGCGCCTGCTCACCGAGGCCGGTCACGACGTCCGAGTGGTGCCCACCCGGGCGTCGCTGGAGTTCGTCGGGCGCGCGACCTGGGAGGCGCTGTCCGGCGAGCAGGTGACCACCGACGTCTTCGACGACGTCCCGGCGGTGGAGCACGTGTCCCTCGGCCGCCAGGCCGAGCTCGTGGTGGTGGCCCCGGCGACGGCCGACCTGCTGGCCAGGGCGGCCGCCGGGCGCTGCGACGACCTGCTGACCGCCGCCCTGCTCACCGTGCGGTGCCCGGTCCTGATGGCGCCGGCGATGCACACCGAGATGTGGCTGCACCCGGCGACGCGGGCCAATGTGGCGACCCTGCGCGAGCGGGGCGTGCACGTGCTGGACCCGGCCGTGGGGCGGCTCACGGGTCCCGACTCCGGCCCCGGGCGCCTGCCCGAGCCCGAGGACATCGCGGCTGCGGCCCTGGCGCTCGTCGCAGCTCAGGACCTGGCAGGGCGCCGCGTGGTGATCTCCGCGGGCGGGACACGCGAGCCGATCGACCCCGTGCGCTTCCTGGGCAACCGGTCCACCGGACGGCAGGGTTGGGCGCTCGCGCGGGCAGCGGCAAGGCGCGGGGCGCAGGTGACGCTGGTGGCGGCGAACGTGGCGCTGCCCGCGCCGGCCGGGGTGCGGGTGGTCGCGGTCGAGACGTCGGCGGAGCTGGCCGCCGCGGTCCACGAGGAGGCGACGGCCGCAGACGTGGTCGTGATGGCGGCCGCGGTCGCCGACTTCCGCCCCGAGACACCGTCGGCGACCAAGATCAAGAAGGCTGACGACCGCGCACCGACCCTTCGGTTGGTCCAGACGCAGGACGTCCTGGCCGGACTGGTCGCCGCGAGGCGGCCGGGCCAGGTGGTCGTCGGGTTCGCCGCCGAGACCGGCGACGGCGCCAAGGACGTGCTCGCCCACGGGGCCGACAAGGCCCGGCGCAAGGGTGCCGACCTGCTGGTGGTCAACCCGGTCGGCGAGGGCGTCGGGTTCGGGGACGTCCGGACCACCGCGACGCTGCTCGACGCGGAGGGGGCCGTCGTGGCTCGCGCCGAGGGCAGCAAGGACGTGGTCGCGGACGCGGTCTGGGACGCCGTCCAGGCGCGGCTACGCTGACCGCATGACCTCCGACCTGCGCCTGTTCACGTCCGAGTCGGTCACCGAGGGCCACCCGGACAAGGTGTGCGACCAGATCTCCGACGGCATCCTCGACGCGATGATCGCCCAGGACCCGGGCGCCCGGGTAGCGGTCGAGACCATGGTCACCACCGGCCTGGTGCACGTGGCCGGCGAGGTCACCACGGAGGCCTACGTCGAGATCCCGCAGGTCGTCCGCGAGACGTTGCGCCGGATCGGCTACACCTCCTCGGAGATCGGGTTCGACTCGCACTCGTGCGGTGTCTCGGTCTCGATCGGTCAGCAGTCGGCGGACATCGCCGCGGGCGTGGACAAGGCGTGGGAGATCCGCCACGACGGCGTGGGCGTGGACGACCCGATCGAGGCGCAGGGCGCCGGCGACCAGGGCCTGATGTTCGGCTACGCGTGCGACGACACGCCCTCGTTGATGCCGCTGCCGATCTGGGTGGCGCATCGACTGGCCGAACGCCTCGCGACGGTCCGTAAGGAGGGGACGCTGGACTACCTGCGCCCGGACGGCAAGACGCAGGTCACCATCGGCTACGACGGCGATCGCGCCGTCCGGCTGGACACGGTGGTCCTGTCGACCCAGCACGACCCGGGCATCCCGCTGGACGCCAGGCTGGCCCCGGAGATCGCCGAGCACGTCGTGGCGCCCGTGCTCGACGACCTCGACCTGGACACGGTGGGGCACCGGCTCCTGGTCAACCCGACCGGCCAGTTCGTGATCGGCGGGCCCCAGGGCGACGCGGGCCTGACCGGTCGCAAGATCATCGTGGACACCTACGGCGGTATGGCGCGCCACGGCGGCGGCGCGTTCTCGGGCAAGGACCCGTCGAAGGTGGACCGCTCGGCCTCCTACGCGATGCGCTGGGTCGCGAAGAACGTCGTCGCCGCCGGGCTGGCCCGGCGCTGCGAGGTCCAGGTCGCCTACGCGATCGGCTCGTCGCACCCGGTGGGGCTGTACGTGGAGACCTTCGGCACCGGGACCGTGCCGCTGGACCGGCTCACGGCCGCGATCCGTGAGGTCTTCGACCTGCGCCCCGGCGCGATCGTGCGGGACCTGCACCTGCTGCGGCCGATCTACTCCCGCACCGCCGCCTACGGGCACTTCGGGCGAGAGCTGGCGGACTTCACGTGGGAGCGGACCGACCGGGTGCTGGACCTGCACGCAGCCCTGTCCTGAGCCGCGAGGGAGCCCGCTGAGGGTCTCGACGGTGGAGCGCGCTCCGGTGGGGGTGGCGCGTGGTGGGATGAGGCCGTGGATCCCGATCAGCCGGTGCTTCCGGGCATGCCGCGTACCCGGCGGCGCCGACGTGCGCCGTTCGAGGCGGCCTCGGACCTGCCGGTCGCCCGGGTGGCCGTGGACCGTCCGCAGCCGCACCTGGACCGGCTCTTCGACTACCTCGTGCCCGCCGGCGACGCGGAGCGGGTGCGCGCGGGCGTGCGGGTCAAGGTCCGGTTCGCCGGGCAGGACGTGGACGGCTGGGTGGTCGCACGCGTCGACGAGAGCGACCACGACGGCGCCCTGACGCCGCTGAGGCGTGTGGTGTCCGACGAGGTCGTGCTGACCCCACAGGTGCTGGAGCTGGCCCGGCTGGTGGCGCGTCGATGGGCCGGGACGCTGGCGGACGTGCTGCGCCTCGCGGTGCCGCCCCGGCACGCACGCGTCGAGGCCGAGGAGTGGCCGGTGCACGCCGGCCCGGACACGAGCGCGGAGGCCGAGACGGGGCAGGACGCCGGCGTCCGGTCGTCCTGGTACCGGCACGTCGGCGGCGCGGCGTTCCTGCGCCGGGTGGCCGTCGGCGAGGCGCCTCGCGCGGTCTGGCAGGCGCTGCCGTGGACCGTCCAGCGATGGACGGACCAGGTCGCCGAGGCCGTCGTCGCGGCCCGCCGGGGCGGACGCGGGGCGCTGGTCGTCGTCCCGTCGGGGGCGGAGGTGGCGCTGGTCGGCGACGCGCTGGAACGTGCGGGGGTGCCGGCCTGGCACCCGGGTGGACGCGGCTGGGTGCGGCTGGTCGCCGACGACGGACCGGCGGCCCGGTACCGGTCGTTCCTCGCGGCCGCCCGCGGTGCGGCCGACGTCGTGGTGGGAACCCGCGCCGCTGCGTTCGCGCCGGTGGCCGACCTCGGCCTGGCGGTCTGCTGGGACGACGGGGACCCCCTGCACGACGAGCCCCGCGCGCCCTACCCTCACGCTCGCGAGGTGCTGGCGATGCGGGCCGAGGGCGGTGTCGCGCTGCTCGTCGGGGGCTACGTGAGGTCCGTCGCGGCGCAGCGATGGGTCACGCAGGGCTGGGCACACCCGTTGGTCGCGGAGCGCGCCGAGGTGCGGCGCGCGGCTCCGCGCCCCGTGCACCTGGACCGTGCGGAGCTCGCGCGGGAGGGCGCCGCTGCGGCGGCGCGGCTGCCGTCGGCCGCGTGGCAGGCGATCCGTGACGCGCTCGAGCGCGGTCCGGTGCTGGTCCAGGTGCCCAGGGCGGGCTACCTGCCCGTGGTGGCCTGTGCGGCGTGCCGGACGGTGGCCCGGTGCGCCACTTGCGCGGGGCCGTTGCGACTGGCCGGCTCGCATGCGGTGCCGGCGTGTGCGTGGTGCGGTGCGTTGTCCGGGGCGTGGCGCTGCCCGGAGTGTGGGCACGCCGGGCTGCGGTCGGTCGCCGTCGGGGCCGAGCGGACCGCCGAGGAGCTCGGGCGGGCGTTCCCCGGCGTGACGCTGCGGCGGTCGACCGCGGGCCAGGGCGTGCTCGCCACCGTCCCGGTCGGGCGGTCGCTGGTGGTCGCCACGCCGGGTGCCGAGCCGGCCGTCGACGGCGGGTACGCCGCGGCCGTGCTGCTCGACGCCCAGGTGACCGCCGCCAGGCCGGGTCTGGACGCCGACGAGGCGGCCCTGCGTCACTGGCTCGGCGCGGCGGCGCTGGTCCGGCCCGCCGAGGCCGGCGGGGTCGCGGTGCTGGTGGGTGACGTACCGGGTCCGTTGGCGGGGGCCTTCGTCCGATGGGACCCGGCGGGGTTGGCCGAGCGTGTGCTGGCCGACCGGACCGCCGTGGGGCTGCCACCCGCAGCGCACCTCGTCGCGGTCGAGGGGGAGCGGGCCGCCGTCGCGGGCGTGGTGGGCGGGCTTCGCGTGCCGACCACGGTGCGCGGCCCGGTGCCCACCGGCCCCGCGCCCGACGACGTGCTCGACCCCGAGCAGTCCCGTCCGGTGCGGGCGCTGCTCGTCACGCCGTGGGAGCGCTCGGCGGAGCTCGTGGCCGACCTGACGGCGGTGCTCGCGACCCGCAGCGCACGGCGCGAGACGCCCGTGCGCGTGCGGGTCGAGCCGGCCGACCCGGGGTAGGTCAGCAGGGCGGCTCCGGACGCCCGTGACGGGCTCGGGGACGGCGCGCGGTGGCCGTGCGACCGTCGCCTAGGATCGATGGGTGCGCCTGCTGTTCGCCGGGACCCCCGAGGTCGCCCTGCCCTCCCTCGCCCGGTTGCTGGCCTCGGAGCACGAGGTGGTCGCCGTCCTGACCAGGCCGGACGCGCCGGCGGGACGGGGCCGACGGCTCCTGCCCAGCCCCGTGAGCGTGGCTGCGCAGCAGGCCGGCGTCGACGTCCTCACCCCGCGGAGCCTGCGCGACGCGGAGGCGGCGGAGCAGATCGCGAACCTCAACCTGGACCTGGCCGCGATCGTGGCGTACGGCGGGCTCGTCCCCGCGGCGCTCCTGGACGTCCCCCGGCACGGCTGGGTGAACCTGCACTTCTCGCTGCTGCCGGCGTGGCGGGGTGCGGCCCCGGTCCAGCACGCACTGCTGCACGGCGACGAGCTCACCGGCGCGACGACGTTCCGCCTCGAGGCAGGGCTGGACACCGGTCCGGTGTACGGGACCCTCACCGAGGAGGTCCGTCCGCGCGACACCGCAGGCGAGCTGCTCGGCCGGCTCGCCGAGGCCGGGGCAGGGCTGCTCGGGGCGACCGTGGACGGCCTCGCCGCCGGGGATCTCGTGGCTATCCCGCAGCCGACGGACGACGTGAGCCTGGCACCGCGGCTCACCACGGACGACGCGCGGGTCCGCTGGGAGCACCCTGCGATCGCGGTGGACCGCCGGGTCAGGGCGTGCACGCCCGGACCCGGGGCCTGGACCACCGACCCCGCCGGCGCACGGCTCAAGCTCGGCCCCGTGCTGCCGCGCCCGGACGCCGACCCGCTGGCACCCGGGGCGCTGCGGGTGTCCCGGGCGGAGGTGCTCGTGGGCACGGCGACCGATCCCGTGCAGCTCGGCGACGTCGCGCCCTCCGGGCGACGCCTCATGCCGGCGGCCGACTGGGCCAGGGGTGCGCGTCCGGGCGACGGCGCAGTCCTGGGGGCGACGTGAGCGGGCCCGGTCGCGACGACGGTCGCCGGGACGCCCGCGGTCGCCAGCGCGGCGCCGCCCGCGCCGAGAACCGCGGTGCCCGCAGCGCCCAGGCGCCGGCACGCCGGGCCCGGACCACCGACCACGCACGCGAGGCAGCGTTCGACGTGCTCCGTCAGGTCGCCGACTCCGACGCCTACGCCAACCTCGTCCTGCCGCCGCTGCTGCGGGCCAGGCGGATCACGGGCCGGGACGCGGCGCTGGCCACCGAGCTCGCGTACGGCACGCTGCGGCTCCGGGGTCGGTACGACGCGGTGCTTGCGGTTGCCGCCGACCGCCCCGTGGGCGAGCTCGACCCGCCGCTGCTCGACGTGCTGCGGCTGGGCGCCCATCAGCTGCTCGGGATGCGGATCCCGGCGCACGCCGCGGTGTCCCAGACCGTCGCGCTGGCCCGCGCCCGGGTCGGTGCCGGGCCGGCTCAGCTGGTCAACGCCGTGCTCCGCAGGGTCGCGGCGACGTCCGCGGATCAGTGGTGGGAGCGCGTGGCACCCGGCGACGAGATCGAGGCCCTGGCCGTGCGGTACTCGCACCCGGCATGGGTGGTGCGGGCGCTGCGGCAGGCGCTGGTGGCCGACGGGCGACCCGCCGAGGAGCTGGTCGCGCTGCTCGAGGCGGACAACGCGCCGCCGACCGTGACCCTCGTGGTCCGGCCCGGCCTGGCGGACCGTGAGGAGCTCCTCGGATCACTCCCGGGCGCGGAGCCGGGTCGCTGGGCGCCGACGGCCGTGCGCCTGGCCGGGGGAGACCCCGCGAGTGTGCCGGGGGTCGCGCAGGGGCGCGTCGCGGTGCAGGACGAGGGCAGCCAGCTCGTCACCCTGGCCCTGGCCGCCGTGCCGGTGGAGGTGACCGGCGACGCGGGCGGCGGCGAGGCCTGGCTCGACGTGTGCGCCGGTCCGGGCGGCAAGGCGGGCCTGCTCGGCGCCCTGGCCGCAGAGCGCGGCGTGAGGCTCGTGGCGAACGAGCTGCACCCGCACCGGGCAGAGCTGGTGCGCCGTGCGGTCGCGGCGCTCGACTCCGTCGAGGTCCGGGTGGGCGACGGACGCGAGGCGGGCCGTGTCGAGCCGGGCCGGTACGCCCGGGTGCTCGTGGATGCGCCGTGCACGGGACTGGGCGCCCTGAGGCGGCGCCCGGAGTCGCGCTGGCGTCGGCGGCCCGCGGACGTCCCCGCGCTCGCCGACCTGCAGCGGTCCCTGCTCGAGGCCGCCCTGGACGCCACGGCGCCGGGCGGCGTGGTCGGGTACGTGACGTGCTCCCCGCACGTGGCCGAGACCCGGGTGGTGGTCGCCGACGTCGTCGCCGGCCGGGAGGACGTCGAGCTCCTGGACGCGCCGGCCGCGCTGCGCGCCGTCGCCCCGGACCTGCCGCTGGGTCCGGGCCCGCACGCCCAGCTGTGGCCGCACGTGCACGGCACGGATGCGATGCACCTCACGCTGCTTCGCCGGCGACCGGGCCCGGGTCGGGCAGACTGAGGTCATGGACGCCCTGATCCACCCCAGCATCCTGTCGGCCGACTTCGCGAACCTCGCCGCCGAGCTGGAGCGGGTGACCGATGCGGACATGGTGCACGTGGACGTGATGGACGCCCACTTCGTGCCCAACCTCACCCTCGGGCTGCCCGTGGTCGAGCGGCTCGTGGCGGTGTCTCCCCGGCCGCTGGACGTGCACCTGATGGTCACCGACGCCGACCGGTGGGCCCCGCAGTACGCCGAGCTGGGCGCGGCCTCGGTCACCTTCCACGCCGAGGCCAGCCAGGCCCCGATCCGCACGGCTCGCGAGCTGCGCCGGCTCGGCGTGCGGGCGGGGCTGGCGTTGCGGCCGGCGACCCCGGTCGAGCCGTTCCTGCCCCTGCTCGCCGAGATCGACATGCTCCTGGTGATGACCGTGGAGCCGGGTTTCGGTGGGCAGTCCTTCCTGGACTCGATGCTCCCCAAGATCCGCACCGCCCGGCGGGCGATCCGCGAGCAGGACCTGGACGTGTGGATCCAGGTGGACGGCGGGGTCTCGGAGGAGACCGTCGCCAGGGCGGCCGAGGCGGGCGCCAACGTCATGGTCGCCGGGTCCGCCGTGTACGGCGCAGCCGATGCCGGAGCGGAGATCGCCCGCCTGAGGGATCTGGCGGGCGCGCACCTGCACTGAGGCTTCCGGGGCGGCCCCGCGCGCCGTGCACCGGGGTGCGGACCCTGGTCCCGGTGCCTGCCAGGAAGCTGTGCCATCATGTCGGCGACACGAAACGTGCTCCGGGGTCGGTGAAAGTCCGAACCGGCGGTGACAGTCCGCGACCCGGACCACGAGGACCTCGTCCTCTGGCCCGGTTGACCTGGTGGAACTCCAGGACCGACGGTGAAAGTCCGGATGGGAGGAAGCACGTGGCGTCGAGGCGTGGCCCGGTCGCGGGCCGCTGACCCGGCGTCGTGGCGCCCGTCGCCACCCCCGGAGCCCGAGGCTCGGGGAGGCAGGAACGGTGCGGCCGAATCAGGACGAGGTGGAGCGCGCGGCGATGGCGCGCGCCCTCGACCTCGCCCGGCGCGGCCCGGCGCACGGCCCGAACCCGCGCGTCGGTGCCGTCGTTCTCGACGCCGCGGGTCGGGTCCTGGGCGAGGGGTGGCACCGCGGGGCGGGCACTGCGCACGCGGAGGTCGCCGCCCTGGAGGCCACGCGATCGGCGGGCCACGACCCTCGGGGCGCGACCATGGTCGTCACCCTGGAGCCGTGCCGGCACACCGGCCGCACCGGACCGTGCACCGAGGCCCTGCTGGCCGCCGGGGTCGCCCGCGTCGTCCACGCGGTGGCCGACCCCTCGCCTCGTGCCGGGGGTGGCGGGGCGGCACTGCACGCCGTGGGTGTCGACGTCACGTCGGGCGTCCTTGCGGCCGAGGGCCGGGCGCTGCTGCGGCCGTGGCTCGCGGCGGTGGGGCGCGGACGCCCGTGGGTGACCCTGAAGACGGCCGGCACCCTCGACGGGCGCGTCGCCGCCGCGGACGGGTCGAGTCGCTGGATCACGTCGCAGGCCGCACGGCGCCACGCCCATGCGCTGCGCGCCGAGGTGGACGCGATCGTCGTCGGCACCGGGACCGTGCTCGCGGACGACCCGGCGCTCACCGCGCGCGACGCTGAGGGGGACCTCGCGGCGCACCAGCCGCTGCGGGTCGTGGCCGGGGACCGGCCCGTGCCCCACGGAGCGCGGCTGCGCGGTCCCGGCGGCGACCTCGTGCAGGTCGGGGGGCACGACCCTGCCGCCCTCCTGGCCGAGCTGGCTTCCCGCGAGGTCCGGCACGTGCTCGTCGAGGGCGGTCCGACCGTAGCGGCGGCCTTCCTGCGGGCCGGGGTGGTCGACGAGGTGCACGCGTACCTGGCGCCGGCCTTCCTGGGCGCGGGCCCGTCGGCGGTCGCCGACCTCGGGGTGGGATCGGTCGACGACGCGCTGCGGCTGCGGGTGACCGACGTCGAGCGGATCGGAGCGGACGTCCTGGTGGTCGCCCGCACGGAGGAGGACTGATGTTCACGGGGATCGTCGAGGAGCTGGGCACCGTGGTGCGGCTCGACAGGCGCGGCGCGGACGCGCGGCTCGAGGTGGCAGGCCCGACCGTCGTGGTCGGGACGGGCCCGGGCGACTCGATCGCCGTCGACGGGGTGTGCCTGACGGTGGTGGAGCTGTCCGGCGACACGTTCGGCGTCGACGTGATGCCCGAGACCCTGGACCGCACGGCGCTCGGCGCCCTGGAGGCCGGCTCGCGGGTCAACCTGGAGCGCGCCGTACGCGCCGACGGTCGGCTCGACGGACACCTGGTCCAGGGGCACGTCGACGGCGTGGGCACGCTGCGGTCCCGCACCCCGGGCGAGCGCTGGGACGACCTGGCGTTCGACTGCCCGCCGGCGCTGGCCCGGTACGTCGCCGAGAAGGGCTCGATCGCGGTGAGCGGCGTGTCGCTGACCGTGACGTGGGTCGAGGAGGCCGCGTTCGGGGTGTCGCTCATCCCCACGACGCTCGCCGTCACCACGCTCGGGCGCCTGGCACCCGGGGACCCGGTCAATCTCGAGGTCGACGTGATCGCCAAGTACGTCGAGCGCCTGGTCACCACCGGCGCGGTGACCTGGCCGGGTGTCGCATGAGCGCCGCACCCGTGACCGAGCTCGGCACCGTGGAGCAGGCGCTCGACGCGCTCCGGGCGGGGCTGCCCGTGCTCGTGGCGGACTCGGCCGACCGGGAGAACGAGGTCGACGTGGTGCTCGCGGCCGGCACGGCGACCCCCGAGTGGGTCGCCTGGGTGGTCCGGCGCTCGTCCGGGTACCTGTGCGCCCCGATGCCTGCCACCCGGGCCGACGCGCTGCACCTGCCGCTGATGGTCCCGCGCAGCGAGGACCCGAGGCGCACCGCCTACACCGTCACCGTCGACGCGGCCCACGGCGTCACGACCGGCATCTCGGCGGCGGACCGCGCCCGGACGCTGAAGGTTCTGGCGGACCCGGCGGCCGGCCCGGACGACGTGATCCGCCCCGGGCACGTGCTGCCGCTTCGTGCCGTACCCGGCGGAGTCCTGCACCGCGCCGGGCACACCGAGGCCGCCGTGGACCTGTGCCGGCTGGCCGGGCTCGATCCGGTGGCCGGCATCGCCGAGCTGGTGCACGACGACGGGACCATGCTCCGCCTGACCGACGCGGCCGCCCTGGCCGCGGAGGAGGGCCTGGTGATCCTCACGATCACCGACCTCGCGGCGTGGCGCCTCGCGCACGACGACGTCCCCGAGCCGGAGCCGCAGGCCGGGCCGACCGAACGCGTGCACCGCACCGGTACCGCGACCCTGCCGACCGCGGACGGCCTGTTCGTGATCCACGGCTACCGGGACCTGCGCACAGGGGCGGAGCACGTGGCGCTCGTGCCGGCCGAGGTCGCCGCGCCCGCGGCCACGCCGGTGGTCCGGGTCCACTCGGAGTGTCTGACCGGCGACGCGTTCGGATCGAGGCGGTGCGACTGCGGGGCCCAGCTGCACGCCGCGATGGCGCTCGTCGCCGTCGAGGGCGGTGCCGTGGTCTACCTGCGCGGTCACGAGGGCCGCGGCATCGGCCTGAGGTCCAAGATCGACGCGTACGCCCTCCAGGACTCCGGGCGGGACACGGTCCAGGCCAACCTTGACCTCGGCCTGCCGGCGGACCGTCGTGAGTACGGCGCGGCCGCCGCGATCCTGGCCGACCTCGGGGTGGACGGTGTGCGGTTGCTGACCAACAACCCCGCGAAGGTCTCCGGGCTGCGCGCGCACGGGATCGACGTCGTGGACCGGGTGGGCCTGGAGGTGGGCCGTACGCCGGAGAACGCCGTGTACCTGGCCACCAAGCGCACCGAGATGGGGCATCTGCTGAGCTGGGTACAGGAGGACGCATGAGCGGGCACGGGGCGCCGGGGCTGGACCGGCTGGACGGGAGCGACGTGCGCGTCGCGGTCGTCGCGGCGAGCTGGCACGAGCAGGTGATGGACGGCCTGCTCGACGGTGCGCTGCGGGTGCTGGGCGAGGCCGGGGTGACCGGAGACGCGCTGACGGTCGTGCGGGTGCCCGGATCGTTCGAGCTGCCCGTGGCCGCAGCCCGGCTGGCCCGGTCCGGGTACGACGCGGTGGTGGCTCTCGGCGTGGTGATCCGGGGCGGCACCCCGCACTTCGACTACGTCTGCCAGGCCGCCACCGTCGGGCTCACCCAGGTGACCGTGGACACCGGTGTGCCGGTCGGGTTCGGCGTCCTGACCTGTGACGACGAGCAGCAGGCCCTCGACCGCGCGGGCCTGCCCGGCTCGCGGGAGGACAAGGGCGCCGAGGCGGCGCACGCCGCCGTGACCACCGTGCTCGCACTTAGGGACGCCGTCGGCCGCGACGCGCGGACCGCCGGTGCGTGACGCAGACTCCTGAGAACTGAACGAAAGGGCGGACGCGGTCGATGGACCTCCTCAAGCACCTCTACGAGGCGTACATCCAGGTGGGCCCCTACCAGCTGCGCTGGTTGGAGCTCATCGGCGTGCTGATCGGGCTCGCCTCGGCGGTCGGCGGGATGCGCCGTCGGGTCTGGGCGTGGCCGGTCGGGATCGTCGGCAACGTGCTGCTGATCTTCGTCTACGTCAGCGTCACGTTCGACGCAGCGGACGGACGGGCCCCGCTGTTCGGGCAGTCCGGCCGGCAGATCTTCTTCATCATCACCAGCGCGTACGGCTGGTGGCGGTGGGCCCAGGTCCGCCGCCGGAACTCCTACGCGAGCGGCGCGCCGGCGATCACGCCCCGGTGGGCCACTGCGGGTGAACGACTCGCGCTGGCCGGGGTGTGGATCGGCGGGCTGGTGCTGACGCAGTGGCTCTTCGCGTCGATCGGTGCGGGGTGGCCGGCGCCGCGCTGGTACTACTGGTGCGACGCGTGGATCTTCGTCGGGTCGATGCTCGCGACCTACGCGATGGCCAGGGGCTGGAACGAGTTCTGGCTGGCCTGGATAGCGGTCGACCTGGTCGGCGTGCCGCTCCTGCTGCACTCGGGGTACATCCCGACGGCCGTGCTGTACGCGTTCTACTCGGTGTTCGTGATCTACGGCTTCACGGTGTGGCTCAAGGCCAGCCGCGCCGGGCAGCCGGACGTCGACGCCGAACCCGCCAGGGACGGCGTGCCGGCCTGAGGCCGGCGCACCCGACGGCTGGACGCGCCGCGCCGGCGGCGTGCCGCCGGCCGTAGGCTGTCGGACCGTGAAGACGTTCGAGGAGCTGTTCGCCGAGCTGTCGGTCAAGGCGGCGGACCGGCCCGCCGGGTCGCGCACGGTCGCCGAGCTGGACGCAGGCGTGCACGGCATCGGCAAGAAGATCGTCGAGGAGGCCGCCGAGGTCTGGATGGCCGCGGAGCACGAGAGCGACGAGCGCACGGCCGAGGAGATCTCCCAGCTCCTCTACCACCTCCAGGTGATCATGCTCGCCCGCGGTCTGACCCTCGAGGACGTCTACACCCACCTGTGAACCGCCGTGGCCCCGGCGGCGCGTCCGGGCCACCCGACCGACGAGGAACCATGCTGCGCATCGCCCTGCCGAACAAGGGGTCGCTGTCCGAGCCCGCCGCCGCGATGCTCCGCGAGGCCGGCTACCACCAGCGGCGTGACTCGCGCGAGCTCGTCCTGGTCGACCCGGACAACGACGTCGAGTTCTTCTACCTGCGGCCCCGCGACATCGCCGAGTACGTGGGCTCCGGCACGATCGACGCGGGCGTCACCGGCCGCGACCTGCTGCTGGACTCCGGGGCGCAGGCGGTCGAGCACATGGCGCTGGGGTTCGGCGGCTCGACGTTCCGGTTCGCCGCCCGCAGCACGACGGTGGCCGACGTGGCCGGGATCGCCGGCCGGCGGGTCGCGACGTCCTACCCGGGGCTGGTCAGCGCGTACCTGGCCGAGCGGGGCGTGCAGGCCAGCGTGGTGCGCCTGGACGGCGCGGTGGAGTCCGCGGTCCAGCTGGGCGTCGCGGACGTGGTCGCCGACGTCGTGGAGACCGGGTCGACGCTGCGCGCCGCAGGCCTGGAGATCTTCGGCGAGCCGATCCTGCGGTCCGAGGCGGTCCTCATCCGGCCCGCGGGCCGTCCGGAGCTGGAGGCCGCGGTGGAGGTCCTCACCAGGCGCCTGCAGGGCGTCATGGTGGCCGAGCGGTACGTGCTGCTGGACTACGACGTCCCCAACTCCCTGGTCGACCAGGCGGTGGCCCTCACCCCGGGGCTGGAGTCCGCGACCGTCTCGCCGCTGCACAACTCCGAGTGGTCCGCGGTGCGGGCCATGGTGCGACGCGAGCAGACCAACCAGGTGATGGACGCCCTGTACGACCTGGGCGCCCGCGCGATCCTGGTCACCCAGATCCACGCGTGCCGGTTGTGAGCTGACGGGTGGACGACCTGCACCGCCCGTTCGCCCCGCGCCTCGCGCGCTGGGTGGCGTGGTCGGTGGCCGCCGCGGCGGTCGTCCTCGCACTCGTGCTGGCCCTGGCTCTTCCGTCGGTCGCCGGGGACCGCGTGGCGCTCGGCGACCGGGTGGGGATCGTGGCGTTCGGCGCCCTCGTCGGCTGGTTCCTGTCCCGCCAGGCGAGGGTCCGCGCGGTGCCGGATGCCGAGGGCCTGGTGGTGCGCAACCTGCTGCTGAGCCGCCGGGTCGCCTGGGCCGAGATCGTGTCCGTCCGGTTCGGTCAGGGGCGCCCCTGGGTCCAGCTCGACCTCGCCGACGGTGACACGCTCGCCGTGATGGCGATCCAGGCTGCGGACGGCTCGTGGGCGATGGTGGAGGCCGGTCGCCTGGCCACCCTCGTGGCGTTGCACTCGGCGACCGACCGGGACACCTGAGCCGCGTCCAGGCTCCCGGTCAGCGCCCGGCGCTCAGGGACTCGGCGTGCACGCCCGCGGCGGCCGCCGCCAGGAACGCCTCCGGGTCCTCGTCGAGCCTGCGCCCCATCGTCGACAGCCCGACCGGGGACGCGGCCAGGGCGGCGCGCAGCGCGGGACCGGTCGGCACGTCGACCCGCCGGTGCGGCGGGCACAGGTCGTCGGCCTGCAGGGCCACGCGGTCCAGCAGCGCGGCCCGTTCGGCCCGCTCGGGGTCGTCGGGCTCGACGGTGGGCACCACGACGTCGGCGGCCGCGAGCGCGACCCGGCCGTAGGCGGTGAGGGAGTGGTGCGAGACGCCCCGGTGACGGTCGCGTGGGTCGGCGCCCGAGACCCGCAGCGCCGCGACCGGGTGCCCACCGAGCACCCCGATCGCGTTCACCGCCTCGCCGGCCGCGACGCCGGAGTATCCCCACCGGGTCCCGGTGCCGAGGTTGCCGGGACCCTGCGCGACCACCACGAGCTCTGCGTGGGTCACCAGGCGCGCCGCGAGCAGGCCGGAGTGCACGGTGACCGCCTCGAGGTCCCCGCCGAACGCCTGCCCGACGGTGACCGTGGCAGCGAGCCAGCCCGCGTCGCGCAGCCCGGCGACGGTACGGGAGAACCAGGCCGGCAGCGCGCCTCCGTCGGTCATGAGGTACACCGCGCGGGGCGGGCGTCGCCCGGCACGCTCGGCCGCCCAGCGCGCGCCGACGAGCACGGCCGGGACCGCGGAGTGCAGGTCCGCGACCACCACGGGCAGGGCGGCCAGGTCGTCGGCGCCGGCCAGGGTCGCGTGGTGCTCGGACTCCTGCTCGTCGACGCCGAGGACCATCGCCTGCAGCGGGGTGTAGCGAGCCTTGACCAGGTGGCCCGGTCCCGGGGGCGGGTCGGGCGGGAGACGGTCCGGCAGCGCGACCACCAGAGCGTACCCGCCGGTGCCCAGACCTCTGGCCTGCGCCGAGACGTTGAGGAGCACCCGGTCGCCCGGCTCGGGCTCCCCGGTCAGCGCCGGGTAGGCCAGGGCCCGGACCTCGTCGCCGCCGCCGAGCGGCCGCTCCAGGGCGACGCGCAGCTCGACGGCTCCGGTCCAGCGCCTGCCGACCTGGACCACCGTCCCCGCGCGCCAGGAGATCACCCCTGAACGCTACCGGCGCTAGCGTTGGGGCGATGCCCGACGCCCTGCCGCCCGCCGAGCGGCTGCTCAACCTGGTCATCGCCCTGGTCAACACCACGGGCAAGATGACCAAGGAGCAGATCCGCACGTCCGTCGCGGGCTACGACCACGCGCCCAGCACCGACGCCTTCGAGCGGATGTTCGAGCGCGACAAGGAGACGCTGCGGGACCTCGGCGTCCCGGTGCTCACCGTCACCGGCGCCGCGCACGGCGACGAGCAGGGCTACCGGGTGGACGTCGACGCCTACGCGCTGGCACCCATGGAGCTGTCCGCCGCGCAGCTCGGCGTGCTCGCCCTGGCCGCGGAGTTCTGGCAGGACCAGACCCTGCGGGCGGAGGCGTCCCGTGCCCTGACCAAGCTCGCGGTGGTGGGAGTGCGTCCCGCGGAGCCGGACGTACTGGGCCTGGCACCACGCGTGCACCCGGCCGGTCCGGCGCTCGGCCCCCTGCTGGACGCGGCGGCCGTCCGCCAGCCCGTGCGGTTCACCTACCGGGCGGCCAGCACGGGGGAGGTGCGCGAGCGCACGGTCGAGCCGTGGCGTCTGCTGGCCAGCCGCGGCGGCTGGTACCTCGTCGGGCTGGACCGCGACCGCCGGGCGCCGCGGGTGTTCCGGCTGAGCCGGATCGTCGGCCAGGTGGGGCACGCCGGTGACCCCGGCGACTACCGGGTGCCCGAGGACGCGGACCCGCGCGCGCTGCTCGACACGGCCCAGGAGGCCGAGGCGCGCACCGCGTGGCTCGCGATCGCCCCGGAACGGGCCGAGGCGCTGCGCGCCAGGGCGAGGCCGACCACGGAGCCCGGACCGCCGGCACCCGAGGGCTGGGACCTGGTCGCGGTGCCCTACACCCGCGCCAGCGACCTGGCCGACGAGATCACCGCCTACACCGACGCGGTGCTGGTGCTCGAGCCCGCGAGCCTGCGCGAGTCCGTGCTGCGGCGGCTGCGCGACGCCGTGGCGATGGCCGATCGGCTGGGGGCGAGCCATGGCTGAGCGGACCCCTGAGCGGCTGGTCCGGCTGCTGGGCCTGGTGGCATACCTCGACCGCCACCCCGGCGTGCCGGTCGAGGAGGTGGCGGCCCAGTTCGGCGTCAGCCCCGTCCAGGTCCTGCGCGACGTGGACACCCTGTGGATGTCCGGCACCCCGGGTTACTTCCCGGACGACCTCATCGACTTCGACGCCGACTCCCTGGAGTCCGGAGTGCTGAGGCTGACGCAGTCGCGTGGGATGGCCAGAGCCCTGCGCCTCGGGACCCGGGAGGCCGTCGCGCTGGTGGCGGCGTTGCGCGCGCTCGACGCCTCGGTCGGCGACGCGCTGGACCCTGCCGAGCGCGACGTGTTGCGCTCGACCCTCGAGGTCCTGACCACGGCCACGGGCGAGGCTGCAGCCACCGTGGACGTGCAGCTCAGCGTGGAGGGCGACCCGGCGGTGCTCGCGGCCGCCCGTACGGCCCTGCGCGAGGGGCGCCGCCTGCACCTGCGCTACGTCGACGCCGCGGACCGGACCACCGAGCGGGACGTGGACCCCTGGCAGCTCGTGACCGGTGACGAGCGCTCGTACCTGTCCGCGTGGTGCCACGCGTCGGGCGGTGAGCGGCTGTTCCGTCTCGATCGCATCCTGGCCGCCCAGGTGCTCGACGACGCCGTGACCACGAGCCCGGCGCCGGACGTGCAGGCGACGTACCGACCCGCGCGGGAGCACCCGACCGTGCGGCTCAGCCTTGATGGGCGGGCGCGGTGGGCAGCCGAGCAGGTTCCCACGGAGTCCGTCGTCGAGGACTCCGACGGCTTCACGATGGAGCTGCGGGTGGCGACGTCCGCGTGGCTGCGTGCCCTGGTGCTGCGCCTCGCGCCGTTCCTGCGCGACGTCGATCCCCCCGGGGCGGCCGCGGACGCCGGTGCCGCGGCGGCACGCGCGCTGGCGGCCTACCGCGACCTCGGCGTGGACACGTCGGCCCGGGCAGGTCCCCGACCGGGCGGGGGCACCCGCTAGCCTGGGCGCGTGCTCTGGTGGATCCTCTGGACGGTGCTCGTCGTGGGCGCGGTCGGCGGCGGGTTCCTCCTGGTGCGCCACGTGTACCGTTCCGGCAAGGCGCTGGCCGCCGAGCTCGCGCGTGCCTCCGAGGTCGCAGAGCGGCTCGAGGAGCGGGTCGCGGAGCTCACGGAGGTCGTCGCCGCGGCCCACCCCGTCGAGCCGGCCAACGTGGACGACCCCGAGCGCGCCCACCGGGTGCGGGCCGCCGCCCGCGAGGTCATGGACCGGCGGCGGGCCCGGCGTGACGCGCGCCGCGAGGCCACCTACCGGCGCTGGCTGAGCTTCTCGCGCTGAGCCCACCAGGGCATGTCCGGGCGCGAGGACTAGCATGGCCGGGCCGAACGAAAGGGCCACCATGAACATCCGAGGCTGGGAGCCGATCATCCTGCTGGTGATCGTCCTGCTGCTCTTCGGGGCGTCGCGGCTTCCCGGTCTTGCCCGCAGCATGGGACGCTCCGCGCGCATCTTCCGCGATGAGGTCACCGGTAAGGGCAACGACGAGACCACCGACGACGACGACGGTGAGCGCCCGCAGTCCTGAGGCGGGCGCGCGACGGCCCCGGCGCGACCCCGAGGGCCGGATGCCGCTGCTGGACCACCTCCGCGAGCTGCGCAACCGCGTCCTGCTGGCCGCAGCCGGGGTCCTGGTGGGCGCCGTGGCCGGCTGGATGCTGTACGACCGGCTGTTCGCCGCGCTCCAGCAACCGATCCTGGACCTGGCGGCCCGGCGCGGCTCGACGGTGCTCATCAACTTCTCGGGGGTCGCGGAGTCCCTGGACGTCCAGCTCAAGGTCGCCCTGTTCGCCGGCGCGATCCTGTCCAGCCCGTGGTGGATCTACCAGCTGTGGGCCTTCATCGCGCCAGGGCTGACCCGCAAGGAGCGGCGCTACACCCTGGCGTTCGTGGCCACGGGGGTCCCGCTCTTCCTGGCCGGCACCGCCGTCGCATGGTGGATCCTCCCGAAGGCCGTGGCGATCCTCACGAGCTTCACGCCTACCGGGGCGAGCAACATCATCGGCGCTCAGACCTACCTCGGCTTCGTGATGCAGATGGTGCTCGCCTTCGGGGCCGCGTTCCTCCTCCCGGTGGTCATGGTCGGCCTGACGCTGGCGGGCCTCGTCCGGGCGAGGACCTGGCTGGCCGGCTGGCGCTGGGCCGTGATGGGCTCGGCCCTGTTCGCCGCCATGGCCACACCCACCGGTGACGCCCTGTCGATGTTCATCCTGATGGGGCCGATGGTGGTGCTCTACTTCGGCGCGGTCGGCATCGGTACGCTGGCGGACCGCAGGCGTGACGCCCGCCTCGCTGCGGAGGGTCTCGCGTGAGCGGCGCGCGCCTGGGCGTCGTGGTCAACCCCACCGCGGGGCACGGTCGGGGCGAACGGCGGGGCCAGCACCTGATCCAGGCCCTGGAGCGCCGCGGGCACACGGTGCGCGACCTGACCGCCGGCTCCCCGGAAGCCGCGCTCGACCTGGCTCGCCAGGCGGTGGTGGACGGCCTGGACGCGCTGGTCGTGGTCGGCGGCGACGGGGTGGTGCACCTGGGCGCGAACGTGGTGGCCGGCACCGACCTGCCGCTCGGGGTGGTCGCGGCGGGCAGCGGCAACGACATCGCCCGGGCGGGCGGGCTGCCGATGCACGACGTCGACGCGTCGGTCCGCTCGCTCGAGCACGGGCTGGAGCACGGAGGGCGGCCGATCGATGCGGTGCGCACGGGGCCGCCCGGCTACGAGGCGACGCGCTGGTACCTGGCAGTACTCTCCGCCGGCTTCGACGCGGCCGTCAACGCGACCGCCAACACCTACCAGCGTCCGCGGGGCACCGCGCGCTACGTCCGCGCCGTGCTGGAGGAGCTGACCCGGTTCCGGCCCTACGGGTTCCGCATCACGCTCGACGACGAGGTCTGGGAGCAGTCCGGCACGCTGGTGTCGGTGGCCAACACCTCGTCCTACGGCGGCGGGATGCGGATCGCCCCGGACGCGCGCTGGGACGACGGCGTGCTCGATGTGATCATCGCGGGCCCACTGAGCAGATCGGGCGTGCTCGGCCTGTTCCCGCGGCTGTTCAACGGCTCGCACGTGCACCATCCGGCGTGCACCGTGGTGCGTGCCCGCCGCGTGCTCCTGGAGCCGAGCCACGCGGGACCACTGCCCCCGTCGGCGTACGCCGACGGGGAGCCGGTGGGACCCCTGCCGTTGCTCGCAGAGGTTGTTCCGGGCGCCGTCCGCCTGCTCGTCTGAAGGGACCCGCCGCGCCGGTGGACGGCGTGAGGGCAGGTGCCGGGCGGTGCCTAGGCTGGTGGCATGTCCTCGCCAGCCGAGCGGTACGCCGCAGCCCGCGCCAGGGCAGCCGCCGAGCGCTCCGAGCTCGCGCGGTTCGCGCGGACCCTGCCGTTCGAGCTCGACGCCTTCCAGACCGAAGCGTGCCAGGCACTGGAGGCCGGCCGCGGGGTGCTCGTCGCCGCCCCGACGGGCGCCGGCAAGACGGTGGTCGGCGAGTTCGCGGTGCACCTGGCGCTCCAGCAGGGCACCAAGGCCTTCTACACCACGCCGATCAAGGCCCTGAGCAACCAGAAGTACCACGACCTGGTCGCGACCCACGGAGCCGAGGCGGTCGGCCTGCTGACCGGTGACACCACCGTCAACGGGGAGGCGCCGGTGGTCGTGATGACCACCGAGGTGCTGCGCAACATGCTCTACGCCGGCTCGCGCACGCTGGACGACCTGGGATTCGTGGTGATGGACGAGGTCCACTACCTCGCCGACCGGTTCCGCGGCCCGGTGTGGGAAGAGGTCATCCTGCACCTGCCGGACCGGGTCCAGCTCGTGTCGCTGTCGGCGACCGTCTCCAACGCCGAGGAGCTCGGGGACTGGCTGACCGAGGTGCGTGGCGACACCACCGTCGTGGTCAGCGAGGTGCGCCCCGTGCCGTTGTGGCAGCACGTGCTGGGCGCGGACGGGCTCTTCGACCTCTACGCCGGCGACGTCGACCCGACCGCCCCCGGCACGGACCCTCCGATCAACCCCGACCTCGTGGTGGCGCTGCGCCGCAGCGCCCGCACGGGGCCGGCGCCGTGGCGCGAGCACGGAAGCCGCAGCGCCAGGGGCGGACGCGCGCGGCCCGCGCCGGCCCGCACGGGCGAGCGGCCGCGGCCCCGACGTGGCGTGCCGCGCTCGGCCGTCGTGGACGTGCTGGACCGCGACGGGCTCCTGCCCGCGATCTTCTTCGTGTTCTCCCGGGCGGGGTGTGACGCGGCGGTCGCGCAGTGCCTGCGGACCGGGATGCGCCTGACCACGCCGGCCGAGCAGGCGGCGATCCACGACCTGGTCACCGAGCGGTCCGCCGCGATCCCGCCGGCGGACCTGGGCGTGCTCGGGTTCTGGGAGTGGAGCCAGGGCCTCGAGCGCGGGATCGCCGCGCACCACGCGGGCATGCTGCCGGTGTTCAAGGAGACGGTCGAGGAGCTGTTCTCGCGCGGCCTGGTCAAGGTGGTGTTCGCCACCGAGACCCTGGCGCTGGGGATCAACATGCCCGCGAGGAGTGTCGTGCTGGACACCCTGACCAAGTGGGACGGGTCGGCGCACAGCGACCTCACGCCGGGGGAGTACACCCAGCTCACCGGGCGAGCGGGGCGGCGTGGGATCGACGTCGAGGGCCATGCGGTGGTCGTCGAGCACGGTCACCTCGACCCCGTCGCCCTCGCGGGCCTCGCGTCCCGCCGCACCTATCCGCTGCGCTCGAGCTTCCGCCCGACGTACAACATGGCGGTCAACCTCGTCGCCCAGGTGGGACGGGAACGGGCCAGGGGAGTGCTCGAGCAGAGCTTCGCCCAGTTCCAGGCGGACCGTGCCGTGGTCGGCCTGGCGCGCCAGGCGAGGGCCCACGCCGAGGCGCTGGCGGGCTACGCGGAGGCGATGACCTGCCATCTCGGCGACTTCGCGGAGTACGCCGAGCTGCGTCGCACCCTCGCCGCCCGGGAGCGTGACCTGCACCGCGACGCCTCGCGGCGGCGCAAGGCGGCCGCCGGCGCCGAGCTCGCCCCGGTCCGGCGCGGTGACGTGCTCGAGATCGCCGGCGGGCGCCGCGCCGGCCACGCGGTGGTGCTCGACCCGGGTACCGACGGTTTCGACGGGCCGGAGCCAACGGTCCTGACCAGCGACGCCAAGGTGCGTACCCTGCGGGCGCCGGACCTCGCGCGAGGTGTGCGGACCGTGGCCAGGATGCGCGTCCCCCAGCGCTTCAGCCCACGCAACGCCCGGGCCCGCGCGGACCTGGCCTCGGCGATGCGCAGCGCGCTGGCCGACCCCCGTCGGCGGGTCGAGCGGCCGGACGACGCCCCCGTCCGGTCGGCCGCACGGGACGACGCGACGATCGCCGAGCTGCGCCGCCGGTTGCGCGCGCACCCCTGCCACGGCTGCTCCGAGCGTGAGGACCACGCCCGGTGGGCCGAGCGGCACCACCGACTGGCCCAGGAGCACACGGCCCTCGTGCGGCGGATCGAGGGCAGGACGAGCTCGATCGCACGGGTGTTCGACACCGTGTGCGAGGTGCTCGCCGGTACCGGGTACCTGCAACCGGGGGAGGGGCCGGACGCCGGCGAGCTCGTCGTGACGCGGGCGGGGCAGACCCTGCGGCGGCTCTACGCCGAGAACGACCTGCTGGTGGCCGAGTGCCTGCGAAGCGGGGCGTGGGACGGGCTGGACGCCGCCGAGCTGGCATCGGTGGTCGCGGCAGTCGTCTTCGAGGCCCGGCGCGAGGAAGGCGTCGAGGGCCCGGCCGTGCCGGGCGGCCCGCGGTTGGCTGCGGCGGTGGACGCCACCGTGCGGACCTGGTCGCGGCTGACGGACCTGGAGGCCGAGCACGGCCTGTCCGCGACCCGCCGGCTCGACCTGGGCCTGGTGGGGCCGGTGCACCGGTGGGCGGCCGGCAGGGGGCTGTCGGCGGTCCTCAGCGGGACCGATCTGGCGGCGGGGGACTTCGTGCGGTGGGCCAAGCAGGTGGTCGACCTGCTCGACCAGGTGGCGCAGGCCGCCGGCTCGCCGCAGACCCGCGCGGCGGCGCGACGCGCCGTGGACCAGGTGCGGCGCGGCGTGGTGGCCTACAGCGGGGTGTGAGCCCGGCCGACCCGCGGCCGGGGTGCACGCTGCGCTACGTTGCGTCCCGTGCCAGCCCCACAGCCCGCCACCCTGTACCGCAACGGCGTCGTGCACTCCGCCGCCGACCCGTTCGCCGAAGCGGTGCTCGTCGCCGACGGCCAGGTCGCCTGGCTGGGCCCCGACGACGCGGCGCACCGGGTCGCGGACGGCGCGGACCGCGTCGTGGATCTCGACGGCGCGCTGGTCACACCCGCGTTCGTGGACGCGCACGCCCACCTGAGGATCGCCGGGCTCGCCGCGGGGGCGACGGACCTCACCGCGATGACGTCCGACCAGGTCCTCGAGGCCGTCGCCTCGGCCGGGGGAGACCTGGTGATCGGCCTGGGGTGGTCCCCGGCGCCGCACGCCGAGCCGCCCGGGCCACGGGCGCTCGCCCGGGCGTCAGGCGGGCGCCCCGTCGTGCTGCTCGACGCCGAGCTCGCACGGGCGCAGGCGACCCCCGAGCTGCGCGCGGACGAGCGCGAGGACACCCTGGCCGGTCTCGCCGTGGGCGCCGTGCTGGACTCGGTCGCATCGAGGCTCGGTGGCGCGGTCGAGGCCGGGCTGGCGGCAGCGGCCGCCGCCGGCGTGGTCGCGGTGCACGAGCAGAGCATCCCGGCGCTGGAGTCCCGAGCGAGCCTCGCGGCGCTGCTGGCGCGGACGGCGCCGGACGACTCCGGGGTGCCGCAGGTGATCGGGTACCGGGCGGAGCTGTGCGAGACCACCGACGACGCGCGCGCGGTGCTGGCCGAGATACCGGGCCTGACGGGCATCGGCGGCGACGTGGCGGTCGACGGCACGCTGGCCGCGTGGGGCGCGGCGCTGCGGGCGCCCTACGCGGACGACCCGGGCACCAGCGGCGAGCTGCTGCTCGCCGCCGAGGAGATCGCGAACCACGTCGCCTCGGTGACCCGCGCGCACGCCCAGGCCGGTCTGCGGGTGCATGGCGACCGGGCGTTGGCGGAGGCGCTCCTCGGGTTCCGCGCCGCGAGCGACGTCGAGGGCATCGCGGCGCTCCACGCAGCGGGCCATCGGCTCGACGGTGTGGAGCTGGTCGACGCGGCCGCGTTGGCCACCATGGTCCTGCTGGGCCTGCGCGCCGTGCTGCAACCGGCGGAGGTCGTCCGGCGGATCGAGGTGGCCGCCGCGCGCCTGGGCCCGCTGCGGGTCGGCAGCATGCTCCCCGTGGCCGACCTCGCCGGCGCGGGTGTGCCGCTGGCGCTCGGGTCCGGGGTCGGCGGGTTCGACCCCTGGGCCGCGGTGCGCGCCGCGGTGCTGCACCCGGAGGCCGACCAGCGGGTCTCGGCGCGGGCGGCGTTCCGGGCTCACACCCGCGGCGGCTGGCGGCTGGCCGGCCTGGACCACGCGGGCGCGGGGGAGATCCGGATCGGCGCACCGGCGCACCTGGCGATCTGGCGTGCCGAGGAGCTCGTCGTCCAGGCGCCGGAGGGCCGGCTCGCGGCGTGGAGCACCGACCCCAGGGCCGGTACGCCGCTGCTCCCTGCGCTCGCGCCCGACCTGCCGGTGCCGCGGTGCCTGCGCACCCTGCGGGCCGGGCACGTGATCCACGACGCCATGGGGTGAGGCGACACGCCGGAGCGACACGCCGGGCCCGCACTGATCCGATAGGGGTGAATCTCACCAGGCGTGACCTGCACAGACGGCTGTGACCTGCGAGGACAGCCCCTTGACTGGCAGGGTGGAGCGAGTAGTTTCGCCCTGTCCCGACATCCGCGCCGCACCCTGCGGGCGCGTGACCATACGGGTTCCGGCTTGGCCCGTGCGTCCAGTAGACAACGGACGTCCGTCCGGTACGAAGGGCGCACGGGCCGGTCGGCCGGGGGCTCACGTACGCTGTCCAGGTGCACGCCCCCCGCCGTTCCGTCTCCTTGGCGATGGCCGCCGTCGGTGGCGTCGCGACGGACCTGGCGTTCCCCGGGACGGGCTGGTGGCCGCTGGCCTTCGTGGGTGTGGCACTGCTCCTGCTGGCGATGGGCCGCGACTCCGCACGGTGGAACGCGCTCGTGGGGTTCGTCTGGGGACTGGCCTTCTTCGGTCCGCAGCTGTCCTGGATCGACGGTGCGGTGGGCTGGGTGCCATGGATCGCGCTGTGCGTGGCCGAGGCGGGGTTCGTCGCGCTCTTCGGTGTGGGCTGGTCGTGGGCCCGGCGCGGGCAGGTGATCCGCACGGCGGCGCGCTGGCAGGTCCCTGCCGCGGCGGTCCTGTGGGTCGCGGTGGAAGAGGCCCGGTCCGTGATGCCGTACGGAGGGTTCCCCTGGGGGCGGCTGGCCTTCTCGCAGGCCGACTCGCCGCTGGGCAGGTTGGCCTGGCTCGGCGGGGTGCCGCTGGTCTCGGCCGCCGTCGTGGTGGTGGGCGCGCTGCTCGCCGTCGCGGTGCAACGGGCGCGCGAGCTGGAGCTCGGCATGGCGAGCGGTGCCGTGCTGCTGAGCTTCGCGGTGCTGGCGAGCGGTCTGGCGGTGCCGTTGGACACCACCGCCGAGGCCGGGCACCTGGAGGTGGCCGCGGTCCAGGGCGACGTGCCCGACCGGGGCCTGGACTCCCTGGACCAGGCCAGGCAGGTCGTGGTCAACCATGCGAACGGGAGCCTGAGCCTGCTCGACCGGGTCGAGCCCGGACAGCTCGACCTGCTGCTGTGGCCGGAGAACAGCGCGGACTTCGACCCCCGGACCGATGCCGAGACGCGGGCGCTGGTGGACAAGGTCACCACGTCGCTGGAGGTTCCGCTGCTGCTGGGCACGCAGGAGTACCCGGACACCGGGGGCCGGTACAACCTCGGCATGCTCTGGGAGCCCGGGATCGGACCGGTGGCGATCTACGCCAAGCAGCACCCGGTGCCGTTCGCCGAGTACATCCCGATGCGTTCGATCGCCCGGCGGTTCTCCCCGGCGGTCGACCGGGTGGGGCGGGACATGCTCGCGGGCACCGAGGTCGGGCTGATCCCGGTGAACGTGCCGCGGCTCGGGCGCACGGTCGGCGTGGCCGACGTGATCTGCTTCGAGGTCGCCTATGACGACATCGTGCGCGACGCCGTGACCGCCGGGGGAGAGCTCCTGGTGGTGCAGACCAACAACGCGACCTTCGGTCACACCGACGAGTCGACGCAGCAGCTGGCGATGTCGCAGATCCGCGCGATGGAGCTCGGCCGCGCGACCGTCCAGATCTCGACCGTCGGGGTGAGCGGGATCATCGCGCCCAACGGCACCGTGGTGCAGCGCACGGGGTTGTTCACGGCCGAGCAGATGGTTGCCTCGCTGCCGCTGCGCACATCCCTGACCCCGGCGGCACGGTTCGGGGACGAGGTCGGCTGGGTGCTGCGAGGCCTGGGTGTCGTGATCGTGCTGGCCGGTGTCGCCGGCGCGTGGGGGAGTCGTCGGCAGGCCGGCACGAGGTCCGGCCGTCAGGGTGCGCGGGTCGCGGCCCGCTGAGTGCTGCGCTCCGCCGCGGCTCGGGTGACAGCGCGACGCCCCCGGGAGGTCGGTCCCGGGGGCGTCAGGCTCGCCGGCTCAGGCGGAGCGGCGGAGCTTGCCCGCTCGCAGCAGCTCCAGGCGCTCGCTCAGGAGCTCCTCGAGCTCGCCCACCGTGCGGCGCTCGAGGAGCATGTCCCAGTGCGTGCGCGGCGGCTTGCCGGCCTTGGTCTCGGGGCGCTCGGCATCGCGAAGCAGCGCCTCGGCGCCGCACCGGCACTCCCACACGGCAGGCACGTCGGCCTCGGCGGAGAACGGCAGGACGATCGTGTGGCCGTTCGGGCAGTCGTAGTGGGCCTGCAGCCGAGGAGCGAGCTCGACACCGGCGTCGCTCTCGAGGCTGTTGGCGCCGATGCGCATGCCGCGCAGTGATCGGTCGGCCATCGGGACACCTCCGTTCGTCCGGGCGAACCGTGCGGCGAGGTCCGCACAACCTCCGGTCACCTGTCCAACGCCCGGGTCGGGGGCGCTGTTCCTGCCGGCATGTGCGAGTTCGGTGAACGAATCCGCGTACGGGTCACCCGCGGGCGCACGCCGGTCCGACGGCCACAACGCTCCTCTCGCCACGCGGGCCGCGCAACCGGACGGGGCGTCCCTCACGCTTTCTGCACGAGACCGCCGAGGGCTCCGCACCTGGCGGGCGACATGCCGGGTGCCGGGCGAGCTCGACCCCGCCGCGCCACGGGTTGGCCCAGCCGGACCGTCACCCGAGGTCGAACACCCGTTCGATCGCCTCGACGACGAGCGCATGGTCGTCGGCCTGGGGCAGGCCCGAGACCGCGACGACGCCGACCGGGCCCACGCCGCGGACCACGAGCGGCACCGCGCCGCCGTGGGTGGCGACCTCACCGACCGGCAGGCCGCGCTCGGCGGCGAAGTCCGTGCCGGCGGCCGCGTCCCGGCGTCCGACGAGGAACGACGACCTGCCGGTGATCTCCACGACGCGGCGCTTGCGGGCGATCCAGGAGTCGTTGTCCGCGGCGCTGCCGGCCAGCGCCGCGTGGAACAGCTGCTGCGCGCCGCGGTGGATGTCGATGGCGATCGGCAGCGATCGCTCCTGGGC
Organism: uncultured Actinomycetota bacterium; assembly: GCA_963783005.1. Lineage (GTDB taxonomy): Bacteria > Actinomycetota > Actinomycetes > Actinomycetales > Cellulomonadaceae > Actinotalea. Next base: position 807,974 of record CAWALY010000006.1, read on the forward strand.
GAGCTCGACGAGCGCGCAGCCCAGCGCCCAGGCGTCGTCGTGGTCGAAGTGGTCGAGCACGAGCCGGTGCTGCTCGGCCTCGAGCTGTGCGACGAGCGCGGCGGAATCGGTCATCTGGCACTCCCAAGGCAGAGACGTCGGTGTGGGCCAAGCCTGGCAGGTCCGACGCCCGGAGGCGCGGCGTTGCGCCCAGGCGTTGTGCCGATAATGGACATTATGTCATTCTCGTCACGCGGGGGCGGGTCGACGGGCCACTCGTGGGTCGGCAGGGTGCAAGGTCCCGTCCCCCGCCCCGTACCATCGTGGTCGTGAGCCAGCCAGACGACGATGCGCCACCGCCCCGCAAGCCCCTGCATGCCAACTGGTGGTGGTCCGGCGCACTGTGGATCGTCGCGGGCGGCGCGATCGCGTACTACCAGTGGCCCGTGATCCGAGACGGTGGCTCCGTGTGGGCGAACTACCTCATGGGCGCGGTCGGGATCGCCTTGGCCGTCGTGGGCCTCTTCCGCCTGTGGCGCGACTGGCAGAACGAGCGGATCCGGCGTGCACAGGCCGACGCCGGCGGCGACCTCGCGGGAGGCACCCAGGACGGCTGACACCTCTCAGCCCTCGTCGCGGGTGGCGTCGGCCACGTCCTCCTCCGGCCGTGGAGGGACCGTCTCGTCGACCTCCAGGTGCGGGACGTCGATCTGGGCCCCGACGTGCCCGCGCGGGTCCGGGTGCGGGTTCGGCGGGTCGGCGGGCTGGACCGGCATGGCACCTCCAGGGGTCGCCGGGGCGTCACCGAGCAGGTGACGTCAGACGCTCAGGACCTCGCCCGGACGGGTGCGACGGTACTCCCCCGCACCGCCCAGTCGGCTCAGCAGGGTGTCGGCCAGGGCGCGACCCTGCTCGCTGTAGATCGCGTCGTGGATCGGGAGCGCGAGCTCGGGTGTGACCGCCCGGACCAGGTCGATCGCGCCGGCGATCCGCAGCCAGGGGGCTGCGATCGGGACCAGCAGGACCCGCGCGGGTCCGGGAGGTTCGTCGAACGAGTCCCCGGGGTGCCACACGGCTCCGACCAGGTAGCCGACGTTGGCGACCCGCGGCACGTCGGGATGGATCTCGGCGTGGACCCCACCGCCGACCAGCACGGGGATGCCGTTCAGGTCGAGTCGGTCCCCGGGCGTGACCGCGTGCAGGCGATCGGGCGGGGCGCCCGCGGCGGACAGCAGTACCAGGGCCGACTCGGGTCCGTACACCTGGAGGTCCGGGTGACGGTGCAGCTCCTCGCTCACCGGTCCCACGGCGAGGTGGTCGGCGTGCTCGTGCGTGACCAGGAGGTGGTCGGCGCCGTCGAGAGCGCCGGTCACGTCGCTCCAGCCGCCCGGGTCGATCACCACGGTCGTGTCGTGGTCCGCCAGACGCACGCACGCGTGCCCCCACTGGCTCAGCCGCATGGCCCTAGTCTTGCGGTCCAGGGCGCGCGCCGCACGTCAGTCGATGACGAGGACCAGGTCGCCGCCCTCGAGCTGCTGGACCGCGCCGATCGCGAGGCGGTGGACCGTGCCGCTGATCGGTGTCGTGATCGCCGCCTCCATCTTCATCGCCTCGATGGTGGCGACGGTCTGCCCGGCGTCGACGTGCTGGCCCTCCTGGACGGTGGGCGTGACCGCGCCGGCGAACGGTGCGGCGATGTGGCCCGGCGCGCCGGGGTCGGCTTTCTCGGCAGCGACCTGGTCCACCTCCACCGACGTGTCGCGTACCTGGAGCGGGCGCAGCTGCCCGTTGAGCGTGAACATCACGGTGCGCAGGCCGCGCTGGTCCGGCTCACCGACGCCCTCCATGCCGACGAGCAGCCCGACGCCCTTGTCGAGCTGGATCGAGACCTCGTGGTCGGCGGTCATGCCGTACAGGTACGTCTGGGTGTCCAGCACGCTGACGTCCCCGTACTGCTCGCGGACGGCCTCGAACTCCTTGGTGGGCCCGGGGAACAGCAGGTGGTTGAGGCGGTTGCGGCGGGCGGCGGAGTCTGCGGCCAGCTCGGCCCGGTCCTGCTCGGTCAGCGGGGTGACCCGGTGGACGGGGTTGCGACCGGCCAGGGCCTTGGTGCGGAACGGCTCGGGCCATCCGCCCGGTGGCGTCCCCAGCTCGCCACCGAGGAAGCCCACCACCGAGTCCGGGACGTCGTACTCCCCCGGCTCCGCGGCGAAGTGCTCCGGGTCCGCCCCGCGCGCCACCAGGTGCAGCGCGAGGTCCCCGACGACCTTGGACGAGGGCGTGACCTTGACGAGGCGCCCCAGGATCTTGTCGGCGGCCGAGTACATCGCCTCGATCTGCTCGAAGCGGTCCCCCAGCCCCAGCGCGATCGCCTGCTGGCGCAGGTTCGACAGCTGCCCGCCGGGGATCTCGTGGTCGTAGACACGCCCGGTCGGGCCCGGCAGGCCGGACTCGAAGGGCCGGTACAGCCGGCGCACGGCCTCCCAGTACGGCTCCAGGTCCATGACGTTGCGCAGCGAGAGCCCGGTGCTCCGCTCGGTGTGCTCCAGAGCCGCCGCGAGGGCCGACATGGGTGGCTGGCTCGTGGTCCCGGCCATCGCGGCGCTCGCCGTGTCCACCGCGTCGACGCCGGCTTCGACCGCGGCGATCAGGGTTGCCAGCTGACCGCCGGCGGTGTCGTGCGTGTGGAGGTGGACCGGCAGGTCGAACCGCTCGCGCAGGGCCGTGACCAGCCGCTTGGCGGCGTACGGGCGTAGCAGTCCGGCCATGTCCTTGATCGCCAGGACGTGGGCGCCGGCATCGACGATCTCGTCCGCCAGACGCAGGTAGTAGTCGAGGGTGTAGAGCCTCTCGCCCGGGTCGGACAGGTCCGCGGTGTAGCAGAGCGCGACCTCCGCCACGGCCGTGCCCGTGGCGTGCACGGCGTCGATCGCCGGTCGCATCTGACCCACGTCGTTGAGCGCGTCGAAGATCCGGAAGATGTCGATGCCGGTGGCGGCCGCCTCGGTGACGAAGGCCTCGGTGACCTCGCGCGGGTAGGGCGTGTACCCCACGGTGTTGCGGCCGCGCAGCAGCATCTGGATCGCGACGTTGGGCAGCGCGTCGCGCAGCAGGGCGAGCCGCTCCCACGGGTCCTCCCCGAGGAAGCGCAGGGCGACGTCGTAGGTCGCGCCTCCCCAGGCCTCCACCGAGAGCAGGCCGGGGGTGAGCCGCCCGACGTGCGGCGCGACGGCCGCCAGGTCGAACGTGCGCACCCGGGTGGCCAGCAACGACTGGTGCGCGTCGCGGAACGTCGTGTCGGTCACCGCGACCGGGGTCTGCTCGCGCAGCGCCTTGGCGAACCCCACCGGCCCGAGCTCGGCGAGACGTTGCCGGCTGCCGCTGGGCGCCGGGTACGCGAGGTCGACGGACGGCAGCTTGGTGCGGGGGTCCAGCGGCGGGCCGCCCGGGCCGTGCGGCCGGTTCACGGTGACGTCGCCGACGAACGAGAGCAGCCGGGTCCCGCGGTCGGCGCTCTCCTTGATCATCAGGAGCTCGGGACGCTCCTCGATGAACGCGGTGGACAGGTCCCCCGCGACGAACGCGGGGTCGGCGAGGACCTCCCGCAGGAAGGGGATGTTCGTACGGATGCCGCGGATCCGGAACTCGGCCAGCGCGCGCCCGGCCCTGGCCACCGCGGTGGGGAAGTCACGGCCGCGGCAGGTCAGCTTGACCAGCATCGAGTCGAAGTGACCGCTGATCTCGGCGCCGGCGGTGGCGGTCGCACCATCGAGGCGGACCCCTGCACCCGCCGGCGAGCGGTAGGCGATGATCCGCCCGGTGTCGGGGCGGAAGCCGTTCGCGGGGTCCTCGGTGGTGATGCGGCACTGCAGGGCGGCACCGTTGACGCGCACCGAGTCCTGGGCGATCCCGATGTCGGCCAGGGTCTCCCCCGACGCGATCCGCATCTGGGCGGCGACCAGGTCGATGTCGGTGACCTCCTCGGTCACCGTGTGCTCCACCTGGATGCGCGGGTTCATCTCGATGAAGACGTGCCGGCCGGCCCGCTCCCCTGCCGTGTCGACGAGGAACTCCACTGTGCCGGCGTTGACGTAGCCGATGTGGCGGGCGAACGCGACGGCGTCGCGGCACAGCGTGTCGCGCAGCTCCGGGTCCAGGTTGGGCGCCGGCGCGATCTCGATGACCTTCTGGTGGCGTCGCTGGACGGAGCAGTCGCGCTCGAACAGGTGGACGACCTCGCCGGTGGCGTCCGCGAGGACCTGGACCTCGATGTGGCGCGGTCGCAGCACCGCCTGCTCGAGGTACACCTGGGAGTTGCCGAACGCACTGCCGGCCTCGCGCATCGCCGCCTGGAGGGCGTCGGGGAGGTCCTCGGGCCGCTGGACCCGTCGCATGCCCCGCCCGCCACCGCCGGCCACCGCCTTGACGAACAGCGGGAAGCCGACCTCCGGCGCCGCGGCCACGAGCGTGTCGACGTCCTCGGACGGCTCGCTCGAGGCGAGCACGGGCAGCCCGGCCTCACGCGCCGCCCGGATCGCCGCGACCTTGTCGCCGGTGAGGTCCAGCACCTCCGGCGGGGGGCCGATGAACGTGAAGCCCGCCTCGGCGCACCGCCGGGCGAACTCGGGGCGCTCGGACAGGAACCCGTAGCCGGGGTAGATCGCATCCGCGCCGGCCTCCCGCGCGACGCGCAGGATCTCGTCGATGTCCAGGTAGGCGCGCACCGGATGGCCGGGTCTGCCGATCGGATAGGCCTCGTCGGCCTTGAGCCGGTGCTCGGAGTTGCGGTCCTCCCAGGGGAAGACGGCGACGGTGCGGGCACCGAGCTCGACGGCGGCGCGGAACCCACGCACCGCGATCTCGGCTCGGTTGGCGACGAGGACCTTCGAGAACACGACTCACCTCATCCACGGCAGGGACTGGGGAAAGGTTGCGGTCACCGTAGCGGCACGTGCCCGTCCCTCGCCTGCCGTCCGCACCTCGGACAGCCGGTACCGGTGAGGTGAGTCAGCCTGCCGTGCGGGCTCGGCGGCGCGCGGCGAGCTCGTCGTCGGGCGCCTCGGCGTCCTCGGCCCGCGCGGTCGGCAGTGCGGCGAGGCTGCCCTCGACCTCACGCCAGACCCTCCCCACCGCGATGCCGAACACGCCCTGGCCGCCCTGGACCAGGTCGATCACCTCGTCCGCGGAGGTGCACTCGTAGACGCTCGCGCCGTCGGACATGAGGGTGATCTGCGCCAGGTCCTCGACACCTCGCTCGCGCAGGTGGGACACGGCGGTGCGGATCTGCTGCAGGGAGACCCCGGTGTCCAGGAGTCGCTTGACGACCTTGAGCACCAGGATGTCGCGGAAGCTGTAGAGCCGCTGGGTGCCCGAGCCGCTCGCGGTGCGGACACTCGGCTCGACCAGGCCGGTGCGGGCCCAGTAGTCGAGCTGGCGGTAGGTGATGCCCGCGGCGCCGCAAGCTGTGGGTCCGCGGTAGCCGGTGCTCGAGTCGAGGTCGGGGAGCTCGTCGCCGAACAGCAGGCCCTGGACGCGCTGCGGCACCTCGCCCGTCGGGCCGGCGGTCTGCTCCGTGCCGCTCACGGCGTCTCCCCTCGATGGGTCCGGGGTTCACCGGACGTAGTTCACGCTAGGGCCGGCAGTGGGGGCCGTCAACGATGCCGGGCCCGAGTTCGTCGGCGTGTCGCAGCGGCGTGTCTCACCTTGAGGTTGAAGCTGAGCCGATCAGCCCGACCGCGGCGCCGGCACCCCTCAGGGCGCCTCCGTCGGGCCCTCGGGAGGGGCGTTCTCGAAGTCCTCGGGCGTGACGTTCTCCAGGAACGCCCGGAACTCCGCCATCTCGTCCTCCGGAGTGGTGCCCTCGACCTCGAGGGAGGACTCCTCGAGCACCTCGGGCGCGCAGAGCACGGGGCACCCGACGCGAACCGCCAGGGCCACCGCGTCAGACGCACGCGAGTCGACCCGTTCACCCGAGTCGAGCACGAGCGCCGCGTGGAAGACGCCCTCGCGCAGCTCGACGATCTCCACCCGCTCGAGGCCCACGCCGCAGGTCTCGAGGACCGAGACCAGCAGGTCGTGCGTCATCGGGCGGGGCGGCACCACGCCGGCCTGCCCGGCCGCGATCGCCGCACCCTCAGAGGGGCCGACCACGACGGGGAGCAGGCGACGCCCGGACAGGTCGAGCAGCAGCACGACCACCTGGTCGACCGAGGTCTGCCGGCGCACGCCCAGCACCTCGAGCTCCACAAGTCCCGCCATACCACCACGCTACGTCGCCGAGGCGCCCGACGACAGCAGAACCTCAGGGCGCCAGGCCGGCGACGCCGGCTCGCACCAGCGCGGTGTGCAGGCGGGCGCAGAGCTCGCCCACCTCCGCAGCCACGCTGGCCGCGTGAGCCTGAGCCGCTACGGCCCGCTGGCCACGTAGCGGCGCGACGATCTGCTCGACCACGGCCACCTGCCGGTCGGCCGCGGAGCGGAAGCCGCGCAGGTGGCGAGGCTCGACGCCGTGCTCGGCCAGGGCCGCCGCGGCGACCACGACGTCCAGCGTCCAGGAGTCCAGGTGGCCCCCGGGACCCGGCCTGATCACCCCGGCCTCGACGAGACCGGTCACCAGGGCGGGCTCCACTCCGGCGAGCTCCGCGAGCGAGTCGACCGTCTGACGGCCCGCGGGGCGCAGAACGGCGGGCCGCCCGTCGCTGGTGGCCAGGCGCGGACCGACCGGCTCGTGGCCCTCACCGCGATCCAGCGCCGCCAGGGTCTCGCCGATCACCCGCAGCGGCAGGTAACGGTCACGCTGCTGCCCGAGCACGTACCGGACGCGCTCGACGTCCGCCCGGCTGTACTGCCGGTAGCCGCCGGGAGTGCGGCGTGGTTCGACCAGGCCCTGCTCCTCCAGGAACCGGAGCTTGGAGGGCGTCAGCGCCGGGAAGTCCGGCTGGAGCTCGGCCAGCACGTCCGAGATCCGCATCGTCGGCTCGCGCGAGAAGCCCTGCGGCCAGGGCTCGACGACTGCCGGGCGCGGGCGCTGCGTGTCGGAGGACGCCGGGTACGAGTCGGGCACGGGCGAACCGGGGCGGCCGTCGGCGGCGCGGCCCACCGTCACCGGCCCGACTCGCCCGCCGGTCCGCGGCGCGCCGGGCTCGGGTGGAAGGTCATCCGGAACTTGCCGATCTGGACCTCGTCCCCCGGGCGCAGCAGCGCTCGTTCGATGCGGTCGCGGTTCACGTAGGTGCCGTTGAGCGAGCCGACGTCGCGGACCAGGAAGCCCTCGCCCTCCCGGACGAACTCCGCGTGCTTGCGGGACACCGTCACGTCGTCGAGGAAGATGTCCGCGGAAGGGCTCCGCCCCGCGGTGGTGCGGTCCGCATCGAGCAGGAAGCGCGCGCCGTGGCTCGGTCCGCGCTGCATGATGAGCAGTGCGGACGTCTCCGGGAGCGCGGCAACCGCGGCGTGCTCCTCCGGGCTCAGCGCTACCGCCGGCTCGTGCTCGGCCGCCAGGGAGTCGCCGAAGCTGATCGTCGTGTCCGCAGACCAGTGCTGCGGCTCGCGCTCGTCCATCACACCTCCTCGTCGGGCACAGCCTATGCGCACGGCACCGGCGGAGTCAGCCTCCCGAGGACCCGGGTGTTCCGGATGGCGCAGGAGTGGCGTACCGCGGCGTGCTGGTCCTGCGGATGGCGTCGACGAGGACGTGGTCGCGGCCCTCGATCTCGGTCTTGCCAGGGGCGTTGCGAACCTGTGCCAGCGCACCGCCGGGGATCTCCAGCGCCGGGATCAGGGTGTCCGGGTCACCGATCGCGAGCCAGACGTAGGGCGCTCGCAAGGAGACACCATCCACCTCCACGCCGTCGGGGGTGTCGATGATGTAGCTGGAGGCTGTGATCCGGCGCTCGTTGACCTGGATCGCCTCGGCCCCGGCGTTGCGCAGCTCCTCGAGGACGTTCACCAGGAGAGCGGCGGACAGGTGGGTGGTCGTCTCGGAGAGCACCAGACGGACGCCCGGCCCCTCCGCGGGGAGCTCGCCCGCGAGGATCCCCTGGACCGAGGCCCGCTTGGCAGCGGCTTCGATCGCAGCGCGCTCCGTGTCGGCCCCGGTCACCAGGTCGGCACGTTGGGAGCGTAGGGAGGCGGCCTGCTCCTCCAGGGCGTCGGTGCGCTGGGTGACCTCGTCCAGGAGACGGACGAGGTCGTCCTGGCTCAGCGAGGCCAGGTCGTCGGTGTGGGTCTGGCGCACCTGGATCACGAACGCGAACCCGAGGAGGGCGCACAGCACGGCGGCCAGCAGCTGGCCGCGGGTGAGCCGAGGGCTGAGTGCACGGCCGAGGGTGCGCCACGGCCCGGCCGGGGCCGCGGACCGGTCGGGCGAGGTCGTCTCGGCCGGTGGCGTCCGATCGGCGGGCAGGGTCGCCCGGTCCGGCCGGTCCTGGCTGTGGTCGGGGTCCATCTCAGGCCTTCAGCAGGTGGCGCCGGATCGCCGCGGCGTTGGAGAAGATCCGGATACCGAGCACGACGACGACCGCCGTCGAGAGCTGTGAGCCGACGCCGAGCTGGTCGCCGACGAACACGATGAGCGCGGCGACCACGACGTTGGACAGGAACGAGACGAGGAAGACCCGGTCGTCGAACGTGCCATCGAGGATGGCGCGCAAGGCCCCGAAGAGGGCGTCGAGCGCCGCCACCACCGCGATCGGCAGGTAGGGCTGCAGCATCGGCGGCACCGCCGGCTCCAGGACGATGCCGGCGAGCGCGCCGAGGAGCAGGCCGATCACGGCGATCATGGCGTGCTCCCCCCGGTGCCTGTCCCGCTCGGTGCGGGTGTCCCGTTCTGGGCCTCAGACGATGCCACATCGGGCACCTGGGCGTGGTGCAGCGTGATCGGTCCGGAACCGGGCAGCTGCAGCTCGGTCTCGGCGTGCGTGGCCCAGCCGATGCCGTAGGTGCTGGTCAGCAGGGCGAGGTGGCTCGCCGCCGACCCCTGGGCGAAGCGGGTCTGCATCTGCTGGGGGTCGCCGATCGCGCTCACCGCGTACGGCGAGGCGAGCGGCACGAGGTCGACGAGGATCGCCTGGCCCGCGGTCCGGATCGCGGTGAGCGAGGTGAGGCGCACACCGTTGATGGCGATCGCCTCCGCCCCGGCCGCCCACAGCCCGTTGACCAGCACCTGCAGGTCGAGGTCCTGCACGCGGCTCTCGGCGCTCTGGGTGCCGTCGACCGGGGGCGCGTCGGTGAGCTCGAAGACCAGGCCGGGTCCGACCACGGCCGCCGTGCCGGACGCGACCTCGTACTGGGACAGCCGGGCGAGCAGCGCCGGGTCCGACTCGGCGAGGGCGTCGGACTGGAGGCTGGTCACCTGGGCGCTGAGGTCGGCGTTCGCCTTCGCGAGCGCGTCCGCGCGTGCGGTCCGCTCGCTCACCTGGTCCAGCAGCAGCTGGCGGGAGGCCCGCAGCGCCGCGGTGGGAGCGCGGAGGTTCACCACGGCACCGGCCAGCACGAGGCCGAGCGTGATGGCCACCACCAGCACGAGCCCGGACCGGGTCAGGCGCTGGGGCCGGCTCACGCGGCGCGAGAGGCTCGCGGCGTGCGCGGCGGCGTAGTCGCCGTCCATGGGCTGGCGCATGAGGTCGTTGAGCAGGCTCATCGACGCGTCGACCCGGCGTGGCGCGCTCATGACGGCTCCCGCAGGACGCCGACGGCCTGGCGGACGTACAGCCCACCGGCGAGCCAGTACAGGCCGATCCCCCACCAGGCGAAGGCCCAGCCGACGACGCCGGCGACCGTGCCCACCGAGCCGGACCACTGGGCGAGCAGCAGCAGGGGGAAGGCGTACAGCAGCGCGAAGGTGCCGGCCTTCCCCACGAAGTGGACCGGCAGGGGCCCGCTCCCCCGCGCGACCAGGACGACCAGGACGACCGCGAGCAGGACGTCTCGTCCGATGATCACGCCGACCAGCCACCACGGGACGACGTCGCGCACAGCGAGCACCACGAGCGTCACCACGATGAAGAGGCGGTCGGCGGCCGGGTCGAGGAGCTCGCCGAGCCGGCTCGTCTGGTGCAGGCGCCGCGCCAGCACGCCGTCGAGCCAGTCGGTGGCACCGGAGAAGGCCAGGACCGCCAGTGCGGCGAGGTCGTAGCCGGCGAACGCCAACCAGGCGAACACCGGCACCGCGGCGAGCCGGACGGCCGAGATCGCGTTCGGCCAGGTGAGCACTCGGCGGGAGGCAAGGTCGGAACTGCTCACGCTCGCCCGCCCTCCGGCTCCGCCCGTCGCCTGCCGTCGTGTGACGGCCCATGCCGATCCTACGGCGCCCCGAGGCCGCCGCAGTGTGCCGTGGCGGAACGGGCGGCGCAGGTCGGAGCCTGACAGACTGGCGCCCCGTGGAGAGCCGACCGCACTGGGCCGCACGACTCGAGGACGCCCTGTTCACGAGACTCGTGTCGGTGTTGCGCCGCCGCGGCTGGATCACCAGGGTCCAGCCGTACACGGGCTACGGCTCCACCGGCTGGGTACGCGTGCTGGGCCGGGCGGTCCTCGCGCCGCCGGGCACGCGGTCCGACCAGCTGGCGGCGGACGACGTCCCGGACCGCCCGCTTCGGGGCTGGCGCTCGTTCGTGGTGGCCCAGGTGCCGTTCCAGACGGTCCGGGTCACCGTCGCGGGCCGCGAGCACGAGATCGCGGCGGACCGCGGGGGCTACCTGGACGCGGTCCTCGAGGCCGAGCTGCCGCCTGGGTGGCACGAGGTCGAGCTCGCCGTCGGTGACGTGCGTGTCACGGCTCCGGTGCAGGTCATCGGACCCGAACCGGCCACCGCACTGCTCAGCGACATCGACGACACCGTGATGGTCACCGCGTTGCCGCGACCGCTGCTGGCCGCCTGGAACGCCTTCGTGCTGCACGAGCACGCGCGGCGCGAGGTCCCCGGGATGCCCGAGCTGTTCCGCCGTTGGCGGGAGGCCTACGCCGGCCCGCCGACGTTCTACCTGTCCACCGGGGCGTGGGACGTGGCGCCGGCGCTGCGCCGGTTCCTGCAGCGGCACGGGTTCCCGCCGGGGCCGCTGCTGCTCACCGACTGGGGGCCGACGAACACCGGCTGGTTCCGCAGCGGGCGCGAGCACAAGCGCCAGACGCTGCGGCGGCTGATGGCCGAGCTTCCGCAGCTCACCTGGGCGCTCGTCGGGGACGACGGGCAGCACGACCCGAACCTCTACGCCGAGGCCGTGGCCGAGCACCCGGGCCGCGTCGTGGCGGTGGCGATCCGGCACCTCAGCCCGGCCGAGCAGGTCCTCTCGCACGGCGTCCCCCTGCCGCTGCGCGAGCCGACCTCCGGTGACGCGCCGGTGGTCGCACTGGGCGACGACGGCCACGAGCTGGTGCTGCGCCTGGTGGACGCGGGGCTGCTGCCGCCGCGCGCCGATCTCTGATCAGCCGCGCACGGCGCGGGCGACGGCGTCGACGAACGCGTCGACGTCCTCGGGCGTGGTGTCGAAGGCACACATCCAGCGGACCTCGCCGGCGGCCTCGTCCCAGTCGTAGAACCAGTGGTCCGCGCGCACCCGGTCGGCGGCCGCGCGCGGCAGGACCGCGAACACCGCGTTGGACTCGACGGGTCGCACGACCTCGACCCCCGGCAGGTCCCGCACGCCGGCGGCGAGCCGCTGGGCCATGGCGTTGGCGTGCTGCGCCGAGCGCAACCACAGGCCCCCCTCGTACAACGCGAGGAGCTGGGCGGACACGAAGCGCATCTTCGACGCGAGCTGCATCTGGCTCTTGCGGAGGAACCGCAGGCCCCGGACGGCGTCGGGGTCGAGCACGACGATCGCCTCGGCCGCCATGGCGCCGTTCTTGGTCCCACCCAGCGAGACCACGTCGACACCGACGTCCGAGGTGAAGGCCCGCAGCGGGAGGCCGAGCGTCGCGGCGGCGTTGGCGATCCTGGCGCCGTCCAGGTGCACGTGCATCCCCCGGGCGTGGGCGGCCTCGGCGACGGCGGCGATCTGCTCGGGCCGGTAGCAGGTGCCGAGCTCGGTGGTCTGGGTCAGCGTGACGGCCAGCGGCTGCGCGCGGTGCTCGAACCCGTAGCCCCAGGCCTCGGTGGCCAGCAGCTGGGGGGTGAGCCGCCCGTCCGGGGTCGGGACCGGGAGCAGCTTCACGCCCGCCACCTTCTCCGGGGCGCCCCCCTCGTCGGTGTGCACGTGCGCCGAGGCCGCGCAGACCGCGGCGCCCCACGCCGGCAGCATGGCTGACAGCGCCACCACGTTCGCCCCGGTCCCGGTGAACACCGGGAACACCTCCACCGCACGCCCGAAGTGCTCACCGAGGACCTCGGTCAGCCGGGCCGTGTACGCGTCGTCGCCGTAGGAGGTCTGGTGTCCCCCGTCGGCGTCGGCCAGCGCCGCGAGCACCTCGGGGTGGACCCCCGCGTAGTTGTCGGACGCGAACGTCCGCCGGGCAGGATCGTGGAGCCTCACGCCGGGCATCATCTCACAAGCCTGGAGCCATGTTGGCACTACTACAAGGGCGGTGGCTTGTGGCAATCACCGGCGGTCGGCCCTACGGGCGAGCAGCTGGCGCTGGAGGTCCAGGACCCAGCTGAACAGCGCGTCGTGGTCGCGCTCCCTCGCATCCACGAACCGGCAGCCGTGCGCGACGCCGCCGCGCACCTCCTGCGGGCGGAGCACCTCGACCACCAGCTCCAGCTCGCGACGTGGGGCCGGCAGTCGTAGGCGCCACCGGGTCCCCGGCTCGGCGCCGTGGTCGGCCAGGAACCGCAGGCCGTGGGCGGACAGGTCGATCACGGTGACGTCCCACGCCGGGTCGAGACGGCGCTCCGGTCGGCCGTCCGGCCCGGGCACGACGACGCCCTCGGGCTCGCCGGGGTCGGGCCGCACGCCCACCTGCGCCACCACCTGGACCGCGAGGTCGGTCGGGACCCGCACCGCGGAACGCTGCTGGCGGACCACCTGCAGACGCAGGTCGCGCAGCCGGACCCGCTTGGCCTCGGCGAACTCCACGACGCCCTCGTACGTGAGCGACCCCCGGTCGGGGTTGAGCACCTCGACGACCGCCATCTCACCCGGCTCGAACCAGCCCCCGGCGAGGGAGTCGGCGTCGACCAGGAGGGAGTCCTCGTCGTGCTCCCGGATGAACCCCCGGGCGATGAGCTCACCCGCCGCGGTGCGGAGCCGGCAGGGATCGGCCTCGAACGCCATCGCCCCTCCCGTCGACTGGTGCTGCGCGGGCCCATGGTAGGGCGGGCTCAGTCGTGGCTGGGGGGTTCGACATCCCCGGCGGCGTGCCGGGCCATCACGAACAGCAGGTCGGACAGCCGGTTGAGGTAGCGCAGCGCGGCCTCGCCCACCACGTGCCCCTCGGCCCGCGCCGCGACCACGTGCCGCTCGGCGCGGCGGACCACGGTTCGCGCATGGTCGAGCCGGGCGGAGAGCGGTTCGCTCCCGGGGACGACGAACACCGGTCGCAGCGGCCGCTGCTCGACCAGCTCGTCGATGAGGTGCTCGAGGGCGGTCACCATCTCGTCCGTGACCTGCGACGTGCCGGGCTCGAGCCGGTCGCGGTGGGCCGGGTTGGTCGCCAGGTCCGCCGCGACGACGAACAGCTCGCGCTGGCGCCGGAGTACCTGCTCGCCGAGCTCGGCCCCGGCAGCTCCCGGCTCGGACCGCACGAGCCCCAGCACCGCGACGGCCTCGTCGACGTCGCCGCACGCCTCGACCACCAGGTCCGCCTTCGAGACCCGGCCGCCGAGGAAACGCCCCGTCGTGCCGTCGTCGCCCGCCTTCGTGTAGACCCGCACATCGCCTCCTGTGGTCGGGGGCCCAGCGTGCCACGACCCGCCTGACCGCGCGCTCGGCGCCAGGGGGTAGGTTGTCCGTGCCACCAACCGGTGGCGGTCCCGCAGTCCAGGGGAAGCCGGTCGAAGTCCGGCGCTGACCCGCAACCGTAGGCCGGCCTCGATCCACGAGGCGGGCGAGCCGGAGCACCTGGGTGGGACGAGCGGCTCCACATCCGTCGAGGAACACGGGACGGGGCCCGCGCTGGCGTCCCCTGTCGGGGCGGATGGCACGGGGTCCGTCACGGACCACTCAGAAAGAGGCACCGTGCCATACCGTCGTGCCGCGCTCGTCGCGGCGTTCTCCCTGGTCTCCTTCGTCGCGGCCGGACCGGCGCACGCCGCGACGGACAGCGCGTGCACCGACCCGAACGGCGTCACCGTCGTGGTCGACGCGACGGCTCTCGGCGGGGAGGTCTCGATCGGCTGCGCCGACGACTCCCCCGCCACCGGCACCGACGCCCTGCAGCAGGCCGGTTTCACCGACACCCGCGACGCCTCCGGGCTGATCTGCGCTGTCGACGCCCTCCCCGACCCTTGCCCGACGACCTTCGAGGGCTCGTACTGGTCCTACTGGCACGCACAGGACGGCACGTGGCAGGCCTACATGGAGGGCTCGGACACGGCAGTCCCCCAGGCCGGCGGCGTCGAGGGATGGCGGTGGTCCGACGGCAGCGCGGGACCGGACGTGGACCTCGCCGCGCTGACGACGGCCCCTGCGGCCGGCGCGTCGGAGCCGGCCTCCGAGACCCTCACGCCGACGGTCACCGACTCGCCCTCGGCCACCGAGACCCTCGCACCCGCCGGGCAGGTCGAGGAGCAGGCGACCGGGGGCGGCTCGGTGCCGTGGTTCGGGATCGTCGTCGGGCTCATCGCCCTCGGCCTCGTGGTCGCGACCGCCGTCGTGGTGCGACGCGGCCGGAGCTGACGTGCACCCGGCGGCGTGGTGGGTCTGGGCCGCGGGCGTCGTCGCCCTCGCGGGTCGGACGCCGTCGCCCGCCGTGCTCGGACTGCTCGGGGTGGCGACCGTGGTCCTTGCGGGCCTCGGCCGCCGCCCCGGGGCGCCGGCATTCTCCGGCTACCTGCTCCTCGGGATCGGCATAGTGGCGGCACGGGTGGTGTTCCACGTGCTCGTCGGCGTCAAGACGCCTGGCGGCGTGGTGCTGCTGGACCTGCCGTCCTGGCGACCGCCCTGGGCGCCAGGGGTCGAGCTGCTCGGGCCGGTCACTGCCGCGGGTCTCGCGCGGGCCGCGCTGGGCGGGCTCGCGCTCGCCGTGATGGTGCTCGCCGTCGGCGCCGCGGCGACCGCCTCGTCGCCGTCCCGGCTGCTGCGGTCGGTGCCGGCGGCCCTGCACCACCTCGCCACCGCGGCGGCGATCGCGGTCGCGGTCGCACCCTCGCTGGTCCGTGCAGCGGGTGCGGCACGTCGCGCCCGCCGTCTGCGGGGGCTGCCCGACCGCGGGCCGCGGGCCCTCGCCGAGACCGCCCTGCCCGTCCTGGCCGACGCCCTGGACCGCGCCGTCGACCTCGCCGCATCCATGGACGTGCGCGGCTACGCGCGTCGCGGCGGCCGAGCACCGCGTTGGGCGTTGCCCCTGCTGGTCGGCGCCCTGCTCGCAGCGGCGGTGGGTCTGTACGGCCTCCTCACCGGCGATCCGGCGTACGCCGTCCCGGCGATGGCCGCAGCCGCCGGCCTGGCGACCGCGGGCGGCGTCCTCGCGGGCCGGGGCTCGCCGCGCACCCGGTACCGCCCCGACCCGTGGCGAGGACGCGAGTGGCTCGCCGCGGGGGCGGGCGCGGTCGCCCTGGTCGGGGCCGTCGCGGGCGCACCCCCGGCGCTGCTCGCCGCCGTCGTGGTCCTCGGTCTCGGCGCGCTCATCCCTCCGGCGCTGCCGGCGGAGGTGAGCGCGTGATCCGCCTCGAGCACGTCACCGTCACCTTCCCGGGCGCGACGACCCCCGCCCTGCGCGACGTCGACGTCGCGGTCACGGAGGGCGAGCTCTGCCTGGTGGTGGGACCCACCGGGGCGGGCAAGTCCACGCTCCTGCGCGCCGTCAGCGGCCTGGTACCGCACTTCTCCGGTGGGACGCTCGCCGGGCGGGTGCTGGTCGACGGCCGGGACACCCGCGTCCACCGTCCGCGGGACCTGGCCGACGTGATCGGCGTGGTGATGCAGGACCCGGCCCGCGGGTTCGTCACCGACACCGTCGAGGACGAGCTGGCGTACGCGATGGAGCAGCTCGGCCTGCCGTCCGCCACGATGCGTGCGCGGATGGAGGAGGTCCTGGACCTGCTGGGACTGGCGGACCTGCGCGACGCCCCGCTGCAGGACCTGTCCGGCGGCGAGCAGCAGCGCGTCGCGATCGGTGCCGTGCTCACCGCCCACCCCCGGGTGCTGGTG
The DNA here is from genome assembly GCA_963783005.1 of uncultured Actinomycetota bacterium. Lineage (GTDB taxonomy): Bacteria > Actinomycetota > Actinomycetes > Actinomycetales > Cellulomonadaceae > Actinotalea. The sequence continues at coordinate 824,200 of CAWALY010000006.1, forward strand.
CTCGACGAGCCGACCTCGGCGCTCGACCCGCCCGCCGCCGACGACGTCCTCGCCGCCCTGACCCGCCTCGTCCACGACCACGGCATGACGGTGCTCCTCGCCGAGCACCGCCTCGAACGCGTGGTGCAGTACGCCGACCGGGTGATCGCCGTCGCTCCCGACGGCACGGTGCGGGACGGCGATGCCGCCGAGGTGCTGGAGCCCGGCACCTTCGCGCCGCCGTTGCTCGAGCTGGCCCACGTCGCGGGGTGGCACCCCGTGCCGCTGTCGGTCCGTGACGCGCGGCGTCAGGTGGCCGGGCTCCGCGCCCGGCTCACGGCTCTCCCGTCACCGGAGGCCGCGGCCGGCGCACCGCCCGACTCCGCCCCCGCCATCCTCAGCGCCCGCGGGATGCACGTCCGCTACCGCCGCGCCCACGCCGTGCGCGGGGTCGACCTCGATGTGCGCGCCGGCACCGTGACGGCCCTGATGGGCCGCAACGGCGCCGGCAAGTCCTCGCTGCTGTGGGCGTTGGCGGGTGCCGGGCCGCGGAGCGCCGGCTCGGTCGCGGTGCGACGCCAGGGCCTGGTCGGCGGCGACCCCGCCGCGCTCGACCCCGCTCGGGCCCGGGAGCTGGTCGCGCTGGTGCCGCAGGACCCGCTGGACCTCGTCTACCTGTCCTCGGTCGGTGCGGAGTGCGCGGCGGGCGACCGGCAGGCCGGTGCGCCGCCCGGGACCTGCGCAGCGCTGCTGGCCCGTCTTGCGGGGGCCGTGCCCGACGACGCCCATCCCCGCGACCTGTCCGAGGGTCAGCGGCTGGCGCTGGTGCTGGCGGTGCAGCTCGCGGCGCGCCCGTCGGTGCTGCTGCTGGACGAGCCGACCCGGGGCCTGGACTACGCCGCGAAGCGGGCGCTGGCGACCGTCCTCGCCGGCCATGCGTCGGCGGGCGGTGCGGTGCTGCTGTCGAGCCACGACGTCGAGTTCGTCGCGCAGTGCGCCGACCGGGTGGTCGTCCTGGCCGACGGGCAGGTCGTCACGGACGGCCCGGCTCGGGAGGTGCTCGTCGCCTCACCCACCTTCGCCCCGCAGGTCGCCAAGGTGATGCACCCGCTCCCGCTGCTGACCGTGGACGAGGTCCGTGCCGCTCTGGCGGTGGCCGGATGAGCGCGCCGGCCCGCGCTGACGACCTCAGGCGGTCGGTGGCCATCCAGCTGGGGCGCTGGAGCGTGGTCGCGCTGGCGCTCGCCTCGGCCGTGGGCCTGGCGGCGTTCGGCTGGCCCCTGCTCGTGGCCCCGGACGCAGGCCTGGCACACGCCGCGGATGCGCCGCTCGTGCTGGGCGGGGTGGTCGCCGGTGTCCTGCTCGTGGTGCACCTCGCGCTGGGCGACGGCGGCATGGATGTCAAGGCCGTCGCGCTGCTGGGGCTGCTCGCCGCCGTCGGCGCTGCGCTGAGACCGTTGTCGGCCGGGGCCGCGGGCGTGGAGCTGGTGTTCACGGTGCTCGTCCTCGGTGGGCGGGTGCTCGGTCCGGGCTTCGGGTTCGCGCTGGGCGCGACCACCTTGGCCACCTCGGCCCTGCTGACCGGGGGCGTCGGTCCGTGGTTGCCGTTCCAGATGCTCGGGGCTGCCTGGGTGGGCCTCGGTGCAGGGCTGCTGCCCCGACGCCCGCGCGGGACCACCGAGCTGGTGATGCTCGCGGGGTACGGAGCCCTCGCGGCTCTCGCGTTCGGTCTTGCGATGAATCTCTCGTTCTGGCCGTTCACGCTGGGTTCGGACACGGCCCTGTCGTTCGTCCCGGGGGCCCCGCTGGGCGACAACCTGCGTCGGCTGACGGCCTTCACCGTGGCGACGTCGCTGGGCTGGGACGTCGGTCGAGCGGTCACCACCGCGGTCGGGGTGGCCGTGGTGGGCGCCCCGGTGCTGAGGTTGCTGAGGCGCACCGCGGCGCGGGCGGCGTTCGTGCCGGCGGTCGGAACGGACCGGCTCGGCGACGCGGTCACGGACCGCTCCGCCGAGCGGGACACGGAGCTACCGACGACGAGCGAGCCACTGCCCCGTTGATCGCGCCCGACACGCCCGGGACCGGCGCGACACGCCGTCCGAATACTGCGCCGATCGGGTGACCGGCGGTCTCGGATCCCGGGGCCGCCCGAGGCGACCGTGCGGCTCACCTGCGGTTTTTCACCGTCGGCCGCGGTGCCCGCCGGTCATCGGACGAAAGTGGGACCTCGCCGATGTCGGTGGCACAACATATAGTGGTCACACCGATGTAGTTCCGGCACACGTTGTGGTGGAGTTGTCCACAGCGAGCGGCGGGCACACACAGCACCACCCACAGGTTTCCCACAGAGATCTGCACAGGCCCGCCGCGGTGACCTGCGCGACTCCGCGGGTACGACGAAGCAGCAGGGCGACAGGCACGACGGCTCCGGGCCGCACGACCGGCCTGGAGAGCGAAAGGGAGCACGCGATGACCGAGACGTCCGCCGGACCCCGCAAGCAGGGGCGCAAGGGGCCTGCCGGCCTGACCATCGAGCGCGTCTTCACGACGCCGGGGATGCACCCGTACGACGAGGTGACCTGGGAGCGCCGCGACGTGGTGCAGACCAACTGGAAGACCGGCGAGACGATCTTCGAGCAGAAGGGCGTCGAGTTCCCGTCCACCTGGTCGATGAACGCCACCACGATCGTCACCACCAAGTACTTCCGGGGCGCGGTCGGCACGGCACAGCGCGAGCACAGCCTGCGCCAGCTCATCGACCGGGTGGTCCTCACCTACACCCGGGCCGGCAAGCAGCACGGCTACTTCGCCACGGACGCCGATGCCGAGGTGTTCGAGCACGAGCTCACCTGGATGCTGCTGCACCAGCTGTTCAGCTTCAACTCCCCCGTCTGGTTCAACGTCGGGACCCCGTCCCCTCAGCAGGTCTCGGCGTGCTTCATCCTGTCGGTCGACGACACGATGGACTCGATCCTGAACTGGTACCGCGAGGAGGGGATGATCTTCAAGGGCGGGTCGGGCGCCGGCCTGAACCTCTCCCGGATCCGCTCCTCCAAGGAGCTGCTCTCCTCCGGTGGCACCGCTTCCGGACCGATCTCCTTCATGCGCGGCGCCGACGCGTCGGCGGGGACCATCAAGTCCGGCGGTGCGACGCGCCGTGCGGCCAAGATGGTCGTCCTGGACGTCGACCACCCAGACATCGAGGAGTTCGTCGACACCAAGATGCGCGAGGAGGACAAGATCCGCGCGCTGCGGGACGCCGGGTTCGACATGGACCTGGGTGGCAAGGACATCGTGTCGGTCCAGTACCAGAACGCGAACAACTCGGTGCGGGTCTCCGACGAGTTCATGCAGGCGGTCGCGGACGGTGCCGAGTTCGGGCTGAAGGCGCGCACGGACGGCTCCGTGGTCGACACCGTGGACGCCAAGGGCCTGTTCCGTCGGATCGCGGAGGCCGCATGGGCCTGCGCGGACCCGGGCATCCAGTACGACTCGACGATCAACGACTGGCACACCAGCCCCGAGTCGGGCCGGATCAACGCGTCCAACCCGTGCAGCGAGTACATGCACCTGGACAACTCCTCGTGCAACCTCGCCTCGCTCAACCTGCTGAAGTTCCTGCGCGAGGACGACACGTTCGACGTCGAACGGTTCGTCAAGGCGACCGAGCTCGTCATCACGGCGATGGACATCTCGATCTGCTTCGCCGACTTCCCCACCGAGCCGATCGGTGAGACCACCCGCGCGTTCCGCCAGCTCGGCATCGGGTACGCGAACCTCGGTGCGCTGCTCATGGCGACCGGTCACGGCTACGACTCGGCCGGCGGCCGGGCCCTGGCCGCCGCGATCACCTCGCTGATGACCGGCACGGCGTACCGGCGCTCGGCCGAGCTGGCCGCCGTGGTCGGCCCGTACGACGGGTACGCGCAGAACGCCCAGGCGCACCAGCGCGTCATGCGCAAGCACGCCGCGGCCAACGACGACATCCGCACCCTGCACGTCATGGACGGCGAGATCCACGCGGCGGCGACCAAGGCGTGGGCCGAGGGCAACAAGCTCGGCGTCCGCAACGGCTGGCGCAACGCGCAGGCCTCCGTGCTCGCCCCCACGGGGACCATCGGCTTCATGATGGACTGCGACACCACCGGGGTGGAGCCCGACTTCTCCCTGGTGAAGTTCAAGAAGCTCGTCGGCGGCGGCTCGATGCAGATCGTCAACCAGACCATCCCGCGGGCACTCAACCAGCTCGGCTACACGAGCGAGACCAGCGAGGCGATCGTGGAGTACATCGCCGAGCACGGTCACGTGATCGACGCCCCCGGTCTCAAGCCGGAGCACTACGAGGTGTTCGACTGCGCGATGGGCGAGCGCGCGATCTCGCCGATGGGTCATGTGCGGATGATGGCCGCCGTCCAGCCGTTCATCTCCGGTGCGATCTCCAAGACGGTGAACATGCCCGAGGAGACCACCGTCGAGGACGTCGAGAAGCTCTACTTCGACGCCTGGTCGATGGGCATCAAGGCACTGGCGATCTACCGCGACAACTGCAAGGTCGGTCAGCCGCTGTCGGACGCCAAGGCCAAGAAGGCCGACGCACCGGCTCCGACGGTCGAGGTGGCCGGCCCCGGTCGGGCGATCCGCAAGCGTCTGCCCCGCCAGCGCGACTCGAAGACCACGTCCTTCACGGTCGGTGGGGCCGACGGGTACATCACGGCCGGGTCCTACCCCGGTGACGGGCTCGGCGAGGTGTTCCTCAAGCTCGGCAAGCAGGGCTCGACCCTCGCCGGCGTGATGGACGCGTTCTCGATCGCCGTCTCCGTCGCCCTCCAGTACGGGGTGCCGCTGGAGACGTACGTGCAGAAGTTCACCAACATGCGCTTCGAGCCCGCAGGCATGACCGACGACCCGGACATTCGCATGGCCCAGTCGATGATGGACTACATCTTCCGTCGCCTCGCGCTGGACTACCTGTCCTTCGAAACCCGGTCGTCCCTGGGCATCTACACGACCGAGGAGCGCCAGCGGCAGCTCGAGACCGGCTCCTACGAGCCGATCGCACCGGTCGCGGACGAGGAGACCTCGGGCGAGGCGATCGTCGACCAGCCCCTCGACGAGGCGCCGGCCCGCCCGGCGACGGTCGCGCCCGCCGCGCAGGTGCACTCCTCGGCCGAGCTGATGGACCTGCTCCAGGGACGGGCGGCCGACGCCCCGCTGTGCATGAACTGCGGGATCAAGATGCGACCCTCGGGCTCCTGCCACGTCTGCGAGGGCTGCGGATCGACCAGCGGCTGCAGCTGACGGCATCTCCCGCCCGGAGGCCCGGATCCCCTTGAGGGGTTCCGGGCCTCCGGGCTTGTGGGTCACCCGTCCGCCGACCTGGCTGCGGCGGACGGGTGAATTCGGTGCGACACGGCACGCGAACTCCTCACGTGACGTCGGCGACCGCCGATGCACGGGTCAGGGATACCTGTGTCCACAGTCCGGTGAGGAGCTCGATGGTCGCGGCGCGTCACGGCTGGCACCACCCTTCGCACCGCGGTGCGTGGTGGACGCTGGTGCCCGGACTCGCCGCGCCCGCGGTCCGGGCAGCCGTGCCCCGCCCCGCTGCGATGCTCGTAGCGGCCTGCGCGCTGGTATCCGGGTCGGTCGTTCAGGCGACCGTGCACCAGATCGCCGAGGACAACGCGCACCGCACGGCCGTGGCTGCCGAGGCCGCCGCGGAGCAGGCCGCCCAGGAGCGCCAGATACGCGTCGACGGCGCGGCGACCAGCCGTCTGAGCGAGCAGGCGACCGCCTACCTGGCCCACCGGCGCACCCAGGCCCGGGAGATCGCCCAGGGCGCTGTGCAGACCGCCGACGCGCTGGCTTCCGCCGCGCCGAGCGTCGTGGCGCCCGAGGACCTCGCCGAGCTCAGCGCCGCGATGTTCGAGCTGAACTCGTTGCTGGCCAAGACGCCGGACGCGGACGTCGCGCTGTCGCGTGCCGCCCAGGAGGTCGCCCGGACCTCACCGGCCGACGAGCCGAGCGCGGAGCCGGTCGCCGAGGTCGACCCCGCCGAGGTGCTGTCGATCACGCCGCTCGCGGACGCGGTCGAGCTGCTCGAGGGCGCGGCGCGGGTCGCCGAGGTGGCCGGCTCCTCCACCGACGACGCGGTCCCGACCGCCGAGCGGTCCGTGCCCCCGGCGTCACGCTCCGCGGCGTCGAAGATGCGGTCGGATGCATCCGCCGGCACGCCGAGTGCGACGCCCGGCCCGGCTGCGCGGCCCGAGCCTGTCGCCGCGACGCTCGGCACGTCCGCGAGCGGGTCCCCGGGCGACCTCCCCGGCGCGCCCACGCGCGCCTCCGACGCGTCCGGGGTGGCTCCGGCGGGGGAACCGGTGCGGACGGCCGAAGCCGTGGACCCGACGGCTCCGCTCACCCCCGACGCCGTCACGACGACGTCGGCCGGTACCCTCGGCGAGGGCCCGCTCGCGGCATCGCTGCTGGCGGTCGCGGACCTCGACCTCGGTGACTCCGAGCGCCTCGAGGCGGCCGCGGAGCGTGTCCTGGAGCTCAGCGGCCGGATGCAGGCCGCGGTCGACGAGGCCCTTGCCCAGCAGCGAGCCGAGGAGGAGGCTCGCGCCCAGGCGGCTGCCGCCGCCAAGGCGGAGGCCGACCGGCTGCAGAAGCTCGTCGCCGCCGCCGATGCGGCGCCCAACGGCGCCATCCCGGCGAAGTACCTGTGCGACGTCGCTTTCGACCGCAGCGTCCACCTCCGGTGCGACGCCGCTGCCGCCCTCGAGCAGCTCAACCGTGCCTACCTCGCCGCGAGCGGTCACAACCTGCGGGTGTCCAGCAGCTACCGCACCGCCGAGGCGCAGGCGGCGCTGCACGAGGAGAAGGGGGACCTCGCCGCCACGGCCGGCACGTCGAACCACGGCCGCGGTCAGGCGATCGACCTCGCCGGGGCGGGCGACCTCGGCCAGTTCGACGCGCCGGTGTACCTGTGGCTCACCGCCCACGCCGGTGAGTACGGCTGGCACCATCCGTCGTACATGGGCCCCGGTGGAGCCGGGCCGCTCGAGCCCTGGCACTGGGAGTACGGCACCAAGGACTGAGCCGGCCGCGCCCGTCACGGCGCGTCGGCTGCGGACGGCGTCGCGTGGAGCCGCCGGGCCGCCCAGCGGCCGCCCAGGCCCACGAGCAGCACGCTCACTCCGGCGACGACCGCGCTGAACGGGAGCGTCACCGCGAGGGCGGCGCACCCCGGCCGCCGCCAGGACGACCACGGCGGTGCCCACGGCGAGCTCTGCCCGGTGCGGCGCGCGGGAGCCCCACGTCGGGCCCAGCAGCTCGCGGCCGTACAGGTAGGTACCGCCCGACCGCGGCAGCTGCGCGGCGAGCTGGGCCGAGGACATGGCGTTGGCGGAGGCGACGGCGGCAGCGACCACCAGGCCGAGCAGGAGGCCCACCCCGGCGGCCGCGGCCGCGGGCCCGAAAGCCGCGAACACCCCGGCACCGAGCATCGCTCCGAGGCCGACCATGACGGCCGACCCGTCCCGAGCGTGCGGACCAGGCCCGGGTGGCTCATCACGCCTCCCCGCGCCACCACACCCGCAGGTCGCCGACGGCCGTCATGCCCGCCGCCCGCGCGGCGTCCAGGACGGGCCCCGACTCCCAGCCGGCCACGGCGCGCCCCGGCAGCTGGTCGGCGCACCACGCCCGCAGCTCGGCCCACGTGCGCTGAGGGTCCGTCGACACGACGTTGGACACGCCGGCCACCCCAGGCACGGCGGAGCACACCACGGCACAGGCCGAACCGTCCTCGCGCACCACGAGGTGGACGGCCGGGTCGACCAGCAGCGCTGCCGGGAACGGCTCGCCGCCGTGGATCGCCGTCCAGGCGGCCAGGCCCGCGCTCTCGATCGCGGTCCACCGGGTGTCGCCAGGAGCTCCGGGCTCGGCCCAGAGCCACGTACCGGTGGCGAGCACGTCGAACCCGAGCCCTCCCAGGTCGAGGTCGCTCCAGGAGTCCTCGACCGAGCAGCCCGCTGCGCCGTCGACGCCGTCCAGGACGCCGTCGACGGGCACGTCCGGGCGCAGTGTGATCACATCGGGACAGCCGGTCGGCGCGCGGCCCTGGACCAGCCAGCGGTCGCCGCGGCGCCGTGCGGGGATCCCGTGCGACGCGCAGACCCGCTGCCACCACGCGGCGTTGTCCCGCACCGCCGCCCTGGTCCGCTCCCCCACGGTGACGATCCTGGACGTGTCGCGAAAGGGACGCCATCGGCGGCCACATGCCGGTCGCGACCCGGGCTCACGTCCGTGCTCGCGGCACAGGCGTGCGCTCGGGACGAACCAACCAGCTCACCGAGCGCATCACGTCCGCCGCTCGCAACCAGACCCACTGCTCGGTCGGCGGCGCGGCCGGCGGACCGTCCGGACGCCACGCAACCATGACGTGGGTGCGCGTCCAGCGGACCGCCCGTGCCGCCCGCCACTCCTCGTCCCCGTCGGACCAGACCAGGTGGACGATGACCGGGACGTCGCCCATCGGGACGACCGGCGCGCGGGCGGGCTGCTCGCGGTTGACCACCTGCCGTGAGTCCACCGGTGGAGTCTATCGAACGTCTGTTCGATCAGGCTGCCACCAGGGCCAGGCCCGACGTCGGCGCGGCCGTCGCATAGGACTCGTCCACGTGCACGACCTGACGTCCGGCCCGGATCAGCAGGGAGGCGGCGGTCGACGCGCGGTACCCGGCGGCGCAGTGCACCCACACCTCGCCCGGCGGGACCTCGTCGATCCGCTCGATCAGCTCGTGCAGCGGGACGTTGACCGCACCGGCGATGTGCCCTGCGCGCCACTCGGAGGTCCTCCGGACGTCGAGCACCGTCACCGGACGGTGGTGGCGCACCTCGGCGAGGTCGGCGAAGGTGGCACGCGGCACCATGCCCAGCGCCCCGTCGGTCCAGTCCCGGGGCTCGCCGGTCGCGGCGGCGGCCGGTCGGTCGATCCCGATCCGGACGAGCTCGCGCTGGGCCTCGGCGACCTGCTCGGGCGTCGAGCCGAGCAGCGTCAGGGGCGTGCCCCAGGGGATCAACCAGCCCAGGTAGGTCGAGAACTGACCGTCCAGGCCGATGTTGATCGTGCCGGGGACGTGACCGGCGGCGAACGCCGTCCGGGTCCGCAGGTCCACGAGCCACTCGCCGGCATCGAGCCTTCGGCGCAGCTCGGCCTTGTCGGCGATCGACGGCAGCGACAGATCGGGCTCGTCGGGGCCGTCGAGGTTCCGCGGGGCCATGTGCACGTAGTAGGCGGGGTAGTCGTCCAGGCCGGCCAGGATCGTCCGGACGAAGTCCTCCTCGTCCTGGGTCAGGGCCGGGTTGAACCGACGCTCCTGACCGATCGTCGACCCCGTCGCACCCTCGGTGGTGGAGGTCGCCGAGCAGAAGCTGCCGAAGCCGTGCGTCGGCATCACGGAGGTGTGGTCCGGCAGGGTCGCCAGGGCGTGCGCCGAGGCGTACTGGTGATGCGCGAGCGTGGGTGCGTGGTCCATGCCCAGCAGGTCGGGCCGGCCGGTCGAGCCGTAGAGCAGCGAGCCGCCGGAGAACACCGCGGGCCGCTCACCCTCGAGCACGTAGGACAGGTGCGTGAAGGTGTGACCCGGGGTGTGCATCACCCGGACGGTCATCGCGTCGCTCACCCGGATCCGGTCGCCGTCACGGGTGGGCACCCGCTCGTAGGTGACCGGGTCGTCGGCGTTGACGTGGTATGCCGCACCGATCCGCTGAGCGAGCGCGTAGCCGCCGGTCACGTAGTCGTTGTGGATGTGGGTCTCGAAGACGTGGGTGATCCGCACGCCGGCCCCGTCGGCCATCGCCAGTATCCGGTCCACGTCGCGCTGCGGGTCCACGACGAAGGCGGTCGCGCCGTCGTGCACGAGGTAGCTGCGGTCCCCCAGGGAGGGCGTGTCCAGGGTCAGTACCGTGACAGTCATCGTGGCCTCCTCAGCGCGCTTCCGCACCGGTCACCACGGGCCGTCCGGCGAACCGCCAGGCCGAGGTGCCGCCGGAGACCGAGACCGCGTCGTAGCCGGCACGCTGCAGCGCGTCGGTCACCGCCAGGCTGCGGTTCCCGCTGGCACAGATCACGTGGATGCGGGTGTCGGTCGGCAGCTCGCTCGCGCGGGCCGCGATCGTGCTCATCGGCATCAGGGTCGCCCCGGCTACGTGGCCGCCCACGTACTCCACCGGCTCACGCACGTCGAGCACGTACCCGCCCGCCGCGTGGGCGACGGCGAAGCCGTCCTGGTCGATCTCGCGCACTTGTCCTCCTGGTCTCATCGGGCGTGTCGTCCCCGGGACGGGTAATACCCCGGGGGGTATGCACAGAACGGTGCCATGCCGGGATTCATTCCGCCCGCCGAAGCGTCGCCTCGCTCGCCGCCCGGCGATCTCGGCCGGCTACGGCCTGACGCGACGTCACCCCTTCGCCAGCGGCCGTGCGCCGAACGAGTGCCCTCGGCCGCCCGCGGCGCGATTCACCCGAGCCACTGCGCGGGCGCCCGTCGCTCGCCGGGAACACTGGAACCGTCGGCGTGGCAGCACACCCTGCACCGTCGGCGAGATCCCGGCGACCCCCAGCCGGAGACGATGGAGGCACGTCCACGATGGAACGGGACAGGGCGCGCGAGGAGCTCGTGCTTGCACTCGTCGACTCCAAGGCGAGCGCGGCGTACATCCGGGCACGGCTCGACTCCTCGGCCTTCGGCGAGCACACCGCCCTGGCCATGCTCGTGGCCGACCACGACGTGCACCGCCCCGACGCCCCGCCCGAGGGCCCCGGGCGGCGGGACTCGCTCCTGGACCACCTCGCCGGGCTCCTGGCCGCGGAGCGGAACCGGACGATCCTGCCCCGGACCCGCCGTAGCCTGGATCGCGACCCCCGCTGGGCGCTCGCCCACGTCGCGCACGCGGACCTGGCCGGCCTGACCGGTCGCCACCCCTCGACGACCGACCTCGGGGCACTCCTGGCCGCCTTCGAGGGGCCCGGGCACGAGGAGGGGCGCCCGGACGTGCCCGGACCCGTGACGAGGGACCGGCGACGCCCGCGCCGCGACACCTGATCGCCCGAGCCGGGTCCGCCACCACCACAGCACCACCGGACGCGGAAGGGCCGCCCCCAACGGGAGGGCGGCCCCTCAGTGCGGACGACGACGCTCAGGCGAACCCGTGCGCGAGCCTGCTGCGCTGCTCCTGCGTCTTGAACAGCCGGAACCGCGGGAGGAACTTGTCCCAGTCGATCAGGTGGGAGTCGATCTCGGGGCCGTCGATGCACGCGTGCTTGCGCACCATCTTCCCGTCGATGACCACCGGCACCATGCACGCGCCGCACATGCCGGTCGCGTCCACCATGATCGAGTTGAGGCTCGCCACGCACGGTACGCCGTACGGCTTGGTCAGGTCGGAGACCGCCCGCATCATCAGCGGCGGGCCGATCGTGACGACCTCGGCGATGGTGCGGCCCTCGCCGCGCTTGTTCGCCTCGAGCATCTCCTCCAGCGGGCCGGTGACGAATCCGTGGTACCCGAGGGTGCCGTCGTTCGTCGCGTAGACGATGTCCAGCTGGTCGCCGAACTCCGCCTTGATGCGCCCCACCCGCTCGTCCTCGGCCGTCCAGAACATCAGGTGCGCGCTGCGGAACCCGGCGATCAACGTCACGTGGTTGCCGGCCCTCAGGTGCTCGCGCATGATCGGGAACACCGGCGGCAGGCCGAGGCCGCCCGCGGTGAACACGACCGTGGAGTCCTTCGGGTACTGGTGGACCTCGCTCGGACGGCCCAGCGGCCCGGCGATGCCCGCGAAGGACTCGCCGACCTGCATCTGGTTGATCTCGAGCGAGCTGGTGCCCACCCCCTGGACCACGAGACAGATCGTGCCGTCCTCGGTGCTCCAGTCCGCCAGCGTGAGCGGGATCAGCTCACCGTCCGGACGGGGCAGCACGCGGACGAACTGCCCGGCCTGCGCCGCGTGCGCGATCGCCGGCGAGTGGACCACGAACTCGTGGATCCCGTCGCTGAGCTCCGCGGTGGAGATGATGCGCTGGGAGGTCGCGGCCATCTCGCTGTAGTCCCGCGCGCTGGACACCATGGCACTGATGGCCGCGGGCGGGACGTCGATGGCACCGACGATCTCCCGGGCTGCGGCCTGGCCGTCGCCCGCCGCACGGATCGCGGTCGAGCCGCCCCGTGCGGCGTCGCCACCCGTGTAGACACCCGCGAGCGAGGTCTCCTGCGACCCGTCACCCGTCACCTCGATGGTGCCCCACTTGGAGGTGTGCAGGCGCGGCTCGGAGTCCTTGATGATCGGGTTGGCGTCGTTGCCGAGCGCCATGATCACCAGGTCGGCGTCGACCGTCTCGGTCTGCCCGGTCGCTCGCGGCCGGCGCCGACCCGAGTCGTCCGGCTCGCCGAGCTCCATCACGTCCAGCGTGGCGGCCTTGACGAACCCGTCGTCGTTGCCGAGGAACTCCGACGGCGACCGCAGCACCTGGAGGCCGATGCCCTCCTCGAGCGCGTGGTGCAGCTCCTCGACGCGCGCCGGCATCTCCGACTGCGTACGCCGGTAGACGATCGTGACGTCGCCGCCGAGCCGACGCGCGGTGCGCGCCGCGTCCATCGCGGTGTTGCCACCGCCGATGATCAGAACCCGCTTGCCCTCGATGTCCGGCAGGGGCGTCTCGTACTGCGGGCTCTGGGCGTGCATGAGGTTGACCCGGGTGAGGAACTCGTTTGCCGACATCACGTTGAGCAGGTGCTCGCCCGGCACGTTCATGAAGCGCGGCAGACCTGCGCCCGAGCCCACGAAGATCCGCCAGAAGCCCGCGTCGCGCAGGTCCTGGAGTGTCGCGGTCTTGCCGACCACGAAGTTGGGCACGAACTTGCCGCCGAGCAGCGTGATCTTGGTGACCACGTCGTCGATCAGCTCGTTCGGGAGCCGGAACTCCGGGATGCCGTAGCGCAGCACCCCGCCCAGGGCGTGGAACGCCTCGAAGACCGTGACCGGGAAGCCCTCGACCGCGAGCAGATAGGCGTTGATCAGGCCGGACGGGCCCGAGCCGACGATCGCCACCGGCGGCTTGTCGGCCCGCTGCCAAGGGTCAGGCCAGTCGGCGAACTTGGCGACCACGCCGTCCGGGTTGACGAGCTTGTCGCGCTCGGGCAGGAACCACTCGACCTGGCCGATCTGGATCGGGTTCTGCTTGTGCAGGCACACGCCCTGGCACTGGACCTCCTGGGGGCACACCCGGCCGGTGACGTCCGGCAACGGGTTGGAACCCTCGATGAGCTCCAGCGCGTCGCGGAACCGGCCGTTGCCGATGAGCTCCAGCATCTGTGGGATGTGGATCTTGACCGGGCAGCCGCCCTTCGGCTCCTTGTGCCCGGCCAGGAAGATGCCCAGCTCACAGGGCTTCTCGGCGCACTGCTTGTCGCGCAGCGCCTCGAGCCAGATGAACAGGTCGACGTCGGCGCGGGTGTAGCCGAGGTTCATGTAGCCCAGGTAGCCCTGGTTGACCAGGCCGAAGTCCTTCGACCGCTCCTCCGGGTCGCGGATGTACGGCGGGATGCTCACCGCGGCCGGCCAGCCGTCCGAGAGTCCGTCGAACATCGGGTACCGGTCCGACAGGTGCGTATCGATCGCCCGGATGAACATCCGCTTCTTGCCCAACGGCAGGTTCCACAGGAACCGCATGAACAGCACGCTCACGTCGTCGCCGCGGCCCAGCAGACCCCACAGCGTCTCGGTGAACTGCTTGCCCAGCTCCGGCTGGGAGAACTCCCAGGCGACCGCGGCCATGCCGTCGGAGATGAACATCTGGCGGAACGCGGTCGGCTCTGAGAGCAACCGGCGCCGGAGCAGCTCCATCTGCTGGTGGAACTGCTCCACCTCGGAGGCGTGCTCGAGCTCGGCGACCTCGCTCTGGCTGGCCTCCAGCACACCCTGGGCAGCCAGGTAGCGCTGGAGGTCCTCGCGGTCTCCCGCACTCGTCGGGGGCATCGTCTGGCTCACTTGATGATCTCCGCGTCGCAGGTGGCCTTGACCCGGTCGATCCGCGCCTGGAGCTCGGGAGTGATCGTGACCTTCTCGAGCGATCCCTCCTTCATCTGCGCGACCGTCACGGCCTGGCCGTCGATGACCTTGGTGACCTTCTCGAAGAACATCGGCAGCTCCTGGTAGCAGGTGCCGCAGTCGGTGCACTTCGACTGGTCGGAGGGATCGAGCCAGACGGCTCGGTCGGCCACCGCGGTCGCCGCGGGAGCGGCGGCCGGGGCGGCGGCGGGCGCATCCCCACGCACCGGCACCGGGGCCGACAGGCCCGCGGGCGCCTTGCTCGAGGTGGCCAGCTCGGCCATGGCCCGGGCGATGTCGTCCATCGAGGACTCGCGCAGGGTCATCGCCTCGTCGTAACGGGCGGTGATCGAGGCGAGGTCGTCGGCGTAGACGACGCCGAGCTCCTCCTCGTGCTGACCCGACAGGTACTGCAGGATCTGCCAGTACCGCTTGCGGTCCTCGACCAGGTTCACCACCTGGTGCGAGCACTGGACCTTCATCAGGTGCCGGTCCTCGTCGGTGGCGTAGATGAACGGCACCTTGCCCTCGCGGTCGGCGACCTCGAGCTCGACGTACTCGTCGATCGGCACGGCGTTCTCCTCGGAGGAGGCCGGCAGCTTGCGGAACTGCTTCTTGAAGCGCGTCTCGCCGAGCGCGAACTCCGCCGGGGTCAGCGGCGTGGTCATCAGCTGGACCTGGCCGGCCTCGTCCAGGTACTCCAGCGTGGTGGTGCTCCACGTCTTGTCCGGGTCGGGGTTGCCGTCCAGGCTGAACCAGTCGTACAGCGTCTTGCCGCGGCGCGGGTCGTGGACGAACAGCGGGCTCATCCGGGACTCCACCGCGAGCCGGGCGCGCGCGGCCGAGGCGGCCTCGGCGATGCCGTGCTCGGAACCGCACGGGGTGTAGGTATCCATCACGGCCGGGCCATCGCTGTAGCTGAGGAAGTCGATCGAGCACTTCAGGTAGTGCCCGTGCAGCGAGGTCGACGTCGAGGCGACGTAGACGTTCGGGTGGAACGACGCGATCAGCCCGAGCTCCTTGCGGGACTCGTGCTTGCCGTCGTGCGCCCCGCCGAACCGGGACAGGTCGGAGTCCTGACCGGTGAACGACGCGGTCGAGGTCTGGCCACCGGTGTTGGAGTACGCACCGGAGTTGAGCACCATGACCTTGATCGGGGTCTCGGACGCCAGCACACGGCTCATCGCGCCGAAGCCGATGTCGTAGCTCGCGCCGTCGCCGCCGATCGTCATGATCGTCGGCATCAGGCCCAGCTCCTCCTTGGTGAGCTTGTCCCAGGTGAGCCGCTGCATGACCTTCAGGTGCCGCTCCGGGTCGAAGGCGTCGTCGATCTCCAGCCGCGCGCTGCGCATCGCCCTGACCTCGTCGACCACCTCGTGCGCCACGCCCTCGAAGATGCCCTTGGCCAGCGGCTGGGCGTCCTGGAACAGGCTGTTGACCCACGGGTCGAGGTAGTTGTTGTACGGCATCGTCGAGGCGTAGACGCTCGAGCAGCCGGTCGAGTTGGCGACGATCGTCGTGGCGGGGCCCTGACCGGTCGGGCCGGACTCGACCAGGTACAGCCGCCGCTCGAGCGTGGCGATCAGCGACGTGATCCGCTCGCGCCGTGGGGCGTCCGCGGGGTCGATCTCGGCCAGCTTGGCCTCCAGGTCCGCCAGCATCTGGACGAGCGCGGCCTCCTGCTTCTCGCGACGCTCCTCGCCCAACGCGTGGCTCATCGACATGACGAGCCGGATCGCGGTGACCTCACCGCAGCCGCGGCAGGCGCCGTGGCCACCGGTGGTGGCGTAGTAGTTGTCGTGGTCGAGGAGCAGCCGCTTGAGGTCGCCCTCGGCCGACAGCGAGCCGTCGTAGAAGCGCGCCGGCGTGTTGGGCAGCTGCGCCAGGAGCTCGAACCGGTCCTGGAGGGTGGTCAGCACCGCGTCGTCCTGGTCGACAGGGGTGAGAGCGCCGGGGCCGCAGACCTCGGTGCACTCCAGGCAGCCGGTGCACTTCCAGGGGTCGATCGTCGCGGAGAACAGGCCACCGGAACCCGGCTGCGCCTTCTCCATCGCGTCGAAGAACGGCCGGGTCCGCGCGACCGGGAAGGTCGCGAGCTTCTCGACCAGGGCGCCCAGGCTGCGGGCGAAGACCGGGCCGTCCACCTCGAGGCCGGCACCGGCCTGGGCCACCAGGTCGTGGAACGCCGGGCTGTCCTTCTCGGTGCGCAGGCGCCCGCGCACGGCCTCCGACAGCGGGTAGACCTGCGACCGCAGCGCGGCACGCTGGGCCTCGGGCAGCTCGAGCGCGTCGATGGTGGTCAGCAGCAGAGCGTGAAGGTCGTGCACGGTGTTCGGGATCGCCGCGTCCGGGCAGACCAGGGCGCACTCCATGCAGCCGGTGCACAGGTCGGGGTCGAAGGCCGGCACGGTCCGGCGGAACAGACCCTTGTCCTTCGCGCCTGCCGAACCGGCGGGCATGAACAGCCCGACCCCGGGCAGGACCGGCGCCTCGCCGATCGTGCCCTCCCGGAACGGCCGGGCAACGATGTCCTCGTAGTAGCCGGGGTCGAACAGCGAGGCGGCGGTCGGGGCGTCGGACGAGCACATCTCCTGCGAGGCCGCGACCGGACGCAGCATCCGGGCCGGCTGAGGCTCGGTGTCGATCGCGACCAGCTCGGGCGCGTCGTAGTCGACAGCGACCACGGCGTCCATCGCGTCGTGGATGACCGCCATGTTGCCCTCGACGACGGCCTCGCCCTTGGAGCCGAACTTCTTCGAGATCTGTGCGCGGACCTTGGCCGAGACCGCCTCGCGGTCGGCGCCCTTGGACACCCGGTCCACATGGCCGGCGACGGCGCCGATGAACGCGATGCCCATCATCCGGGTCTCGAGCTCGGGCTTCGGCGCGTGCTTCTTCGCCACCGAGAACGCATCCATGATCATCAGGTGGATCTTGCGCTCCCGGATCATCGTCCGGGCGTACTTGGGCAGCTGCCGCCAGAACTCGGCAGGCGTCAGGTCCGACTGGATGATGAGCGTCCCGCCCGGGACCAGACCCTTGATCGGGTTGGTGTGCACGAAGGCCTTGTGGTCGGGCGAGAGCACGACCTCGACGTCCTCGAGCTCGGCGTTCGTGATGAGCACGGGCTCGGGGCTGAGGGTGATGTAGTAGTTGGTCGGCGCACCGGACTTCTCCGAGCCGTACTTCGGTGCCGCCTTCGAGTGCATGCCGAGCACCCCGGACAGGATGTCGGTGAGCAGCTTGCCGGTCGCGATGGTGCCGTAGCCGCCCACCGAGTGGAACCGGATCCGCATCGCCGAGTCGGGCAGCAGCTGCGGGTTCGGCTGCGTCTCGAGGGCCATGTGCTCGGTGGTCGGGTACGCGGCGCGCAGGCGCGCCTCGATCTCGGCCATCTGGGGGCTCGGGTTCTTGCTGAAGAACTGCGAGCCCAGGTAGATCAGCGGCGCCGTCCTGCCGTCGATCATGTGCTGGAACGCGGCGATCGTGTGGCGCGGCTGCACGTCGTGCCCGCCGAGGCCGAAGATGCCGGTGGTCAGGCGCGGGAGCCGGTCGAGCGCGGGCACCGGGTGGTCGGCGCCGTCGGCGTTCTGGCGCGCCTTGAAGAGCGCACCCTGGACCATGGTCGTCAGTGCCGTCTGGTCCGAACGCTCCAGCACCGTGACGGCCTTCTTGCCGGCCAGCGCCGCAACCAGCTCGGCCTCGGGGAACGGCTGGAGCAGCTTGACCGAGACGACGCCCACCTTGTGCCCCTGCGCCCGCAGGTAAGGCAGCACGGCGCGCAGGTCGTCGGTGATCGAACCCAGGCCGACGATGACGTAGTCCGCGTCCTCGACGTCATAGGTCATCACGGGGGCGTACTCGCGGCCGGTCAGCTCGGCGTACTCGGCCATCGCCTGACGAGCCAGGCGCGGCACCTCGGCCGCGAAGTGGGTGCGGTGGTCGACCGACCCGGCCTGGAAGTCGGGCTGGTTCTGCACCGGGCCGGTCAGGCCGGGGTTGTCGACGTCCACGAGTGCGGGAACCAGCTGGCGCGTGCCCTTGGGCGCCGCGTTGCGCCACTGCCGCGACCACGCGCCGTGCAGCTCGGCCGGGAGCCAGGCGAGCGTCGGTTCGATGAGGGCGCCGGCCTGGTCCGCCTCGATGGCGTCGGCGTTCAGCGCGAGGTAGTCGGCCAGCGACTCCGCCGGGGCGTCCAGCAGGTCACCGCGGTGGCGCGCCAGCCATCCGGTGAGCTGGGCGACGCGACCCTTGGCGCCGAACAGGATCTCCTGCGCGACGGTCGGGCACGGGATCGAGCTGGTCGGGTCGCCGAGGTACTCCCGCAGCAGCTCGGGCTCGGGCAGGACCATCTCGCTCATCATGTGGCTCGTCGAGAACCCGTCCATCGCGTTGGTGACGGGGATCAGCGACAGCGCGGAGGTGCGGTACGAGATCGCCGCGAGGTCGGCCGCCTCCTGCGGGTTGGAGCCGAACATGATCGTGTACCCGGACGGCAGGAGCGCGTACACGTCGTCGTGCCCGGCCATGACGTTCAGCGAGTGCTTGGAGACCACCCGCGCCGCGCACTGCAGCACGAAGCCGCCGATCTTCTTGCCGACGGTCACGTAGTGCGACTCGAGCGCGTAGAGGATGCCCTGGCTCGAAGAGGCGTTGGACACGTACTGGCCGCCGGTGAGCGCCGCGCCGAGGGCACCGCTCTGGGCAGAGTGCTCACCCTCCGCCTCGAAGAAGAACGGGTGCTTGCCCCACACGTTCACGCTGCCCTCGGCGCGAGCGGCCTCGAAGATCTCGGAGATCTCGGTGGACGGGGTGATGGGATACCCGATCACGCCGCCACAGACGTGACGCATGACGTAGGCCACGGCGCCGTTCCCGTTGAGGACGGTGGAGGTGCCGGGGTACTTGGGCTGCTGTGAGGTCATCTGCCTGTCCCGTGGTGTGAGCGATCGACGGTCTCAGGGGAAAGAGGGTCTGCGCTGACCCGTCGCGGCGGCTGACGTCGTCGTGGCGGAGGCGTCAAGGAGATCCTCATGCCTGTCCTCGCAGGGTAGGTCGCTCGTTCGGGCCCTCTGGGGCCCATTCGTCCTACGTTGTGCGCCGGACCGGGGAAAATCGTTGCCCGGGCGGCGTGTCGCGGGTCCCGAGGGCGCCGTCTGGCGCCTGCGGAAGGTCTCCGGACCGCATCCCGAGCGGGCGCGCCGGGCCGGCTGTGCGGGCGTCTCAATGAGATCGGGACGGCCCGGCGACGGGCCCACGCCCGCCGGTGCCGGTCGTCAGCGCACGGACAGCCAGACCAACGCCGCGCCGCCGAGCACCACGCTGTAGATCGCGAAGGGGGTCAGCGTGCGGGTGCGGAAGTACCGCGTCAGGTAACGCACCGACAGGTAGGCGGTGACGAAGGACGCGACGCTCCCGGCGAGGACCTGGCCGTGGATTCCGGCGCCGAGCGGCCCGAAGAGGTCCGGGACCTTCAGAAGGCCCGCGGCGAGGATGACCGGGGTGGCCAGGAGGAAGGAGAACCGGGCCGCGTCCTCGTGGGACAGACCGCGGAACAGACCCGCGACCATGGTCGACCCTGATCGGCTGATCCCGGGCAGCAGTGCCAGGACCTGGGCCGACCCGATCACGGTGGCCGCACCCACGCCGAGCCCGGCCAGCCGGCGATCGGCCGCCGGGCCCGCCCCGTCGTCGTCGCCACCACGGACCCGCCGTTCGGCCGCGATGTCGGCCATCGTCAGCGCACCGCCACCCGCGGTGGCCGCGCCCGCTGCAACCGTGGCCGGCGCGCGACGGCGCATCCGCTCTCCGGTGAGCAGGACCAGGCCGTTGACCACGAGGAACGCCGCGGCCGGGATCGGCTTGCCGAGCGTGGTGCGGAAGGCGTGCTCGAGCAGCAGGCCGGCGAGCCCGACGGGGATCGTGGCGATGATGATCAGCCACGCGAGACGCTGGTACGGGTCGGTCACGCTGCGGTGGCGGACCGAGCTGAAGAAGCCCCCGACGATCAGCACCCAGTCCCGCCAGAAGAACACCAGCAGCGCTGTCGCGGTGGCGACGTGCAGGCCCACGATGAACGCGAGGTAGGGCGACTCAGGGGCCGAGACGCTCAGGTCCTGCGCCCACCGGCCGCCTATCAGCGCCGGGATGAGCACGCTGTGCCCGAGGGAGGAGATCGGGAACAGCTCGGAGAACCCCTGGAACGCACCGACGACGACGGACTCCACGTAGGTCAGGGACACCCGCGGGACTCTAGGGAGGGAGCCTGGGAGTTGCCTGGACGGACACGACGGGGCGACCGGTCGGTCGATCCCGCGTCCCGATCTCGCGCGAGGTCAGCCTCCGCGCAGGCGGGCGCCGAGCAGTCCACGTCTCCGACCGCGTGGTCGCCACGGATCATCGGTACGGCCGCCACGACCCCCCACGGCGCCCGGCTCAGCCGGGCAGGGCCGGCAGGGTGAACGGCCGAAGGCCGAGGTAGGTGATGATGACGGCGCCCAGGCCTGCGAGGAGGAGGGCCAGGGCCAGGGGGTCGCCGATGACGGGGACGAGCTGGAGGACTCGGAGCCCGGCTACCGCGATCAGGGCACCCGTCGCGGTCTGCGCGGCGGGGCGGCGGATCGGCAGCAGGCGGCCGACGAGGTGGCCGAGCCCGAGCGTCGCATACCCGAGCACTGCCAGGCCCAGGGCCAGGCCGATCAGGGCGATGGGCAGCAGCAGGACCGTGAAGGCCATGAACACCAGGACGGCGGTCGCTGTCAGGGTGAGCAGTACGCCGACGCACAGCGAGACGACCGGGTGGTGCCGGATGGCGTCGGCGACGTTGCCCAGCGCCCGGGGTGGTGAGCGCCGCGCTGCCCATGCTCCGACGAGTGCGAGCAGGGCGGCGATCATGGCAGTGAGGAGCAGCTCGCGGCGCGGGTCGGAGGTGAGCGTCCCGGTCTCGAGGTCGGCCGTCGACGCGACCCTGGCGTGGGGTGCTCTGGTGAGCTGCCCGCCGTCGTGGTGCAGGGTGCCTGCGATCGAGGCCGTGTCGGTGAGGGAGAGCTTGCCGGCGAGCTGGACGACGTCGCCGTCGATGTGCCCCGCGATCACGACGTCGCCGCCGAGGACGTGCACCGGTCCGGGCAGGGTGGCGCCTGCGGGCACGCTCACCGTCCCAGCGCTGACCACGAGTGCTTCGGCGGTGCGCTCGATGGTGTGGTCACCGGTGAACACGACCTGGGCCGACTGTACGTCCTGGCCCGTGGTGAGCAGCAGGAGGGACAGCAGCAGCATCGGGAGCACGTCCAAGCTCATCGTCGGCACCTTCTCGGAGCAGTCGTCTGACGTGGTTGAGGTAGCGGGTGGTGGGGACGGCGACGAGTGCGAGGAGCGCAAGGGCGTTGACGTAGGTCAGGTGGTCGGCAAGCGGGATGCCGGCGCCCTCGGAGTACAGGGCCAGCGCCGTGCTCAGGAACGAGGCCAGCCATCCGCCTATCCCGACGCCGAGGGCTGTCCTGAGACCGATGGTGCGCGGGGTCGACAGGTCGGGCCAGAGCGCGAAGTTCAGGGTCGTGTAGAAGCTCACCGCCAGCACGTAGAACAGCGGCAGGACGAGTGGAGGATCACCGCTGGTGCCGACGCGCAGGTAGGTCGTGTAGAGCAGGTGGGTGAAGGCGAACAGCCCGAAGATCCACACGTAGAGCCACGCTCGGTCGAACGCCCGGTACAGGACGCCGGCGATCGCGGCGCCGACGACGTGGGTCGCTGCGATGAAGATCCGTACGCCCACGTCCGTCGACTGCCACGAGGCGTTCATGATCGTCGGAGCTTCGATGATGCGCAGGAACCCGAGACTGTCGACGAAGAAGACCGTGAAGACCACCAGCACCGGCACCCAGAACTTCGCGCTGGAGGTGCGCCACGGTTCCCCACGGCAGAACCGGCCAGGTCCGAGGTTCGCGGCGCCCGCGGCCAGTCGGCCGATGAGGGTCCAGCTCCCGAAGGCTGCGTACGCGAGTACGGGCAGCGCGAGCGCCATCCCCAGCGCGAGGAGACGGCTGAACCCCTCGACCTGCCACTCGAAGGGCACCAGCGCCGCGGCCGCGAAGGCGGCACCGGCGGCAACGGCGGCGACCGGGCCTCGGTCACGCACTGCGATGAGGTCACCCATCAGGGTGAACATCACGGGGATCCCGCCACCGAGCGTGACGGAGCACGCCAGCACCCAGGCGAGCAGTCCACCCGGGGTCCTCAGGAGGGGAGCGACCACCGTCAGGACCAGTTGCGCGCCCACGATCAGGACCAGCAGACGCAGCTTGACGCGCAGGTCGGAGCTCCAGCGGCGCCGGTCCATCACGATGCCGACCACGACCGCCACCACCAGGGCCGCCGAGGCGAGGACCGCCATGGTCACCGAGACCTCACGGTGACTCATCCCGATCACCCGACGCCCGAGGTCCACCAGCCCGAGCTGGACGAAGGTCAGGTTGTAGTAGTAGCCGGCCGCCAGAGCACCGATGTAGATCAGGTAGCCGGCCGGTCGAACCCACTCACGGGAGCGCAGCAACCCGATGACGGTGGTCACCGGTGCCCGTACGAGCGGGCGCTGGTCGCCGGGGGTCGACATGGCGCTAGGACCTGCAGACCACGTCGGCGCTCATCGAGCTGTCCTCTCGGCTCATCGGGTTGCGCGGCTCCGACCATGCTGGATCGGCCTTTCCGGTGTTCGCGGGACCTTGGGCTCACCCATGCCGTGACCGGTGGCGACCCGATGCCACCGGTCATCGCCGTTGCGCGTCGAGCCGGTAGCGGCGGTGCAGGCCGGCCCGGAAGGCGCGGAGGGTGCCGTCGCCCTCGGCGCGTCGGTTCTCCCACACGTCCAAGAGCCCTTCGGCGGCGAAGTCGGCGCGCAGGTCGGACAGCGCCTCGAGGCGGAGCTCGGCGAGGCGGGCGTCCTCCCCCGTGAGGTCGGTGACCACGGGGTCCAGGCCCGCGGCGACGAGCGCCGCACCGACGGGGGTCCGCCGCGGGTCGAGTGTCGAGCGGTCGAAGCTCTCCTGGGCTGTCCACGGCAGCCAGCCGTGACTGTGCAGGAAGGACAGTCGCCCGCCCGGCCGCAGGGCCGCCACCAGTCGGGCCACCACGCCGGGTAGGTCCTCGGCGAAGTACAGGCTGTCGATCGCCATCACCGCGTTCAGGCTCGCCGGCCGGGGCGCGAGGGTGTTGAGGTCGCCACAGACGAACTCCAGCCCTGGGCGGTCGGCGGTCCTGGCTCGGGCGGCCGCGATCGCGAGTGGCGAGAGGTCCACCCCCGTGACCGCCGCGCCCGTCCGATCGGCGGTGCGCTCGCTGATCCGTCCTGTCCCACAGCCCAGGTCCAGGACGCGCTGCCCGGCGCGGAGGTGGAGGGCGTCGATGAGCGCGTCGACCTGTGCGAGGTCAGCGAAGCCGTGCTGGCCCAGGTCGCCCCCGAGGCTCAGCTCGCACAGCCGGCGGTAGGCCCGCGAGGTCGGCACGCGCTCGTAGAAGCGCCGGTAGAAGTCCTGCATCGCGGGCCTCCGGTCACCCGAGTGTCATCGCGAGGAAGACGAAGATCGCGATGTCGCTCCACCAGTGGATCCACCAGCTCCAGAACAGACCGCGGGTCTCCAGGATGCCCTTGGCCAGGATCCAGCCCATGAACACCGCCAGCGCCGCGCCGCCCGGACCGCCGGGCGTGCCGTAGTAGTGCGCGATGCCGAAGTACGCCGCCGCCTGCCACAGCGCCGTGCGCGCACCGACCGCGGGGACCGCCGTCGTGAGCAGGGGCACGCGGTAGGTGAGCTCCTCGGTGATCGCGTTGATCGCCGCGTACACCAGCACGCCCGGGAGCATGGGCACGACGGCCGCCAGCTGCACCGGCGTCGGGCGCAGGGCGAGGTACTGGGCCACCGCGACGGCGCCCGCGATGTAGGCGGCCCACTGCAGCGCGAAGCGGGACCACGGCACGGGCTTCGGGAAGCCGAGCCAGCGCACCGGGACGAGCGGCGCCCGCAGGTCCCCGACGGCGAGGAAGGCCGAGCGGCGCCGGAAGCCCAGCGCGAGGAGGAGCCCTACCAGGGCCAGGGCGACGACGACCTTGCCCGACTGCTCGGACTGCATGCGTGCGTCGAGCGCGGTGCCGCCGAGCAGCTCCTGGACAGGCCGCCGGGCGAGGTCCATCCGCGGCCGCAGCTCGAGAAGCACCGCCACCGCGGCAAGCGCGACGGCCATCCGGCGCAGCGGCCGCAGGATCGGGACCACCACGGAGACCGGCAGCACGACGACGGCGACGGTGACCTGCGCCCAGACCAGCCACCCGGGCACCGGCACGGCGCACACGTCGAGCAGCACCCGTGGCGCCGCGCTCGCGACCACGACGAGCACCCAGCTCGCCATCACCGTAGGACGCCGGAGCAGACCGCGGTTCGGACGGTCGGCGGAACCGGTGCCCGTGCCGGTCCAGGGGCGGGCCGGCGGAGTGCGTCGGTGCACACCCCAGTCATGCCCGAAACGTGCCGCAGCGGCGAGAGCCCTTGGTCCTGTCGGCCGGGCGCCGCAGTGCGGTTCACGAGCAGGAGCCGAGCCCGGGCGGCGGACGACCGAGCCGGGTCAGACGATCCCTGACCGCCCCGCGGCGGTCGCTGCCGCGGCGCGCGAGGAGACGCCCAACCTGGCGAAGATGTTCGCCACGTGCCGGTGCACCGTATGCGGGCTGATGACCAGCTGCTCGGCGATCTGGGCGTCGGTGAAGCCACGCGCCACGAGCACCAGGACCTCGCGCTCCCGCCCGGTCAGGTCGAGGGCCGCGGCGTGGCCCGCGTGAGCAGCGCCCGCGGTGCCCGGGGCGGCGTCGGCGAGCGCTCGATCGATCGCCTGCGCGACCCCGGCAGCGTCGCCCCGCCACGGCTGGTGGGCCGCACCGGGGAGCGGTACCAGGTGCGCGCCGTCGACGAGTGAGGCCACCTCCCGACCGCACGCGAACGGCACCGTGGCGTCGTCGGTGCGGTGCAGCACGGTGGTCGGCACCTTCAGCCGGGCCAGCTCCGCACGGACGTCGAAGGAGAACGTGAGCTCCAGCAGGGCCGCGGCGAGCTCGGCGCTGGTCGCGGCCTGCTGGAACTCGACGTAGGCCTGCCGCTCGTGCGCGTCCGCGCCCGCCAGCAGCGCCTCGGTCAGCACCCGGGAGCCGAACCCCCAGGTGGCCCGGATCAGCTCCACGAGCGACTCCCGCACCGCTCGCGGCGCGATCTCGTGCCCGCGCGCGTA
This sequence comes from uncultured Actinomycetota bacterium, assembly GCA_963783005.1. Taxonomy (GTDB): domain Bacteria; phylum Actinomycetota; class Actinomycetes; order Actinomycetales; family Cellulomonadaceae; genus Actinotalea. The sequence continues at coordinate 849,559 of CAWALY010000006.1, forward strand.
GCCGCCGAACGTGACCAGCCGCTCGACGCGTTCCGGTTCGTCTGCGGCCAGCCCCGCTGCGATGCATGCACCGCAGGACACCCCGACCATCGAGCACCGCTCCAGCCCGAGGTGCTCCAGCGTGGCCCTCAGCAGGCCGACCTCTGCCTCGAGGGACATGTCCTTCGGGTCGCGGTCGCGGTCTGACAGGCCCACCCCGATCCTGTCGTAGCGGACCACCGTGTGCCGCTCGGCGAGCGCGCCGAAGAAGCGTCGGAAGCGGGGGTCCTGCCACTCGCGGTCGAGGTGACTGATCCACCACGGCGGGACCACGATCGCAGGGCCCTGCCCGACAGTCGCGTAGGCGACGCTGCGACCGTCGTAGGTGAGGAAGCCGATGTCCTGCTCCACCCGGCCACGCTAGACCCGTTCCACGGCCGTGGCCCGTCCGGGCCACCGGCCTCGGATGGCCGCAACGGGCGAAGCGCGGGCACCCGCGCCGGACGCAGGGTGGAGGCGTCTCCAGGCTCCGGGGAGCGCCCGAAGACGGGGCAGGGGTGGGGGATGCCCTCGTCGTAGGAGGCGACGTGAAGGGAAGATCGCCATGAACCCGATTCGACCTGAGGCCCGCGACCTGCGGCGGTGCGACGTGTGCATCGTCGGGGCGGGGTACGCGGGGTTGAACGCCCTCGTCGTGGCCAGCCGGTACCTGTCGGCGGACCAGCGTGTCCTGCTCGTCGACCGGCACGCTCGAGCGGGCGGGATGTGGGTGGACACCTACGCATACGTGAGGCTGCACCAGCCGCATCGCATGTTCACGGCGGCGGATGTGCGCTGGCAGCTGGACGCCGACCCTGAGCACCTGGCCACAAGGACCGAGGTGCTCGACCAGATGCAGCACTGCCTCGACGAAGCGCGCGCACGCGTGACCGTCGAGGAGTGCTTCGGTTGGGATTTCGTCTCCGAGGAAGAGGTTGAGGACCGCGTGCTCGTCCGTTGCACGGACCAGGACGGGCGCCCGGTCGTCGTCGAGACGGACAGGCTGATCAAGGCCTTCGGTCACGACGTCGCACCGAACCCCCCGCTCGAGCTCTCCAGCGCACGGGTGAGGTCCGTGTCCCCCGACCAGGACGACAGGATGCGTGAGGTGTTCGCCGACGACTCCCCCGTATGGATCGTCGGCGGCGGCAAGACCGGCATGGACACCGCATTCGCGCTGCTGAGCCGCGACCCCGACCGGAAGGTGAAGCTCGTCGCCGGCTCGGGCACCTGGTTCCTGAACCGCGACCGGATGTTCCCGACCGGGCTGAGGCGCTGGTTCGGCGGCGAGCTGAACGGGTCGGTGTGGCTGAAGGTGGGTCGGCGCTTCGACGGGACGAACGAGGCAGAGGTCTGGGACTGGTTCCGCTCGAACTACGGGATCTGGGTGACCCCGGACACCGGGAACTGCTTCTTCGCCTACCTCTCCGAGGCCGAGTGCAGCACGATCGGTCGCGGCCTGGACGAGGTGATCATGGATCATCTCGTCGACGTCGTCGACGGCGAACGCGGCACGGAGGTCGCGCTGCGGAGCGGTGACCGCCGTCCGGTCTCCAGCGGGAGCTGGGTCATCAACAGCACGGGCTACCTCCACAGAAGGCTGCCCTCGCGCGACCCCTACGTCTCTCGAGGTGGCCGGGTCCTGACCCTCCAGTCGAGCGCCCCGATGGGCAGCTTCCCCGACTACACCGGCTACTACCTGACGCACCTGCTGTTCCTGGGCAAGCTGTCACAGCTGCCCCTGTACGAGCTCGATGTGCAGGAGCTGCTGCGAAGGAGCAAGCCGGCCGCGGTCGCCACCTTGATGGCGGCCATGCTCTACAACCTCAGCGTCATCGGCGACAACGTGCCGAGGAGTGTGGTCACAGGCACGAGGTTCGACTTCGAGCACTGGTACCCCGAGCCCCGGCGCGCAGTGCTGCTGCTGACGTTCATGCTCGCCGGTCGACGATGGCGCGACCGGTGGCGGCACTCCCTGGACACCGTCGCCGAGCGGTTCGATGTCCGTTGCGGCCCCCTGCCGCACGTCGTGGAGAAGGCGCCGAGGCAGACGTGACCCCGACAGCCTCGTGCAGTCGCGGCCGGGCAGCGCCGTCTGGGCGCCCGTCGCGACCCGCCGGAGATGGGTCCACAGTGGGGGTGTGGCGAATCGACTCTCGAGCGCAACGAGCCCCTACCTGCAACAACACGCCGACAACCCGGTCGACTGGTGGGAGTGGGGCCCCGAGGCGTTCGCCGAGGCGAAGCGCCGGGACGTGCCCGTCCTGGTCTCGATCGGCTACTCGGCCTGCCACTGGTGCCACGTCATGGCCCACGAGTCCTTCGAGGACCCCGAGATCGCCGACCTGCTCAACGCGGGCGTCGTCGCGGTCAAGGTCGACCGCGAGGAGCGCCCCGACGTCGACGGGACGTACATGGCCGCGACGCAGGCGCTCACCGGAAGCGGCGGCTGGCCGATGACCGTGTGGGTCACGCCCGACGGGCGTCCGTTCTACGCGGGCACGTACTACCCGCCACGGACCGTCGGGGGAACGCCCGCGTTCCGTCAGGTGATCGACGCCGTCGTCGACGCGTGGGCGACCCGACGCGAGGAGATCGTGGGCAGCGCCGCCCGGATCAGCGCGGCCGTGGCTCGCGGTTGGCCGGCCCCCGATGGATCCGCCCCGCTCGACGCACTGGTCGCCGACACCGCCCTCGCCGCGGTCGGGGTGACCTACGACGAGGTGCACGGCGGCTTCGGCCGCGCCCCCAAGTTCCCGCCGTCGATGCTCCTCGAGTGGCTCCTGCGCAGGTCCCGGCGCGGGGGGCCGCACGACCGGCGTGCCGTCAGGGCCCTGGAGATGGCCTCGGGCACCTTGGAGGCGATGGCCCGCGGCGGGATCTACGACCAGCTCGCCGGTGGGTTCGCCCGCTACAGCGTCGACGCGACGTGGACCGTGCCGCACTTCGAGAAGATGCTCTACGACAACGCCCAGCTGCTCCGGGTCTACGCGCACTGGTGGCGCGTCACCGGCTCGCCCCTCGCCCGGCGTGTCACGGAGGAGACGGCCACGTGGCTGCTCACCGAGCTGCGCACACCCGAGGGCGGCTTCGCCGCCTCGCTCGACGCCGACTCCCCCGGCGCCGACGGCTCCCCTCGCGAGGGGGCCTACTACGTGTGGACGCGAGCCCAGCTTCGCGAGGCCCTGGGCGAGGCCGACGGCGCGTGGGTCGCCGAGCTGTGCCGGGTGCTCGAGGGTGGCTCGTTCGAGCGCGGGACCTCCGTGCTGAGGCTGCCGGCGGACCCGACCGACCCCGCGCGCTGGGCTGTGCTGCGCGACCGCCTCCGCGTCGCTCGGTCCGCACGCCCGGCCCCGACGCGTGACGACAAGGTGGTCACCGCCTGGAACGGCCTGGCGATCGCGGGCCTCGCCGATGCGGGCGCCCTGCTGGACCGCCCGGACTGGGTGGCCGCCGCGCGCGAGGCCGCCGACCTCCTCCTGCGCGTGCACCTGGCGTCCGGGCCGGGCCGTGCTCGGCTCCTGCGCGCCTCGCGCGACGGGGCGCCCGGGCACGCGCCGGGTGTCCTCGAGGACTACGCGGACCTGGCCGAGGGCCTGCTGGCACTGGTCGGTGCCACCGGCGAAGCCCGGTATCTGGCCGCGGCCGGGGACCTGCTCGACACCGTGCTGGGCCATTTCGCCGCACCCGACGGCTCCCTCATGGACACCGCTGACGACCAGACGGACCCGGTCGTGGCGCGGGTGCGACGGCCCCGCGAGGTCACCGACGGTCCCACGCCGTGCGGTTCGGCCGCGGCTGCAGGTGCCCTGGTGGGCTACGCGGCCCTCACCGGTTCCACCCGCCACCGGGAGCTGGCCGAGCGGGCCCTGGGCGGCCCCCTGCTGCTCGCCGGTGAGCACCCGACGGCCGAGGGTTGGGCACTTGCCGTCCTCGAGGCGATCCTCGACGGCCCCCGCCAGGTGGCCGTGGTCGGTCCGCCGGACGACCCGGCGACCCGGGAGCTGCGACGTGCGGCGCTCGCCGGGACCGCGCCCGGCGCCGTCCTGGTGGTCGGCGAGCCCGACTCCCCCGGGCTGCCCCTCCTCGCAGACCGCCCGCTCGTGGACGGCCGGCCCACGGCGTACGTGTGCCGCGGGTTCGTGTGCGACCGACCGACCACCGCGCCCGAGGACGTGGCGGCCGCGCTGACCTGAGCAGGTCGCCAGGCCGGGCTCGGTGCCGTGGGTCACTCCCTGTGGCAGGCGACCTCCACGCCGGACGTGGGATGCTGCCGGGACACGTCCCGGCAGGAGGCTCGATGACCCCGTCCGGCCTTCGCGGCCGCTACCGCCGCATCCTGCGGTTCTTCGCCGGGGTGATCGCCCGGTTCCTGTGGTGGGACGTGGTCCTCCGTCGCCTCGGGATGGGCGCACGGGTCCGGCGCACCCGCAACGAGCGGTTCCGTCAGGAGGCCGCGCGGTTCCGCACGCTCGCCGTGGGGATGGGTGGCGTGATGATCAAGATCGGCCAGTTCCTGTCCTCCCGTCTGGATGTGCTGCCGCGCGAGGTGACCGACGAGCTGGCGAACCTCCAGGACGAGGTCCCGGCCGAGCCGTTCGCCGACATCCGCGCACTCGCCGAGGCCGAGCTCGGCAGCTCCCTGGAGGATCGCTTCGCCGGCGTCGAGCCCGTCCCGCTCGCGGCCGCATCGCTCGGCCAGGTCCACCGCGCGACCCTGCGGCCAGAGCACGACGCGGGCTTCCGCGACGTCGTCCTCAAGGTCCAGCGCCCCGGGATCGACCAGGTCGTCCGGACGGATCTGTCGGCGCTCGAGCGGGTGGGCCGTTGGCTGATGCGGTACCGGCCGATCCGGACCCACGCCGACGTCCCGGCCCTGCTGCGGGAGTTCGCTGCGACCCTGAACGAGGAGATCGACTACGTCCACGAGGCGGACAACGCCGAGACGTTCCGAGCCAACTTCGCCGACGACCCCCGTGTGCAGGTCCCCCGCGTGGTGCGGGCCCTGAGCACCCGCCGCGTACTGACCCTCGAGGACGTGTCGGCCATCAAGATCACCGACTACGACGCGATCACCGCGGCGGGCGTGGACCGCGCCGCCGTCGCCGACCGGCTCATCGCGGTGTACCTCCAGCAGATCTTCGAGGACGGGTTCGTGCACGCCGACCCCCACCCGGGCAACCTGTTCGTCACGCCCGGGGAGGCCGACGCCCCGGACGGCTGGCGCCTGACCTTCGTCGACTTCGGCATGGTGGCCCGCGTCCCGGACACCGTGCGCGAGAGCCTGCGTGAGCTGGTGATCGGTGTGGGCACACGTGACGCGTCGCGCGTGGTCAAGGCCTACGAGCGCCTGGACATGCTCTTGCCGGGCGCGGACCTCGTGGCGATCGAGCGCGCCGAGGCGGCGGTGTTCGACCGCTACTGGGGCCTGTCGATGCAGGAGCTACGCACCATCGACCCCGCCGAGGTGCGTGAGTTCGCCCACCAGTACCGCGACCTCTTGCTCGACCTGCCCTTCCAGGTGCCGCAGAACCTCATCTACGTCGTGCGGACCGTGGCGATCCTGTCGGGCATGTGCACCGGGCTCGACCCCGAGGTCAACCTGTGGAACCAGGTGGGTCCGTACGCCCAGCGGCTGGTGGCCGACGAGGCCACCTCGGGCCTGAGTCACTGGCTCGACGAGATCGGCAACGCGCTCCTGGCCGGCCTGGCCCTGCCGGGACAAGCGAGCCGCGTGCTCGCCCGCGTCGAGAGCACCGGCCTGCCGGTCCGTGACGAGCACGTGGGCCGCGAGGTTCGCCGGCTCGGCCGCGCGGTCGACCGGCTGAGTGGCGCCGTGGTGAGCGCCGGGCTCCTGGTGGCCGGCGCGGTCCTGGTCTCGGGCGGGGACGACGGTCTCGGCGTGGCGCTGCTCGCCGCCGCCGGCGCCCTGCTGCTCGGCGTCCTGCTCGGCGGAGGGCGCCGATAGCGGGTCCTCAGGCCTTGGCGCCCTTCTCGTCCATCCGCTTGATAGCCGCGTCGACCACGCCCCGCCAGGCGAGCAGCATCTCGCGGCGCGCGGTGTCCCGGTGGGTGAAGAACTCGGGCGGAAGGAAGGTCGCCAGGCCCTTGCGCATCTCGGCGCGGGCCGCGTCGACGTGCTCGCGCACGTCCTGCGGAACGCGGTCGCGCATCGCGTCGTAGCACGTGCGGCTCTCGGTCATCGCGCCTCCTCGGTCGTACCTCCCAGGGTAGGCCGCCTCCGTCGCTCTGTCGCCAGCGGCGCCCGGGTCTGCGCAGAAGGTTCACCGAAGGGTGACCGCCGACCGCGAGCCACGATGGTGGGCGACGGCGGCACGTGCCGGTCTGCGGCTGAACCGTCACGAGCTGTTAACCGAGTCGTGGCCCATGCGTCCGGCTGCACCGGCTACTGTGGCCGCATCGTCCACGCGACTCGAGAGCGAGCCCATGCCCGAACCCACCGTCGTCCTCGACTTCGACGGCACCATCGCCCTCGGGCACGGACCGGTGCTGGCCTACGCGCGACACGTCGCCGCTGCCGTGCGCGATGCCGAGCTGGTCGAGGCCGTCGAGGAGGCGTTGCGACGCCTGGACGAGGGCAGGGGCCCGTACCGTGACGCCTACGACGCGGTGCGTCAGGTCGCCACCTCGCGCGGGGTGCCCGAGGCCGTGCACGGTCCGGCGTACCTCGCCAGCCGCGAGGAGCTCGGCACTGCGGAGGCGCCCGTCCACGCGCCCGTCGGGCTCTCTAGATTCCTCGACCAGCTCGCCCCTCGAGCCGCACTGGTCCTGGCGACCAACGCTCCCGAGACGGGCGTCGGCCGGGTGCTCGAGCAGATCGGCGCCGCCGGCCGGCTCACCGAGCGGCACTTCTCGATCGGCAAGCCGGACGGCCTGGTCGCGGTGATCTCCCGGCACCTCGCCCGCGGGCCGGTGCTCGCCGTCGGCGACATCTGGGCGTACGACCTCGCCCCGGCCGCCGAGGTGGGCGCGGACACCGCTCTCGTCGGGCCCACCGCCTACTCCCCCGACCTCGCGCCCACCATGCGCGGGGCCACCCTCGCCGACCTGTACGGCGCGATCACGAGCTGGGCCGCGACCGCGGTCCCCGGACGGACGACGCCTGCCGGCGCCGCCCACCCCCATGGAAAGGCATGACTGAGATGCGCAAGACCCTCCTCGCGCCGGCCGTCCTTGCCGTCGCTGCTCTCTCGCTCGCAGGCTGCAGCTCGGGCGGAGCCGACGCCGCCGCGTCCGGCGGCTCCTCGGCCCCGTCGTCGGCCGGCTCGACCGCGGACTGGCCCTCGTCGATCACCCTCGCACTCATCCCCAACGAGCAGGTCAACGACCTGGTCACCTCGGCCGCGCCGCTCACGGACTACCTGTCCAAGGAGCTCGGCATCACGGTCACCGGCGTGGTCACCAAGGACTACCAGGCCGCCGTCGAGGCGATCTGCGCCGGCCAGGCCCAGATCGCGATCGCCGACGCGGGCTCCCTCGCCGCGGCGCAGGACCAGTGCGGTGCGTTCCCGGTGCTCCAGGACGTGCGCTACGGTGCCTCGTCCTACGCCTCGGAGTTCTTCACCAACATCAAGAACGCCGGCAAGTACTGCACCGACACCCCGGTCGAGGCGACCTACGCCGCGAACGGCGAGAAGTACCTGTACTGCAACGGCGTCGCGAACGGTGACACCAACACGGGCGTCGGGCCCGTCGCGGTCGACGCGCTGAAGAAGATCACGCCGGGCACCAAGGTCGCCTTCGGCAACACCACCTCGCCCGCGGGCTATCAGCTGCCGGTGCTCGCCCTGGAGAGCCAGGGCGTGAACGTCGACGACCTCGACCAGGTGCCGGTGACCGGCAACGACAACCTGATCATGGCCGTGTACAACGGCGACGCCGAGGTCGGCTTCGCCTACTGGGACGCGCGCTCGTCGATCAAGACCTCCGAGGTGCCGGACATCGGACAGAAGGTCGTCGTCTTCGGCCTTTCCGAGATGTACCCCAACGGCGGCGTGGTGATCGGCAAGGACGTCCCGACCGACCTGCGTGAGAAGATCACCACCCTGATGGCAGGCTTCTCGAAGGTCGACCCGGACACGCTGAAGAACATCTTCGGCCAGACCGCGTGGGTGCCTGCCGACCCGGCCGCGATCGACGTGGCCCGCCAGGTCAACAAGCGCTTCTCGGGGCAGTGACGGCGACCCCCATGGACACCGCGGCACACGGCTCGGAGGCGGTCGACCCCGCCTCCGGGCCGTGGCCGATCCGCCTGACCGACGTCACCGTTCGCTACCCCAACGGGGTCGTCGGCCTGCGCGGGGTGTCCCTGTCGATCGAGGCGGGAGAGATGGTCTCCGTCGTCGGTCTGTCCGGCTCGGGCAAGTCGACGCTGGTCCGCACGGTCAACGGTCTCGTGCCGGTCACGTCCGGCACCGTGCAGGTGGGGCCGTACCGGGTGGACCAGCTCCGCGGGCGGCGCCTGCGGCACGTGCGGGGCAGCATCGGCATGATCTTCCAGGGCTTCAACCTGGCCGACCGCGCCAGCGTGTATCACAACGTGCTGGTCGGGCGCTTCTCGCACACGCCCACCTGGAAGACGCTGCTCGGCCTGACCAGCCGCGAGGACCGCGACATGGTGATGTCCGCCCTGGACTCGGTGGGCATGCTCGAGAAGGTCTGGGGTCGCGCGGGCGCACTGTCCGGCGGCCAGAAGCAGCGCGTCGCCATCGCGCGGGCGCTCAGCCAGGAGCCCCAGGTCATGCTCGCCGACGAGCCCGTGGCGAGCCTCGACCCGCCGACCGCGCACGCGGTGATGTCCGACCTGCGCCGGGTCAACACCGAGCGCGACCTCACGGTGCTGGTCAACCTGCACCTGATGGATCTCGCCCGGCAGTACACGACGCGGATGATCGGCCTGCGCGACGGCGAGCTGGTGTACGACGGCCCCGCCGGCTCCGCGACGGACGCCGACTTCGAGGCGATCTACGGCCGGCCCATCCAGACCCGCGACACGTTGGGGCAGTGACCGTGAGCCAGCTCTCGGTGCCGGCGCGGCCGCGCACGTGGCCCAGGGTGGTCGTCGTGGTCGGCGTGATCCTCGTGATCACGGTGCTGACGACGCTCCCGGCGCTCGGCGGGGTGAACATCGACCTCGGCGCGATCGCCCGCAACTGGGGCAACGGGTCGGAGCGGATCGCCAAGCTCTTCCCCCCGACCCGTCGATCCTGCCGCGGACCTGGAAGCCCCTGCTCGAGACCCTCGAGATGGCCGTGGTCGGCGCCGCGTTCGCCGCGCTGCTGGCCCTGCCGCTGTCCCAGTGGGCCGCCCGTCCGACCAACCCGAGCCCGGCCAGGGTCGTGGTCCGCGGCGTCCTCAACGTCATCCGCGCGGTGCCCGACCTGGTCTACGCGACGGTCCTGGTGGCGATGGTCGGGGTCGGCGCCCTCCCGGGCGTCATCACGCTCGTCCTGTTCGACCTGGGCATCGTGGTCAAGCTCGTCTCCGAGGCGATCGACTCCGCAGACGCGTCGTACATGGAGGCCGGCCGCGCCGCCGGCGGCACCCAGAGCCAGATCAACCGCCTGACCGCCCAGCCACAGACCTGGCCGGTGTTCGCCAGCCAGGTGCTGTACTCCCTGGAGCTGAACGTCCGGATCTCCTCGATCCTCGGCCTGGTCGGCGCGGGCGGGCTGGGGCGGCTGATCGACGAGGTCCGGGGCTTCTACCGCTACGGCGCGCTGTCGATGATCATCATCGAGATCCTCGTGGTGGTCATCGCCATCGAGATCGCCTCGAACGTGCTGCGCAAGAGGCTGCGATGACCGCGCTCACCGCGACCCGCGCCCCCGCCCTCGCCCGAGCACCGGCCCGGCCGCGCCGTCTCGGGGTGCGGGCCGCCCGGCTCGTGGTCGGCGCCGTCGTGCTCGCCGCCGCGCTCCACCTGGACATCGGCTGGTCCGACCTGGCCCAGCTGCCCGGCGACCTGCGCCACTACCTCGGGCTGATGTTCTCCCACCCGGACTGGAGCCGGCTGCCCGGGGCGCTCTACCAGACCTGGGTCTCGGTCTCGATGGCATGGGTCGGGGCGCTGCTCGGCGTGGTGCTCTCCACCCTGCTGGGCATCCCGGCCGCGGCCGGGGTCGGGCCGCTGTGGGTCCGGCTGCCGCTGCGTGGCGTGTTCGCGGTGCTGCGTGCCGTGCCGGAGGTGATCATCGCGATCATCATCCTCACGGTCACCGGGTTGACCCCGTTCACCGGTGCGCTCGCGCTGGCGATCGGCGGCATCGGCACGCACGGCAAGTGGACCTACGAGACCATCGAGGCCGTCCCGCCGGGCACCGCCGAGGCGGTGCGTGCGGCGGGCGGGAACCTGCTCGAGGTCGCGCGGTGGGGCCTGTGGACCCAGGCGTCGCCCGAGCTCATGTCGTTGGCCCTCTACCGGTTCGAGATCAACGTACGCACGTCGGCGATCCTCGGGCTCATCGGGGTCGGGGGCGTCGGCGACCTGCTCACCGGGTACACCCAGTACCGTCAGTGGGACGCCGTCGGGGTGCTGATCATCGTCGTCATCGCGGTCACGATGACGATCGACGGGATCTCCGGGGCGATCCGTCGGCGGATCATGAGAGGGGCGCGCACACGTGACGTGGACCGGCGCAGCTGACGCACCGCCGTCGGTGCGGATCGCGGCCCTGGCGCCCTCGCTGCAGCCGAGCGAGCGACGTATCGCGGACGCCATCGCCGCGGACCTGTCGGGCTCGGTGGAGTGCACCGCTCAGCAGCTCGCCGACCTCGTGGGGGTGGGCCGCGCCTCGGTGATCCGCGCCGCCCAGACGCTCGGCTACGACGGCTACCCGCAGCTTCGCGTCGCGCTCGCCCGCGAGCTCGCGTTCGGTCAGGACGTGCCGCACGAGGCCGGTGACGGCACGCTCGTCGGGGCCCTGCGCGCCGGGGTGGACGCCTTCGGACGCAACCTGCCGCGGCTCACCGCCGCGCTCACCGAGGAGGCGGTGACCGACTTCGTCACGGCGCTCGACGAGGCCGACCGCGTGCTGATCGCCGCCAACGGGCTGTCGGCGCCGCTCGGCCTCGACGCCGCCATGCGGCTCGGGGCGGCGGGTCGACCCGCCGAGTACGTCCCGGACACGCTCGCGCAGCAGATCGCGGCCCGCCAGCTCACGCCCAGAGCGGTGTGCCTGGCCCTGTCCGGCTCGGGAGCCAACCGGCCGACGCTCTCGGTCGCCTCCGCGGCGCGCGACGCCGGGGCGACGGTGCTCGCGCTCACGTCCTTCGCGAACGCCCCCCTGGTCCAGCTGGCCCACACGGCGCTGGTCGTCCCGCCGGTCACCGACTCCTTCCGCGACGAGCTGCTGCACACCTCGCGCGCGGCGCTCGTGCTGGTCACCGAGCAGCTGGTGGAGCTGCTGCTCGACCGCCGCGGGGATCGCGCCAAGGACGCGCACGCAGCAGTGCTCGCGGTGCTCAGCCAGAGCCTCGGGGAGTAGCGCTCGGCACCTCGCCCACGGGCGACGGCCCGGCCGCCCGGGCCCTCTGCGGAGACATCGGGGCGCCGTCGCACGCGGAGGCTGCGATCTCCTCACGAGCCGGGCGCCGGGGCCGATCATCCAGGCGAGGCACCGTCCGACCGGGACGACGCATGGACGCACGAGCGCATCCACAGGAGGTGACGCCGCATGCGGGCCACCGACCTCGCGGTGCTCGACCCCGGCGAGGTCGCCGATTCGTTCGGGGTGCTCCCCACCCTGGCACCCGTCGCCGCCGAGCTCCTGCGCCTCGCCGATGACGAGCGGGCCAGCCTCGAGGACATCGCGGACGTCATCGGCCGAGACCCGGCCTTGGCCGGCCAGCTCCTGCGGGTGGCGAACTCCGCGATGTTCGGGATGGGCGGGACGACCACGAGCCTGGCGCGAGCGGCGAGCATCCTCGGGCTGCGCACCGTCAAGCTGCTCTCTCTCAGCTTCTCGGTCGTCACCCGCCCCGACCCGACCGACGCCGGTGCGACACTCGTGTGGCGCCACACGCTCGTGACGAGCGCGATGGCACGGGCGATCTCCGGTCGGCGCATGCCTCGGCTCGCCGACGAGTGCTTCATCGCGGGGCTGCTCAGCAACCTCGGGCGGCTCGCCCTGGTCGAGCACCCCGCCTACGCCGAGGCAGCCCACGGCGGCCAGGTCTGGCTCGACGCGGCCGACGAGGTCGCGGCCGTCGGCTGCACGAGCGACGAGGTCACTGCAAGGATCCTTGACAACTGGGGCCTGCCGTCCGTGCTCGGTGAGGCGATCCGGCGCCGCGGCGAGCCACGTCGCGCCGCCGGCCCGTCCGCCGCGATCGCCGCGGTGCTCGAGATCGCGGCCGCCGCCGCCCGGCTGGTCGTCGCGGGCCAGGACCACGCAGGCGAGGCGCTCGAGCGATACCGGGACGCGGCGGCCCGGCACCTCGCCCTCACCGGGAGGGAGGCCGACAGGCTCCTTGTCGACGCGGCGCCCGCGCTCGAGGAGATCGCGGCGATGTTCCGCTCGGAGAACCCGCACGACGTACCTCTCGCGGTCCTGCTGCTGCGCGCGAAGGACGGCCTCGCGCGCCTGAGCCTCGCCACGGTCGCGGCCCTCTCCCAGGAGCAGCACCGGACGGAGCTCCTCGAGTCGGAGAACCGGCGGCTCGCCGCGGAGGCCGCCACCGACGCACTGACGGCGCTGCCGAACCGGCGCGCCTACGACGACTTCATCGCGCGCACCGTCGCCGCGCGGGAGCGGCGCGCGGTGCCCGGCGTGCTCGGCCTCCTCATGATCGATCTGGACCGGTTCAAGTCCGTCAACGACACGCACGGTCACCGGGTCGGCGACTCCGTGCTGCGCCTCATGGGCGCGATGCTCGCCCTGCACACCCGCAGGGACGAGTTCGCCGCCCGGATCGGCGGCGAGGAGTTCGCCGTCCTGGTCCCCGTGACCGACCCGGAGGAGATCACCCTCGCCGCCGAGCGATTCCGCCGGGCGATCGCCGGTCAGGTGCTCGACACCCCGGCCGGTGCCCTCCGGATCACCGCGAGCGTCGGCGCGGCGTGGCTCGCCGACGCCGCGCCGCATGCCGCCCAGCGGCTGTACGACGCCGCGGACGCCGCCCTGCACGAGGCGAAGAGGTCCGGCCGCAACTGCATCGTCACGGCGCACGTCGACTGACCGCGCGCGGGGTCGACCGCGGGACCGGGCTGAGCCGGCCGACGGTCGACCCCGCGCCGCTCACAGCGCCACGCCGGTCCCGGCGAAGTACTGCTGGTAGGTCGCGAAGTCGATCGCGAACACGCCGTCGACGACGTCCAGGTCGATGGAGCGCCAGAACCCGGCGTCCCGCATCGCGATCGCGCCGTGCCGGGTACCGGCCGTGCCCTCGTGGTAACCCCACGGGTTGCGCAGCACCACGTAGTCGCGGGTCAGGATCGCCGGGTTGAGCAGGGCCGCGCCCGCGGCCACGATGCGCTCCCGCGCGGCGCCGGCCGTCCGGGCGATCGCCTCCTGGTACGCGCGAACCAGGACTGCGCCCGGCGTCCACCCGAGTACCGAGTACGCGTGGTTGGCGACGATCGTGGCGTCGGAGTAGCTGAGCCCGGCCGGCGCCGTGCCGTAGGTCCACGCGGTCATCGGGTCGACCGTCCGGTAGGACGCGCAGTGGCTCTTGACCAGCGTGCGCAGGCTCGCCGCCGTCTGCCCGGCATGGCCGGTGTAGTGGGGCGTCCGGCCGGACAGCGCGGCGCTGGCCCACACGGGGTCGCCGCCGTTCAGCACCGTGAGGTTCGGGTGGTCGTTGCCGGTGCCCTGACGCCACTGTGCGAAGGCCTTCTCCACCACACCGGGCCAGATCTCACCGGCCTCGGAGCTGCGTGCGTACAGCGGCGACGTGGTCCCGGCGAACACCAGCGTCTGATCCGAGGCCTCGAAGGTCCGCTGGGTGCCGTCACCCGGGTCGCGGTAGACGAACCGGTGCGTGAACTGCTGGTCCCCCGCCCCGGTCGCACGGGCCGCGTCGGTGATGGTGCCCGGCAGGGCCCACGCGACCGACGACATCGCGGCGATCAGCCAGCAGTCGCCCAGGCCACCCTGGACCGGGTCGAAGAACTCGGCGGCCTCGTGGAAGAAGCTGCCGGTGTCGACCCACTGCGCCCCGTCCGGTGTCCACCCCAGGTCGATCAGGTGGATCGGCAGGAGCTCGTCCAGCACGCGGCGGTCGAACACCGTGTCGGTCAACCGCTGGGCGAGCGCGCCGCTCGGGGCGACCTCGACGGTCCACCCGCCGGCGCGGGAAGGCGCGATCCGCCGGACCCGGGCTGCGCCGAGGTCGCCCAGCACCGGCTGGAGGTCCTTGAGCGAGGCGATCACCTCGGGCAGGTGGGGGGCGTCGTCGGCTTCGGGCGCCGCAGCGTCGGCCGGTTCGTGCCCGGGCGCCTCGACGACGACCCCCGAGTCGTCGAGGTGGAACCCGAGGTACACCGGTGACCCGTGCCGCGGGTCGAACAGCTCCTCTCGCGGCGTGAGGAGGACCTCCTCGAGCAGAGCCGTGGGGTCCTCGAGGGCGTCCCAGTCGACGGGGTGGCCGAGCACGATCTCGGCGAGCGCCCGCGGGTTGCGGGCGGTGAGGAACGGCGGCTGCTCGGTCGCGGCGTCGGCGGTCGTGACGGGCGGTCGGACGGCGGTGGTGGACATGTGCGCTCCGATCCAGAAGCGGCGCGGGATGCGCCGGGTTCACCTGGACGGAGGGTGGTCGAACCTCGCTTGTGACGGCTCCCACCGGGTGAACGGCGGAGCCGACGGCGCCCTCGGCCGCGCCACGCGTGGCCGCCCGCCGTGGCCGCTGCGTGGGGCGCGTGCGAGGGTGTGCCATGCCCGGAGTCGTCCGCCGTGCCGTCGCACTCGCGCGTGCCTCTCACCTCGCGCCGACCCTCGCGGTCACGGCCTTCGCAGGCTCATATGCGCTCGGGGTCGGCGCGGGCGCCGGACGTGCCGGACAGGTCGCTCTCGCCGTGCTCGCCGGGCAGCTGTCCGTCGGGTGGTCCAACGACTGGATCGACGCCGAGCGGGACCTTGCGGTTGGCCGATCCGACAAGCCGGTGGTCGATGGCGGCATCAGTGCGACCCAGCTCCGCACCGCCGCGCTGGTCGCGGCGGGCTCGTGCGTCGTCCTGTCCTTCCTGCTCGGGCCCGCGGCCGGTGCCGTGCACGTCCTGGCCGTCGCCTCGGCATGGGCGTACAACGCGCGACTCAAGGCGACGGCGTGGTCTTGGGCGCCCTATGCGCTGTCGTTCGGGCTCCTCCCATCGGTTGCGACGCTCGCGCTCCACCCCGGGCGACTCGCGCCGGCCACGACGACCCTCGCCGCGGCGTTGCTCGGCGTCGGGGCCCACATCGCCAACGTCCTGCCGGACCTCGACGACGACGCCGCGACGGGCGTCGTCGGCCTGCCCCATCGACTCGGCCGCCGGCACGCGACGTCCGCGTCGGTGGCCGTGCTCGTCGGAGCAACGGCCCTCGTCGTGCTCGGAACGGCGGGCGGCGTGACCGGGTTGGGCCTCGCAGCGCTCGTCGCCGCTGCGGGGCTGGGAGCGAGCGCCGCCTGCGTCGCCTCGCGCCGTCCGGCGAGCCGCTACCCGTTCCTCGCCGCCATGGGCGTGGCGGGCGTGGCCGTCGCGGTGCTCGTCGTCGTGGGCTGAGCCAGGGTCTCCACTGCGTCCGACCACGTCCGCGCACTCCCGCGCGCGGGCCCAGGTACCGCGTGCGACGATGCCCGACATGTCCAGGATCCTGGCAGTCGCCCCGGCACTGCCGGACCATGTCTACCCCCAGGACCGGATCACCGCGGAGATCGGCACGCTCGTCACGACCGACCCGACGAGGGCCGCACTCCTCGCCCGGCTCCACGCGTCGTGCGGCGTCGAACGCCGCCACCTGGCGCTGCCGCTGGAGCGCTACCGCACCCTGACGTCGTTCGACGAGACGAACTCCCTCGCCCTCGAGCTCGGCGTCGATCTGGCGGCCCGTGCGGTACGTGACGCCCTCGAGGCGGCGGGGCTCGAGCCTCAGGACGTCGACCACCTCGTGTTCACGACCGTCACCGTGGTGGGCGCACCGGCGATCGACGTCCTGCTCGTCGAGCGCATCGGGCTCCGCCCGGACGTGACCCGGCTGCCGAGCTTCGGGCTCGGGTGCGCCGGTGGCGCGGCGGGGCTCGCCCGCGTCCACGACCACCTCCTCGGCCACCCCGACCACGTGGCACTGCTCGTCTCGGTCGAGCTGTGCTCGCTGACGTTGCAGCGGGGCGACGACTCGACGGCGAACCTCGTCGCCACGGGGCTCTTCGGCGACGGCGCCGCCGCGGTCGTGATGGTCGGTGCCGATCGGGCCGTGCCGCGTGGGTCACCCGACGCCCTCGCCGAGGCCTGGTCCGCGGCTCCGGTGGTCGTCGGCGCACGCAGCATGCTCTATCCCGCGACGCGTGACGCGCTGGGGTGGCAGGTCGGCGCCTCGGGACTGCGGATCGTGCTGTCCGGAGGGCTCCCGGATGCCGTCGGCGCCCACGTCGTGGACGACGTCAAGGCACTTCTGACCGCCCAGGGCGACGTGCCCGACGATGTGACGTCCTGGCTGGTGCACCCGGGCGGGCCGAAGATCCTCGACGCGGTGCAAGCGGCTCTCGGCCTGCCCCCGGATGCGCTGGCGACGTCCCGCGCGAGCCTCGCACGCCTCGGCAACCTCTCCTCCGCATCGGTCCTGCACGTGCTCGCCGATGCCCTCGCCGCGGGCCGGCCACCCGGCGGGCTCGGCGTGCTCCTTGCGTTCGGCCCGGGTGTGGGCGCTGAGCTCGTCGCCCTGCGGTGGCCGGCCGGCTCGGGCGTGGAGGCGGCATGAGCCTGGTCCTGTACGCCGCGCTCGTCCTGGCCACCGGGCTCGAGCGGCTCGTGGAGCTCGTCGTGTCGACCCGCAACGCCCGCTGGTCCCTGGCACGCGGTGGCCGCGAGAGCGGACGCGGCCACTTCCCCGCGATGGTTGCGCTGCACACCGGCCTGCTGGTCGCGTGCGTCGCCGAGGTCGCCCTCGCGGACCGCCCGTTCCTCCCCTGGCTCGGCTGGCCGGCCCTCCTCGCGGTGCTCGCCTCCCAAGGCCTGCGCTGGTGGTGCATCGCCGTGCTGGGCCCACGGTGGAACACGCGGGTCATCGTCGTGCCGGGCCTACCGCTCGTGCGGCGCGGGCCCTACCGCGTGCTCGCCCACCCGAACTACGTCGCGGTGGTCGTGGAGGGCTTCGCCCTCCCGCTCGTTCACACCGCCTGGGTCACGGCCCTGACGTTCACGGTGCTCAACGCAGTCCTGCTCCTCAGGTTCCGGATCCCGACCGAGGAACGCGCCCTCGCGGCGCTGTCGGGCTGACGAGCGTGGCCCGCGACGTCGACGCCGACGTGCTCGTCGTCGGGGGCGGGCCGGTCGGGCTCGCCGCGGCGATCGAGGCTCGCCTCGCGGGCCTGTCCGCCGTGGTGCTCGAGCCCCGCGCGGGACCCGTCGACAAGGCGTGCGGCGAGGGGCTCATGCCCGGAGCCCTCGCCGCGCTGACCCGGCTCGGCGTGGACCCCGCCGGACACCCGCTGGACGGCATCGCGTACGTCGGCGCGCGCCGGCGGGTGGAGCACCGCTTCACCACGTCCCCGGGACGCGGCGTCCGGCGCACCGTCCTGCACGAGGCGCTGTCCTCGCGCGCCGACGAGCTCGGCGTAGAGCGGGTGCCCGCGCGCCTGACGGCGCTGCACCAGGACGCCCGCGGCGTCGACGCGGCGGGCTTTCGGGGGCGCCATCTGCTGGCCTGTGACGGCCTGCACTCGACGACGCGGCGTCTGGCCGGCCTGGAGAGCCCCGCGGCGCGCGACCGCCGCGGGAACCGGCGGCGATTCGGCCTGCGCCGCCACTATCGCCTCGCGCCGTGGAGCCGGCTCGTCGAGGTCCACTGGGGAACGCAGGCCGAGGCATACGTGACGCCGGTCGGCGAACGGCTGGTGGGAGTCGCGATCCTCGGACCCGCCGGGCTCGACGTCGACCGGGTGCTCACCGACATGCCTGCGCTCGCCGAGCGTCTGGCCGGGGCCGACCCGGCGGGCCCGCTACGGGGAGCGGGACCGCTGCGCCAACGCACCTCGGCGCGCACCTCCGGCCGCGTAATGCTGGTCGGGGACGCCTCCGGCTACGTCGACGCACTGACCGGTGAGGGTCTGCGCGTCGGGTTCGCCCAGGCCGCCGCCGCCATCGCGCACCTCGACGACCCCGCCGGGTACGAGCGCGCCTGGGTTCGCGCGACCAGGGACTACCGAGCGCTCACGGTCGGTCTCGTGGCCGCCGCGACATCCCCGCTGCGCCCCGCCGTCGTGCCGATCGCCAGCGTCGCGCCGCGACTCTTCGGCGCTGTGGTCGAGCGGCTCGCGCGGTGAGCCACTCGACTGCCCGGCAGTGACGAGGGCCGCCCCGCCTGTGCGGAGCGGCCCTGCAACCCTGCTCGTTCCTCTGTCGGGATGACAGGATTTGAACCTGCGACCCCTTGACCCCCAGTCAAGTGCGCTACCAAGCTGCGCCACATCCCGTTCGGCCGAAGCCGACGACGATGGTACCGCAGCCACGCCACGGACTCGCGACACGCACGCGGCACCACGTCGTCCGAGGGCCGCTGCTCGGACCGAGTCGTGATCACCTCGTGGCCGCGGAGTGATCCGCCGCCCGTAACATCACGCGCACCACCCGAGGAGGAGCCGTGCGCGACGACGATCTGGACGACCTGGACCACGCGGTCCCCGCCGACTGGCAGGACACCGTGGAGCTGCCGCTGCTGGCGGGGCCGCCCGCCGACCCACCGCACGCCCGAGCCTCGGCGCGCACGAGCACGACCCTCCCGCCGACCGCGCTGATCGGGCCACTGCCGCCCGTCCCGCCGCGACCGGTCCCCGCGCCGCCCGTCACCGCCGCCGTGTGGCGCGCACCGGCGTCCTTCTCAGCACCGTGGTCGACGGTCGTGGTGTCGGACCGGCGCGTGCCGCCCGACGCGGTGCTCGTGGTCGCGTGGCTGCTCGCGGTGGCCTCGTTCGGCTACCTGCTGCCGTGGGCGGTCGCGGCCAGCCGTGGCCGGTCGAACCACGGCGGCATCGCACTGGTGAACCTGCTGCTCGGCTGGACCGGCGTCGGGTGGGCGGTGGCGTTGGTGATGGCCTGCTCGGCGCACCGGACGGTGCTCGTGCAGGTCCTCGCCCCGTGGCCGGCTCAGAACGCGGTGGGCCTGCCCTTTGCGACGCGGATCGGGTGATCGTCGGGCTGTGCGAGCTGGCTGAGCTCTGCCTCGACGAGCATCAGGACCGCCAGGTCGATCAGCAGGCCCCACACCGCGGTGAACTGCTCGACGATGAAGACGAAGAACTGCGTGACGAGCAGCGACACCATCACCGCACGCCGGAAACGTCGGTATGCGACGCGCCTGTCGCTCCGCACCACCACCAGCCCGGCGACCGCGAGGGCGGTGGTCACCGCGGCGCCGCCGAGCATCCCGGCGGCGACCCACCATGCCAGCCCGAGGGCCCGCCACTCGACCAGCCCGCGCAGCACGCCCAGCGTGGAGCTGAGCAGCAGGACCGCCACGGTCGCGCCCGGCACGAAGCGCGCACCGACCGCACGGCGGGACACCCGCACCACCCACGCGCTCACCGTCGCGACGGGGTTCGGCGCCTCGCTGTGGTCCTCGTCCACCGCCCCGAGGACGGCACCGACCTCCGTCGCACCAGGTTCGCCCGCACCGCGCTCCAGCAGGCGCCGCGCATACGCTCTGGCGTGGGGCGTGAACCCGCCCGGCAGACCCGCGACGGCCTGGTCGGCGGCAGCGGCGAGGTACTCCGCGGGGCGGTGCGGCACGCGCCCGTTGAGCGCCTCGCCGAGGATCACGAGCGCCACGACGACGAGGTAGATCAGCGCCGCCGTCGGCCGGAAGAAGTAGTCGTTGTCGTCGGTGACGAACTTGCCGATCTCGTCGATGAAGAGCCCGAACCCGATGCCGCCGATCACCGCCGCGAGCGGCCGGATCGCGGGCCCGATGAACGACAGCAGCAGCACCACCGCGACGGTCATCCCGAGGCCGCCCCACAGCACGTGCGCGATGTGCAGCCCCGGGCCGCCGAGCTGCGGATAGCCGGTGGCTGCCAGCAGCGCCCGCGTGATCATCACTGTCACGACGCCGGAGACCAGGAACCCGGCCAGGCTCGTGGACGCGGCCGGGTCGCGCGGCAGGCCCCAGCGCAGCAGCAGCCCGCGAGTGGCGACCACCGAGCCGCCCGCCTCGCCGTCCGCGCCCGGTCGGCTCACCGCGTCACCGCTTCCGCTTCTCCCGCACCCGCACCGAGATCTCGATCGGCGCGCCCTCGAACCCGAACGTCTCGCGCAACCGCCGTTCGATGAAGCGCCGGTACCCCGCCTCGAGGAACCCGGTCGCGAAGATCACGAACCGCGGCGGTCGCGTCGAGGCCTGGGTGGCGAACAGGATGCGCGGCTGCTTGCCGCCACGCAGCGGGTGCGGGTGAGCGGCCACCAGCTCGCCCAGGAAGGCGTTGAGCCGGCCGGTCGAGATCCGGGTGTCCCACGACTCCAGCGCGACGTCCAGGGCCGGCACGAGCTTGGCCCGGTGCCACCCGGTGCGCGCGGAGATGTTGACCCGCGGGGCCCACTGCACCTGGACGAGGTCGCGCTCGATCTCGGTCTCCAGGTACCGGCGGCGCTCGTCGTCCATGAGGTCCCACTTGTTGTAGGCGATGACCAGAGCGCGGCCCGCCTCGACCACCTGGGTGATGACCCGGGTGTCCTGCTCGGTCAGCGGCTCGCTCGCGTCCACGAGCACCACGGCGACCTCGGCCTTCTCGATCGCCGCCTGGGTGCGCAGCGAGGCGTAGAAGTCCGCGCCGGTCGTCTGGTGCACCCGGCGCCGGATCCCTGCGGTGTCCACGAACCACCATGGGCGGTCGCCGAGCTCGACCAGCTCGTCCACCGGGTCGCGCGTGGTGCCGGCGACCGCGTCGACCACCACCCGCTGGGACCCGGCCAGGGCGTTGAGCAGCGAGGACTTGCCGACGTTGGGCCGCCCGACCAGGGCCACCCGGCGCGGGCCGCCCTCCGCCGGGGCGCCGCCGGCCGTGCCACGCTCAGGGAGGGCCTCGATCACTGCGTCCAGAAGGTCACCTGACCCCCGGCCGTGCAGGGCCGAGACGGCGCGCGGTTCGCCGAGGCCCAGGTTCCACAGCGCCAGCGCGTCGGCCTCGGCGCGCGGCCCGTCGACCTTGTTCGCGGCGAGCACCACGGGTTTGCCGGCCTTGCGCAGCAGCCGCACCACACGCTCGTCGGTGGCCGTGGCGCCGACCGTGGCGTCGACCACGAACACCACGACGTCGGCAAGGTCGATCGCCACCTCGGCCTGCTCGGCGACGCGCGCGTCCAGCCCCGCGACGTCGGTCTCCCACCCGCCGGTGTCGACCAGCGTGAAGGGGTGCCCGGCCCACTCGGCCGGGTAGCTCACCCGGTCGCGGGTCACACCGGGCGTGTCCAGCACCACCGCCTCCCGTCGCCCGAGGATCCGGTTGACCAAGGTCGACTTGCCGACGTTCGGGCGCCCGACCACGGCCACGGTCGGGAGCGGTGCCGGCGCGGTCCCGGCGTCGGGAGCTCCCTCGCCGTCGAGAAGCGCCAGGTCCTCCTCGGCCAGCTCGTAGTCGGCGAGGCCGGCGCGCAGGGCCTCCTCGCGGGTGGCGTCGACGTTGGGGCTGTCCATGGCGGACATCCTCTCCCGGACCACCCCGTGCTGCCGAACCGGGTTCACCGCGGGCGCAGCGTCAGTCGGACGCAGCGCGCGGGTCGTCCTGCGGCAGGGGCAGGCCGTGGCGCTGCGCGGCGTCCTGCACGTGCCGGCCCAGGGCCTCGGCCACCGCGTCCGCGGTCGCGGACACGGCCAGTCGGCGCGGCGTGTCGTCCGGCAGGTCCAGCTGCACGGGCGCGCCCAGCTCGACCACCAGGCGCCGGCGAGCTCCTGGGACGTGGCCGAGCGGTTCACCGGTACGCCGGCTGCCCAGGATCGCGACGGGGACCACCGGGGCACTGCCGTGCACCGCCAGCCACGCAACACCCGCGCGCACGCCGGACACGTCGCCACGACCCCGGTTGCCCTCGGGGAAGATCCCGACCACACCCCCGCGGCGCAGCACGCCGAGGGCGGCCTCCAATGCCGACCGACCGGAGGAGCGGTCCACCGGGATCTGGCCGGCCGCATGCAGGATCACACCGATCGGCCCGTGGAACACCTCCTGCTTGACCAGGATGTGCGTGCCCCGCGCCACCGCGCCGTGCAGGAGCGGCCCGTCGATCGCCGACACGTGGTTCGCCGCCAGCACCACCGGCCCCGTCCCGGGCAGGTGTTCCGCGCCGACCACCTCGGTGTTCCACACGACGTGGGCCAGGAACCAGCCGACCCGCCGCGACCAGACCGGTCCGGCTCGGCCCGGGCCCCGGACCGCACTCCGCGCCGCGCTCACGCCCCCGCCACGCGTTCGACGAGCTCGAGCACCGCCTCCACCGTCTGCTCCAGGTCCAGGCCCGAGGAGTCCACCGTCACCACGCCGTCGGCGGCCGTGCGGAACTCGACCACCGTCGAGTCCTGGGCGTCACGGCCCACCACCTGGTCGCGGGTCGCTGCGACCGCCGTGGCGTCCGCCGTGCCGTGCAGCTCGCGGGCGCGACGGGCCAGCCGGGCCTCCTCGCTCGCCGTGAGCAGCAGGCGAACGTCCGCGTCCGGAGCGATCACCGTGGTGATGTCGCGGCCCTCGACCACGATCCCCCGGCCCTCGCTGAAGCCGTCCGGCGTGCACTCCAGGTCGATCACCCGGCGCTGGCGCGCACCCAGGTCCGCCCGCACGTCGAGGTTGGTCGCGATCCGCGACACGAGCGAGGAGATCTTCGGCGCGCGGATCGCCACGCCCACGTCGGTGCCCTCCACCGCGAAGGACGGGAACCGCGGGTTCACGTCCAGGTCCAGGACCATCGCGTGCACGGCTGTGGTCATCGCGGCCGCGTCGTCCAGGTCCACCCCACGCTCGAGGCACCACCAGGTGGCCGCGCGGTACATCGCGCCGGTGTCCAGGTACGCCAGGCCCAGGTGCGCCGCGACGCGACGACTCACGGTGGACTTGCCGGACCCGGAGGGACCGTCGATCGCCACCACCAGCGGCGTGCGCAGGCTCATCCGGCCACCCGCCAGCCGCGAGCCGCCAGCTCGTCCTCCAGGCGCGCGCCCAGCCCCGGCAGCACCGAGATGGCCGCCAGACCCACGGCTTGCCTGGGCGCGTGGTCGATCGCGAGCTCCTCGAGGTTCACTCCGGCGTGGCCCACGTCGACCAGCAGCCGGCCCAGCTCGCCGGGGCGGTCCGGCACCAGCACCGTGACCACGTCGTAGGTCGCGTGCGACCCGCCGTGCTTGCCGGGGATCCGACCGACGCCCGCGTTGCCGGCTGCGATCGCCGAGGCGATCGTGCCCAGCGCCCCCGCAGGCTCGGCCGCCTGGCCGCCGGCCTGATCCAGCGCGCCGACCAGGGCGTCGAGGTCGTCCCGCAGCGCCCGCAGGACCGGCACGACGGCCCCGGAGTTGGCCGCGAGGATCGAGGTCCACAGGCCCGGCTCGCTCGCGGCGATCCGGGTCACGTCCCGCAGCCCCTGGCCGGCCAGGTCCAACGCCGCCGGCCCCGCGTCACGCAACCGGGCCGCCACCAGGCTCGCGGCGACCTGCGGCACGTGGGACACGAGGGCCACCGCGGCGTCGTGGTCGGCCGCCTCGAGCATCACGGGGGTCGCCCCGACGTCCACCGCGAGGGTGCGCACCGCGAGGACGGCGTCACGGTCCGCACCGCCCGCGCACACCACCCACGGGCGCCCCGCGAACAGGTCGGGTCGCGCGGCGGTCGGCCCGGAGCGCTCCGAGCCGGCCATCGGGTGCGACCCGACGTACCGCGCCAGGTCCCCGCCCCCGGCGGCGACCGCTCCCGCCACCGAGCCCTTCACCGAGGCCACGTCGGTGACCACGGCCCGGGGATGGGCGGCGAGCTCGGCGAGCACCACCTCCGCCGTGACGTCCGGCGGCGCGGCGACCACGATCAGGACCGGTTCCGGCTCGTCCGCGGCCGGCAGCCGGCCCGCGCCCACGTCGCGGGACAGCAGCACCGTGGTCCGGGACGGGTCCGCGAGCACCACGTCGACGCCGCCCGCGCGCAGCGCCAGGCCCACGCTGGTGCCGAGCAGGCCCGTGCCCACCACCCGCACCGGCCCGCGGGTGGCGGCCGGGTGCTCGACGCCCACGCTCACCTGGCTCCTCGCTCGCCCACGCTGCTCCTCCTCGACGGCCAGCGAGCGTACCGGGTCACAGCCCGACGGCGGCCATCAGGGCGCCGAGCTCGCGGCCTTCCACCGCACGGGTCCGGCCCGGGCGCAGCTCCCCCAGACGCACCGGACCGATCTGGGTACGGACCAGGCGGATCACCGGGTGTCCCACGGCCTCGAACATCCGCCGCACGATCCGGTTGCGCCCCTCGTGCAGCACGACCTCCACCAGGCTGCGTTGGGACGTCGCGTCGATCAGCCGGTACTCGTCCAGGGCCGCGGGTCCGTCCTCGAGGTCGACCCCGCGCCGCAGCACCGCGCCGACCCCGGGCTTGACCCTGCCCTGCACGGTCACGACATAGGTCTTGGCGACCTCGTGGGAGGGGTGCGTGAGCCGGTGGGCGAGCTCCCCGTCGTTGGTGAGCAGCAGCAGTCCCTCGCTGTCCGCGTCGAGGCGGCCGACGTGGAACAGCCGCTGGTCGCTCACCACCTGAGACAGGTCCGGCCGGCCGTTCTCGTCGTGCATCGAGGAGACCATCCCGCGCGGCTTGTGCAACGCGAGGGTCACCTTGTCCGGATCGAGCTGCACGCGCTCGCCGTCCACGTGCAGCACCACCCTCGCCGGGTCCACCCGCACGCCCTGCTCGCGCACCACGACGCCGTCCACCTCGACCCGACCCGCGGCGATCAGCGCCTCGCACGCCCGTCGCGAGCCGAGGCCCGCGCCGGCCAGTACCTTCTGCAGCCGCACGCCCTCCACGCTCGGATCCTCCATGGTCACCTGGCAGCCCCCTCGTCCAGGTCGAGCTGCGCGAGGTCGGGCAGGTACGGCGCGAGCGGCGGCAGCTCGTCCAGGCTGGTCAGCCCCATCCGCTCCAGGAAGTACGGCGTCGTGGCGTACAGCACGGCCCCGGAGGGCTCGGTCCCCACCTCGTGCACCAGACCGCGGGCCCCCAGGGTGCGCACCACGGAGTCCACGTTGACCCCACGCACGGCTGAGACCTGCCCGCGCGTCACGGGTTGGCGGTAGGCGATCACGGCCAGCGTCTCCAGCGCGGCCTGGGTCAGCCGAGCGGTCTGGCCGTCCAGCACGAAGCGCCCGACGACGTCGGCGTACGGTGCCGCCGAGTAGAAGCGCCACCCGTCGGCCACCTGCCGCAGCTCGAAGCCGCGCAGCTGCGCCCGGTACTCCTCGGCCAGCTCCGCGAGAGTCTCGTCCACCGCGCCGGTGGGCAGCCCGAGCACGGCGGCGAGCCGGATCGCGGAGATCGGCTCGTCGGCCACCATGAGAACGGCCTCCAGGGCTGCGCGGGCGCCGCCGGGCAGGCCGTCGACGTCGAACGCGAGCTCGTCCGGGACCGCCTCGGACAGCTCCGGGGGCGGCCCGTCGGGCACCTCGTCCACCGGTCGGGTCAGGTCCTCGTGGTCGCTCACCGGTCCTCCTCGTCGCCGGGCGGGCTCTCGCCGGCCTCGGCGGCAGCCGCCGCTTCGTAGTCATCACTCACCTGGACCTCGCCCTCGGCCGCACCCGTCCAGCGCACGGTGAGCTCTCCGAGCGCGTCGACCTGGTCCAGTCCCACCATGCCCTCCCGGAACAGCTCGAGCACCGCGAGGAAGCGCGCCACCACCACGCCGGTCGAGCCCGCGTCCGAGATCAGCGAGCGGAACGAGGACGCACCGGACCGGCGCAGGCGGTCGGCCAGCACCGAAGCCTGCTCGCGAACGCTGACGACCGGAGCGTGCAGGTGCGCCAGGGACACCACCGGGACCGGCCTGGGCGCCAGGGCCTCGGCCGCCATCCGCGCGAGCTGATCGGGCCCGACGGCGAGGACGAGCTCGGGCAGCAGCGCCGCCAGGTGCGGCTCGAGGCTCACCGCCCGGGGCAGACGCCGCGACTGCGCCGTCAGACGCTCGTCCAGATGTGCGGCGACCTGCTTGAACGCGCGGTACTGCAGCAGGCGCGCGAACAGCAGGTCACGGGCCTCCAGCAGCTCCAGGTCCTCCGTCGCGTCGAGCTCGCCGGGCAGCAGGCTCGCGGCCTTGAGGTCCAGCAGCGTCGCGGCCACCACCAGGAACTCGCTGATCTGGCCGAGCGACCACGGCGCGTCCGAGTGCTCTGCGGCCCGCACCGCGGCGATGAACTCGTCGGTGACCCGGGCGAGCGCCACCTCGGTGATGTCCAGCTTGTGCCGGGCGATCAACCCGAGCAGCAGGTCGAACGGACCGGAGAAGTTCTCCAGGTGGACCTCGAACGGCCCCGGGCGGGTCGGCGCCGCGAGGTCCTCAGGCGGCATCGCCGCGGGCCACGAGCTCCCGGGCCAGCTGGAGGTAGGCCAGCGCTCCCGGGTGGTTGGGGGCGTACGTGGTGATCGGCTCCGCCGCGACCGACGAATCGGGGAACTTCACCGTGCGGGAGATCACGGTGTGCAGCAGCTGACCGTCGAACGCCTCGTGGACGCGGGCGAGCACCTCACGTGAGTGCAGCGTGCGGGAGTCGTGCATGGTGGCCAGGATGCCGTCGATGTGCAGGCGCGGGTTGAGCCGGTCGCGGACCTTCTCCACGGTCTCGATGAGCAGCGCCACACCGCGCAGCGCGAAGAACTCGCACTCCAGCGGGATGAGCACGCCGTGCGCGGCGGTCAGGGCGTTGACCGTCAGCAGCCCGAGTGACGGCTGGCAGTCGACCAGGATCACGTCGTAGTCGTCCTCCGCGGGCCGCAGCGCCCGGGACAGGACCGACTCGCGGGCGACCTCCCCGACCAGCTGCACCTCGGCCGCCGACAGGTCGATGTTCGCCGGCAGCAGGTCCAGGCCGGGGACCGACGTGTGACGCACCACGTCGGACAGGGTCGCGTCGCGCTCCATCAGGAGGTTGTAGACGGTCTTGTCCAGCTCGTGCGGGTTGATCCCGAGCCCCACGGACGCGGCGCCCTGGGGGTCGAAGTCCACCACCAGCACCTTGCGCCCGTAGGTGGCCAGCGCCGCACCCAGGTTGATCGTGGAGGTGGTCTTGCCCACCCCACCCTTCTGGTTGCACAGCGCGATGATCCGGGCCGGTCCGGTGGACGTGAGCGGGGCGGGCTCGCCGAACTCGGGCATCGGACGCCCGACCAGGTCGGTGGCTGCGTGCTCGGTGTCCTGGCTCGTCACGCGCCCGAGGTTACCCCAGCACACCCGCTCGCCATCGGCGCCCCACCGGCCTCGTCCCAGGCCCCGAGGAAGGTCCGTCGGGCGCAGGCCGTGCGTCAGCCGACCGCGCGTGGGTGCGCGGCGACGTAGACCTCGCGCAGCGTCTCGGGAGCCACGTGCGTGTAGATCTGCGTGGTGGTCACCGACGCGTGCCCGAGCAGCTCCTGGACCACACGGACGTCCGCTCCGCCGGCCAGCAGATGGGTGGCGAACGAGTGCCGCAGCGTGTGTGGCGACACCGGCGTGGTCAGCCCCGTACGGTCCGCGGCCTGGCGCAGCACCGCCCAGCCGGACTGACGGCTCAGCCGCCGGCCGAGGGTGTTGAGGAACAACGCCGGCGTCCCGCGGCCGTGCGACGCGAGGTGGGGCCGGGCGCGCACCAGGTAGGCCTGCACCGCATCCCGGGCGAAGGACCCCACCGGCACGACGCGCTCCTTGCTCCCCTTGCCCCGCAGCAGCACCTGCCCGACCTCCAGGTCGAGGTCGTCGACGTCGAGGCCGACGACCTCGCTGATCCGGGCGCCGGTGGAGTAGAGCAGCTCCAGGAGCGCACGGTCGCGCAGCGGGACCGCGCCCTCGCCCACTCCCGCCGCGTCCAGCAGCGCACCGACCTGCTCGACGCTGAGGGCCTTGGGCAGCCGGCGCGGTCGGGCCGGCGGCTTGACCCCGGCCGCGGGGTCGGTGGGGGCCCAGCCCTCCAGGGCGGCGAACCGGTGCCAGCCGTGCACCGCTGCGACCATGCGCGCCGTCGACGACGCGGCGAGCTGCGGGCGCCCGTCGGTGCCCTGGCGCACCTGGAGCACGTAGTCACGCACGTCCGAGGGCGTCACCTCGGCCAGCTCGGCCAGGCCGCGCGCGGTCAGGAAGGCCCGGTAGCGCTCCAGGTCACGCCGGTAGGCCGCGAGGGTGTGGGTGGCCAGGCCCCGCTCCACGGCGAGGTGGTCCAGGAACGCCGTCGCCGCATCGGCGAGCCGGTCCGGACCGTCCACGTCACACCGGCAGGAAGGGGTCGACCGCTACCGCGATGAACAGGAGCGTGAGGTAGGTGATCGACCGGTGGAACACCTTCATCTCGCCCAGCTTCGTGCGCTCCGGGCGCCGCGCCCGCAGCAGCAGGGCCAGGACGCTCCAGCCGAACCACAGGCCCAGGACGCCGGCCACCGCCGCGTAGACCCAGGTCATCCCGGCCAGCGGCACCAGGGCGAGGGACGCGGCGACCATCGCGGCCGTGTAGGCCACCATCTCCGACGCCACCCGGCTGTCGCTGGCGACCACGGGCAGCATCGGCACCCCCGCCGCCGCGTAGTCCCGCCGGAACTTCATCGACAGGGGCCAGTAGTGCGGCGGGGTCCAGAAGAAGATCACCGCGAACAGCGCCACCGGGGCCCACGCGAGCGTGCCGGTCACGGCCGACCAGCCGATCAGGACCGGCATGCAGCCGGCGATGCCGCCCCACACGATGTTCTGCGGCGTGCGCCGCTTGAGCAGCATCGTGTAGCCGACGACGTACAGCAGGATCGCCGCCAGGGCCAGGGCCGCGGCCACCAGGTTGACCAGGAGCGCGAACCACGCCACCGACGCCGCGCCGAGCACCAGCCCGAAGACCACCGCCGAGCGCGCCCCCACCTCGCCCGTCACCAGCGGCCGCCTGCGCGTGCGGTTCATCAAGGAGTCGATGTCGCGGTCGAGGACGCAGTTGAGTGTGTTGGCGGCCCCGGCGGCTGCGGTGCCGCCGACGAGCGTGGCCAGCACCAGCGCGACGGAGGGCAGCCCGTCGGCCGCCAGGATCATCGTCGGGAGCGTGGTGACCAGCAGCAGCTCGATGATCCGCGGCTTGGTGAGCGCGACGTACGCCCCGACGGTGCGCAGCGCCCGGCTCATCCGGTCACCCTGGACGGCGGCTGGACCCTCGGCGACGGTCGAGGTGTCCGTCGTCATGCTGCGCACTGTGGGCGGACTCCGATCGCTGTGGGACGGGTGTGCCGGGTCTGGCCCCTCCGGCGCAGGCCCCATGGTAAGCGACCTGGGCCCT
Source organism: uncultured Actinomycetota bacterium (assembly GCA_963783005.1). Taxonomy (GTDB): domain Bacteria; phylum Actinomycetota; class Actinomycetes; order Actinomycetales; family Cellulomonadaceae; genus Actinotalea. Next base: position 879,231 of record CAWALY010000006.1, read on the forward strand.
TCAGCCCAGGCGAGCCGCCCCGCGGGCCCCCCGAGCGGGTCCCATGCCCCCGGGACTAGGCTCGTGCCGGTCGCCTCTGCGGCGCACCGTGGCCCGCATCCGAGCCCGCGGGCCACCTGCCCTCGACCCCACGGCCTGGCCTGGAAGGAACGTGTGAGCGTGAACACCCCCCTCGAGTGGACCGACCTGGATCAGCGCGCCGTCGACACCGTGCGTGTCCTGGCCGCCGACGCCGTCGAGAAGGTCGGCAACGGCCACCCCGGGACCGCGATGAGCCTCGCCCCGGCTGCGTACCTGCTGTACCAGCGCGTGATGCGGCACGACCCGACCGACCCGTCGTGGCTCGGCCGCGACCGGTTCATCCTGTCCGCCGGCCACTCGAGCCTCACCCAGTACATCCAGCTCTACCTGGCCGGCTACGGCCTCGAGCTGTCCGACCTCGAGGCGCTGCGCACCTGGGGCTCGCTGACCCCAGGCCACCCGGAGTACGGCCACACCAAGGGCGTGGAGATCACCACCGGCCCGCTGGGCCAAGGCATCGCAAGCTCGGTCGGGTTCGCCATCGCCTCCCGGCGGGAGCGGGGGCTGCTCGACCCCGACGCGGCGCCGGGCACCAGCCCGTTCGACCACTTCGTCTACGTCATCGCCTCCGACGGCGACCTCCAGGAGGGCGTCAGCTCCGAGGCGTCCTCGATCGCCGGTACCCAGAAGCTGGGCAACCTGGTCGTGATCTGGGACGACAACAAGATCTCGATCGAGGGTCACACCGACGTCGCGTTCACCGAGGACGTCCTGGCGCGCTACGAGGCCTACGGCTGGCACACCCAGTCGGTGGACTGGACGCACGGCGGCACGGAGTACCGCGAGGACCCGGCGGCCCTGCTCGAGGCGATCGAGGCGGCGAAGGCGGTCACGGACAAGCCGTCGTTCATCCGCCTGCGGACGATCATCGCGTGGCCCGCGCCCACCAAGCAGGACACGCACGGCTCGCACGGCTCCAAGCTCGGCACCGAGGAGGTCGCGGCCCTGAAGAACGTGCTCGGCTTCGACCCGGAGAAGAGCTTCGAGGTCTCCCCGGAGGTGATCACGCACACCCGCGCCATGGTGCGCCGGGGCGAGGCGATGCACGCCGAGTGGGATGCGAGCTACCGCGACTGGCGCGAGGCCAACCCCGAGCGCGCCGTGCTGCTGGACCGACTTCGCGCCAAGCAGCTGCCCGAGGGTTGGACCGATGCGCTGCCGACCTTCGACGCCGGAAGGTCGCTGGCCACCCGCGCCGCGTCCGGCGACGTGCTCAGCGCCCTGGCGCCCGTGCTCCCCGAGCTCTGGGGCGGCTCGGCCGACCTGGCCGGCTCGAACAACACCACGATGAAGGGCGCCACGTCCTTCCTGCCCCCCGAGCACTCCACGAAGGAGTTCACCGGCGAGTGGTACGGCCGCACGCTGCACTTCGGCATCCGCGAGCACGGCATGGGCGCGATCCTCAACGGCATCGCGCTGCACGGTCTGACCCGCCCGTACGGCGGCACGTTCTTCACGTTCAGCGACTACATGCGGGGGTCCGTGCGGCTCGCGGCGCTGATGGGCGTGCCCTCGATCTTCGTGTGGACACACGACTCGATCGGTCTGGGCGAGGACGGTCCGACCCACCAGCCGGTCGAGCACCTGGCCGCGGTGCGGGCGATCCCGAACCTGGACGTGGTGCGCCCCGCTGACGCCAACGAGACCGCTGCGGCGTGGCGCGCCGTGCTGGCGAACACCGCCAACCCTGCGGCCCTGGTCCTCACCCGCCAGAACGTCCCGACGTTCCCACGGGGGGTCGACGGGTTCGCGACCACCGACGGTGTGGCGAGAGGCGCCTACGTGCTGCTCGAGGCGAGCACCGGATCACCGGACGTCATCCTCATCGCCACCGGCTCCGAGGTGCAGCTCGCCGTCGAGGCGCGGACCCACCTCGAGCAGGCCGGCGTGGCCACCCGCGTCGTCTCGGCTCCGTGTCTCGAGTGGTTCGATCGGCAGGAACGTGCCTACCGTGATCAGGTGCTGCCCCCGTCGGTGCGCGCCCGGGTCTCGGTCGAGGCCGGGATCGCCATGCCGTGGGCCCGTCTGGTCGGTGACGCCGGCCGCTCGATCTCCCTCGAGCACTACGGGGCCTCGGCCGACTACGGCACCCTCTACCGCGAGTTCGGGATCACCGCGGAGGCCGTGGTTGCCGCGGCCCGCGAGTCCTTGGCCGCTGTGGCGGGCGAGTAGGGCAGCACCGCGGCGCCACGCAGGCGCCGTGGACCGCCGAGGGCCGGCGCCTGCGCGCCGGCAGGAGAGGTGCGCCATGACGCTGCCCGTGCCCACCGAGATCCCCCGACCCCTCGTCCACCTCGCAGACGCGGGCGTGGCGATCTGGCTCGACGACCTTTCCCGTCCCCTGGTGCACGAGGGCGGCCTCGCCGACCTGGTGCGCACCCGCGGCGTGATCGGCGTGACGTCGAACCCCTCGATCTTCGCCAAGGCCGTCGACGGGACGGACGCCTACGGTCCCCAGCTCGCCGAGCTCGCGCGTGAGGGCCTCGACGTCGAGGAGGCCGTCTTCCGGCTCACCACCGACGACGTGCGTGACGCGTGCGACGTGCTCGCCGACGTCTACGAGGCCACCGACGGCTCCGACGGTCGGGTGTCGATCGAGGTCGACCCGCGGCTCGCTCGCGACACCGAGGGCACGATCGCCGCCGCGCGACGGCTCTGGGCGACCGTGGACCGGCCGAACCTGTTCATCAAGATCCCCGCGACCGTCGAGGGACTGCCCGCGATCACCGCCGCCCTGGCCGAGGGCATCAGCGTCAACGTCACGCTGATCTTCTCCCTGGAGCGGTACGCGCAGGTGCTCGATGCCCACCTGGCCGGTCTCGAACGGGCCCGTGAGGCCGACGTCGACCTGTCGCACCTGGCGTCCGTGGCCTCGTTCTTCGTGTCCCGGGTGGACACCGCCGTCGACGCTCGGCTGGAGAAGATCGGCGACGACCCCGCCGTCGCGCTGCGCGGCACCGCCGCGATCGCGAACGCGCGCCTGGCCTACCGGCTGTGGGAGCAGACCGGGGCCACCGAGCGCTTCAGGGCCCTGGCCGCCGCCGGGGCCCGCAGCCAGCGCCCGCTGTGGGCCTCGACGAGCACCAAGGACCCGGCCTACCGCGACACCCGGTACGTCGAGGAGCTGGTCGCGCCCCACACGGTGAACACCATGCCCGGCTCCACCCTCACCGCCACCGCCGACCACGGCCTCATCCGCCCCGACGCGATCCATGCCTTCCCGGACGCCGAGCGTGTCATGGCGGAGCTGGCGGGGGTCGGCGTGGACCTGGCGGCCGTGACGGACCAGCTCGAGGTCGAGGGCGTGCAGAAGTTCACCGACGCCTGGGAGGACCTGCTCGGCACGGTGCGCGGCGCCATGGAGGGTGCCGCGTGAGCCGCGCCGTCACCGCGGAGCGCAACCCGCTCCGCGACCCGCGCGACCGGCGGCTCGCCAGGATCGCCGGGCCGTGCGGCCTGGTGATCTTCGGCGTCACCGGCGACCTGGCGCGCAAGAAGCTCATGCCGGCGGTCTACGACCTGGCCAACCGTGGCCTCCTCCCGCCGGGGTTCGCGCTCACCGGGTTCGCGCGGCGGGACTGGGTGGACCAGGACTTCGCCCAGGTGGTCCACGACGCCGTGCAGGAGCACGCCAGGACACCCTTCCGCGAGAGCACCTGGCGTCAGCTCGCCGAGGGCATCCGGTTCGTGCAGGGCGAGTTCGGCGACGACGCGGCCTTCGACCGGCTGAGCAAGACGGTCGCAGAGCTCGACGCGGACCAGGGCACCAACGGCAACCACGCGTTCTACCTGTCGGTGCCGCCCAAGGCGTTCCCACTGGTGCTGCGCCAGCTGTCCCGGTCCGGCCTGGCGACCCAGCACGAGCACGCCTGGCGCCGGGTCGTCATCGAGAAGCCGTTCGGGCGTGACCTGGAGTCCTCGGTTGAGCTGAACGACGTCGTCTCGGAGGTCTTCGCCCCGGAGTCGGTCTTCCGGATCGACCACTACCTCGGCAAGGAGACCGTGCAGAACCTGCTGGCGCTGCGGTTCGCGAACCAGCTGTTCGAGCCGATCTGGAACGCCAACTACGTCGACCACGTGCAGATCACGATGGCCGAGGACATCGGCATCGCCGGCCGCGCGGGCTACTACGACGGCATCGGCGCGGCGCGCGACGTCATCCAGAACCACCTGCTCCAGCTCCTCGCTCTCACCGCCATGGAGGAGCCGGTCTCGTTCGATGCCGACGACCTGCGCGCCGAGAAGGAGAAGGTGCTCTCCGCGGTCCGGGTGCCCAAGGACCTGAACCGGCACACCGCCCGAGGACAGTACGCGGCCGGTTGGCAGGGCGGGGAGCTGGTGGCCGGGTACCTCGAGGAGCAGGGCGTCGCACCGGGCTCGATCACCGAGACGTTCGCGGCGGTCCGCCTCGACATCGACACCCGCAGGTGGGCAGGGGTGCCGTTCTACCTGCGCACCGGCAAGCGGCTGGGGCGCCGGGTGACCGAGGTCGCGGTGGTGTTCAAGCGCGCCCCGCACCTGCCGTTCGAGTCGACGGCCACCGAGGAGCTCGGCAAGAACGCCCTGGTGATCCGGGTGCAACCCGACGAGGGCGTCACGCTGCGGTTCGGTTCCAAGGTGCCGGGCACCGCGATGGAGGTCCGCGACGTCACGATGGACTTCGGCTACGGCCACGCGTTCACCGAGTCCTCGCCCGAGGCGTACGAACGACTCATCCTGGACGTCCTGCTCGGTGACCCGCCGTTGTTCCCGCGGCAGCAGGAGGTCGAGCTGTCCTGGAGGATCCTCGACCCGATCCTCGACCACTGGTCGCGCCACGGCGCGCCCGAGCCCTATCCGTCCGGGTCGTGGGGCCCGCCGTCGGCCGACGCCATGATGGTGCGCGACGGCAGGGTCTGGCGGCGGCCGTAAGGAGGAACGCATGATTCTCGAGCTCCCCGACACCACCACGGGCGCGGTGGCCAAGTCCCTGGTCCAGGTCCGCGACGAGGGCGGCGCCATCGCCCTCGGGCGAGTGCTCACGCTGGTGATCGACGCCGGCGACCGCGACCCCGAGCCGGCGATCGAGGCCGCCAACGTCGCGAGCCGCGAGCACCCCTGCCGGATCATCGTGCTCTGCCGGTGCGGCAACGCGAACAACCACCTGGACGCCGAGATCCGGGTGGGCGGCGACGCGGGGGCGAGTGAGGTGGTCGTCCTCAAGGCCGGTCCGGAGCTGCTGGGTCACTCGGACACCCTCATCACGCCACTGATGCTCCCGGACGCGCCGATCGTCGCGTGGTGGCCCTACGAGGTGCCCCAGGACCCTTCCGCGGACCCGGTCGGGACGATGGCGGGCCGGAGGGTCACCGACACCCTCGAGTGCGCCCACCCGCAGGACAGCCTGCGGACCCTGCGCACCGCATACCACGAGGGCGACACGGACCTCGCGTGGACGCGGCTCACCGTGTGGCGCGGACTGCTCGCCGCGGCGCTCGATCAGCCGCCGTTCGAGAAGGTCCACAAGGCCGTCGTCGCCGGGCACGACACCCACCCGTCGGTGACCCTCCTGGCCGCGTGGCTCGCCCAGGCGCTGCGCTGCCCGGTCGAGCTGGACCTCGACCCCGACGCCCAAGGCGTCACGTCGGTCCGCCTCGAGCGCGCGACCGGTCCGGTGATCGTGGACCGTCCGGACGGCCGCGTGGCGCTGCTGCACCAGCCCGGACAGCCCGACCGGCACCTGGCGATGCCGCTGCGCACCCTGACCGAGTGCCTCGCAGAGGAGCTGCGGCGGATGGACCCGGACGAGGTCTACGGCGAGGTGCTGCGCGACGGTCTGGCCCGGATCGGGGTCGCATGACACCCGTCCCCCGGGCCCGCTTCCTGGTGCACCCGGACAAGCCAGCGCTGGCCGACGCGATCGCGGCGCGCCTGATCACCGCGCTCGTCGACGTCCAGGCCGAGCGGGAGATCGCCGAGGTCGCGCTCACCGGCGGCTCGATGGGCGCGGCGACCGTCGCCGCCCTGAGCCGGGCGCCGGCCCGGTCGTGCGTCGACTGGTCGCGTGTTCGGGTGTGGTGGGGCGACGAGCGCTACCTGCCGGCCGGGCACCCGGACCGCAACGACACCCAGGCCGACGAGGCCGGCCTCCTGGGGCTCGGGCTCGACCCCGCGCTGGTGCACCGCGTCGCGGGGCCCGATCGGGCCGAGTCGGCCGAGCACAGCGCCACCGAGTACGCCGACCGGATCCGCGGCGCAGGCGGCGGGCTCTTCGACGTGGTGATGCTCGGGGTGGGTCCGGACGGGCACGTCGCGTCGCTCTTCCCGCACCACCCCGCGCAGCGCACCACCGACGCGATCACGGTCGCCGTGCACGACTCCCCCAAGCCACCGCCCGACCGCGTCTCGCTGACCTTCGAAGCGCTCGAGCGCAGCCGTCAGGTGTGGTTCCTGGTCGCCGGACCGGACAAGTCCGAGGCGGTCGCTGCCGCCCAGGCGCCCGAGGCGGACCGGTGGGACGTCCCGGCGTCCGGCGTGCACGGCTCCGAGGCGACGCTGTGGCTGATCGACCTCGCCGCCGCGGCGCGGCTTCCGGGTGAAGCCCCGGAACGCGACGCGCCCGCCTGACCGGACCCGGACCCCGATCCGTGCGCGCGGTGACCCGCCGCGTCGCGGTCGGTGGGCGCTCCCAGATCCGGACTCAGCCCGCCAGCTCCGCGAGCCAGGTGTACCAGGCGTCCAGGCCCTCGCCCGTGCGCGCCGAGACCGGCAGCACCCGCACCCCGGGCCGCAGCGCCCTGGCATGCGCCGTGAGCGCCTCGACGTCGAAGTCGACGTACGGCAGCAGGTCGGTCTTGTTGAGCACCACGAGGTCGGCCGCGGAGAACATGTGCGGGTACTTCAGCGGCTTGTCGTCGCCCTCGGTCACCGAGATCACCACGACGCGGGCCTGCTCCCCGAGGTCGAACAGGGCCGGGCACACCAGGTTGCCGACGTTCTCGACCATCACCAGCGAGCCGTCCTCCGGCGCCAGCGAGTCCAGGGCGGTGCGCAGCATCTCGGCGTCGAGGTGGCAGCCTGCACCGGTGTTGACCTGCACAGCGCGTGCTCCGGCGGCCCGGATCCGCTCGGCGTCCAGGAGCGTCTCCTGGTCTCCCTCGACCACGACCACGGGGCGTCCCGCGGTCTCGCGGATCGTGCGCTCCAGGAGAGTCGTCTTGCCCGAGCCCGGCGAGCTCATCAGGTTCACGGCCACCAGGTCTCGCGCGGCCAACCAGGCGCGCGTCTCGCCGGCCAGGGCGTTGTTCTTGCCGAGCACGTCCAGCTCGAGCTCGACCGTCGTGGTCCCGTGCGGGTGTGCGGGCTGCTCGACCGCGGCCGGGACCTCGTCGTGCGTGTGGAACGTCAGCCCGCCGTCGTGGCTGTGCGGCTCGGCGACCGCGTGCTCGAGCTCACCGGCCTCGTGCGTGTGCGTGACGCCGTCGTGGGTGTGCGTCACCGCACCGGTCCCCGGGTCCACCACTCGCACGTCCGTCGCGCCGCACCCGCAGGTGTCGCACACCTAGACCACCTCCACCGACGTCACCATGAGCGAACGGCCGGCCACGACCTCGGCGTCCGTGCTCCCGCACGGGCACAGGGGCAGCAGGTCGGCCATCGCGAACTCGTTCCGGCACACCCGGCACCGGCCCCGACCCGGCTCCTCCTCGATCTCCAGCCAGGCACCCTCGAGCGTGGTGCCCACGGTGGCCAGGTCGAAGCAGAACCGCACAGCGTCAGGGACGATCCCCGCGAGTACGCCGATGCGCAGCCGCACACCCGCCACGGTCCGGCCGTCGGTGTGGTCCACCACGGTCCGGACCACGTCCTGAGTGATCGACAGCTCGTGCATCAGCGCCCTCCGAGCCACCCTAACCAGCGGGCGGTGGGCGAACCCGGGACCTCGCCCGGGACCAGAAACGGACCTCGGCGGTTCAACCGCCGCGACGGGCCCGCAGCGCCTCGAGGGCCTCCTCCAGGATCGCGGCGCCGTCCTCGTCGCTGCGCCGCTCCTTCACGTAGGCCAGATGGGTCTTGTACGGCTCGTTGCGCGCCGGGGCCGGAGGGTTCTCCCGGTCCTGGCCCGCGGGGTAGCCGCATCGCGGGCAGTCCCAGGTCTCCGGGATCTCGATCCCGGCGTCCTCGGAGAAGGACGGCCTGGTCTCATGGCCGTTCGCACACCAGAAGGACACCCACACCCTGGGTGCCGCCTCGCCTCGCTCGGCCTCGCCCATCGGGCCCGCGCCCACCCGGGAGCCACGGATCGCACTGCCGCTCGCCATCGCCGGACCTTTCTCAGCTCACGCGCTGGATGAGACCGAGCAGCACCACGACGGCGGTCCACACGAGGACCAGGCCCACCGTGATCCGGTTGAGGTTCCGCTCGGCCACGCCGGAGGTCCCGGCTCCACTGGAGATGCCGCCGCCGAACATGTCCGACAGACCGCCACCCTTGCCCTTGTGGAGAAGCACGAGCACCACGACGAGGAAGCTCGTCACGATCAGCAGGATCTCGAGGGTGATGCGCAGCGCGTCCATGGATACGTCTCTCGTTCGGGGTCGGCACCGGTCGCGGACCTGCTCGGCCATCGTGGCGCCCGGACAAGGATAGGCGACGAGGTCCCGATCGGCCGAACCCGGTCGGGTGAACGTGCCGTGGGTCCGCCCGGCGCACCGGACGGACCCACGGTCACGCGTCGGTCAGAGACCGACCCGGTGCGACTTGTACCGCACGATCTTCGCGAACTCCTCGGCGTCCAGGCTCGCGCCGCCCACCAGGGCGCCGTCGACGTCGGTCTGCACCATGATGGCCGCCACGTTGCCGGACTTCACCGAGCCGCCGTACAGCACCCGCACGGCGTCCGCCGTCGCCTGGTCGTACAGCTCGGCCACCCGGGCACGGATCGCACCGCACAGCTCCTGCGCGTCCTCGGGGGTGGCGACCTCGCCGGTGCCGATCGCCCAGACCGGCTCGTAGGCGATCACCAGGCCCGCGACCTGCTCGGCGGACAGGCCCTCGAGGCCGCCGTCGAGCTGGGCCAACGTGTGCGGCACGTGGTTGCCGGCCTTGCGGACGTCGAGCTCCTCGCCGATGCACAGGATCGGCACGAGGCCGTGGGCCAGCGCGTTCTTCACCTTGGCGTTGGTCACGGCCTCGTCCTCGCCGTGGTACTGGCGGCGCTCCGAGTGCCCCACGGTCACGTAGGTGCAGCCGAGCTTGGCCAGGAACACCGGCGAGATCTCACCGGTGTACGCCCCGGAGACGTGCATCGACAGGTCCTGGCCGCCGTAGCGCACCTCGAGCTTGTCGGCGTCGACGAGGGTCTGCACCGAGCGCAGGTCGGTGAAGGGCGGGAGCACCGCGACCTCGACCTGCTCGTAGTCGTGCTTGGCGTCCTTGAGCGTCCACGCGAGCTTCTGGACCAGATGGGTGGCCTCGTGGTGGTCGAGGTTCATCTTCCAGTTGCCCGCCATGAGCGGGGTGCGTGCCATCAGTCCTCCAGAACCGCGATGCCGGGAAGCGTCTTGCCCTCGAGCAGCTCCAGGCTCGCGCCCCCGCCGGTCGAGATGTGGCCGAAGCCGGCCTCGTCGAAGCCGAGCAGCCGGACCGCCGCGGCCGAGTCGCCGCCGCCGACGATCGAGAAGCCGGCGGTGTCGACCAGAGCCTGGGCGACGGCCTTGGTGCCCGCCGCGAAAGCCGGGAACTCGAACACGCCCATCGGGCCGTTCCACGCGATCGTCTTCGCGCCCTTGATCGCCTCGGCGAAGAGCTCGGCGGACCTCGGACCGATGTCCAGGCCCATCTTGCCGGCCGGGATCGCGTCGGCGGCGACCGTCTCGTACGGGGCGTCCGCGGCGAACGAGTCCGCTGCCACGATGTCGACCGGGAGGACGATCCTGTCGCCCGCCTCGGCCAGGTAGCCCTTGACCGTCTCGATCTGGTCCGCCTCGAGCAGCGAGGCGCCCACCTCGTGGCCCTGGGCCGCGAGGAAGGTGTAGACCATGCCGCCGCCGATCAGCAGCGTGTCGGCCTTGGTCAGCAGGTTGGCGATCACACCGAGCTTGTCCGACACCTTCGCGCCACCGAGGACGACCACGTACGGCCGCTCGGGCTCGTCGGTCGCCTTGCGCAGCGCCTGGACCTCGGCGAGCACGAGCGCGCCGGCCGCGTGCGGCAGGCGGAGCGCGACGTCGTACACCGACGCCTGCTTGCGGTGCACCACGCCGAAGCCGTCGGACACGAACGCGTCGGCCATCGCGGCGAGCTCGTCGGCCAGCGCCCCGCGCTCGGCCTCGTCCTTCGAGGTCTCGCGCGCGTCGAACCGGATGTTCTCCAGCAGCGCGATCTCACCGTCGGCAAGCCCGGCGACGGTCGCCTTGGCTGACTCGCCGACGACGTCCTCGGCGAGGGCCACGGGCTTGCCGAGCAGCTCGCCGAGCCGCGCGGCGACCGGTGCGAGGGAGTACTTCGCGTCCGGCTCGCCCTTCGGGCGGCCCAGGTGCGCGGTCACGATCACGCGCGCACCGGCGTCGAGCAGTCGGGTCAGGGTCGGCAGCGCGGCGCGGATGCGCCCGTCGTCGGTGATGGTGGTGCCGTCAAGCGGCACGTTGAAGTCGGAGCGGACGAGCACGCGCTTGCCGCGCAGGTCGCCCAGGTCGTCGATGGTCTTCATCTGGTCCCTCGGTCGGATGGCTGGATCACGGGCGGACACGACGACGTCCGCGTGCCCGGGCAACGAGGTCGCCGGGCTCGCGGACGTCGGTCATGAGCAGGTGCTCGGGACGGTCAGAGGCGCTCGCCCACGTACACGGTCAGGTTGACCAGGCTGTTCGAGTAGCCCCACTCGTTGTCGTACCAGGCGACGACCTTGACCTGGTCGCCGATCACCTTCGTCAGGCCGGAGTCGAAGATGCTCTGGTGCGGGTTCGTGATGATGTCGCTCGACACGATCGGGTCGTCGACGTACTCCAGGATGCCCTTGAGCGGGCCATCGGCGGCGGCCTTCACGGCGGCGTTGACCTCGTCCACCGAGACCTCCTTGGCCGCGGTGAACGTCAGGTCGGTGGCCGAGCCGGTGATGGTCGGCACGCGCAGCGCGTAGCCGTCCAGCTTGCCCTTGAGCTCGGGGAGCACCAGGGCGACGGCCTTGGCGGCACCGGTGGTGGTCGGGACGATGTTCTGCGCAGCAGCGCGGGCGCGACGCAGGTCGCGGTGCGGGCCGTCCTGCAGGTTCTGGTCACCGGTGTAGGCGTGGATCGTGGTCATCAGGCCACGCTCGATGCCGAACGCGTCGTTGAGCGCCTTGGCCATCGGGGCCAGGCAGTTCGTGGTGCAGGACGCGTTGGAGATGATGTGGTGGACGGCCGGGTCGTACTGGGTGTGGTTCACGCCCATGACGAACGTCGCGTCCTCGTTCTTGGCCGGCGCGGAGATGATGACCTTCTTGGCGCCACCGTCGATGTGGGCCTTGGCCTTGGTCGCGTCGGTGAAGAAGCCGGTCGACTCGATCACGATGTCTGCGCCCAGCTCGGCCCACGGCAGCTTCGCGGGGTCGCGCTCGGCCAGCGCACGGATCTTCTTGCCGTCGACGATGATGTTCTCGTCGTCGTAGGCGACGCTCAGGGGGAAGCGACCCAGCACGGTGTCGTACTTCAGCAGGTGCGCCAGGGTCTTGTTGTCGGTGAGGTCGTTCACACCGACGATCTCGATGTCGGCTCCCGACGCCACGAGGGCCCGGTAGTAGTTGCGGCCGATGCGGCCGAAGCCGTTGATGCCGACGCGGATGGTCACTGTGCCTCCTAGGAGCGCGCCGGGAGGCCGGCACGCGGCTGGGTCATGAACGGTTGCGTACGGCGCTGTACGCGCCTGGCATCATCGTCCTGAGAGTGCCAGTGAGACTCAGGTTACACGTCGGACACATTCCCGCTAGGACGTTCGTCCAGCAGCCGGGCGGCGCCGGAGCACCTGGGCGCCGGCCGTCGCCGGAGGGACCGGCTCGTGGTCCCGAGCACCAGGTCTGAGCGGCTCAGACGTCCAGCATGTCCGGGGTCAGGCCGGCCTCGGTGTCCGGGATCCCGAGCTCGGCCGCGCGCTTGTCCGCGGTGGCCAGCAGGCGGCGGATCCGCCCCGCCACGGCGTCCTTCGTCAGGGGCGGGTCGGCGAGCTGGCCGAGCTCCTCCAGGGATGCCTGCTTGTGCTCCAGGCGCAGCCGACCGGCCTGGCGCAGGTGGTCGGGCACCTCCTCGCCGAGGATCTCGAAGGCCCGCTGCACGCGCGCGCCGGCGGCCACTGCGGCCCGGGCCGAACGCCGCAGGTTCGCGTCGTCGAAGTTGGCCAGGCGGTTCGCCGTGCCCCGCACCTCCCGCCGCATCCGGCGTTCCTCCCAGACCAGCCTTGCGTCGTGCGCCCCGAGCCGGGTGAGCATCGCGCCGATCGCGTCGCCGTCCCGGATCACCACCCGGTCCACGCCACGGACCTCGCGGGCCTTGGCGGCCACGCCCAGGCGTCGCGCCGCACCCACGAGGGCGAGCGCCGCCTCCGGTCCGGGGCAGGTGATCTCCAGGGCCGCGGACCGGCCCGGCTCGGTCAACGAGCCGTGCGCCAGGAAGGCGCCGCGCCACGCGGCCTCGGCCTCCCCGACCCCGGCGCTGACCACCTGCGGGGGCAGACCACGCACGGGCCGTCCGCGTGCGTCGAGCAGACCGGTCTGCCGGGCCAGCGACTCCCCGTCGCGCACCACCCGGACCACGTACCGGGTGCCCTTGCGCAGGCCCCCGCCGGAGACCACCACGACGTCGCTGGTGTGCCCGTAGACCTCGGAGACGTACTGGCGCAGCCGCCGCGCCGCGATGCCGGTGTCCAGCTCGGCCTCGATGACGATCCGGCCCGAGATGATGTGCAGGCCCCCGGCGAAGCGCAGGGTCGCCGAGACCTCCGCCTTCCGCCACGAGGTCTTGTCGACCGGCAACCGGGCGAGCTCGTCCTTCACCTGTGCCGTCAACGCCATGGGGGTCATCCTGCCATCCCGGTCGGGCCGCCCAGGTCGCCCCAGTGGCCCTCGAAGGCATCCCGGAAGGCCGCCGCCAGCCGCAACGCGTCGTGCCGGGCACTGCCGTCGCCCACGCCGACCTGGCGCAGCACCAGCTCGGCACCCATCGCAGCAGCCTGCTCGGCGAGCTCGTCGAGGTGCACCACGGCGCCCGGGTCCGCGACCACCACATCGACCCGCAGGTCCGGGGCGTGCTCGGCCAGCGCGCGGAGGTGCTCGAGGTTGGTCATCGCGGCAGGGTCGTCCGGGCGCAGGTTGAGGGTCACGCAGCGCCTGGCCGCGGTCCGGTGCAGCGCGGCGGACAGCTCGGGGACCAGCACGTGCGGGAGCACCGACGTGAACCACGAGCCGGGGCCGAGCACCACCCAGTCCGCCTCGTCCACGGCCTCGACGGCCTCGGGGCACGCGCTCGAGCCCTCGGGCAGCAGGCGCACCGCCTCGACCCGGCCCGGCGTCACGGCCACCGCGCTCTGGCCGTACACGGTCCGCAGCACGCCGTCGACCACGATGTCCGCCTCGATGGCCAGCGGTTGACAGGACATGGGCAGCACCCGGCCACGCGCGCCCAGCAGCCGGCCCACCCAGTCGAGCCCGGCGACGGGGTCGCCCAGAAGCTCCCACAGCGCCGCGATGAGCAGGTTCCCGACCGCATGGCGGTCCAGCGGGCCCTGTGTCACGAAACGGTGCTGGAGCACGTCGCGCCAGGTGCGTCCCCAGTCCGAGTCGTCGCACAGCGCGGACAGCGCCATCCGCAGGTCGCCCGGGGGCAGGATGTCGAGCTCCTCGCGCAGCCGGCCGGACGAGCCACCGTCGTCGGCCACGGTCACCACGGCGGTGAGCCGGTCCGTCATCAGGCGCAGGGCGGACAACGTCGCAGCGAGCCCGTGGCCGCCTCCCAGGGCGACGACCGCCGGACCGCGCCCGCGCGCGACGGGCACGTGGCGGGGCCGCTCACTCACGCCCGAGGTCCCGGTGCGTCACCACCACGCGAGATCCCCGGCGACGCAGCTCCGCCGCAACCGCCTCGGCGATCGCGACGGACCGGTGCTTGCCTCCGGTGCAGCCGATCGCGACGGTCGCGTACCTCTTGTCCTCGTGACGGTAGCCGGCGATCACCGGCTCGAGGGTTGCGACGTAGCGGTCGACGAACAGTCGCGCACCCGGCAGCCCGAGCACGTAGTCCCGCACCGGCTCGTCGCGACCGGTGAGGTGGCGCAGCTCGGTGATCCAGTACGGGTTGGCCAGGAACCGCACGTCGGCGACGTGGTCGGCATCCAGCGGCAGGCCGTACTTGAAGCCGAAGGACAGCACGTTGATCCGCATGTCCTGGTCCTCGCCGCCGGCGACCGCCAAGGTCACCTCGCGCGCCAGGTCGTGCACGTTCAGCTCGGTCGTGTCGATCACGACGTCGGCGCGGTCGCGCACGCCGCGCAGCATCTCGCGCTCCTCGGCGATGCCGTCCAGGATGCGCCGCCCCGCCTGGAGCGGGTGCGGACGGCGCACGGTCTCGAAACGGCGCACCAGGACCTCGTCCGAGGCGTCCATGAACAGGATGCGGAAGTCGTTGCCCGCCTCGCGCAGGACGTCCAGCACGCCGACGAGGTCCCCGGAGAGCTCCCGGCCCCGGACGTCCACGACCGCGGCCAGCCGGTGCACGCCGCCGGGGCCCGAGGAGAGCATCCCGGCGAGCTGGCCGAGCAGCTGGGCAGGCAGGTTGTCGACCACGTACCAACCCAGGTCCTCCAGCACGGCCGCGGCGCGGCTGCGCCCCGCGCCCGACATCCCGGTGACCACGAGGAGCTCGGGCAGCTCTGCGCGCGGAGACGCGGTGGTGGCCTCGAGCGCAGGGATGCCCGACGGCACGGTGGTGGGGGGCGGCTCCTCCATGGCACCAGCATGCCAGCCGACGCCCCCGCCGACCCGACGAGTCCACCCGGACGGCGCCGCCGGGATCAGCCGGTGCGCCCGCGGGACAGCGCTGCGACGACCGCCTCGGCCGTGGCCGGCCCGATGCCCTTGACCGCCGCGATGTCCGCTGCGCTCGCACGCCGCAGCCGGGCCACCGACCCGAAGTGATCCAGCAGGGCCGCCGCGCGGGTGGGTCCCAGACCAGGCACCCCGTCCAGCGCCGACGCGGTCATGCCGGCGCTGCGCCTGGTCCGGTGGCGCTGGAGGGCGAACCGGTGGGCCTCGTCGCGCACCCGCTGGAGCAGGTAGAGCCCCTGGGAACCGCGCCGCAGGATGACCGGATACTCCTCGCCGGGCAGCCAGACCTCCTCCAGCCGCTTGGCGAGCCCGCACAGCGCCACGTCGTCGATCCCGAGCTCGGTCAACGCGCGCGCCGCGGCCGCGACCTGGGGCGCGCCCCCGTCGACCACGACGAGCTGCGGCGGGTAGGCGAACCGGCCCGGACGTGCGCCGTCGGTGGCCGACACCTCACCGCTGCGCAGCGGGCCCTCGCCGAGGTCCGGCGAGCCGTTCTGTGCGACGTCGTCCAGGTACCGACGGAACCGCCGCGTGAGCACCTCGTGCATCGCCTCGGTGTCGTCCCGGGCACCCGTGCCGTCCTCGCCGCGCACCACGAAGTGCCGGTACTCGGCCTTGCGCGGCAGGCCGTCCTCGAACACCACCATCGACCCCACCTGGTGGGTCCCCTGTGTGGTCGAGATGTCGTAGCACTCGATTCGCAGCGGGGCGGAGTCCAGACCCAGCGCATCGGTGATCTCCTGCAGCGCCTGGCTGCGGGTGGTCAGGTCACCCGCACGCTTGGTGCGGTGCAGCGCCAGGGCCTGCTCGGCGTTGCGACGCACCGTCTCGGCGAGGTCCTTCTTGTCTCCGCGCTGCGGGACCCGCACCCGCACCTTGGAGCCCCGCAGACCGTGCAGCCAGGTCTCGACCTGCGCCACGTCGGGCGGCAGCACGGGCACCAGGACCTCGCGGGGCACGGCGCTGGTCGCCTGCGCGGCCCGCTCGGGACGGCTGGCGCCCTGCGACGCACGCTCCACCGGCGCGGGGACGTCATCCCCGTAGACCTGCTGGAGCAGGTGCTCGACGAGCTCGGCGTCGTCCAGATCCTCGACCTTCTCCACGACCCAGCCACGCTGCCCGCGGATCCGGCCGTCGCGCACGTGGAACACCTGGACGGCCGCCTCGAGCTCGTCCCCGACCAGGGCGAACACGTCGGCGTCCGTGCCGTCGCCCAGGACGACGGCGTTCTTCTCGGTGGCCCGGGCCAGGGCCGCCAGGTCGTCCCGCAGCTTTGCGGCGCGCTCGAACTCCAGGTTCTGCGCGGCCGCGGCCATCTCGCGCTCGAGCCGCCGGACGAACCGCTGTGTGTCGCCGGCCATGAAGTCGCAGAGATCTTCGGCGAGGACGTGGTGGTCCTCGGGCGAGATCCGGCCCACGCACGGTGCCGAGCACTTGTCGATGTAGCCCAGCAGGCACGGTCGCCCGGACTGGCCGGCGCGCCTGAACACCCCGGCCGAGCAGGTCCGGACCGGGAACACGCGCAGCAGCAGGTCGACGGTCTCCCGGATCGCCCAGGCGTGCCCGTACGGCCCGAAGTACCGCGTGCCCGGCCGCTTGCGACCGCGCATGACCTGCACGCGCGGAAACTCCTCGCCGAGTGTCACCGCGAGGTACGGGTAGGACTTGTCGTCGCGGTACTTGACGTTGAACCGCGGGTCGAACTCCTTGATCCAGGAGTACTCCAGGGCGAGGGCCTCGACCTCGGTGCCCACCACCGTCCACTCCACCGACGCGGCGGTGGTGACCATCTGCTGGGTGCGCGGGTGCAGCGCGGACAGGTCCTGGAAGTACGAGGCGAGCCGGGAGCGCAGCGACTTTGCCTTGCCGACGTAGACCACCCGGCCGTGCTCGTCGCGGAACCGGTACACGCCCGGGGAGTCGGGCACCTGCCCCGGCCGGGGCCGGTAGCTGGTCGGGTCGGCCATGGAGCGAGGGTAGGCCGCGGCGCCGACGGTCTGCGCACCGGCCGCGCTCGGCCGGGCGCCCCGCTCCGTTCCGGCCGGACACCGCGTGGCTCCACCTCGTGCCTCTGCAGACACCTCACAGGATCCTCACATGCCCGGGTCGCGAGCTCGCCGGGCCTGTGCCTACCGTGGTGGCAGACGCCCTGGTTCGCCCGGGGCGTTCTTCATTGCCCCGGCCCGACCGAGGCAGTCGCCCTGACCGACGTCGGCCCCGCCGACACCGCCCGAGGGAGGCCCATGCCGACCACCGATCTCGAACGGCTGCTCACCGAACCCCGACGAACCGAGCTACCCGAAGGCGCGAACGGCCGTTCGGACACTGCAGGCTCGCCGTCTCTGATGCTCCTCGTGCTGCTCGCAGCAGCGGGCGTGGTGCTCTACGCGGCGTTCCTCATCGACCCCACGCACCGGGGCGACGCGCTGCCGTACTCGATGGTCGCGATCGCCGAGGCGGTGCTCGTCGGCCAGGCACTGCTGTCGATGTGGACCATCCTCTCCTCGGGCCACGAGCCGCGCGGCTTCGCCTTCCACCACGCGCAGGAGCGTCTGTTCGACATCCCGGAGATCATCCGGGACGGCGCGGAGAACGACCCCCGTCGGTGGCGGATGTACCTGGCCGACAAGCCGGTCTCCGTGGACGTGTTCGTCACCGTGTACGGAGAGGACACCGCCACCGTCCGGCGGACCGCCACGGCCGCTCGGGACATCGAGGGCGAGCACGCCACCTGGATCCTGGACGACGGCAAGTCGGACGAGGTCCGGGACATCGCCACGGAGCTCGGGGTCCGCTACGTGCGCCGGCCCACCAACGAGGACGCCAAGGCGGGCAACATCAACCACGCCCTCTCACTGGCCGAGGGCGAGTACTTCGTCATCCTCGACGCGGACTTCGTCGCGATGCCGGGCTTCCTGCGGGAGACGGTCCCCTTCTTCGCCTCCCACGACGTGGCCTTCGTCCAGACCCCGCAGGTGTACGGCAACCTGGGCTCGTTGATCTCCCGCGGCGCCGGTTACATGCAGACGGTGTTCTACCGCTTCATCCAGCCGGGCCGGAACCGCTTCAACGCGGCCTTCTGCGTCGGCACGAACGTGATCTTCCGGCGCGCTGCCATCGACGAGGCGGGCGGCATGTACACCGAATCCAAGTCCGAGGACGTCTGGACCTCGTTGATGCTGCACGAACGCGGCTGGCGGTCGGTGTACATCCCCATGACCCTCGCCGTCGGCGAGACGCCCGAGACCGTCGAGGCGTTCACCAAGCAGCAGCTGCGCTGGGCGACGGGCGGTTTCGAGATCCTCCTGACCCACAACCCGTTCGCCCGCCGACGCAGACTGACGATGGACCAGCGGTTGCAGTACTTCGTCACGGCGACGCACTACCTCACCGGGATCACGCCGCTGCTCCTGCTCGCCGTGCCACCCCTGCAGATCTACCTCGGTCTACAGCCCGTCGACATCGGTGACAGCACCCTCACCTGGTTCCTGTACTACCTCGGCTTCTACGGCATGCAGATCCTCCTGGCGCTCTACACGCTCGGGTCGTTCCGGTGGGAGACGTTGATGCTCGCCACGGTGTCCTTCCCGATCTACACGCGCGCGCTGGTGAACGCCGCGCTGCGTCGCGACACGGGGTGGCACGTCACCGGCCGCAAGGACCGGGTGCGCTCGCCGTTCACCTTCATCGTTCCCCAGGTGCTGACCTTCGTGTTCCTGGCGCTCACCACAGCGGTGGCCGTCTGGAAGGACCTGAGCGCCGGAACCGTCAGCCTCGCCCTGGCGTGGAACGCCACGAACACCCTCATCCTCGGCGCCTTCGTGGTCACGGCCGCGCGCGAGTCGCGGGACCAGCGGCGTGCCGCCCGCGCCGCACGCCGCGCCGCGCCGCGCCACCAGGCCGCGCCGCGCCCCGAGCCCACTGCCACCCAGCCCTCGACCCACGGGAGGCCCGCATGACCTGGCCCGCTCGTCTTCGCCTGTTCCTCGGTCTCGTCGTCGTCATCGTGGCGGCCGGGGCCCTCACCCTGCACCTCAACGCCGCGAAGGGCGTCGTCCGCTCGACCTCGGCGCAGGTTGCCGCACAGTCGTACGAAGTCGGTACCTCCTGGGCCGGCATGGTCGTCGACCAGCGCGTGAAGGTCGGCGACGCGGTCGCCAAGGGCGACACGCTCTTCGTCATCCGCTCCGCCGAGCTCACGCGTGACGTCGCCGCGGGCCTCCTGGACACCTCCAAGTCCTCGACCGTCGTGGACGCCGACGGCAACCTCGTCGTCACCGCCACCGACGACGGAGTCGTGACCAAGGTCGACGAGACGCAGGGCACCTTCGTCGTCGCCGGCACTCCACTGGCGACGGTGGACAAGGCCGACAGCCTGACGGTCCGCGCCGATCTCACGCTGTCGCCCGAGCAGCTGTCGCGTCTGGAGAAGGGCGCGCCCGTCGAGCTGACGTTGCCCGACGGGACGGCGCTGCACGGGACCAGCGGCGCCGTCTCGGTCCGGACGGCCGGCCAGGACGCCGAGGTCAGGCTGACCGTGACGAGCGACCAGCTCGTCCGTGGCGCGGCCGACGGCCTGGTCGTGCCCGGCACCCCGGTGTCGGCGGCGGTCCACCTGCGCAACGGCGGCGTGGTGAGCGAGGCCGCGTCGTGGCTGAACGCCCGATGGGACGGCAGCGTGTTCCCGTGGATCACGCACACGTGGTCGGACCTGGTCCAGTGATCCGTCGACGACTCGCCGCGGTGCTGGTCGCATCGGCGAGCGTGCTGGCGGCCTGCACCGGATCCGGTGCGTCCTCGGCGGGCCAGGACTCGCCGCAGGCCGCGCGAGCCTCGGGCGCGGGCGCTCCTACGATCAAGCCATGGACACCTGATCCCGGACCGCTGGTCTCGGCCGTGCCCCACCGCTCCCCCGGTGACCTGGACGCGCGCCGGCTCGGGGACGGCGTGATCCCGCCGACCAACACCTGGTTCGCGGGACTCGTCTTCGGGGACCCCCAGCCCGTGTACGCGCTTCCCCTCTCGTTCGCGCTCGCGCCGGGCGGTTTCGAGGTCGGCGCGCCTCGCCCAGTCGCCTCGGCCACGTCCGTGACCTCGGCACAAGCCACGGATCTCACGGTCGACGTGGGTGCCTCCGACGCCGTCGTGACCGGCTACGACGCCGCGAGCGTCACCCTGGAGCTGCGCGACGGCTCCGGCAAGGCGGTCGCACACGCGGTGCTCGCCCAGGGGTCGCCCTATGTGAGCCTGACGGCAGCCGCGTCTGTGTCTGTCTCGGTCACCGGGGGCACGCTCGACGCCCAGGCCGCGAAGGGGGATGCCGCGACGCTCGACACCAAGGGGCGCCCCTGGCGCCTGGTAGCACCCGGGGCGGGTTCGTTCAACGGGACCGTCAGCCTCGACTCAGGCGAGACCGCGACGCTCTACCCGGTCCCGGACGGCGCCACACCCGACGGGTTGGCGGCGCTGGACGACGGCGCACGGTCCCCGCTCGCCGGCGTCAGCCTGCAGATGGGGCTGGGTCGGGACGGCGCACGCACCGACCTCGCGTACCGGACCACCGCGGGGCCGGCGAAGGCCGTCGTGACCGAACCCCATCAACAGCGCTGGGCCCTCGGTTCACCGAGCTGCGACCTGGGTACCTACCCGAGCGCGCTGGGCACCCTCGCCCTGTGCCGGGGAGCGACGATCTCCTGGCAGGTCCCGGCCCTCGAGCCGGCAGCGACCCCTGACGTCTCGAACCTCGACGGCCAGGAGGCGGCTCGGCTGAAGACGCAGCTGACCAAGGACGTGGCCGCGACACCCGCCTTCGCCGCCGACAGCTACTTCGGGGGCAAGGACCTCTACCGAGCTGCGCAGCTCGTCGCGCTCGGCCACGAGCTCGGCGCCGACGACGAGGTAGCCGCTCTCGCCGGCAAGGTCGACGACGCGCTGCGGACCTGGACCCAACCGGACGGCTGCCGTTCCCGGACCGAGAAGTGCGTCGTCTACGACCCGGTCGCGCACGGGGCCGTCGAGATGCCGGCGTCCTTCGGGACGGAGGTCTTCAACGACCACCACTTCCACGCCGGATACCTCGTCGCTGCAGCCGCGCTCCGGGCCGCCGACAACCCGCGACTGCTGAAGGACGTCGAGCCGGTGATCGACCTTCTCGCGCTCGACATCGCCAACGGCCGCGCTGACGCCACACCTCGCATGCGCGTGTTCGACGCCTACTCCGGTCACTCCTGGGCGTCGGGCACCGCGCCCTTCGCCGACGGCAACAACCAGGAGTCCACCTCTGAGGCGATGGCGGCATGGAACGCCCTCGGCCTGTGGGCGCAGGTGAGCGACCAGCCACGTCTCCTGGCCCAGGCCCGATGGATGCTCTCCAACGAGGCGGCCAGCGCGCGGACCTACTGGACCGAGCCCGACCTCGCGGATCCCGCGGTGACGGGCTTCGAGCACCAGGTGTTCGGGTTGGTCTGGGGTGACAAGCGCGACTGGGCAACCTGGTTCAGCGCCGACCCGTCGGCTGTGCTGGGCATCCAGCTCATCCCGATGCCGCCGGTGGACGGTGCACTGGCCGCCGACGCCGACCATGTCAAGGCGGCCGTGCGTGAGGCGACCCCCGACGGCTTCGACGTGCAGTTCGGGGGCTACCTGGCGATGTACCTGGCCCTGGTCGACCCCGGGGCTGCGCGCGACGCCGCGACGAGGCGCCTCGGACTCGGTGATCGACACCGCCACGTCCCGCACGTACCTGGACGCCTGGCTGGCCAACCCGCCGCGTCATGCTGCGCCCGATCCGCCCATCCCCGAGCTCGGAGGTGCCGCCAGGGGTGCCGCCACGCCGTGAACCGTCGGTACGGTGAGGCATGGGCATCCTGCACAGCTACTCCGCCGCAGTGACCTGGACCGGCGCGGGACACACCGGGACCGTCGGGTACGCCTCGTACAGCCGTGACCATGAGGTCGCGTTCCCCGGGAAGCCCCGCTGCTCGGGTCAGCCGAGCCGACCTTCCGCGGCGACGCGGCCCGCTACAACCCCGAAGAGCTCCTGGTCGGGGCCCTCGCCCAGTGCCACATGCTCTGGTTCCTGCACCTGGCGGCGGACGCAGGTGTCGTGGTGACCGCGTATCACGACGACGCCGCGGGCACGATGCGGGTGCGCTCGGGTGGGATGGGCCGGTTCACCGAAGTGGTGCTGCACCCGCGGGTGACGGTCCGCGGCGAGGTGCCCGACGACGTGCTGGCCGACCTCCACGAGCGCGCCGGCGAGTACTGCTTCATCAAGCAGTCGGTGAACTTCCCGGTGCGCTGCGAACCCACCAGGCACGTCGTCGAGATCGCCGAACCGGCGGACGCCGTCGGCTGACGGGCTCGGCGTCCGGCGAGGCCGACGGGCTCGGGCGTCCGGATCAGGCGCCGACCGCGACCGGGCCCTCGATGAGCTCGGCGATGAACTGGCCGGTGTACGAGCCGGGAACGGTCGCCACCTGCTCCGGGGTCCCCTCGGCGACCACCGTGCCGCCACCTCCGCCGCCCTCGGGTCCCAGGTCGATGACCCAGTCGGCGTTCTTGATGACGTCGAGGTTGTGCTCGATGACCACCACGCTGTTGCCCTTGTCCACGAGGGACTGCAGGACGCCGAGCAGCTTGCGGATGTCCTCGAAGTGCAGGCCGGTGGTGGGTTCGTCCAGCACGTAGATCGTCCGGCCGGTCGAGCGTCGCTGCAGCTCGGAGGCGAGCTTGACGCGCTGGGCCTCGCCGCCGGACAGCGTCGGGGCCGGCTGGCCGAGCCGCACGTAGCCCAGGCCAACGTCGACCAGTGTCTTGAGGTGCCGGGAGATCGCCGGGATCGCCGCGAAGAACTCCGCCGCCTCCTCGATCGGCATGTCGAGCACGTCGGCGACCGTCTTGCCCTTGAAGTGCACCTCGAGGGTCTCGCGGTTGTAGCGGGCGCCGTGGCACACCTCGCACGGCACGTACACGTCGGGCAGGAAGTTCATCTCGATCTTGATGGTGCCGTCCCCGTTGCAGGCGTCGCAGCGACCGCCCTTGACGTTGAACGAGAAGCGCCCGGGCGCGTAACCGCGCACCTTCGCCTCGGTGGTCTCGGCGAACAGCTTGCGCACGTGGTCCCACACGCCGGTGTATGTCGCCGGGTTCGACCGTGGCGTGCGGCCGATCGGTCCCTGGTCGACGTGCACCACCTTGTCCAGGTGCTCCAGGCCGGTCACCCGGGTGTAGCGCCCGGGGACCTGGCGGGCACCGTTGAGCTCGTTGGCCAGCACCGTGTACAGGATCGAGTTGACCAGGGTCGACTTGCCCGAGCCGGACACGCCCGTCACCGCGACGAACAGACCGAGCGGCACGTCCACGTCGATGTTGCGCAGGTTGTGCTCGCGGGCCCCGATCACACGCAGCCGACGCTCGCGGTCCATCGGCCTGCGCACGGCCGGCACCGGGATCTCCCGGCGCCCGGCGAGGTAGGCCCCCGTGACCGACTCCTTGGACCGCAGCAGACCCGCGAGGTCGCCGGAGTGGACCACGCGCCCGCCGTGCTCCCCAGCACCCGGACCGATGTCGACGATCCAGTCAGCGGTGCGGATGGTCTCCTCGTCGTGCTCGACGACGATCAGGGTGTTACCCAGGTCGCGCAGCCGCGTGAGGGTCTCGATGAGTCGCCGGTTGTCGCGCTGGTGGAGGCCGATCGACGGCTCGTCGAGCACGTACAGGACGCCCACCAGCCCCGAGCCGATCTGGGTCGCGAGCCGGATCCGCTGGGCCTCCCCGCCCGACAGGGTCCCGGCCGGCCGTTCGAGCGAGAGGTAGTCGAGCCCGACGTCCAGCAGGAAGCCCATCCGTGCCTGGATCTCCTTGAGGACCTGCGCGGCGATCGCGCGCTCCCGCTCACCGAGCTCGAGGCGGTCCAGGAAGACCTTCGCCTCGTCGATCGGCAGGCGGCACAGGTCCGCGATGGACAGCCCGCCGACCCGCACCGCGAGCACCTCGGGCTTGAGCCGGGCGCCGTCGCACACCGGGCAGGGCACCTCGCGCATGAACGCCTCGTAGCGGTCCTTCGACCAGTCCGACTCGGTCTCCGCGTGGCGCCGCTCGATGAACGAGATGACACCCTCGAACCCGGTCGAGTACTGCCGCTCGCGGCCCCACCGATTCTTGTAGCGCACGTGCACCTTGTGGTCGCGGCCGTACAGGATCGCGTCCTTGGCCCGTTGCGGCAGCGCTCGCCACGGCACGTCCATGCCGAAGCCGAGCTCTTCGGACAACGCTGTCAGGACGCGCTGGAAGTAGTCGGACGAGGTCTGCGACCAGGGTGCGACCGCACCGCCCGCCAGCGTGGCGTCCTCGTCCGGGATGACCAGCTCCGGGTCGACCTCGAGCCGGCTGCCGATCCCGGTGCACTCCGGGCACGCTCCGTAGGGCGCGTTGAACGAGAAGGTCCGCGGCTCGATCTCGTCGAGGGTCAGCTCGTGGTCGTTGGGGCAGGCGCGGTGCTCGGAGAACCGCCGTTCGCGGCCGGGGTCGTCGGCCTCGGCGTCCACCAGCTCGACCACCAGCAGCCCGCCGGCCAGGCCCAGCGCCGTCTCGACGGAGTCCGTCAGGCGGCGGCGAATGCCTTCCTTGGCCACGAGCCGGTCGACCACGACGTCGATGGTGTGCTTGAGCTTCTTCTCCAGCGGCGGGACGTCGGTCAGGGCCATCACCGCGCCGTCCACCCTCGCGCGCGCGAAGCCCTTGGACTGCAGGTCGGCGAACAGGTCTGCGTACTCGCCCTTGCGGCCGCGGATCACCGGCGCGAGCAGCTGGTACCGGGTGCCGGTGGGCAGGTCGAGCAACCGGTCGACGATCTGCTGCGGCGTCTGGCGGGAGATCTGCTCCCCGCACACCGGGCAGAACTGGGTGCCGGCGCGGGCGTAGAGCAGGCGCAGGTAGTCGTAGACCTCGGTGATGGTGCCCACGGTCGACCGCGGGTTGCGGCTGGTGGACTTCTGGTCGATCGAGACGGCCGGCGACAGGCCCTCGATGAAGTCCACGTCCGGCTTGTCCATCTGGCCCAGGAACTGGCGCGCGTACGCCGACAACGACTCGACGTAGCGCCGCTGCCCCTCGGCGAAGATGGTGTCGAACGCCAGGGACGACTTGCCCGACCCGGACAACCCGGTGAAGACGATCAACGCGTCGCGCGGGAGGTCCACATCGACGTTGCGCAGGTTGTGCTCCCGCGCCCCCTGGACGCGCAGACGGTCATTCACCCGGCCATCGTAGGTGCGCCGGCTGACACGTACAACTGTTCGAACGCCGAGCGTGGCGGCGCGATCAGGGTCACGGGTCGTCGTCGGTGTCGACGCCCGCGAGACGCGCGTCGTCGGCGTCGCGGCGGGTACGCACCAGGCTCGCCACCGCGGCGACCCCGAGCACCGCGACGATCACGCCGAGCGAGACCAGGGTGGGGATCTCCGGTGCCCACGCGACCGGCTGACCGCCGTTGATGAAGCCCAGCTCGTTGGTGTGCAGGGCTTCGAGGACGAGCTTGACCCCGATGAAGCCGAGCACCACCGCCAGGCCCTCGGACAGGTACACCAGGCGCTCCAGCAGCCCGCCGAGCAGGAAGAACAGCTGCCGCAGGCCCAGGAGCGCGAACGCGTTCGCGGTGAAGACGATGTAGGGCTCCTTGGTCAGGCCGAAGATCGCCGGGATCGAGTCGAGCGCGAAGAGCACGTCGGTGGTCCCGATCGCGACCATCACGACCAGCATCGGGGTGATGAGTCGCCTGCCGTGCTCGACGACGGTGAGCCGGTCACCGTGGTACCGGGTCGTGGACGGCACCACGCGCCGCACCATCCGCAGCATCAGGTTCTCGTGGAACTCGGTGGTCTGGGCGGTGTCGTGGTCCTCGCGCGCGAGCTGGATCGCGGCGTACACCAGGAAGGCGCCGAAGAGGTAGAACACCCAGCTGAAGTTGGCGATCACCACCGCGCCGACCGCGATGAAGCCCCCGCGCAGCACCAGCGCGATCGCGATCCCGACCAGGAGCACCTTCTGCTGGTACTGCGGCGGAACGGAGAAGCGGCCGAGGATGAGCAGGAACACGAAAAGGTTGTCCACGCTGAGCGACCACTCGGTCAGATACCCCGCGAAGAACTCGGTGCCGCGGTCCGGCCCGGCGACCAGCAGCATCCCGAGGCCGAAGACGAGCGCGAGGGCCACGTACCCCGCCGACCACAGCGCGGACTCGCCGAACCGCGGCACGTGCGGGGTGCGCAGGTGGATGAAGAAGTCCAGCGCGACTAGCAGCAGGACCCCGAGCACTGTCGCGCCCCACACCCACAGGGGAACGTTCACACGGGCCTCCGGCACATCGGGGCGCCACCACGGCGCGGACACGTACCGGAGGTCTCCTCCGTCCCCGCGGGGACCGGCGGCACCGGGACGACCTGGTCGTCCGTGATGACGGCACCGCCGCGTCGGGAGTACTCCCCTCCGTGGCCGCAGCATAGGCGACCGACGCCCGGGCCCGTCGGGGCGTCCGACCCGCCGGACGTGTGCCACCGCGCGCACCACCCGCTGCGGGCCGACACTGGCGGGGAGAGCACCTGCGAGGAGGGACCATGGCCGACTACCACAGCAGCACCCAGCTCGCGATGCGCGTCGACGCGGTGTTCGACTACCTCTCCGAGGTCGAGCACCTCCCCGACTACGCCGCGTTCATCGGCGACGTGCACGCCGTGGCCCCGGGCGAGGTCCATGCCGCCGCCCACCTGTCGGACGGCAGCACCGTGGCCGGCACGTCGCACTGGCGGGTGGACACCCTGCACCGCCGTCTCGACTGGGACGCCGAGGACGGCAGCGGTTACCACGGCAGCATCCTCATGCGGGGCCACCCCGACGGCACCCATGTCCGCCTCCTGCTGCACACGCCGCACGACCCGGACCCGGCCGTCCAGCAGGCTGCCGACGACGCCATGGCCGCCCTGCACACCGCCCTGGCCTCGAACACCGGGGCGGTGTGAGCCGCCCCTCAGACGCAGCAGAACTCGTTGCCCTCCGGGTCGGCCATGACGATCCAGAAGCTGCCCGTGGTCGGGTCGTCGAACTCGACCAGCTGCCGCGCCCCGAGGCCGACGAGCCGCTCCGCGTTGGCCCGCACCGCGTCGTGGCCGGGTCGCGGGGTCCGGCCCTTGGCGCCGGGCACGCCCACGTCCAGGTGGAGCCTGTTCTTCGCGGTCTTCGGCTCCGGCACCTTCTGGATGAACACCCGGGGGCCCACGCCGTCGGGGTCGACGATCGCGTAGGCGTCGTTCCAGCGATCCTCGGGCAGTCCCCACGACCGGAACGCCGACGGCCAGTCCCCGTGCGGCTCCGGCGGGGCCTCCTCGACGTACCCGAGCGCCGCCGTCCAGAACTGCCCGAGCGCCCGCGGGTCGGCCGCGTCGAACGTGAGGGTCATCGTGCGATCCATGGTCTCCCCGATCATCCCGTCGCCGCGCGCATCTGGCGCAGCTCCTTCTTCAACCCGCCGATCTCGTCGCGCAGCCGTGCCGCGAGCTCGAACTGCAGCTCCGCCGCAGCGGCGTGCATCTGGTCGCTCAGCTCCTGGATGAGGTCGGCGAGCTCGGTCGCGGGCAGCTCGGCCACCTCCGCGCGCGCTGGACGGTCGCCGGCACGCTGCGGCGTGGGCGCTCGACCCGTCCGCGGCGCCTTGCGGTACCCGCCGGCGAGCAGCTCGGCGGTGTCGACGTCCTCCCTGGCGAGCATGTCCGTCACGTCGCTGATCCGCTTGCGCAGCGGCGTCGGGTCGAGCCCGTGCGCCACGTTGTACGCGACCTGCTTCTCCCGGCGGCGCTCGGTCTCGTCGATCGCCGCGGCCATCGCCGCGGTGACCTGGTCGGCGTACATGTGCACCTCGCCGGAGACGTTGCGCGCGGCGCGGCCGATGGTCTGGATCAGGGAGGTGCCCGAGCGAAGGAAGCCCTCCTTGTCCGCGTCCAGGATGCTCACCAGCGACACCTCGGGCAGGTCGAGGCCCTCGCGCAGCAGGTTGATGCCCACCAGCACGTCCACATGTCCCTGGCGCAGCTCGCGCAGGAGCTCCACCCGGCGCAGGGTGTCGACCTCAGAGTGCAGGTACTGCACCCGGATCCCTCGCTCGAGGAGGTAGTCGGTGAGATCCTCGGCCATCTTCTTGGTCAGCGTGGTGACCAGGACCCGCTCGTCGCGCTCGACGCGCTGCCGGATCTGCTCCAGCAGGTCGTCGATCTGGCCAGTGGTCGGCTTGACGACCACCTTCGGGTCGACCAGGCCGGTGGGCCGGATGATCTGCTCGACCACGCCGTCGGACTGGGCGAGCTCGTACGGGCCGGGCGTCGCCGACAGGTACACCGTCTGGCCGATCCGCTCGACGAACTCCTCCCAACGCAGCGGCCGGTTGTCCATCGCACTCGGCAGCCGGAACCCGTGGTCCACCAGCGAACGCTTGCGCGACATGTCGCCCTCGTACATCGCGCCGATCTGCGGCACCGTCACGTGAGACTCGTCGATGACGAGCAGGAAGTCCTCCGGGAAGTAGTCCAGCAGGGTGTTCGGCGGCGTGCCGGGGCCGCGGCCGTCGATGTGCCGCGAGTAGTTCTCGATGCCCGAGCAGCTGCCGACCTGGCGCATCATCTCGATGTCGTAGGTGGTGCGCATGCGCAGCCGCTGTGCCTCGAGCAGCTTGTTCTGCCGCTCCAGGGTCTCCAGCCGGTCGGCGAGCTCCGCCTCGATCGTGGAGATCGCCCGCTCCATGCGTTCCGGCCCCGCGACGTAGTGGCTCGCCGGGAACACGAACACGTCCTGCTCGGAGCGGATCGCGTCACCGGTGATCGGGTGCAGCGTGGTGATGGCCTCGATCTCGTCACCGAAGAACTCGACCCGGATCGCCAGCTCCTCGTACACCGGGATGATCTCCACGGTGTCGCCCCGGACCCGGAAGGTGCCCCGAGTGAACGCCATGTCGTTGCGGGTGTACTGCATCGCCACGAACCGACGCAGCAGCTGGTCCCGCTCGATCTGCTGCCCCGCCTCGAGCCGCACCATTCGGTCCACGTACTCCTGCGGGGTCCCCAGGCCGTAGATGCAGGAGACCGAGGCGACCACGATCACGTCGCGCCGAGTCAGCAGGGAGGTCGTCGCGGAGTGCCGCAGGCGCTCGACCTCGTCGTTGATCGACGAGTCCTTCTCGATGTAGGTGTCCGTCTGCGCGATGTACGCCTCGGGCTGGTAGTAGTCGTAGTACGAGACGAAGTACTCCACGGCGTTGTTCGGCAGGAGCTCACGGAACTCCGTGGCCAGCTGCGCGGCGAGGGTCTTGTTGGGCGCCATGACGAGCGTGGGCCGCTGGAGCCGCTCGACGAGCCAGGCCGTGGTCGCCGACTTGCCGGTGCCGGTGGCGCCGAGCAGCACGACGTCCTTCTCCCCCGCCTGGATGCGCGTCGCCAGATCCTCGATCGCCGTCGGCTGGTCGCCTGACGGGGTGTAGTCGGAGACGACCTCGAACGGGCGCGCCTGACGCTGCAGGTCGGTCACGGGACGCATGGCACCACGGTACGGCGCGGGTCCGACACGCTCGCGCCGGCTCCGGGGCGGCCGTGCGTCGCCGTCCGCCCGCCGCCGCCCGACCGGTGCGTCAGACCCCGGCCAGCACGGTGTCCAGCACGACCCGCAACGCCAGCGCGGCGTCGGGCGTCACCATCGCCGGTTCGCCCTCGTGCACCTGCCCCGGGGTCCGCGGCACGTGCACGAAGCCGGCGGCCACCCCGTCCCCCTCGACCGCGGCCATCAACCGGTAGAACAGGGCGTTGCACACGTAGGCGCCCGCGGACCCGGAGATCTCCACCGGCACGCCGGTGGGTCGCACCGCCGTGAGGCAGGCCCGCAGCGGCAACCCGGACAGGTACCCGACCGGCCCGTCCGCCACGACCGGCTCGTCCACAGGGTGGTGCCCGTCCGCGTCCGGGATCGAGGCGTCCGCGACGTTCACCGCAACCCGCTCCAGGCTCACCGCCGACCGGCCACCGGCCTCGCCGACCGCCACCACCAGCCGGGGCCGGTACCGCGCGACCTTCTCCAGCAGCACCCGGGGTGCGCTCTCGAACGAGACGGGCAGGCGCTCGACCACCAGGGACGTCGGCCCCGACCAGGTCCTGGCGACCTCCTGGACCGCAAGCCACGAGGCGTTGACCTGCTGCCCGTCGAACGGCGCGAAGCCGGTGAGCAGGACCGGCGCCTCAGACCCACGGGACGTGCCGGCGCTCATGCGTGCCCTCCGGCCCACGACGCGACGAGGGCGTCGACCCGTGCGCGGAGGTCGGCGACGTCACCGGACCCGTCGAGTACCACGTCGGCGGCCTCGAGGCGTTCCTCGTCGTCCGCCTGCGCCGCGAGCCGCTGCCAGGCCTGCTGCGGGGTCAGCCCGCGCTCGTCCACCAGGCGCGATACCCGCAGGTCGGCAGGCGCGTCCACCACCACCACGGGCGAGAAGTGCCCGGCCTGGCCGGTCTCGACGAGCAGCGGGACGTCGTGCACCAAGGTGTGCACGCCCGCCGCGACGTGCTCGGCCTCGGCCGCCATCGCCGCGTCGTGCACGAGCGGGTGCACCAACGTGTTGAGCCGTGCACGTGCCCCCGGGTCGGCGAAGACCAGCGCGCCCAGCGCCTCACGGTCCAGCACCCCGGCGACCACCACGCCGGAGAACTCCCGCTCGAGTGCTGCCAGGCCCGCGCCGCCGGGCGCCACGGCTTCCCGCGCGAGGCGGTCGTGGTCCACCACCGGGATCCCCAGCTCGGCGAAGCGGCGTGCCGCGACCGACTTGCCGGCCGCGATGCCACCGGTCAGGCCGACGCGGCGCAGGCCGGGATGGGCGGGCCAGGCGGTGCTCATCCCGGCAGCGTAGCGAGCCCCGGTTTGCCGCAGGACGGCCTCAGCGGGAAGGTGAGATGGCGCCGGCTCGACCCGGCGCTGGGGCGCGCGGCCGCGCGCCCAGCCGGGAGTGAAAGGACCGAGATGGCCGCATCGTCGAACCTCGCCCGCATCGGGGTCACGGGGTTGGGGGTGATGGGCCGGAACCTGGCGCGTAACCTCGCACGGCATGGTTACCCGGTCGCGGTCCACAACCGCACCTGGGCGCGCACCGAGGCGCTGATCTCCGCGCACGGCGAGGAGGGCACGTTCGTCCCCTCCCGGTCGACCGAGGACTTCGTGGCGAGCCTGGCCAGGCCGCGCACGATCGTCGTCATGGTCAAGGCGGGAGCCGCGACCGACGCGGTGATCGACGAGCTCGTGCCGCTGCTGGAGGCCGGCGACATCGTGGTCGACGCGGGCAACGCCCACTTCCCCGACACCATCCGGCGCGAGGCCGCGCTGCGCGAGGTGGGTCTGCACTTCGTGGGCTGCGGGGTCTCCGGCGGAGAGGAGGGCGCGCTCAACGGGCCCTCGATCATGCCCGGCGGCTCGGCGGAGTCCTACGCCACGCTGGGCCCGATGCTCGAGGAGATCTCCGCGCACGTCGAGGGTGTGCCGTGCTGCACGCACGTGGGCCCCGACGGCGCCGGGCACTTCGTCAAGATGGTGCACAACGGCATCGAGTACGCCGACATGCAGCTCATCGCCGAGGCTTACGACCTGCTGCGCCACGCCCTGGGCGCCTCGGCCGCCGAGCTGGCGCAGGTGTTCGCCGACTGGAACACCGGGGACCTGGAGTCCTACCTCATCGAGATCACCGCCGAGGTGCTCGGGCACACCGACCCCGTCACCGGCGCGGCGTTCGTCGACATCGTGGCCGACCAGGCCGAGCAGAAGGGCACGGGGCGCTGGACCGTGCAGTCCGCCCTCGACCTTGGCGTGCCGGTGACTGGCATCGCCGAGGCCACCTTCGCCCGGGCCCTGTCCGGCTCGGTCCCCCAGCGCACCGCCGGCCGCGGGCTGCCCGCCGGGACCACCCCCTGGCAGGTCACCGACCGTGACGCCTTCATCGAGGACGTGCGCCTGGCCCTGTACGCGTCCAAGGTGGTCGCGTACTCCCAGGGTTTCGACCAGATCGCCGCCGCCTCGGCCGAGTACGGCTGGGACGTCGACCGTGGGGCGATGGCCCGGATCTGGCGCGGCGGGTGCATCATCCGGGCCAAGTTCCTGGACCGGATCACCGAGGCCTACCACCGCGACCCTGGTCTTGCGCTGCTGCTGGCCGATCCGTACTTCACCGACGCCGTCGCCGAGGGCCTGACCTCCTGGCGCCGCGTGGTCGGGCTGGCCGCCGCCCACGGCGTGCCAACCCCCGCGTTCGCCTCGTCCCTGGCCTACTACGACGCGATCCGCGCCGAGCGCCTGCCGGCCAACCTGGTCCAGGCCCAACGCGACTACTTCGGCGCCCACACCTACCACCGCACCGACAAGGACGGCACCTTCCACACCGAATGGGCCGGCGACCACGCCGAGCACGACGCCTGACCCCACCCCAACTCGGCGCGTCCACCCGCCCGACGACCCCGCCGTGCACCGTTCGAACACGCCCGCGTTCTCGAACGTCCGGACCTACGAGACGCGCCCCGTTGTTCGCATGCGAACAACGGGACAGGCGACGCGCGAGAGGCCCGGCCCCCGCGGGGACCGGGCCTCTCGGCGTCAGTGCGTCAGTTGCCGGTGAGCTTCTCGCGGAGCGCGGCCAGCGCCTCGTCGGACGCCAGCGTGCCGGCGGCCTCGGGCACCGGGGCGGAGGAGTAGTTCGCCTCGGTCGAAGCACCGCCGGACGCCACCTCGGCGTCCGCGGCCATCGCCTCGGCGACCTGCTTCTTGTGCGCCTCCCAGCGCTCGTGGGCGGCCGCGTACTGGGCCTCCCACGCCTCGCGCTGCGCCTCGAAGCCCTCGAGCCACTCGTTGGTCTCCGGGTCGAAGCCCTCGGGGTACTTGTAGTTGCCCTTGTCGTCGTACTCGGCCGCCATGCCGTACAGCGCGGGGTCGAAGTCCTCGGAGCTGGGGTCGAGACCCTCGTTGGCCTGCTTGAGCGACAGCGAGATCCGCCGGCGCTCCAGGTCGATGTCGATGACCTTGACGAACGTGTCGTCGCCGACGTTGACGACCTGCTCGGGCAGCTCGACGTGGCGCACGGCCAGCTCGGAGATGTGCACCAGGCCCTCGATGCCGTCCTCGACGCGGACGAACGCGCCGAACGGAACGAGCTTGGTGACCTTGCCGGGCACGACCTGACCGATGGCGTGCGTCCGGGCGAAGGCCTGCCACGGGTCCTCCTGCGTCGCCTTCAGTGACAGCGAGACCCGCTCGCGGTCGAAGTCGACGTCGAGCACCTCGACGGTGACCTCCTGGCCCACCTCGACGACCTCGCTCGGGTGGTCGATGTGCTTCCAGGACAGCTCCGAGACGTGCACCAGACCGTCCACGCCACCGAGGTCGACGAACGCGCCGAAGTTGACGATCGAGGACACCACCCCGGGCCGGACCTGACCCTTCTGCAGGGTCTGCAGGAACGTGGAGCGCACCTCGGACTGGGTCTGCTCGAGCCAGGCCCGGCGCGACAGCACCACGTTGTTGCGGTTCTTGTCCAGCTCGATGATCTTGGCCTCGATCTCCTTGCCGACGTACGGCTGGAGGTCGCGCACCCGGCGCATCTCGACCAGCGACGCAGGCAGGAAGCCGCGCAGGCCGATGTCCAGGATCAGGCCGCCCTTGACCACCTCGATGACGGTGCCGGTGACGACGCCGTCCTCTTCCTTGATCTTCTCGATCGTGCCCCACGCGCGCTCGTACTGGGCGCGCTTCTTGGACAGGATGAGCCGCCCCTCCTTGTCCTCCTTCTGCAGGACCAGGGCCTCGACGGCGTCACCGACCTGGACGACCTCGTCCGGGTCGATGTCGTGCTTGATCGAGAGCTCGCGGGAGGGGATGACCCCCTCCGTCTTGTAGCCGATGTCGAGGAGGACCTCGTCGCGGTCGACCTTGACAACGGTGCCTTCGACGATGTCGCCGTCGTTGAAGTACTTGATGGTCGCGTCGATCGCGGCGAGCAGCTCTTCGGCCGTGCCGATGTCGTTGATCGCGACCTGCGGCGTCGTCGTGGTGGGAGAGGTGGTCATGTGTAGTGGGACTCCGATGCGGACATGGACGTAGTGCGGACAGGGAGAATGCTGGGATTGTGCGTGGCGCCGGACGGCCCTCGAAGAGCCGCCGCACCCGCCCGAGGGCGGACTGCGCCTCCGCCATCCTAGGTGGTGGCCGGAAGGCCGGTCAAAGACTCCGCGGCGCCCCTACGCTGGCCGCGGACCACGCGCGATTGGACACAGCATGCCGACAGCCACGGATTCTCGACGACCCGCCGTCGCGGTCCTGACCTCGGGTGGCGACGCCCCCGGGATGAACGCCGTGGTGCGCGCGGTGGTGCGCACCGCGATCGGCGCCGGCGCCGAGGTGTACGCGGTGTTCGAGGGGCTGCAAGGCCTCGTCGACGGCGGGGACCGGATCCAGCGGTTCGAGTGGAGGTCGGTCGGCTCGGTGCTGCACCGCGGCGGCACCGTGATCGGCACCGCACGCTCCACCGACTTCCGCACCCGCGACGGCCGCCGCCGGGCAGCCCTCCACCTGCTCGAACGGGGCATCGACCGGCTGGTGGTGGTCGGCGGCGACGGATCGCTGACCGGCACCGACGTGTTCCGGGCCGAGTGGCCGCAGCTGCTGGCCGAGCTGGTCGAGGCCGGCACCGTGCCCGCGGAGGTCGCGGCGCGCCACGGCCACCTGGTCATCGCCGGGGTGGTCGGATCGATCGACAACGACATGGTCGGGACGGACATGACCGTGGGCGCCGACACGGCGCTGCACCGGATCCTCGAGGCGATCGACGCCCTGGCCAGCACCGCGGCCAGCCACCAGCGCTCGTTCGTGGTCGAGGTGATGGGCCGGCACTGCGGCTACCTGGCGCTGATGGCCGCGATCGCCGGCGGCGCGGACTACGTGCTCATCCCGGAGAACCCGCCGGCCGACGGCTGGGAGGACGACCTGTGCACCCGGCTCCGGGAGGGCCGGGCCGCAGGGCGGCGCGAGTCCATCGTCGTGGTGGCCGAGGGCGCCACCGACCGTGCGGGGCGGCCGATCACCTCCACCCACGTGCGCGACGTGCTGGCCGACCGGCTCGGGGAGGACGTGCGCGTCACCATCCTCGGGCACGTCCAGCGCGGCGGAGCCCCGAGTGCCTACGACCGCTGGATGCCGACCCTGCTCGGTCACGCGGCGGCCCTGGAGGCGGTCCAGGCCGGACCCGACCACGAGCCCCAGCTCATCGGGATCCGCAACAACCGGGTGTACCGCACACCGCTGA
Source organism: uncultured Actinomycetota bacterium (assembly GCA_963783005.1). Lineage (GTDB taxonomy): Bacteria > Actinomycetota > Actinomycetes > Actinomycetales > Cellulomonadaceae > Actinotalea. The sequence continues at coordinate 914,727 of CAWALY010000006.1, forward strand.
TGGACGCCGTGGAGCGCACCCGGCAGATCCCCCGCCTGATCGAGGCCGGGGAGTACGCCGCCGCGATGGCGGCCAGAGGATCCTCGTTCACGGAGATGGTCGAGGTGTTCGACCGGATCGCCCGGGCGCACGAGGCGCCCAGCGGCGGGGCCCGGATCGCGGTCCTGCACGGCGGCGGCCTCGCGCCAGGCATGAACACGGCGGTGCGGGCCGCCGTGCGGTTCGGTCAGTCGCGGGGCCACACGATGCTCGGCGTCACCGGCTCGTTCCTCGGGCTCATCGACGGCCGCATCGACGAGCTCGCCTGGGGCGATGTCGACGGCTGGGTGGGTCTCGGCGGCGCAGAGCTCGGCACCCGTCGCCGGATGCCGACCATGGAGCAGTACTACGCGGTCAGCCGCGCGCTGGAGAACTACGACATCGACGCCCTGCTCGTGGTCGGTGGGCACTGGGCCTACCAGGCCCTGTACGAGATGCACGTCGAGCGCGACCGCTACCCCGGATTCTCGATCCCGGTGATCTGTCTGCCCGCCACCATCGACAACAACCTGCCCGGCTGGGAGACGACGATCGGCGCGGACACCGCACTCAACGAGATCGTCGCGGGGGTCGACCGTCTCAAGCAGTCCGCGATGGCGTCCCAGCGCGCGTTCGTCGTCGAGGTGATGGGCAGGTACTGCGGCTACCTCGCGCTGCTCGGCGCCCTGTGCACCGGCGCCGAGCGGGTGTATCTGCATGAGGAGGGCGTCACGCTGGCCGACCTCTCGCGCGACGTCGAACGGATGGTCGCGAGCTTCCGGGCCGGGCGGCGCTTCCACCTGGCGATCCGCAACGAGTCCGCGAGCGAGGGCTACACCACCGACGTGATGTGCCGACTGTTCGCGGAGGAGTCCGCGGGCGAGTTCGACGTGCGCCCGATGGTGCTCGGGCACCTGCAGCAGGGCGGAAACCCCACTCCGTTCGACCGGGTGCACGCCACTCGGCTCGCGGCCTACTGCGTGGACTGGCTCTCGGCGCAGATCTCCGCCGGCGCCGACCAGTGGGCGTTCGTGGGGAGCGACGACGGCCGACCCACGGCCGAGCCGATCCGCACGATGGCGGACCTCATGGACACCAGGTTCGCCCGCCCGCGGAACCAGTGGTGGCTCGACCTGCGCCCGGTGATGGCCGCCCTGGCCAACGAGCCCGACGGCGACTGAGCACGGCCGCGTCTCGTCGCCGACCGGGCCGCCCGCGACCGTCGGCGTACGGTCCGACACGAAGGAGGCCACGGTGTCTGGAACGGCTGGCTACCGGCCGCTGCCGCCCGATGGTGTCGCGCACCGCTGGTGGGACACCCACGCCGCCGAGTACCTCGCCGAGCACGGCGACGTCCTGGGGGACGACGACTTCCTGTGGTGCCCCGAAGGCCTCTACGAGCGCGACGCCCACCTCCTGGGGCCGCTCGACGGGCGCGACCTCCTGGAGGTCGGCGCGGGCGCGGCCCAGTGCTCGCGGTGGTGCGCCGCGCAAGGCGCACGTGCGATCGCCAGCGACGTCGCGGCCGGGATGCTCGCCGCGGCGGCGCGGCTCAACGATCGCTCGCCCACCCCGGTCCCGCTGGTGCTGGCCGACGCCCGGGCCCTGCCGTTCGCGGACGCCACGTTCGACGTGGTCTTCACGGCGTTCGGCGCACTGCCGTTCGTCCCCGACGCCGACCGCGTGCACCGCGAGGCCGCGCGGGTGCTGCGAGCCGGCGGGCGCTGGGTCTGCTCGGTGACGCACCCGATCCGCTGGGCCTTCCCCGACGACCCGTCCGAGCGCGGCCTGACGGCCGTGCGGTCCTACTTCGACCGGACCCCCTACGTCGAGACGGACGACGCGGGCCGGGCCGAGTACGCCGAGCACCACCGGACGGTCGCCGACCACGTCGCCGACGTGGTGGGTGCGGGCCTGGTGCTCGAGCGGCTCCTGGAGCCCGAGTGGCCGCGAGGCCGCACCGAGGTCTGGGGCGGCTGGGGACCGGTCCGCGGTGAGCTGCTGCCGGGCACGCTCATCCTCCTGGCGCGCAAGCCCGGCGGCTGACGGAGCCTCAGTGGCCCGCGTCGTGCCACGACGGCCCGGTACCCACTGAGACGTCGAGAGGGACCTTGAGCGCGGCAGCGGTGCCCATCTGGGCCCGCACCAGCTCCTCGACCGCCTCGCGCTCCCCCGGCGCGATCTCGAGGACGAGCTCGTCGTGCACCTGGAGCAGCATCCGCGAGGCCAGGCCCCGCTCCGTCAGGCCGGCGTCGACACCCAGCATCGCGACCTTGATGAGGTCCGCGGCGGAGCCCTGGATCGGCGCGTTGAGAGCCATCCGCTCGGCCATCTCGCGTCGCTGGCGGTTGTCGCTGGTCAGGTCCGGCAGATAGCGACGCCGACCGAGCAGGGTGGCCGTCCAGCCCGTACGACGCGCCTCCTCGACCACCCCGGACAGGTAGTCGCGCACGCCCCCGAACCGCTCGAAGTAGTCGGCCATCAGGTCCGAGGCCTCGCCCACCGAGATCGACAGCTGCTTGGACAGCCCGAACGACGACAGCCCGTACGCCAGGCCGTAGGACATCGCCTTGATCTTGGACCGTTGGGCCGGGGTCACCTCGTCGGTCGGGACGCCGAACACCCGCGAACCGACGTAGGCGTGCAGGTCCTCCCCCGAGTTGAACGCTGCGATCAGACCCTCGTCGCCTGACAGGTGCGCCATGATCCGCATCTCGATCTGGCTGTAGTCGGCCGTCAGCAACGTCTCGAAGCCCTCGCCGACCACGAACGCACGGCGGATCCGCCTGCCCTCCTCGGTGCGGATCGGGATGTTCTGCAGGTTCGGGTCGGTCGACGAGAGCCGCCCGGTCGCGGCGATGGTCTGCTGGAACGTGGTGTGGATCCGGCCGTCGGCAGCCACCGAGCGCAGCAACCCCTCGACGGTCTGGCGCAGCCGCGCGGCATCGCGGTGCGCGAGCAGGTGGGCGAGGAACGGGTGCCCGGTGCGCTCGTACAGGTCCGTCAGCGCCGCCGCGTCCGTGGTGTAGCCGGTCTTGATCTTCTTCGTCTTGGGCATGCCCAGCTGGTCGAACAGGACCTCCTGGAGCTGCTTGGGCGACCCGAGGTTCACCTCGCGTCCGATCACCGCGTAGGCCTCCGCGGCGGCGTCGGCGACCTGCGCCGCGAACGACCGTTCGAGGGCGGTCAGCGCGCCCTGGTCGGCGGCGATGCCGGCCCGCTCCATCCGGGCCAGCACATCGACCAGCGGTAGCTCGACCTCCTCCAGCAGCCGGCGTGCGCCGCGGTCGGCCAGCTCCTGCCCGAGGACCTCGGTCAGCTCGGCGATCGCTCCCGCCCGGACGCCGCCGGCCGTGGCCCCGCCGCCGTCCAGGTCGAGGTCGAGCGCGCCCTGCGCGTCGTCGGCGCCCGCCTCGGCCCGCAGCTCGCGGTGCAGGTGGCGGATCGTCAGGTCGGCCAGGTCGTACGAGCGCTGGTCCGGGTAGCACAGGTAGGCGGCGAGCAGAGTGTCGAAGGCGACGCCTCGCAGCTCGAGGCCCCGGCCTGCCAGGCAGTGCCAGGCGTCCTTCGCACCGTGCACGGTGATCGGGGCGTCGGGATCGGCCAGCCATGCCGCCAGGGCGGCCTCGTCGGCGGGATCGACCTCGGTCAGGTCCACCGTCAGCGCCTCGCGACCGTCCGAGAGGGACAGGGCCCAGGCGTCACCGCCGGCCGGCGTCGAGCGACCCTCCACGTCCAGCGCGACGGCACCGGTGGTGCGCGCGGCGAGCCACGGGCCCACCTCGCCGGCACCTGCCCGGCGCACGTCGAGGGTCAGGGCCGGAGCCTCGACCTCCTCCTCGCCGACCATCGCGAACAGGCGCTCACGCAGGACCTTGAACTGCAGGGCGTCGAACACCCGGTGCATCGCCTCGCGGTCCCACGCGCGCACCGCGAGGTCGGCCACGCCCACCGGGAGCTCGGCGTCGACCACTGCGGCGTTCAGCTCGCGGTTGAGCCGCACCTGCGCCAGGTGCGCGCGCAGGTTCTCGCCCGCCTTGCCCGAGATCCCCGGTGCCGCGGCGAGCACGCCGTCCAGGCCGCCGTAGGTCATGACCCACTTCGCCGCGGTCTTGGGCCCCACGCCCGGCACGCCGGGCAGGTTGTCGCTGGTCTCGCCGACCAGCGCCGCGACGTCGGGATACCGCTCGGGCGGCACGCCGTACTTCTCCTCGACGGCCTCCGGGGTGTAGCGGACCAGGTCCGAGACCCCCTTGCGCGGGTAGAGCACCGTCACGTCGGGCGCGACCAGCTGGAGCGCGTCGCGGTCACCGGAGCAGACCAGCACCTGCAGACCGGCCTCGAGAGCCTCCCGGGTGAGCGTCGCGATGATGTCGTCCGCCTCGATCCCCGCCTGCTCCAGCGTGGTGATCCGCATCGAGTCGCAGATCTCCTTGATCAGCGGCACCTGGCCGCGGAACTCCTGCGGCGTGGCGTCCCGGGTCGCCTTGTACTCCGGGTAGCGCTCGGTGCGGAACGTGGTGCGACCCGCGTCGAACGCCACTGCTACGTGCGTCGGCGCCTCGTCGCGCAGCAGGTTGGCGAGCATCGCGGTGAAGCCGTACACCGCGTTGGTGGGCTCCCCCGTCGTGGTCGCGAAGTTCTCCACGGGCAGGGCGAAGAAGGCCCGGTAGGCCATCGAGTGCCCGTCGACGAGCAGCAGGCGAGGTCGCGCGGGGTCGGTCACAGGTGCCAACCTAGCCCGCGTGACCGACACCACCGCGCCCCGACACCGCCCCGACGGACCCGGCAGCGAGCTGCTCGGGCGCCTCGGCATAGAACTGGTCGAGGTGACCGCGGAGCGCGCCGTGGGGACCATGCCGGTGGCCGGCAACACCCAGCCGTACGGGCTGCTGCACGGCGGGGCCAGCGCCCTGCTCGCCGAGACGCTCGCGTCCTACGCGGCGGGCACGCACGCCGGGCCCGGTCGCCATGCGGTCGGCCTGGAGCTCAACGCGACCCACCACCGCTCGGCGCGCGAGGGCGTGGTCACCGGCACCGCGCGGGCGCTGCACCTGGGGCGCAGCACGGCGTCCTACGAGATCGTCGTGGAGGACTCCCAGGGTCGCCGGCTCTGCACGGCACGGCTGACCTGCCTCCTCTTGTCCGCCGACGGGTCCTGAGTATCGGCGGGGGCCACCATCGGGATCTCGCCGGTGGCCAGCCTGCTCTGGCGACGACGTGCGATGAGGTCCTCCAGCCCGCGGTGCACCGACCGCCGGCGGGCGGGGCCGGCGTCGGCCAGGCGGCGCCGCAAGGCGGCGAGCGGGATGGTCCGGTGCGACGCGGCCGGTGTGAAGCCCAGCTGGACGAAGAACCGCTGCATGCCGCGCGCCCCGGGGATCGGCGCGGCGTAGACGTCGACAACACCCGCCTCGTGCGCGAGCTCGGCGGCGCTGCTCATCAGGGCGTGGCCGACGCCTCGCCGCCGGGCCGTGGCCGCCACGTAGACCGCCTCCACCACGAGGCTCGGCTCGTCGGTGAAGGGGTTCGGTCCCACCACCCGTGCCAGGAGCAACCCCACGACCTGGCCGGCGTCGTCCTCGGCCACGAGGACCACCGCACCCGGCGGTCCGGCGTACGCGCTCAGCTGCCGCCCGATCACGTCCGGATCGGCGGCGCAGACCTGGTTGCTCACCTGGGACTCGCGGCGCCCCGCCAAGGTCAGCGACGCGAGCCCGGGGACGTCGCCCGGCTCCGCCCTGCGCACGCTCGTCAGGAACACCGTCATCCTCCTGTGATCGACGGCGCCACTGCCCCCGCTGGCGGCCTGAGGGCACCATAACCACACGCGCGCCCCCGTGGAAGCCGGTCCACCTGCACGAACGTCCAACGCACGGGTACTGACCGGTAGCACTGTCCACCCGCGCGCAACGATGCCAAGGTGAACCCCTGCGAAACCCGCAGGACACATCACGTGCCTATCGTCGCCTCACCCGGCCCAAGGGCACGTCGTCGGCGAGGGCCGGCGAGGACACGCGCACGACCCGCACGGAGGCACACGGTGCAGCTGACGGCCCCCTCGTCGCCGACGAATCCCCGCCCGCCGACGGGGCGACTCCGACGCCCGGGCCTCAGCGGTCCCCGTCCCTGGTACGCAGCGCTCATCACGACGCTCCTCGCGCTGATCGGCCTGCTGGCCGGCTCCCCGGCCGCGGTCGCCGCGACGAACGACCCCTGCACCCCCGACCCCCAGACCGCCTGCCTCATCGGCACCATGCGCACTGCGGCGGGCGATCCGGCGGTCGGGGTCCAGCTCGAGGTCACCGGCCCGGGCGTCAGCACGACGGTGACCACCGGCGACGACGGGCGCTGGACGCTCGCGGTGAAGCAGGCCGGCGACTACACGGTGGCGCTGGACGTGGCGACGCTGCCGGCGGGCGAGACCCTGCGCGACCCGTCCACCACCTCACGCGTGGTGACCGTGCAGCTCGGCCGCCAGGGCGGCGCGCTCTTCCCGCTCGGCACTCCGCAGACCGGCGGGGCGACCGCGACGAGCTCGGCCACGCCGACCGGCGAGCAGACTGCCGGATCCGGCGACGCCGGCTCGGACGTGACCACGTCGGCACCGACCGGCAGCGGCAGCAACCGAGTCGCCCAGCAGTTCGCCAACGGGCTCATCTTCGGCCTGCTCCTGGCGCTCGCCTCGGTCGGCCTGTCCCTGGTCTACGGCACCACCGGCCTGTCGAGCTTCTCGCACGGCGAGCAGGTGACGCTCGGCGCGATCATGGCCTACGTCTTCACCCAGCTCGTCGGCCTCCCGCTGTGGCTGTCCGCAGTGGTCGCGATCGCCATCGGCGGTGCCACCGGCTGGCTGCAGGACGCCGGGATATGGAGCCCCCTGCGCAGGCGCAGGATCGGCACCACGCAGCAGATGATCGTGACGATCGGCCTGTCCATGGCGCTGCAGTACGCGTTCCAGTTCTTCTTCGGCGGGGGGCGGCTGCGGATCGTCACCGCGTCGTCCTCGCCGGTCTACATCGGCCCGGTGGTGCTCTCGGTGCAGACGGTGACCTCGGCCGTCATCGCGATCGTCGTGCTCGCCGCGGTGGCGTACTTCCTGCTGTACACCCGCACCGGGCGCGCCACCCGCGCGGTCTCGGACAACCCGGCCCTGGCCGCCGCCTCGGGCATCGGGGTCGAGCGGGTGGTCCGGACCGTCTGGGTCGGGGCCACGGCCCTGGCCGCTCTGGGCGGCGTGCTCACCGGCCTGTACTTCCAGGCCACGACCTGGAACATGGGCGGCACGATCCTGCTGCTGATGTTCGCCGCGGTCACCCTCGGCGGTCTCGGCACGGCGTTCGGGGCGCTCGCCGGCTCGCTGGTCATCGGGATCGTCTCGGAGATGGCGAGCCTGGTCATGCCGTCGGACATGCGCTACGCGGGCGCGCTGCTCATTCTCATCCTCGTCCTGCTCGTGAGGCCCCAGGGCATCCTCGGGCGCGCGGACCGGGTCGGCTGAGGGACGAGGGAAGGACTCACCATGGACTGGGCTCGGATCCTCTCGAACGTCGGCGGCGAGGTCTTCGCGCCGGCCACCGCTGCGTACGCGCTCGCCGCGATCGGCCTCAACGTGCACTTCGGCATGACCGGTCTGATCAACATGGGCCAGGCCGGTTTCATGCTGATGGGGGCGTACGGCTACGCCATCGCGACCATGAACGGCTGGCCCGTGTGGATGGCCGTGATCGCGGGCCTGACGGCGGCCGCGGTCTTCGCCGTCATCCTCGGCATCCCGACGCTGTCGCTGCGCGGCGACTACCTGGCGATCGTCACCATCGCCGCCGCGGAGATCGCCCGGCTCACGGTGCGCTCGTCGTCCCTCACCGCCGTGACCGGCGGCAACTCGGGCATCGCCGGCAACGACTTCAAGGGCTCGTTCCAGAACCTGTGTCCACTACCCGAGGGCTCATGGGCGATAGGCCCGTGGCAGTACTCGAACTGCCTGTCGAACAGCTGGTGGCTGCGGATCGTCGGGTGGACCCTCGTCGCGATCGCGGTCGTGCTGGTCTGGCGGTGGATGCGCAGCCCGTGGGGCCGGGTGCTCAAGGGTATCCGTGAGGACGAGGACGCGGTCCGCTCGCTCGGCAAGAACGTCTACGGCTACAAGATGCAGGCGCTGGTGCTCGGCGGCCTGTTCGGCGCCCTGGGCGGGATGATCTACGTCCTGCCGTCCGCGGTGCAGGCCGACGCCCTGGGACGTACGTTGACCTTCAACGTCTGGACGATCCTGCTGCTCGGCGGCGCGGCGACGGTCTTCGGGCCGCTGCTCGGCTCGATCCTGATGTGGACCGTGCTGATGTTCATCAAGTCGACCCTGCGTGACCTGCCGTTCGAGATCGTGACCGGCACCCAGGCCGAGGCGTTCTCCTGGGTCCTCGTCGGCGTCACCCTGATGATCCTGGTGATCTTCCGACCACAAGGCATCCTGGGCGATCGCAAGGAGGTGGCCATCGATGCCCGCTGACGTCAGGGCCGCCTCCAAGGACCGGATCGCCAAGGATCTGGCCGCGGTGCCCCGCAAGCCCGGGGCGCCCAAGCCGGACCCGATCATCATCGCCGACCACGTCACCCGCAGGTTCGGCGGCATGACCGCGGTCGACGTGCACCACCTGGAGGTCCAGCGCGGCGCGATCACCGCGTTGATCGGCCCCAACGGCGCCGGCAAGACCACGCTGTTCAACCTGCTCACCGGGTTCGACAAGCCGAACAGCGGCGAGTGGTCGTTCAACGGCCAGGAGGTGTCCAGGATGTCGGCGGCGAAGGTCGCTCGCTCGGGCATGGTCCGGACCTTCCAGCTCACCAAGGCGCTGTCCCGCATGACCGTGCTGGAGAACATGCGGCTCGGAGCCACCGATCAGTCCGGCGAAGGGCTGATGCGAAGTCTGCTCCCCGCGCTGTGGCGTGCCCGGGAGGCGGAGATCACGGCCCAGGCCGAAGAGCTGCTTGCCCGCTTCAAGCTCGACACCAAGGCCGCCGACTTCGCCGGCAGCCTGTCGGGCGGCCAGCGCAAGCTGCTCGAGATGGCCAGGGCGCTGATGACCAAGCCCACCATGGTCATGCTCGACGAGCCGATGGCCGGGGTGAACCCCGCACTGACCCAGTCGTTGCTGGGGCACATCCAGGACCTGCGGGACGAGGGCATGACGGTGCTCTTCGTCGAGCACGACATGCACATGGTCCGGCACATCTCCGACTGGGTCGTGGTGATGGCGGAGGGCCGCGTGGTGGCCGAGGGGCCGCCCACCACGATCATGCAGGACGAGGCCGTGGTCGACGCCTACCTCGGAGCTCACCACGAGACCGACCTGGGCGACGACTCGCTGCTCGACGACGAGGTCATGGACGAGCTCGAGGCCGAGGCCGAGGCCGAGGAGCACCGGACGCAGGAGGACCGATGACCACCTCGACCACCGGCGCCGAGATCCACCGCGGCGCACCGGCCGGCGAGCCGCTGCTCGAGGCCAAGGACCTGTACGCGGGCTACCTGCCGGGCGTCGACATCCTCAACGCGTGCAACCTCGTGCTGCACCCGGGAGAGCTCGTCGGCATCATCGGGCCGAACGGGGCCGGCAAGTCCACGCTGCTCAAGGCGCTGTTCGGCCTCGTGCCGATCCGGGCCGGCTCGGTGACCCTGCGGGGCGACGAGATCACGAACCTGCGCGCGGACAAGCTCGTCCACCGGGGAGTGGGCTTCGTGCCGCAGACCAACAACGTGTTCCCCTCGCTGACCATCGAGGAGAACATGCAGATGGGCGTGTTCCAGGACCCGAAGAGGTTCGCGTCCCGGTTCGAGCAGATCGTCGACCTGTTCCCCACGTTGGGCGACCGCCGGAAGCAGCGCGCAGGTTCGCTGTCCGGCGGCGAGCGCCAGATGGTCGCGATGGCCCGCGCGCTGATGATGGACCCGAAGGTGCTCCTGCTCGACGAGCCGTCGGCCGGGCTCTCCCCCGTCCGCCAGGACGAGACGTTCATCCGGACCCGCAAGATCAACAAGGCGGGTGTGTCGATCGTCATCGTCGAGCAGAACGCCCGCCGTGCGCTGCAGATCTGCGACCGTGGCTACGTGCTCGACCAGGGTGCCAACGCCTACTCGGGCCGTGGCCGGGAGATGATGAACGACCCCAAGGTCATCGAGCTCTACCTGGGCACGCTGGCCACCGACGTCGAGTCCGGGGCCGAGGCCGCTGCGGACGCCGAGCGCCGCAGCGCCGAGCGACGCGACACCGACTGAGGCTCGCCCGGCCCAAGCGAACAACGGCGCGTCCTCGAACTCCCTGAGGTTCGAGGACGCGCCGTTGTTCGCGCCCGGGCGACGTCGCACCGAGACGGGGCAGGGCCCCGGCAACCGAGGCTGCCGGGGCCCTGCGAGGACCGGTGCTGGTGAGGCTCAGGCCTCGCCCTCGACCGCCTTCACCCACTTGTAGGTGTTGTCCTCGCTGTACTGGTAGATGCCGATGAACGCCGACGACGGGTCGTTGTTCGCGTTGAACGGGCCGGCACCGGAGGCCGTCTGGTAGTTGATCTCCTCGCCCTTGTCGAGCGCGGCGACGCAGTCCTTGAAGGAGCTGCACTCGGTGCCGCCGTTCGCCCCGGAGACCGCAGCCATGTTCGCCTGGATGGTCTCACCGTCGGTGGCGCCGCCCTTCACCGCCGCGAGCGCGACCAGCATGGTCGCGTCGTAGGACTCAGCAGCGTAGGAGAAGTCCTCCAGGCTCGGGTCCACGGCCAGCAGACGCTGCTTGAAGGCGTCGTCCGGATAGGCGCCGGGGATGGTGCCCTGGGTGTTCCACGCGGTCAGCGTGCCCGGGTCGAAGTCCTTCGAGTAGTCAGCGGTGTTGCCGTCGACCATGTAGAGCCGGCCCTTGAAGCCCTGGGCGACGAGCTCGGGGACGATCGACTTGGTCTGGTCGAACGCGATGAGCGCGATGGCCGTCGGGTTGGTCGCGAGGATCGAGGTGACCGCGTCGGTGAAGGACGCCGCCGCCGGGTCGAACTCCTGACCCGGGTTGCCATAGGTCACGTTGACGCCGGCCGCCTCGACGGTGGACTTCACGACGTCGCGCAGCGAGGTGCCGTACTCCTCGTTGAACACCAGGATGCCCAGGTCCGTCACGCCGTCGGAGACGATGAGGTTGCCGAGCGCCGAGCCCTGCACGGTGTCCGGCGGGGCGGTGCGGAAGTAGTACGGGCTGTAGCCGGACAGCGAGGTCGCGGTGTTCGCCGGGGAGATCATGACGGTCTTGGAGTTCGTGATGTCGTCCACGACGAGCTTGGTCACCGAGGAGGACGCAGCACCGACGACGGCCGAGACACCCTGGCTCTGCAGGTCGGACCACGACTGCGGGGCGACGTCGGCGTGGTCGGCGTCGGAGGAGTCGGCCGCGATGTGCTCGACGTCGTTGCCGAGCACGCCGCCCGCGTCGTTGATCTCCTTGACCGCGAGGTTCACACCGGCGATCTCGGGCGGGCCGAGGAACGCGAGCGATCCGGTCTGCGGCAGCAGCGAGCCGATCTTGAGCGCGTCAGTCGAACCGCCGCCACCGGCCGCGTTCGAGCTGCTCGTACCCTCCGAACCGCCGCCGCCACCACAGGCGGTCAGGGCCAGTGCAGCAGCGCCGAGCAGTGCGGCAGCGCGAACTGCGTGGGTGGTCTTCTTCATACGTGGCACCCCTCTGGTGATCACGGACCCCGGTGCACAGCCGCACTGGGGGAACTGTGCAGCGCACGGTAACCCCCGCATGTGTCCGAATTGTGAAATCTGGCGTATCACAATCGCGGCGTTGCCGAACTGTGATCGAGTCGTCACCGCAGGTCCGAGACCTGAGACGACGAAGGCCGGCGGCCATCAGCTCACGCTGACGGGCACCGGCCCTGTCCCTGCGTCGACGGCTAGGAGGCCCCGCCGACCTGCTCGATCACCGCGTCGGCCACCTCACGCATCGTCAGGCGACGGTCCATCGACGTCTTCTGGATCCAGCGGAAGGCCTCGGGCTCGCTCAAGCCCATCTTGGACATCAGCAGGCCCTTGGCGCGGTCCACCCGCTTGCGGGTCTCGAACCGCTCCCCCAGGTCCGCGATCTCGTCCTCGAGCGCCACGATCTGGCGGTACCGGGAGATCGCGATCTCGATCGCCGGGAGCAGGTCCGCGGGCGTGAACGGCTTGATGACGTACGCCATCGCGCCAGCGTCCCTGGCCTTCTCGACGAGCTCGGACTGCGAGAACGCCGTCAGCAGCACGACGGGTGCGGCATGCTCCTTGGCGATCCGCTCTGCGGCGGTGATGCCGTCCATCACGGGCATCTTCACGTCCATCACGACGACGTCCGGACGCAGCTCCGTGGCCAGCGCCACGGCCTCTTCCCCGTTGCCGGCCTCGCCGACCACCTCGTACCCCGCCTCGCGCAGGGTCTCGGCGACGTCCATCCGGATGAGTGCCTCGTCCTCGGCGACCACGGCACGCCGTGGCCTGCCGGACGTGGGGGACGGCTCGGGCGCCACGCCCTCGGTCGGCAGGTCGACCGTGGCGGTCGCGTCCCCGGCTGCGTCCTCCGCAGCCGGCTTCGCCTTCTTGGCGGCAGGTTCCTTGGTCGTCACGGCGCTAGCCTAGTCGCGTCGCGGCGTGGAGCCCGCGTCAGCCGTCCCGAGCCGTGAGCGATCACGTACCGGTGGGTGACCGCGCTCCGGTGGCGGCGATGCCCCGATAGCCCAATTGGCAGAGGCGTTCGGCTCAAACCCGATCCAGTGTGGGTTCGAATCCCACTCGGGGCACGGCTCTGACCTGCGGAAACGCAGCGATTGTCCCCACATGGGGACACATCTGTCCCCATGGCGCGGCATCATGGGGACGTGGCGAGCATCGAGAAGCGCGTCCGCGGCGACGGCACGACCGCCTTCCGAGTGGTCTGGCGCGACCCGATGCAGCCCGGCCGGCAGTCGATGACGTTCGACGATCGGCGCCAGGCCGAGCAGACCGTGAAGCTGCTGGACGCGAACGGGCAGCGGCTGTCGCTGGCCGTCGAGGTGGCCAACGCGATCCGCCAGGGCGGGCCGACGGTGAGCGAGGTTGTCGCCGAGCACATCGACCTGCTCAATCGCGTGGGGGAGGACACCCGCTCGGGGTACCGGCTGCGCACTCGGGACCACATCGACCCGCACCTGGGTCCGCTGCCGGTCAAGGCGCTGACGTGGCAGATCGTGACGCGGTGGGTGCGCGAGCTGCAGGAGAAGGGCCTGGCGCCCAAGTCAATCGCGAACGTGCACGGGCTGCTGTCGGCGGCGATGAACACCGCCGTGCGGCTCGGGTACCGGGCGGACAACCCGTGCGCTGCGGTGCGACTCCCCCGCAGCCAGCGCGCCGGTGAGGAGATGGTGGTCCTCGAGCCGCACGAACTCGACCTGATCCTGGACAACATCGCCGAGCACTACCGGCCGTTCATCGTGGCGATGGTCGGCACCGGGATGCGGTTCGGGGAGATCACTGCGTTGCAGGTCGAGGACCTGTCGCTGGACGCGCGGCCGCCGAGCATCCGGATCACGCGGGCCTGGAAGCGGGACGGGACGCGGCAGCCCTACATCGGGTCGCCGAAGTCGGCGCGGTCGCGGCGGACGATCTCGCTGTCGCCCGACCTGGCGGAGCTGTTCCGCGCTGAGGCGGGCGGCAAGGGGCCCGGAGAGCTGGTGTTCGTCAACACCGCCGGACGGCCGATCAGGAACAACACCTTCTGGGCGACGCACTGGATCCCGGCGATCGAGAAGGCGCAGAACCCCATCGGCGCCGACGGGGAACCCGACCCGCGCGCACCGCGGCTGGGCAAGCGACCGCGGCTGCACGACCTGCGGCACACGCACGCGAGCTGGATGCTCGCCGAGGGCATGGACATGTTCAGCCTGTCCCGACGGCTCGGGCATGAGACGTACGCGACGACCGACACGCGGTACAGCCACCTGATGCCCACCCAGCAACTCAACGCTGCCCAGGTTGCAGCCGCAGCTATGGGACGACTGCGGCCCCGCACACAGACGGAGGGCGAAGACCCAGGGTGAGGTCGCTGTCGCGCCTGTCGATACTGCCCGAGCGCTTGGGGTCCCACGGGAGTCTGCGGCCTCGCTGGCGAGACCGCACGAACGCGCTGCCGACGGCTACCAACCGTGAACTTGCTGGCAACGGAGAAGTTGACGGGCACCCGCTGCAGGCGCCGCTGGGTGGAACGCTTCCCCTACCCGGTCGAGGGAAGTTCGATAGTCGACACTCGGGAGAGTCCTCGCGCCCAGGCGTCGGCACCCGTGCCGATCACGATGACGTCACCGGTCGGTGCATCGAAGACCACGGTGAAGACGTCACGACGAGTCTCCTCCACCGAAGTGCCCACCGGCGCTGAGTCGATCCACCGCGTACCGTGCACTACGACGACCCAGACGGGGCGGTCTCCGTCGATGAAAGGGTCCGCCCCACCAAGTCCAGCATCCAGCGTTGCCTGGTACGTCGTCAGCACGGCCTCTGCGGGCAGGGCCTCCTGCTCCTCCCGACCTAGCAGCAGGCCCGGAACGTCCGGATCCTGCGCACCAGCACGCGCGGCGGCGAGCACTTGCGCCTCCGTCGCCCATTCCGCGTCAGGGGCGATCGGTTGGGCTGGCGGGAAGTTGGCCACCCGCTCCTCCAGGTAGGCCTGCGCAGCGTCCGAGTCAACTGCATGGCCAAGGACCGATGCCGCTGGTTCAGGGACTCCATTGGCACCCGCGCCCGAAGCGGCGAAACTTGCTCCCGCCGCTACGCCCCCAGTCACAAGCGCCACGAGGAATACCCCGGCGCCCAAGAACACCCCACTGCGCCCCATCGCCGACCCCCTCGTTCGTCGCGGCAAATCATATCTTAGCACCAACTCGCTAAGCAGGCGAACGACCGCGCGCGCACATCGCCTAGCTCTTGTTCCACGAGTAGTGACCGGCCACGCCATCAAATAGCCCGTTAAATCCGCAAGCCGTGTTTATGACGTACGAATTCCAGCCGGTGGCACTCCATACGTAGCTTGTGTTTCTGACCTTTGCTTGGATGTTGAAGGTGGCGGCGCTCCCGTAGGACGACGCACAACTTGTGTTCTGAAACTCCCCACCAACGTCGAGTCAGTCGGCAACCCACGAGCCGAGAATGGCCGTGGTGCCCACATTCACACCGTTTACGTATACAAGCCACTGGTACGGCGCGTAGGGCCTTCGCACCACTTCGTACGTGTCAAGGACCCCCGTTGGTGTGGTGTGAGAAATCACGTGCGAGTACTGAACCCCGCCCACGTGCTCAGCCCAAAACTGATTGTAGGCCACGCAGTTGCAGGCACCGGTTGCGTTATTAACTCCATCGTAGCCATTTCTCAGACCAACTTCAACGTAGTCATTCGTATTCGTTAGAACCGTCCAGGCCTCACTGTTGATGTGCGCCGCATAGGTGGCCGAACTATTAACAACAACCAAACCAAAGCCAGTAGAGGGGCAATAAAGAATAACCATTCGCGAATAGTTTGGCCACCTATGCGGCGCACATCAACAGTGAGGCCTGGACGGTTCTAACGAATACGAATGACTACGTTGAAGTTGGTCTGAGTAATGGTTACGATATAGTACAACGCAACCGGTGCCTGCAACTGCGTGGCCTACAATCAGTTTTGGGCTGAGCACGTGGGGCGGGTTCAGTACTCGCACGTGATTTCTCACACCACACCAACGGGGGTCCTTGACACGTACGAAGTGGTGCGAAGGCCCTACGCGCCGTACCAGTGGCTTGTATACGTAAACGGTGTGAATGTGGGCACCACGGCCATTCTCGGCTCGTGGGTTGCCGACTGACTCGACGTTGGTGGGGACTTTTCAAAACAAGAAAGTCGCGCGCTTGCTTCCTACGGGAGCGCCGCCACCTTCAACATCCAAGCAAAGGTCAGAAACACAAGCTACGTATGGAGTGCCACCGGCTGCGTTTTGGTACGTCATAAACACGGCTTGCGGATTTAACGGGCTATTTGATGGCGTGGCCGTTGACGACCCGCTGGAACAAGAGCTAGGCGATGTGCGCGCGCGGTCGTTCGCCGTGAAAAGCGAGTTGGTGCTAAGATATGATTTGCCGCGACGAACGAGGGGGTCGGCGATGGGGCGCAGTGGGGTGTTCTTGGGCGCCGGGGTATTCCTCGTAATGCTCAAACTGGGGGCGTAGCGGCGGTAGGGGGCAAGTTTCGCCGCTTCGGGCGCGGGTGCCAATGGAGTCCCTGAACCAGCGGCATCGGTCCTTGGCCATGCAGTTGACTCGGACGCTGCGCAGGCCTACCTGGAGGAGCGGGTGGCCAACTTCCCGCGAGCTGAGACCGATCGCCCCTGACGCGGAATGGGCGACGGTGGCGGCGCAAGTGCTCGCCGCCGCGCGTGCTGGTGCGCAGGATCCGGACGTTCCGGGCCTGCTGCTAGGTCGGGAGGAGCAGGAGGCCCTGCCCGCAGAGGCCGTGCTGACGACGTACCAGGCAACGCTGGATGCTGGACTTGGTGGGGCGGACCCTTTCATCGACGGAGACCGCCCCGTCTGGGTCGTCGTAGTGCACGGTACGCGGTGGATCGACTCGAGCGCCGGTGGGCACTTCGGTGGAGGAGACTTGTTCGCGACGTCTTCACCGTGGTCTTCGATGCACCGACCGGTGACGTCATCGTGATCGGCACGGGTGCCGACGCCGGGCGCGTCGACCTCCCGAGTGTCGACGATCGAACCCCCGACGGGTGAGGGGAAGCGTTCCACCCAGCGGCGCCTGCAGCGGGTGCCCGTCAACTTCTCCGTTGCCAGCAAGTTCACGGTTGGTAGCCGTCGGCAGCGCGTTCGTGCGGTCTCGCCAGCGAGGCCGCAGACTCCCGTGGGACCCCAAGCGCTCGGGCAGTATCGACAGGCGCGACAGCGACCTCACCCTGTGTTTTGCCCTCCGTCTGTGTGCGGGGCCGCAGTCGTCCCATAGCTGCGGCTGAAACCGGGGTAGCGTCGAGTTGCCGCGTCGGCATCAGGCGGCCGTACCGCGCGTCGGTTGTCGCGTACGCCTCATGCCCAAGCCGTCGGGACAGACTAAACATGTCCATGCCCTCGTGGAGCATCCAGCTCGCGCGCGCGTGCCGCAGG
>CAWALY010000007.1:0-8440 GCA_963783005.1 uncultured Actinomycetota bacterium
GGATCGGTCAGCTCCGCCAGGTCTGCGAACGTCAGCACGAGACAGTGCCTACCACGAGTCTCCAACCGTGACCCCGCCGACGGCTCGGCGACCTCGGTCGCCGCCCGCGCTACCGATCCCAGCGGCTCAAGGCTGCCGATCCCCCGCGGCAGCAGCCGCGTCCAGAAGGCGCACGACTCGGAGGTCGAGCGCAGCGTCGGCCAGGCAACAAGGCTGCCAGATGGCTGCCACAAGGGCATTGTCGTCGTCCCGACGACGGAGAAGCCCGCTGCGAGCGAGGGCTCTGACCAGCGGAAACATCGTCACGGCGCCCGCGGAGCCGACGACCAACCCGCGGATCTTCGTCCGCGGCTCCCTCGGGTTCCGACAAGTGATCAACATCGCGTTGACCTGCGCAAACGTGGGCCCCGTGGGGATCGAACCCACAACCCGCGGAGTTCCCGGCGGAGGTTCACTGCGGGCAACGTGGCGCCACCGGATTCCATCTCTGTCCTGGGAGTTCGTCTCATCGTCGGTCGCGGGCCGTCATCGCGCGTCACAGAGCATGTCAGTGACACACAAGGGATGGGCGGTGCCGCCGATCGGTGTGCGCTCGACGTCGCGTCGTCGGAACTACCAGCGTGCTCGCCGTACCGCCTGCGGTGTCCGGAGGTCGGGCGCATTTCAGGCGACGTTTGTCGGCGCAGGTTCGCCGTGCAGCGCGGTTCGGTTGTCGGCGTCGGCGTCGGCGTCGGCGTCGGCGGCCGGGGCGGTCGCAAGGAGTCCGAGCATGAAGAGGGTCGCGGCGTAGAAGCTGCGCTCGAAGAGCTCTGGTGCGTGCACCTCGAGGCAGTAGACCAGCACCACCGAGCCGATCACCAGGAAGGTCGCGTTGGCCGCACCGATCGCGAGCAGCGGTGCCCATGCTCGGGCGAGGCGTCGCCGGGCCCGCGGGCCGAGCCGGGAGATCCAGCGTGGTTCGCGGTCGCTGTACCGTCCGATGGCTCCGGCGAGGATGCCGAGCAGTGGCGGGCCGACGCCGCCGCCGGCCAGCAGCATGCCGCTGGACAGCAGCATCAGCACCGAGCCGCCGCGTTCGCGCCGCATCCCGAGCAGGGACCACCCGGCGACGGCGGTCGAGAGCAGCAGAGTGGCGACGCCTGCGGACCCGGCGGTCTGCAGGACCGTGAGCCCGGGTTCGCCCCCCATGTGCTCGGCGATCGGCCCGGTGGTCCAGGAGTCGAGGAAGAACCCGACGGGCTCGCTGCCCTGGAGGACCTCACCGACGCCGTGGGTGAGGCCGCCGAGGCCGGCGAGGACGCCGAAGACCTGCGCGGTCGTCCGGGCGGCCCGGGTGGTCGAGCGGCTCTGAGTGGGGTTGTCGGTCACTGCGCTCACCTCTGTCGTGGCGACTCGGGCCGCGTCGTTGCGGTCCGTGACGAACAGTGTTAGTTGCTGATGGTGACGATATAGACGAACAATGTTAGTGTCAAGGCATGGACGTACGGAAGGCCGTGCCGCGTGCCCCGCTCACCCGAGGCCTGCTCGCCGAGCGCGCGCTGGCGATCATCGACCGGGACGGGCTCGACGCGCTGACGATGCGCAGGCTCGCGGCCGACGTCGGGGTGAAGGCGTCCTCGCTGTACAACCACGTCTCGGGTCGTGACGAACTGCTCGACGGCGCGGTGCGCCTCATGCGATCCGAGATGCGCCTGCCCGAGCAGCCTGGCGAGGACTGGCGCGAGGCACTGACCGCGATCTACGCCGAGTACCTGCGCGTCCTGGCCCGGCACCCGAACCTGGTGCCGCTTGCCGGCCGCCGCACCGAGGGCCCGAGCGGGCTGGAGTACCTCACCGGGATCGGGTTCGGCACGCGCGACGCGGTGGACCTCTGGCAGAGCCTGACCGCGCTGGTCGTCGGGTTCGCGATGTTTC
Organism: uncultured Actinomycetota bacterium; assembly: GCA_963783005.1. GTDB lineage: Bacteria > Actinomycetota > Actinomycetes > Actinomycetales > Cellulomonadaceae > Actinotalea. The sequence continues at coordinate 1,915 of CAWALY010000007.1, forward strand.
GCTCCGGGTTCGCCGAGAGTGACGAGCGCGGGCTGCCCGACGGGCTCGCGACCCCAGCGCGCCGATGGCGGGAGGAGACCTGCATCGAAGCCCTGGGTCTGCTGATGGACGCCTACGAGCCGCGGCGGCGGACTGACGCCGCGGCGGAAGGGGAGTTGTGACGTGCTGACTCTGCTCAAAGTCGTGATCGGCATCCTGCTCGCCGCGCACGGCCTGGTGCACCTGCTGTACTTCGTAACCAACACCGACGAGAAGTGGCCCTTCACAGTCGAGGAGTCCTGGCTCCTGCCAGGAGTGGCACGCCGACCGGTCGCGATCGCCCTGATCGCCGTCACCGTCGTGGGGTTCGCCCTGCTCGGCCTGGCCGTCGCGGGAGTGCCCGGGCTCGGGGCGATCTGGCCGGTCCTCGCCGTCGTCTCCGCGGCGGCATCCCTGCTGACCCTGGTGGTGTTCTGGAATGCCCAGCTGTTGGCCGGGATCGCGATCGACCTCGCTGTGCTGGCGCTGGCGATCTGGCAGCCTGGATGGACTGATCAGATCGGGGCCTAGAGATGCAGATCAGGGACGTCGAGCTGTGCGTCGAGGTCGTCGGCAGCGGGAGCCCGCTCGCGCTGCTGCACGGCGGGCCGGGCGCCGATCACTGGAGCATGCAGCCGTTCCGGGGCCTCGCAGACCAGCACACCACCGTGTTCTACGACCACCGCTGCAACGGGCGATCCGGCGGTGAGGTGTCCTCGATGACCTGGGAGAACCTCACCGCGGACGCCGACACGCTGCGCGAGGTGCTCGGGTTCGACCGGTGGGCGGTGCTCGGCCACTCGTTCGGCGGCCACGTGGCGCTCGAGTACGCGCTGCGCTACCCGGACCGGGTCTCCCACCTGGTGCTGCTGGACACGGCCGGCGAGGCCCGGTGGGCGCGGGACATGGCCCCGGAGCTGCTCGCCGCACGCGGGTTCCCGCCCGAGAAGGTCGAGCTGGTGCGGCGCTGGTTCCACGGCGAGTTCGAGCCGAACGAGATGATGCGGATCCTGATGCGGATCGGCTCCGCGTACTACTCCGGGCCGTCGACGTGGCTGGTGATCCGCGAGCTGCTCGAGGGCGGGTGGCACGCGAAAACGAGGCCCGAGGCGCTGATCCAGGCAGGCAAGGTCCTGCTGCCCGGGTGGTCGGTCATGGACCGGCTCCACGAGCTGCGCGTGCCGACCCTCGTGGTGGCCGGGGTCGACGACTTCCTCTTCCCGCCGGACTGCCAGGAGCAGCTCGCCGCGGCGATCCGCGGGGCGCGTCTGGAGCTGGTGGAAGGGGCTGGCCACAACGCCCAGTCCGAGCAGCCGCGTGTGACGCTGGACCTGGTCCGGGAGTTCCTCGGGGAGCCTGGGCGGGCCGATGCGCCGGGTTCGGACGACGGTTCCGGGCGGGGCGATGTCTAGGCGAGGAGTGCGGCCGCGCGTCGACGACCTGTTCGTCGACGTCGCGGGCGAACCCGGGCAACCGGCGATCGTGTTCGTCCACGGCGGCGGCCCGGGCGGTCGGATGTGGCGCCCGCACCTGGACGCGCTCGGCGACCGGTTCCACTGCCTCGCGCCCGACCTGCCGGGCTTCGGGCGCAGCAACCACCTCGCGCCGGTGTCGTTGGACGAGGCGGCGGGGCTCGTCGCGGAGTTCGTCGAGGCCCGGGTCCCGGATGGCCGGGCGACCTTGGTCGGGCTGTCGTACGGCGGGTCGCTGGTGCTCTCGCTGATGGGCGATCACGCGAGCGTCCTCGAGCGCGCGGTGGTCGACGGGGCGGCGGTGTTGACGTGGTGGGGCGACCGGCTGGTGATCGCCGGAGTGGCCGCCGTGTCGCCGGTCATCCGGACGCGGGCCGTGCGCGCGGTGCTCGGGCGGCTCGACATGAGTGGGCTCGGGGAGGAGCTGCGCTCGACGACGCCCGCGGCGTTCCGGCGGGCGTTCGCCGACGGCTGGGTGGCGCCGCTCTCGCGGCCGCTGCTCGCCGCGCCGTGCCCGACCCTGCTCGTGGGCGGCGGGACGGAGAAGACCGTTCGCGCCTCGAACGCCGCGCTCGCGGAGCTGCTGCCGAACGCCGAGGCGCGGTTCGCGCCCGGCCACGGTCACGCCTGGTTCGCCTGGGAGCTGGACCTGCACATCCGGATGGTCGAGGCCTGGGCCACGGGCGCGGAGCTGCCGTCGGAGCTGGGGGTGGAGCCGTCGTCGGGGGAGGCGGTGGAGCGGGTGCTCGCGCGGCTCGCCCGGCGGGGCTGACTGGGTGCCGACCCGCGGTCCCTTCTCAGGTCCGCCAGCGCAGGGCGTACCAGAAGGTCAGGCCGTTGATGATCAGACCGACCCCGATGAGGATCTGGTCGTACAGGCCGGAGTAGGTCGGCAGGCCCCGGAGCGTTCAGGAGGAACGGCAGCGCGGCCGCGACGAGCGTGACCCATCGCACGGCGGGGTAGGGGAGGATCAGGGTGAGCACCACCATGGCGATCGGGACGAGCATCAGGGCCGCCATCGCGCCCCACATCCGCTGTGTGACTTCGATGCCCTCGAACCCGCGCGCGATGAACTCGTCCGCGTCGCCGGAGAGGATCCGCAGCACATCGCCGAGCAGGTAGGTGAGCATCAGCGCGACCCAGGTCCCGGACAGCGCGATCCGCACGTCGAGCGGCGTCTGTCCTCCGCTCACGCCGAACCTTCCTCGAGGGTGATGACGACCTTGCCTCGGGCGTGACCCGCGCCCACGCGTCGGAACGCCTCGGCGGTGTGGCTGATCGTCCGGGGGCTCCGGCAGGTTCGGTAGCGGACTGAGACCGACAGGCCCCGGCTCGGTCGCCTGTTCGAGTGGTTATGGGGTGGCGTGCGTCACACTCCGCCACCAGCTGCCCCGCGATCCTCACGAACTAGGACACTCTGGACACGGTCGCGCACGCCGGTGCGCAATGGGGCGTTCAGGGGGCGGACCGTGCGTGCGGCGAGAGCGTGGACGACGGCGGCGAGCGCGTGTCTCGTGTTGGGGTCGGTCGCGGTGGGGAGTCCCGCGAGCGGAGCGCCGCCTGCCTGGTCCGTGCGCGCGTCCACCCACACGAGCCCGGTGGCGGCGGTCGCCCAGCCCGACGCCTCGGAGGTCGAGGCGTACGTGACTCGCGTGTATCGGGATCTGTTCGATCGTGTGCCGGATGCCGGTGGGTTGGCGACGTGGGTGGGCAAGCTGCAGGCGGGTGCGCCCTACGGTGAGGTGGCCAACGCGATCACCGGGTCCGACGAGTACCGGTTGGGTCTGATCCGCGGGTCCTACACCCGGTACCTGGGGCGGGACGCCGAGTCGGCGGGTTTGGCGTACTGGTTGGGCCGGATGCACGCGGGCGTGCACATCGAGGACATGCAGGCCGGGTTCATCGCCTCCGACGAGTTCTACGCCCGCGGTGGTGGCACCGACGCCGGGTGGGTCAAGCTGCTGTACCGCACGGTGCTGGACCGCACCCCGGCGGCCAGTGAGGTCGACTGGTGGGTCACGGCGATCGGTTCGGGGATGAACCGTGGTGCCGTTGCCCGTGGGTTCTTGTACTCCACCGAGCACCTCACCACCGTGGTCGACGGGTACTACGTGGACCTGCTGGGCCGGCACATCGACCCCTCGGGCAAGGCCACCTGGGTCGGCCTGATCCAGTACGGCCACCGCGACGAGGAGATCATCGCTGGCATCGTCTCGTCCACCGAGTACCGGGTCCGTGCCGCGACCGACGACACAGCGCCGCGGCCGGTGACTGCGCTCGGCATGACCGGTGCGACCGCCACGACCGTTGACCTGTCCTGGCGTCTGCCCAGCGACTCGGAAGTGATCGGGCTGCTCGTCAATCGCTCGGACGGCCCTCACGCGCCGCGTACGCCGGACGAGGGCACTCGCGTGGCTGACCTCGGCCCGGGCACCACCTCATTCACCGACACCCGCCTCACGCCCGGGGCTCAGTACTCCTACGCCGTGTTCGCCCACGACCAGACCAACTACGCGCTGCCCGCGACGTTGACGGTGACGGTGCCTGAGCCGCCGCCCCCGTCGCTTGACCCTGTCACGGGGCTTGCCCGGGACGGAGGCACCTCCACGACCGTGCGCCTGACCTGGCAGCTGCCGTCAGGTTCGGGAGCCGCTCAGGTGCTTGTGCGGCGCGCTGACGGCGCCCAGGGGCCCGGCTCGCCCGAGCAGGGCACCCTTGTGGCTGACCTGGGGCCGGGCACCACTTCATTCACCGACACCCGCCTCACGCCCGGGGCCCAGTACTCCTACGCCGTGTTCGCCCACGACGACCTGCCGAGGTACGCGGCGGCCGCGAGCGTGACGGTCACCCTGCCGGACCCCGATCTCGGCCTCGGTGAGCTTCGCGCTTGGGGTTGGAACTCCGACTACGAGCTCGGCACCGAAAACCTGAGTGCAATCGTTCGCACCCCGACACCGACCTTGGCGTCGGGCATCGTCGACGTCGCGGTCGGAGGCAGTCGGGGGCTTGCGGACACCGTCTCGGCGCTTGCGATCCGGGCTGACGGCACGGTGTGGTCCTGGGGTGGGAACGTCTATGGCCAGCTCGGCGATGGCACCACCGAGTCCCGCAACGTGCCCGCCCAGGTCATAGGGATCGCGGGGGCCGTCCGGGTCGCCAGATCTGCCGAGACCAGCTACGCGATCACCAGTGATGGGAGCTTGTGGGCGTGGGGCCTGAACTGGGACGCGAATCTCGGCAATGGCACGACCGACGGCGACCTCCACAGCGTGCCGAGCCGGGCGACCTTGATCGATCACGTCGTGGATGTCGCGGGCGGCCGGTGGTCCGCTTGTGCGCTCCGCGACGACGGCACCGTCTGGACTTGGGGATCGAACTTCAACGGCGAGCTCGGCCGTGGCTGGTCCGGCAGCGGAGATGCCTTCCCGACGCAGGTGCCCGGCCTGACCGGCATCGTGCAGGTCGCCGCAAGCGACACGAGCGTCTACGCTCTCGCGGCCGACGGCCATGTGTGGTCGTGGGGCAACGGGCACAACGGGCAGCTCGGCGACGGGACTCTCATGAGCAGCGACGTACCTGTCGAGGTCGTCGACCTGTCAGACGTGGTGCAGATCGACGCGGCCGTGGACTCGGCCTATGCCCTGACCAGGGATGGTCAGGTCTGGGCCTGGGGTTTCAACCACAGCGGCCAGCTGGGGGACGGCACCACGGTCGACCGGCCGGTAGCGGTCGAGGTTGCCGGGATGGATGACGCCACGTCCATTGCCGCCGCGGATCGGACCGCCTACGCTCTGCGCGCGGACGGGACGGTCTGGGCGTGGGGTGAGAGCACGAACGGCGAGTTCGGAGCCGATTTCGGCCGTGTCCTGGGGCCCGTGCAGGTTCCGGGCGTCGACGACGCCATGCTCCTCGCCGCGGGCTCTGACTCGGCCTTCGCCCTGGTCCAGCCCTGACGCGGGGCAGCGCCGAGCCGCGTCAGCGCATGTCAGTGAGGCGCATGGGACTCGCCTACGGGGTCGCGACTGGTTGATCAAGGGCGGCGTCGCGCGGCTGGCGCGAGGGTGCGTTCGCCGTAGCTGGTGTCGTCGGGGTTGACGGTCAAGCCGGGGGCCAGAATGGCGTCGAGGCGGTCCAGGAGGTCGTCGGTGAGGACGGCCTCGGCGCTGAGCAGCTGCGACTCGAGCTACTCCATCGTCCGCGGGCCGATGATCGCGGAGGTGACGCCTGGGTGGCGGATGACGAAGCCGACCGCCATCTCGATCATGGAGATGGCGGCGTCGTTCGCGACCTCGCAGAGTTGTTCGACGAGTTCGAGCTTGCGCTGGTTGCCGGGCAGGGACATGTCGAAGCGGGCTGTGATGCGCCGGCGCGCCGGGGAGGTCGGGGCTGAGTCTTTGCTCAACTCCCGGAGAGCCACCCTGCGGCGAGCGGGCTGCAGGTGAGGGTGCCCATGCCGTGGCGTTGGACGGTCGGCAGGATGTCCTGCTCGATTTCGCGGGCGAGGATCGAGTAGGAGGGCTGCTCGGTCACGAACCTCTTGAGGCCGCGTTTGCGCGCGACCCACTGGGCCTCGACGATCTCGCTGGCCTCGAACGTCGAGGAGCCGATGTAGCGGACCTTGCCCTGGCGCACGAGGTCGGTCAGGGCGTCGAGGGTCTCCTCGATGTCGTCGACGGGTCGATGTCATCGGGATCGGGCCCGAGTCGGCGGCCGGTGTGTAGCGCGTCGATCTGCGCGAGCTCGTCGCGCACCGTGTGACGACAATACCGTCGTCGAGACCATGACCAACTTGCTCGCCCGCGGGCTCACTGCCGACGAGCCGCGGGGCTTCCGAAGCTGGCCGGCTGGGATGCGGCGCGCGTTGCCCGATGTGCCCTACGTCTAGCGCTGGGGCTACGACCTGCGGCTGCACCGGGCCTGCTCGACGGGGCCCTCAGACCTCGTGCCAGCCCGGTTGACGAAGGCATGTAAGTGACTGGAGCTTCACGCGAGATCCCGTGTGCGAGCGTCTCCGCAGGTCAGGATGGGTTTGTGG
>CAWALY010000008.1:0-467163 GCA_963783005.1 uncultured Actinomycetota bacterium
CGGATTAAAAGTCCGCTGCTCTGCCGATTGAGCTAGAGGCCCGGGCGGTGAGGGGGATTAGTCGGGACTTCCCTGGGGACAACGCTAGGGAGAAGCCCGGACGGTCCTCACGCCGAGGACGAGGCTACGCGGTCAGAGGGAACGTGCGTCAGGTGCGGCACCCCCGCGCCTGGGTCGCACCCCGGGAGTCGCTCGGAGCGCAGATGACATGCCGCGATTGGGATGAGCCGAGGGAACTGGGCCAAGCGCCCGACGCCCTCGTGCACGTGGCGCCGCGCCGGTCCTCGAGGCCCGTCGTGGGATCTTCTTCTACCAGGGAGCCGGCGACGACCTCGTGTTCGCCAACGCCACCCTCGTCGGCATCGCGTTCGACCTCTTCGGGCAGAACCGCAGTACCCGCCACTCGATCCGGATGGCAGGCCTGCTCCAGAACACCGACTACATGGTCCGAATCACCGCCGGGGGCGCACGACGAGAGCCGCCGTGGTAGGGGCCCGGGTGACGACGGGGACCCGAGTCGGCGCACTCTTCGTGCGCGAGGTAGGGATCGTCAACGACGGGGATCCCGGGATCTTCTCCGGCGCCGGCGAGCTCGCGTTCGACTTCGCCCTGTACACCGGTGACGGCGGCCGGGCGGCGCATCGCGGCTTCCAGCGAGACCTCAACTCCGGCGAGCTGGTCGCGCAGCCGTTCGGCCGTGGTCGGTCGGCCTTCGAGCTGGGACCGCTGACCGACGTCGTCACGGTCTACGTGATGGGTGTGGAGAAGGACACCGGCTCGTTCTGGCCGGCGGACCTGGAGTTCTCGCCGCGAAGTCTTCCGCGGTCGACGACCGCGTCGGAGAGCCCCGACGGGGTTGGCGTCGATGCTCTCCAGACGTTCGACCTACCCGTTCGGGACGGTGGTCACCACCTCGAGTTCCACCTGCGGTCGGCCCTCGGTTGCGTCGACGAGGGTCGCGGCACCTTCGCCTGTGCCCGCGTGGCCAGCGACGGGCTCGCGACCGTGACGGAGGTCGGAGCCGGTAGGGAGCTGGCGCTCGGTACGACGGAGCTTCCCGGCCCGCGCCTCGACGCAGTCGCGGCGGTCCCGCCCTCGGGGGCACACCCGCTGCGCTGCTCGCGGTCACGGCCGAGCGTGCGGTGCTCGTGCGCGAGCGGGCGGACGGTGCCTGGGACCACGACCGGATCACCGTCGGCCTTCTCGACGACCTGGACCGGTGCCCGGGTGAGCCGGAGGCGTCCTGACGCGGGCCGTCATGCGCATCATCCGCACGTCGGGATCCTGCGCCCTTGAAGGCTGGGTGCGCGCATCGAATGAGCACCAGCGGCCGGACGGCGGCGGGCTCCGGGTGGCCGTCCCCGAGTGCCGAGCTCAGTGCGCTGGCGATGCGACGCCACGACCAGGACCCGATCGATCGGCGCCACAGCGTGCGCCGGCGTGCCCTGAGTCGTCATACCCCGCCGGGCGCAGTTCAAGCGGGCAGGATCGGCCGTACCTCGATCTTCCGGTGGCAGGCCTCCGACCCCTCCGCGGCGAGCTTGAGCGCGACGCCCAGGTCGGGGGCCTCGATGACCCAGAAGCCGGCGAGGTACTCCTTGGACTCCAGGAATGGCCCGTCGGTGATCAGCGGCTCTCCATTCCTGGCGTCGATGACGGTGGACGCGTTCGGTGACGCCAGGCCCCCGGCGAAGACCCATCGGCCCTCGCTCCGGAGCCGGTCGTTGAACGCGTCGATGGCAGCGTCCTCCTTCGGCGTGGCCGGGCCGGTGCCGTCGTCGATCACGGACATCAGGTACTGCATCTGAAGATCATCTCCCATGGTGTCGGGGCAGGGTGGGACTCCGGCGAGGGCGTCAGGCCGTCAGATGCTGCGGGCGTCCCGCTGGCCGGAAGACCTGGGTCGTGACGCCCTTCGAGTCGACCCGCGACCCGACCAGATCGAGCGCGAGATCCGGGCCGGCCTCCGGGAAGAGTCGCGCGCCCTGCCCGAGGATCACCGGGATCACGATGAGGGTCATCTCGTCGACCAGCCGGTTCTCCAGGAGCCATCGGATCAGGGCGCCGCTGCCGTGCACCTGCAGCTCACCCCCGGGCCTGGCCTTCAGCTCACCGACGGCTGCCACGAGATCACCGCGCAGGACGCTCGTGCCCTCCCACCGCGGCGCGGCGAGCGTGGTCGAGGCAACGTACTTGGGGGCGCGGTTCAAGGCCACGCCGATGGGATGTTCGCGCATCTGGTCGACCGATCCCCAGGAGCCGGCGAACAGCTCGTAGGTACGACGGCCGAACAGAAACGCCTCCGCCCGCTCAAAGGTCTGCGTGATGAGCGTCCTGGTCTCGTCATCACCCCGGCCCCGGGCCCAGCCGCCGCGCTCGAAACCGTTGCTGCGGTCATCCGACGCGGCGCCGTTTCCCTGCATCACTCCATCGAGGGTGACCTGGGTCATGGTCGTCAGCTGCATGATCGCGGTTCCTTTGCCTTCGCGCCGCCCCGGGTGGGCGACCTCACCAGTGCTACGAACGCCACCGCTCCGATCCGACACCACCGCCGGATCCCCGTCACGCTGCCCGTCCGGAGCAGCGGACCGACGGTGCAGCCTGGCCCGCCCGTCTCGGCGGCGAAGGTCACGGTCTCGCAACGGGGGTTGACGCGGCGCCGACTGCCGAGAGAGCGTTCTCTCAGTCGGAGAGAACGCTCTCTCGGCTTGGTCCGAGCGTCGCCCGATGGCGCGGTCGGCCTCGCACGAACGCCCTCGAGAGAACCCTCGAGCAGGCGCCAAAGGCTCGGGCGGAGGCGCCGCCCGGATGACGAAGGAGTCAGACGTGGGCAGAACCAAGAGGTCGTGGCTGGCGGTCGGCGTCGGCACCCTGGGCCTCGCGCTGGTCGCGAGCGGTTGCAGCAGCAGCAGCTCCGACGCGGGCGCGGGTGACGCGACGAGCAGCGACGGCGGCGGCAGCGGCGAGAAGATCACGCTCACCGTCGCGACGTTCAACGAGTTCGGCTACGAGGGGCTGATCGACGAGTACATGCAGCTCAACCCGAACATCACCGTCGAGCAGAAGAAGGCGGCCACCTCGAACGAGGCGCGCGACAACCTGAACACGCGGCTGGCCGCCGGCTCCGGCCTGTCGGACATCGAGGCGATCGAGGTCGACTGGCTACCCGAGCTGATGCAGTACTCGGACAAGTTCGTGGACCTGAGCTCTCCCGACGTCGAGGGCCGCTGGCTCGACTGGAAGACGGCGCAGGCCACGACGCCGGACGGCATGCTGATGGGCTACGGCACCGACATCGGTCCGGAGGCCGTGTGCTACCGGTCCGACCTGTTCGCTGCTGCCGGCCTGCCGACCGACCGCGAAGAGGTCGCGAAGATGCTCGGCGACACCTGGGACTCCTACTTCGCGGCCGGCAAGGACTTCATGTCCAAGTCCGACGTGCCGTGGTTCGACTCCCCCGGTGCCATCTACCAGGCGATGATCAACCAGGTCCAGAACGCCTACGAGAACAACGACGGCACGGCGATGCCGCTGGCCGACAACACCCAGGTCCGTGACGTCTACGACACCGTCCTGAAGGCCTCCGTGACCGATGGGCTCTCGGCCCCGTTGTCGCAGTGGAGCGAGGACTGGACCAACTCGTTCCAGAACAACGGCTTCGCGACGATGCTCTGCCCGGGCTGGATGCTCGGCGTCATCGAGGGCAACGCCGCCGGCGTCACCGGCTGGGACATCGCCGACACCTTCCCCGGCGGCGGCGGCAACTGGGGCGGCTCGTTCCTGACCGTGCCGACCCAGTCCGCGCACCCCGACGAGGCCAAGGCGCTCGCCGCCTGGCTGACCGCCCCGGAGCAGCAGATCAAGGCGTTCAAGGACAAGGGAACGTTCCCGAGCCAGGTCGAGGCCCTGAGCAGCCCCGACCTGCTGAGCGTGACCAACCCGTTCTTCAACGACGCCCCGACCGGCCAGATCCTGGCCAACCGCGCCGCCGCCGTCACGGTGGCGCCGTTCAAGGGCCCGAACTACTTCGCGATCAACACCCTGGTCCAGGACGCGATCACTCGTGTCGCGGTGGACCAGACCGACGACGCGAACAGCTCGTGGGACAAGGCCCTGACCGGCTTCCAGGAGCTCGGTCTGTGATCTGAAGGTCGACGTGAGGGGCCGGGGGTGAGAGCTCCCGGCCCCTCACGGACCGCGTCACCGTCGCAAAGGAGCGTCATGGCAACCAGCGCATCGACCCAGCACGCGGCCCGAGGCGCCTCCGGGGTCGCCGCCCCCGCCGGTGGTGGGCGGGGTCAGCGGCGGCAGAGGAGCGGCAAGCTCGACATGAAGCTGTCGCCCTACCTGTTCATCTCCCCGTTCTTCATCCTGTTCTTCATCGTGGGCCTGTTCCCGCTGGCCTATACCGCCTTCGTCTCGCTGCACGACTGGGGCCTGATCGCGGGCCAGGGCGACTTCGTCGGCCTGCAGAACTACCTCGACGTGCTGACCCAGCCGCGGTTCCTGACCGCGCTGCGCAACACGTTCAGCATCTTCCTGCTCTCCTCGGTCCCGCAGGTGATCGCCGCCATCGCGATCGCCGCGGTCCTCGACCAGAACATCCGGGCGAAGACCTTCTGGCGGATGGGTGTGCTGCTGCCCTACGTGGTCGCGCCGGTCGCGGTCTCGTTGATCTTCTCCAAGATCTTCGCCGACCAGTCCGGCCTGATCAACGAGATCCTCGGCAACATCGGGATCGAGCCGATCCGCTGGCACGCCGACCCGCTGTCCAGCCACGTCGCGATCGCCACGATGGTCAACTTCCGCTGGACGGGCTACAACACCCTGATCTTCCTGGCCGCGATGCAGGCGATCCCACGCGACGTGTACGAGGCCGCGATCATCGACGGTGCCGGCCGTGCCCGGACCTTCTTCTCGGTGACGATCCCCATGCTGCGCCCCACCGTCATCTTCGTCATCGTCACCTCGACCATCGGAGGCCTGCAGATCTTCGACGAGCCCCGGCTGTTCGACCAGCTGGGCCAAGGTGGCGCCGACCGGCAGTGGATGACCTTGACGATGTACCTCTACGAGCTGGGATGGGGGCCGCAGAAGAGCTTCGGACGCGCCTCGGCGGTCGCCTGGATCCTCTTCTTGATCATCGTGATCGTCGGCATCATCAACTTCAGCATCACGCGCCGCATCGCCGCGGCTGGGCCGACCAAGGGTGGGAAGCGCTGATGAGCACCGTGAAGAAGCAGACCTCCCTGCCCGCGATCGCGCAGACGGCGGGCCGTGGAGCCGCCCGCTCCGCTGCACGTCGACGTCCCGGCGCCGGCTACGGAGCCGAACGACGTCCCCGCTGGGTCACCTACACGATCCTCGGCCTTGTCCTGGCGGTGTCGGCGTACCCCATCTACTTCGCCGTGCTGCTCGCTTCCTCGGACGCCGTGACCATTGCGCAGAACCCCATCCCGTCCCTGATCCCCGGGCCCGACCTGTTCGCCAACCTGACCCGAGTGCTGAACTCCGACATCCAGTTCTGGACGGCGTTCGCGAACTCCCTGATCATCGCGGTGATCACGGCCCTGTCGGTGGTGGTCTTCTCGACCCTGGCCGGGTTCTCGTTCTCGAAGCTCAACTTCCGTGGCAGGGGGCCGCTGCTGGTCTTCGTCATCGCGACGATGGCGGTTCCCACCCAGCTCGGCGTGGTGCCGCTGTTCATCTTGATGTCCAGGCTCGGTTGGGTGGGCCAGCTCCAGGCGGTCATCGTCCCGGGCATGGTCACGGCCTTCGGGGTGTTCTGGATGACCCAGTACCTGGAGAGCGCCCTACCCTTCGAGCTCGTCGAGGCTGCCCGGATCGACGGCTGCTCGCTGATCCGCGCGTTCTGGCACGTCGCGCTGCCGGCGGCGCGACCTGCCGCGACCATGCTCGGCCTGTTCACCTTCGTGGCCTCGTGGACGAACTTCTTCTGGCCGTTCATCGTCCTGGGGTCCAGCAACCCGACGCTTCCGGTGGCCGTTCAGCTGCTGCAGGCGTCGTACTTCAAGGACTACTCGCTGATCATGGCCGGCGTCGTGGCCGCGACCGTCCCGCTCGTCGTCCTGTTCGTGTTCGCCGGGCGCCAGCTGGTCTCCGGGATCATGCAGGGGGCGGTGAAGGGCTAGGTGCGCTCCCGCGCGGCCTCAGGCCGACTCGCGCACGACGAGCTCGACGGGCAGCACGAGGTGGGGGTCGGAGGCGGGCCCGGGCAGCCCCGGCAGGGGCGGCAGCTGCAGGTCGGGCCTGGCGCGTGCCATGAGGAGGCGCACCATGGCCCGGCCCTGGAGCACGGTCCGCTGGCGGACGGTGGTCAGGGGTGGGAAGGCCGACGCCGCGACCTGGATGTCGTCGAACCCGACGACCGCAACGTCCTCGGGGATCCGGCGCCCGGCTTGGCGGAGGGCTTGGATCGCGCCGAGGGCCATGAGGTCCGAGGCGGCGAAGAGGCCGTCGATGTCCGGCGCGTCGGCCAGGAGCCGCCGCGCAGCCTCCAGTCCGGACTGCTGGGTGAACTCGCCGTGCACCACGAGGTCCGGGCGGAAGGCGTCGCCGAGCTCGGCCTTGAAGCCCTCGAGCCGGTCGATGCCCGCGGTCATGTCCTGGGGACCGGTCACCGTGCCGATCCGCCGGCGACCGATCTCGACCAGCCGGCGCGCCGCCAGCCGGCCCCCGGTCACGTTGTCGTTGTCGACGTAGGCCACGCCGAGGCTCTCGTCGAAGGGCCGGCCGCCGATCACGAGAGGGATGCCTGCCTGGATCAGGGACCCAGGCAGCGGGTCGTAGGTCTCGTGCTGGGAGATGAGCAGGACGCCGTCGACGGCCCCGGAGCGCACGTAGCGCTCGGCCCGGTCGAGCTCGTCCGGGTCCTGCGGCATGAAGAGCACCAGTTGCATCCCGGCGGCGCTCGCCTCCAGCGTCGCCCCGCGGACGATGCGGCTGAAGAACGGGTCGCCGAACACCCGGGCGTCGGACTCCGAGGCGACGAGGGCCAGCGTGTCGGTGCGCTTGCTGGCAAGCGCCCGAGCACTGAGGTTCGGCTGGTACCCGAGCTCGCGGACCGCCTGGTCGACGCGGGCCGCGATGTCGGCGTCGACCGTGGGCGTGCCGTTGACCACGCGCGACACCGTGGCGCGCGACACTCCTGCGCGCGCGGCGACGTCCTCCAGGCTGGGGCGCTTGGGACGTGCCGACGCGGGCATGACGGACCTCTCTGGGCAGCTGGGCCGTGCAAGCCCGGCGCCCATGCTAGATCACTGGGCCCGGCGGCCTCGGTCGCGAGGGTTCGAGGGGCCGGGCGGCTCGCACGTGACGCCGGTCGTTGCCCCGCCGGCCAGGGCCGTGCCAGGATGAGAGAGCGCTCTCTCACGTCTCCCGACCCGCGCCAGGCCGCAGGCCGTGCCAGGGCGCACCGCCCCGCCGACGACGCCCGAGGAGAACGCTCATGATCTCGCCGACCGCTGCTCCCGCACGTGTCGTCGATGACACCATCGTCGACGGCACGACGCTCGGCCTGGACGATCGGCGCTACTACGCGATCTCGGCCTACGACCGCCTCCCCCCGTTCCTCATGACGCTCGTCGGTGCCAGCGACATCTGGTTGTTCGTCTCGAGCACCGGCGGGCTCACGGCCGGGCGCCGGGACGCCGACAGCGCGGTCTTCCCCTACTACACCGAGGACAAGGTCGCCGAGGGCGCGGGGCACACCGGTGGGCTGACCGAGCTTCGGGTGCGCCGCCCGGACGGGACCTCGGTCTGGTGGCGGCCGTTCGCGGAGGTGCGTCCCGGTGACGCGCCCGTCGCCCGCACCCTCTACAAGGACCTCCTGGGTACCTCGCTCGTGTTCGAGGAGTCACGTGCCGACCTCGGGTTGCGCTTCCGCGTGGCCTGGCAGACCAGCGCGCGCTACGGCGTGGTGCGCACGTGCCAGCTGGGCTCCACCGCCGAGCACCCGACGGTCGTGCGCCTGCTGGACGGGTTCCGCAACCTCCTGCCCGCCGGAGCGACCGCCCAGGTCCAGAACGAGCTCAGCATCCTGCTGGACGCGTACAAGCGGGCGGAGCTGGACGTGCGCACGGGCCTGGGCCTGTACTACCTGAACTCGACCCTGACCGACCTGGCCGAGGCGAGCGAGTCGTTGCAGACCTCGGTCGCCTGGCAGGTCGGGTTGACCGGGGTGCACCACCTCCTGTCGGACCGTCAGCTCCCCGCGCTCAGGACGGGCGAGCAGGCGCGTCCCGAGGAGCACGTCCGCGGGGAACGAGGGTCCTACCTCGTCGAGACCGAGGTGACCCTCGGGGCGGGCGAGTCCCGCAGCTGGCGCACGGTGGCCGACGTGGGCCTCTCCGCAGCGGACGTGGTGGCGCTGCGCGGTGAGCTCGAGGCGCCCGGCACGCTCGCCGCCCGGCTGGACGGCGACATCGAGTCGACCCGGCGCGGCCTCGAGGTGCTGATCGGCGCGGCCGACGCCGCCCAGCTCACCGGTGACGAGCTCGCCGCGGCTCATCACGGCGCGAACGTCCTGTTCAACTCGATGCGGGGCGGCGTCCCGGTCGACGGCTACCGGCTCCGGGCCGACGATGTGCGGTCGTTCGTGCGCACGCGGAGCCCGCGCACCGCGCAGCGCTGCGCCGAGCATCTGGCGGCGCTGCCGCAGGACCTGTCCCACGAGGACCTGATCGCCGCCGCAGAGTCGGCGGGAGACGTCGACCTGTGGCGGCTGTGCCGCGAGTACCTGCCGTTGACCTTCAGCCGTCGGCACGGCGACCCGAGCAGGCCGTGGAACGCCTTCCGGATCGCGCTGCGCGACGCCGACGGCCGGCCGAGCCTGGACTACCAGGGCAACTGGCGCGACATCTTCCAGAACTGGGAGGCCTTGGCCTGGTCCTTCCCGGAGTACGTCGAGTCGATGGTCGCCGTGTTCGTCGACGCCACCACCGCCGACGGGTACAACCCGTACCGCATCTCGCGCGACGGCGTGGACTGGGAGGTTCCCGAGCCGGAGAACCCGTGGGCCAACATCGGCTACTGGAGCGACCACCAGCTGGTCTACCTGGCCAAGCTGCTCGAGACCTCCGAGCGCTTCCATCCCGGCCGGCTCAGCCGTCTGACGAACCGCACTGCGTTCACGCACGCCGACGTGCCCTACCGCATCGCGTCCTACGCCGAGGACCGTCGAGAACCCCTCCTCGACGATCGCCTTCGACGAGGACGCGGCGGCCGTGATCGCGCGCCGCGTCGCGGACGAGGGCTCGGACGGCAAGCTGGTGCACGGTCCGGACGGCGACCTGGTGCGGGTCACGCTCGGCGAGAAGCTCCTCGTGCTGATGCTCGCGAAGGTCGTGAACCTCGTGCCCGAGGGCGGCATCTGGATGAACACCCAGCGCCCCGAGTGGAACGACGCCAACAACGCGTTGGTCGGGCGTGGGCTCTCCGTCGTCACGCTGGCCTACCTGCGCCGATACCTCGGTGTGGTGCGCCCGCTGCTCGACCAGGACGTGGAGGTCGGCGTCGAGGCCGCCCGCCTCCTCACTCAGGTCGCCGACGTCCTCGAGAGGAACGCCTCGGGCACCGTCGACGGCTTCGACGACGTCGAGCGGCGGCGCGTGGTGGACGCTCTCGGTGCGGCGGGGACCGCCTACCGGGGCGACGTCTACCGCGGTGTCACCGGCGAGTGCGTCACGGTGCGCCCGCGAGGAGATCCGCCGGGTCGTCGACCTGGTGCTGGCGTACGTCGACTCGGGCCTGCGCGCGAATCGGCGGGCGGACGGCCTCTACCACTCGTACAACGTCCTGCAGCTCGGTGAGGGGCGCCTGACGGTTCGGCGGCTCCAGGAGATGCTCGAGGGCCAGGTCGCCGTGCTCTCCTCCGGGCTGCTCACGCCCGCGGAGTCATTGGGTGTCCTGAGGGCGCTGCGGGCCGGCGCCCTGTACCGCGAGGACCAGAGCAGCTACATGCTCTACCCGGACCGTGACCTTCCGGGATTCCTCGAGAAGAACGTGCTCACCGACGACCAGGTGGCGCGGTGCCCCCTGATCGACGTCCTCGCGCGGGAAGGGGACCGTTCGGTCGTGGTCCTCGACGCTGCCGGCGCGTACCACTTCGCTCCCTCGATCCACAACGCTCGCGACGTCGTCGGCGCGCTGGAGCGACGGCGGCGCAGGGCGCAGGCCGAGGGCGAGGACGCCGTGGCGGCGCGCGTCGAGGCCGGTCGGGGCCCGCTCCTGGAGATCTTCGAGGAGGTGTTCCGGCACTCGGAGTTCACCGGGCGCTCGGGTTCGTTCTTCGCCTACGAGGGCCTGGGCAGCATCTACTGGCACATGGTCTCCAAGCTCCTGCTCGCCGCGCAGGAGGCGCTCGAGCGGGCGGTTGCCGAGGGCGCCGGCCCCGGCACGGTCGACGCGCTGCGCGACGCCTACGAGGACGTGCGCCAGGGGCTGGGCTACTGCAAGACGCCGGAGGTGTACGGGGCCTTCCCCGTCGATCCCTACTCGCACACCCCTGGTGGGAAGGGCGCGCGCCAACCGGGGATGACGGGGCAGGTCAAGGAGGAGGTGCTCACCCGCGCCGCGGAGCTCGGCCTGCGGGTCGAGGACGGCGCGATCCGCTTCCGGCCGGTCCTGCTGCGTGCGCAGGAGTGGACCTCGGCGCCGGCGGTCTTCCGCTACCTCGACGTCGCCGGCCGCGAGCACCGCCTCGAGCTGCCGGAGGGGAGCCTGGCGTTCACGTTCTGCCAGGTGCCCGTGGTCTACGAGCGCGGGGGCCGAACCGTGGTCCGGGTGCGGATGGCCGACGGTTCCGAGGCCGGGTACGACGGCGCCGCGCTCCCGGTCGCGGTGAGCGCCGAGGTGTTCCGTCGTACCGGCCGGGTGGCCCGGATCGACGTGACGGTGGCGCCCCCGGAGTAGGTCCGCCAGGGGCCGCGCGCCCACAGGCAAGAGAGCGCTATCTCACAATGAGAGAGCGCTCTCTTGTGCGTTGGCTGTGCTGGTGGTTGGCTGTGCGCACCACTCAACGTCGAGAGGGAAGCTCATGCGCTCCTACCGCCCCCGGCACGCAGCCCCCGTGGTGGCTGCTGCGGCGACAGCGATGGCCACCGCCGCCATGGCTCTCGTCGGGACCGCCCCAGCAGTCGCCGCGCCGGCACCGCCGGTGCTCGTCGTCGACGACTTCGAGTACGCGTCCGGCCTGCCGGGCGGTACCGACGCCAACGGGATCCCGATCGGCTTCTACACGTTCGCCGGTGGTGGGGCGACCATCTCCCTCGCCAACCCCGGCACGCCGCCGACCCCGCCGCTCGGGGCGAACCCGGCGCCCAACAAGGCCCTCCAGATCGACATCGACTCGCCGTCCTACGCAGGCGTCATCCACGCCTTCGAGAACGACACCGTCGACGCCTGGGTCACCCAGGACTGGAGCGAGTACGCGGGCTTCACGATGTGGCTCTACGGCCAGGGGACGAACAGCAACCTCTTCATCGACCTGTTGGAGAACCGGAAGCCCGGTTCGACCACGGACGACGCCCAGCGCTGGACCGTCACCTTCACCGACGACTTCACCGGCTGGAAGCAGCTCGAGTTCCCCTTCGCCGACTTCACCCAGAAGTCCGTCGGCAACAACGCACCGACCGACGGGTTCGAGCGCTACGAGATGCACGGCTGGGCGCTCGGCGCGGTGGACACCGGTGGCCCGCAGACCTACTACGTCGACGACGTCGGTGTGTACGGCGTCGCGCCGGTGGCCCCGCTGGCGGTCACTTTCACCACCGCGAGCTACGACGTGCCCGAGGGCGCGACCGGTGACATCACGGTCAAGCTGAACCGTCCGCTGCGGGACGAGGACCCGGACGAGGTCTCGGTCGACTATGCGACCCAACCCGGCTCCGCGGTCGCCGGACGTGAGTACACGCCCACCTCCGGCACCCTCACCTTCGTCAAGGGCGGCCCTCGAGAGCTGTCCTTCCCGCTCCAGACGTTCGACGACACGAAGTATGAGGGTGACGAGTACGTCGTCCTCCAGCTGTCCGACCCGGCCCCGAGCGGGGCACTGAACCCGGGCTTCACGATGCGGGCGGCCGCCACGATCAAGGACGACGACCCGTACGACCCGCTGCTGCTGGACGACTTCGAGTCCGCGCCCGCGCTGTGGCACGCCGCGAGCGGCGTCACGCTCAGCAACCCGGAGATCGCCGCCGGCAGCCCGGACGCCGTCCCGGGCCAGGGCGCCTACGAGCACGTGCTCCGGGCGGACACGCCGATCCTCGTGACCATCGACGTCAAGGGCCGGTTGTGCAACCAGGGCAACGGCGTGATCCCGGTCACGCTGCTCAGCACCCCGACCTTCGACGCCACCACCGTGGACCCCGCCACCGTCATGTTCGGCGACGCCCACGAGGCCCACACCGTCAAGGGCGTGTCCGCCAAGCACGTGGCGGACGCGAACCGCGACGGTCGCAAGGACGTGGTGTTCCACTTCCGGTTCGAGGACACCGGGTTCGCGTGCGACGCGACCCTCACCCCGTTCACCGGTGAGACCTACGACGGGACCGCGATCACGAACGGTGGTCCCGCCGCGACCTTCGGGCGCGACTTCGCCCTCGGCCAGGACTGGACGGGCAAGGACGCCTTGAGCTTCTGGTACTACGGCCGGAACACCGGCGACGAGGTCGACGTCGACCTGCTCGACAACCGTGCGCCCGACCCGGGCCCGGATGGCTGGGGCCTGGCCTGGTCCGACGAGTTCGACAGCCCCGCCGGCACCGCGCCCGACCCCGCGACGTGGGGCTACGAGCTCGGCGACGGCACCGCGAACGGGAACCCGGGGTGGGGCAACAGCGAGCTGCAGTACTACACCGACAGCACCGACAACGCCGCCACCGACGGCAACGGCGACCTGGTGATCACCACCCGGCCCGCCGACGGCTCCCTCCAGTGCTACTACGGCCCGTGCGAGTACACCTCGGCGCGGCTGCTCTCGGCGAACAAGGCCGAGTTCGCCTACGGGCGCATCGAGTCCCGCATCCAGCTCCCCGCCGGCGAGGACGGCCTCTGGCCGGCCTTCTGGAGCCTGGGGACCGACATCAACCGGGTCGGGTGGCCGCAGACCGGCGAGATCGACGTCATGGAGTACGTCAGCCGGATCCCCGACAGGGTCTTCGGCACCATCCACGGTCCGGGCTACTCCGGCGGTGAGTCGTTCGGGGACATCCTCGACGTGCCGGACCTGACGGCCGGGTACCACACGTACGCGATCGAGTGGGAGCCCGACCTGATCACGTGGTACGTCGACGACGTCCCGTACTTCACGGCGACCCCGGCCGACGTGGCACCGAACCAGTGGGTGTTCAACGACCCGGTGTTCCTGCTGCTCAACATGGCGATCGGCGGCAACTTCGGCGGTGCGGTCAGCGACCAGCTCACCTTCCCGCAGTCCATGAAGGTCGACTACGTCCGCGTCTACCAGGGCCCGGACACCGCGGAGCGCTTCCAGGCCCCGTTCGTCGACGACTTCACAGGCTGGAAGAAGATCACCGTTCCGTTCTCCGACTTCACACGCAGCGCGACGCAGCCGGCCGGGGCGCCGGACGACGGGCTGGGCCTCGACGAGGTCTGGGGCTACGGCTTCACACTGCCGGTCGGTGGCTCCACGACCGGCGCCGTCACGCTCGACCAGGTGCGCCTGGTCGACACCACGGCGCCGACCGCGACCATCACCGATGACGTGGACGGCGACGTGGCGACCGGCGACGTGACATTCACCTTCGCCTTCAGCGAGGACGTCGGCACCAGCTTCACCAAGGACGACATCGCCCTGACGGGTGGCGCGAAGGGTGCGTTCACCCGGGTCGACGCCACGCACGCCACGCTCGTGGCCAAGCCGCCGGCCGACTCGACGGGGACCCTGGAGGTCAGCGTCGCAGCCGGGGCCTTCACGGACCTCGCCGGCAACCCGAGCACGTCCGCCGTCACTGCGGAGCAGGCATACGAGACGCCGCCGCTGCCGGGTGGTGGGTACGTCATCACGTTCGACGAGGCGACGGCGCCGGTGCTGACCGGGTTCGGTGGGGCGGAGGACTCTCAGGTGGTGGCCGACCCGACCGACGCGACCAACAAGGTCGCCAGGGTCGTCAAGGCCGACGGCGCCCAGGTGTGGGCGGGCACCACGGTGTCCACCGAGCCGGGTCTGACGGTCCCGGCGATCCCGTTCGCGGCCGGTGCCACGTCGATGACGGTGCGGGTGTGGTCGCCCGACGCGGGCATCCCGGTCCGTCTGAAGGTGGAGAACTCCGCGGACGGGTCGAGGTCGGTGGAGACCGACGCCACGACCACGGTCGCCGGGGCGTGGGAGACCTTGACGTTCGACTTCGCCGACCAGGCCGCCGGTACCCCGGCGCTGGACCTGGCCGCGACCTACGACAGGGTCTCGATCTTCTTCGACTTCGGCACCGCCGGGACCGGGAAGACCTACTACCTCGACGACCTCACCTGGCCGGCGCCGGCCTTCGCGATCACGTTCGACGAGGCGACGGCGCCGGTGCTGACCGGGTTCGGTGGGGCGGAGGACTCTCAGGTGGTGGCCGACCCGACCGACGCGACCAACAAGGTCGCCAGGGTCGTCAAGGCCGACGGCGCCCAGGTGTGGGCGGGCACCACGGTGTCCACCGAGCCGGGTCTGACGGTCCCGGCGATCCCGTTCGCGGCCGGTGCCACGTCGATGACGGTGCGGGTGTGGTCGCCCGACGCGGGCATCCCGGTCCGTCTGAAGGTCGAGAACTCCGGGGACGGGTCGAGGTCGGTGGAGACCGACGCCACGACCACGGTCGCCGGAGGGTGGGAGACCTTGACGTTCGACTTCGCCGACCAGGCCGCCGGTACCCCGGCGCTGGACCTGGCCGCGACCTACGACAGGGTCTCGATCTTCTTCGACTTCGGCACCGCCGGGACGGGGAAGACCTACTACCTCGACGACCTCACCTGGCCGTAGAGGGGCTGTCGGGGTCGTCCTTCCGGCTCGTGAGACCGCTCGTCTCCTCCTAGGACCCGCGCCTGCGCCCGGTATCCGCAGACGGACCATGGAAGGGACGCAGGGGCACGGCGAGAGGAGTCGGTCATGACTGAGGTCGGAAGGAAGACATGGGTCATCGCGGACGGGCTCATGCCGCCCAGCGGTTCGGTGGCCGGGAGCGACGGTCACGAGACGGCCTGCCTGCTCAACACGGATGACGAGGAGGCGCACGTCGCCCTCACCATCTACTTCGTCGATCGGGACCCGGTCGGCCCGTATCACGTCACGGTCCCGGCGCGCCGGGTCGTACACCAGCGATTCAACGAGCTGAGCGGCCCGGAGCCCGTTCCGGAGGGGACTCCCTACGCGGCGGTGATCACGAGCGACATCCCGATCGTCGTGCAGCACACGCGTCAGTCGGCGGCGGGCATGCTCTCGACCGTCGCCTGGGCGGCCGATGCCAGGCCGGGTTGGGCGCGCGTGGAGGAGTGAGGCGGGTGCCGGTGCCGCGACTGTCGGGGTGGCCGACCTGACCGTCTCTCATGCGGTGCACATGATGGGCACAGTGGCCGGCCAGGCCGCGTGACGACGGTGGCCCCATGGCCACGACCCTCGCCCCGCGCCCCGTCTCGCCCGCGGCATCCCCATCCGCCCGACCGCGGCGCCGGGTCCCATGGGCCCTCGCGGTGCTGGGCGTACGGCGGGTGGCCCAGCTGCTCGCCCGCGTGCGGCCGGGCGGCAGCCCGGGCATCGGCGCCGGGCGTGCCGCGGGAGCCGGCGCCGTCAGCCGCGCTCGGTCCCCGCCACCCGAACGCCGCCCTTGCCCAGCCCCTTCACGCGGTACATCGCGACGTCGGCGGCGCGCAGCAGTGCCGACGGGTTGAGCTCTCCGTCCGGGGCCGAGGCGACCCCGACGCTGCCCGTGACCACGACGTCGACCCCGTTGACCTGCATCGGCACCCGCAGGGCGTCGCGGATCGCGTAGGCGAGCTCGCGGGCGACCAGCGCCGCATCGCGCAGCAGCAGGACGGCGAACTCGTCACCGCTCATCCGGACGGCGAGCGCGTCGTCGCCGTGCCCACCGAGCGCGCCGTTCAGGCGGTGGGCGACCTCGACCAGCACGGCGTCGCCCGACGCGTGCCCGTAGGCGTCGTTGACCTCCTTGAAGTCGTCCAGGTCCACGAAGGCGACCGCGACGGGCAGCCCGGACATCCCGCGTTGTTCCCCTGCCGCCTCGAGGCGCTCCCACAGCACCACGCGCCCGGGCAGACCGGTGAGGTGATCGTGGGTGGCCTGGTGGCGCAGCAGCCGCTCGGTGGCCTCCAGGCGGACCAGCAGCGCCCGGCTCTCGACCGAGACGACGTGCTGGCGCACGACGAGCAGCACGAGCACCGCGATCGCGGCCGCGACCTCCGGCGATGCCGGGCCGCCACGGGCCGCGCTCACCCCGAGCGCCGCGGCGGCAGGCAGCACGAGGGCGTACGGCTCGTAGGCCAGCGTGGCGTGGGTGGCCACCACGGCCACTCGTGGCGAGGTGCCGGTGTACCGGCGAAGGGCGATCAGGTAGACCCCCCACGCGACCGCCCACACCGGAGGGGTCCCGAGGGCCCAGCGGATGTCGGAGACCGCGATGGTCAGCAGCGCGACCACGAACAGCGTCGGCATCACGCGGGCCCGGTCGCGCATCTCGGTCCAGGTCATGCCGAAGCCCAGCACCGCGAGCCAGATGGCCGCGAGCGGCAACCCGACGGACGCGACCCCGCGTGGCCCTCCCCCGGAGCGCGCCCAGACGTCCGAGAAGGCGGGCGCCCAGCCCGCGACGAACGCGGTCGCGGCCGCGAGGGCGCCGTCCAGGACGAGCCGGGTCCGGGACCAACGGTCTCCGGCCCGGGAAGCCAGCAGCCACGAGCCCGCCGTCAGGGCCATGGCCAGCATCCGGCCCAGGTCCGCCAGTGGCTCGGGCCCGCCGAGCAACCAGGTCACCGGTGCGACGAGCCAGGCCAGCGGATACAGGGTCAGCAGCGCCCAGGCGCGCCGGCTGCGCTCGTCACGTGCCCGGCGGCTCGACGCCCGTGCCGCCAGCCAGACCGCGACCGCCGCTGCGCCGTCCAGGGCGAGGCCCGCGCGAGCGGCGGCCGGACCGCCTGTGCCGAGCGCCAACCGGATCACGAGCAGGCCGACGAGGGCGGCGACGGGGATCGCCGTCCCGCGCACTGCTCCCCTCAGCCCGTGGGCCATGCATGCCTCCACGTCCCTCATCGGCAGGTGGGCGTCGAGATGAAGGTGCTCCCTCCGGGGGAAAGAGCCGATCATGGGATGCGCGCCTGCGCGTCGGTGCCACACTGGGCGCGGAGTACTTCGGCGCGAGCACGCGCTCCCGCCGTGCAGGGACGGGCCTGCTGCCGACCAGGGCGGCCGGGCGCCCGCGCGGCGCGAGGGCCGCGTGCCGGGTCCCGAGCTCCGGGAGGTCTGGGATGGGGACCCAGGACGGCTCGTCGCAGCATCCGCGCCGGTCGGCATGGTCGCGGCCCGGTGACCCTGCGCGCGCCGCCTCCCTGCCGACCGTGCTCGGCGTGCTCGTCGTCACCGCGCTCATCACGGCGGCGGTCTGGCATGCCGCACCCTCCGGCTCGCCGACGGGCCTGGTGCACCTGTACTACCTGCCGGTGATCTACGTGGCTGCCTTCGTCGGGCCGCGGGCGGCGGGGCTGCTCGCCACCGTGGCAGGTCTGGCCGCGGGCCCGTTCATGCCGGTCGACGGGCGGTTCGAGGTGACCGCCGGCGAGCAGCCGGTCAGCGAGTGGCTGGTCCGTCTGACGTCGCTCGTGGTTATCGCGGTGGTGGTCGCCTGGCTCGCCGGGCGCCAGGCGCGGCCGATGGACCTGCTGCTGCGCGATCTGGCGTCGGCACGCTCGCTGCGTGCAGCGATCGCCGCCGGTGGCGTCACGGTGCACTACCAGCCGATCGTCAACCTGGCCGACGGCAGTGTCGCGGGGCTGGAGGCGCTGTGCCGCTGGACGAACCGATCCGGCCGGGTCGTCCCGCCGTCGGAGTTCATCCCCGTCGCCGAGCGAACCGGCCTGATCGGGCTGCTCGGCGCGCACGTGCTCGGGCTCGCTGTGCGGCAGGCGGAGGAGTGGTCCGGAGGCCCGGACCGCAGGCCGTCGATGTCGGTGAACGTGTCGGCCTCCCAGCTCAGCGACCAGGGGTTCCGGGCCGCGGTGGCAGACGTCCTGGCCGCCTCGCGGCTCGAGTCGAGCCAGCTGTGCCTGGAGATCACCGAGACGGCGATCATCGTCGACCCCGCCGCCGCCCTCGCCACGGTTCGCGCGGCCCGGCGGCTGGGCGTGCGGGTCGCGCTGGACGACTTCGGCACCGGCCACTCGTCGCTGGCCCAGCTGGCCGGCTTCCCGATCGACATCGTCAAGATCGACAAGGCGTTCGTCGACACGATCGACACCGATGCCAAGATGCGCTCGCTGGTGCTCGCGATCGTCGAGATGGCCGGCGCCCTGGGGGCGGCAGCGGTGGCGGAGGGTATCGAGCGGGCGTCCCAGCTCACCGTGCTGCGCGACCTGGGCTGCCCGCTCGGCCAGGGGTTCCACCTCGGGCGCCCCGCGCCGGCCGACGCCGTCGACCTCTCGCCGCGGACCGTCGCGTAGTGCCGCCGACGCGCGCTCCTTCCGCCGAGGCTAGAATGTTCTGAGACAGAACAATCGGCGAAGGGCAGGTCCCCGGGTGTTCATGACGATCGAGCCGCCGCGACCCCGGATCATCCGCGAGCACCCGCACGCCGGCTGGTTGGCCGTCGGAACGGTCTGCCTCGGCGCCTTCATGGGCCAGTTGGACGCGAGCATCGTCACGCTCACCTTCCCCGCCCTCCAGCAGGAGTTCGCCGCGCCGCTCGCAGCCGTCTCCTGGGTCTCGCTGGCCTACCTGCTCACCCTCGTCGGCCTCGTCGCGGCGGTGGGCCGGGTTGCCGACGCCGCCGGCCGCAAGCTCGTGTACCTGTACGGGTTCGTGGTGTTCTCCGCCGCCTCGGCCGCGTGCGCGCTGGCGCCCGGGCTCGGAGCGCTGGTCGGGTTCCGGGTGCTCCAGGCCGTCGGCGCCGCGATGCTCCAGGCCAACAGCGTCGCCCTCGTGGTGACGAGCGTCCCACGGCAGACCATGCGGGCCGCGCTGGGTGTGCAGGCTGCGGCGCAGGCGCTCGGGCTGGCCCTCGGCCCGGCCCTCGGCGGCGTGCTCGTGGCGTCGGTCGGGTGGCGCTGGGTGTTCTGGGTCAACGTCCCGGTCGGCGTCGTCGCGATCGCCGCCGGGTGGTTCCTGCTGCCGCGTACCCGCGAGCGCACCGGGCTCGGCGCGTTCGACACCCCGGGGCTCGTGCTGCTCGGTGGCTCGACCGCGGCGCTCCTGCTCGGGCTCTCGGGCCTGGCCGGGCTGGCGATGCCGCTCTGGGCGGCGGTGGGGCTCGTGGCCGTCTCGGGCGCCGGGCTGCTCGGGTTCGCCCGGCGCGAGCGCCGGGCGCCGAGCCCGCTGGTCGACCTCGCGGTGCTGCGGCCCCGCGCGGTGTCGGTGGGCCTGGTCGGGGCACTGAGCGCCTACCTCGTGCTGTTCGCCCCGCTTGCGTTGTTCCCGCAGGTCATCGGCGCCCACGGACAGTCCGGCCTGATGCTCACCGCGCTGCCCGTCGGGTTCGCGCTCGCGGCGCTGCTCGCCGAGCGCCTGCTTCCGCGAGGGTGGGGTGCGCGGGCGCGGGGCGTGCTCGGCGCCGGTGCCGGGGTGGTCGCCGCCGTCGCACTCGCCGCGCGGCCGGACGACGCCGTGTGGGCGGCCGCATGGCTGGCCGTGCTGGGCCTGGGGGTCGGGGTGTTCATCCCGGCGAACAACTCGGCGATCATGGGCGCGATCCCGGTCGGGGTGTCGGCGACCGGCGGGGGCCTGGTGAACATGGCGCGCGGCCTGGGCACCGCGCTCGGCGTCACCGTGGTGGCTCTGTCGCTCCACCTGGCCGGGCCGGACGTCGTGGCCGGGGCGCGGATCGCGCTGATCGCACTGGCGTTCGTCGGTGCGGTGTCCGCGCTCACGGCGCACGTGGGACGGCCGGAGGCGGCGCGATGACGGGTCGAACGAGCGGCGCCGACCCCGAGGACCTGGCGGACGTCGTGGCACGGCTGCGCCGGGCGATGCGCCGGGCGGCGCGCGCCCACGACCCCGACAACCCGCTGTCGGTCGCGCAGCTCGAGCTGCTGTCCTGCGTGGCGGAGAATCCGGGCGCCAGGCCCAGCGAGGTCGCACAGTTCCTGCGGCTGGCACCCAACTCGGTGGCGACGCTCGTGCGTGGCGCGCTCCAGCGCCGGCTGCTCACGCGCTCGAGCGGGCGGGCGGACCGGCGCACCGTCGCCCTGACCGTGACCGCAGACGGAGCCGCGGCAGTCGCCCGCTGGCAGGCGACCAACGCCGCGATCCTGCGCGGCGCCCTGGCAGGCATGGCCGACGAGCGGCGGGACCAGCTGTCCGCGGCGCTTCCGGCGCTGCGCGAGCTCGTCGAGGGTGTCCATGCGCTCGGCGAGACCCGCTGACGTCGCGCTCCGTGGGGACGCCCGACTCCTCAAGATGAGCGCCGGCGTGCCGATCGGCACGGGTCGTCCGCGCCAGAGAGGAACCACCCCGTGCTGCACCGTCGATCCGCGTCGTCCACCCACCCCTTGGTCGACCAGCTCGGCGCCTTGACGTTGCTCGACGCAGCGCCGGTCGCCATCCTCGTCACCGACGGTGCCGGCCAGATCGTGCACCGGAACCAGGCGGCGGCAGCGCTGGGCGCAGAGGTCAGCACGCGCCGGGGCGGCGCGATCCTGGACGCGCTCCGCCGTGCCCTGGTCACCACCGTCGGCCAGGAGCGAAGCTATCCCTACCACGAGGTGGTCGAGGTCACCGAGCACGGCACCCACGCCGAGGCCGAGGTCTGGATCCAGCGGGTCGGGGGCGCCTACGTGGTGTCCTGGGACGACGCGACCGACCGGCACGACGCCGCGCGGGCGGCCCGGGCGCTGGCGGCGGACCTGTCCGCCTCGTCCGCCCAGCTCGCCGGCCTCGGCGACACGATGAGCCGAACCGCTGCAGAGGTTGCCGAGCGCACCGCCGGAGTGACGGCCGAGGCCGAGCAGATGGCCGCCAGCATCCGGGAGGCCGCGAGCGCGGCCGCCCGAGCCGCGTCGGGCACCGGGACCGCTGTCGGGTCCGCTGAGCTGGCCAGCCAACGGTTGGCCAAGCTGGCCGACTCGAGCGACCGGATCGGCGCGGTGAGCAAGCTCATCGCCGCCGTGGCAGAGCAGACCAACCTGCTCGCGCTCAACGCGACCATCGAGGCCGCGCGGGCCGGTGCCGCGGGCAAGGGTTTCGCGGTCGTCGCGGGCGAGGTGAAGGAGCTGGCCGGGCGCACCCGCGCCGCGACCGCGGAGATCACGGAGATGATCTCCACGATCCAGGTCGACACCGCGGAGGCGACCAGCGCGATCGCCGAGATCCTGCGGCTCATCCGCGACATCGGCGAGCAGCAGGACGCCGTGGCCGAAGCCGTCGAACGCCAGTCGGATGCCGCCCGCAACGTCACCGGCGGAGTCGGCGCGGTCGCGGCGACCGCGACCACGTCGGCGGCGGCGGTCGCGGAGCTGCGCAGCAGCGCTGAGGCGGTCGCCGGTACGGCGCGCCGGCTCGACGAGGTCGTTGCGGTCTGAGTCCGCCTCAGCCCGCGCCGGCCAGCACCGCGAGCAGCCAGAACCCGTAGCCCAGGGTCGCCACGCCCAGCACCGTCACGGCCACGGTCACCCGCCGGCGCCCGACAGCGCCGGGGCCCAGGTCCAGGGCGATCGCGCGCACGCCGAGCATCGCGTGCCAGGTCACCGCGACCAGGAAGAGCCCCTCGACCACCAGCAGCAGCGGGCTGGACAGGTAGGCGATCACCGCGTCGTAGTCCCGCAGGCCCGCCGGGGCGTCGACCACGAAGTGCTGCGCCACCAGGTGCACCACCACGAGCACGCCCAGCGCGCCCCCGGTGAGCACCTGCGCGATCCAGCCCCAGCCGCCGCCGGACGCCCGCGACGGGGCCCCGCCCCCGTGCTCGTCGGGGATGCGCCCGTCGAGCGCGTCGCCGGTGCGGTCTCGAACGCCCACGCTCATCACTCAGCCCTCCGCCAGCAGCGCCACGGCCGCCACGACGAGCGCCCCGACGCTGACCACGACCACGCCGACCAGCAGCGCGCGCTGGCGGCGCACCGCCACGCCCGAGCCGACCAGGCCCACCCGCACGCCGTTCGCCGCGTGCCAGACCACCGCGGCGAACAGCACCAGGTCCACCACCAGGACCGCTTTGTGCTGGGCCAGGGTCACGAACGCGTCCCAGCTCTCGGCGCCCCGCGCCAGCAATGACAGCACCATCAGGTGCACGTACAGGTAGCCCACCAGGATCAGCGCCGAGGCCCGGTTGGCCACGAACGCCCAGGTCGGCGTGCCGCCTCCGGGGTGCGCCAGCCAGCCACGCAGACCGCGGCGTCCGGCCCTCGTGCTGCTCGGGGCGCTCATCGGGTCACCGCCGTCCGGTCGTCCGTCCGGTCCCGGCTCGCGCCGTCGCGTCCGCCGAGGTGCCCGAGCCCCAGGTGCCGCCGGGTCAGCGCGCCGCGCAGCGCCATGATGCCGCCGGCCGGGTCGGCGCCCGTCGGGCACACCTCGCTGCAGGCGAAGCTCAGGTGGCAGCGCCAGCAGCCCTGGTGGTCGTCGACGCCGTCGAGCACCGAGATGGCGTCCAGCCCGCGCGGCTCGGCGACCAGCCGCCACGCCGCGCCCAGGGCCGCGGGCCCCAGGTAGTCCGGGTCGGTCCCGGTGATCGGGCAGGCGGACACGCACAGCCCGCACTCGACGCAGTCCTCCAGCCGCATCGGCCCCAGGGCGTCCGCGTCCGCGGGTTCCCGCTCGCTGGCCCGGACCAGCGGGCGGCCGATCCGGTCGAGCCGGGTGTACAGCTCGGTCATGTCCACGACCAGGTCGCTGAGGACAGGCGCGTTCGCGATCGGGTCGATCCGCACGACGCCGTCCGGCAGGTCGTCCAGCGTGGTGACGCAGCCGAGCACCTCGGCCCCGTTGACGCGCAGCCCGCAGGTGCCGCACGAGGAGTGGCAGCACGAGTGGCGCAGGGTGAGCGTCGGGTCGTCGTGCCAGCGCACGGCGCGCAGGGCGTCCAGCACCGTGGTGCCCCGCTCGACGAGGACCTCGTACTCGACGGCGACCGGCTCGGGCCAACCCGGCTTCCAGCGCGACACCCGCAGCCGGCGGGTGGTCGGCGGCAGCGTCGAGGCCTCGACGCCGTCGCCCGTCGTGCCCGTCGGGCGCGCACAGGTCCGTGCGGGCTCCCGTCCCGCGGCTCGACCCGTTGTCGGTGCCGTCGTGCGCGACACGGTCGTGCGCCGCGTCGCCTCCTCGACCCCGCGCTCGGCCACGTACGCGGTGTGGGGCGCGAGCACGGTGTCCCGCGTCCGGCACGGCTCGTCGACGCCGAGCTTGCGGCACACCACGTCGGCGGTCGCCTCGGCCATCGCGCGCAGCGTGGTCGCCTTGCCACCGGAGATCGTGACGAACCCCTCGACGCCGTCGCGCTCGGCGTGGTCGAAGCACTTGAACGTGCGCGACAGCTCGCGTCCGGTCGTGCTGCCGGCGTCGCCGATCAGCGGGCGCACGGCCGACCAGGCGGCCCGGATCTCCGCGTCGGCGACCGCGGGGACCAGTCGGGAGCCCTGCTCGATCATGGTGCGCACGTGGTCCTGGGGCAGGTGCAGCTCGTCCGGGTCGTCCACCACCCACGAGCTGGTCCCGATCACGGACAGCCCGCGCTGCGGCAGCACGATGTCGCCGTCGCCCGACGGGTGCAGCCGGTTGATCACCATCTCGCACGGCCGCATGCGCACCGCGACGAGCACGCCGGGCGAGCACCGGACCGGCACCTGGACCCCGGCCATGTCGGCGACCCGCTGGGCCCACGGGCCGGTCGCGTTGACCACCAGGTCGGCGGTCAGCTCGGACTCCTCGCCGCTGACGTCGTCGCGGACCATGACCCCGGTGACCGCGCCGTTCTCGCGGCGCAGGCCGACGACGCTGGTGTAGGTGCGCACCACCGCGCCGTTGCGCTGGGCCGAGGCGAAGAACCGCAGCGGCAGCCGCATCGCGTCCATCGTGCCGTCCGGCACGCGCACCGCGGCCTTGATCGTGGGCGACAGCCCGGGCTCCAGGTGCACGGCCTCGCCGGGGGAGAGCACGGACGCCGGGATGTCGCACGCCCCGCAGCCCTCGACGAACCGCGGCAGGTAGTCCATGTCCTCGTCGGTGAGTGCCACGAACAGGCCGTCGTTCAGCTCGAACGACCCGGGGGCGATCCGGCGCAGGATCCGGTTCTCGGTGATGCACTCCACTGCGGACTCGGTGTCGGACACCGCGTAGCGGCCGCCGCTGTGCAGCAGCCCGTGATGGCGCCCGGTGGTGCCGGAGGTGACCTCGCCACGCTCCACGACGGTGACCCGCAACCCCCGCAGGGCGAGGTCGTGGGCCACGGCGCCGCCGGTGCCCCCACCCCCGATCACGATGACGTGCGGCCGGTGTCCAGGGACGGCTGTCGACACTGTCCCACCTCCTCGATGAGGCGCGCAGCACTCCCACGTTATGCCTGGTCGAAGGGGGGTCGACAAGGGTCGATCGTCCTCACCCGGCTGGGCGCGCTACCGCCGTCCGAGCGCCGAGGACGGCACGAAGGCCTCAGGCCCGGGCTCGCCGCCGAGGCTGGCCACCAGGAGCTCGCGGGCCCTGGCCAGGTGCTCGTCGAGCATCGCGGCGACCCCGTCTGCGTCGCCGGCCTCGATGAGCTCCAGGATGCGCGCGTGCTCGGCGACGATGATCTCCGGGCTCAGCCGCTGGCGGCCCTGGAGCTGGGCCATGCACAGCTTCACCTCGAAGGCCAGCGAGTGGTAGATCGCGGAGGTCCGCGGGCTGCCCAGCTCGTCGATCAGGCTCGTGTGGAAGCGCATGTCCGGGCCGACGATGCCGTACGAGCCCTGCTCCCACAGGGCCGCGATCTCCGCGTTGGCCCGTCGGGCGCCGTCCGGGACCCGGCGCAGCGCGGCCAGGCGGCGCAGCACCTCGGACTCCAGGTAGGTGCGGGTGCGGTAGATGTCGCGTACGTCGTCGGGGCCAAGCGCGACCACGCGCGCGGTCTTGTGGTTCTTGCGGACCAGGACCTTCTCGCCGGTGAGCCGCTCGATCGCGGCGCGGGCGCTGGCCCGGGCCACGTCGTAGCGGGTGGCGACCTCGAGCTCGGTCAGCGGGGTGCCGGGCGCGAGCTCGCCGGTGGCGACCTTGTCGCGCAGGTCCTCGACGAGCGCGTCGACCAGGCTGGTCACCACGATGCCCCGCGCCATCGCCGCCCTCCGCCGCCCGGCCCGCACGACGCGGCCGGATGGCACATCGTCCGCTGGGTGAGCCTATCCGTCTAGGACCCTTGTCACTTGCGTCTACTTGTCCGACAATCTACGGGTTCTCGACGAGGAGACCCATGACCCCGACGTCGTCCTCCCTCGACGCCCTGCTCGCGGGGTGCGTCGCGGATCCGAGCCAGGTGCGCACCGACGTGATGTCCCGGCGCGCCCTGGCCCACGACGCGTCCCACGTGCTGCTCGTGCCGGCCGCCGTGGTCGCGCCGCGCGACGCCGACGAGGTGGCCCGCCTGCTGCGCGCCACCTCCGACGCCGGGCTGGGACTCACCTTCCGCTCGGGGGGAACGAGCCTGTCCGGTCAGGCGGGCACCGAGGGAGTCCTGGCGGACGTCCGGCGCCACTTCACCGGTGTCGAGGTGCTCGACGACGGCGCCCGGGTCCGGGTCCAGCCCGGCGTCACCGTGCGCCGGGTCAACGCCCGCCTGGCCCGCCACGGCCGAGCCCTGGGGCCCGACCCGGCCAGCGAGGTCGCCGCCACCGTGGGCGGGGTGGTGGCCAACAACTCCTCCGGGATGTCCTGCGGCACGGCGGAGAACAGCTACCGCACGCTCGAGTCCCTGGTCGCCGTGCTGCCCTCGGGCACGGTGGTGGACACCGCCGCGCCGGACGCGGACGAGCGGCTGCGCACCCGCGAGCCCGCGCTGCACGCCGGTCTGCTCGCACTGCGCGAGCGCATCCTCGCCGACCCCGAGCAGGTCGCCGCCGTCGCCCGGCAGTTCGCGATGAAGAACACGATGGGATACGGCGTCAACGCGCTGGTGGACTTCGACACCCCGGCGCAGATCCTGGCCCACCTGCTGGTGGGCAGCGAGGGCACGCTCGCCTTCGTCGCCGAGGCCACCCTGCGCACCGTGCCGCTTCGCCCGCACGCCGCCACCGCCCTGCTGGTGTTCGCAGACCTGGCGGCGGCCAGCCGCGCGCTGCCCGCGCTGGTCGCCACGGGCGCCGCGGCGCTGGAGCTCATGGACGCCACGTCGCTGCGGGTCGGCCGGACCGTGCCCGGCGCCCCGGCTGCCGTGCGGAGCCTGACCGTGGACCGGCAGGCGGCGCTGCTCGTGGAGTACCGGGGCGTCACGCAGGTCGAGCTGGAGGGGCTGGCCGCAGCGGCGAGGCCGGTGCTCGACGGCCTGACGCTGGACCAGCCGGTGGTGCTGAGCACCGACCCCGTGCACCGGGCCGAGCTGTGGAAGCTGCGCAAGGGCCTGTACGCGACGGTCGCCGGCGCGCGGCGTCCGGGTACCACCGCCCTGCTGGAGGACGTCGTCGTCCCGGTCGAGAGGTTGGCCGACACCTGCGAGGCCCTGGCCGCGCTGCTGGAGCGGTACGGGTATGCCGACGCGGTGATCTTCGGCCACGCCAAGGACGGCAACCTGCACTTCATGCTCACCGACCGGTTCGAGTCGGCGGCCGATCTGCGGCGCTACGCCGAGTTCACCGAGGACCTGGTCACCCTGATCCTGTCCCGTGGCGGCTCGCTCAAGGCCGAGCACGGCACCGGGCGCGTGATGGCCCCGTTCGTGCGCCGCCAGTACGGCGACGCGCTGTACGACGTGATGCGCGAGGTCAAGCGGCTCTTCGACCCGCGCGGGCTGCTGGGCGCCGGTGTGGTGCTCACCGACGACCCGGACGCCCACC
Source organism: uncultured Actinomycetota bacterium (assembly GCA_963783005.1). Classification (GTDB taxonomy): domain Bacteria; phylum Actinomycetota; class Actinomycetes; order Actinomycetales; family Cellulomonadaceae; genus Actinotalea. The sequence goes on from CAWALY010000008.1 coordinate 27,193, forward strand.
TGGCGCACATCAAGCCGACCGCCTCCATCGATGCGTCGGCCGACCGGTGCGTGGAGTGCGGGTACTGCGAGCCGGTCTGCCCCTCGCGCGAGCTGACCCTCACCCCGCGCCAGCGGATCGTGCTGCGTCGCGAGATCCGGGCCGCCGAGCTCGCCGGTGACGCCGTGGCTGCGGCTGAGATCGAGCGCGGCTACGCCTACGCCGGCGAGCAGACCTGCGCCGTGGACGGCATGTGCAGCACCGCCTGCCCGCTCGCGATCGACACCGGGGCGCTGGTCAAGACCCTGCGCCGCGACCACCTGCCCCGCGGCGCCGCCGTGGTGTGGACCGCTGCCGCCCGGCACTGGGGCGGCGCCACCAAGGTGGCCGGCGCCGCCCTGAGCGGTGCGGCCGCGCTGCCCGAAGCCGTGACGCCGCTGCTGCGAGGGGCCAACCGGGCCGCGCGAGCCGTGCTCGGGGCCGACGCCGTCCCACTGTGGTCCGCCGAGCTGCCACGCGGCGGCACGTCGCGCCGCCGCCCGGCGCACGGCGGCCCGGCCGCCGCCGTCTACCTGCCCGCGTGCGTCAACACGATGTTCGGCCCGGTGGACCGGGCGAGCGGCGTGCAGGCCGCACTCGAGGCGCTGTGCGCCGCCGCCGGACTCACCCTGCTGGTCCCCGAGGGGGTCGAGGGCCTGTGCTGCGGGACGGTCTGGTCCTCCAAGGGCGTGGCCGGGGGCCTGGAGGCGATGCGCGCCCGGGTCCTGCCCGCGATCCGTGCAGCGACCGACGGCGGCCGGCTTCCGGTGATCAGCGACGCCTCGTCGTGCACCGAGGGGTTCGCCCGGATGGTCGCCGCGGACCCCGACCTGGACGTCCGGGTGGTCGACGCGGTCGCGTTCGTCGCCGAGCACGTCCTGCCCGCGCTCGGCGAGCACCCGCGGCTGGACACCCTGACCCTGCACCCGACGTGCTCCTCGACCCACCTCGGCCTGGACGCGGACCTGCTGCGCGTGGCCCGCGAGGTAGCCCGCGACGTCGCTGTGCCCGACGACTGGGGCTGCTGCGCGTTCGCCGGCGACCGCGGCCTGCTGCACCCCGAGCTCACCGCGTCCGCCACCGCCGCCGAGGCCGCGCAGGTGGTCGCCCGCGGCGCGCAGGCGCACGCCAGCTGCAACCGCACCTGCGAGCTCGGCATGACCAGGGCCACGGGCGTGCCGTACCGGCACGTCCTGGAGCTGCTGGCCGAGCAGTGCCTCCAGACCTCCCCGCCACACGGTTCACACCCATCCAACGAAGGAGCACGCCGATGAACCCCGCGACCACTGCACTGGTCATGATCGAGTTCCAGAACGACTTCACCAGCGAGGGCGGTGCGCTGCACGGCGCGGTCGCCGGTTCGATGGCCGAGACCGGCATGCTGGCCAACGCCAAGCGCGCCCTGGACGCCGCCCGGGCGGCCGGTGTGACGGTGATCCACAGCCCGATCGCGTTCCAGCCCGGCTACTACGAGATCACCTCCCACCCGTACGGGATCCTCAAGGGCGTCGTCGACTCGACCGCGTTCGTCAAGGGCACGTGGGGCTGCGAGATCGTCGCGGACGTGGAGCCCGCGGGGGAGGACATCGTCATCGAGGGCAAGCGCGGCCTGGACGCCTTCGGATCGACGAACCTCGACTTCATCCTGCGGTCCAAGGGCATCACGACGATCGCGCTCGCCGGCTTCCTGACCAACTGCTGCGTGGAGTCGACGATGCGCTCGGCCTACGAGCGCGGCTACGAGGTGATCACGCTCACCGACGCGGTCGGGGCGACGTCGTCGGAGGAGCACGCCAACGCGATCAAGTACGACTACCCGATGTTCTCCAAGCCCACCACGACCGACGAGTTCGTCGCGGCGCTCGCCGGCGACGCGGTGTCGGCGGACACCTCGCGGGGGTACTAGGCCGCCCGCGCTCCCGGTGGCGGAGGGCCGGCCGGCTGCGAGGATGGCAGTCCGGCCGGTCCCGTCCCGTGGAGTGTCGATGCCCACCAGGTTCACCCTCGTCGCCATGAACGCGGTGCACCGCGCACTGATCGCCGTGTCCTTCGGGCGATGGGGGTGGCGGTTCGGCAGCACCCCGGTGCTCGAGCTCACCACCACCGGGCGCCGGTCGGGGCTGCCGCGCTCGACCATGCTCACCTCGCCGCTCCAGCTGGGCGACGCGCTCGTCGTGGTCGCCTCGCGGGGCGGGGACGACCAGCACCCCGCATGGCTGCTCAACCTGCGGGCGAACCCCGAGGTGCAGGTGGCGCTCGAGGGTCGGCCCGCGGTGCCGATGCAGGCCAGGGAGATGACCGAGGACGAGCGCGCCCGGCACTGGCCGACGATCACCTCGACCCACCCCAACTACGCCGCCTACCAGCGCAAGACGGACCGGGTGATCCCCCTGGTGGTGCTCGAGCCGGTGGCCCGCGGGTGACCGGCGGTGCCGGCGTCCTGGTGGTGGACGCCGCGAATGTGATCGGGGCCCGCCCGGACGGCTGGTGGAACGATCGCGTCGGCGCCGCCGAGCGCCTCCTGTCCGGCCTCGCGGCCGCCGCGGCGGCCGGAGTGCCCGATCTCGGCACCCGCCGGGTCGTGGTGGTCCTGGAAGGCCGTACCAACGCGGCGGCCCCCGACGGGGTGCCGGGTCTCGAGCTCGTGCGTGCGCCACGCGACGGTGACGGCGCCGTCGTCGACGTGGTCCGGGCCCACGCCGAGGACGACGTGCTCGTGGTCACCTCCGACCGCGAGCTGCGCCGTCGCGTGACCGAGTGCGGTGCTCTGGTGCGCGGTGCCGGGTGGCTGCGCGGCGTGCTGGACGCCGCGCAGGCCTGATCCGGGGCACCGCCCGTCTCCCCGTCGCGCTGGGCGACGGGTCGCTCGCACGCGGACCCGGACGTACCCTCGCGAGTGGGTCAACTGCGCCCCCGCCGGCTCGCTCGGACACCACGTCGTGGGCCTTGCGCCGAGTCCCCCAGGTGACTGCATCGGCGAGTGTCCGGCGCGCGTCGAGTCCCCAGACAATGCCTCGCGCCCACGTAGCGACGCGTTTCCTGGCAATTCCCTTGGAATTCCGGAAGAAGCGCTCCCACCATTCGCGGGCCCAGGCTCGTGGAGTGACGATCGGCCGGCCGGGCACGGGGCTCGGCGGAAGGAGTGCCTCTATGTCTCGACGTCGAACCCTGCCGGTCATGGCGGTCGTGGCCGCCTCTGGACTGATCCTGGCAGGTTGCAGCTCATCGACGAACACCGGCTCCACGAGCTCGGGCTCATCGTCGCCCAGCATGTCGTCGTCATCGGCGTCCGTCCCCCAGGTCGACGCGAGCGCCTTCACGGCGGACTTCTCGGTCATGACCCAGCTCAAGGACCTCGCGGCCAAGGGCTCCGGCATGATCGGGGTGCTCCTGCCGGACACCACCACCTCGACGCGGTACGTCCAGTACGACGCGCCGTACCTGAAGAAGGCCTTCGAGACCGCAGGCCTGTCGGCCGACCAGTTCAAGATCGACAACGCCAACGGCAGCGCGTCGACCATGCAGACCCAGGCCGAGGCGGACATCAACGCCGGCGCGTCCGTGCTCCTGGTCGACCCACTCGACCCGGGCAGCGGCGCGGCCATCGAGTCCAAGGCGAAGGCGGCCGGGGTCGCGGTGATCGACTACGACCGGCTCGTCACCGGCGGGCCGAAGGACCGGTACTACGTGTCGTTCGACAACGTGAAGGTCGGCACGCTGATCGGCCAGGGGTTCGTGCAGTGCGTCTCGGACTGGAAGGTCAACAACCCGCAGGTCCTGGTCATGGACGGTGACCCGACGGACAACAACGCCACCCTCTTCGCGCAGGGCTACAACGACGTGCTCAAGCCCTACTTCGACAAGGGTACGTACACCAAGGTCGGCGAGCCGGCCGGCACGTGGGACCCGGCGACCGCCGCGACCACGTTCCAGCAGCAGCTCACCGCCCACCCCGAGATCAACGCGGTGGTCACGCCCAACGACGACAACGCCAACGCGGTGATCTCGATCCTCAAGGGCAACGGCGTCCAGCCCAAGACGTTCCCGACCACCGGTCAGGACGCCTCGCTGGTCGGTCTGCAGAACATCCTGACCGGCTACCAGTGCGGCACGGTCTACAAGCCGATCTACCTCGAGGCGCAGGCCGCCGCGGCCCTCGCGCTGTACCTGCGGGCCGGTGACACTCCGCCGAGCACCCTGGTCAACGCGACGACCAAGGACACCACGCTCTCCGCGGACATCCCGTCGGTCTACACCACCCCGATCTGGGTCACGACCGCCAACATGAACGACACCGTCGTCAAGGACGGCGCCGTGACCACGGCCAAGCTGTGCGCGGGTGCCGTGGCGAGTGCGTGCACGGCTGCCGGGATCGGCTGAGCCATGGCGGACGGGGCCTCGGCTCCGCCCCAGTTGTCCCTACGTGGGGTGTCGAAGTCGTTCGGGCCGGTGCAGGCCCTGACCGACGTCGACCTCGACGTGCCGGCCGGCGCGGTCACCGCGCTGGCCGGCGACAACGGGGCGGGCAAGTCCACTCTGATCAAGTGCATCGCGGGCATCCACCCACCGGACGCGGGCGAGATGCTCTGGGAGGGGCAACCCGCCAGGGTCCACGCGCCGTCGGATGCCGCCGCTCTGGGGATCCAGACCGTGTACCAGGACCTTGCCTTGTGCGACAACCTGGACATCGTCCAGAACATGTTCCTCGGCCGCGAGCGCTTGAGGCGTGGTCAGCTCGACGACGTGTCGATGGAGCAGGCTGCGGCAGAGACGCTCACCGAGCTCGCGGTCACCAGCGTGCGCTCGGTCCGCCAGCCGGTCGCATCGCTGTCCGGCGGTCAGCGCCAGTCCGTCGCGATCGCCAAGGCGGTGCTGTGGGAGTCCAAGCTCGTCGTGATGGACGAGCCGACCGCCGCGCTCGGCGTCGCCCAGACCCGGATGGTGCTGGACCTGGTGCGCAGGCTCGCCGAGCGCGGCCACGCCGTCCTGCTCATCTCGCACAACATGGTCGACGTGTTCGAGGTGGCCGACCGGGTCGCGGTGCTGCGGCACGGTCGCATGGTCGGCGTGCGGCCGATCGACCAGATCGACCAGCGCATCGTCGTCGACCTCATGACCACCGGGACCTCGGACCGTGAGCCGGACGCGGGGTCGTCCGGGTCGGGTGGTGCGCGCCGAGGTCCACGCAGCGACGAGGGGGTGCAGTGATGTCCACCCGTGAGGAGGTCGCCGACGAGGCGACCACGAACCCGGCGCAGGTCGGCGGCGTCGCCGACTACCTGGCGCTCGTCTGGCGCAGGGTCAAGGGGGGCGAGACCGGGGTGCTCCCGGTGGTCGGGGGCCTGCTCCTCGTCTCCGTCCTGTTCCAGAGCCTCGACGGACACTTCCTGACCGCCGGCAACCTGGTGAACCTGCTCGTCCAGGCCGCCGTCTTCGCGTTGCTGGCGATGGCAGAGGTGTTCGTCCTGCTGCTCGGTGAGATCGACCTTTCGGTCGGTTTCGTCGCAGGCATCGGGGCCGTCGTTCTCGCGTGGCTCTCCCAGCCTCAGACCGGCTGGCCGTGGTGGGCGGCGATCGCCGCCGCCCTGCTCGCGACCTCGGCCATCGGCCTGCTCCAGGGGACGCTGATCACCCGGATCGGGCTGCCGTCGTTCGTCGTGACGCTGGCCGGGCTGCTGTTCTGGCAGGGCGTCATGCTCTTCGTGCTCGGCAACGGCGGCTCGATCCAGATCCAGGACCCGGTGCTCACCGGCATCGCGAGCGGGACGTTGTCGCGCCTGTGGGGCTGGATCGTCGTGCTCGTGGGTGTCGCCGCGTTCGGCGCGGTGATCTGGCGGCGCGACGCGCGTCGCCGGGCCTCGGGGCTCGTCGCGCCGCCCGCCCCGCTCACCGGGGCAAAGATCGTCGCGGCGCTGCTCGCGGGCATCGGGGTCGTGCTCCTGGTGAACGCCGACCGGGGTCTGCTCGCGCCCGTCTTCGGCCTGCCCTGGGTCGTGCTCCTGGTGATCGGCGTCCTCGTGGTCTGGGCGTACCTGCTCGGCCGACGGCGGTTCGGGCTGTACGTCTATGCGGTGGGCGGGAACGCCGAGGCCGCCCGTCGGGCCGGGGTGAACCTCGCGCGGATCCGGACCGCCGGATTCATGCTGAGCGCCCTCACCGCAGGCATCGGCGGCATCGTCTACGCCTCCCGGCTCCGTTCGATCTCGACCTCGCTGGACGGCGGAACGCTCGTGCTCTACGCCGTGGCCGGAGCGGTGATCGGCGGCACGAGCCTGTTCGGCGGTCGGGGCAAGGCGCTGCACGGTGTGCTCGGAGGCCTGGTCATCGCCGCGATCGACAACGGCATGGGGCTGCTCGGCTTCAGCGCCGCGGCGAAGTACGTCGTGACGGCGGTGGTGCTGCTCGTGGCGGTCACGATCGATGCCGTCGCACGACGGCGCAGGCCGGTATGAGCCTCGTCCGCGCCGAGTGATCGCCGTGCGCGCGGCGGCCCGGAGCACCTACGCCGGGCCGCCGCCGCCCGCAACGACCACAGGCGCCCGCCTCGACTTGGCCGCGTACATCGCGGTGTCGGCCGCGTCCAGCAGCGACGCCATGTCCGCACCGTGCTCGGGGTGCAGCGCGACGCCGATGCTCGTGGTGACCCTGGCCTCGCCGGCGACCGGCGACTCGCGCATCGCCCCGGTGATGCGCTCGGCCACGCCCTGCACGACGGCCAGGTCGGCGTCCGGCATGAGGATCGCGAACTCGTCGCCGCCCACCCGGGCGACCACGTCGGTGAGGCGCACCGAGGCCCGTAGCCGGCGCGCGACCTCGACCAGCAGTGCGTCGCCCACCGCGTGCCCGCGCGTGTCGTTGACCGCCTTGAACCCGTCGAGGTCGAGCATCAGGACCGCATGGGTCCGCCCGGGCCCGGAGGCGAGGACCCGCTCGGCCTGCTCGCCGAGCTCGCGCCGGTTCGGCAGGCCGGTGAGGTCGTCGGTGTGCGCCTGGGCGCGCAGCCGCGCCTCGATCGCCAGGAACCGGAACCCCATCTGCGTGCGGGCCGCCGCGCCGAGCGTCGTGATCGCGGCGAGCGCGGCGGACATCACCGGCAGCTCGCGCCAGGTGCCGATCACCAGGACGGTGAGCACGCCGGCCGAGGCGATCCCGGCGGACAGCGCGGCGGCGTGCGCGGTGCGCCGGGACTCGGCCCCGTCGGCGTAAGGGGACTCCCGTGGGGTCGGCGCCTCGGCACGTGCGACCACCACGACCCACTGCGAGATGAGCGCGAGCCCCACCCCCCAGCCCAGCTGGAGCCAGGACGCGGGCATCGCCGAGGTGTCCGGGCCCAGCGCGAATGCGGTGTCGGCCACCGCGAACGCGGCCAGGCCACCCACCAGCCAGCCCCAGCCGCGCAGCACGCCCGGCGTGATCGTCACCAGTCCCAGGACGCTGGCGACCAGTGCGAGGTCGGCGAACGGGTACGCGAGGAAGGCCGCCATCGGCGCCGCGTCGCCGGTCGCGCCGAGAGCGGGCTCGAGGCGCACCGAGAGCACTGCCGAGATCGCGGACAGCGCGATGGCGGAGTCGAGCACAGTCATGAACCCGAGCCGAGGTACCCGGTGGCGCATCTGGCGGACCAGCGCGACCGAGATGAGCAGGTAGAAGCCCGCGAACCCCACGTCGCCGACGGACGGGAACCGGACGGCGCCGGTGGCCACGTAGGCCAGCCCGTTGAGGCTGAGGCCCGCGGCGAACGAGGCGAGGGCGCCGGCGGCCAGCCGAGTCCCGCGCACCCGGCGGTGACGGCGCGTCGCGGCGAGCGCCGCCACACCGGCCGGCACCCATGCGAGTGCGAGCCCGATCGCCGCAGCGATCGTGGAAGGGGTGTCGTCGAGCGCGACGAGCAGCACGCCGTAGGCCACCACGAGGCCGAGGCCGAGGGCAGACCAGCGCAGTTCCCGCGACCGTGGCACCCGGCGACGAGCGCGGTCGATCAGGGCGATTCCGTGGGCCACCACTGTGCGTTCCCGCGGTCGTCGGAGCGCGCCGCGTTTCGCCAGGGCGGTCGTGAGGGAGCAGGGCGCACGGGTGCCTCCTCTCGGGAGCCTCCACATGTCATCGGCCATTCGGGCGACGACTTGAGTCCCGTACGGCGTGTCGTCGCTCAGGCCACATCGTTCGGCCGGCAGGCGCGGGCGGCGGGCTGCGCTGCAGGCCCCGCGTCCGCGCGTCCCGGAGTGCGGGCGCCGGGCTGGCAGGCGCGTGACGCCTGACGTACCGTCACGGGACAGCCACCACGACGAGGTGGGGGCCCAGCGCACCGCAGGAGGTGGCCGCCATGCGTATCGCAGACGTCCTCGCGCGCAAGGGGGGCGCGGTCGTCACGATCGCGCCGGACCGCACGGTCCGCGAGCTCCTGGCACTGCTGGCCGAGCACGGCATCGGCGCGGTCGTCGTCTCGGCCGACGGCACCACCGTGGCCGGCATCGTCAGCGAGCGTGACGTGGTCCGCCGGCTCCACGCGTCCGGCGACGGGGTCCTGGACGGCGCGGTCTCCGCGATCATGACCGCCGAGGTCCACACCTGCACGCCCGACGACACCGTCGAGGGGCTCATGGAGACCATGACGGCGCGCCGGTTCCGCCACGTGCCGGTGGTCGTCGACGGCGCCCTGGTGGGCATCATGAGCATCGGCGACGTGGTCAAGCGCCGGCTGGAGCACCTGCAGGCCGAGCGGGACCAGCTCACCGCCTACATCTCGGGCTGACCCGGCCTCAGGCGGCCGGCTGCTCGGCGAGCAGCTCGCGTACCCGCGGCACCACCACGGTCCCGTACAGCTCGATCGCGTGCATCAGGTCGGCGTGCGGCTGGGTGCCATTGGCGTACTTGAGGTCGAAGCGGTCGATGCCGAGCGCGCGGACGGTGGCGGCGATCTTGCGGGCGACGGTCTCGGGGGAGCCCACGTAGAGCGAGCCGGTGTCGGCCTCGGCCTCGAAGTGGTCGCGGGTCATCTCGCCCCAGCCGCGCTCGCCGCCGATGCGGTCGCGGTTCGCCTTGAAGTGCGGGTAGAGAAGGTCGCGTGCCTCCTGGTCGGTCTCGGCGACGAATCCGGGCGAGTGCACGCCGACCTGGAGCCGGCCGTCGGCGGGCCCGGTGCCCGCCTCGGCGACGCTGGTGTGGAACAGGTCCACGAACGAGGTGAACCGCTGCGGCGGCCCGCCGATGATCGCCAGCATCATCGGCAGCCCGTAACGCGCGGTGCGGATGACCGACTCGGTCGTCCCGCCCACCCCGACCCACACCGGCAGCGCACCCCGCACGGTGGTGGGGAAGACGCGAACGTCGCTCAGGGCCGACCGCGTCCGCCCGGTCCACGAGATCGCCTCCTCGCGCCGCAACCGCGAGAGCAGGTCGAGCTTGTCGTCGAAGAGCACCACGTAGTCGGACAGGTCGTGCCCGAACAGCTCGAAGCACTCGGTGAAGGATCCTCGGCCGACCTGGATCTCGGCCCGGCCGCCGCTGATCCCGTCCAGGGTGGCGAACCGCTCGTACACCCGCACCGGGTCGTCCGTCGACAGCACGGTCACCCCCGAGCCGAGGGTGATCCGCTCGGTGCGGGTGGCGATCGCGGCCAGCACCACGGCCGGTGCGGAGATCGCGTAGTCGTCGCGGTGGTGCTCGCCGACCACGAAGTGGTCCACGCCGCAGCGGTCGGCCAGCACGCCCTGCTCGACGACGTCGCGCAGCACCTGGTGCACGGGTGTGGCCGAACCGTCCTTGCCGATCGTCACGTCGCCGAAGGTGTCCAGTCCGAGCGTGAGGGGGGTCACGTGACAAATCCTCCCACCGCGCGGTACGGAGGGCACGTACCGTCTCAGGACGAGCGGTCGAGGATCTCCAGCACCTCGTCGCGCGTCAGGCGCACCGGGTTGCCGGCCATCGAGCTGGCGACCAGTGCCGCGTCGGCCGCCGCCCCGTGGTCGTGAGGGTCGAGGCCGAGCGCACCCAACGGCGGGACCGCGAGCAGCGCCACGGTCTCGCGGATCCAGGCCACCGCGTCGGTGACCTGGGCGGCCCGGTCGCCGGTGAGCAGCCGCGCGGCCTCGGCGTACCGGCCCAGCGCCGGGTTGTCGGGCTCGCGCTCGCTCAGCGCCCGCACGTTGACCTCGGTGGTCGCCGCGAGCACCGCCGCGCAGATCCGGCCGTGCGCGGCCCCCGTCATCCCACCGAGCGGCGCGGCCAGGCCGTGCACCGCGCCGAGCTTGGCGTTCGCCAGGGCCATGCCCGACAGCAGGCTCGCCAGGCTCATGTCCGAGCGGGCGGCGAGGTCCGAGCCGTCGGCGAACGCCCGGCGCAGGCCGGCAGCGGACCGAGCCAGCCCCTCGCGGGCCAGTGCGTCGCTGATCGGGTTGGCCAGGAGTGAGGTGAACGGTTCGAGGCACTGGGTCAGCGCGTCGAGTCCCGCCGCCGCGGTCACGTCCGGCGGACAGGTGGCGGTGAGCTCGGGGTCCACGACGGCCGCGACCGGGACCATCGCGGCGCCGCGCAGGCTGGCCTTGACCCGGTGCTCGGGTGAGAGCAGCGGCGCGTTGGCGGTCACCTCGGCGCCGGTCCCCGCCGTGGTCGGCACCGCGATCACGGGCACGGAGGTGGCGGGCAGCGGGGCGCCCGCGCCGATCACCTCGAGGTGGTCCAGGACCGGACGGTGGCCGTGGGCGAGCACGCCGACCGCCTTGGCCAGGTCGATCACGGACCCGCCGCCCCAGGCCACGATGACGTCGGGCCGGGCCGCCCTGGCGACCTCCAGCGCTGCGTCGACGGCGTCCAGGGTGGGCTCGCCGCTCCAGCGGACCAGGACCGGGTCGTCGAGGTCGGCGAGCGGGCCGGCGGTCGGGTCGGTGTGGTGGCCCAGGACCACCATGGCGGCGCCGCGCCGGGCCACGAGGTCTGGGACCTGGCTCGACGCGCCGGCCCCGACGACGATGCGCCCGGCGGTGCTGAACGTGAACGTCACGACCAGAGCCGTTCGACGGTGCTGCGATAGGTGAACGGACCGCCGCCGTTCGCCGGGACGAACTCCTCGGCCGCGACGTCCCCGGTCAGCGCCAGGCCGAGCACCTCGAGCTCGAACGACGCGATCATCCGCATGAGGTCGTCGCGCTCGTGCCAGACGTTCGGGTCGCCGAACACGTGGTCCCACACGGCGGGCCCGAGCGGGCCGTACAGGATGGGCCGGCCGGCGCCGTAGAGGATGAGCTCGCCGCGATGCCGCTGGTTCTGGGCGTCGAGCACCACGGTCAGGTGCACCCGGTCGACGTCGCGAAGGTCCTTGCTGTGGCTCTCCCGCATAGGCCCAGCGTGCCGGGCCGCCGTTCGTGGCAGGCGGAGGCGCGCGGTGTACGGCTCAGCCGGCCAGGCCGGTCAGACCGCCGAGCGCGGCGGCGATGCCGAGGCCTGCGGCGGTCCAGGCGAGCATGCTGCCCGCCAGGTAGGCGACGTAGAGGCTCCGCTTCGACGCGGGGCCCTCCCAGCGCGGCGCCGGCGCGAACCGGACGGCGTCGAGGATCTCGCGCGCACGGGCGTCGGTGGAACGGTGGACGGGGGTCAGCGTGGTCGCCGCCATGGTGCGCTCCTGGGTATGGGCGTGCCAAAGGTGCCGGGGGTGCCCGACACCACCAGTATCGGCACAGGTCACAGCCTTGTTGAGCTCGATCGCACCGGCTGGGACACGTCGTCTCGACCCGCGGTCACCCGCGCGGCGAGGGCGCTCCGGTCAGGCCCAGGACGGCGGCGGCGGAGCCTGGGAGGACGGCGGCTCGGGCGCCGGCGCTGCCGCGGGAGGCGGAGGTGTTGCCGCGGCTGGGGGCGGTGGCGCCGCAGCGCCGGGAGGGGGTGGCGCCGAGGCCGCGCCGGGAGGGGGTGGCGGCGTCGGCGCGGCGGTCCGCAGCGCGAGCGACCGCAGCGCGCCACGCTGCTCTGCCGCCTGGAGCCCGGCCATCACGCGGGCCCGCTCCTCGGGCGGCGCTGGTCGGCCGGTCGCCTCGAGGTAGTCGAGCACGCCGAGGTCGTGCAGCAGGGCGTCGGGGTTCGGCAAGCCGGGCTCACCACCGCTCAGTGAGGTCGCGGTGCTGTTCAAGGCGCTGTCGGCCTTCGATGCCAGGTCGCTCGCGGCGGCCTTTGCCTTGTCCAGGAAGCCCATGACGTTCCTCCTCGCTCCGCGGGTACCCGCTCCCGGTCGATGGTCCGGCGAGTTCACCCTACGATGCCGCGCTCGGCTGGCTACGGTGAACGCGCAGTCAGAAGATGTGGGACGCGAAGGAGCGAGGCATGACCATCCACGGCGCGCTGTTCAACGACTTCCGGGAGACCACGTCTGCGGACCCGTTCGCGCTGCAGAACAAGAAGCTGCTCAAGATCCAGATGCAGTACGGGCCGGTCTGGGCGCGGACCGGGTCGATGGTGGCGTACCAGGGTGATGTGCACTTCCAGAACAAGGGCTCCGGCGGGCTGGACAAGCTCCTGAAGTCCAAGCTCACCGGCGAGGGTGTCGACCTGATGCAGTGCACCGGCAACGGCGAGCTGTTCGTGGCCGATGCGGCCGCCGAGATCCAGGTGCTCTACCTCGCCGACGACATGCTGTCGGTCAACGGCTCCAGCGTCCTGGCCTTCTCGGACTCGATCCAGTGGGACATCCACCGGATCGCGGCGCGCGGAGGGATGGTCGCCGGCGGCATGTTCAACGTGGCGCTCCGCGGCACGGGCTACGTCGCGGTCGTCACCCGGGGCGACCCGGTGGCTCTGGACGTGGCGAGCGCGCCCACCTTCGCCGACGCCAATGCGGTCGTCTGCTGGACCGCTGGGGTGACGATGGACGTCCGGGTCGACACCGGTGGGCTGGGGTCGATGTTGCGCGGTGGCACCGGCGAGCTGATCCAGATGGCCTTCGGCGGTCAGGGCTACGTCATCGTCCAGCCCAGCGAGTCCGTGGTGTCGGGCGGTGGCGAGCGGGTCCAGAGCAAGGGTGGGGGCCTGGGCAGTCTGCTCGGGGGGTGACCGGCCCGGGCCGGGCAGCAGAGGTGCGACGCCGGCAGGGCCGACCGGGCGAACCTGCTCAGGTCGGGCGCCGTCGGCGTCGATGGGAGAGGGTGCAGACCCCCGTGCGCGTGCGTGGTTCCCGCGCGCCCTCGGTGCGGCGGGTCGCCGGGGTCGCGCTGTCCCTGATCGGCTTGGCGGTGATCGCCGGATCGCTCGTGTCGGCGCGCGGGGACGCCCCGGCGTTCGTGTGGTGGGCGGCCGGTGCCGCGCCCACCGCAGCGGGGATGGTCCTGGCTGTGGCCGGACGTGGGAGCCCGGTCACGTCAGGGGCGGCCGAGGCGTCGCGCGCCGGCCTGCTCGTCGAGCACCCGATGTCCGAGACGGAGCTGCGCACCAGGATCCCCGTGCTCGCCGATGTCGCGCGGGCCGAGGGCGCGGCGCTGGCGCTGGTCCTGGTGGCAACGGCCGCGCCGGACGGGACGCCGCCGGTCGGGGCGCTCGAACGGATCCTCGACACGCTCGCCGCGCAGTCCCGTGGCGATGACCTGCGCGCGGACCTACGGGAGGCGGCCGGCGTGCTGCTTCCCTCGGTCTCCTGCGACGAGGCGTGCGGCTACGCGGTCCGGGTCGCCTCCGCGCTGGGCCGCGATCCCGAGGCGCCGGCGGAGGTCTGCGTGGGCGTCGCCATGAGCGGGGCGGACGCCTACCCGGCGGCCGCGTTGCTGCGGCGCGGGCGCCGAGCACTGGATGCCGCGCGCCGGTCGGGCCCCGGCGCGATCGTGGTGAGCGACCCCGACGGCACCCGAGCGGTCGACCGGCGCAGCCTGGCAGCCCGCCCGACGGTCGGCCGCCGCGCGCGGCGCTGACCGGTGTCCTAGGACTCGGCCGCCCGCAGGCGCTCCCACGCGGCCCGACGCCCGGCCTGCTCGACCGGGTCGGGCACGGGCAGCGACGCGAGCAGGCGCTGGGTGTACGGGTCGCGGGGCGAGCCGAGCACCTCGTCGCCGGTGCCCTCCTCGACCAGCCGGCCGTGGTGCAGCACCGCGATCCGGTCCGCGAGCATGTCCACCACGGCCAGGTCGTGGCTGATGAACAGCGCGGCGAAGCCGAGCTCGCGGTGCAGCTCGTCGAACAGGTCGAGCACCCGCGCCTGGACGGACACGTCCAGGGCCGAGGTCGGCTCGTCGGCGATGAGCAGCTCGGGGTCCAGTGCCAGGGCCCGGGCCAGGCTGGCGCGCTGGCGCTGCCCGCCGGAGAGCTCGTGCGGGAAGCGTGCCCCGAACGCCTTCGGCAGCTGGACCGCCTCGAGCAGCTCGTCGACCCGGGTGCGCGCGTCGGCGGGGTTCTCGGCCCGCCCGTGCACCACGAGGGGCTCGGCGACGCACTCGGCGATCGTCAGCAGCGGGTTGAAGCTGGTCGCCGGGTCCTGGAACACGAACCCGATCCGGCTGCGAACCGGCCGGAAGTTCCGCTCGTGGACGCCGTGCAGCTCGACCCCGAGCACCTGGAGCGAGCCGCCGCTCACCCGGGTGAGTCCGGCCATCGCGCGACCGATGGTGGTCTTGCCGGAGCCCGACTCTCCCACCAGGCCCAGCACCTCACCGGGCCGGATCGCCAGGTCGACTCCGTCGACGGCCACGAAGTCCGGCCGCCGGAACCGCCCGGGATAGACGATCCGCAGGTTGTGGGCCTGCACCACCGGAGTCTGGTCCGCCCAGTCCTCGGCGCGGCGTGCCGCGCGCTCATGGGCTCGCGCGAGGCCCTCGCCGATCCGCGGCACGGCGGCGAGCAGCTGCTGGGTGTACGGCTCGCGCGGCGCGGCGAACAGCTCGCGCACCGGCGCCTGCTCGACGAGCTTGCCCTGGTACATCACCGCGACCCGGTCGGCCAGGTCGGCGACCACTCCCATGTTGTGCGTGATGAGCACCACCGCCGCGCCGAACTCGTCGCGGCAGCGGCGCAGCAGGTCCAGGATCTCGGCCTGGACGGTGACGTCGAGGGCGGTGGTCGGCTCGTCCGCGACGATCACGCCGGGGTCCAGGATCAGGGCCTGGGCGATGACGATGCGCTGCTTCTGGCCGCCGGAGAACTGGTGCGGGTAGTGGTCGATGCGTTCCTCCGGATCGGGGATGCCGACCCTGCGCATCACGTCGATCGCCTTGGCCCGCGCCTCTGCCCTGGTGTACTTGCCGTGCGCGCGCAGGCCCTCGATGATCTGCCAGCCGACCGGGTACACCGGGTTGAGCGCGGTGGACGGCTCCTGGAACACCATCGCGGCGTCGCGACCGCGGACCTGGCGCAGGCGGGCGCCGGACATGGTCACCACGTCGCCCTCGGTGGTGCCGTCCTTGCTGGACAGCACCACGGCACCGCGCACCCGTGCGGTCTCGGGCAGCAGCCCGAGGATGGTCTTGGCGGTCACGGTCTTGCCGCTGCCGGACTCGCCGACGATGGCGAGCACCTCGCCGGGGTGGACCGACAGGCTCACGCCGTCGACCGCCTGCACCTGGCCGGCGTCGGTCGCGAAGCTCACCGTGAGGTCTCGGATCTCGACGACGTCGCTCATCGCTCGCCCCCCTGCCGCTCGCCGAGCTCGACGCCCAGGTCCTCGACCGGCTCGGGGCCCGCGGCGCGCTTGCGCAGGCGCGGGTCGGCGAGGTCGTTGAGGCTCTCGCCCACCAGGGTCAGGCCCAGGACCACCAGCACGATCGCCAGGCCCGGGAACACCGAGGTCCACCAGATCCCCGCCGTGACGTCGGACAGCGACTTGTTCAGGTCGTAACCCCACTCGGCGGCAGCGGTCGGCTCGATGCCGAAGCCGAGGAAGCCGAGGCCGGCGAGCGTCAGGATCGCCTCCGAGGCGTTCAGGGTGAGGATCAGCGGCAGGGTCCGGGTCGAGTTCCGCAGCACGTGGCGCGTCATGATCCGGACGTGACCCGCCCCGATGACGCGCGCGGACTCCACGAACGCCTCGGACTTGATCCGGATCACCTCGGAGCGGGTGACCCGTAGGTACTGCGGGATGAAGATCACCGTGATCGACAGGGCCGCCGCGAAGATCCCGCCCCACATGCTCGACTGCCCGCCGCTGATGACGATCGCCAGCACGATCGCCAGGAGCAGGGACGGGAACGCGTAGATCGCGTCGGCGATCATCACCATGATCCGGTCCAGCCACCCGCCGAAGTAGCCCGAGATCAAGCCGAGGAGGACGCCGACCAGGATCGAGGCCACCACGGCGACGACGATCACCAGGAACGCCGTCCGCGCGCCCCAGATCACCCGGGACAGCACGTCGTACCCGCCCACGGTCGTACCCAGCAGGTGCTCGGCGGACGGCGGCTGCTGGGCGCCGAAGCTGATCGAGCCCGAGCGCAGCTGGGAGTAGCCGTACGGTGCCAGCACGGGTGCGAACGCGGCCGTGAGCAGGAAGATCCCGGTGAGCACGAGCCCGGCGACGAGCATGCCGCGTTGCAGGCCGACGCTCTGGCGCAGCTGCGCCACGACCGGCAGGCGCGCCCAGCGTGAGCGCTGCGGTGCGGTCGGCGGGCGGCCATCTCAGTACCTCACCCTCGGGTCGATCAGCGCCGCGATGACGTCGACGATGAAGTTGGTCAGCGCCACGATGACGGCCAGCACGGCGACGATGCCCTGCACCGCCACGAAGTCGCGGGCCTGCAGGTACTGGGCGAGCTGGAAGCCGAGGCCCTTCCACTCGAACGTGGTCTCCGTGAGCACCGCGCCGCCCAGCAGCAGGGCGATCTGCAGGCCGATGACGGTGATGATCGGGATCAGGGCCGGCCGGTAGGCGTGCTTGCGCAGCAGCCGGCGCTCCGGGACGCCGCGCGAACGGGCCGCCTCGACATACCCGGCGCCGAAGGTCGAGATGACGTTGGTGCGCACCAGCCGCAGGAACACCCCGGCGGTGAGCAGCCCGAGGGTCAGCGCCGGCAGCACGGCGTGCGTGAGCACGTCACCGATCACGGCGGGGTCGCCGGTGCGGATCGCGTCGATGAGGTAGATGCCCGTGGGGTTGTCGAGCTTCTGCATGGTCAGCTCCGCGCGGGTCGAGGCGCGTCCGGCGACCGGGAGCACGTTGAGCCACACGGAGAAGACGAGCTTGAGCAGCAGGCCGGCGAAGAACACCGGCGTCGCGTACGCCAGGATCGCCGAGACCCGGAGCGCGGCATCGGGCGCCTTGTCCCGGTGGTAGGCCGCCAGACGCCCCAGCGGGTATCCCGAGCAGGAACGCGACGATCAGCGCGTAGATGGCCAGCTCGAGCGTCGCGCTGCCGAAGGTCAGCAGCACCTCGGTGACCGGACGACGGTCGGACAGCGTCGTGCCGAAGTCGCCGCGGAGGATGCCGCCGAGGTACTCCAGGTACTGGGTGATCAGCGGGCGGTCGTAGCCGGCCGCGTGGATCCGTTCGGCGAGCTGGTCGGGTGGCAGCCGCCCACCCTGCGAGGCGGTGATCGGGTCGCCGGTGGTCCGCATCAGCAGGAACACCGTGGTGACCAGGATGAACACCGTCGGGATGATCAGCAGCGCCCGCACCAGGATGTAGCGGCCGAGGGAACCGCCCGACTCCTTGCTGGTGGTCTCGGGAGGGGTGTCGACGGCGACGCTCATGGGTGGGTCCTGACTGGCCGGTGAGGCCTGGGGGGTGGGGCGGTCCGGACGCGGGGACCGGGCGCCCGGCTCGTGCCGAGCGCCCGGTCCCCTGTCAGGTCAGCCCTTCGAGAGGGCGCCGTACCGGAACTTGAAGGAGGCGTCCAGGGTGTCTGCGGCACCCGAGACGTCCTTGCCCGTGACGGCGACCTGGGCGCCCTGCAGCAGCGGCAGGGTCGACAGGTCCTTGGCCACGGCGTCCTGGATCTGGCCGATGAGCGCGGCCCGCTCCGTCGGGTCGGCCGTGGTGGCCTGCTTCAGGATCATGTCGTTGACGGCCTGGTTCTCGTAGTGGTTGTGCAGGAAGTTGTCGATCAGGAAGAACGGCGTCAGGTAGTTGTCCGCGTCCGAGTAGTCCGGGAACCAGCCCAGCTGGTAGGCCGGGTAGACGTCCGTGGTGCGGTCCTTGGAGTACTGGACCCACTCGGTGGACTGCAGGTCCACCTTGAACAGGCCGGTGGACTCCAGCTGGTCCTTGACCAGGGCGTACTCGTCGGCCGAGCCCGACCCGTAGTGGTCCGGGTTGTACTGCAGGTGCAGCTCGACCGGGGTGGTGACGCCCGCGTCGGCCAGGGTCTTGGCGGCCTTGTCCGCGTCCGGCCCGCCGTTGCCGTCGCCGTACAGGTCCTTGAGCGCCTCGTTCGCGCCGGTCAGGCCGGCCGGCACGTAGGAGTACAGCGGCGTGTAGGTGTCCTTGTAGACCTGCTTCGCGATGAGCTCACGGTCGATCAGGTCGGCGGCCGCCTGGCGCACGGCGAGGGCCTTGGCCGGGTCGGCCTCGGCGGTCGTGGCGCCGTAGGGCATCGTGTCGAAGTTGAAGACGATGTAGCGGATCTCACCGCCGGGACCGTCGACCACGTTGACGTTGCTGTCGCCGCGCAGGTCCTCGATGTCCGTGGCGGACAGCGAGCGGTACGCGACGTCGATGTTGCCCTGCTGGACGTCGAGCTTGAGGTTGGACTCCTCGGCGTAGTACTTCACGTCGATGTTGGCCGTCTTCGGCGCGCCGAGCAGGCCCTGGTAGTCCGGGTTGGCCTGGTAGCTGATCAGGTTGTTCTGGTCGTAGCTCGTGATCACGTACGGACCGGCGAAGGCGTTGGCCGCGACGATGTCGGCGTCCGGGGTCAGCGCGTCGGCGGCGAAGACCTCCTCGTCGACGATCGGGCCGGCCGGGCTCGACAGGATCTGCGGGAAGATCTGGTCGTTCGCCGACTTGAGGTTGAAGACCACGGTGGTGGCGTCAGGGGCGTCGACGCTGTCCAGGTTGTACAGCAGCGAGCTGGGGCCGTTGCCGTCGTCGGCGCCGGACGCGCCGATCGCGAGCTGGCGGTCGAAGGTGAACTTCACGTCCGAGGACGTC
The DNA here is from genome assembly GCA_963783005.1 of uncultured Actinomycetota bacterium. Lineage (GTDB taxonomy): Bacteria > Actinomycetota > Actinomycetes > Actinomycetales > Cellulomonadaceae > Actinotalea. The sequence continues at coordinate 46,260 of CAWALY010000008.1, forward strand.
AGGTCGTGGCCGTTGGCGAACTTCAGGTCCGGCTTGAGGGTGACCGTGTACTCGGTCGGAGAGGTGAACTCCGCCTTCGTGGCGATGTCCGGCTCGACGTCGGGTGAGCCGTAGGGCGTGTTCATCAGGAACGGGAACACCTGGTTCATCACCGCGAACGAGCCGTTGTCGTACGAGCCCGCCGGGTCGATGGTGGTGATCTTGTCGGTGGTGCCGATGATCAGCGAGCCGGCGCCGGCGCCTCCGCCGCCGTCGGTGCTCGAGCCGCTCGAGTTGTCGCTGGTGCCGCCGGAGCATGCGGCGAGGGCGAGTGCCGTGACGGCGATGCCGGCCGCGAGGGCCGCGGGCCGTCGTCGTGGCAGATGAACCATGGTGACCTTCTCTCTCAGGGGGGCCGGCGCGGGACAGCACGACGACCACAAGATGTCCATGGTTAGCACACGTTCGTCCCACCTGATGACACAACGACCGGATGTTTACGGCACTGCAACGTCGTGCGAGCGCCGCACGCGCGGCAGATCGATCCCGAATCGTGATCTCGATCCGACCACGAGGTGGCACGACGCCGGCGTCGGCGGATGCCGGTCCGTGCGGACGCGAGGGTCAGGGCAGGGCCCGCACCGCGGCGTCCACCTCGGCGGCGGCGCGGGCCGGCAGTGGCTCGAACGGCGTCACGTCCACCCCCGCGCGGGTCCGGGCCCAGGTGCCCACCACGATCCCGCGGCGCACGACGGTGGGCCGGAAGACCCCGTTGCCGCCCGGCGCGATCCGGTCCGCCACCCCGGCGGGCACGGTCGCGGTGCGGTCGGCGTACCCCAGCACGAGCTCGTCGAAGCCGGGCAGCAGGTGGACCCCACGGGCGCTCGCGCGGTGCGCGGCGAGCAGGTCGGGCAGCGCGGGGTCGAACCAGTGCTCGGCCCCGGCGACCTCGACGACGGCCAGGCGGTCGCGCACCGCGGCGAGCCCGGCGCGCACCTGACCGAGCGGCAGGCCGGACCAGCGCGCCAGGTCGGCCTCGGTGGCGGGGCCGTGGGACGTCATGAACCGGAGCGCGAGCTCGGCCAGCGCCGCCTCACCGGCGAGGTCGCGCCGCGCGGTGACCCAGCGTTCCACGATGACGAACCGCTGATCGCCTCCGTCGGTCGGCCCCAGGCACAGCACGCCCCGCTGGGCCAGCTCGGCGATCAGGTGGTAGCCGCGACCGGCGTCGGTGGGCAGCCCTGCCGAGGCGAACGCGGCCAGCAGCCCGGCGCGGGTCAGCCCCCTGGCGGGCAGAACGCGCTCGGCGGTGCGGCGCGCCGTGCGCACCGCCGCCTCGTCCAGCCCGAGGTCGGCGCGCCGCCGCTCCGCCGCCGCCCTGGGCCGCGCGGTCATCAGCGCGAGCATCCAGCCGAGGTCCTCGGCGGGGACGGCGTGCAGCGTGCCGCGCATCGGCCAGGACCGGACCACCGTCCCCGCGTCGTAGGCGGCGAGGACCGAGTCGGTGGACCGCTCTGCGGTGCGGAGCGCGATCGAGCGCACCACTCCCGGTGCGTCCTGGCCCTGGAGTGCGAGCAGGTGCCGGACCGCCGCTGCCGGGTCAGGCCACGCGGGGCCGGCGAGGCGCTGGGCGACCAGGCGCAGCAGGGCGATCTCTGCGGGCACCCCGCCAGGCTAGGTCCGGTCACCCACGCGGCCGGCCGCGATCGCCTACCGTGGCGGTGTGCCCCTGGTCGTGTACTCCGCGCAGCGCCTGGCGCTGTTCGCCGCCGCCCTGGTCGCGCTGTTCTGGCTGCACCTGGGCGGGTGGCTGCTGGTGCTGCTGGCCGCGGTCATCGCGTGGGCGCTGTCCTATGTGCTGCTGGGACGCTCGCGGGACCGGGCGGCACAGTGGATCGCCGAGCGTGTCGGGGCCAGGAGGTCGGGAACTCGCCCCACGGACCCCGACGCGGCGGCCGAGGACGCGGAGGTCGAGGGCGCACAGGCCGAGGGCGCCGCCGCGGCACGCCCGACCGGGCTGCCCGGCTCAGAGGGCCAGGCCGAGCCCCAGGAGGATGCCGTAGCCGAGCTCGAGCAGGCCGGTCCCGGCCAGGACCGGCCGCAGCAGGACCCCGCGCGCGCCGACCAGCACGGTCGTGGTCAGCAGCGCGACCGGCAGGGCCAGCAGCAGCACGAGCAGTGACCACGGCGCCACGAGCGCGCACGACGCCCCGAGCAGGAGGGCGAGCCACAGGAAGGCCGCGTACAACCGTCGGGACCGGTCCTCGCCGAGCCGGACCGCGAGGGTCCGCTTGCCGCTGAGCACGTCGGTCGGGATGTCGCGGATGTTGTTGACCATGAGCAGCGCGCAGGCCAGCAGGCCGATGCCGACAGCGCCGGCCCACGCCGGCCAGCCCGGCACCCCCGCCTGGGTCCAGGTGGTGCCGAGCACCGCCACCAGGCCGAAGAAGACGAAGACCCCGACCTCGCCCAGCCCTCGGTATCCGTACGGGTTGCGCCCGCCGGTGTAGGTCCAGGCCGCGAGGATCGCCACCCCGCCCACCGCGATCAGCCACCACTGCCCGCTCACCGCCGACAGCCACAGCCCGAGCAGGCCGCCGACGCCGAACGCCGCCCACGCCGCGGCGCGCACGTGCTCGGCCCGGGCGGCGCCGGACGCGGTCAGACGCATCGGGCCGACGCGGTCGACGTCGGTACCGCGCACGCCGTCGGAGTAGTCGTTGGCGTAGTTGACCCCCACCTGGAGCGCGAGCGCCACGCCGGCGGCCAGCGCGGCCCGACCCAGGTGCGCCGAGCCCTGCTGGGCTGCGGCGCCGGTGCCCACCAGGACCGGGGCCACTGCGGCGGGCAGGGTGCGCAGGCGGGCGCCCTCGAGCCACTCGGCTGCTGTGGCCATCAGTCCTCCTCGTCGCCACGGGCGAGACGTGCCGCCGCGGCCCGGTCGACCTTGCCGGGACCGCGACGAGGGAGCGCAGCCACCTCGACGAGCCTGCGGGGGGCCGCGGCGGAGCCCAGGGTACGCACCACCGCGGCCCTGGCCCGCTCCAGGTCCGGCGTCCCGGACGCCCGCACCACGAGCGCGACCGGCACCTGCCCCCACCGGTCGTCCGGCACCCCGACCACGCACGCCTCGTCGATCTCGGGCAGCTCGGCGAGCACGTGCTCCACGGCGGCCGGGGCGACGTTGTGCCCTCCGACGACGAGCATGTCGTCGCGCCGGCCCAGGATCTCCAGACGGCCGAGGGCGTCCCAGCGGCCCAGGTCGGCGGTGCGGAACCAGCGACGCCCGTCGAGCTCGACGAACCCGCCCCCGGAGGGGTCGGGGCCGGGCGGCGCGGTGTAGCCGCGGGCCAGGGTGGGGCCGGCCAGCCGGACGACCCCGTCGTCCAGCGCGACCTGCACCCCGGCGAGCGGGACGCCGTCGTACACGCAGCCGCCCGAGGTCTCGGTGGCGCCGTAGGTCGTGACCAGCCTCAGCCCCAGGGCGCGACCCCGCTCGAGCAGCGGCGGCGGCGTGGCCGCGCCGCCCACCAGGATCGCCTCGAGGTCGGCCAGCGGGGCGAGCTCCGCCGGCAGGCGGTCCTCGGCGTCGGCCAGTGCGCGGTGGAGCTGGGTGGGGACCAGGGCCGCGTACCGCGCCTCGCCCCGGCGGGCCCCGCGCGCCACCGATGCGACGTCGCGCGGGTCGGCCAGCACGGGCTCGACGCCCGCGAGCACCGAGCGCACCAGCACCTGGAGGCCCGCGACGTGCTGGGCCGGCAACGCGAGCACCCAGCGCCCGGGCCCGCCGAGCCGGTCGTGGGTGGCACCCGCGGACGCGACGAGGGCGGCCGCATCGAGCAGCACGCCACGGGGTTCGCCGGTGGACCCCGAGGTGGCGACCACCGCCGCAACCCCTGCCGGGACGGCCGGCGGAAGGCCGGCCGGTGGGCCGGACGCATCGTGCGGGGCGAGTGCGGGCCCGCTGCCGTCGAGCGCGGCGGCCACGTCGCGGACCAGGTCCACCGCCGTGCGCCCGCGAACGGGCCACGGAGCCAGTCGATGCACCGTCATACCCTAGGCGCGCCGTAGAGTGAGACGGCGCCCCGCGGGGCGGACCGAAGCCACCGGCACATGAAGGAGTCCAGCCGTGCGCCCTGCCCTCACCCGCCGGCACCGCGCGGCGCGGTCCGGCACGGTGGCGACCGTCGCCCTCGCGCTGCTGGCCCTCGCAGGCTGTGCGTCCGAGACGCCGGAGGCGCCGCCACCGATCACCGTGACCCCGTCGGTGACCGCGTCGCGCCAGGCGCCTCCGACCCCGCAGGTCCCGGTGGTCTGGCCGCTGACGGGCGTGCAGACCGACACGCTGCCGGACCGGCCCGCGGTCGCGGTCAAGATCGAGAACTCCCACCTGGCGCGGCCGCAGACCGGGCTCAACGACGCGGACACGGTCTGGGAGACCATCATCGACTTCGACGTGTCACGGCTCGTCGCGGTCTTCCACTCCAAGGCGCCGAAGGGCATCGGCCCGATCAGGTCGGTCCGCCCGATGGACATGGCGATCGCCGCGCCGCTGCACGGGCCTCTGGTGTTCTCCGGTGGCCAGGCGGGCATCCTCGCGATGGTGCCCAAGGCCGGGATCCAGGGGATGAACAACGACTACGCCGCGCCGGGGATGTACCGCGTCAAGTTCCGCAGCGCGCCGCACAACGTCTACGGCGACGTCGAGGTGTTCATGCAGAACGCCGACGCCGACCACTCGAGCACCCCGCCCGAGCAGTTCCACTTCGCCCGGAGCGCGGCCCAGGCGACGGCCGCGGAGTCCGGGACGCCGGCCACGAAGATCTCGATGCACCTGTCCTCGCAGTCGAACCCTGCGTGGACGTGGAGCGACAGCGGGTGGCAGCGCTGGGAGGGCACCACGGAGGCCGTGGTCGCGAGCGGCGACCGGATCCAGGCGACCAACGTCGTGCTCGTCGTGGCCAACCACCCGGACAGCGGCTTCAACGCCCAGAACAACGCGCCGGTGCCCACCTACGACCTCGTCGGCGAGGGTGAGGCCCTGGTCGCGACGGGAGGCAAGACGATCGCCGCGACCTGGCACAAGGCGGCCGTGGACCAGTCGATGACCCTGACCACCGCCGACGGCCAGGACGTGCTGCTCGCCCCGGGCAACACCTGGGTCGAGCTGGTGCCCAAGGGGACCGGCTCTTACCAGGTCGAGGCGCCCGCCGCCGGCTGAGCCCGCGGGCCCGTGCGGCGCTCCGGTCACGGTTGGGTCACCGGCCGTGACGCGGTGCGCGGCCGGGCCTAGCCTTGCGGGCGTCGGCGACCTCGGAGGGGGCGTGGTGAGCGACGACGCCGGACCACGGTGGGCGCGGGCCGCCCTCGACGAGTCGCTCGCCCCGCTGATCGTGGCCCGCCCGGTCCATCGAGACGGCGTGCTCGTCGATCTCGTCATCGACTACGCCAACCCGGCCGCGCAGGCCTGGGGCAGCGACCTCGGCGCGGTGCTCGGGCCCGGCACCGGCCTCGCCGACTCGCCACGGTTCGCGACGTACGTCGAGGTGTTCACCGGCGGCCGCCCGGTGCTGCTCAGCGCGGTGCTCTCGCAGGTCGGCACGGCACCGGCCCGCCAGGTCGACCTGCGCATCACCAAGGTCGCCGACCACCTGGTGCTGAGCTGGCGCGACGTGTCCGACCAGGTCGCGGCCGAGCGCGGGAGGGCCTCGGCGGAGGCCCGGTTCGAGGCGGTGCTGGAGAACCACCCGGACCCGTCCATGCTCGCCCAGCCCGTCCTGGACGCCGACGGCGTGGTGACCGACCTACGGGTGTGGTTCCTCAACCGGGCGGCCCGCGAGTGGGGTGCCCGAGCCGGCTCGCGGCTCGGGGCACGGCTGGCCGGGTACGGCCTGGACCACCTCTTCGAGGGGTATCTCGAGGTGGCGCGCACCGGCCGTCCCATGGTTCGCGACGGCGTGGCACTGACGATGGACGGCGAGGACCGGGTGATCGACGTGCGGGCGGCCGTCGTGGGCGACGCGGTGGTGGCGACCTGGCGGGACGTGACACTGCGGCACTGCGCCGAGCGGGCCGTGCAGGATTCCGAGCAACGGTTCCGGCTGGCGTTCGAGGACGCGCCGGTGGGCATGGCGATCGCGGACCTCTCGAACGGCGGGGAACCTCGCTACCTGAGGGTCAACCGGGCCCTCGCCGCAATGCTCGGCCTGGCGCCCGAGCAGATGGTCGGTCGGCCGAGCGCCGCGTTCACCCATCCCGACCACCGCGAGGTCGACGAGTGGGTGCGCGGGCTCCTGCTCTCCGGCGCCCCCGAGCCGCGCCAGGTCGAGAAGCGGATGGTCCGCGCCGACGGCTCGACCGTGTGGGTCAAGGAGTCGGCGGCGCCCGCCGGGGCGGGGAGCCGGCCGGCCTACGTCGTCACGCACGTCGAGGACGTCACCGAGCGGCGCGCCGCCGAGGCCGAGCTCGAGCAGCGCGCGCTGTACGACCCGCTGACCGGGCTCGCCAACCGGGTGCTGCTCCTGGACCACCTCGCGGTGGCCTCGCGTGAGCTGCCCCGGTCCGGCGGGCAGGTCGCCGTGCTCTACCTGGACCTGGATCGCTTCAAGGACGTCAACGACACCCTCGGGCACGCGGCCGGGGACGACGTGCTCCGGGAGGTCGCCGAGCGGATCGTCAGCGTGCTGCGCCCCGATGCCACCGCCGCCCGGCTCGCCGGCGACGAGTTCGTGGTCGCCACGCGCGTCGAGGACGACCTGGTCGCGGTGCGGATCGCCGAGCGGCTGCACGCCGCGATCGTCCCGCCGATCCGGGCCGGTGGCCGCGAGATCGTCGCTCGCCCCAGCATCGGCGTGGCCACCAGCGACGACCCGGCCCTGCCGCCCGACGAGCTGCTGCGCAAGGCGGACGTGGCGATGTACCACGCCAAGCACCGCGGCACCGAGGCGTGGGCGTTGTACGACGACGACCTGCACGCGCTCGCGGTCAGCCGGCTCGCGGTCGAGGAGGACCTGCGGACCGCTCTGGCCGGCTCCCGGTTCCGGCTGCTCTACCAGCCGGTCGTGGACCTCGCGTCGGGTCGGGTCGTGGCGGCCGAGGCGCTGCTGCGGCTCGACCACCCCGAGCGCGGGCTGCTCGCTCCGGCGGCGTTCCTCGACGTGGCCGAGGACTGCCAGCTCATCGTGCCGATCGGCGGGTGGGTGCTGGGCGAGGCCGCCCGCCGGCTCGCGACCTGGCAGACCGTGCGGCCGGACATGGTCGTCTCGGTGAACGTCTCACCGCGCCAGGTGCGCCACCTCGTGCTCCGCGACCAGGTCAAGGCCGCGCTCGACGGCACCGGCACCGGCGCCGACCACCTGCTGCTGGAGATCACCGAGCACGTGCTGCTGGACGGGGATGCTGCGACGCTCGCCGAGCTGCGCGACGTCACCTCCGAGGGCTGCGGGCTGGCGATCGACGACTTCGGCACGGGCTACTCGTCATTGGCGAACCTCACCCGGTTCCCGGTGACCGAGGTGAAGATCGACCGCACGTTCGTCGCGGGCCTCGGCGTGCGCAAGCGCGACACCGCGGTGGTCGAGGCGATCATCGGGCTCGCCGAGACGCTCGGGCTGGGCACCGTGGCCGTGGGGGTGGAGACCCCCGAGCAGCTCGCCGTGCTGCGCGAGCTGGGCTGCCGGCGGGCGCAGGGCTTCCACCTCGGCCGCCCGATGACCGGTGAGGAGCTGGGCGCGCTGCTCGGGCAGGACGCGCCCAGGCCGGGGTTCTGAGCCGAGATCGGGGTGTGGTGCACCCCGATCTCGCGTCGCTACCCCGATCTCGAGCGGGCCGACCTGCGACCGGGGGTGGAGCAGGGGACCGTCTGGGGTCGTATCCGCGGCCGGGCAGGACCGGTCTTGGGGGCGATGTGGGTCCCGGGGCGCCTGCCGCAGGCTCGAGGCATGGCCACGACCACCGTCCACCACCACCCCACCGACCTCGTCGAGCACCCGCCGTTGTGGCACACCGCGGTGCCGGTGATCGTCGCGACGGTCGCGCTCCTCGGCCTCGCCGCGGGCGTGGCCTGGGCGCTGCGGGGCCTGCTCGCGCTCGGCCTGTGGTTCCTCGGCGCACAGTGAGCGCGGCGTGAGGGTGCGCCCCCGGCCCCGGGTGTGCCCCGTCAGAAGTAGTAGGGGAACCCCGACCAGTCCGGGTCGCGGCGCTCGAGGAAGGCGTCGCGCCCCTCGACCGCCTCGTCGGTCATGTACGCCAGCCGGGTCGCCTCGCCGGCGAACACCTGCTGGCCGGCCAGGCCGTCGTCGGCCAGGTTGAACGCGAGCTTGAGCATCCGGACCGCCTGCGGGGACTTGCCGGCGACGGTGCGGGCGTACTCCAGGGCGAGGGGTTCCAGGTCCTGGTGCTCGGCGACCTCGTTGATCGCGCCCCACCGCTCGGCGTCCTCGGCCGTGTAGCTCCGGGCCAGGAAGAAGATCTCCCGCGCGCGCTTCTGGCCGACCTGGCGGGCCAGGAGCGCCGAGCCGTAGCCGGCGTCGAACGAGCCGACGTCGGCGTCGGTCTGCTTGAACCGGCCGTGCTCGCGGCAGGCGATGGTCAGATCGGCGACCACGTGCAGCGAGTGGCCGCCGCCGGCCGCCCAGCCGTCGACCACCGCGATGACGACCTTGGGCATGGTCCGGATCAGCCGCTGGACCTCCAGGATGTGCAGCCGCCCCGCCCGTGCGGCGTCCAGCGGGTCGCCCTCGCCGGTGCCGGTGGCGTAGCGGTACCCGTCGCGGCCGCGCACCCGCTGGTCGCCGCCGGAGCAGAACGCCCAGCCGCCGTCCTTGGGGCTCGGGCCGTTTCCGGTCAGCAGCACCACGCCGACGTCGGGCGACATCCGCGCGTGGTCGAGCACCCGGTAGAGCTCGTCGACGGTGTGCGGGCGGAACGCGTTGCGCACCTCCGGTCGGTCGAACGCGACGCGGACCACCGGCAGGTCGCGCTGGGTGGGCGTGCCGTCCGGGCCTGCGTCGCGCGTGATGCCGCGGTGGTACGTGACGTCGGTGAGGCCCTCGAAGCCGGGGACCTCGCGCCAGCGCTGCGGGTCGAACGTCGCGGACACCTGGGGGAGCGTGCTCATGTCCGGCAGCGTACGGGTGTGGGCACCGGTCGCGCGGAGCCCACTACCGTTGCGGTCATGAGCGAGCACCGCCCCGACCTGCGGGTCTACCGGGTGGGCCTGCGCACCCGGTTCCGGGGGCTGACCGCGCGCGACGGCGTGCTGGTGCGCGGCGAGACCGGCTGGGGCGAGTTCGCGCCGTTCTGGGACTACGACGACCCGGCATCGGTCGCCTGGTGGAGGTCCGCGCTGGAGGCTGCCGACCGGGGCTGGCCGGAACCGGTGCGGGACCTGGTACCGGTCAACGTGACGATCCCCGCCGTCGACCCGGCCACCGCGCGGGCCCTGGTGGTCGGGTCGGGCGGGTGCCGCACCGCCAAGGTCAAGGTCGCCGAGACCGGGCAGGACCTCGGCGCGGAGGTCGCCCGGCTCGAGGCAGTGCGCGACGCGCTGGGCCCGGGCGGCGCGATCCGGATCGACGTCAACGGCCGGTGGGACGTGGACACCGCGCTGGCCCGGCTGCCGGTGCTGGATCGGGCCGCGGGCGGGCTGGAGTACGTGGAGCAGCCGTGCGCGAGCGTTCCGGAGCTGGCCGCGGTCCGCCGCGCTCAGCCCGTGCGGGTGGCCGCCGACGAGTCGGTCCGTCGGGCCGACGACCCGCTCGCCGTGGCCCGGGCCGGGGCCGCCGACATCCTGGTCCTCAAGGTGGCGCCGCTCGGCGGCGTGCGCGCCTGCCTGGAGCTCGCCGAGCGCGCCGGGCTGCCGGTGGTGGTGTCCTCCGCGCTGGAGAGCTCGGTGGGGCTGGCCGCGGGGCTCGCGCTGGCTGCAGCCCTGCCCGAGCTGCCGCACGCGTGCGGGCTGGCCACGGCCCAGCTGCTCGCGGACGACCTGGTCGCCGACGCGCCGCGGGTGGTCGGCGGCGTGCTCCCGGCACCGCGGGGCCCGGTGACCGCGGACGAGGGGCTGCTCGCCGCGCACGCGGCGGACGCCGCGCTCGACGCCCGCTGGCGGGATCGGGTCGCGCGGGTCGGCGCGCTCGCCGACCGAGGGGAGGGCTCGTGACCACCGAGGTCTCGGCGCCCGGCGTGCCGAACGGCGGCCACCCGTCCGCCCGGGCCGCCCGGACGCTGCTCCAGGCGCTGGCCGACCTCGGCGTGCGCGACGTGGTGATCGCGCCCGGCTCGCGCTCCGCGCCACTGGCCTACGCGGCCGCCGAAGCCGCCCTTCCCGACGACGACCCGGACCGCGACCCCGCGGCCCCCCGGCTGACCGTGCACGTGCGGGTCGACGAGCGGGTCGCGGGATTCCTGGCCCTCGGCCTGGCCCGCGCCGCCAAGGCCCGCAAGGAGCCGCGCCCGGTTGCGGTCGTCACCACCTCGGGGACGGCGCCGGCCCACCTGCTCGCCGCGGCCCTCGAGGCCCGGCACTCGGGCCTGCCGCTGCTGCTGCTCACCGCCGACCGGCCGCACGAGCTGCGCGGGACGGGCGCCAACCAGACCACCGAGCAGGTCGGGCTGCTCGCCCCCGCAGTGCGGCTCTCGGTGGACGTGCCGGCCCCGGTGGGCCTGCCGGACGAGCTGCGCGACCTGCGCAACCTCGCGGCGCGGGTGGTGGCGGTGGCGCTCGGCACGCGCGACCACACCCCCGGGCCGGTGCACCTCAACCTGGCCTACCGCGAGCCGCTGGTGCCGGGCGGGGCGTGGCCGGAGCGGTCCGACGACGGGCTGACACGGGTGTTCGCCCACCCCGGCACGCCCGCCGGGATCGAGCTCGCGAGGTATTCGGACGTGGCCATGCGGGTGGCGCCGGCCGACGGGGTGCGCACCGTGGTGATCGCCGGGGACGACGCGGGCCCGGAGGCCTCCGTCGTGGCGCACGCCAACGAGTGGCCCCTGCTGGCCGAGCCGTCGTCCGGCGCGGGCGGGGGCCCGAACACGATCCCTGCCTACCGCCTGCTGCTGGACTCGCCCGCCCTGGGCGGCGCGGTGCAGCGGGTCGTGGTGATGGGCCGGCCGACCCTGTCCCGCCCGGTGCAGGCGCTGCTGGCCCGGCCGGACGTCGAGGTCCTGGTGATCGCCGAGCAGGGTCGTGACTGGCCCGACGCCGCCCGGCGTGCCGCCCAGGTGTACCCCGGTGTGCCCGGGCAGCTGATGCGCGGCAACCTCGGGGCGGGGATGGGCTGGGTGGAGCGCTGGCGCAAGGCCGGTGAGGTCGCGGCCCATGCGGTCGCCGAGCTGCTGGCCGAGGAGCGGCTCGGCGCGGCGTCCGGCCCGCTGCTCGCCGCGATGGTCGCCTCGAGCCTGACCCCGGGTGACGTGCTGGTGGTCGCCTCGTCGAACCCGGTGCGCGACCTGGACCTGGTGGCGCGCTGGGAGGACCCGCCCCTCGTGGTGGCCAACCGCGGGCTGGCCGGGATCGACGGCACGCTGTCCACGGCGGCGGGGCTGGCGCTCGGGCTGGGGCGGCCGGTGCACGCGTTCGTCGGAGACCTCGCGTTCCTGCACGACGCGGGCGCCCTGCTGGTGGGCCCCGGCGAGGCGGTGCCGGATCTGCAGGTGATCGTCGCCAACGACGGCGGCGGCTCGATCTTCGCGACCTTGGAGCACGGCGCCCCGGAGCTCGCCCGGCACGCCGAGCGGGTGATGGCCACGCCGCACCGCGCCGACCTCGAGCGCGCTGTGCGCCGGGTACGGCGTGGGCTACCGGCGGATCGACGTCGACCGCCTGCCGCACGTCATGAGCCGCCCGGTGCAGGGCATCGAGGTGGTCGACGTCCCGGTGGACCGGGACGGTCGACGTGCGTTGACCGCGCGGCTCGCGCAGGTCGTGACCGCGGCGGTGGCGGCGCTGGACTGACCCTCCCCGTCGGGCGGGTGGGCCCGTGCGGGCCGCGGATCGGGACTCTTAGCGGACTCCCAGGTCCGTCCCAGGTCCGGGCCAGGCCGGTGGTCTTGAGTGTGGGAACCGAAGGAGGTTCACCACATGCACCCGAACGAGCCACGGCAGGACCCGCAGGGTCACACCCCCGACCCGCAGCAGGGCCCCCGCACCGCGGCGCCCTGGGTGAGCCCCGGCACGCCGTCCGGCGCTCCCCAGCAGGGCCGGCAGGCCGCCACCCCGGAGCAGGCGGCGTCCGACGGGCACCCCGGACCGGCCTCCGATCGGTCCGCGCAGCAGCCCGGCCAGTCCGCCCGGCCCGTGCCGCCGCCGCCGTACCAGCACGCCGCGACGGGCGCGGAGCACCCGGCCGCGCACCAGGTCCCGGGGGCCCAGCAGCACCCCGTCCAGCCGCACCCCGGCCAGCGGCCCACCCACCCGCTCTACCCGGCGTCCGGCGGGCACGGCGCACCGCCGCCGTCCTGGCCGGTCGGTCAGGTGGCGATGCCGGCGCCCGCGCCCCGCCGATCCGAGCGGCGATGGGTCCCGCTGGTGGCCACCGCGGCAGGTGCTGCGCTGGTGGCCAGCGTGGCGACCACCGGCCTCCTGGTCGGCTTCGACCGGCCGAGCCACTCGGCGACCACGATCGCCAGCCTCGGCACGACCTCGTCCGAGGCGGTGCCGGTCTCCGGTTCGACGGTGGCGAACCCCGACTGGGAGAAGGTGGCCGAGGCCGTTCGGCCGTCGGTCGTGGCCATCAAGGTCCAGATCTCCGGCGGCGAGGCCGAGGGCTCCGGCGTGATCGTCGACACCAAGGGTCACATCCTCACCAACAACCACGTGGTCGCCGGCGCGACGCAGGGTGGCATCAGCGTGACCCTCTCCGACGGCCGGGTCTTCGCCGCGACCGTCGCGGGCACCGACCCGACCACGGACCTCGCGGTCATCACGCTCACGAACCCGCCGAGCGACCTGGTGCCCGCCGTGCTCGGCGACTCGTCCAAGGTCGTGGTGGGCGAGCCGGTCATGGCGGTGGGCAACCCGCTGGGCCTGTCCAGCACGGTGACCACGGGCATCGTCTCGGCGCTCGACCGTCCGGTGTCCACCTCCGACGGCAACTCGCAGGCGGTGGTGACCAATGCGATCCAGATCGACGCCGCGATCAACCCCGGCAACAGCGGTGGTCCGCTGTTCGACGCCCAGGGCGAGGTCGTCGGCATCACGTCCTCGATCGCGTCGCTGTCCCAGTCCTCCGGCTCGATCGGCCTGGGGTTCGCCATCCCGTCGAACCTCGCCGATCGGATCGGCGCCGAGCTGCTCGCCGACGGCACGGCCAGCCACGCCTTCCTCGGCGTGGAGCTGACCGACGGCGAGGCCACGGCCGACGGCGTCACGCGGATGGGTGCACAGATCCACTCCGTGAGCGCGGGAACGCCCGCCTCTGCCGCCGGGCTGAAGGTCGGCGACGTCATCGTGGCGATCGACGGCAACCCGGTCAGCGGCGCCGAGTCGCTCACCGGCTACGTCCGGGCCCTGGCCGCCGGCCAGAGCGCGACCCTCACCGTCGTGCGCGACGGGAAGTCCTTCACGGTCGACGTCACCTTCGCGGCGCTCGACTCGTCCAGCACGTCCGGCTCGCAGCAGGGTCAGTCCCCCTCCCTGCCGAGCCTGCCCTGGGGTCAGGGGGGCTGACACAGCCCGACGGACACCCTGACCCCCACGGTGCGGGCCGGGACGCTCACGGCGCGAGCGTCCCGGCCCGCCGCCCTGCTCCGGGGCCGAGCCGTCAGCTCACGAACTGAGCCAGGAACGCCAGGTCGTCGGGCTGGTCGATCCGGTACCCGCCGCCGGTACCCGCGCAGCGGGCGTTGATCCCGTAGGAGGTCACGGCGGCGATCGTCGTGGTTCCCTCGACGAAGATCGGGCCGCCCGAGTCACCGTTGCAGGTGCCGCCGCCGGAGGCGTTGTTGGTGAACAGCACGGAGTTGCCGGCCTTCTTCTCACCGAACGCGGCGTCGGAGTTGATGATCGACAGCGTCGCGGTCATCCGGATCTTGGCCGCCTCGGTCAGACCGGTCTGGGCCGGCATGTTCCGCTGGAGGCCGTAGCCCACCGCGGTGAAGTCGGTCGTGTGCTTGCCGCCCGCGGCGAGCAGGCTGTCGAAGAGGCCCGGCTCCGGAAGGCTGCCGTAGGACGCCATCACCACCGGCTGGTCCAGGACGACCACACCGAGGTCGTGCAGGTAGAACGCGTTGTCGTCGAACTCGGGGTGGGTGTAGGGGACTCCGTCGACCGAGGTCGGCCCGCCGTAGGGGTAGCCGAGCGCCGCCGCGACGGCCGGGTCGCTGAGGTCGCTCTCGAACCAGATCGTCGCGCCGGCGGCGCCCGAGGTGCAGTGCCCGGCGGTTACGAACACCGTCGGCGAGACCAGGGTGCCGGAGCACCGCCACATCGGGGTCCCGTTCGCGTCGTCGGCCACCATCAGGCCGACGTACGGGTGGCCGTCGCCGTCGGCCTCGCCGTAGCGGATGGCCGCGGCCGGTGATGCCACGCCGACGGCGAGCGCGACCGCCGCAGCGGCCGTCGCGAGCGTGGTGGTGAGCGTCCTGCGCATGGGGGTGCTCCTCGTCCGGGATCTGCCGTACTGGTCAGTACGGATCCTGGGATTGTTCCGGTATTGCCCGGTTTTGACCATGCCTGGAGCGTCACCCGCACGGGTGACGGCGGCGCTCGACCCCCGCCGCGCTCAGTCCGTGCCGAGTGCGTGGCGCATGGGCTCGAGCTTGGCCTCGGACTCGGCGAGCTCGGCCTCGGGCACCGACGCCGCGACGATGCCGCAGCCTGCGAACAGGCGCAGGCGGTGCGGGTCGCGCGGGTCCAGCTCGGCCGAGCGCAGCCCGATGCCCCACTCGCCGTCCCCGTCGGCGCCGAGCCAGCCCACCGGCCCGGCGTAGCGACCGCGGTCCATCCGTTCGAGCTCGGCGAGCAGCGCCGTGGCCAGCGGGGTCGGGGTGCCGGCCACGGCCGCCGTCGGGTGCAGCGCCGCGGCGAGCGCGAGGCTCGAGGGGCCCTCGCCGCCGAGCACACCGGTCACGTCGGTGGCCAGGTGCAGCACGTTGGGCAGGTGCAGGACGAACGGCGTCTCGGGCACGTTGGTCGACGAGCAGAACGGCTCGAGCGCCCTGGTCAGGGACGCCACCGCGTACTCGTGCTCCTCGAGGTCCTTCGAGGAGTGCGCGAGGATCGCGGCGTGCGCGAGGTCGGCGTCGTCGTCGCCGGTGCGCTGGATCGTCCCGGCGAGCACGCGCGAGGTGACCAGGCCCTTCTCGGAGCGCACCAGAAGCTCCGGCGTCGCGCCCACCAGGCCGTCGACGGCGAACGTCCAGCAGGACGGGTAGTCGTCCGCGAGCCGGTGCAGCACCCAGCGAGGGTCGAGCGGCTGCTCGGTGCGGGCCACCACGTCGCGCGCGAGGACCACCTTGTCCAGCCGACCGGCGCGGATCTGCGCGACGGCGTGCGCGACCGCGGCCCGCCAACCGGCCGGGTCGAGGCCGCCCGCCCGGTACTCCACGGCTCCGGGCGGCTCCGGGGGCTCGGTGGCGCGCGGGGTGGCCGGCGCCGACACCGCCCCGACGTCGATCGTGGTCAGCCACGCGTCGTCGCCGCGCCTGCCGACGACCACGCGCGGGACCACGAGCGTCCCGCCCGCGGGGGAGTCGTCTGCGAAGGCGAACGAGCCGAACGCGACCGGTCCGGTGCCCGGCAGCCGGACCTCGTCGCGGACCACGGCGTGCGTGGTGGCGCTCGCCCACGCCGCATCAGCGTCGGCGAACCGGCTTGCGCCCGCCGTGCTCAGCTCCGCGGCGACGCCCCAGGCGACGAGGCCGTCGCCGCGCCGTACCCAGGCGTGGCCCTCGTGGGCGGGCAGCAGGTCGAGGAGATCGGCAGGCAGGTCGCGCGGATCCACGGCGACGGTGCGAGCGACCAGGGGAGCCGGCAGCAGCTGTGCGCCGTCGGGGCGGGCGTCGAGAGTCATCGCCCCACACTGTAGGTCCACCACCGCCACCATTCCCCCCAGCCGAGTTCGGTGGTGGGGGCCGAGTTCGGTGGTCGCGACCACCGAACTCGGACGCCGACCACCGAACTCGCGGGGCGCGCGCGGCGCGCGCCGCGCGCCCGGCCCGGTTCGGGGCGGGCGCGATCTGCTGCCAGGATGGCGGGCATGCGCGCCAGCCTGGACAAGCGACCCGGGGACGTCGCGGCGATGTTCGACGCGATCGCCGGGCGCTACGACCTGACCAACGACGTGATCTCGCTCGGCCAGGACCGGCGCTGGCGACGTGCGACCGTCGCGGCGGTCGACGCCCGGCCCGGTGAGGTCGTCCTCGACCTCGCGGCGGGGACCGGGACCTCGAGCGAGCCGTTCGACGCGGCGGGCGTCCGCGTCGTGCCGTGCGACTTCTCGGTGGGCATGCTCGAGGTGGGCAAGGCGCGGCGCCCCGACCTGCGCGTTCACCGCCGGCGACGCGATGCGCCTGCCGTTCGCGGACGCGGTGTTCGACGCGGTGACGATCTCCTTCGGCCTGCGCAACGTGGTGGACACCACCGCGGCGCTCGCCGAGATGCTGCGGGTGACCCGGCCGGGTGGGCGGCTGGTGGTCACGGAGTTCTCCACGCCGACCGACCCGGTGTTCCGCACCGTGTACACCGAGTACCTCATGCGGGCCCTGCCGTCCGTGGCACGCGCGGTCTCCCGGGACCCGGACGCGTACGTCTACCTCGCCGAGTCGATCCGGGGGCTGGCCGGACCAGGCCGGGCTCGCGCGTCTGGTCGCCCGAGCCGGGTGGGCCCGGGTGGCCTACCGCAACCTGTCCGGCGGGATCGTCGCCCTGCACCGCGGAGTCCGCCCCCGATGACGGACCTGGGTCCCTTGCGCGTGCCTTTCGACCAGTGGGCGCCGTCAGGCTCAGGGGCCGGGAGGGCACTAGGATTGACCCGGCTCGTTCGTGAAGTTCTTCACAAGCATGAAGGCAGGACCACTGGTGGCAACTCCCGACGCTGACGTGATCGTCGTCGGCGCCGGCCCCGCCGGCTCGACCGCGGCCTTCTACCTCGCCACCGCCGGCGTCGACGTGCTGGTGCTGGAGAAGACGGCGTTCCCGCGGGAGAAGGTCTGCGGCGACGGGTTCACGCCCCGCTCGGTGCGAGAGCTGGTCGCGATGGGCGTGCCGATGCGGCCCGAGGACGGCTGGATCCGCAACAAGGGCCTGCGGGTGCGCGGCGGCGGCCATGTCATCCACCTGCCCTGGCCGCAGACGGAGTCCTTCCCCGACTACGGGGTGAGCCGGACCCGCAAGGACTTCGACCAGACGCTGGCCCAGCACGCGCGTGCCGCAGGGGCCCGGATCGTCGAGCAGACCCAGGTGACCGGCCCGGTGACCGACGAGCGGACCGGCCGTGTGGTGGGCGTGACCGCCCGTCCGGTCGACGCCGCCGGCCGGCGGACGGGAGAGGACGTCACCTACCGCGCGCCCGTGGTGATCGCCGCCGACGGCGTGTCCTCGAGGTTCGCCCTGGCGCTCGGGCTCGAGAAGGACCAGCGGCGCCCGATGGGCGTCGCGGTGCGCACCTACTTCCGCACCCCGCGCCACGACGACGACTGGATGGAGTCCCACCTGGAGCTGTGGGACGGCCCGCCGAACGCGTCGGCCCTGCTGCCGGGCTACGGCTGGATCTTCGGCCTGGGCGACGGCACCGCGAACGTCGGCCTCGGCTCGGTCAGCTCGACCGCCGCGGCGACCAAGATCGACTACAAGGAGCTGCTCCAGCGCTGGGTCGACCCACCTGCCCCCGGAGTGGGAGTTCACCCCGGAGAACCAGGTGGGCCCGGTGCGCAGCGCCGCGCTGCCCATGGCGTTCAACCGCAAGCCGATCTACCACCGCGGGGTGCTGCTGGTGGGCGACGCGGGCGGCATGGTCAACCCGTTCAACGGCGAGGGCATCGCCTACGCGATGCAGGCCGCCCGGCGGGCTGCCGAGGTGATCGTCCAGGCGCGGGCCCGGGCCACCGACGCCCAGCGGGACCGCGTGCTCGCGACCTACCCGGACGTGATGGCCGACGAGCTCGGCGGCTACTACACGCTCGGGCGCGCGTTCGTCCGCATCATCGAGCGGCCCGACGTGATGCGGGTGCTGACGCGGTACGGTCTGCCTCGGCCCGCACTGATGCGGCTGACGCTCAAGCTGCTGTCCGACGTGTGGGACCCGCAGCGGCGGGGACGCCTCCGACCGGTTCATCGCCGCGCTGACGCGGATTGCGCCCGCGGCATGACCCGACGACACTCGGCAACGACCCGGCGCAGGCAGCAGGTGCTGCGCCGCGCCCGCCCGCCACACGCGGGCCTGATCTGGAGGACGAGATGAGCAACCCCTACGTGCCGATCCTCGTGCTCATGACGGTGGCTGCCGTGCTCGCGCTCGGCGGGGTTGGCGCGAGCGCGATCATCGGCCCCAAGCGCTACAACCGGGCCAAGCTCGAGGCGTACGAGTGCGGGATCGACCCCACCCCGCACGCGGTGGGCGGCGGCCGCTTCCCGGTGAAGTACTACCTCGTCGCGATGACCTTCATCGTCTTCGACATCGAGGTCGTCTTCATGTACCCGTGGGCGGTGAGCTTCGGCGCGCTGGCGATGTTCGGCGTGGTCGCGATGCTCACCTTCCTCGCGCTCATCACGGTGCCGTTCGTCTACGAGTGGCGCCGCGGCGGGTTCGAGTGGGACTGACCGCCCCGCGACGACGAGAGGAAGGAGGCAGGCGATGGGCATCGAGGAAGCACCGTCCGGGTTCCTGCTGACCACCATCGAGAGCCTGGCGGGCTACTTCCGCAAGGCGTCGCTGTGGCCGGTCACGTTCGGGCTGGCCTGCTGCGCGATCGAGATGATGGCGACCGGTACACCCCGGTTCGACCTCTCCCGGTTCGGCATGGAGGTGTTCCGCGCCTCGCCGCGCCAGGCCGACCTGATGATCGTCGCCGGCCGGGTGAGCCAGAAGATGGCCCCGGTCGTCCGCCAGGTCTACGACCAGATGTCCGAGCCCAAGTGGGTGCTGTCGATGGGCGTGTGCGCCTCGTCGGGCGGCATGTTCAACAACTACGCGATCGTCCAGGGCGTCGACCACGTCGTGCCGGTGGACATCTACCTGCCGGGCTGCCCGCCGCGTCCGGAGATGCTCATCAACGCGATCCTGGCGCTGCACGACCAGATCCAGCACTCCCCGCTCGGCGTGAACCGCGAGGAGGCCGCAGCGGCCGCCGAGGCGGCGGCGCTCGAGGCAACGCCGACCTCCGAGATGAAGGGCCTGCTGCGGTGAGCGACGAGAAGAAGGACGCGGCCGCAGCGGCCAAGGTCGGTTCGGCGCCGGTCGGCACCGAGGCGTCCGACACCCCCCAGACGGCCGTCGAGGCTGCCCAGGAGGGCGGCTCCCAGCACGTACCGGCGACCGGGTCCGCCCAGGGCGGCCCCCAGGTGGTCGACGTGCGGACGGGCCTGTTCGGGGTGCGCGGCTCGGGTGACACCTCCGGCTTCGGCGGGCTCGTGCGCACGGTCGCGATGCCCGGCGCGAGCCCCCGGCCGTACGGCGGCTGGTTCGACGAGGTGGTCGACCTCCTCGCCGAGGTGCTGGCAGAGCAGGGCGTCGCGTTCGACGTGGCGGTGCCCGCCGTGGTGGTCGACCGGGGGGAGCTGACCCTGCACGTGGCCCGCGAGCACCTGCTGGCCGTGTGCCGCGCGCTGCGCGACGAGCAGGACCTGCGCTTCGAGCTGGGCCTCGGGGTGTCCGGTGTGCACTTCCCGCACGAGGTCGGGCGCGAGCTGCACGCGGTGTACCACCTGACGTCGGTCACCCACTCGCGCCGGCTGCGGCTGGAGGTCGCGGTCCCCGAGACCGACCCGCACATCCCGTCGTCCACGCCGGTCTACCCCGGCCACGACTGGCACGAGCGCGAGACCTTCGACTTCTTCGGGATCATCTTCGACGGGCACCCGGGCCTGGCGCGGATCGAGATGCCCGACGACTGGGTGGGTCATCCCCAGCGCAAGGACTACCCGCTGGGTGGCATCCCGGTGGAGTACAAGGGGGCGACCGTCGCCCCGCCCGACCAGCGGAGGTCGTACAACTGATGGCTGACTCCCGCATGCACGCCACCGGCGCCCCGCTGCCGGACGACGAGGACGCCACGGTCTTCGAGGCCGTCGGCGGCGACTGGTCGGACATCGCCGAGGAGGCCGCCCGCCTCGGCGAGGAGCGCATCGTCGTCAACATGGGCCCCCAGCACCCGTCCACCCACGGTGTGCTGCGACTGATGCTCGAGATCGACGGCGAGACGGTGACCGAGGCCCGCGCGGGCGTCGGCTACCTGCACACCGGCATCGAGAAGAACATGGAGTTCCGTACCTGGACGCAGGGCGTGACGTTCTGCACCCGGATGGACTACGTGGCGCCGTTCTCCAGCGAGGCGGCCTACTGCCTGGCCGTCGAGAAGCTCCTCGGCATCACCGACGACGTCCCCGAGCGCGCCCAGGCGATCCGGGTGCTGCTGCTCGAGCTCAACCGGATCACCTCGCACCTCATCGCGATCGGGACCGGTGGCAACGAGCTCGGCGCGACCACGATCATGACCGTCTCCTTCACCGCGCGCGAGGAGATCCTCAAGGTCTTCGAGCTGATCACCGGCCTGCGGATGAACCACGCGTTCATCCGCCCCGGCGGCGTCGCGCAGGACATCCCGCCCGGCGCGCTGGACACGGTGCGCGAGGCGATGCCCCTGGTGCGCAGGTACCTCGGCCAGCTCGGCGACCTCATGCTCGCCAACCCGATCTTCAAGGGCCGCACGGTCGGCGTCGGGCACCTGTCGCTGGCCGGCGCGATGGCGCTGGGGATCACGGGTCCGGTGCTGCGCTCGGCCGGGCTGCCGTACGACGTGCGCAAGGCGTTCCCGTACCTCGGCTACGAGACCTACGACTTCGACGTGCCGACCTCGACCGACGCCGACGCGTACGCGCGCACGGTGCTCCGCCTGGAGGAGTGCTACCAGTCGATGCGGATCGTCGAGCAGGTGCTCGAGCGGATCCAGCAGATGGGCCCAGGCCCGGTGATGGTCGGGGACAAGAAGATCGCCTGGCCCGCGCAGCTCGCGATCGGCGCCGACGGGATGGGCAACTCGCTGGCGCACATCAAGGAGATCATGGGCACCTCGATGGAGGCCCTGATCCACCACTTCAAGCTCGTCACCGAGGGCTTCCGGGTCCCGGCCGGCCAGGTCTGGCAGACCGTCGAGGCGCCGCGCGGGGAGCTGGGCGTGCACCTGGTCTCCGACGGCGGCACCCGGCCCTACCGGGCGCACTTCCGCGACCCGTCGTTCAACAACCTGCAGGGGGTCTCCCTGATGTGCGAGGGCGGCCAGGTGGCCGACGTCGTCGTCGCGGTGGCCGGGCTGGATCCCGTGCTGGGAGGGGTGGACCGCTGATGGCGACCTACGACGCGCAGACCCTGGCGCGCCTCGAGGCCGACGCCGCGCAGGTGGTGGCCCGCTATCCCGAGGACCCGCGCTCTGGCCTGCTCCCCCTGCTGCACCTGGTGCAGTCGGTGGACGGCTACGTCAGTCCTGCCGGGATCGACTTCTGCGCGCAGACCCTCGGCCTGTCCGCCGCCGAGGTCTCCGCGGTCGCGACGTTCTACACCCAGTACAAGCGCCACCCGAACGGCACCTACACGGTGGGGGTCTGCACCAACACGCTGTGCGCGGTGATGGGCGGCGACGCGATCTGGGCCGAGCTGACCGAGCACCTGGGCATCGGCAACGACGAGACGACGCAGGACGGAGCGGTCACCCTCGAGCGGGTCGAGTGCAACGCGGCCTGCGACTACGCGCCGGTGATGATGGTCAACTGGGAGTTCTTCGACAACCAGACCCCGGCCTCGGCCACCGCGCTGGTCGATGCGCTGCGCGCCGGCGAGCCCGTGCACCCCACCCGCGGGGCGGACCGGGTGGCCCCGTTCCGGGAGACCGAGCGGCGTGCTGGCCGGGTTCGCCGACGGGCACGCGGACGAGGGCCCGGGTGCCGGCGGGCCGACCCTCGAGGGGCTGCGCCTGGCGGCGCAGAACCGCTGGACGGCACCCGGTGAGGCCGGCGATGGGCGCGCGGCGCGGTCGGGCTCCGCGGCGCAGAAGGTGGCGCCCGAGTCGGGCGGCACGCAGTCGAGCGTCGACACCCCGGCGAGCCCCCGCAAGCGCGGCGCGAAGCGTGAGGAGGCGTGATGGCCACCACCCTGACCCCGGTCCTGAGCAAGCACTGGGACGCGAAGAACTCCTGGACGCTGGACGCATACCGGGCCTCCGGCGGGTACCAGGCGCTGACCGCCGCGCTCGGCAGGGAGCCTGCCGACCTGGTCACGGCGGTCAAGGACTCCGGCCTGCGCGGTCGCGGCGGCGCGGGTTTCCCGACCGGCATGAAGTGGGGCTTCCTGCCGGCGCCGGACGGCGGCCCGCGCTACCTCGTGGTCAACGCCGACGAGTCCGAGCCGGGCACGTGCAAGGACATCCCGCTGATGATGGCCACGCCGCACCAGCTCCTCGAGGGCGTGATCATCACCTCCTACGCCATCGGCTGCCACCACGCGTTCATCTACCTGCGCGGTGAGGTGGTGCACGTCTACCGCCGCCTGCTCCAGGCGGTGCAGGAGGCGTACGACGCCGGGCTGCTGGGCAAGGACGTCGCCGGCTCGGGCTTCCAGCTCGACGTCACGGTGCACGCCGGCGCCGGTGCGTACATCTGCGGCGAGGAGACCGCGCTGCTCGACTCGCTCGAGGGCCGGCGCGGCCAGCCGCGGCTCAAGCCGCCGTTCCCGGCGGTCGAGGGCCTGTACGCCCGCCCCACGGTGGTCAACAACGTCGAGTCGATCGCTTCGGTGCCCTCGATCGTGCAGTACGGCGCCGACTGGTTCCGCTCGATGGGCACCGAGCGCTCGACCGGGCTTCGGCCTGTTCTCGCTGTCCGGGCACGTGCAGCGCCCGGGCCAGTACGAGGCGCCGCTCGGCATCACCCTGCGCGAGCTGCTCGAGATGGCCGGCGGCGTCCGCGAGGGCCACGAGCTGAAGTTCTGGACGCCCGGTGGCTCGTCCACCCCGCTGTTCACGGCCGAGCACCTCGACGTGCCGCTCGACTACGAGTCGGTGGGTGCCGCGGGGTCGATGCTCGGCACCCGGGCGCTGCAGATCTTCGACGACTCGGTGTGCGTGGTCCGGGCGATCACCCGGTGGGCGGAGTTCTACCGGCACGAGTCGTGCGGCAAGTGCACGCCGTGCCGCGAGGGCACCTACTGGCTGGCGCAGATCCTGCAGCGGATCGAGGCAGGCCGGGGCACCCGGGAGGACCTGGACACCCTGCTGGACGTCTGCGACAACATCCTCGGTCGCGCGTTCTGCGCGCTGGGTGACGGCGCGACCTCGACGATCACCTCGGGCCTGAAGCTGTTCCGCGAGGAGTTCGAGGCCCACCTGGACGGCGGGGTGCCCGTTCGACCCGGCTGCGGCCGCCCTGTTCGAGTACGCGTCTGGCTCCGCGACCGGCGGGGCAGGAACGGTGGGAGCATGACCTCCACGACGACGAGCGGCTCGGCCACCGCCGGCACCGTGGTGCCGGAGGTGACGTTCACCATCGACGACGTCGAGGTGTCCGTCCCCAAGGGCACCCTGGTGATCCGCGCCGCCGAGGAGATCGGCATCCAGATCCCGCGGTTCTGCGACCACCCGCTGCTCAAGCCCGCGGGCGCGTGCCGGCAGTGCCTGGTCGAGGTCGCGATGCCGGACCGTGAGGGCAACCTCCGTCCGATGCCCAAGCCGCAGGCGTCCTGCACGCTGGAGGCCACGCCCGGCATGGTGGTCCGCACCCAGCGGACGTCCGCGGTGGCCGACAAGGCCCAGCACGGCGTGATGGAGCTGCTGCTCATCAACCACCCGCTGGACTGCCCGACCTGCGACAAGGGCGGCGAGTGCCCGCTGCAGAACCAGGCGATGAGCAACGGGCGGGGCACCAGCCGGTTCGTCGACGTCAAGCGCACCTTCGCCAAGCCGCTGGCCATCTCCACCGAGATCCTGCTGGACCGCGAGCGCTGCATCCTGTGCCAGCGCTGCACCCGGTTCTCGGGCGAGATCGCCGGCGACCAGTTCATCGACCTGCAGATGCGCGGCGCGCGCCAGCAGATCGGCACGTTCGACCCGGCGACGTGCTGGGCTTCGACGGCGACGGTGAGCTGCCGCTGTTCGTCGGCGCCGACGAGGCCGGGAACCCGCTGACCCGGGCCGAGGGCATGGACCCGGTGCCCGAGGCGCCCGACCGCCCTGTGGGGCCCGCGGCGCTGGACGCGTCGGGGCGCCCGTTCGCCTCCTACTTCTCGGGCAACACCGTCCAGATCTGCCCGGTCGGCGCGCTGACCGGTGCGTCCTACCGGTTCCGGTCGCGCCCGTTCGACCTGCGTCTCGACCCCGTCCGTGGCCGAGCACGACTCGAACGGCTCGGCGATCCGGATCGACCACCGCCGCGGCGTCGTGATGCGCCGCCTGGCGGGCGAGGACCCCGTGGTCAACGAGGAGTGGCTGACCGACAAGGACCGGTTCGCGTTCACCTGGCAGACCTCGCCGGACCGTCTGACCGACCCCGCTGGTGCGCGAGCCCGGCGAGGACGGCGCCCCCGGTGAGCTGCGCGAGGCCAGCTGGGCCGAGGCGCTCACGGTGGCTGCCGAGGGCCTGTCCGCGGCGCGCGACCGCGCCGGGGTCGGCGTGCTGCCCGGCGGCCGGCTCACCCTCGAGGACGCCTACGCCTACGCCAAGCTCGCCCGCGTGGCGTTCGCCACCAACGACGTCGACCACCGCGCGCGTCCGCACTCGGCCGAGGAGGCGTCGTTCCTCGGGCACGCGGTCGCGGGCCACGGCATCGACGTGACGTTCGCCGACCTCGAGCGCAGCGCCGTGCTGCTCGTGGGCCTGGAGCCCGAGGACGAGGGCGGCGTGATCTTCCTGCGGCTGCGCAAGGGCGTGCTCGCCGGCCGGACGCGGGTGTACTCGGTCGCGCCGTTCGCCTCGCGCGGGCTGGCCCGGCTGTCCGCGACGCTGCTGCCCGCGGCGCCCGGCACCGAGCCCGAGGTGCTCGACGCGATCGGCGACGCCTCGGACCCGGACCTCGCGGCCGCCGCCGAGGCGCTGAACGGTGGCGTGGTGCTCGTGGGTGAGCGGCTCGCGACCGTCCCCGGTGCGCTGTCCGCGGTGCTGCGCCTGGCCCGCCGGCTAGGCGCGCGCCTGGCCTGGGTGCCCCGGCGTGCCGGCGAGCGTGGCGCCCTCGAGGTGGGCACGCTGCCCGGCCTGCTTCCGGGCGGGCGCCCGGTGAACGACGGCGCCGCACGCACCGAGCTGGCCTCCGCCTGGGGGGTCGAGCAGCTGCCGAGCACGCCCGGACGCGACCTGACCCGGATCCTCACGGCCGCGGCCTCCGGCGACCTGCGGGCCCTGGTGGTCGGCGGCGTGGACCCCGCCGACCTGCCCGACCCGGACCTCGCGCTTCGCGCCCTGGACCGCGCGTTCGTGGTCAGCCTCGAGGTGCGCGCGTCGGCGGTCACCGAGCGCGCCGACGTGGTGCTGCCCGTGGCGCCGCCCGCGGAGAAGCCCGGCACGTTCTGGACCTGGGAGGCGCGGCCGCGGCCGTTCGCCCAGGCGCTGACCTCCACCGCGCTGCCCGACCACCGCGTGCTGCACGCCCTGGCCGGCAAGCTGGGCACCGACCTCGGGCTGGGCTCGCTCGCCGAGGTGCACGCCGAGCTCGGCGCCCTGACCGCCTGGAGCGGGGCACGCGCCGAGGCGCCGCACGTGGCCTACCCCGAGCCGCCGGCGCCCGGCGAGGGCCAGGCGGTCCTGGCCACCTGGCACCTGCTGCTGGACGCGGGCCGGTGCCAGGACGGCGAGGGATTCCTGGCCGGCACCGCGCCGCGCCCGGTCGCGCGGGTCAGCGCCGAGCTGGCCGCCCGGATCGGCGTGGGTGACGGCGACCCGGTCACGGTGTCCACCGAGCACGGCGGCATCACCCTGCCCGCCGTGGTCACCGCGATGCCCGACGGGGTGGTGTGGCTCCCGGTCGCCTCGCCCGGCTCGGCCGTGCGCACGACCCTGCGGGTCGACGCGGGCGCCGTGGTCGGCGTGGCGGCGGCGACGACGGACGGAGAGCAGGCATGAGCCAGATGACGGCGCTGCCGATGGCGGCGGCCCCGGTGGCGGGGGCCGACTTCAGCAACGACACGTGGTGGATCGTGCTGATCAAGGCGGTCGCGATCATCGTCTTCCTGCTGGTGTCGGTGCTGTTCGCGATCTGGTTCGAGCGCAAGGTCGTGGCCCGGATGCAGGTCCGGCCCGGACCGAACGTGCACGGCCCCTTCGGTCTGCTGCAATCGCTCGCCGACGCCATGAAGCTGCTGCTCAAGGAGGACATGATCGTCCGCGCCGCGGACAAGGCCATCTACCTCGTGGCGCCGATGATCTCGGTGTTCGCCTCGCTGCTGGTGTTCGCCGTGATCCCGGTGGGCCCCGAGGTGAGCATCTTCGGCATCGTCACCCCCCTCCAGCTCACCGACTTCCCGGTCGCCGTGCTCTACATCCTCGCGGCCGCCTCGGTGGGCGTGTACGGGATCGTGCTGGGTGGCTGGGCCTCCGGGTCGACGTACCCGCTGCTCGGCGCGGTGCGCTCCACCGCGCAGGTGATCTCCTACGAGCTCGCCATGGGCATGTCGTTGGTCAGCGTGTTCATCATGACCGGCTCGATGTCGACCCGGCAGATCGTGGACGCCCAGGTGCCGATCTGGTGGGCCGCGCCGCTGCTGCCCGCCTTCGCCATCTACCTCGTCTCGATGGCGGGTGAGGTCAACCGGCTGCCGTTCGACCTGCCCGAGGCCGAGGGTGAGCTGGTCGGCGGCTACATGACCGAGTACTCCTCGATGAAGTTCGCCTGGTTCTTCCTGGCGGAGTACATCAACATGCTCAACGTCTCGGCGGTGGCCACGACGCTGTTCTTCGGCGGCTTCCACGCGCCGTGGCCCGGCGACTTCCTCAACACCGGCTGGTGGGGTGTGGCCTGGTTCGGCCTCAAGCTCTGGTTCTTCATGTTCCTGTTCGTCTGGGTCCGCGGGACGCTGCTCCGGTTCCGGTACGACCAGTTCATGCGCTTCGGCTGGAAGGTCCTCATCCCGTTCGCGCTGGTGTGGATCGTGGCCGTCGCGGTGGTCCAGGGCCTGCGCCGGTTCACCGACGTGAGCTGGCAGAACCTGCTGTTCGTGCTCGCCGGCGTCGTGCTGGTCGGCGCGGTGGCGTCGTTCCTGATCCCGGAGAAGAAGCCGCCGGTCGAGGACGAGGGCCCGCCGGAGCCGTTCGACGCGTTCGCCGACGGGTATCCCGTGCCGCCGATGCCGGGGCAGGTGCTGCCGCCGTCGCCACGACGTTCGCTGACCGTGGAGGGCACCGCCGTGGCCGTCGCGACCCCGGAGACCGACGAGACCGCTGCGGACGAGACGACCGCGGACGAGACCACTGCGGAGGAGGGCGACCGTGGCTGACGACCTCACGCGGCGCGACGAGCCGGGGCCCCTGGACCGGCCGGGCGGCGGCGAGCAGGAGTACCGGTCGCTGCTGCCCCGTAAGGGCGCCATCGGCCAGGTCTTCGCGCCGGTCGCGGGCTTCGGCGTCACGCTGTCGTCGATGTTCCGGCCGACCGTGACGGAGCAGTACCCGTTCGAGAAGGTGCCGACCAAGCCCCGCTACCACGGCCGGCACCAGCTCAACCGGTACCCGGACGGCCTGGAGAAGTGCATCGGCTGCGAGCTGTGCGCCTGGGCCTGCCCGGCCGACGCCATCTACGTCGAGGGTGCTGACAACACGCCGGACGCGCAGTTCTCGCCCGGCGAGCGGTACGGCCGCGTCTACCAGATCAACTACCTGCGCTGCATCTTCTGCGGGCTGTGCATCGAGGCCTGCCCCACCCGGGCGCTGACGATGACCAACGAGTACGAGCTCGCCGGCCCCACCCGGCGCGGGATGATCTACGAGAAGGCCGACCTGCTGGCCCCGATGGGGGAGGGCATGCTCGCGGCCCCCCACCCGATGGTGCCCGGCACCGAGGACCTGGAGTACTACCGCGGCGAGATCACCGGCCCGGTGATCGAGCAGGTCGACTGGGTGGCGCAGTGGCGTCCGGAGGACCCGACGCTGGACGCCGCGCGGAGCCGGGCGGAGGGCGTGCGATGACGGCGAGCACCACGGTCGGCGCGCTCGTGCCGCTGGCCTCGTCCCTGGCCGACACCGGCCACACCTCCACCGGCGAGGCCGTGCTGTTCTGGGTCCTGGCCCCGGTGATGGTGATCGCCGCGCTCGGCCTGCTGTTCGCCCGCAGGGCGGTGCACGCCGCCATGGGTGTCGTGCTCGTGATGATCAGCCTGGCGGTGCTGTACGTCGCCCAGGAGGCCCCCTTCCTCGGCGTGGTCCAGGTGATCGTCTACACCGGCGCCGTGATGATGCTGTTCCTGTTCGTCCTGATGCTGGTCGGGGTCGACGCGTCCGACTCGCTGGTCGAGACGCTCGCGGGCCAGCGTTGGATCGGGCTGCTGCTGGGCGCCGGGCTCGCGTCGGTGCTGGTCGGCGTGGTCCTCACGGCGACCTACGCCAAGCCCGTGGGGCTCGCCGCGGCGAACGCCGACGGCAACCCGCAGGGCGTGGCCAAGGTGATCTTCGGTCAGCACGTCTTCGCCCTCGAGGTGGTCGGCACGCTGCTGATCACCGCGGCGGTCGGCGCGCTGGTGCTCACCCACCGCCCGCGGCTGAGCCGGCTGATCGGCCAGAAGGAGAAGGCCGACGCGCGCGTCGCCCTGCTGGCCGAGGGCGGGATCATCACACCGCTGCCCGCGCCCGGCGTGTACGCCCGGTCCAACGCGATGGACGTCCCGGCCCTGGGTCCGGACGGCAGCCCGCTGGAGCAGTCGGTGCCCCGCGTGCTGCGGATCCGCGGGCAGGAGCGCGGGTACGGCGGGGTGTTCGCCGAGATCGACGAGGAGACCCGCCAGCAGATCGAGGGCGACCACACCGAGGAGCAGTCGTGAGCCTGACCAACTACCTCGTGCTGTCGGCGATCCTGTTCTCGCTCGGCGGCGCGACCGTGCTCCTGAGGCGCAACGCGATCATCGCGTTCCTGGGCGTGGAGCTGATGCTCAACGCGACGAACCTCGCGTTCGTCACGTTCTCCCGGATCCATGGCAACCTCACCGGCCAGGTCATGGCGTTCTTCGTCATGGTGGTCGCCGCCGCCGAGGTGGTCGTGGGGCTGGCGATCATCGTGGCGATCTTCCGCACCCGCCGCTCGGCCTCGGTCGACGACGTCAACCTCCTGAAGAGCTGAGGCCGGATGACCACCGCACTCCTGCTCCCCACCGCCGCGGCCGGCGTGACCGAGGCCACCGGCGCGTTCGGCGCCGCCTGGTTGCTGGTCGCCCTGCCGATGCTCGGTGCGGCGGTGCTGCTGCTCGGCGGCGCGCGCACCGACCGCTGGGGCCACTGGTTCGGCGTCCTCGCGTCCGCCTCGGCGTTCGTGGTCGCCGCGGTCGTCTGGATCGCGATGCTCGGCCTGCCCGCCGACGAGCGCGTCGTCGGCCTGCACCTGTTCTCCTGGATCCCGGCGGGCGCGTTCTCGCTGGACGCCGGGATGCGGATCGACCCGCTGTCGATGAGCTTCGTGCTGCTCGTGACGTTCGTCGGCACGCTCATCCACGTCTACTCGGTGGCCTACATGGCCCACGACACCAGCCGGCGCCGGTTCTTCGCCTACCTCAACCTGTTCGTCGCGGCGATGCTGCTGCTGGTCCTGGCGGACAGCTATGTGCTGC
Source organism: uncultured Actinomycetota bacterium (assembly GCA_963783005.1). GTDB lineage: Bacteria > Actinomycetota > Actinomycetes > Actinomycetales > Cellulomonadaceae > Actinotalea. Next base: position 76,179 of record CAWALY010000008.1, read on the forward strand.
TGTTCGTCGGGTGGGAGGGCGTCGGCCTGGCGTCGTACCTGCTCATCGGGTTCTGGAACCACGAGACGCCCAACGCCGTGGCCGCGAAGAAGGCGTTCGTCGCCAACCGCGTCGGTGACCTCGGGCTGATCATCGCGATCGCGCTGATCTTCGCCACGTTCGGCGCCACGGACTTCGTCACGGTGTTCGGCTCTGCGGGCGGCGCGGGCGAGGGCGTGCTCACCGCGATCGGCCTGCTCCTGCTGCTGGGCGCCACCGGAAAGTCCGCGCAGTTCCCGCTGCAGTCCTGGCTCGGCGACGCGATGGCCGGCCCGACGCCGGTGTCCGCGCTGATCCACGCGGCGACCATGGTGACCGCCGGTGTGTACCTCGTCGTGCGGTCCGGCCCGGTGTTCGACGGTGCGCCGACGGCGCTGCTCGTGGTGGCGATCGTCGGTGCGATCACCCTGCTCTTCGGGGCGATCGTGGCCAGCGCGAAGGATGACATCAAGAAGTCGCTCGCCGGCTCCACCATGTCGCAGATCGGCTACATGATGCTCGGCGCGGGGCTGGGGCCGATCGGCTACGCGTTCGCGATCTTCCACCTGCTGACCCACGGGTTCTTCAAGGCGGGCATGTTCCTGGGCGCGGGCTCGGTGATGCACGGCATGGACGACACGGTCGACATGCGCCGGTACGGCGGCCTGGCGACCTTCATGAAGATCACCTGGGTGACGTTCGGGTTCGGGTGGCTCGCGATCATGGGCGTCCCACCGTTCTCCGGCTTCTGGAGCAAGGACAAGATCATCGAGTCCTCGTTCGCCATGAACGGCGGCGAGGGCTGGCAGCCGTGGGTGTTCGGCATGGTCGCGCTCATCGGCGCCGGGATCACCGCGTTCTACATGTCGCGGATGTTCTTCATGACCTTCCACGGCAAGGCGCGATGGTCGGACGGTCACGGTGGTGGCGCGCACGACCCGGACACACCGGTGCGCCACCCGCACGAGTCCCCGGGGCTGATGACCTGGCCGATGATCATCCTCGCGGTGGGCTCGGCGGGCCTCGGCGGGGTGCTCGCCGCGGGCAACACGTTCACCACCTGGCTCGAGCCCGTGACCGGGCCGGTCGAGCACCACGAGCCGGTCCTCTCGGTGCCGGTGCTCACCGCGGTGACGCTGGTGCTCGTCGCGATCGGGGTCGCGCTGGCCTGGCGGCAGTACTGGTCGGCGCCGGTTGCGGTGGTCCCGCCGCGCGGCAGCCTGCTCACCAGGGCGGCGCGCCAGGACCTCTACCAGGACCAGGTCAACGACGCGCTGCTCGTGCTGCCCGGCCAGGTCGCCACCCGCTCGCTGGTCTACGGCGACCGCGCGGTGGTCGACGGTGCGTTCGCCGGGCTCGCGAGGGCCGTCATGGGCACCGGATCGGTGCTGCGGCGGCTGCAGAACGGCTACGTCCGCTCCTACGCCGCCACGATGCTCGCGGGGGTCGTCGCGCTGGTCGCGGTCGTCCTGGCGTTCCGGATCTGAGGGAAAGAGACGATGCCCGCTACCTTCCCCTGGCTGACCGCCCTGATCGTGGTCCCCCTGGTGGGTGCTGCCCTGGTCTGGGCGCTGCCCGGCACGGCCCGCCGGCACGCGCGTCCGATCGCGGTCGGTGTCGCGCTGGTCGAGCTCGCGCTCGCCGTGGTCGCCGCACTGTCCTTCGACACCTCGGCGGCCGGGACGCACCAGCTCACCGAGACGCACGCGTGGATCCCGTCCTTCGGGGTCAGCTACGCGGTGGGCGTCGACGGCGTGGGCCTGGCCCTGGTGCTGCTGTCCGTGCTGCTGACCCCGCTGGTGCTGATCGCAGCGTGGCGTGAGCACCCCGACGTGCACGCCGACGGGCTGCCGGTGATCGGCGGCTCGCGGATCCGCACCTACGTCGCGCTGGTCCTGGTGCTCGAGTCGTTCATGGTCGCGGTGTTCTCCGCCCGGGACGTGTTCCTGTTCTACGTGCTGTTCGAGGCCATGCTGGTGCCGGTCTACTTCATGATCGGTTCGTTCGGCGGCCTCCAGCGCCGGTACGCGGCCGTGAAGTTCCTGATCTTCTCGCTCGCCGGTGGTCTGATCATGCTGGCCGGCGTCATCACGCTGTACGTGCACGGCCCGCAGGGACCGCAGGGCTTCCTGGTCGACAACCTCGTCGGGCACCTGGACATGTCCGTGTCGACCGAGCGACTGGTCTTCCTGGCGTTCTTCATCGCCTTCGCGATCAAGGCGCCGATGTGGCCGGTGCACACGTGGCTGCCGGACACCGCCGAGGCGGCGCCGGTCGGCACGTCGGTGCTGCTCGTCGGCGTCCTGGACAAGGTGGGGACCTTCGGGATGCTCACCTTGTGCCTGCCGCTGTTCCCGGACGCGTCGCGCTGGGCGGCGCCGGTGATCATCGTGCTCGCCGTGGTCTCGATCCTGTACGGCGGGCTGCTGGCGATCGGCCAGGAGAACCTGCTGCGCCTGATCGCCTACACCTCGGTGAGCCACTTCGGCTTCATCGTGCTGGGCATCTTCGCGTTCACCTCGGTGAGCGTGCAGGGCGCGAGCCTGTACATGCTCAACCACGGGCTCTCGACGGGCGCGCTGTTCCTGGTCGCGGGCTTCCTCATCGCCCGGACCGGCAGCGCCCGGATCGCCGACCACGGCGGCCTGCAGAAGGTCGTCCCGGTGCTGGCCGGCACGTTCCTGGTCGCGGGCCTGTCCGCGCTGTCGCTGCCGGGCCTGTCGACCTTCGTCAGCGAGTTCCTGGTGCTCGTGGGCACCTTCGAGGCGCACAAGGCCGCGGCCGTGGTGGCCGCGTTCGGCGTCGTGCTCGCCGCCCTGTACATCCTGCTGACCTACCAGCGGGCGTTCACCGGGCCCACCCCCGACGGGCTGTCCTCGCTGCCGGACCTGTCGATCCGCGAGCGGTGGGTCGTGGGGCCGCTGATCGCCGCGATGCTCGTGCTCGGCTTCTACCCGGCACCGGCGCTCGACCTCGTGCGCGACCCGGCCACCGTCACCCTCCAGCAGGTGGGCGTCGCGGACGTGACCCCCACGCTCGCGAGCCCCTCCGACGACGGGAGCAACCAGTGAGCTTCACCCCGCCCCAGGTCGCCTGGGGCGCCCTCGCACCCGTCATCGCCGTGCTCGGCGCCGGGGTGATCGGCGTGCTCGTCGAGGCTTTCGTGCCGGCCCGGGCCCGGCGCTGGACCCAGTTCGGCCTGACGATGGTCGCGCTCGGCGCGGCCGGCGTGGCGCTCGCGGCGCTGTGGCCGGACACGGCCCAGTCCGCCGGAGGCGGCGTCGTGGTGCTCGGCGGTTCGATGATCCTGGACCGGCCCGCGCTGCTGCTGCAGGCCCTGCTGGTGCTGCTCGGGCTGCTCAGCGCGCTGGTGATGGCCGACCGGACCGATGCGGGGCAGGACGCGTTCGCACCGTCGGGCGCGTCGGTGCCCGGCTCGGACTACGAGCGGGTGGCCACCGCGCGTGGGCTGGCCCAGACCGAGGTGTTCCCGCTCATGCTCTTCGCGCTCGGCGGGATGATGATCTTCCCCGCGGCCGGCGACCTGCTGACGCTGTTCGTCGCGCTCGAGGTGCTCTCGCTGCCGCTGTACCTGCTCACCGGCCTCGCCCGCCGGCGCCGCCTGCTGAGCCAGGAGGCCTCGTTGAAGTACTTCCTGCTGGGTGCCTTCGCCTCGGCGATCCTGCTCTTCGGCATCGCCCTGCTCTACGGGTTCTCCGGCTCGGTCACGTTGTCGGCGATCTCCGACGCGGTCGGGACGACCGCCGGGTTCGACCCGCTGCTCATCGCCGGGCTCGTCATGGTGATGGTGGGCCTGCTGTTCAAGGTCGGCGCCGTGCCGTTCCACTCCTGGACCCCGGACGTCTACCAGGGCGCTCCCACCCCGGTGACCGGGTTCATGGCGGCCTGCACCAAGGTCGCGGCGTTCGGTGCCCTGCTGCGCCTGGTCTACGTGGTCGCGGCCCCGCTGCAGTGGGACCTCATCCCGCTGCTGTGGGTGATCGCCGCACTGACCATGGTGGTCGGGACCGTCATCGCGCTGGTCCAGACGGACGTCAAGCGGCTGCTCGCGTACTCCTCGATCGCGCACGCCGGGTTCGTGCTGGTGGGCGTCGTCGCGCTGCAGCAGGCCGGCATCGCCGGCGTGATGTTCTACCTGATGGCCTACGGCCTGGCCACGATCGGTGCGTTCGCCGTCGTCACGCTGGTCCGCGAGGTCAACGAGGGGCCGGGCGGACCGGTGGTCGCCGAGGCGACCGCGCTCAACCAGTGGACCGGGCTCGGTCGGCGCCACCCGCTGCTGGCCGTCACGTTCACGCTGTTCCTGATGTCCTTCGCGGGCATCCCGCTGACCGCCGGGTTCATCGGGAAGTACGCGGTGTTCTCGGCGGTCGTCGCCGGCGGGCAGGCCTGGCTGGCGGTGCTCGGTGTGCTGGCCTCGGCCGCCGCGGTCTTCTTCTACGTGTGGATCATCGTGGTGATGTTCTTCAAGGAGCCCGACCCGAACATCGAGCGGACCACCACCGTCGTGCGCTCGGAGGGCCTGACCGCCGTGGCGATCGGCGTGGCGGCGGTGGGCACCGTGGTGCTCGGCGTGCTGCCGGCCTGGGCCGTCGACCTGTTCGGCAGTGCGGCGGTCTTCGTCCGGTGACGACCTCGCTCCCGCTGACCGACGCCGGGCTCGCGGGCCGGCTGACCGACCGGCTCGCGCTGGTCGAGCAGCGGCTGCTCGAGGCCGCGTCGCACGCCGACCACCTGGCCGACGCGACGTCGCGGCACCTGGTCAGCGCGGGGGGCAAGCGGCTGCGGCCGTTGCTGACACTGCTCACCGCGGAGCTGGGCGACGGCTCCGACCCCCGGGTGCTCGATGCCGCGGTGGTGGTCGAGCTCACCCACCTGGCCACGCTCTACCACGACGACGTGATGGACTCCGCCCCGGTGCGGCGCGGAGCCCCGGCGGCGCAGGAGGTGTGGGGCAACCAGGTCGCGATCCTCACGGGCGACCTGCTGCTGGCGAAGGCGTCGGCGCTCACCGCGCGGCTCGGACCGGGCGCGGTCCTCATCCAGGCCGAGACCTTCGAGCGGCTCTGCCTGGGCCAGCTGCACGAGACCGTCGGGCCGGCGGACGGGGCCGACCCGGTCGACCACTACCTCCAGGTGCTCGCGGACAAGACCGGCTCGCTGATCGCGACATCGGCGCGCTACGGCGCGCTGTTCGCGGGGTGCGGCCAGGACGTGATCGAGACGGTCACGACCTACGGCGAGAAGATCGGGCTGGCCTTCCAGCTCGCCGACGACGTCATCGACCTCACCGACGACGGCGGCCTCACCGGCAAGCGACCGGGGACCGACCTGCGTGAGCACGTGCCGACCATGCCCGTCCTGCTGCTGCGCAGGCTGGTCGCGTCCGACGCGGCCACCGACGCCGACCGGCGGGTGCTGGCCCTGCTGGACGGCGACCTGTCCGACGACGACGACCTGGCCGACGCGGTGCGGGCGCTGCGCGAGCACCCGGTCACCGAACGCACCAGGGATGCCTCCGAGGCGCGCGCCACCGAAGCCGTCGAGGCACTCGCGGACCTGCCGGCGGGCCCGGTGCGCGAGTCCCTCGCGCTGTTCGCCCGGTCCCTCGTGGAACGGTCCGCCTGACCTCCGCCCGGAGCGGGACGACCCGGACGCCGCGGGACGAAACTCCTCGCCCTTCGGGGCTTCAGGCCGGGCCCGCATGCGCCGATGACCAGTCGGGGACGTTCACCCGTTCGGGCCATAGCCGGCCCGGTGCGGGGACGTCACGGACGGGCGGACGGGGGTGAGCGGATGCGGACCACGTGGGGGTCGGCGACGGACTGCGGGCCGTTCCGTCGGCTGAACGAGGACGCCCTGCTCGCCTACCCGCCGCTGTTCGTGGTGGCGGACGGGATGGGTGGCCACGACGCCGGCGAGGTCGCCTCGCGGATCGCCGTCGAGGAGGCCGGGCAGCTCGCCGGGCGCCCGGAGGTCACCGCCGACGACGTGCACGTGATCGTGCGCGCGATCTCCGCCCGGGTGCGTGACGTGATCCCCGACGGGCGAACCGTGGGCACCACGTTCGCCGGCGTCGGGCTCGCCCGCCGCGAGGGTGGCTCGTGCTGGCTCGTGTTCAACATCGGCGACTCGCGGGTCTACCGGTACGCCGACGCCGCGCTCACCCAGATCAGCGTCGACCACTCGGTGGTCCAGGAGCTCGTGGACCGCGGCGTGATCGGGGCGGCCGAGGCGCTGCACCACCCGGACCGGCACGTCATCACGCGCGCGATCGGGACCGGGCCCGACCCCGACCCCGACTACTGGCTCATCCCGGCCGGCTCCGCCGACCGGATGCTGGTGTGCACCGACGGTCTGACCGACGAGCTCTCCGACGACGAGATCGCCGAGCTGCTCGCCTCGTCACCGGACCCGCAGGTCGCCGCGGAGCGACTCGTGGAGGCCGCGGTCGAGCGCGGCGGGCGCGACAACGTCACCGCCGTCGTCGTGGACGTCGCCTCGGCCCGGGCCGGCGACGACGACAGCACCGCCGGGACCCACCGTGAGTCGGGGGGTTGGGACGAGTCCGCCGACGGCACCACCAACCCGCGACAGTCCCGTGCCCGTGTCCCGGAGGTGGACCGATGAGAACCGACTACGTCCCGGGCGACGGCCTCGCGGTCGTCGTGGACGGCACCGTGGCGCTCCTGCCCGACGGGTGCCCGCCCGACCTGCTGGACGCGCTGTGGGCGTCGATGCTCAGCGGCGGCCCGCTGACCGACCACCTGCAGGTCCTGCTCCGTCCGGGCCTCGTCGCGGCGCCTGCGTTCGCGATCGTGCGGCTCACCGACGGCGCCGCCCACGTGGTGGTCCGCGGCAGCGCGCGGGCCGAGCTCACCGGCGACGGCCGGACCGTCACCGTCGGCGCGTCGCACGTGTCGACCTGGGCCGAGGACCTGCTACCCGTCGCCGAGAAGGTCCGGCTGACCGGCGGTGTCTCGACCGGCGGCCGGGCCCTGCCGGTGCACGCCGCGGTGGTACCGGCCGCGGAGGTGTCCCTCGCGGTCACCGCGCGGGATCGGCTCGGGCCGCCGGCTCCCGAGCCCGAGCCCGAGGTCGAGACCACTGTCGGGCGACCGACCGTCGGCGCGCCCCGGCCGGTTCGAGCGCCGGAGCCCGCGCACGTCCCGGCGCCGCCACCTGTGCCCGAGGCCGCGACGCCGGCCGATCAGACCCCGGATGACGACGAGTCGCTCGAGGACGACGAGGACGTCATGGTGGCGGCCGCGGTCCCGGCGTGGGAGCCCGTCCGGCCCCTGCGCAGCGAGCACCTGGAGAGCCGGGCGCCGGTCACCGGCGGCCGGACCGGTTCGGCTGCCGTGGTCGGCGCGCCCGCGCCGGCGCCCGTGGAGCCGGTCGCCGATCCGGCCTCCGAGCCCGTCCGGTCGGTCGAACCGCCGGCCGCGGACCCGCACCGGGTCCCCGAGGATCACGACGGGCTGACCGTGCTCAGCTCCGACATGGTCGCGCTGCGCCGCCAGCTGCCCGACTGGGCCGGTGACGCCGTCCCCCAGCTGAGCGTGCCGACACCGCACACCCCCGCGCCGGCCAAGCTGCTGATGTCCACGGGCCTGGTGGTCTCGCTGAACCGGCCGGTGCTGATCGGCCGATCGCCCCAGGTGACCCGGGTGGCGGGCAACGAGATCCCGCGGCTGATCACCGTGGCGAGCCCCAACCAGGACATCTCCCGCACGCACTGCGAGGTGCGGATGGATGGCGACGACGTCGTGGTGACCGACCTGCGGTCGACCAACGGCGTGCTGCTGCTGCGTCAGGGCGCGGGTGCCCAGCGCCTGCACCCCGGCGAGCCCACCGTCGTCGAGCCGGGTGTGGTCGTCGACCTCGGCGAGGGTGTCACCTTCCTCGTGGAGGCCGGTGGGTGACCAGTCGTCGCGAGGCCTCGCAACCGCCCGTCATCCCCGGCTACACCTATGTGCGGCTCTTGGGGATGGGCGGCTTCGCGGACGTGTTCCTCTACCGCCAGCAGATGCCCCGGCGTCAGGTGGCGGTGAAGGTGCTGCTCGCGGCCTCGCTCGACGACGCGGCGCGCGCCAGGTTCCGCGCTGAGGCCGACATCATGGCCTCGCTGTCCCACCACCCCTCGATCGTCACGGTGTACCAGGCCGACGTCGCGTCCGACGGACGGCCGTACCTGGTGATGGAGTACTGCTCCCGCCCCGGTCTGGCCCAGCGATACCGCGCCGAGCGGATGAGCCTGGCCGAGGTGCTCCGGATCGGCATCCGGCTGGCGTCGGCGGTGGAGACCGCGCACCGCGCCGGCATCCTGCACCGCGACATCAAGCCGGCGAACGTCCTGGTCACCGACTTCGGCTGGCCCGCCCTGACCGACTTCGGCATCGCCGCGACGGCCGGGCTCGCGGTGGGTCAGATGGTCGGGATGTCGATCCCGTGGTCGCCGCCCGAGATCCTCGCCGAGGAACCGGGCGGCGACGTGCGCTCGGACGTGTACTCGCTCGCCGCGACGATCTTCTCGCTCCTGGCGCGCCGCTCGCCGTTCGAGGTGCCCGACGGAGCGAACTCGGCGGCGGACCTGATCGCGCGGATCGAGCGGGGCGCGCTCGGTACGACCGGCCGCGGCGACGTGCCCGAGTCGTTGCAGCAGGTCCTGGCCCGGGCCATGGCGCGTGAGCCCGCCCGGCGCTACCACTCCGCGATCGCGCTCGCCCGGGCCCTGCAGCAGGTCGAGGCGGAGCTGATGCTCCCCCTGACCCCGCTCGACCTGCCCGACGAGGCGCCGGTGCCGGCGCAGCCCGACCCGGACACGGAGGCCGACCAGGCCACCAGGCTGCGTCCCGTGCGGACCGTCTCGCCCGAGGCCACCGACCAGCTCGCGTTCGCTGCGGCGCGGGACCGGGACCGGGACCGGGCGGTCGTGGCGGACCCCGAGCCCGGGTCCGGGACGGACGCCGATGGCGCCGCCCCCGTCGGCGAGACGTCCGTGAGCGAGCCGTCGGTGGGCGAGCCGTCGGTGGGCGAGCCGGACGACCACGCCGACGTCCCGGAGAGCTGGCGGCGGCACGTCGCCGAGCTGGAGGCGGCCCGTCCCGAACCCGAGCGGCCACGTCGCGGCCTGGCGCGCGTGGCCGCCGCGGGCGTCGCGGGCGGGCTGGTCCTCACCGCGCTGGTGGTCGCCGTCGTGCTCGCCTTCGACCAGCCCCGGACCGGCGACGGTGGGGTCCCCAGCCGGACTGCCACCCCGGTGGTCACCGGCGGCGCGGTGCCGGCTCCCGTGGCCCTGACCTCGACCGTCACCGATGCCGGCGTCGTCTTCACCTGGACCAACCCGAGCCCCGAGCCGGGGGACCGGTACCTGTGGGGCCGCGCCGTGGCCGGCCGGGCGACCACGCTCGAGGTGATCGACGTGCCGACCGTCACCGTGGAGCCCGGCGCACCGGGTCCGGTGTGCATCGAGGTCGCGATCGTGCGCAGCGACGGGCGGTACACCACCGACCCGGCCACGGGGTGCTCGGACGGATGACCCACGACGTCGCGCGCCGTCGCCGCTGGCCCAGTGCCGTCGGCGGGCTCGTCGTGCCCGCGGTGCTGGTGGGCCTGGCGCTGGTCTACCCAGGAGCAGCGGTCTCCCAGGTGGACCTCAATGACGGCGCCGTGTGGGTGACCAAGTCCGCGACCAAGCAGCTCGCACGCTGGAACTCGCAGGTCGGCGAGCTCAACGCCGGCCTGGTGGCCGGCCGGTCGACCTTCGACGTGCTCCAGGACGGCAACCGGGTGCTGCTGACCGAGCCGGGCCGGATCTCCCTCGTGGACCCGGCCGAGGTGGCGATCACCGCGTCGGCGACCGTAGCCGCCGACGACCAGGTCTCGATGGCCGCCGGGGTGCTGTCGGTGCTCCAGGTGGACGGCGACCTGTGGGTGCGCCCGTTGGACCAGCTCGGCTCGCTGGACACCACGGGACAGCCCGACGTGGCGCTCGGCCAGGGCGCCTCGGCGGTGGTGTCCGACTCCGGCGTGGTGCTCGCCACGACCGCTTCCGGGGAGCTGCACCGACTTGAGCTCGGCGACACGCTGTCGGACCGGGTGGCCGGGCCGATGCATGGCCAGAGCGCTCCGGCCGACGCCGCGACCACGGTGGGGGACACCCTGGTCACGCTCACCGGGACCACGCTGCACACGCCGTCAGCGCAGGTCGAGCTCGCGGCGTGGGGGACCGACCTGGTGCTCCAGCAGCCTGGGCCGGCGGCCGACGCCGTCCTGGTCGCCTCCCCCGGCGCGCTGCTCGAGGTGCCGCTGAGCGGTGGCGACGTGATCGCGCACCTGTCGGGCGGCTCCGGCGCGCCCGCCGCGCCGGTCCGGGTCGGCGGCTGCGGGCACGCGGCCTGGGCCTCCGCCCAGGCGAGCTACCTCGAGCTGTGCGGCGGCCGGGCGGACGTCGTCGCGCTCGAGGGCATGACCAGCGCCGCGAGCCTGCACTTCCGGGTGAACCGCGACGTGGTGGTGCTCAACGACGTCTCGGGCAACCTCTGGGCCCCCACCGAGGACCCCGGCCTGCGCGAGCCCAACTGGCAGGACGTCGTGGCCGAGGAGAAGCCGGACCAGGGCGACCGGACCAGCGACCAGCAGACCACCCAGACCCTGCAGATCGAGTGCACCCCCCAGTCCGCGGCCCCGCAGGCCGTGGACGACTCCTACGGTGTGCGGCCCGGCCGGACCACGATCCTGTCGGTGATCGACAACGACGCGGCGTCCGACTGCGGCCTGCTCGTGATCTCCGACATGGACACCCTGCCCGAGTCGTTCGGGACCGCCGTGCCGATCTACGGCGGCCGGGCCATCCAGCTCGTCACCGCGCCGAACGCGAGCGGGACCGTGCGCTTCACGTACACCGTCACCGACGGGCGGGGGTCCAGCGCGCCGTCGACCGCGGACGTCCGGCTCACGGTCTACCCCGACGACGTCAACCGCCCGCCCGAGCAGACCCGGGTCAGCCAGGTGCAGGTCGAGCTCGGCGCCACCGGCACGTTCGACGTGCTGCCCGACTTCCACGACCCGGAGGGTGACCAGCTCGTGCTGCTCGGCGCGTCGGTCCAGCAGGGCGCGACGGTCCGAGCCCGGCAGGACGGCGAGCTGACGTTCTCCTCGAACGGCACCACCCTGGGCCGCCAGACCGTGGAGCTGCTGGTGGGCGACGGCGAGTCGACGGTCGCCGGCGAGCTCCAGGTCGACGTGCGCCCGGCCGGTTCGCTCGCGCCCGTGATCGACCCCGTGCACGCGGTCGCCTACGTGGGCCAGCCGGTCACCGTGCGACCGCTGGACAGCGTCCGCTCCGCCTCGCGCGAACCGGTCAGGCTCGCCGGGGTCGATCAGCTCACCGGCGCGACGATCACCACCGACCTCGAGGCCGGCACCTTCACCTTCATGTCCGCCCGGGCCGGGACGTACTACGTCAGCTTCGTGGTGACCGCGGCGCCGCAGCAGACCACCGGGATCGCGCGGATCGACGTGGCCGAGCGCCCCGAGGCCCCCGCGCCCCCGATCGCCGTGCTCGACGTGGCCCTGCTGCCGCCCGGCGGGGAGGTCGTGGTGGACCCGCTCGCCAACGACGTCGACCCCGCCGGCGGCGTCCTGGTGCTCCAGTCGGTCGACGTGCCCGAGGGCAGCGGCCTCGAGGTCGCAGTGCTCGGCCACCAGCTGGTCCGGATCTCCTCGACCCGGACGCTGGACGGTCCGGTCTCGGTCCCGTACACGATCTCCAACGGCGCCGACGAAGCCACCGGCGAGCTCCGCGTGAAGCCGACCGATGCCTCGGCGACGCAGCAGCCACCGGTGGTTCCGGACGTGACCGTCACGGTCCGCACCGGCGGGGTCGTCACGATCCCGGTGCTCGAGGGCGCCTACGACCCCGACGGCGACGCGCTGACCCTGAGGCGCGAGCTCGTCGCGACCCCGGCGGACGGCGAGGGCCTGATGTTCGTCTCCGGCGACGTGCTGCGCTACCAGGCGCCCGACACGCCCATGCGGGTGCACGCCAGGTTCGAGGTCGCCGACCCGGAGGGCAACAGGACCGCCGCGAACGTCACCGTGGACGTGCACGCCGCCGACGCGGCGGCCAAGTCGCCGCCGAGGCCCAAGGACCTGACCGCACGGGTGTTCCAGGCCGAGACCATCCGCATCCCGATCCCGCTCACCGGGATCGACGCGGACGGCGACGGCGTGACGCTGCTCGGGCAGGACAAGGCCCCGACCAAGGGCCGGATCACCGCCCAGGGCGCCGACTGGCTGGAGTACGAGGCGCTGCCGGGCGAGCTCGGCACCGACACCTTCACCTACGCCGTCGAGGACTGGGTCGGCCAGCGCGCCGTCGCGACCATCAGGGTCGGGATCGCCGAGCGGCCCAACACCTCGGCACAGGTCGTCGCGCGCAACGACCAGGTCACGGTGCGGCCGGGTCAGTCGGTGTCGGTGCGGGTGCTGGCCAACGACGTCGACATGTCCGGCGGCGACCTCACCCTGGAGCCTGAGCTCCAGATGGATGCGGGGATCGATGCCAGGGTCGACGGCCGCCGGATCGTGGTCCGGACCCCGACCGACCCGGCGACGCTGCAGATCGCCTACACCGCCGCCAACAACCGGGGTGGGCGCGACAGTGCAGTCCTCACCGTGATCGTCGACCCGGCGGCGCCGATCCTCCCGCCGATCGCGCGCGACGTCGTCGTCCCGGCGACCGAGACGCTCAACGCGCTCTCGGTCGAGGTGAACGTGCTCGACGTCGCGGACAACCCGAGCGGGCCGCTGTCCGACCTGCGGGTATCGGTGGACCCGTCTGCCAGTGCCGTCGCCGAGGTGACGCCGAGCGGCACCGTGGTCGTCAGGCTCGGGCCGAACCCGCGCACGCTCCCGTACCTGCTCACCAACGTCTCGCCGGACGCGGGCGGGGTCGCCTCGTACGCGTTCATCACCGTGCCGGCGCTCGGCGACTTCCCACCGGTGCGTCGACCGGGCGCTCCGGAGCTCGTCGTGATCGCCGGAGCGGAGCTCTCGATCGCGCTCGACGAGCAGGTCCAGGTCGCCCCGGGGCGCACCGCACGGATCACCGACCCGTCCCGGGTCAGCGCCACCAAGTCGGACGGCTCGCCCCTGCTGGTCGACTCCAAGACGCTGCGGTACGTGGCCCAGAAGACCTACGCGGGCCCGGCGTCGATCACCGTCGAGATCCGCGACGGTGCCGCGGACGACCCCACCGCCCGCACCGCGGTCCTCACCCTGCCGATCACGGTGCTGGCCTTCGAGGACCACCCGCCGCAGTTCACCCCTTCGGTGCTCGACGTGCCGCAGGGCGAGTCGACCCGGGTCGACCTGACCGCCTTCACCTCGGCACCGATCGGGTCGCAGTCGCCCGACGAGGCCTACCGCTACGCGCTGACCTCCGCGCCGCCGCGGGGTGTGACCGTGACGCTGGACGGCTCGAACCTGTCGCTGAGCGTGGGGACGAGCGTGCCCCGCGGCACGGTCGGCGGCATCGGGCTGTCGATCGACTACGGCGGTCTGGGTGTGCTCACGGCGCAGGTGGACTTCCGGGTGACCGCGTCCAGCAAGCCGTTGGCCCGGGTCGTGGACCAGCGCGTGACGACCGGCGTGGGCGGGCAGGTCACCGCCGTCTCGGCGCTGGCCGGGGCGTTCAACCCGTTCTCCACCCCGCTGACCCTGGTCGACGCCGCACCGGAGAACCCGGCGACCGGCGAGGCGTGGGTCGAGGGCGGCAGGGTGCTCATCAGGCCCGCGGTGGACTTCCTCGGCCCGATGGTCGTGAGGTTCCGCGTGCAGGACGCCACCGGGGACCCGGACCGCGAGGTCGACGGCCGGATCACCCTGGTGGTGAGAGGGCGCCCGGCCCCCCCGACCGCCCCGCGGATCTCCGAGGTGCGGGACTCGACGGTCGTCCTGGCGTGGGACGCCCCGGCGGCCAACGGCGAGCCGATCACCGAGTACCAGGTGACGGCGCAGCCCGGCGGCGTGGTGACCACCTGCCCGTCGACCGCGTGCACGATCGACGGGCTGAGCAACGACGTGGAGTACAGGTTCACGGTGGTGGCGCGCAACGCCGTCGGGACGTCCGACCCGAGTCCGGCCTCGGGGCCGGCGCGGCCGGACGCCAAGCCGGCCGCTCCTTCGGCACCCTCGCTGACCTGGGGTGACTCGTCGGTCGGGGCATCCTGGACGGCCCCTGCGAACACCGGCTCCCCGATCCGCCAGTACCAGCTGGAGCTCAGCCCGGCACCGTCCGGCGGGAGCGCCACGGTGTCCACGGCCTCGACGTCGTACACGTTCACCGGTCTCGCCAACGGCACCGCGTACCAGGTGCGCGTCCGAGCGGTCAACGACGCGCCGGACCCCGGCGACTGGAGCGCGTGGTCCGCGGCCCAGACCCCCGCGGGCGTGCCCGCGCCGCCGGGCTCGGTGACCGCCACCCGCTCGCAGGTGGGCCAGGGCGGTCAGCAGATCACCGTCGCGTGGACCGCGTCGGCACCGAACGGTGACCCGGTCAAGGGGTACGAGGTGCGGATCGATGGCGTCTCCTACCCGGTGTCGGCCTCGGAGACGAGCTACGCGTTCGCCGCCGAGCGGGGCCGCACCTACGTGATCGACGTGCGCGCCTCGAACAAGGCCGGGCCGTCGCCGTGGGCGTCGACCACCGGTGAGATCTGGACCGCGCCGGGCGCCGTGACCGGTGCCTCGCTGGTCGACGACTCGGCCGAGCCCACCCCGTACGGCCAGGGCACGGTGCTCGCCTCATGGACCGCGCCGGGGGACAGCGGCGGCGTGCCGCTGACCGGTTTCCGCGTCACGCTGGACGGCACCACCACGACGACGGTCGACGCCGCCACGACCTCGGCCCGCTTCACCGGGCTGTCCTTCGGCGACCACTCGGTGACGATCGTCGCGGTCAACAGCAAGGACGCCGAGAGCACGCCGGTCACCAAGAGCGTCACCCTCAGGACGGTGCCGCAGCGCCCGACGATCGACTCCGCGACGGACCTCTCGGGCTCGGCCGACGTGCAGATCACCTGGACGCCCGGGGCCACCGGCGGCGCTCCGGTCGTGTCCTACCGGTACCTCGTCCAGGGCACTCGCGGGACCCACGAGGCGGGCACCACCACGGACCGGACGCTTGTCGTCACCGGGAAGGACGGCGAGGAGCTCACCTTCACGGTCTGGAGCGCGAACGCCGAGGGCGAGTCCGCGGCATCGGCGCCCGTCACGGTCGCAGTCGTGGACGACACCCCCGCGCCCCCCAGCACACCGCCCGCAGGTGGTGGCGGTGGCTGAGACCTCGACGACCCGCACCGACCCCGCGACGACCAGGAGATCCCCCGTGACCATGTCGACCGAGCAGAGCGTGTGGTTCGCCCAGACCTTCGACGCGCTCGTGGCCAACGTCGGCGAGGCGCTGCTGGGCAAGGAGCACGTGGTGCGGCTCGCCCTGACCTGCATGCTGGCCGAGGGACACCTGCTGCTGGAGGACGCGCCGGGCACCGGCAAGACGTCGCTGGCCAAGGCGATGGCCGCCACCGTCCAGGGCACCCACTCACGGATCCAGTTCACTCCGGACCTGCTGCCCTCCGACGTCACCGGCGTGACGATCTACGACCAGAACAACCGCTCCTTCGACTTCCACCCCGGGCCGGTGTTCGCCTCGATCGTGCTCGCCGACGAGATCAACCGCGCCTCGCCGAAGACCCAGTCCGCGCTGCTGGAGGTCATGGAGGAGTCCCGCATCACGGTGGACAAGGTCTCCCACCCGGTGGGCCGCCCGTTCATGGTCATCGCGACCCAGAACCCGATCGAGCAGGCGGGCACCTACCGGCTGCCGGAGGCCCAGCTCGACCGGTTCCTCATCAAGACCTCGCTGGGCTACCCGGACCGGGACTCGACCGTCCAGATCCTGTCCGGGGCCTCGGAGCGCGACCGGACGGTCGGCCTGCTCCCCAAGATCACCACCCAG
Organism: uncultured Actinomycetota bacterium; assembly: GCA_963783005.1. GTDB lineage: Bacteria > Actinomycetota > Actinomycetes > Actinomycetales > Cellulomonadaceae > Actinotalea. The sequence goes on from CAWALY010000008.1 coordinate 92,242, forward strand.
GCGATCGGAGAGATGGCGGACCTGGCCACCACCGTGCACGTGGAGACCGCTGTGCTCGACTACGTCGCGCGGCTCACGGAGGCGACCCGCTCGGACGCGCAGACAGTGGTGGGCGCGTCGGTACGCGGCTCGCTCGCCCTGGTGCGCACGGCCAAGGTGTGGGCCGCGTCGCAGGGCCGCGGCTACGCGATCCCCGACGACATCAAGCTGCTGGCCGAGCCGGTCCTCGCGCACCGGCTGATCCTGGACACGGAGGCGGAGTTCGCCGGTGTGACGGCCCGTCAGGTCGTGGCGCGGGTGCTCGCCGAGACCGAGCCGCCCGCCACCCGGATCTGATCGAGGAGTCGACGTGCGGCTGCGACTGCGGCGCCTGCGGGCCCTGCTCCGACCCCTGCGGTCGGTGTCGGGGCTCGGCTGGGCCGTGCTCGCGTGCGGTGTGGTGCTCGGCGGCACCGGCTGGTGGCTCGGGTGGATCGAGACCCTGGTCATCGGTGCGGGCCTGGTGGGCGTCGTCGCGCTCGCCGTGGTCTTCACCGTCGGTAGCTCGACCTACGACGTGACCCTCGAGGTCTCCGACCGCCGGGTCACCGTCGGGCACCGGGTCGCCGGTCGGATCGAGGCTCGCAGCACCGCCCGAGGTCGGCTGCTGCCCGCCCGGCTGGAGCTGCCCGTCGGGGACCGGGTCGCCGACTTCCCCCTGCCGTCCCTGGCCCCGGGTGGTCGGCACGAGGAGCTGTTCGCGATCCCGACCGTGCGCCGCTCGGTGATCGCGGTCGGGCCGGTTCGCTCGGTTCGAGGCGACCCATGGGGGCTGATCGCCCGCCGGGTGTCGTGGACGCCGGTGGTCGAGGTGTGCGTGCACCCTGTGCTCGTCCCCTTGACCGGTGCTGCCGCGGGCGTGCTGCGCGACCTGGAGGGCCAGGCGACCCGAGTGGTGTCCAACTCGGACCTGTCGTTCCACGCGCTGCGCGACTACGAGCCGGGCGACGACCGGCGGCACATCCACTGGAAGACGACCGCGCGGACCGGCACCCTCATGGTCCGCCAGTTCGAGGACACCCGACGCACGCACACCGCCGTCGCGCTGGCGACCCACCCGGCCGACTACCTGGACGACGAGGAGTTCGAGCTGGCGGTCGCGGCGGCGGCCTCGATCGGCGTCCAGGCGCTGCACGACGAGCGCGATCTGACCTTCCTGGCCGGGACCCGGCTGCGCACCGGGAATCCCGGGCGCCTGCTGGACGACGTGGCCAGGGTGACCGCGCGGGGCCGGTCCGGCACGGAGCTGGTGCCCTGGGTCGCGTCGGCTGCCCGCGACGCGTCGGTGGTCGTGCTGGTCACCGGCTCGGTGCCGGATCGCGCCGCGCTGCGTGCCGCGGCGGGCCGGCTGCCCGCCGGGGTGCCCGTCCTCATCCTGACGTGTCGGCGGGGTGCCCGCACCGAGGTGGCGGCCCTGGGGCCGCTCGCCGTGGCGCGGCTCGGCGAGCTGGCCGAGCTGCCCAAGGTGATGCGCCGGGTGGTGGGCGCAGGATGACCCGCCGCCCGGAGATCGACGTCATCGTGCTGATGGTCACGCTTGCGCTCGCGCAGCTGCCGCTGGTGCCGGTGTTCGGCGCCCGCGTGCTGCTGCTGCCGGCGCTCGCCGGGATGCTGCTCGGCGTCGCCGTGGCGCTGGTGTCCGCGCAGCTGCGCTGGGGCACCGCGGTGACGGTGGCTGTCGCGCTCGCCGGGTACCTCGTGGTCGGTCCGGCCGTGGCGGTCCCGGACAAGGCGGCGCTCGGCTTCCTGCCCAGCGGCGCCGGGGTGCTGGCACTGCTGTCCGGCGCGGTGACGTCCTGGAAGCAGGTGCTGACCCTCGACCCCGAGCTGGGCTCGACGGGCGGCGTGCTGGCCGCACCGTTCCTGCTCGCGCTGGTCGGGACGCTCGGTGCGCTCACCATCGCCCTGCGCACACCGCGGCGGGTGGCGGCGCTGGGCGCCGTGGTGCCGCCGGCCGTGCTCGTCGTCTCGGTGCTGCTCGGCACGAAGGTGTCGGTTGCGCCGGTGCCGGCGGGCGTCCTCACCGTGCTGCTGCTGGGCAGCTGGGCCGCCTGGCGATCCGGCACGCTCGCGCCACGGCGGGTGGTCTCCCTGGGCGCTGTGGTCGCGGTGGTGGTCGGGCTCGGGTCGGTCACCGCGCCGTGGCTGGCGGACCAGCGACCGCGCTTCGTGCTGCGCGACGAGATCGTGCCCCCGTTCGACCCTGCGGACCAGGCCAGCCCGCTGTCCGCGTTCCGCAAGTTCGTCAAGGAGTGGGGCGACACCGACCTGCTCACGGTGCGGGGCCTGCCCGACGGCGCATCGGTGCGACTGGCGACCATGGACGCCTTCGACGGTGTGGTCTGGAACGTCGCAGGTGCCGAGGCGGCCCAGGGCTCGGGCGCGTTCCGGCGGGTGGGCAGCGAGGTGGACACGCTGACCCGCAGCGGCACGAGTGCCACCGTCGAGCTCGAGGTGCACGACCTGCCGTTCCAGTGGCTGCCGACGGTCGGCTGGACCAGACAGGTCACCTTCGCCGAGCGGGACGCCGCGTTGCGCACCGAGCTGCGCTACAACGACGCCACGGGCACCGCGGTGCTCACCGACGGCGTGCCCGCCGGGCTGAGCTGGCAGGCGAGCGTGGTGGTCCCGACGGTGCCCGACGAAGCCTCGCTCGACCGGGCCGCGACGGCCTCGGTCGTGCTGCCCGAACCGCGCGAGGTCCCCGAGGTGGTCGCGACCAGGGCCGGTGAGATCGCCGGGACGGCCGGATCGCCGGGCCTCATCGCCCGCTCGCTCGAGGAGGAGCTGAGTACCGACGGGTACTTCAGCCACGGTCTGGTCGACCGCGGGGACGCGCGGTCGCTGTCCGGCCACGGCGCCAACCGGATCACCGAGCTGCTCGGCGCGACCATGGTGGGCGACGGCGAGCAGTACGCGTCGGCGATGGCTCTGATGGCTCGCGCGATGGGGCTGCCCGCCAGGGTGGTGCTCGGCTTCGTCCCCTCTGCCGACCAGGCGGGCGCGGACGAGATCACCTTCACCGGTTCCGACATCCAGGCCTGGGTGGAGATCGACTTCGCCGGGTACGGGTGGGTCAGCTTCTTCCCCACGCCCGACGAGTCCCAGACCCCGCGTGAGGACACCTCTGCCCAGCAGTCCGCGGCCGAGCCGGCCGTGCGCCAGCCGCCGCCTCCGCCGCAGGCGCCCGTGACGGCGCCGGACGACGACACCGAGCAGCCCAGCACTGACGACCGCCAGGAGCAGTCGCGCGACTCCGAGCTCTGGGCGACGGTCGGCCGGGTGGCCCTGGTGGGCGGGCTCCCGCTGGCCGTGCTGCTCGGGCCGCCGCTGGTGATCGCGGCACTCAAGCGCCGCCGCCGCCGCCGCCGACGCCATGCGCCGGACCCGGTGCAGCGCGTGGTTGGCGGGTGGGACGAGCTGCTGGACGGCGCGACCGAGCTTCGGCGCCGGCTGCCCGCCCAGGCGACCCGCCGTGAGCTCGCCGTCTCGCTCGCCGCGTCCTTCACGGCGCCCCGGGTGGAGGAGGTGCCCGCCGGCGGCGGACGGCGCGCGGTGGGCGTCGGCGGCCCGGTCGCCACCCTGGCGGCCCGGGCCGACGCGGCCGTTTTCAGCGGGCGTGAGCCCACCGAGGCGGAGATCGAGGCGTACTGGAACCAGGTTGCGACGACGACCACGGCGATGCGGCTCGCGGTGCCCAGGCGGCTGCGCTGGCGCGCGCACTGGGCGCTGACCTCGCGCCGGCGCCGCCGCAGCGGCACCCGCTGAGGCGGCCCGGGCCCCGGTGAGTCTGCACGGTTTGTTCACCCGTTCGGGCTCATGTCCGACCGCGGGGGTGCCGATGTCGCAACGAGAGCCCGTGAGCGGCGGCGCTCGAGGGTGCGCCGTGCGCCGGGAGGGGCGAGGAGGTGAGCCAGGTGCCAGCTGCGGGATCGGTCCCGGCGAGCCTCGGCAAGCGTCTGCTCGCCCGGGTGATCGACCTGGTCGCCGCGCTCGTGCTGGGCGGTGGTCTGCTGCTCGGCGGGCTGGTGGGCCAGTACCGCGCGGCGGAGCCCGCGATCTCGACCGTGACCGTGGTCGGGGCCGTGCTGCTCGGCGGGCACGCGCTCGTGCAGTGGTGGCTGCTGGCCTCGCGTGGATACACCCTGGGACGCGTGCTCACCGGCCTGAGGGTGCTCACGGCCGACGAGGGGCGCCCGATCGGTCTTGGCCGTGCCCTGGTGCGCGAGCTCGTGGTCGCGGCCAGCTGGCTGCTGCCGGTGGTCGGCGCCGTGCTCCTCGGTGTGTCGGCGGCCAGTGACCGGACCGACCGACGCAGGGGGTGGCAGGACCGGGCCGCCAGCGACGTGGTCTTCGACGTCAACATCGGTGTGGACCCGGTGCAGGTGCCGCCCACGCCCCGCCAGGCCACCGAGCGGCTGCAGTCGCTCCTCGGGGACGCCGAGCGACGCCGGCACCGCGACGCGCCCCGGCGGGTGGCGTCGGCCGGTGGGCCGGCCCGGGCCGCAGCAGCCTCGGGAGGCGCCACGGCGGTCGAGGACGCGAAGGCGCCGGACCACGCCCGGGAGGACGAGCCGGCCCCTGTCGACGCGGACGAGCGGAGGGTGGCGCCGATGGCCGAGCGTCCCACGCCCCCGCAGGTCGCCGGGGCCCGGGTGGTCCCCAGCGCTCCGTACGAGCAGCGGTCCAGCACGTCCTATCGGGCGCTGGACGACGACGTGGAGCACACCCGCCTGCGTCAGGCGCGGACCAAGGTCGCCTACGCCCCGACGCGGGCCCAGACCCGGCCGCGTGCCACCCTGCTGCTGTGGGACAACCGCGTCGTGGTGCTCGAGGGCACCGCTCTGGTCGGCCGCAACCCCTCTCCGCGGGAGGGTGAGGCCCTGCCCGTGCAGGTGATCGCCGTGGTCGACCGTGGTCGGTCGGTGTCCAAGACCCACCTGGCGATCGGCGTGGACCCCGACGGGGTGTGGCTCAAGGACCGCAACTCCACCAACGGGACGGTCGTCACGCTGGAGGACGGCCAGCAGATCCTGTGCGCGCCCGAGCAGAAGGTCCGGGTGCCGGTGGGCGCCTCGGTCGCGTTCGGCGACTACTGGCTGACCGTCGCCGGCTGAGGCCGCGGAGCGCGCCCGGCGCGCAGCCCGTCTGCGGTCAGGACGGCCAGCGCCGCCCAGACCAGTGCGAAGCCCCACCAGCGTGCGGCCGGCATCTGCTCGCCGAACACCAGCACGCCGATCGCGAACTGGATCGTCGGGGTGAGGTACTGCAACAGTCCCACCACGGACAGCGGGAGGCGGCGGGCGGCGCCCGCGAAGAGCAGCAGCGGGACGGCGGTGACCACCCCGGAGCCGGCCAGGGCGAGCGCGTGCCACGGTCCGTGGGCCCCGAAGGTTCCGCCGCGCTCCACCACGAACAGCCAGACCAGGGCCATCGGTGCCAGCACCCCCGTCTCGACCGCCAGCCCGGCCAGCGGCGGAACGGTGCGGCCCGTCCGGTTCTTGATCAGCCCGTAGGTGCCGAAGGTTCCGGCCAGGACCAACGCGATCCACGGCAGGCCACCGACGCCGAGCGTGAGGACCACGACGGCGGCCGCACCGAGCCCGACCGCCACCCACTGGGCCGGGCGCATCCGCTCGCGCAGGACGAGCACCGCGAGCACCACCGTGAGGATCGGGTTCACGTAGTAGCCGAGCGCCGCGTCGACGGTGCGGTCCGAGAGCACGGCGTACACGAAGACCAGCCAGTTGGTCGCGACCAGCACGCCGCCCACTGCGAGCCGGGCCAGGGTGACCGGTGAGCGCAGCGCCGCCCAGGCGGTACCCAGGGACCGGGTCACGGCGAGTGCGACCGCACAGAACGCCAGAGACCACAGCACCCGGTGGGCGATGATCTCGACCGATCCGGCGGGCACCAGGAGCGGGAAGTACAGCGGCAGGAACCCCCACCAGCCGTAGGCGCCCAGGCCCTGGAGCAGCCCGGTGCGGCCGGGCGTCCGGCGGGCGGCCGCGGCGTCCGCTCGGGAGGCGTTCACGGCCAGACGCTACGCCCGGGCCTGCGCTCCGGTCCCGCCTGTCCGGCTGGCGGCCACCGGATCGGGAGAGCCTTCGCCGCGACACGCCCTAGACTGGTCTGCCGGTCGCCCACGGCGACCCCGCCGCTGTCCCCGTCGGAAGGTGCCCTCCTTCGTGAGCCCCCTGCGTGTCGCCGTCGTCGGTGCCGGCCCGGCCGGCATCTACGCCGCGGACATCCTGTCCAAGTCCGGGCTCGAGGTGAGCATCGACCTGCTCGAGCGGCTCCCCGCGCCGTTCGGCCTGGTCCGCTACGGCGTGGCGCCGGACCACCCACGTATCAAGCAGATCATCGTCGCGCTGCACAAGGTGCTCGAGCGCGGCGACATCCGCCTGCTGGCCAACGTCGACGTCGGCACCGACGTCACCGTCCCCGAGCTGCACCGGTACTACGACGCGGTGATCTTCGCGACGGGCGCGATCCGGGACTCGGCGCTGCCGATCCCCGGTATCGACCTGCCGGGCTCGTACGGCGCGGCGGACTTCGTGTCCTGGTACGACGGGCATCCCGACGTGCCGCGCACGTGGCCGCTGGACGCCAGGACGGCCGCCGTGATCGGCGCGGGCAACGTGGCCTTGGACGTGTCGCGGATGCTGGCCAAGCACGCCGAGGACCTGCTGCCCACCGAGATCCCGGAGAACGTGCACGCGATCCTGGCGGCGAGCCCGATCACCGACGTGCACGTGTTCGCCCGCCGCGGCCCGGCGCAGGTGAAGTTCTCGCCGCTGGAGCTGCGCGAGCTGGGCAAGGTGCCCGACGTCGACGTGGTCGTCTACCCCGAGGACTTCGAGTTCGACGAGGGGTCGATGGCCGCGATCCACTCGTCCAACCAGACCAAGCAGGTGGTCAAGACACTGACGGACTGGACCCTCAAGGAGCCCGAGGACCTCACCGCGAGCCGGCGCATCCACCTGCACTTCCTGCACCAGCCGGTGGCGGTGCTCGGCGAGGAACGGGTCACGGGGCTGCGCACCGAACGGACCACCCTCACCGGGGACGGCACCGTCGCCGGGACGGGGCAGCTGCACGACTGGCCGGTCGAGGCGGTCTACCGCGCGGTGGGCTACTTCGGGTCGCCCGTCCCGGGTCTGCCGTTCGACGAGGTCGCCGGCGTGATCCCGAACCGCGAGGGCCGGGTGGTCGGGCCGGACGGCGAGCAGCTGTCCGGCGTCTACACCACCGGGTGGATCAAGCGCGGGCCGGTCGGCCTGATCGGCCACACCAAGTCCGACGCGACCGAGACCATCCGGCACCTCGCCGAGGACGCCGACGCCCTGCCGCGCGCGAGCGAGCGCGAGCCGGGCGCGATCACCGCGCTGCTCGACGAGCGAGGGGTGGGTCACGTGGAGTGGGACGGCTGGACGCTGCTCGACGCCTACGAGCAGGCCCTCGGGGCGCCGCACGGCCGCGAGCGGATCAAGCTGGTGCCCCGCGAGGAGATGCTCGCCGTGATGCGCCGCGAGCGCTGACCCGCCCTCGACCCGCTCGCCCGGGCGCCGACGCCCGCGTCGCTCAGCGGGGGCACGGCGCCCGACCGGCGCACGCCCAGGGAACCGTGGCAGGCTCGGCCTCGTTGACGGGGAGGGCGTGACACCCCGGACCGAGCGGAGGGCGATGTGGGGCGGCAGCACTTCAACGGGCTGAAGACGGCGGGCCTGTTCGGGTTCCTGTGGGCCGTCCTGCTCGGCATCGGGTACCTGGTGGCGACCGCCGCCGGGAACTCGGCGTTCCTGTGGCTGTTCGCCGGTCTCGGTCTGCTCGGTACCGCGTACGGGTACTGGAACTCCGCGGCGATCGCGATCCGGGCGATGCACGCCTACCCGGTGAGCGAGCTCGAGGCCCCGGAGATGTACCGGATCGTGCGGGAGCTGTCGACCGCGGCCCGTCAGCCCATGCCGGCGCTGTACATCTCGCCGACGGCGGCACCCAACGCGTTCGCGACCGGCCGCAACCCGCGCAACGCCGCGGTGTGCTGCACCGAGGGCATCCTGCGGATGCTCGACGAGCGCGAGCTGCGCGGCGTGCTGGGGCACGAGCTCATGCACGTGTACAACCGCGACATCCTCACCTCGTCGGTCGCGGCGGCGGTGGCAGGCATGATCACGTCGGTGGCCCAGTTCCTGCTGTTCTTCGGCGGCGGGAACCGGAACAACCCGATCGGCGCGATCGCCCTGGTGTTCCTCGCGCCGCTCGCGGCGATGATGATCCAGCTCGCGATCTCACGGACCCGCGAGTACGACGCCGACGAGGACGGCGCTCGCCTCACCGGCGATCCCCTCGCGCTCGCGTCTGCGCTGGAGAAGCTGGACGCGGGCACCGCGAAGGCCCCGTTGCCCGCCACCCGGGACCTGGTCGACGTGTCACACCTGATGATCGCGAACCCGTTCCGTGGCGGCGGGATGGCCAAGCTCTTCGCGACCCACCCGCCGATGGCCGACCGGATCTCCCGGCTGCGCCAGATGGCCGGCTACCCCGAGGCCTGAGCCCTCACCGGCCTCCGCCGACGGGTCGCTCCGGGGCGGGGGTCTTGCTCCGCCGGCTGGCCGAGTCGCCCAGGCGCGAGCCGCCGCCGCGGACCGGCCGCAGCCGGGCCAGCGCGGTGCCTGCCGGGGCGTGCGGTGCCAGCGGCACGGGCGCGGTGAGGGTGCGCAGCAGGGTGCGGTGCGTGACCCAGCCCACCAGGCGGCCCTCGTCGTCGGTGACGGCCAGGCCGCCGTCCGGGTACTCGTGGCGCCGCAACGCCTCCAGCCCGCGGCGCAGCACCGTGGTGGTCCGGGCGCGCGGCACGTCGTCGATCACGTCGGACACGGTGAGCTGGCCGGGGCTGTCCTCGGTCTCCATCGCGGCGGCCACCCGGTCGGCCCGCAGCTGGCCCACGAGCAGGCCGTCGGTTACCACGGGGAGCGAGCCCCGTCCGCTGGACAGCAGGCGGCGGGCGGCGGACTGCAGCGTCACCCCCTCGCCGATCGACGCGGGGGGTGGCTCCATGACGTCGGCGAGGGTCTTCTCGCTCAGGCGCGGGTCGGCGGCGCGGGCGTCGATCTCGATGCCGCGGCGGCGCAGCTTGAGGGTGTAGATGCTGTCCCGGCTCAGGGCCCGGCTGACCCCGGTGGCCAGGACGATCGCGAGCATCAGCGGCAGGATGATCGTGTACTCGCCGGTGAGCTCGAACAGGATCAGCACCGCGGTGATCGGCGCGCGCGCCGCGCCTGCGAACACCGCGCCCATCCCGATGATCGCGAACGCCCCCACGGGCCCGGACGAGGCGGGGAACAGCTGGGCGGCCACGTCGCCGAACGCCGCACCGAGCATCCCGCCGATGAACAGGCTCGGGGCGAAGACGCCGCCGGACCCGCCGATCGCGATGCTCAGCGAGGTGGCCACGACCTTGGCCACCATGAGGACCAGGAGCACCCCGATGACGTACTTGCCCTGCACTCCCGCTTGGAGCACGGGGTAGCCGACGCCGTACATCTGCGGCACGGCGAGCAGCAGCAGGCCCAGCACCAGGCCACCGACGGCGGGGCGTGCCCACTCCGGACCCTTCCAGAGCTTGTCGGCCAGGTCCTCGGTGCCGTAGAGCACGCGGGTGAAGATGACCCCGACCACGCCGGCGATCACACCGAGCACGGCGAACAGCACGTAGGCGCCGGCGTGGTGCACCTCGAACGCCGGCAGCTGGAGGAACGGCACGTCGCCGAGGATCGCCCGGCCGATCACCGAGGCGACCACGGCCGCGAGCACCACCATGCCGAACGACTCGGCAGTGAAGTCGCGCAGCAGCAGCTCGAGGGCGAAGAAGACGCCCGCGATCGGGGCGTTGAACGTGGCTGCGATGCCGGACGCGGCGCCGCACGCCACCAGGGTGCGCACCTTGGTCTCCGGCAGGCGTGCCCACTGCGCGATCCGGGACCCCAGCGCCGAGCCGATCTGCACGATCGGCCCCTCGCGGCCCACCGAGCCACCCGAGCCGATCGTGATGGCGGAGGCGAGCGACTTGACGACGGCCACCCGGCCGGCGATCCGCCCGCCGCGCTGCGAGACGGCCAGCATCACCTCGGGCACGCCGTGGCCGCGGGCCTCGGGGGCCCAGCGCTGGATCATCGGGCCGTAGATCAGCCCGCCGACTGCCGGGACCAGGACGACGAACCACGGGCCGAGCCACGGCAGCCACGGGTGCGGGGGGTGCTGGCCGAGCCCGACGGCCGAGTAGTCGGCATGCCCGGTGAAGAACCAGGTGGCCCGGGTGATCAGCCAACGAAAGGCGACGGCGCCCAGACCGGTGGTGGCTCCCACCACGAGAGCCATGACGGTCAGGGCGCCGCCCGTCGACCGGAGCTGTCGTGCGGTGGTGCTGAGGCGCGCGACGACCCCGGTACTTGTAGGCATACAAGTAATGTACCATGACATCCCATGACCTCTCGACGTGGGCGTCGGCCGGCCGAGCTCGAGCGCGCCGCCGACGTGACCCTGGACGCCTCGCGCGCGCTGCTCGCGGTGGTCGCCCGTTCGCTGGTGGGCGCGCTGGAGGAGGTCTCGCTGCCGCAGTTCCGCGTGCTGGTCCTGCTGGCCACCGAGGGGCCGCTGCGCTCGGGCGTGGTCGCCGAGCGGATGGGCATCCACCCCTCGACGTTCACGCGCAACGCCGACCGGCTGGTCGCGGGCGGCTGGGTGCGACGGGTCGACGAGCCGGGCACCAGGCTCACCGTGCTCATCGAGCTCACCGCCGCCGGCCACGAGCTGGTCGACCGCGTCACGGCTCATCGCCGCGAGGAGCTGGCGGCGATCCTCTCCGGGATGACCGAGGGCGAGCGGGCGGAACTGGTCGACGCACTCGCGGCCTTCGCCCGCGCCGCCGGTGGCGAGCCGGCGGCCGGCGAGCTCAACGCCCTGGGCATGTAGCGAGGGTGTGCCGTCGCGCCGGGTGGTGGTCCGGTGCTACCTCACCGGTAGTTGACGAACTGCAGCGCCACGTCCAGGTCGGCGCCCTTGAGCAGGACGATCACGGCCTGGAGATCGTCGCGGGACTTGGCGGAGACCCGAAGCTCGTCACCGGTGATCTGGGTCTTGACGCCCTTGGGGCCCTCGTCGCGCACGAGCTTGGCGATCTTCTTGGCGTCCTCGCTGCTCAGGCCCTGCTTCATGGCCGCCTCGAGCCGGTACTCCTTGCCTGACTGCTTCGGGTCGCCGGCGTCGATCGACTTGAGCGAGATCTGGCGCCTGACCAGCTTGGTCTGGAACACGTCGAGCACGGCCTTGACGCGATCCTCGCTGTTGGCCGTCATGACGATGGCGTCCCCGCTCCAGGAGATCGAGGCGCCGACGCCCTTGAAGTCGTAGCGCTGGGCGATCTCCTTGGCGGCCTGGTTGAGCGCGTTGTCGACCTCCTGGCGGTCGACCTTGCTCACGACGTCGAACGACGAGTCGCCTGCCATCGGGTTGCCTCCTCTGGTGCGGTCGGGCGCGGGGCGTGCGGGCGGGCGGCCGGCGCCGCGTGGGGCGCATTCGCCGTGTGCAGGACGACCCCGTGGAGTTGCTATCCTTCCATCCGCACCGGCCACGGTCGGCCCGGCAGGTTACCCAAGCGGCCAAAGGGAGCTGACTGTAAATCAGTTGCGTGAGCTACGGGGGTTCGAATCCCTCACCTGCCACCGCACGACGCCTCGGGGAGACCCGGGGCGTTCGTCGTTCCCGGGGTCGCGCGGCGCCGGCCGGGGGCGTGGGCCGGACCGGCCTGCGCGGGGCGGCAGAAGCGATTTCGTCGGCCGGGGGCGCTCGGGTACCCTTGCCTGCGCTGCCCCGATAGCTCAGTCGGCAGAGCGTCTCCATGGTAAGGAGAAGGTCAAGGGTTCGATTCCCTTTCGGGGCTCTGAGGGTGTCCGTCCGCGGGCACCGGAATGGCGGGGTAGCTCAGGTGGTTAGAGCACACGGCTCATAATCGTGGTGTCGCGGGTTCGAGTCCCGCCCCCGCTACCACCAAGACACGTTCGGTCGTGCCCGGCCGACGCACGACAGCAGAGGTGAATCGTGGCCAGCAAGACCCAGGACGTCCGCCCGAAGATCACGCTCGCCTGCACCGAGTGCAAGGAGCGGAACTACATCACCAAGAAGAACCGGCGGAACGACCCCGACCGGCTCGAGCTGGCGAAGTTCTGCCCGCGCTGCGGCAAGCACACCGCGCACCGCGAGACCCGCTGACCGGATCGGCATGCCGATCGATGCGGGGTACGCCGGGCGCGTCTACCCGCCGACCGCTGCCTACCTGGTCGGCCGCGAGCACCTGAGGGACTTCGCGACCGCCGTCGGTGCGACCCACCCGGCCCACCACGACGTGGCCGCTGCGCGCGACCTCGGCTACGAGGACGTCGTCGCGCCACCCACCTTCGCAGTCGTGATCGCCCAGGCCGCCGAGGCCCAGCTGATCGCCGACCCGGCCGCAGGGATCGACTTCTCGCGTGTGGTGCACGCCGAGGAGCGGTTCACGCACCACCGCCCGATCGTCGCGGGTGACGCGATCACGACGGTGCTGCACGTGGACTCGATCACCGAGCGCTCCGGCCTGGCGATGGTCACCACCCGCTGCGAGCTGTCCGACGCATCGGGCGAGGCCGTGAGCACCGTGGTCTCCACCCTCGCCGTGCGGGGGGAGGGCTGATGGCCGACGTCGAGGTGGGCGATCTCGTGGGCATTCGCGCCATCGAGGTGACCCGGGGCGACCTGGTGCACTACGCGGGTGCGAGCGGCGACCGGAACCCGATCCACTGGAACGAGCGCTTCGCGCGCGAGGTCGGCCTTCCCGGCGTCATCGCGCACGGCATGCTCACCATGGCGCTGGCCGTCAACGTGGTGGTCGACTGGCTGGGTGACCCCGGCCGCGTCCTCGACTACGGCGTGCGCTTCACGCGTCCGGTGCAGGTGCCTGATCCCGGCAGCGCGACGGTGACGATCACCGCGACGGTCGGGGCGGTGGACCCGGGCGCCGGCACCGCGCGGGTCGACCTGGTCGCCGAGGCGGCCGGCGTGAAGGTCCTGGGCCGCGCCCAGGCGCTCGTCAGACTCACGCACTCGTGATCAAGGAATTCATGCCCGCTCGTCGGGCACGAATTCCTTGATCACGAGTGCGGTGGTGCGGTGGTGGTACCGAGGCGGAGCTCGACCGGCAGCTCCACGTCCGGCGGGGTCTCGCCGTCCAGGATGGCCATCACCGCGTCCGCGATCGCCGCGCCCTTGGCCGCGAACGGCTGCGCCACCGAGGTGAGCACGTCCGGCGCGAGCCAGGGCAGGTCCAGGCCGTCGAACCCGGCGACCGAGACGTCCTGGGGCACCCGCAGGCCCAGCTCGCGCGCCGCGATCAGCACGCCCGCGGCCAGCAGGTCGGAGTGGGTGACCACCGCCGTCGGAGGCTCGGGCACGTCGAGCAGCAGACGGCCGGCCTCGGCGCCGGCCTCGACCAACGACGCCGACGCCTCGACCACGACGACCGGCTCCAGGCCCGCGTCGCGCAGACCGGCCAGCCGGTGCTCGGACGGCGGGCAGTCGATCTCGGCCATGCGTCCGTCGTCAACCGGGGCGCATCGTCGAGCACCGCCCAGCGGCAGGGTCACCACCCCTACCCGGCGGTGTCCGAGACCCCGCAGGTGGCGGGCCAGCAGCTCGGTGCCGTGCCGGTCGGCCACGCCGACCACGGGGACGCCGAGGTCCCGCGGTCCCTCGCCGAGCACCACCGGGATGCCGCGCCGTCGCAGCGCCTCGAAGATCGGCGACGCGCGCCGCGCGCCGAACAGCAGCACCGCCGCGTCCATCGGCGCGGTGGACACCAGCAGGTCGTCGGCGTCGCCCTCCACGCCGGTCGCGGGGACCAGCAGGACCCCGAGCCCCCTGGGGCCGAGCGTGCCGGCCACGCCGTCGAGCACCTGGACCGCGACCGGGTCGCGGAAGGAGCGGCGGAGCTGGTCACCGATCACCACGCCGACGATCCCGGACCGGCCCGAGCGCAACGACCGACCCAGGGCGCTGGGCCCGGCGTACCCCAGTGCGGTCGCTGCCGCGAGCACGCGCTCCTTGGTGGCCTCGGAGATCGGCCCGGCGCCGGAGAACGCGAGCGAGGCGGTCGAGACCGACACCCCTGCGGCCGCCGCGACGTCGGCGAGCGTGGTCCGGTCGGTCATGTCACCTACCTGGGCGCCGAATCTGTTTGACGGGCGGCCAGCCTACAGACCACACTTGGCGCGGATCCTCGAATCGATTCGACCAGCGCCGCTCGACGAGGCCGCCCCCTGCGTCCCAGAAAGTCTGCCGTGCTGCACCCCGCCCGTGCCAGGAGCCGTTCCCGGTCCCACGTCCCGTCCGCCCGCACCCGCGCGACCCCGCCCTCCCGCACCCGCGCGACCTACCCGCCGGTCGCGGTCGACGTCGTCATCGCGCGCAGCCAGCTGCTCGGGCTCTACGCGCTGCTGGGGCTCACCGTCGCGAGCTGGCTCGCGCGGCTGCCCACCGTGCGCGACGAGCTCGGGCTGTCCACCGGCGAGCTCGGCACGGTGCTCCTCGCCGGTGCGCTGGGCTCGCTGACGATGGTGCTGGCCGCCGGTTCCCTCACGACGCGCTGGGGGAGCCGGCGCACGCTGGTCGCTTCGGCGTGGGCCTACGCGGGCGCGTCGGTCCTGCTCGGGCTCGGGCCGTGGCTGGGCTCGGTGGCTGTGCTCACGCTCGGCGTGATCGTGATGAGCATGTCCTTCGCGCTGGGCAACGTGCCGCTCAACGTCCAGACGGTGGTGATCGAGCGGCACATGCGGCGCACCGTCGTGCCCCAGTTCCACGCGGCGTTCTCGGTGGGCGCGGTCGCCGGTTCCGGGCTCGGCGCGCTCGCGGCGTGGGGCCATCTGCCGCTGCACGTCCAGTTCAGCGCCGTCGGGGTGGTCAGCCTCGTGTGGCGTCTGCACGCGATCCCGGACGCCGTGCTGCCGGAGGAGCCGCGTCCGGCGCCGGTTCGGCGGGGCGGTTCCCTGCGGGAGTCGCTGGTCGCCTGGCGTGAGCCGCGGACCCTTGTGCTCGGCGTGGTGGTGATGGCCGGCGCGCTGTCCGAGGGCACCGCCAACACCTGGCTGGCGATCGGTGTGGTCGACGGCCTGGGCGCCCGGGAGGCGGTCGGGGCCCTGGTGTTCGGCGCGTTCGTCGGCTCGATGACCGTGGCGCGGATCGGCGGTACGCGACTGATCGACCGGTACGGCCGCGCGACCGTGCTGGCCGCGTCCCTGAGCCTGGCGGTGGCCGGGCTGGCGGGCTACGCCCTGGCGCCCGGTCTGGCGTCGGCCGTGCTCGGCGCCGTGGCGTGGGGCCTGGGCACGGGGCTGGTGATCCCGATCGGGATGGCGTCGGTGACCGGGCACGGCGCGGGTGCGGCCGGTCGGGTGGCGGTGGTCTCGGCGTTCGCCTCGACCGCGAACCTGGCCGCGCCGCCGGCGATCGGCGTGCTCGCCGAGGCCGTGGGCGTCAGGCATGCCGTGCTGTCGGTCGTGGCTGTCATGATCGTCGGTGTGCTGCTCGGACGTCGCGTCGTCGACCCGGCCGCGCCGGTCGCCGACCGGGCCGTCGTGCCGGAGCACACCTCGGCCGTCGATCCGGCCGTGGCGGCCCGTTCTGCCACCGGTCAGAGCCCCGCGGTCGTCGTGCCATGAGCTCGAGGCCGGTCGCGGAGGACCGTCGCGGGCGTCCCGAGGCCGCGGCGTGGGCCGTCTTCGTCACGTTCGGGCTCAACGGGTTCGCGTTCGCGAGCCTGGCCTCGCGCGTGCCGGCGGTCCGTGACGCGCTGAGCCTCGCGCCAGAGCAGGTGGGTCTTCTGCTCCTTGGGGTGTCGACCGGGGCGCTGGTCGCGATGCCGGTCTCGGGGGTGGTGGTCCAGCGACTCGGCGCGACCCGCACGATCCTGTCCTTCGCCGCGGTCAACGGTGTCGGCCTGCTCGCCGCCGCCGCAGCGGTCGGCGCCGGGCTGATCTGGGTGGTGGTGCCGGCGCTCGTCGCGGTGGGCATGGGCACCGGGGTGTGGGACGCGGCGATGAACCTCGAGGGCGCCGCCGTCGAGCAGCGCCTGGGCCGGGCGATCATGCCGCGGTTCCACGCCGGGTTCTCGTTCGGCACGATGGCCGGTGCCGGCATCGGGGCCGCGGCCGCCGCGCTGCACGCCCCGCTGCTGGTGCACCTGGGCGTCGTGCTGCCGCTGGGCTACCTGGCCCTGATCGGCTGCTCACGCTGGTTCCTCCCCGAGGGCACCCACGACGCCCACCCCGACGACGCCACCGAGCGCCCGCGCAGCGCCTGGCGCGAGACCCGCACCGTGCTCATCGGGCTGGTGGTGCTCGCCGCGGCGCTGACCGAGGGCTCGGCCAACGACTGGGTCAGCCTGGCCGTCGTCGACGGCTTCGACGTGGGCAACTCGGTGGGCGCGCTCGGGTTCGGCCTGTTCGTCACGGCCATGACCGCCATGCGGCTGCTGGGTACCGGGCTGCTGGACCGCTACGGGCGCGTCGCGGTGCTCCGGATCGTGTCGGGGCTGTCTCTGGTGGGCCTGCTGCTGTTCGGCCTCGCGCCGAGCCTGTGGCTCGCGGCGATCGGGGTCACGCTGTGGGGGATGGGCGCTGCGCTGGGCTTCCCGGTGGGGATGAGCGCCGCCTCGGACGACCCTCGCCGCGCCCCGGCGCGGGTCGCGGTGGTCGCGACCATCGGCTACTCGGCCTTCCTGGCCGGCCCGCCCCTGCTGGGCCTGCTCGCCGGCGTCGTCGGCTACCGGCACGCCCTGCTCGCGGTCGCGGTGCCGGTGCTCGTGGGCCTGCTGGCGATCCCCGCTGCCCGGCCGCTGCCGACGGCCGCCGGCGGGGCGCGCTGAGGCCCTCGGGCCCGCATAGGGTGGCGGGGTGCCGCAGATCGCACCGGACGCGCCGTCGACCACGCCGGGGTCTCCCCTCCTCGCGCAGCTGACCACCCTCCGGCTGGGCGGGCCCGCCGGGCGGTACCTCGAGGTCGACGCGGCCGACGCCCTGATCGAGGCGGTCCGCGCCGCCGACGACGCGGGCGAGCCCCTCCTGGTGCTCGGCGGCGGCTCGAACCTGGTGGTGGCCGACGCCGGCTTCCCCGGGGTGGTGGTGCGCGATCTGCGCAGCGACGTCGTCGTGGACGCGGTCGACAGCTGCGGCGGGGCCAGCGCGACCGTCCCGGCCGGCACGCCGTGGTCGGTGGTGGTCGACCGTGCCGTCGCCGAGGGCTGGGTGGGCGTCGAGGCGCTCGCCGGCATCCCCGGGTCGACCGGCGCGACCCCGGTGCAGAACGTCGGTGCCTACGGCCAGGAGGTCGCCGGCGTGATCTCGACCGTCCGCACCTGGGACCGCGCCGAGCGCAGGCAGCGGACGTTCGCCGTCGGCGAGCTGGGGTTCGGCTACCGGACCTCGGTGCTCAAGCGCTCGATGCGCGAGGACGGCTGGGGTCCCACGCCGCGCTTCGTCGTCCTCGACGTCGGCTTCCAGCTCCGGCTCGGGACGCTGTCCGCGCCGGTCGGGTACGCCGAGCTCGCCCGCCGCCTGGGCGTCGACGTCGGCGAGCGCGCTCCGATGGCGGACGTGCGCGCCGCGGTCCTGGAGCTGCGGGCCGGAAAGGGCATGGTGCTCGACCCGGCCGACCACGACACCTGGAGCGCCGGGTCCTTCTTCACCAACCCCGTGGTCCGGGCCGACGTGGCCGACGCGCTGCCCGAGGGAGCGCCGCGGTACCCGGTGCGCACCCCGCGTCCCGAGCACACCACCGGACCCAGCCTCGGCGAGGTCGACCCCGGCCTGGTCAAGACCAGCGCCGCCTGGTTGATCGAGCACGCCGGGTTCGGCAAGGGCTTCGGCCTGCCCGGCCCGGTCGGCATCTCGACGAAGCACACCCTCGCGCTCACCCACCGCGGCGGGGGCACGACGGCGCAGCTCGTCGACCTCGCTCGTCAGGTGCGCGACGGGGTCCGCGACGCGTTCGGCGTCGAGCTCGAGCCGGAGCCGGTGCTGGTCGGCGTCGCTCTCTGAGCCGTCGGCTCGAGGAGCGCTCCGCGAACCAGGTCCAGCACCGCCGCGTCGGACAACCCGGCGGCTCGCGCTGTCGCCACGAACCGCACGGCGGAGTCTCGCACCTGCCGGTCGGGCGCTGGTACGCGGCCGTCGGTGACGACCGTCCCGGTGCGGCGTCGCGTGGCCACGACGCCCGCCTGCTCGAGCTCGCGGTAGGCGCGCTGCACGGTGCCGGGTGCCACACCGAGGTCGGTCGCCAGGTCCCTGATGGTCGGCATCCGGTCGCCGGCCCTCAACCGTCCGGCTGCGACGTGGGCGAGCACCTGGAGCCGGATCTGCTCGTAGGGCGGCACGCCCGAGGCCAGGTCGACCTCGACGCTGACGCTCATGGCTTCGTCGACCCCACCGTCCGACCGTCGGGCGACCCCGCCGGCGACGGCCCCGCGGGCGCCATGGGCGACGACCAGGACTGCCGCGTCGCGGTCGCCGGAGCGGCGGCCGGCACGACGGCGACGGCCACGCTCGCGAGTGCGACGGCCGCGGCGGTCACGGCGAGCGTCAGCCCGAGCCCGACCAGCCCGACCGCCGCCGCCGCGGCCGCCGCGAAAGCGAGCACCGCGGCCAGGGTTGCGGCCAGGAACAGCTGGACCCCCCGCAGCACCCGGTGGGCGGCGAGCAGGCGCGACGCGGCGTCGTACGCCGGATCCGCGTCCAGGACGGCAGGGCGCCGCACGATCATCCGGAGCGCCGCCCAGGTGGCGAAGGCGACGCCTGTGACGGCGAGCGCGACCGGGATGCCGTAGCGCCACCCGGGGTAGGGGCTCGCCGAGCTCGTGCCGAGGGTGAGGCCGCGGCCGTCGTCGGCGGTGAGGCCGCACACGACGAGCGTGACCGCGAGCGCCACCGTCCAGCCGACGGTCACGCGCAGGAGCCAGGCCGGCACGGTGAGGTCGCGCGGTACGAGGGCGGCGCGCCGCACCGGCCCGGTCGGCCTGGGCCAGGTGCGTTCGCCGAGCGCGTGCACGCCCAGGAAGGTCAGGCCGGGCAGGCCGGCGTACGCCGCGGTCACGACCGACGCGTAGGCGTCACCGCCCCCGGTCACCCGCAGCGCCACCACGCCCACGGCCCCCACCACGAACCCGGGGAGCAACGCCGCGGCACCCCACGCGATCCCGTGGACGACCCCTCCGTGGCGGCGGGCCGCCTCGGCCGCCTGAGAGGGCGCCGGCGGGGTGCGCCGCCCTGCGAGCTGGCTCACCACGAGCGCGGCCACCAACCCGAGCACCGCGAGGCCGACCAGCGGGACGACGGTCACCAAGAGAGACACCTGGGCTCCTCATCAATCATCTAATGAATTGATACATTGACAGAAGGCGGAAGGTCGGTCAAGCGCGTCCCGCTCCTCGCGGCACGGCCGGGAGCCGGAGCCGGAGCCGAGCCGGTGCGCGCGGGCGCCGCTCCCCGCGCGAATCGGCCACGAGCGGGCAGGGGTCGCCACTACCGTGAGCGCGTGACCAGCGCCGGGTCGCCGGATGTCGTCGTGCACGGGCTGCGCAAGTCGTACGGCCCGCTGCACGCGGTGGTCGACGTCTCCTTCGAGGTCGGTGCGGGCGAGGTCGTGGGGATCCTCGGACCCAACGGCTCGGGCAAGACCACGACTGTCGAGTGCCTCCAGGGCCTGCGGCACGCGGACGGCGGCGAGATCACGGTGCTCGGCCTGGACCCGCGGACCCAGGTCGCGGCCCTGCGCCGGCTCGTCGGGTCCCAGCTGCAGGACTCGGCGCTGCCCGACCGCCTGCGCGTCGCAGAAGCGGTCCGGCTGTTCGCCTCGGTCGGCGACCACGAGCCCGACGTCGACGCCCTGCTCGCGGACTGGGGCCTGACCGCCAAGCGGTCGGCGGCCTTCGGCAGCCTGTCCGGCGGCCAGCGCCAGCGACTGTTCATCGCGCTCGCCCTGGTCAACCGGCCCCGGCTGGTCTTCCTCGACGAGATGACCACGGGTCTGGACCCGGAGGCGCGCCGTGAGGCGTGGCGGCTCGTCGAGCGGCTTCGGGACCTGGGCACCACCGTGGTCCTCGTCACCCACTTCCTGGACGAGGCCGAGCGGCTCTGCGACCGGCTCGTGGTCGTCCGGGCGGGCCGGGTGGTGGCCTCCGGGACACCCTCGGAGCTCGTGGGGCGCTACGGCGGGGGCGTGACCGCGGTGTTCTCGGCCGACCTCGACCCGGCGCGGCTCGAGGCGCTGCCCGGCGTGCACTCGGTCGGGTCGCGCGGCGGGGCGCACGAGGTCCGCGGCGACGCCGCCGCGCTGCTGCACCTGGGCCACCTCCTCGTGGCCGAGGGCCTCGTGCCGGGCGACCTGCGCGTGCACCAGCCCACGCTCGAGGACGCCTACCTCGCGCTCGTCGGTGAGGGCGGGTCGTCGTGAACCTCCGGCCGTGGCGCGAGTCCGCGCGTACCGAGCTGCTGCTCTTCGCGCGGGAGCCGACCACCGTGGTGTTCGCCCTCGCCCTGCCCGCGGTGTTCGTGCTCGTCCTCGGCTCGGTGTTCGGCGACACCCCGGACCAGTCCGGGGACGTCTTCCGCGGCGTCGGCGGGTCCACCTACTACACGCCTGCCTACATCGCGCTCGCCGCGGCGTCGGTGGGCCTGATCATCCTGCCGACCCACCTGGCGGGGTACCGCGAGCGCGGTGTGCTGCGCCGGATCCGGGCTGCCGGGCTCCCGGTGAGCGCGGTGCTGCTCGGTCAGGTCGCCGTCGCCACCGCGCTCTCGGTGCTCGGCGGCGTGCTCGTGGTCGTCATGGCGTTCGCGACACTCGAGCCGGACGCGCCCGTGGACGGCTTCGCGGTGGCCGTCACCGCGCTGGTGGGCGCCGTCGCGTTCGCGCTGCTCGGGCTCGCGCTCGGAGCCCTGCTGCCGACGGCGCGGGCTGCCCAGAGCGCTGGGATCCTCGTCTGGTTCCTGGTGTTCATGCTCGGTGGCGCGGGTCCGCCGCCCGCGGTGCTCCCGGACACCATGGCGACGATCGGCGACTGGACCCCGTTGCGCCCCTTGGTCACCGCGCTGCAGGACCCGTGGATCGGGCAGGGCTGGAACCCGGGCCTGCTCGCGGTGATGGCCGCCGTCGGAGTGGCCGGCGGTGCGGTCGCCGCGTGGCGGCTCAGTCGCGACTGAGCCAGGCGTCCACCCCGGCGAGCAGTCGCGCCTTGGTGCGGTCGGTCGCCCGCGAGGCCCGGATCGACCCTCGCGCCAGGTCCGCGAGCTCCGCGTCGGAGTAGCCGTGGACCTGGCGGGCCAGCTCGTACTGGTCGGTCAGGCGCGAGCCGAACAGCAGGGGGTCGTCGGCGCCGAGCGCCACGGTCGCTCCTGCGGCGGTGAGCGTACGCAGCGGGACGTGCCGGTCCTCGGCGAACACCCCGAGCGAGACGTTCGAGGCGGGGCAGACCTCGAGCGCCACACCCCGGTCGACCAGCCAGGCGAGCACCTCGGGGTCCTCCGCGGAGCGCACCCCGTGGCCGATCCGGTCCGGCTCCAGGTGCTCGACCACCTGCACCACGTGCGAGGCGCCCAGCAGCTCCCCGCCGTGCGGGACCGACGCGAGGCCGGCCCGGCGGGCGATCGCGAAAGCGGGCGCCCACTCGGCCGTGTCCCCGCGACGCTCGTCGTTGGACAGCCCGAACCCGACCACCTCGCCGGGTCCGTCCCCCGCGTACTGCGCCGCCAACCGGGCCAGCGTCCGCGCCTCCAGCGGGTGGCGGACCCGGGAGCCGGCGACCACCACGGCAACCTCCACCCCGGTGCGCGCGGAAGCGGCGCGTGCCTCGTCGAGCACGATCTCCAGCGCCGGGGTGATGCCGCCCACGTGCGGGGCGTACGAGGTGGGGTCGACCTGGATCTCCAGGCGCCCCGAGCCCTCCGCAGCGTCGTCGGCCGCAGCCTCCGCCACGATCCGGCGCATGTCGGCCTCGCTGGTCACGCACGCGCGTGCCGCGTCGTAGAGCCGCTGGAAGCGGAACCAGCCCCGCTCGTCCGCCGGGGCACGTACGGGGCCCTCGGTCAGGGCGTGCGGGAGGCGGATGCCGCGCTCGGCGGCCATCGCGGCCAGCGTCATCGGCCGCATCGACCCGGTGAAGTGCAGGTGCAGGTGCGCTTTGGGCAGCAGGTCCAGGTCGCGCACGGCCGCAGTCTGTCAAACCCTTCCCCCGCGGCGCCCGGCCAGAGATGATCAGGGCGTGCCACGGCGGCACGAGCGATCCGGTCCCAGGAGGCCCGACGTGTCCGAGCCCACCAGCCCCAGCCTCTCGCCGCGGGTGTGCTGCTGCTGTTCTCGCCACTCCTCGGCGCGGCAGTGCTGTGGTGGCTGCTCGGGTTCGCGCTCGTGGTGCTCGGCGTCGTCCAGATCGTGCAGGCCTTCGTGATCGGCAGGGCCCTGACCGCCTGACCGGACGTGCCGCCCGGGCTGCCGCCGCGACCTGTCCCGATCAGGGCGGTGGCAGGATCCCGCGCTGGATGGCCACGGTGACGGCACGGGTGCGGTCGTCGACGCCCAGCTTGGTGAACACCCGCAGCAGGTGGGTCTTGACCGTCGCCTCGCTGATGAACAGCTCCGCGCCGATCTGCGCGTTCGAGCCGCCCCGGGCCACCGCCGCCAGCACCTCGAGCTCGCGCGAGGTCAGGCGCTGGTCGTCCCCGCGCACCTGCGCCACGAGCCGCCGCGCGACCGACGGCGCGAGCACCGTCTCGCCGCGCGCCGCAGCGCGCACCGCCTCGACTAGGTCGTCGCGCGGGGTGTCCTTGAGCAGGTAGCCCGTGGCCCCGGCCTCCACCGCCCGCAGGATGTCCGCGTCGGACTCGTACGTCGTCAGCACGACGACGCGGACGTCCGGGTGGGCGGCCAGCAGCCGGCCGGTTGCCGTCGCGCCGTCCATCCGCCGCATCCGAAGGTCCATCAGCACCACGTCGGGGTGGTGGGTCTCGACCAGGCCGAGCACCTCGTCGCCGTCGGCGCCCTCCGCGACGACCTCCAGGTCGTCCTCGCCCGCCAGCAGCCCTACGATCCCCGCCCGGACCACCGGGTGGTCGTCGACGACCACGACACGCACGCTCATCGCTGCTCCTCCGTCGCGGGCAGGGTCACCTGGACCCGCGTCCCGCGTTCTGCGGCTCCGCTCACGGCGAGCTCGCCGCCGCCGGACCTCACCCGGTCCCGCATGCCGCGCAGCCCGAAGCCCTCCGCCGCCTCCGGCTCGATGCCCCGCCCGTTGTCGGTCACCTCGAGCTGCACGGTGCCGTCGGCGCCACACGTCAGTGAGAGCTCGACCCTGGACGCCTGGGCGTGGCGTCGGACGTTGGTCAGGGCCTCCTGGGCGGCACGGAGCAGGATCACCTCACGGTCGCGGGTGATCGGTGTCCCGGAGTCGTCGAGCCGGACGACGACGACGAGGCCGGTCTCCGCACCGAAGCGCTCGGCGAGTCGCTCGAGCGCGGCGTTCAGGCCGGTCTCCGCCAGGCCGACCGGCGCGAAGGCCGAGACCAGCGCGCGCGCCTCGGCGAGGTTGTCGCGGGCGGTCCGCTCGACCAGGTCCAGCCGGTCGCGGGCCGAGTCCAGCCTGCCGCGGGACAGGTCCGCCTGGACGGCCTGGCTCACCATGATGATGCTCGTGAAGCCCTGGGCGAGCGTGTCGTGGATCTCCCGGGCCATCCGCTCGCGCTCGGCAGTGACCCCGGCGGAGTGGTGGATCTCGACGAGCTCCGCCTGGGCGGCCTCGAGCCGGTCCAGCAGCTCGGCCCGCTCCTCGCTCTGCTCGGCGACCTGGGTGACCCACAGGCCGAGCAGCACGGCGAACAGGATCGTGACACCGCCCTGGGTGGCCAGCGCCGCGACGTCGCCCGCGGTGCGCACCTGCGCCTGGTAGCCGATCGCCGTGAACGCGACGGCGGTCATCGCGACGACCAGGAGGATCCCGGTGCGACGCCTCGGCGCGAAGAACCAGATCTGGCTGTAGGCGATGAACAGCAGCACCGAGCCCGCCACGCTCGCGCTGGCGACGACCGGGACCACGACGAACAGGACGGCGAGATACACCGCGGCGAGCCGCATGTTCCCGGAGGCCGCGGCGCGGTGTCCCACGAAGTGGTACGCAGCGGCGAGGAACGCCAGAGCCGCGAGCAGGACGGCGAGGGACGTGGTGGTCGGCCGCGCGGCCACGACCCCGGCGGCCGTGAGGGCCAGCATCAGGTAGAACGCCACGTCCCAGCCGCGCAGTGTGCGTCGCCAGAAGGTCGTCCGGTCCGCGGCCTGGCCGGACGCGCCGGAGCCGGCGGGCCCCATGGGTCCGCCGGCCCGGGTCCAGGCTCGGTCCATCTCAGCCGTCGTCCCGCCTGCGCCACCGGAAGGTCCGCACCCCCACGACGAGGCCGACCACGAGGTAGGCACCGAGCACCGCGGCGGTCGCGCCGTGCTGCCACGAGCCCGACGGTTCGAGCTGCATCGCCCAGTCCGGCAGGAAGACGGAGCGCATGCCCTGGGCCATCCAGCGCAGCGGGAACAGGCCCGAGAGGGTCTGCATCCAGGCCGGCAGCTGGTCGAACTGGAAGAACACCCCGGAGATGAACTGCAGCACCAGCACGATCGGTGTCACGACCGCGGAGGCGCTCCGGCCGCTGCGCGGCACAGAGGAGAAGGCGACACCGCACACCGCACCGGCCGCCGTGCCGAGCACGAAGACCCAGGCGAACGTCGTCCAGCGCGCGGCCTCGGTGGGCAGGTCGACCCCGAAGGCGACGGCGGCGATGCCGATCAGCAGCACCATCTGGATGAGGCTGGTGACCAGGACCGAGCCGACCTTGCCGAGGAAGTACGCCGCCGGGGGCAGCGGCGTGCCCCGCAGCCGCTTGAGGCCACCCTCGTCGCGCTCCACGGCGATCCCCATCGCCAGGTTCTGGAAGCTCGACAGCAGGATGCCGGTGGCGACCATGCCCGGCAGGAAGTACTGCGCGAACGGGATGCCGGGCTCCGGGCCGACGGTCGAGCCGTCCTGACCGAACACGGTGGCGAAGATCGCCAGCATGAGGATCGGGTAGGCGAAGATGAAGATCACGGCCATCCGCTCGCGGAAGAACTGCCGGAGCTCGATCCGGGTGCGGGCGAGCGCGAGGGCGGGCGTGGACGGCAGGGCCCGGCGCGCGGAACCGGCGAGGGTGCCGGTGCCGACCTCGAGTGGGGCGGTGGTGGTGCTCATCAGGCAACCTCTCCGACGAGCTCGAGGTAGACGTCCTCGAGCGTGGGGCGATGCACCTCGAGGCCGGGCACCTCGCCACCGTAGCGGGCGGCGAGCTCGGTCACGAGGTCCGTGGGACGTGCGGTGCGCTCCGTGTGCGGTGCGCCGTCGTGCCAGGTGACGGTCGCACGCTTCTGGGCACGCGCACCCAGCGCGGAAGGGGCGTCGAGAGCGACCACGCGGCCGTCGCGCACGACGGCGCAGCGGTCGGCGAGCTGCTCGGCCTCGTCCATGTAGTGGGTGGTCAGCAGGACGGTGGTGCCGTCCTCGCGCAGGCTCGAGATGAGGCTCCAGAAGGAGCGACGGGCCTCCGGGTCGAACCCGGTCGTCGGCTCGTCGAGGAAGAGGAGCGCGGGGTTGCCGACGATCCCGAGGGCGACGTCGAGGCGCCGGCGCTGGCCGCCCGAGAGTGCGCGAGTCCTGGTCCGAGCCTTGTCGGTGAGCCCTACCGCCTCGATCACCTCGTCCGCGTCGCGAGCGCCCGGGTAGAAGGCCCCGTGGTGGCGGACCATCTCCGAGACGGTGAGCTCGGCGTGGTCGTCTGCGGACTGCAGGACGATCCCGATCCGGCTGCGCCAGAGGCGGCCGGCGTGCTGGGGGTCCTCGCCGAGCACCGTGACGGCGCCGCTGTCGCGCTTGCGGTAGCCCTCGAGGATCTCGACGGTGGTGGTCTTGCCCGCACCGTTGGGCCCGAGCACGGCGAAGATCTCGCCCTCCTCGACCCGCAGGTCCAGGCCATCGACGGCGTGCTTGTCGCCGTAGTGCTTGTGCAGGTCCTGCACGAGGACGGCTGGTGTGTTCATGGCTCCAGCCTGGCCGCACGGGGTGGTCGGGCGGCAGCATCGTCCGGTCAGTCTTCGGGTCCACCGATCGGTTGATGCCACGCTCCGCCGGACGGCTGCCACGGGGCGGCCGGGCGCCGGGGTCGAGGGACCCGGGTCGCCGCGCAGAAGGCAGCCTCCCGAACTGGGCCTGTGGATTGCGCCCGGTGGCGGGTGCGGGTGTGGAAGGGTCGTGCGGGCAAGGGGTGGTGGGCCTGCGGGGGGCGTGGTGCGAGGCGTGCGGTGGTCGTGGTGCGGGGTGCTGGTGGCTTCGGTCGTGGTGCTGGCGGGGTGCGCGCCGGTTGAGGCTGCTCCGACGGGTGGTGCGTCGTCGAGCGAGGCGTTGACGACGTCGCCGACGCCGACGCCGACAATGGGCCCGGCGGCGGCGTTGCCGGACAGGCCCGAGCTGTGGGAGGGCACCGGTGAGCTGGGTGCGAAGGCCGCGGCGGTGTGGTTCTTGCGGGACCTGTACCGGTACGTGCTGGAGACCAACGACACCGCCGAGTGGGAACGCCTGAGCACGGACGACTGCGAGTTCTGCGCGAACGTCGCGAGGCACGCCGAGCGGGCACTGGGAACCGGGGAGGTCTCGCGCCTTGACGGTTCAAGCGGCGCCCGCGTCAAGCGAGTGGAAGAGCTCAACCCGCTGGTCTACAGCGTTCTCGTGGACGTCGACGCGTTCGCTATCCGCAAGTACTCGCTCGATGGTGAGTGGCTAGGTGACGGCGACAGCGCTGACGGTCAGCTGCTCATCGTGCTCCATCGCGAGGGACGGGACTGGATCATGCGTGCGGCGCAGTACTTCGCGCCCGGCGTCGATGTGCCTTCGGCGCTGGAGACATCGTGAGCCCGGGGTGGTCGAGGGCGCTGGCAGCCATCTTCGGTACCGCTCTATCGCTGGCGACCTGCCCGCACTCCGAAGTCGTCGAGCCCACACCGTCAACGCAGGCTCCCGAGGACGATGGCGGACTCGACACGACGGCGCAAGACGACTCGGTGACAGCGACGGCCACGGCCGCTAAGCAGGGCGAGGACACGGCAGTCGAGCCTCGGTCGTCGCGTCCTGCGCCGGTGGGTCCGGTGTTGGTGGAGTTCGTGCGTGCTGAGGCGTGTGGGGTGTTGTCGGCGGGTGAGGGGTTTGAGGGGTTGTTCCCGTGTTCGGACGCGGTGGTGCGTGATCATTCGGACGTGTGCGGGGATGCGCCGGTGGTCGTGCCGACGTGGCGTCGGGACCGGGCCTCGGAGGTCGCTGCCTGGACCGAGTGGGTGATGGTCGCTGACCTCTCGTGCGCTGGTGGGCCGGTGCCGTCGGGTGATCAGGTGCTGTCGGCGTTTCGCCGGTTGGCGTTGGCCCCGTCGCCGTTGACGGTGCAGCCCGACGCGGACCAGGTTCTGGTGCGGATGGACACGATCGCGTTCACCGACGACACCCCGCAGGTGCTGTCCACGTCGTTGTTGGGGGTGGACGGTGGTGTTCACGGTGTCTCCGGTGGCGTTCACCTGGGACTTCGGGGTCGATGGTGGGGACGGGGCCCCGTTCACCACGACGAGCCCGGGGCATGCCTACCCGGATCAGGACGTGGCCTACGCCTACCGTCATGTGGGTACCGGGCAGGTGTCGTTGACCACGACGTGGGCGGCGACGTACACGGTGGGGGACGACCCCACGGTGCGTCAGGTGCCGGGCACGGCGACCACGACCTCGACCTCCCACACCTTCGAGATCCGCGAGCTGCACACCCACCTGGTCGCCGGGACCTGCGCCCACAACCCCACCAACCCCGACTGCTGAACCACGGGCCCCGACCCGGCGACCGCGGCCGCTCACCATGGCCTCGCGGCGGCTCACGCGGGCTCGGCGTCACGCGGGCCTCGCGGCGGCTCACGAGGGCCTCGCGGCGGCCCGGCCGCCACGCCCACGCCGGCCTGCCCGGCCCGCACCGGTCTGGAGAGGCTGTGCTCGCGGCGGCCCGGGGGGTGTTGCAGCGTTGGCGTCGAATAGCGACGGCAACGCTTCAATCTCGTCGTCCGGCGTCCGGCGTCCGGCGTCCGGCGTGGGGCGTGGGGGCGAGACAGGGCGTGGGGCAGGCCCGAGCCGCAGCGTTGTGTGGACAGCGCCGCCGTGCACGCTGAGCTCGGGTGCCGCGACGGTCCGGCGGCTCCACGCGAGGCGCGCAGTGCCCGTCAGCCCGCCTGCGCCAGCCAGTCCACGACGGCGCGAGCCACCGCCGCCGGGTCCTTCGGGGCATGCGGGCCCGCTACGGTGACCTGCGTGACCGGCCCGGCGACCGCCGCGAGCGCGTCCGCGAGCTCCTCGGGCGAGCCGAACGGGTCGGTTGCTCCCGACACGGCGAGCACCGGCACCTGGATCCGCGGCAGGTGCTCGACCCGGAGCCGCTCGGGCTTCCCGGGCGGGTGCAAAGGGTAGCTCAGCAGCACCAGGCCGGCCGCCGGCTGCCCCTCCGTGACCGCCACCGACGCCATCCGCCCGCCGAAGGACCGTCCGCCGAGCACCAGCCGCCCGGGCTCTACGCCCAGCTCGGCGGCCCAACGGTCGGCCTCGGCGCGGATCCGAGCCACTGCGGTGCGCGCGGTTGCCGGTCCTCGGCCGCCCTTGTCCGTCGGGCCGAAGCCGAACCGCCGCACGGGCACCCCGGCCGCCTCGATCGCGTCGGCCACCGCGACGAGCGCGGGGCTGTCGGGGTCGCCGCCCGCGCCCGGCATCAGCAGCACCCCCGCGGGCGCCGCCGGAAGCACGCCGCCTACCGCGCCTCGCCCAGGAGCGTGGCGATCCGGCCCACGCCCTCGACCAGGTCCTCGTCGCCCAGCGCGTAGCTCAGCCGCAGGTACCCGCTCGGCCCGAAGGCCTCACCGGGCACCACCGCGACCTCGACCTCGTCGAGGATCAGCGCGGCCAGCTCGGTCGACGTGGTGGGGGTGACGCCGCGGATGGTGCGCCCCAGTACCCCCTCGACGCTCGGGTACGCGTAGAACGCGCCCTTGGGCGTCGGGCAGACCACGCCGTCGATCGCCGACAGCATCTCCACGATGGTCCGGCGGCGCCGGTCGAAGGCCTCGCGCATCCGGGCCACGGCCGACAGGTCCCCGGTGACGGCCGCGATCGCGGCGCGCTGGGAGACGTTGGCCACGTTCGACGACAGGTGCGACTGCAGGTTGGTCGCGGCCTTGACCACGTCGGCCGGGCCGATCATCCAGCCGACCCGCCACCCGGTCATCGCGTACGTCTTGGCCACACCGTTGAGCACGACGGTGGTGTCCGCGAGCTCGGGCACCGCGCGCACCATCGGCGTGAACACCGCGTCGTCGTAGGTCAGGTGCTCGTAGATCTCGTCGGTGATCACCCAGATCCCGTGCTCGAGTGCCCAGCGGCCGATCGCCTCGGTCTGCTCGGGGGAGTACACCGCGCCGGTCGGGTTGGACGGCGAGCAGAACAGCAGGGCCTTGGTGCGCTCGGTGCGGGCCGCCTCGAGCTGGTCGACGGTGACCAGGTAGCCCTGGTCGGCGCCGGCGAACACCTCGACGGGGACGCCTCCGGCCAGCCGGATCGCCTCGGGGTAGGTGGTCCAGTACGGCGCGGGCAGCAGCACCTCGTCGCCCGGGTCCACCAGGGTCGCGAAGGCCTCGTACACGGCCTGCTTGCCCCCGTTGGTCACCAGCACCTGGGACGGCGCCACCTGGTAGCCGGAGTCGCGCAGGGTCTTGTCCGCGACCGCCTGGCGCAGGTCGGGCAGGCCGGCCGCGGGCGTGTAGCGGTGGTTGGCCGGCACCGAGCAGGCGGCGACGGCTGCCTCGACGATGTAGTCCGGGGTGGGGAAGTCCGGCTCGCCGGCGCCGAATCCGATCACCGGCCGCCCGGCGGCCTTCAGGGCCTTCGCCTTCGCGTCCACGGCCAGGGTGGCGGACTCGGCGATCGCGCCGATGCGGGTCGAGATGCGGGGCTTGGTGGTGGGGTGCTCGCTCACGACCCCCATCCTCGCAGAGCCGCCGTTGCGACGTGCCGAGTCCGCCCGCGTGCTGGTGCCGGGCGGGGTTCGACCTGGGCCTGCAGACCACGTACACTCGTCCGCTGGCGGTAGACGTCCGTCGTGCTGCGGCATGCCCGGGTGCGGACGTCGATGCCGAAGGGCAGTGGCGCAATTGGCAGCGCACCGGTCTCCAAAACCGGCGGTTGTGGGTTCGAGTCCCTCCTGCCCTGCGTTGATCGCAGGCTTCGCGCCCCGGGGACCTCCCTGGGCGTCGTCGCCTGGAGCACCAGACGAGATCCGAGGACACCACGTGAGCGAACGCGCCCGCACCAGCGGCAAGTCGTCGTCGAAGGACGGCGCCCGCCGGGGGCTCTTCGCCCGGATCGCGTTGTTCGTCCGCCAGGTGATCGGCGAGCTGAAGAAGGTCGTGCGGCCCACCCGGGCCGAGCTGCTGCGTTACACCGCCGTCGTGCTGGTGTTCGTGGCGGTGGTGATGGCCTTCGTGACGGTCGTCGACCTGGGAGTCGGGTCGCTGATGCGCTTGGTGTTCGGCGGCTGAGCCGACCCGATCCGACCACCACCTATCGCAAGCAGAGAGCAGGTCAGCACCGTGTCGACAGAGCCCCAGGAGCCGCAGGACGAGCTCGTCGTGCCCGACGAGGCCGCGGACGAGGCTGTCGAGGCCGAGGAGCAGGTCGTCGCCGCCGAGAACGACGAGGCAAGCGAGGACGCCGCGGCCGACGAGCTTGAGGCCGACGAGGCTGCTGTCGACGAGCCTGAGGCCGACGAGGCTGCGGAGGCGAGGCTGCGGACGAGCCCGAGGCCGACGAGCCGGAGGAGGTCGTCGACCCCGTCGCCGAGTACAAGACCCAGCTGCGCCGCCAGCCCGGCGAGTGGTACGTCATCCACTCCTACGCGGGCTACGAGAACCGCGTGAAGGCGAACCTGGAGAACCGCATCCAGTCGCTGAACATGGAGGACTTCATCTACCAGGTGGAGGTCCCCATGGAAGAGGTCGTGGAGATCAAGAACTCCCAGCGCAAGGTGGTGCGCAAGGTCCGCATCCCCGGCTACGTGCTGGTTCGCATGGACCTCACCGACGAGTCGTGGGGCGCGGTGCGCCACACCCCGGGCGTGACGGGCTTCGTCGGCCAGACCCACCAGCCCGTGCCGCTGACCCTGGACGAGGTCTTCGGGATGCTGGCCCCGATGCTGGCGCCGGCCCCGGAGAAGTCCGCCGCGAAGGCGACGCCAGGTGCGCCCGCCATCCAGGTCGACTTCACGGTCGGCGAGTCGGTCACCGTCACCGACGGCCCCTTCGACACGCTGCCGGCGACGATCTCGGAGATCAACGCCGAGGCGCAGAAGCTCAAGGTGCTCGTCTCGATCTTCGGCCGGGAGACCCCGGTCGAGCTGTCGTTCAACCAGGTCGCCAAGATCTGACCGGACCACGCCCCCGCCGACGGGCAACCGCTCGCCGGCACTGCAACCGGGTCATCGCCCACGGCGTCGGCCCACGGATGGGAACGGAAGGCACATGCCCCCGAAGAAGAAGGTCTCCGGACTGATCAAGCTCCAGATCAACGCCGGTGCCGCGAACCCAGCCCCGCCGATCGGCCCGGCGCTGGGTCAGCACGGCGTCAACATCATGGAGTTCTGCAAGGCCTACAACGCGGCGACCGAGTCGCAGCGCGGCAACGTCGTTCCGGTGGAGATCACGGTCTACGAGGACCGTTCCTTCACCTTCATCCTCAAGACCCCGCCGGCGGCCGAACTGATCAAGAAGGCCGCAGGCGTCGCGAAGGGCTCGCCGACCCCGCACACCACCAAGGTCGCCTCGATCTCCGGCGCCCAGGTGCGCGAGATCGCCCAGACCAAGATGTCCGACCTCAACGCCAACGACATCGAGGCTGCGGCCAAGATCATCGCCGGTACCGCGCGGTCGATGGGCATCACGGTCACCGACTGACGCACCACCGGGACGGGCCGACCGGCCCGTCCCGCCCAGTGGCAGGGCCCCTGTGCGGCCCGACGACCACGACTCGAAGGAGACACGCATGGCACAGCACGGCAAGGCCTATCGCACCGCAGCGGCGACGATCGACCGCACCCAGCTCTACCCGCCGCTCGAGGCGATCCGCCTGGCGCAGAAGAGCTCGCCCACCAAGTACGACGCGACGGTCGAGGTGGCCTTCCGCCTCGGCGTCGACCCCCGCAAGGCCGACCAGATGGTCCGCGGCACCGTCAACCTGCCGCACGGCACGGGCAAGACCGCCCGCGTGATCGTGTTCGCGCAGGGTGAGCGCGCCCAGCAGGCGCTGGACGCCGGAGCCGACGAGGTCGGCGGCGACGAGCTCATCGCCAAGGTCGCCGACGGCTACACCGACTTCGACGCCGCGGTCGCCACGCCGGACCTGATGGGCAAGGTCGGCCGGCTCGGCAAGGTGCTCGGCCCGCGCGGCCTGATGCCGAACCCGAAGACCGGCACCGTGACGATGGACGTGGCCAAGGCCGTGTCCGACATCAAGGGCGGCAAGATCGAGTTCCGCGTCGACAAGCACGCGAACCTGCACTTCATCATCGGCAAGGTGTCGTTCTCCGACACCGCGCTGGTGGAGAACTACGCCGCCGCCCTGGACGAGGTGCTCCGGCTCAAGCCGGCGTCCTCCAAGGGGCACTACATCACCAAGGCGTTCGT
Organism: uncultured Actinomycetota bacterium; assembly: GCA_963783005.1. Classification (GTDB taxonomy): domain Bacteria; phylum Actinomycetota; class Actinomycetes; order Actinomycetales; family Cellulomonadaceae; genus Actinotalea. The sequence continues at coordinate 125,176 of CAWALY010000008.1, forward strand.
CGCGACGACGATGGGCCCGAGCATCCCGCTCGACCCGAAGAAGACGCGCAACCTCCTGGTCGAGTCCGACGAGAGCTGACGCAGCCCGCTGACGCCCGACGGCCCGCTCCCCGCGTGGGGGCCGGGCCGTCGCGTCGTTCCCGGGGGCCCGGGTCGGGTCAGATGAGCAGCCGCCACCGACCGACGACGTGCCCGCCGCCGAGCGGGGCGGGCGTCAGCTCGGCGACCAGCGACGCGACCACGTCGGGGTCCAGTGCCCCGGCCCGGGCAAGCAGCGACAGCGCGACGAACGTGGTGACCCGCTGGGCGCCGTCCAACGACCGCAGCGCGACGGTCGCGCCGCCCGGCGCCACGACCAGCAGGTAGCCCTCCGCGCCGACCTTGGCCACCGCCCCGGTCGCCTCGACGGTGCGGGTGTTGGCCCGGCCCGGCCCGTCCAGGGCCCACGGGTGGGCGCGGATGTCGTCTGCCAGCGAGCTGCCCGGACCCAGCAGGCCCGCCGCCCCCCGCGCCAGGGCGGGCAGCGTCAGGGCGTGCGCCGGGGCGCCGCACCCGTCGGTGCCGGTGTGCGCCACGTGCTCGCCGCAGCGCTCCTCGACCCGGGCGAGCACGGCCCGCTGCAGCGGGTGCTCGCGCGCGAGGTAGGTGTCCGGGTCCCAGCCGGAGGCCACGCAGGCCGACAGGAACGCGGCGTGCTTGCCCGAGCAGTTCATCCGCAGCCGGCTCGGCTCGACGCGGGCCGCCGTGCCGGGGTCGAGCGGCGCGGCGACCGGGCAGCCGAGGGCGCCCGCGTCCATCCCCGCCGCGGCGAGCACCCCTTCGACCACCTCGACGTGCGCGTCGGTACCCGCGTGGCTCGCGCAGGCCAGCACGCGCTGCACCGCGGTGAGCGGCGCGCCGGCCTCGAGCGAGACCTCTGCCTGGAACGGCTTGAGGGACGAGCGCGGGTAGACGGCCGCCGTCATGTCGCCGTAGGTCTCCAGCACCGTCCCGTCGGCGTCGACCAGCACCGCGGCGCCCAGGTGCCGCGACTCGTCGAGGCCGTCGCGGTCGGCCACGGCGAGCTCGACGGAGCCGGCGGCGTCCAGGGGGTGGGTCACGGGTGCTCCTCGCGGTGATCGGGGCGCCGGGCGGGCGCGGATCGCATCCTGCACCCGCGGCGGGGGTGGCGTCGCGTGGGCGCGCGGCCCGGGGCGGGTCTCGAGCGGCTCGGGGACCCGGGAGGGTTTCCGCGAGCCGTGCACCTGGGCGGGCGCTGCCGCGCGGATCGCGACGCGCCCCTGCGGGCCGTGTCCGAGATCACACTCCGCGGCCGGTGTCAGGTGTCACGCGGCGCCCACGGCGTGCTCCTGACCGGTGAGAGGCCGCGTGAGGCGTCCGCGCTGGAAGGGGGGTGCCCGATGGGCGTTGCGGGCAGGGCCGTCACGTGCCGCGGTGCGCGCACGGTGGGTGCCTGGCGCCGGCACGCCCTTGTCGCTCGCGACGCGCCGCCCGTAGTCTCGGGGGCCCGGCACCACCGGGGCCGCTGGGCACCCCCTGCGGCGACGGAGCAGGCGGAGGCGATGACCCTCTCGAACCGCGCGGCGCACGCGCTCGTCGCCTACCGCGACGGCGATCACGCCGCCCTCGAGGCGTTCGTCCGGGAGACGACCCCGCTGCTGTGGCACGTGGTGCGTGGGCAGGGCGTCGAGAGGGACGCGGCCGACGACGTGGTCCAGGGCGTCTGGGTCGCCTTCGTGCGCAACGCCGAGTCGATCCGCGAGCCCGAGGCCGCACTGTCGTGGTTGCTGGTCAGTGCGCGCCGCGCTGCCTGGCTCGCCGTGCGCCGCCACCGCGGGGAGGCCGCACGGACCACCGGGCTCCCGGACGACGCCGACGAGCGCCACGAGCTCCCGTCAGCCGGCCCCGGCCCGGAGGACCAGACGCTCGACACCGAGCGCGACCGCGTGCTGTGGCACCTGTTCCTGCGGCTGCCCGAGCGGTGCCAGCAGATCCTGCGCTTCGTGGCCGCGGCCGACCGGCCCGACTACCGCGCGATCGCCGAGGTGACCGGCATGAAGGTCACGGCCGTGGGAGTCACCCGTGGCCGGTGCCTGGCCAAGCTTCGAGCTCTGCTCGATGACGACGAGAGGTGGGAGTGGTCATGAGCGAGTACTCGCCGCAGGACCCGATGGATGAGCGTGACCGCGCCCTGCTCGCGGACCTGGGCCGCGTGGTGCGCCAGGTCGACCCGGTGCCCGACGGGCTCGCCGATCGCGCCCTGTTCGCGATCACCCTCGACGGGCTGGAGTCCGAGCTGGTCGAGCTGGTCCGGGTCGAGGCTCCCGAGCTCGCCCTGCGCGGCGAGGAGACCGTCACCGCGCGGACCGTCACCTTCACGGCGGACCCGTGCACTGTCATGATCACCATGTCGCCCGGCGAGGGCGGCGTCCGGCTGGACGGCTGGATCGCTCCGGCGATGCGGTGCACCGTCACGGTGTTCCGCCCGGACGGGGAGATCCACGCCGAGTCGGACGACGAGGGCTGCTTCGTGCTGGAGGACGTGCCGGCCGGCCCCGCCAGCCTGGTGCTGCGCCGCTCGGACGGCACCGGCCCGACCGTGAGCACGCCCGTCATCGAGCTGTAGCGCAGCGGGCATCCGACCCGCACGGACGAGGAGGCACAGATGGTGGACGACAAGCGCCCGGCGGCGGACGGCTCGGCGGACGGGCTGCCCAGGAGCTGGGCGGGGCGGCTGCTGCGTCTCGACCCGGACACGGCGGTGCAGCGGCCGGGCGCCGCCGCCGTCCAGCCCACCTGGTACCTGCGCGACCGCCTGCTGATGGCCGGAGCACCCGGCTCGGAGTCGTGGCGGCTGCTCGAGGAGGTCGCCGCGGAGCGCGGCCTGCGGGTGAGTCTGGACGCGCGTGACGAGCGTGACCTGGAGCTCCTGCGTCAGGCCGACCTTCCACCCGAGCTCGCCGAGGAGCTGTACGCCGCGTTCGGCTACACCGCCCAGCTCGAGAACACGGTCCCCGCGGAGCCGGTCGACGTCTGGCCGGTCCTGGAGACACTGGTCGACAAGGCGCGTGTCCTGGCGTCGCTGGACCACCTGGTGACGGCCGACGAGATCGTCGGCGCGCCGTACACCGAGCCGCACCCGTACACCGAGCCGCATCCCTACACCGAGCCGCATCCCTACACCGAGCCGCACCCCTACACGGCGCCGGACGCCGTCGGGGAGTACGCCCGGGCCGGCAGTGGCGGTCGCAGTCCCGTGGCGTGGGTCGGGCCCGCGCCGCAGCGCCGGTACCCCGACGCGACGGTCGACGGCACGGGCAAGGGCCCGGTGCGTCCGGTCGTCGCGGTGCTCGACACCGGCGCCGGCGAGCACCCCTGGTTCGTCGGCGACACGGTGGTGCGCGACCCGCAGGTGCTCGGCGTCCCCGTGGGTCCCTACCCGGCGGTCCACCCGCACTGGCGGGACAGCGACGTCGGCGGGATGAGCGTGAACCCGCTGACCGGGAGCCTGGACCCCTGTGCCGCTCACGGCACGTTCATCACCGGGCTGGTGCACCAGAAGTGTCCGGACTCGACGGTCCTGGCCTGCCGGCTGTACGGGGGTGACGGGTTGATCGCGGAGTCCGACCTGCTCACCGGTCTGCGCAGGCTCCTGCTGTTCCACCTGCTGGGCCTGCTGGGCCGCGCCGGGTACCACCCGGTCGACGTCCTGTCCCTCTCGCTCGGCTACTACCACGAGCGGCCCGAGGACGCCGCCTTCGACCGCCCGCTGGGTGCGTTGCTCGACGCGCTCAGCCGCTACGGCGTGGCGGTGGTCGTCTCGGCCGGGAACGACTCGACCACCCGGCCGTGCTACCCGGCAGCGTTCGCGCCGTGGCTCAGCTCGTGGGAACCGCCCACGCCCGAGCACCCCGGTCACTGGGACCACCCGCCGCTGGTCACGGCCGGCGCCCTCAACCCTGACGGTTCGACGGCTCTGCTGAGCAACGACGGGGCTTGGGTGACCGCGCTGCGCCCCGGCGCCGCCGTGGTCAGCACCTTCCCGGTGACCATGAGCGGCTCGCTGACCTCGACGGTCCAGCTCCGCGGCCTTCGGCCGGGCGAGTCCCGCAGCACGCCGGCCCCCGACGGCTTCACCGGCGGGTTCGGGGTGTGGAGCGGTACATCGTTCGCCGCGCCGGTGCTGGCCGGCGAGCTGGCCGAGGCCGTGCTGCGCGAGCGCGAGGGCAGCGGTCCGGGTGAGGTCGAGTGGCAGGCACGGGCCAAGGCGCGTCGTCGCGCGGCGTGGCGTGCCATCCACGAGGTGACGGGTCTTCCGCTGCCGGACTGAGACGGGCCTCGACCGGCGGCGCGAACGACGTCCCGCCGCCAGGTGTTGGGCCTGGTGATCGATCAGCGGCAAGATCTGCTTCGTGGGGCACGTGTCGCCGTCGGACGTGGTGCGCGCTCGGCGCGCCCTCGACCGCGGCCTCGCGGCCAACACCGACGGCCGACCCGCCGAGGCGTCGCGGCACTTCCGTGCCGTCCTACGGTCCGTCGGCGACGGCACGCTGCCGCCGGAGGGCCACGGCGGCGCGGACGCCAAGCAGCTCGCATACCTCCGGGCCCGGGCCGTCCTGGGCCTGGTGGCGAGCGACTTCGAGCTGCGCGCCGACCTCTCCCGCAGCCTGGCCATGCTCCAGGAGGCCGAGCGGTGGGCGACGTTCGCCGGCGCCGACGACGCCCGGGTCCCGGTGCTCGGTCAGCTCGGGCACCTGTGGCTGCGCGCCGGGGACGGCGACCGGGCGATGGCCGCACTCGACGCCGCGGCGGCGTTGATCGACGGAGCCGCCCCGCGCGACGCATGCGTGGTGCTCCTGAACCGGGGGTCCCTCCACCTGGACCGCGGCGACGTGGCACGGGCCCGAGCCGATCTCGAGGCGTGCGCCGCGCGGGCGGAGTCGATCGGCAACGCCGCGCTCGCCTACAAGGCGCGGCACAACCTCGGGTACGCCGAGTTCCTCGCCGGCGACCTGCCTCGTGCGCTGCACTCCATGGCGCGTGCCGCGGAGGACACCGGGGGGGTGACGTCGGGCGTCTCGCTGCTGGACCGGGCCCGGGTGCTGCTCGAGGCAGGGCTTGTCTCCGAGGCCGACGACACCCTCCGCCAGGCCGGTGAGGTGTTCGCCGCCGGGCGGCTCTCGCTCGACCTCGCGCAGGTCGAGATCGCCCGCGCGGAGTGCGCCCTGCTGCTGCACCGGCCCGAAGCGGCGCGCGCGTGGGCGAGTGCCGCGCGGCGGCGCCTCGCCCGACGTGCCAACGCGCCGTGGCTCGCCCGGGCCGAGGTCGCCGACCTGCGAGCCCGCCTGGACCTCGCGCTCGATCAGCCCGATCCCCGTCGTGCCTGCCTGGCCGTCGCGCGGCGGGCTGCCGAGGTGGCCGAGCGCGCCGAGGAGTCCAGCGGCGCGCGCGAGACCGTGCGCGCGGCGCACGTGGCCCGGGCGGCCGCGCTGGTCGGCGCGGGCCGCCGCGACCAGGCGCGCGAGGCGCTCGCGGCGGCGGGCCGGCTCACCGGACGTGAGTCCCTGAGCCTCGCGCTCGCCGCGCGGGCCGTCGCCGCCCAGCTCGCGTTCGATGCCGGGCGGCGAGCCGCCGGCCACCGGCACGTCGTCGCGGGGCAGAGGCTGCTCGCGGCCCACCGGTCGCAGTTCGGGTCCGTCGAGGCCGTGACGGCGGCAGCGGTGCTCGGCGAGCGGTTGGCGGTGATCGAAGCGCGTGCCGCGCTGGAGCGGGACGATCCACTGGCCCTGCTCGACGCCGTCGAACGGGGGCGGGCGACGTTCGCCGGTCCTGCGCGGGTCCGTCCCCCGGACGACGCGGAGCTCGCCCGGCTGCTCCTCGACCTGCGGTTCGCCGTCGAGCGCGATCGCGCGCAGGAGGGCCGCGACCCGGCCCTCGCCCGCGAGATCGACCGGCTCCGCACGGCCGCCCGCCAGCGCTCCTGGCAGCTGGACGGCGAGGTCGGGTCGCCGCAGCCTCCGCGCGCCGCGGATCTGCTCGCCGAGGCCGCGTCCGGCGGTCCGACGATCGTCGATCTCACCGCGCCGGACGGCGTGGTGCACGCGATCGTGCTCGACGCCGCCGGCGCCCGACTGCGCCACCTGGTCGCCGCCGCCGACGTCGAGCAGGTCGCCAGGCGGGTCGACGCGGACCTGCACGCGCTGTCGGGCGCGCACCTGCCGGGTGCGATGCGCACGGTGGTGCGGCGCTCGTTCGACCGCGGGCTCGCCTGGCTCGACGAGAACCTCCTCGCGCCGCTGGAGGTGTCCGGCCCGGTGCACCTGGTGGTGGGCGGGCCGATGGTCGCGCTCCCCTGGGGGCTGCTGCCGTCCAGGCGCGGCGTGGCGACGAGTGTGGGCACCCGCCTGGCGGCCACACTGGCCGTCGCTCGGCGCCCCGGCGCCCTCGTCGTGGCGGGCCCGGGACTGGTGCACGCCGAGGACGAGGTCGCAGCAGTGGCCGGGACCTGGGACGGTGCGAGGGTGCTGGCCGGGAAGAGCGCCACGGCTGCGGCGACGGCCGGACTGCTCGACCGGGCCGGGGTGGTGCACCTGGCAGTGCACGGGCACCACGAGTCGGACAACCCGCTGTTCTCCTGGGTGCGGCTGGCCGACGGACCGTTGTTCGCCCACGAGCTCGAGGGCACGGATCTGAGTGGCTCGGTCGTGGTGCTCTCCGCGTGCGAGGTGGGCCGCGCGACGGTGCGACCGGGGGGTGAGGTACTCGGGCTCGCGAGCGTGCTGCTCCGGCTCGGGGCCGAGGCGGTGGTGGCCGCGCTCGCGCCGCTGCGCGACGAGGTGGCTGCGCGGGTCGCGCCGGCCTTCCACCGGGCGCTGCGCGAGGGGGCGAGCCCCGCAGCGGCGCTCGCCGCGGTGGATGCGGGCACCGACGAGCAGGTCCCGCTGGCGTGCTTCGCGACGCGCGCCGGTTCCGGGTAGCTCCCCGCCGGCTCGCGCGGCGCCGGTACCGTCGGGCTCAGGCGTCCGTGTGCGACGGGAGGTCGGGTCTGGCTCCCGCCTCGCACCACGCCAGGTGGCTGCCCGCGGCGAGCACGGCGGCCACGGACGAGCCCTGGAGCCGGGCACGGGTGCGCAGCCCGGCCCCGGGCACGTCGAACCCGGGCGCGGCGAGGTCCGCGTACTCCGAGCACTGGGGGAGCAGCCGCACGCCGTCGTGGGCCGTCACCGCGACCACGCCGGTGACCGACGCCGGGAACGCCAGGGCCTCGGGCCCTAGGTCGCCGGCCGCGGCGAACACCTGCACGCCCTCGGCCATCGCGGCGTGCAGCGTGGTGGTGAGCCGGCGGCCCAGGCGCTGGCGCCCGAAGGGCAGCACGACGACGTCGGCCCCGCCGACGACCGCCCACCGCACGGCCTTGGCGATCTGCAGGTCCGCGCCGTTCGCGTCGGGGGACCCGACCGCGGCCAGCAGCAGCGTCGCCGCCGGCACGAGCCCGCGGGCGTGCACCACGCCCTGACCGACCAGCAGCGACGCGTGTGCGGTGGATCGCTCGTCGGCGCGCAGGTACCGCCCGCCGGGCCAGGTGATGACGTCGGCGCGGACCAGGTCCGGGTGGTCCCGGTGCACGTTCCCGCCGATCAGCGCCACCCTGCGCCTGGCACCCGCCCCACCTGAGGCCGCCGGCGGGGCCGGCATGAGGGGCACGGGTAGCTCCGGCCCGGGCGCCTCGGCCAGCCACGCCGCCAGGTCGACCGGACGCGGACGCGCTCGCTGCTCGTCGGGCGTCGACGGGCGACCGCGGGAGACGAGCCGCGGGGGATGCGGCTCGGTCCGTGGTGCCGGTCGGACGTGGGTCGGGCTCATCCGCGTCTCGATCCCTCGCATGATGGTCATCGGCGTCCCGTCCTGGTCGCGGTCCCGGGGTCCGGGCCCTCACCCCTTCCAGAGCACCGATCTCCAGGTTTGTGACCATGGACACGCTGCGGATTCCCGCGACCGGCCGGCGAGCGTGCTCACCCGGCGCGGCGTGGGCCGGGATTTGGCCGGGCGGCGGCCGCCGCGTACGCTTTGTCGCGCCCAAGACCGCAGGTCGTCGGCCGTCCCCGTGGCGGCAGACCGAAGTTCCGCTCCGAGCGGAGACCCGCGCAGGTGAGTGACTCCCGACCGGAGCGTGTGCGCCCCGGCCCTGCGAGCCCCGCGCCTGTGCGCGGGGCTCTTCTCATGCGGGGCCTCGCCTGCGGCACCACCATCGGAAGGAGTGCCATGGCGAGGCCGGACAAGGCGGCAGCCGTCGCAGAGCTCACGGAGAAGTTCCGTGGGTCGAGCGCCGTCGTGCTGACCGAGTACCGCGGGCTCTCCGTGTCGCAGCTCAAGGAGCTGCGCACGGCGCTGCGCGGGAACGCCACCTACGCCGTGGTGAAGAACACGCTCTCCGCGATCGCGGCCCGCGAGGCGGGCGTCGAGGGTCTCGACGTCCAGCTCAAGGGTCCGTCCGCCATCGCGTTCGTCGACGGTGACCCGGTCGCCGTCGCGAAGGGGCTGCGTGACTTCGCCAAGGCCCACCCCCAGCTCGTGGTCAAGGGCGGCGTCATGGACGGCCGCCCGCTCACCGCGGACGAGATCACCAAGCTCGCAGACCTCGAGTCGCGCGAGGTCCTGCTGGCCAAGGCGGCCGGGGCCATGAAGGCCAAGCTCTACCAGGCCGCCTACCTGTTCACCGCGTCGACCGCCCAGGCCGTGCGCACCATCGATGCCCTGCGCGAGAAGCGGGCCACCGAGGAGCAGGCGGCCTGAGCCGCCTCTCCACCCAACCCACCCACCTGCTCGCGCGAGCAGGGCACAACGGAAGGACACGCCACCATGGCGAAGCTCACCACCGCCGAGCTCATCGACGCGTTCAAGGAGCTCACCCTCATCGAGCTCAACGAGTTCGTGAAGGCCTTCGAGGAGACCTTCGAGGTCACCGCTGCGGCGCCGGTCGCCGCTGCCGCCCCTGCCGCCGGCGGCGGCGCCGCGGCTCCCGAGGAGGAGGAGGAGAAGTCGGAGTTCGACGTCATCCTCGAGGCCGCGGGCGACAAGAAGATCCAGGTCATCAAGGAGGTCCGCGCGCTGACCAGCCTGGGCCTGAAGGAGGCCAAGGACCTCGTCGACGGCGCGCCCAAGGCCGTCCTGGAGGCGGCCAACAAGGAGACCGCCGAGAAGGCCAAGGCTGCCCTGGAGGGCGCCGGCGCCACCGTCACGCTCAAGTGACCTTCGCCCGGCCGGCCGCTGAGCCGCGCCGGGCACACGACGAGGCCCGCAACCCCACGCCGGTTGCGGGCCTCGTCCGGTCGCGCGGGTGCGCAGAGTAGCGCATACCGGCCGCTTCGTTTTGGACATCCTGGCGCGGCGGGGTATGCTAGCGCTTCGCGCTGACCTGTGTCCGCGACTCCGTATAACCCGAGCCCCTGTCGTCGTGCCTGTGCGATGCCGGTGGCTCAGCGGCCGGGGAGTCGTGCCTGCCGGGTCAAGCGCCGCACCTCGATCCGGGAAGGACCCCTCTTGGCTGCCTCGCGCACCCCTGCTGCTCCGACCGCTGAAAACCGCACCGCATCGCGCCGCATCTCCTTCGCCAACATCCACGAGCCGCTCGAGGTCCCGGACCTGCTGGGCCTGCAGACCGAGAACTTCGACTGGCTCCTCGGCAACGACGCCTGGCAGCAGCGCGTCGCCGAGGCCGCCGAGGCCGGCCGCACCGACGTCCCCGAGACCTCCGGCCTCGAGGAGATCTTCGAGGAGATCTCCCCGATCGAGGACTTCGGCGGGAGCATGTCGCTCTCGTTCCGCGACCACCGCTTCGAGCCCCCGAAGTACACCGTCGAGGAGTGCAAGGAGAAGGACTTCACCTACGCCGCGCCGCTGTTCGTCACCGCGGAGTTCGTGAACTACACCACCGGTGAGATCAAGAGCCAGACGGTCTTCATGGGCGAGTTCCCGCTCATGACCGGGCGCGGCACCTTCATCATCAACGGCACCGAGCGCGTCGTCGTCTCCCAGCTGGTCCGTTCCCCGGGCGTGTACTTCGAGCGCACCGCGGACAAGACGTCCGACAAGGACATCTTCACCACCAAGGTCATCCCGAGCCGCGGCGCCTGGCTCGAGTTCGAGATCGACAAGCGCGACGCCGTCGGTGTGCGCGTGGACCGCAAGCGCAAGCAGTCGGTGACCGTCTTCCTCAAGGCGCTCGGGCTGACCGAGGTCGAGATCCGCGAGGAGTTCGCCGACTTCCCGGCGGTGCTGGAGACCCTGGAGAAGGACCACGTCAAGACCCAGGAGGAGGCGCTGCTCGACATCTACCGCAAGATCCGTCCGGGCGAGCCGCCCACGGTCGAGGCCGGTCGCGCGCTGCTGGACAACTTCTACTTCAACCCCAAGCGCTACGACCTGGCCAAGGTCGGCCGCTACAAGCTGAACAAGAAGCTGGGCCAGGACGCCCCGCTGAGCGACTCGGTGCTCTCGGTGTCCGACGTCGTGGCGGCCATCAAGTACCTCGCCGCGCTGCACGCCGACGTGACGACGCTCACCGGCACGCAAGGGCGGCGAGCCCGTCGAGGTGCGGGTCGAGACCGACGACATCGACCACTTCGGCAACCGGCGCATCCGCGCGGTCGGCGAGCTCATCCAGAACCAGGTCCGCACCGGGCCTGTCCCGGATGGAGCGCGTGGTCCGCGAGCGGATGACCACCCAGGACGTCGAGGCGATCACGCCGCAGACCCTGATCAACATCCGCCCCGTGGTGGCGAGCATCCGGGAGTTCTTCGGTACCTCGCAGCTCTCGCAGTTCATGGACCAGAACAACCCGCTCGCGGGCCTGACCCACAAGCGCCGCCTGTCGGCGCTCGGCCCGGGCGGCCTGTCCCGCGACCGTGCCGGCATGGACGTCCGCGACGTGCACCCCTCGCACTACGGCCGGATGTGCCCGATCGAGACCCCTGAGGGCCCGAACATCGGTCTCATCGGCTCGCTGGCCACCTACGGCCGGATCAACCCGTTCGGCTTCGTCGAGACGCCGTACCGCAAGGTCACGAACGGCCGGGTCACCGACGAGGTGCACTACCTGACCGCCGACGACGAGGACCGCCACGTCATCGCCCAGGCGAACGCCCCGGTCGACGCCAAGGGCCACTTCGTCGAGGACGCCGTGCTGGTGCGCGTCAAGGGCGGCGAGGTCGAGCTGGTGCCGCCGAACGCGGTCGACTACATGGACGTCTCGCCGCGGCAGATGGTGTCCGTCGCGACCGCGATGATCCCGTTCCTCGAGCACGACGACGCCAACCGCGCGCTGATGGGCGCGAACATGCAGCGCCAGGCCGTGCCGCTGGTGCGCTCCGAGGCGCCGCTGGTCGGCACCGGCATGGAGCGCCGCGCCGCGGTGGACGCCGGTGACGTCATCGTCGCGACCAAGGCCGGGTGTGGTCACGGAGGTCTCGGCCGACCTGATCACCGTCGCCAACGACGACGCGACCACCTCGACCTACCGCGTGCAGAAGTTCCGCCGCTCGAACCAGGGCACCTGCTACAACCAGCGGGTCCTGGTCGACGAGGGTGCGCGCGTCGAGGTCGGCTCCGTGCTGGCCGACGGCCCCGCGACCGACGAGGGCGAGCTCGCCCTGGGCCGCAACCTGCTGGTCGCGTTCATGTCGTGGGAGGGCTACAACTACGAGGACGCGATCATCCTGAGCCAGCGTCTGGTCCAGGACGACGTGCTCTCCTCGATCCACATCGAGGAGCACGAGGTCGACGCCCGCGACACGAAGCTCGGGCCCGAGGAGATCACCCGGGACATCCCGAACGTCTCCGAGGAGGTCCTGGCCGACCTCGACGAGCGCGGCATCATCCGGATCGGTGCCGAGGTCACCGCCGGCGACATCCTGGTCGGCAAGGTCACCCCCAAGGGCGAGACCGAGCTGACCCCGGAGGAGCGCCTGCTGCGCGCGATCTTCGGCGAGAAGGCCCGCGAGGTGCGCGACACCTCGCTCAAGGTGCCCCACGGCGAGTCCGGCACGGTCATCGAGGTGCGCACGTTCGACCGCGAGGACGGCGACGAGCTGCCCGCCGGCGTCAACGAGCTGGTCCGGGTCTACATCGCCCAGCGCCGCAAGATCAACAGCGGCGACAAGCTCGCCGGCCGGCACGGCAACAAGGGCGTCATCTCCAAGATCCTCCCGGTCGAGGACATGCCGTTCCTCGCCGACGGGACCCCGGTCGACATCGTGCTCAACCCGCTGGGCGTGCCCGGCCGGATGAACGTCGGCCAGGTGCTCGAGGTGCACCTGGGCTGGATCGCCAAGCAGGGCTGGGACGTCTCCGGGCTCAAGGAGACCGCCGCGTGGCTCAAGAAGGTGCCTCAGGCGCGCGAAGGTGAGCGAGCCTGGGACCCCGGTGGCGACGCCGGTGTTCGACGGTGTCTCGGAGGACGTGCTGACCGGGCTGCTCGGCGAGGCGAACACCAACCGGGACGGCGACCGGCTGGTCGACTCCACGGGCAAGGCGCAGCTGTTCGACGGCCGCTCCGGGGAGCCGTTCCCCGACCCGGTCGCGGTCGGCTACATGTACATCCTCAAGCTGCACCACCTGGTCGACGACAAGATCCACGCCCGCTCGACCGGCCCGTACTCGATGATCACCCAGCAGCCGCTGGGCGGTAAGGCGCAGTTCGGCGGTCAGCGGTTCGGCGAGATGGAGGTGTGGGCCCTGGAGGCGTACGGCGCCGCCTACACGCTCCAGGAGCTGCTCACCATCAAGTCGGACGACGTGCCGGGCCGCGTCAAGGTCTACGAGGCGATCGTCAAGGGCGAGAACATCCCCGACTCGGGCATCCCGGAGTCCTTCAAGGTGCTCCTCAAGGAGATGCAGTCGCTGTGCCTGAACGTCGAGGTGCTGTCCGCGGACGGCGTGTCCATCGACATGAAGGAGAACGACGACGAGGTGTACCGCGCGGCGGAGGAGCTGGGCATCGACCTGTCCCGCCGCCCCAACGCCTCCAGCATCGAGGAGATCTGAGCTCGTCGGAGCCGTTCGGTTCCATCCGCGGTCGCGTGCGCGGCCGCAGGACACAGACTGCGTGAACGTCACACGAAGGAAGTAGGACACCTTGCTCGACGTCAACGTCTTCGACGAGCTGCGCATCGGCCTGGCGACCGCGGAGGACATCCGCGCCTGGTCGCACGGTGAGGTCAAGAAGCCCGAGACCATCAACTACCGGACCCTGAAGCCGGAGAAGGACGGGCTCTTCTGCGAGAAGATCTTCGGTCCCACCCGGGACTGGGAGTGCTACTGCGGCAAGTACAAGCGCGTGCGCTTCAAGGGCATCATCTGCGAGCGCTGCGGCGTCGAGGTCACTCGCTCCAAGGTGCGCCGTGAGCGGATGGGTCACATCGAGCTCGCCGCCCCGGTGACCCACATCTGGTTCTTCAAGGGCGTGCCCTCGCGCCTGGGCTACCTGCTCGACCTCGCGCCGAAGGACCTGGAGAAGGTCATCTACTTCGCCGCGTACATGATCACCGAGGTCGACGACGACGGTCGCACCGAGGACCTGCCCAACCTCCAGAACGAGATCGACCTGGAGAAGCAGGAGATCGCCAAGCGCCGCGACGCCGACGTCGACGCCCGGGCCCAGGTGCTCGAGGCCGACCTGGCCGAGCTCGAGGCGGAGGGCGCCAAGGCCGACGCGCGCCGCAAGGTGCGCGACTCCGCCGAGCGCGAGATGGCGCAGATCCGCAAGCGTGCGGACGCCGAGATCGAGCGGCTCGAGCAGGTCTGGGACCGCTTCAAGAACCTCAAGGTCGCCGACCTCGAGGGCGACGAGCTGCTCTACCGCCAGCTGGTGGACCGGTACGGCAACTACTTCAAGGGCTCGATGGGCGCCGCGGCGATCCAGAAGCGCCTGGAGAGCTTCGACCTGGAGGCCGAGGCCGACTCGCTGCGCGAGATCATCCGCAACGGTCGGGGCCAGCGCAAGACCCGTGCGCTCAAGCGCCTCAAGGTGGTCAACGCGTTCCTCACCACGTCCAACTCGCCGGAGGCGATGGTGCTGGACGCAGTCCCGGTCATCCCGCCGGACCTGCGTCCCGATGGTCCAGCTCGACGGCGGCCGGTTCGCCACGTCGGACCTGAACGACCTGTACCGCCGCGTGATCAACCGGAACAACCGCCTCAAGCGCCTGCTCGACCTGGGCGCGCCGGAGATCATCGTCAACAACGAGAAGCGGATGCTCCAGGAGGCCGTCGACGCGCTGTTCGACAACGGCCGCCGCGGCCGTCCGGTCACCGGCCCGGGCAACCGGCCGCTGAAGTCGATCTCCGACATGCTCAAGGGCAAGCAGGGGCGGTTCCGCCAGAACCTGCTCGGCAAGCGCGTGGACTACTCGGGCCGTTCGGTCATCGTGGTGGGCCCCGAGCTCAAGCTGCACCAGTGCGGCCTGCCCAAGCAGATGGCGCTGGAGCTGTTCAAGCCGTTCGTCATGAAGCGCCTGGTCGACCTCAACCACGCCCAGAACATCAAGTCGCGCCAAGCGCATGGTCGAGCGGGCCCGCCCGCAGGTGTGGGACGTGCTCGAGGAGGTCATCACCGAGCACCCGGTGCTGCTCAACCGCGCGCCCACGCTGCACCGCCTGGGCATCCAGGCGTTCGAGCCGGTGCTCGTGGAGGGCAAGGCCATCCACCTGCACCCGCTGGTCTGCGGCGCGTTCAACGCGGACTTCGACGGCGACCAGATGGCGGTGCACCTGCCGCTGTCCGCCGAGGCGCAGGCCGAGGCGCGCATCCTGATGCTCTCGAGCAACAACATCCTCAAGCCGTCCGACGGCCGCCCGGTGACCATGCCCTCGCAGGACATGATCATCGGTCTGTACCACCTCACGGCCGAGCGGCCCGAGGCGGTCGGTGAGGGCCGGGCGTTCTCCTCGGTTGCCGAGGCGATGATGGCGTTCGACCAGGGCTCGCTCGACCTGAACGCCGAGGTGACCCTGCGGATGGCCGACCTGGTCCCTGGCGACGGCGACTTCGGGCTGGCCGAGGAGTGGAACCCGGGTGAGCCCGCGATGGTGAAGACCACGCTCGGCCGCGCGCTGTTCAACGAGCTGCTGCCGGTCGACTACCCGTACGTCAACACCGCGGTCGACAAGAAGCGGCTGTCGGGCATCGTCAACGACCTGGCCGAGCGGTACCCCAAGGTCGAGGTCGCGGCGAGCCTGGACGCGCTCAAGGACGCCGGCTACCGGTGGGCCACCCGCTCGGGTGTCACCATCGCGATCTCCGACGTCGCCGATCCCGCCGAGCAAGCAGGCGCATCCTCGAGGAGTACGAGGGCCGTGCGGCGAAGATCCAGGGCCAGTTCGACAAGGGTCTGATCACCGACGACGAGCGCCGTCAGGAGCTCATCGAGATCTGGACCCAGGCCACCGACGACGTCGCCAAGGCGATGCAGGCCAACTTCCCGCGCGCGCAACACGCTGTACCGGATGGTCGGCTCGGGCGCCCGAGGCAACTGGATGCAGGTGCGGCAGATCGCCGGCATGCGCGGCCTGGTGGCCAACCCCAAGGGCGAGATCATGCCCCGGCCGATCAAGTCGAACTACCGCGAGGGCCTGTCGGTCCTGGAGTACTTCATCGCGACGCACGGTGCCCGCAAGGGTCTGGCCGACACCGCGCTGCGGACCGCCGACTCGGGTTACCTGACCCGTCGTCTGGTGGACGTCTCCCAGGACGTCATCGTCCGCGAGGAGGACTGCGGCACCGAGCGCGGCCTGACCATGCCGATCGCCACGGCGCTCGCCGACGGCACCATGGTGCGCCACGAGAAGGTGGAGACCAGCGTGTACGCCCGGACGCTCGCGACCGACGTGGTCGCACCGGACGGCACCGTGGTGGCCGCGAGCCGGGGACGACGCCGGCGACCTGGTCGATCGACGCGGCGATCGCCGCCGGGCGTCACCGAGGTCAAGGTGCGCTCGGTGCTGACCTGCGAGTCGCGCGTGGGCACGTGCTCGCGTTGCTACGGCCGTTCGCTGGCCACCGGCAAGCTCGTCGACATCGGCGAGGCGGTGGGCATCATCGCCGCGCAGTCGATCGGCGAGCCGGGCACCCAGCTGACGATGCGGACCTTCCACACCGGTGGTGTGGCCTCGGCCGACGACATCACGCAGGGTCTGCCCCGTGTCCAGGAGCTCTTCGAGGCCCGCACCCCCAAGGGCGAGGGCACCATCGCGGAGTACTCCGGCCGCGTGGCGCTCGAGGAGGACGAGCGGATGCGGCGCATCGTGCTCACCCCGGACGACGGCTCGGAGGAGGTCGCCTACCCGCTGACGAAGCGGTCCCGGCTCCTGATCGAGGACGGCGACCACGTCGAGGTCGGCCAGCTGCTGGTCCAGGGCGCGGTCGACCCGAAGAAGGTGCTGCGCATCCTCGGCCCGCGGGCCACCCAGAAGCACCTGGTGGACGAGGTCCAGGAGACCTACCGGTCGCAGGGCGTGGACATCCACGACAAGCACATCGAGGTCATCGTGCGGCAGATGCTGCGGCGCGTGACCGTGCTCGACTCGGGTGACACCGACCTGCTGCCGGGCGAGCTGGCCGAGCGTGGCCGGTTCGAGGACGCCAACCGCAGGGCGATCGCGGAGGGCGGGCAGCCGGCCTCGGGTCGTCCGGAGCTGATGGGCATCACCAAGGCCTCGCTCGCGACCGACTCGTGGCTCTCGGCGGCCTCCTTCCAGGAGACGACCCGGGTGCTGACCGAGGCGGCGATGAGCGGCCGCAGCGACTCGCTGCTGGGCCTCAAGGAGAACGTCATCATCGGCAAGCTCATCCCGGCGGGTACCGGTCTGGCCCGGTACCGCAACGTCGAGGTGGAGCCCACCGAGGAGGCCAAGGCCGAGCTCTACCCGAGCTTCGGTTACGACGAGATCGACTTCCCGCCGCTCGGCATGGGCAGCGGCGAGGCGATCCCGCTCGAGGACATCGACTTCGGCGACCTGCGCTGACGTCGATCAGCTGCCGACGTCGTGGGTTCGACGCGAGGTCGCGGGCACGCACCTGCGACCTCGCGTCACGCCTGCGGACCAGGCGGATCCGCGCCCGGTGTGACCGGGCGCACAACCCCATCGCTCGCTTTGACGGTCCAGCGGGCGAGCCGGTAGCGTAGGTCCCCGTGCCCGCGCCGTCGGGCCCTCGCGCGTGCATCGGCACGGCACCGTGGACCAGTGGTCCGACGGGCCGGGACGATGCCGGGTGGCTGGACCACCACCGCGCGGCCCCACCGCCTTGAGATTGTGGCGGGCGGCGCCGCGCTCAGGTGGCCCGACACACCCGGGTGCGGGGGTCGGAGGACGGGCCGGCCGACAGCGGTCCGGGCAACCAGGACCGGACCGGGCAACCGGTCCAGACAGCAGAGAAGACGGAGACGTAGTGCCCACGATCCAGCAGCTCGTGCGCAAGGGACGGGCGTCCAAGAAGTCGTCCTCCAAGACGCCGGCCCTCAAGGGCAGCCCGCAGCGGCGCGGTGTGTGCACCCGCGTCTACACCACCACCCCGAAGAAGCCGAACTCGGCGCTGCGCAAGGTGGCCCGCGTGAAGCTCTCCAGCGGGATCGAGGTCACCGCCTACATCCCCGGCGTCGGCCACAACCTGCAGGAGCACTCGATCGTGCTCGTGCGCGGCGGCCGGGTGAAGGACCTGCCGGGCGTGCGCTACAAGATCATCCGTGGTGCGCTGGACACCCAGGGCGTCAAGGGCCGCCAGCAGGCCCGCAGCCGCTACGGCGCCAAGAAGGGACAGAGCTGATGCCTCGCAAGGGCCCGGCCCCGAAGCGGCCGCTCGATCACCGACCCGGTCTACGGGTCGCCCCTCGTCACCCAGCTCATCAACAAGGTGCTGCTGGACGGCAAGAAGTCCGTCGCCGAGGCGATCGTCTACGGCGCGCTCGAGGGCGCCCGCGAGAAGACCGGCCAGGACCCCGTCGACCATCCTCAAGCGCGCGCTGGACAACGTCCGCCCGTCGCTCGAGGTCCGCTCCCGCCGGGTCGGCGGCGCGACGTACCAGGTGCCGGTCGAGGTCCGTGCCTCCGCGGCAGACCACCCTCGCGCTGCGGTGGCTGGTCGACTTCTCCCGCGCCCGCCGCGAGAAGACCATGACCGAGCGCCTCATGAACGAGATCCTCGACGCCTCGCAACGGCCTCGGCGCCGCGGTCAAGCGCCGCGAGGACATGCACAAGATGGCCGAGTCGAACAAGGCGTTCGCGCACTACCGCTGGTAACCCCGGCGGGCGACCCAGGAAGGGCCCACAACCGTGGCACTTGACGTGCTCACCGACCTCACGAAGGTCCGCAACATCGGCATCATGGCTCACATCGATGCCGGCAAGACCACCACCACTGAGCGGATCCTGTTCTACACCGGGATCAACTACAAGATCGGTGAGGTCCACGACGGCGCCGCCACGATGGACTGGATGGAGCAGGAGCAGGAGCGCGGCATCACCATCACGTCTGCCGCGACGACGTGCTTCTGGCAGAACAACCAGATCAACATCATCGACACCCCCGGCCACGTCGACTTCACGGTCGAGGTGGAGCGCTCGCTGCGCGTGCTGGACGGTGCCGTCGCCGTGTTCGACGGCAAGGAGGGCGTCGAGCCCCAGTCGGAGACCGTCTGGCGTCAGGCCGACAAGTACAACGTCCCGCGGATCTGCTTCGTCAACAAGATGGACAAGCTCGGCGCGGACTTCTACTTCACCGTCGACACGATCATCAACCGCCTCAAGGCGACCCCGCTCGTGCTCCAGCTGCCGATCGGCGCCGAGCACGACTTCGTCGGCGTCGTCGACCTGATCTACAGGCGGGCGCTCACCTGGCGCGGCGACGTGCAGAAGGGCGAGGACTACACGATCGAGGAGATCCCGGCGGACCTGGTCGACAAGGTCGAGGAGTACCGCCACCAGCTCGTCGAGACGGTCGCGGAGTCCGACGAGGAGCTGCTCGAGAAGTACCTCGGTGGCGAGGAGCTGACCGAGGCCGAGATCAAGGGCGCGATCCGCAAGCTGACGATCGCCGGCGAGATCTACCCGGTGCTGTGCGGCTCGGCGTTCAAGAACAAGGGCGTGCAGCCCATGCTCGACGCCGTGATCGACTACCTGCCGTCCCCGCTGGACGTGCCGGCCGTCGAGGGCCACAAGCCCGGCCACGAGACGGAGCTGGTCCAGCGCAAGCCCAACACCTCCGAGCCGTTCTCCGCGCTCGCGTTCAAGGTCGCCGCGCACCCGTTCTTCGGCAAGCTGACCTACGTCCGGGTCTACTCGGGCAAGGTCGCCTCCGGCACGCAGGTGCTCAACTCGACCAAGGGCAAGAAGGAGCGCATCGGGAAGATGTTCCAGATGCACTCCAACAAGGAGAACCCGGTCGACGAGGCCGCCGCCGGCCACATCTACGCGTTCATCGGGCTCAAGGACGTCACCACCGGTGACACCCTGTGCCGACATCGGCGCGCCGGTCGTCCTGGAGTCGATGACCTTCCCCGAGCCGGTCATCGACGTGGCGATCGAGCCCAAGACCAAGGGCGACCAGGAGAAGCTCTCCATCGCGATCCAGAAGCTCGCCGAGGAGGACCCGACCTTCCGGGTCAAGCTCGACGAGGAGACCGGCCAGACCGTCATCGGCGGCATGGGCGAGCTCCACCTGGACATCCTGGTCGACCGGATGCGGCGCGAGTTCAAGGTCGAGGCGAACGTCGGCAAGCCGCAGGTCGCCTACCGCGAGACCATCCGCCGCAAGGTGGAGAAGATCGACTACACGCACAAGAAGCAGACCGGTGGGTCGGGGCAGTACGCGAAGGTGCAGATGACCTTCGAGCCGCTGCACTCTGCCGACGGCGAGCTGTACGAGTTCGTCAACTCGGTGACCGGTGGTCGCATCCCGCGCGAGTACATCCCGAGCGTCGACCAGGGCGTGCAGTCCGCGATGGAGCTCGGCGTGCTGGCCGGCTTCCCGCTGGTGGGCGTCAAGGCGACCCTGCTCGACGGCCAGTCGCACGACGTGGACTCCTCCGAGATGGCGTTCAAGATCGCCGGCTCGATGGTGCTCAAGGAGGCGGTCCGCCAGTGCGGACCCGGTGCTCCTCGAGCCGATCATGGCCGTCGAGGTGCGCACGCCCGAGGAGTACATGGGCGACGTCATCGGTGACCTCAACTCCCGGCGCGGCATGATCCAGTCGATGGAGGACGCCACCGGGGTCAAGGTCATCCGGGCGCACGTGCCGCTCTCGGAGATGTTCGGGTACGTCGGCGACCTGAGGTCCAAGACCCAGGGCCGGGCGGTGTACTCGATGCAGTTCGACTCCTACGCCGAGGTTCCCAGGAACGTCGCGGAGGAGATCATCAAGAAGACCCGGGGCGAGTAGTCCCACAGGTCGATCACCCTCAACCCATCAACCTGTAGCGACCGCAACGCCCCGCAGGCGTCGAAGGGCACCTGCACCGTTCGGCACAACTACCCAGTCCGAGGAGGACAACAGTGGCGAAGGCCAAGTTCGAGCGGACCAAGCCGCACGTGAACATCGGGACCATCGGTCACGTCGACCACGGCAAGACGACGCTGACCGCTGCCATCTCGAAGGTGCTGCACGACAAGTACCCGGCCATCAACCCCTTCACGCCGTTCGACGAGATCGACAAGGCGCCGGAGGAGAAGCAGCGCGGTATCACCATCAACATCGCGCACGTCGAGTACGAGACCGAGAAGCGCCACTACGCCCACGTGGATGCGCCGGGTCACGCCGACTACATCAAGAACATGATCACCGGTGCTGCGCAGATGGACGGCGCGATCCTCGTGGTCGCGGCGACCGACGGCCCCATGGCCCAGACGCGCGAGCACGTGCTGCTGGCCCGCCAGGTCGGCGTGCCCTACCTGCTGGTCGCGCTCAACAAGGCCGACATGGTCGACGACGAGGAGATCCTCGAGCTCGTCGAGATGGAGGTCCGCGAGCTGCTGTCCGCGCAGGGCTTCGACGGGGACAACTGCCCGGTGGTCCGCGTCTCGGGCCTGAAGGCGCTCGAGGGCGACCCGGAGTGGACCAAGTCGGTCGAGGAGCTGCTCGACGCGGTCGACAACTCCATCCCGGACCCGGTGCGTGACATGGACAAGCCGTTCCTCATGCCGATCGAGGACGTCTTCACCATCACCGGCCGTGGCACCGTCGTCACCGGCAAGGTCGACCGCGGCAAGCTGCCGATCAACTCGGAGGTCGAGATCCTCGGCATCCGTGAGCCGCAGAAGACCACGGTCACCGGCATCGAGATGTTCCACAAGTCGATGGACGAGGCGTGGGCCGGCGAGAACTGTGGCCTGCTCCTGCGCGGCATCAAGCGCGAGGAGGTGGAGCGCGGCCAGGTCGTCGCCAAGCCGGGCACCATCACCCCGCACACCGACTTCGAGGCCCAGGTCTACGTCCTGGCCAAGGACGAGGGCGGCCGCCACAACCCGTTCTACTCGAACTACCGTCCGCAGTTCTACTTCCGGACGACCGACGTCACCGGCGTCATCACGCTGCCCGAGGGCACCGAGATGGTCATGCCCGGCGACAACACCGAGATGACGGTCGAGCTGATCCAGCCGATCGCCATGGAGGAGGGCCTCGGCTTCGCCATCCGCGAGGGTGGCCGGACCGTCGGCTCGGGTCGAGTCACCAAGATCATCAAGTGAGCCGGGCGAGGGCCCGGGCAAGCAGCCCGGGCCCTCGTTCTGCCGTCCGCCGGCGCTGACCGCTGGCGGCCGGTCCGGGACCGTCGCCCGTCGTGGGCGAAGGGTCGCGGATTGGTCAGAAGCGGTCGGTGTCTGGCACACTGTTCCGGTTGCCCGGCGCCGGGTGCGCCGCGAACTGCCTGTGCCTTGCACAGGGCAGGGCGCGGAGCGCGGCACGGGACGCAAGGTTGCGGGCCAGGAGCCCTGCCCTTCGGGTAGGTGCGCCGGCACGCTCAGCATCCAACGACCTGGCACCTCACGGTGCGCAGCGCAGAGGTGCGTCGCGTCGAGCGACACGCCCGAGTGCGGGGGTCGGTTCCAGCGGTACGAGAGAGAGACAGACGACGCCATGGCGGGACAGAAGATCCGCATCCGGCTCAAGTCCTACGACCACGAGGTCATCGACAGCTCGGCGCGCAAGATCGTCGACACGGTGACCCGGGCCGGTGCGACGGTCGTGGGCCCGGTGCCGCTGCCGACCGAGAAGAACGTGTTCTGCGTCATCCGGTCGCCGCACAAGTACAAGGACAGCCGCGAGCACTTCGAGATGCGCACCCACAAGCGCCTCATCGACATCATCGATCCCACGCCGAAGGCCGTCGACTCGCTCATGCGTCTCGACCTGCCGGCGGACGTGAACATCGAGATCAAGCTCTGAGCGGGAGATCACGATGACCACGACTTCCTCCACGCCGACGGCGCTGCTGGGCGCCAAGCTCGGCATGACCCAGGTCTGGGACGAGGCCGGCCGCCTCGTGCCGGTCACCGTCGTCCAGGTCGGCACGAACGTCGTCACCCAGGTGCGCACGGCGCAGACCGACGGGTACGACGCGGTCCAGCTCGGCTTCGGCGCGATCGACCCGCGCAAGGTGACCAAGCCCCTCAAGGGCCACTTCGAGAAGGCCGGCGTGACCCCCCGCCGTCACCTGGTCGAGGTGCGCGGCGCCAGCGAGCTCGCCGCGGGCCAGGAGCTGACCGCCGAGGTCTTCGACGCCGGCCAGCGGGTCGACGTCGTCGGCACCACCAAGGGCAAGGGCTTCGCCGGTGTCATGAAGCGTCACGGCTTCTCCGGCGTGGGCGCCTCGCACGGTGCGCACCGCAACCACCGCAAGCCCGGGTCGATCGGCGCGTGCGCCACGCCGAGCCGCGTGTTCAAGGGCGTGCGGATGGCCGGCCGGATGGGCTACGAGCGCCAGACCACCCAGAACCTCACCGTGCACGCTGTGGACGCCGAGAGGGGTCTGCTGCTCGTCAAGGGCGCCGTCCCCGGCCCCAGGGGCGGCATCGTGCTGGTGCGTACCGCTGCGAAGGGGGCGTGAGATGACCACGCTGACCGTCGACGTCCTGGACCCCACGGGGAAGAAGTCGGGCACCGCCGAGCTGCCGGCCGAGGTGTTCGACGTCCAGACGAACGTCCCGCTGATCCACCAGGTGGTCGTGGCGCAGCTCGCCGCGGCCCGCCAGGGGACCCACTCGACCAAGACCCGCGGCGAGGTGCGCGGCGGCGGCAAGAAGCCGTACCGCCAGAAGGGCACCGGCCGCGCCCGCCAGGGCTCGACCCGCGCGCCGCAGTTCGCCGGGGGCGGCGTGGTGCACGGCCCGCAGCCGCGCGACTACAGCCAGCGGACGCCCAAGAAGATGAAGGCCGCTGCGCTCCGCGGCGCCCTGTCCGACCGGGCGCGGGCCGGCCGCGTTCACGTGGTCGACGGTTTCGTCGATGGCGCACCGTCCACCAAGGACGCGCTCGCGATCCTCGCCGCGGTGACCCCGCGCCGGCACGTGCTCGTGGTCCTGGACCGCGACGACGTCGCCTCGTGGAAGTCGCTGCGCAACGCCACCCAGGTGCACCTGCTCCCTGCGGACCAGCTGAACACCTACGACGTGCTGGTCAGCGACGACGTGGTGTTCACCCGGGCGGCGCTCGAGGCGTTCCTGACCCGGCCGGCCGGCCGCGGCGCCAAGGCGGTCGCGACCTCGACCGAGGCGTCCGAGCTCGAGGCGGAGGAGTCGAAGTGACCGAGCTGAACAAGAACCCCCGCGACGTGCTCGTCGCGCCGGTCGTCTCCGAGAAGAGCTACGGCCTGCTCGACGAGGGCAAGTACACGTTCGTCGTCGACCCGCGGGCGAACAAGACCGAGATCAAGATCGCCGTCGAGCAGGTGTTCGGCGTCAAGGTCGCCTCGGTCAACACGATCAACCGCAAGGGCAAGCTCAAGCGCACCCGCTTCGGGATGGGCAAGCGCAAGGACTCCAAGCGGGCGATCGTCACCCTGCGCGAGGGCACGATCGACATCTTCGGCGGGCCGGTCGGCTGAGGCCGGGCTCCAGACAAGGGACGCAAGCATGGGAATCCGCAAGTACAAGCCGACGACGCCGGGTCGCCGCGGCTCCAGCGTTGCCGACTTCGTCGAGATCACCCGGTCCACGCCGGAGAAGTCGCTGGTCCGCCCGCTGCCCAAGAACGGTGGTCGCAACAGCTCGGGTCGCGTCACGGTGCGCCACCAGGGTGGCGGCCACAAGCGCGCCTACCGCGTGATCGACTTCCGGCGCCACGACAAGGACGGCGTGCCGGCCAAGGTCGCGCACATCGAGTACGACCCGAACCGCACCGCCCGGATCGCGCTGCTGCACTACGCCGACGGCGAGAAGCGCTACATCCTCGCGCCGAACCGGCTGTCGCAGGGCGACACCGTCGAGAACGGCCCGTCGGCGGACATCAAGCCCGGCAACAACCTGCCGCTGCGCAACATCCCGACCGGTACGGTCATCCACGCGATCGAGCTCAAGCCCGGTGGCGGCGCGAAGATCGCGCGCTCGGCCGGAGCCTCCGTGCAGCTCGTCGCCAAGGACGGGCCGTACGCGCAGCTGCGCATGCCCTCCGGTGAGATCCGCAACGTCGACCTGCGCTGCCGCGCGACGGTCGGCGAGGTGGGCAACGCCGAGCAGTCGAACATCAACTGGGGCAAGGCCGGCCGCATGCGGTGGAAGGGCAAGCGCCCCACCGTCCGCGGCGTGGCCATGAACCCGATCGACCACCCGCACGGTGGTGGTGAGGGCAAGACGTCCGGTGGTCGTCACCCGGTGAGCCCCTGGGGCCAGCCGGAGGGCCGCACCCGCCGTCCGAACAAGGCGAGCGACAAGCTCATCGTCCGCCGCCGCCGTACCGGCAAGAAGCGCTGAGGAGTCCACGGATGCCGCGCAGCCTCAAGAAGGGTCCCTTCGTCGACGACCACCTGCAGAAGAAGGTGGACGCGCACAACGAGAAGGGCGCCAAGACGGTCATCAAGACCTGGTCCCGACGGTCGATGATCACGCCCGACTTCCTGGGCCATACCTTCGCCGTGCACGACGGCCGCAAGCACGTCCCGGTGTTCGTCACCGAGTCGATGGTCGGCCACAAGCTCGGCGAGTTCGCCCCGACGCGGACCTTCCGCGGCCACGAGAAGGACGACCGCAAGGGCCGCCGTCGCTGACGGCCCGCGATCGACTACGACACCAGAAAGCAGGACAGCAATGGAAGCCAAGGCGCAGGCGCGGTTCGTCCGTGTCACGCCCATGAAGGCCCGGCGCGTCGTGGACCTCATCCGTGGCAAGCAGGCCGAGGAGGCCGTGGCGACGCTGCGGTTCGCCCCTCAGGCGGCAGGCGAGACGGTGCGCAAGGTGGTCGAGTCGGCCATCGCCAACGCGCGGGTCAAGGCGGACCGAGCAGGTGAGGCGTTCGACGCCTCCAAGCTCGTGGTCTCCGAGGCGTACGTGGACGAGGGCCCCACGCTCAAGCGGTTCCGGCCGCGGGCCCAGGGACGTGCCACCCGCATCCTCAAGCGCACGAGCCACATCACCGTGGTCGTCGCGCCGGCTCAGACGAAGGAGAGGACCCGATAGTGGGACAGAAGGTCAACCCGCACGGGTACCGCCTCGGCATCACCACCGACCACCGGTCGCGCTGGTTCGCCGACAGCACCAGCCCGGCCAGCGGTACCGCGACTACGTCCGCGAGGACGTCCAGATCCGCAAGCTCATGAGCACGGGCCTGGAGCGCGCCGGCATCGCCAAGGTGGAGATCGAGCGCACCCGTGACCGGGTCCGCGTCGACATCCACACCGCGCGTCCCGGCATCGTCATCGGCCGCCGTGGCGCCGAGGCGGACCGGATCCGCGGCGAGCTCGAGAAGCTCACCGGCAAGCAGGTCCAGCTGAACATCCTCGAGGTCAAGAACGCCGAGCTCGAGGCCCAGCTGGTCGCCCAGGGCATCGCCGAGCAGCTCGCGAGCCGCGTCTCGTTCCGCCGCGCCATGCGCAAGGGCATGCAGTCCGCCCAGCGCGCCGGCGCCAAGGGCGTCCGGGTGCAGTGCTCGGGCCGTCTCGGCGGCGCCGAGATGAGCCGGTCGGAGTTCTACCGCGAGGGCCGCGTGCCGCTGCACACCCTGCGCGCGAACATCGACTTCGGCCTGTTCGAGGCGAAGACCACCTTCGGTCAGATCGGCGTCAAGGTCTGGATCTACAAGGGCGACATGACCGAGAAGGAGTTCGCCCGCGAGCAGGCGACGCAGGCTCCTCGGTCGCGCGGCCCGCGTAGCGACCGCGGCGACCGGGGCGACCGGGGCGACCGGCGTCCGCGCCGTGAGGCTCCTGCGTCGGCATCCGCCGAGCAGGCTCCGGCCGACCAGGCGCCGACCGAGTCCGGAACGGAGGCCTGAGTCATGCTGATCCCGCGCAGGCTCAAGCACCGCAAGCAGCACCACCCGGGGCGTTCCGGCGTCGGCCAAGGGTGGCACCACGATCGCGTTCGGCGACTACGGCATCCAGGCCCTCGAGCCCGCCTACGTCACCAACCGGCAGATCGAGGCTGCTCGTATCGCCATGACCCGCCACGTCAAGCGTGGCGGCAAGGTCTGGATCAACATCTACCCCGACCGGCCTCTGACCAAGAAGCCGGCGGAGACCCGGATGGGGTCCGGCAAGGGCTCGCCCGAGTGGTGGGTGGCCAACGTCAAGCCGGGCCGTGTGATGTTCGAGCTGGCCGGCGTCCCGGAGCCCCTGGCGCGCGAGGCCATGCGCCGCGCGATGCACAAGCTCCCCATGAAGTGCCGGTTCGTGGTCCGCGAGGGTGGTGGCAACTGATGGCTATCGGGACGAAGGCCCTGGCTCCTGACGGAGCTGGACGCCATGGACGAGGACACCCTGGTCGCCGAGCTGAAGAAGGCCAAGGAGGAGCTGTTCAACCTGCGCTTCCAGTCGGCCACCGGTCAGCTGGAGAGCCACGGGCGGCTCAAGGCCGTGCGCCGCGACATCGCGCGGATCTACACGATCCTGCGCGAGCGCGAGCTCGGCATCCGCACGGCTCCCGGCTCGAGCGCGCAGTGAGCGAGAGGTCAACGATGAGCGCAGAGAAGGTCGCCACCGACCACCGCCCGTACCGCAAGACGCGGCGCGGCTACGTGGTCAGCGACAAGATGGACAAGACGGTCGTGGTCGAGGTCGAGGACCGGGTCAAGCACCCGCTCTACGGCAAGGTCATGCGCCGGACCAGCAAGGTGAAGGCGCACGACGAGGCCAATGCGGCCGGGTCGGGCGACCTCGTCCTGATCATGGAGACCCGTCCGCTGTCGGCGACCAAGCGCTGGCGCGTGGTGGAGATCCTCGAGAAGGCCAAGTAGCCCTCACACATCCGTTCGGCAAGGCTCGCCCGCACGCCCAGCGACGAGCGGCGAGAACCGGCAGACGACAGGAGCAGAAGCAATGATCCAGCAGGAGTCGCGACTCAAGGTCGCCGACAACACGGGTGCCAAGCAGATCCTGTGCATCCGCGTGCTCGGCGGCTCGGGCCGCCGCTACGCCGGCATCGGCGACGTCATCGTCGCCACGGTCAAGGACGCGATCCCCGGCGGCAACGTCAAGAAGGGCGACGTCGTCAAGGCCGTCGTCGTGCGCACCACCAAGGAGCGCCGCCGCCCGGACGGCTCGTACATCAAGTTCGACGAGAACGCCGCGGTGATCCTCAGGCCGGACGGCGAGCCGCGCGGCACCCGCATCTTCGGCCCGGTAGGGCGCGAGCTGCGTGACAAGAAGTTCATGAAGATCATCTCGCTGGCACCGGAGGTGCTCTGACCATGGCCAAGATCAAGAAGGGCGACCTCGTGGTCGTCATCGCGGGTCGCGACCGTGGCAAGCAGGGCCGCGTGCTCGAGGTCCTGACCGACTCCGACCGCATCGTGGTCGAGGGCGTGCAGCGGGTGACCAAGCACGTCAAGGCCGGCCAGTCCAACCGGGGCACGCGGACCGGTGGCATCGAGACCGTCGAGGCCCCGATCCACGTCAGCAACGTCATGCTGGTCGACCCGGAGACCAAGAAGGGCACCCGGGTCGGGTACCGCACCGAGGAGATCGAGCGCGACGGCCGCACGCGGACCGTCCGGGTCCGGGTGGCCAAGCGCTCCGGTAAGGACATCTGATGAGCAGCACCGACACCGCACCCGCGCCCGCCCCGCGGCTCAAGGCGCGCTACGCCGAGGAGATCGCCCCGGCGCTGCGCGAGGAGTTCGGCTACCCGAACGTCAACCAGACCCCGCGTCTGGTCAAGATCGTGGTCAACATGGGCGTCGGGGAGGCCGCCAAGGACTCCAAGCTCATGGACGGGGCCGTGCGCGACCTGGCCGCGATCACCGGACAGAAGCCTCAGGTGACCAAGGCCCGCAAGTCCATCGCGCAGTTCAAGCTGCGCGAGGGCATGCCGATCGGCGCGCACGTCACGCTGCGCGGCGACCGGATGTGGGAGTTCTGCGACCGCCTGGTCTCCCTGGCCCTGCCTCGGATCCGCGACTTCCGCGGCCTGTCGCCCAAGCAGTTCGACGGCCACGGCAACTACACGTTCGGCCTGAACGAGCAGCTGATGTTCCACGAGATCGACCCGGACAAGACCGACCGGGTGCGTGGGATGGACATCACCGTCGTGACCACGGCGACGACCGACGACGAGGGCCGCTCGCTGCTGCGCCGGCTGGGCTTCCCCTTCAAGGAGGACTGAGATGGCCAAGACCGCCCTGATCAACAAGGCAGCGGCCAAGCCGAAGTTCGGCGTCCGCGGCTACAGCCGGTGCCAGAAGTGCGGCCGCCCGCGCGCCGTGTACCGCAAGTTCGGGCTCTGCCGCATCTGCGTGCGCGAGATGGCGCACCGCGGCGAGCTGCCCGGCGTCACCAAGAGCAGCTGGTAACAACGACGCCGTTGGTCTCGGGGGACCACCCCGGGATACCGCGGCGAGGAAGGGCCTGAGCCCGATGACCATGACCGACCCGATCGCAGACATGCTCACGCGTCTGCGCAACGCGAACTCGGCGTACCACGACTCCGTGTCGATGCCGTTCTCCAAGCTCAAGGGGCACATCGCGGAGATCCTGCAGGCCGAGGGCTACATCGCCGGCTTCAGCGTCGCGGACGCGCCGGTGGGCAAGACGCTCACCATCAGCCTCAAGTACGGCCCGAACCGCGAGCGCTCGCTCGCCGGCGTGCGCCGCGTGTCCAAGCCCGGACTGCGCGTGTACGCCAAGTCGACCAACCTGCCGCGCGTGCTCGGTGGCCTCGGCGTGGCGATCCTGTCCACGTCGTCCGGCCTGCTGACCGACCGTCAGGCCGCGACCAAGGGCGTGGGCGGGGAAGTCCTCGCCTACGTCTGGTGATCTAGGAACCAGGAAGGAGCCAGCCAATGTCTCGAATCGGCAAGGTCCCCGTCCCGGTTCCGGCCGGCGTGGACGTCTCGATCGACGGTGCCGTGGTGACGGTCAAGGGCCCGAAGGGCACCCTGACCCACACCATCCCGGCGCCCATCTCAGTCGCGCAGGGTGCGGGCACCCTCGTGGTGACCCGGCCGGACGACGAGCGCCTGTCGCGCTCGCTGCACGGCCTGACCCGCACGCTGCTCGCGAACCTGGTCACGGGCGTGACCGAGGGCTACACGAAGAAGCTCGAGATCGTGGGCACCGGCTACCGCGTGGTGGCCAAGGGCAGCGACCTGGAGTTCGCGCTCGGGTTCAGCCACCCCGTCGTGGTCCCCGCGCCCGACGGCATCACCTTCACCGTCGAGTCGCCGACCAAGTTCTCGGTCAGCGGCATCGACAAGCAGCAGGTCGGTGAGATCGCCGCCAACATCCGCAAGATCCGCAAGCCCGAGCCGTACAAGGGCAAGGGCGTGCGCTATGCCGGCGAGCAGGTCCGCCGCAAGGCCGGAAAGGCTGGGAAGTAGTCGTGGCTATCACTGTTCGTGGCAAGGGCAAGGCCAACGCCCGCGCGCGCCGTCACCTGCGGCTGCGCAAGAAGGTCGTCGGCACCGCCGAGCGGCCGCGCCTCGTGGTCACCCGGTCGACCCGGCACATGGTCGCCCAGGTCGTCGACGACGCCGCCGGCCGCACGCTGGTGTCGGCCTCGACGCTCGAGACCGACCTGCGGTCGCTTGACGGCGACAAGACCGCCAAGGCCCGCAAGGTGGGCGAGCTGGTCGCCGAGCGCGCCAAGGCCGCCGGCATCTCCGCCGTGGTCTTCGACCGCGGGGGCAACAAGTACCACGGCCGGGTCGCCGCGGTGGCCGAGGGTGCCCGCGAGGGTGGTCTGGCCCTGTGAGGACTGTCGAGATCGTTCGGAAGCAGAGGAAGCACTGATGGCTGCACCGCAGCGCAGCACCGCCGGTAACCAGTCCGGTGGCGACCGTCGCGAGCGCGGCGGCGACCGTCGCGACAACCGTCGCGACCAGGCCGAGAAGAGCGCCTTCGTCGAGCGCGTCGTCACGATCAACCGCGTGTCCAAGGTCGTCAAGGGCGGCCGGCGCTTCAGCTTCACCGCGCTGGTCGTCGTCGGCGACGGTGACGGCACGGTCGGCGTCGGCTACGGCAAGGCCAAGGAGGTGCCCGCCGCGATCGCCAAGGGCGTCGAGGAGGCCAAGAAGAGCTTCTTCCGCGTGCCGCGGATCCAGGGCACGATCCCTCACCCGATCACCGGTGAGGCGGCGGCCGGCGTGGTGTTCCTGCGCCCGGCCTCGCCCGGTACCGGTGTGATCGCCGGTGGCCCGGTACGCGCCGTCCTGGAGTGCGCCGGCATCCACGACGTGCTGAGCAAGTCGATGGGCTCGTCCAACGCGATCAACATCGTGCACGCCACGGTGGCCGCGTTGCGGGCCCTCGAGGAGCCGGAGGCCGTCGCGGCACGGCGCGGCCTGCCCCTGGACCACGTGGCCCCCGCCGCGCTGCTGCGCGCCAAGGCGGCCGGCCTCGAGGCGAAGGCTGGTGCGTGATGCCGCGTCTCAAGGTGACCCAGACCAAGTCCGCCATCGGCGGCAAGCAGAACCAGCGTGACACGCTGCGGACCCTCGGCCTCAAGCGCATCGGCGACGTCGTCGTCAAGGAGGACCGCCCCGAGATCCGCGGCATGGTCGCCACGGTGACGCATCTCGTCGCCGTCGAGGAGGTCGACTGACCATGGCTGAGAACAAGGAGACGCCGGCCGAGGCTGCTGCCGAGGCGCCGGCGGAGAAGAAGGCGCCGGTGCGCAAGGCACCGGCAAAGACCGCCGCCGCCAAGGCTGCGGACAAGCCGGCCGCCGAGGCCGCGGAGAAGCCCGCTGGCAAGAAGCCGGCCGCGAAGAAGGCTGGTGCCAAGGCGGAGGCTGCCGACAAGCCGGCCGCCGAGGCCGCGGAGAAGCCCGCTGCCAAGAAGCCGGCCGCGAAGAAGCCTGCTGCCAAGGCGGAGGCGGCCGAGAAGCCGGCCGCCGAGGCCGAGGCCGCTGCGGACAAGCCTGCTGCGAAGCCTGCGGACAAGCCCGCCGCCAAGAAGGCCCCTGCCAAGGACGAGCCGATGGCCGAGAGTGGCATCGGCATGCTCAAGGTGCACCACCTGCGCCCGGCCCCCGGTGCCAAGACCGCCAAGACCCGGGTGGGTCGAGGCGAGGGTTCCAAGGGCAAGACGGCCGGTCGCGGGACCAAGGGCACCAAGGCCCGCTACCAGGTGCCCGAGCGGTTCGAGGGCGGCCAGATGCCGATGCACATGCGGCTGCCCAAGCTGCGCGGCTTCACCAACCCGTTCCGCACCGAGTACCAGGTGGTCAACCTGGACCGGCTCGCCGCGCTGTACCCCGAGGGCGGCCAGGTGACGGTCGAGGACCTGGTGGCCAAGGGGGCCGTCCGCAAGGGCGCGCCGGTCAAGGTCCTCGGCGACGGCGACGTGAGCGTCAAGCTCACGGTCGCGGTCCAGAAGGTCTCGGCCTCGGCCGAGCAGAAGATCGTCGCCGCCGGCGGTTCGGTCGAGGAGGCCTGAGCTGCGGGGGTGGTCGGGCTGACGGCCTGCCCACCCCCGCCGTTCGCCGATCTCGACTAGGGTGTCGCCTCGGCATGACCACCGAGGGGGCACGCCCCGCTCGAACCCGCCACGTGCGGAGCAGGAGGACAGGTGCTCAGCGCATTCGCCCGGGCGTTCCGGACGCCCGACCTGCGGCGCAAGCTGCTCTTCACGATCGGTATCATGATCGTGTTCCGGATCGGCTCGTTCCTGCCGACCCCGGGAGTCGACTACACCAACGTCCAGACCTGCGTCGACCAGAGCCAGGGCGCCAACGACCTGCTCGGCCTGGTCAACCTCTTCAGCGGCGGAGCGCTGCTCCAGCTGGCGGTGTTCGCGCTGGGGATCATGCCGTACATCACGGCGAGCATCATCGTCCAGCTGCTGAGGGTGGTCATCCCGCGGTTCGAGGCCCTGCACCAGGAGGGCCAGGCCGGCACCGCAAAGCTCACCCAGTACACCCGGTACCTGACCATCGGTCTGGCGATCCTGCAGTCCACCACGATCGTCACGATCGCCAAGAGCGGCAACCTGTTCCCCAGCTGCACGGTCGACGTCATCCCGAACAACAGCATCTGGACCGTGATCATCATGGTCATCACGATGACCGCGGGCACGGCGCTGATCATGTGGCTGGGCGAGCTCATCACCGAGCGGGGCATCGGCAACGGCATGTCGCTGCTGATCTTCACGCAGATCGCCGCGCGGTTCCCGACCGCGATGTGGTCGATCGCCGGTGGCGAGAACGGCGCCAGCAAGTTCATCGTCGTGATGGCAGTGATCGTCCTGGTGATCGGCCTGGTCGTCTTCGTCGAGCAGTCCCAGCGCCGGGTGCCGGTCCAGTACGCCAAGCGGATGGTCGGCCGGCGGATGTACGGCGGGTCGAGCACCTACATCCCGATCAAGATCAACATGGCCGGCGTCATCCCGGTGATCTTCGCCTCGTCGATCCTCGCGGTTCCCGGGCTGATCGCCCAGTTCGGCGACGCGCGCTCCGGCTGGGTCCAGTGGATCTCGACCTACCTCGCACCGTCGAGCGCTCCGCTGCACATCGCGGTCTACGTGGCGTTGATCATCTTCTTCGCGTACTTCTACACAGCGATCACGTTCAACCCGGACGAGGTCGCCGACAACATGAAGAAGTACGGCGGCTTCATCCCGGGCATCCGGGCGGGGCGGCCGACCGCGGAGTACCTGGACTTCGTGATCTCGCGGATCACGGCACCCGGCTCGGTCTACCTGGCCCTGGTGGCCCTCATCCCCGTGGTCACGTTCATCCTGCTCAACGTGAACAACGTGCCGTTCGGTGGGACTTCCATCCTGATCATCGTCGGCGTCGGCATGGAGACTGTGAAGCAGATCGAGGCACAGCTCCAGCAACGGCACTACGAGGGTTTCCTGAGATGAGTTCACCCCACGACCTCGCTCGCTCCGCTCACGACCTCGCGGGGAGCCCGACATGAGTCATCGCCTGGTCATCATGGGCCCGCAGGGGTCCGGCAAGGGTACTCAGGCAGCGCTGCTCGCCGACCGGCTCGGCATCCCGACGATCTCGACCGGTGACCTGTTCCGTGCGCACATGGCGACGCGAGACGACCTGGGAGAGCTCGCGCGCAGCTACACCTCGCGGGGGGAGCTGGTGCCCGACGAGGTGACCAACGCGATGGTGCGCCGCCGCCTTGCCGAGCCCGACGTGGCGGAGGGGTTCATCCTCGACGGTTACCCGCGCAACTGCTTCCAGCTCGACGAGCTCGACGACATCCTCGCCGACCTTGGCACGCGCCTGGACGGTGTGGTCGAGCTCACCGCCGAGCGCGAAGAGCTGATGGCCCGGATGAAGCACCGTGCCGAGGTCGAGCACCGCGAGGACGACACCGACGAGGCGATCGCCCGCCGGCTGGACATCTACGACGAGCAGACAGCGCCGCTGACCGCCAGCTACGGGGCGCGCGGCCTGCTCGTCACGGTGGACGGCATCGGGGAGGTCGACGAGGTCGCCGAGCGCATCGCGCGCGCCGTGACCGGCGTCCGCAACTGATGTTCGGTCGGGAGCGCATCGAGTACAAGTCCACCGAGCAGGTGGTGGCCATGCGCCGGGCCGGGCTCGTCGTCGCCGCCGCGCACCAGGCCGTGCGCGACGCGATCGCGCCGGGCGTGACCACGGCGGACCTGGACGCGCTCGCGGAGCGGGTGATCGCCGAGGCAGGCGCCACGCCGTCGTTCCTCGGCTACCACGGCTACCCGGCCGTGCTGTGCGTGTCCGTCAACGACGAGATCGTGCACGGCATCCCGGGCCCGCGGGTGCTGCGTGAGGGCGACGTCGTGTCGGTCGACTGCGGCGCGATCGTCGACGGCTGGCACGGCGACGCTGCGTTCACCGTGGTGCTCGACGACGCCGACCCGGCGGACCTGGCGTTGTCGGCCGCGACGGAGCGCGCGATGTGGGCGGCGATCGCCGCGCTCGCCGGAGGTGACCGGCTGGGCGTCGTCGGTGACGCCGTGGAGGAGGTGGTCGAGGAGTCGGCCGCGCCGTACGGGATCGTCCAGGAGTACGTCGGTCACGGCATCGGGACCGCGATGCACCAGCCGCCCGACGTGCTCAACTACCGGGCCCACGACCGCGGACCGCGGCTGCGGCCGGGGCTGTGCGTGGCGATCGAGCCGATGCTCACCCGCGGGTCGCGGACCACCCGCGTGCTCGACGACGACTGGACGGTGGTCACCGAGGACGGCCAGCGTGCCGCCCACTGGGAGCACACCGTGGCCCTGGGCCCTGACGGCATCTGGGTGCTGACCGCCCAGGACGGCGGCGAAGCTGGCCTGGCCCCGTACGGCGTCGTGCCCGTCCCCCTGGTCTCGTGATCAAGGAATTCATGCTCACCTGAGGTGGGCACGAATTCCTTGATCACGAGACCGACGGGGCGGTTTCGCGTGTTGGGCCCGGATGGCGTACGATCGTCCGTCGGGTGCGTGCGCTCCAGGCTGGGCTGCGCGTCCCGTCCCTATCCGACCGTGGTCCGTGACCGCGCGCGGGTCGTGGGGGCGCCGAGCAGCACGACGTTAGCGGAGGACATGGCCAAGAAGGACGGCGTCATCGAGATCGAGGGCAGCGTGGTCGAGGCCCTGCCCAACGCGATGTTCCGCGTGGAGCTGGCCAACGGGCACAAGGTGCTCGCGCACATCTCGGGCAAGATGCGACAGCACTACATCCGGATCCTCCCCGAGGACCGGGTGGTCGTCGAGCTCAGCCCGTACGACCTGTCCCGCGGTCGCATCGTCTACCGCTACAAGTAGGACCCACCACCAGGGGCGGGCCACCAGGCCGGCCCTGACACCGAGCGAACTGCCGCCCGTCGCATCTGCGCGTGCGGCGGCGGAGGAACGAGCATGAAGGTCAAGCCGAGCGTCAAGAAGGTCTGCGACAAGTGCAAGGTGATCCGCCGGCACGGTCGCGTCATGGTCATCTGCGAGAACGCGCGGCACAAGCAGCGCCAGGGCTGATGCCCGACCGGCCCTCGGGTCGGACGTCGGCGGGTCGCACGACCACGTCGGCACCCGGCACCCCGCAAGGGTGACGGACCAGCGCACGGCCAGCGTCACGGCCCCTCACGGGGCAGGGGCGCCACCCCCGGTCGGAGGCCGGGGCCCGAGAGGGGCGGCCGTGCGGCAGACCTCCGAGCAGGACCCAGGAGTACCCAGATGGCACGTCTCGTCGGCGTCGACCTCCCCCGCGAGAAGCGGCTCGAGGTTGCGCTCACCTACATCTACGGCGTCGGGCGTACCCGCGCACGCCAGACGCTCGAGGTCACCGGCATCAGCCCGGACCTGCGCGTGCGCGACCTCGGAGACGCCGAGCTCGTCGCGCTCCGCGACCACCTCGAGGGCAGCTACAAGCTCGAAGGTGACCTGCGGCGCGAGGTCGCCGCGGACATCCGACGCAAGGTCGAGATCGGCAGCTACCAAGGCATCCGGCACCGCCGGGGTCTGCCGGTGCGCGGTCAGCGGACCAAGACCAACGCCCGCACCCGCAAGGGCCCCAAGCGCACCGTGGCCGGCAAGAAGAAGGCCGGCAAGAAGTAGCAGCCCCGGCCGGTAGGAGCGATCACCGCCACCGGCCCCCAGAACTCGGACCAGCGAAGGACAGCAGATGCCTCCCAAGACCCGCACCACCAGCGCCGCGCGCAAGCCGC
This sequence comes from uncultured Actinomycetota bacterium, assembly GCA_963783005.1. Lineage (GTDB taxonomy): Bacteria > Actinomycetota > Actinomycetes > Actinomycetales > Cellulomonadaceae > Actinotalea. The sequence continues at coordinate 161,456 of CAWALY010000008.1, forward strand.
GTCGCAAGGAGAAGAAGAACGTCGCGGTGGGCGTGGCCCACATCAAGAGCACCTTCAACAACACGATCGTCTCGATCACGGACCCGTCCGGTGCCGTGATCGCCTGGGCCTCCTCCGGCCAGGTCGGCTTCAAGGGTTCGCGCAAGTCGACCCCGTTCGCCGCACAGCTGGCCGCCGAGGCGGCCGCGCGGCGTGCGCAGGAGCACGGGATGAAGAAGGTCGACGTCCTGGTGAAGGGCCCCGGCTCGGGTCGCGAGACGGCGATCCGCTCGCTCCAGGCCACCGGCCTGGAGGTGGGTTCGATCCAGGACGTCACCCCGCAGGCGCACAACGGCTGCCGCCCGCCCAAGCGTCGCCGCGTCTGACCCCGGCTTCTCCCGCCGGGCGGACCGAGGTCCGGCGGGCTTGTTCGTGATGCGTCATATGGCGGACGCACACTGAGAGGAATCCTGACGTGCTCATCGCACAGCGCCCCACCCTGACCGAAGAGGTCATCTCCGAGTTCCGCTCGCGGTTCGTCATCGAGCCGCTGGAGCCCGGGTTCGGTTACACCCTCGGCAACTCCCTGCGCCGGACCCTGCTGTCCTCGATCCCCGGCGCCGCGGTCACCAGCCTGCGCATCGACGGCGTGCTGCACGAGTTCAGCACGATCGTCGGGGTCAAGGAGGACGTCACCGAGCTGATCCTGAACATCAAGGATCTCGTAGTCTCCTCGGAGAACGACGAGCCCGTGGTCATGTACCTGCGCAAGCAGGGTCCGGGCGAGGTGACGGCCGCGGACATCACGCCGCCGGCGGGCGTCGAGGTGCACAACCCCGACCTGCACATCGCCACGCTCAACGGCAAGGGCAAGCTCGAGGTCGAGCTCACGGTCGAGCGCGGTCGCGGCTACGTCTCGGCCCAGCAGAACAAGGCGTACGACACCGAGATCGGTCGCATCCCGATCGACTCGATCTACTCCCCGGTGCTCAAGGTCACCTACAAGGTCGAGGCGACCCGTGTCGAGCAGCGCACCGACTTCGACCGGCTGATCGTCGACGTCGAGACCAAGCCCGCGCTCCTTCCGCGCGACGCCCTGGCATCGGCCGGCAAGACGCTGGTCGAGCTGTTCGGCCTGGCGCGCGAGCTCAACGTCGAGGCCGAGGGCATCGAGATCGGCCCGTCGCCGACGGACGCGGCCCTGGCCGCGGATCTGGCGCTGCCGATCGAGGAGCTGCAGCTCACGATCCGCTCGTACAACTGCCTCAAGCGTGAGGGCATCCACACCGTCGGCGAGCTCGTCGCGCGCTCGGAGGCCGACCTGCTCGACATCCGCAACTTCGGCGCGAAGTCGATCACCGAGGTCAAGGACAAGCTCGGCGGCCTGGGACTGAACCTCAAGGACAGCCCGCTCGACTTCGACGCTGCCTCCTACTACGACGGCGACTACGCCGACGACGACCTGTCCTGATTGACGACCGCCACGCGGCGGCCGGCTGACAAGCAAGGAGTACGAGATGCCCACGCCCACCAAGGGCCCGCGGCTCGGCGGCGGCCCGGCCCACGAGCGCCGGATCCTCGCCAACCTGACGACCAGCCTGTTCGAGCACCGGCGGATCACCACGACCGAGGCCAAGGCCAAGCGCGTGCGACCGCTCGCCGAGCGCATGGTCACCTTCGCCAAGCGCGGTGACCTGCACGCGCGGCGTCGGGTGCTGACCGTCGTGCGGGACAAGAGCGTGGTGCACGAGCTCTTCACCGAGATCGCTCCGCTGATGGCCGAGCGCCAGGGCGGCTACACCCGGATCACCAAGATCGGCCCGCGCAAGGGCGACAACGCCCCGATGGCGGTCATCGAGCTGGTGCTCGAGCCGGTGAGCCCCAAGCAGGCCACCGTGCGCGAGGCCGAGAAGGCCACCAAGAAGGCCGCGACGAAGGCCGCCCCGGTCAAGGAGGCGCCCGTCGGCGAGGTCGAGGACGTCCAGGACGACGCGGTCGACGAGGTCTCGGACGACCAGGTCTCGGACGACGAGGTCTCGGACGACGAGGTCTCGGACGCCCCCGTCGGCGAGGTCGGCGCCGAGGAGGCCGACGAGGTCGAGGACGCTGCGGACGAGGACGAGAAGGCCTGACCGGGCGCTCGGCAACCCCTGCATCTGCTCGCGAAGGGTCCGGACCCGATGGTCCGGGCCCTTCGCCGTGCCCGGCGGACGTAGCGTGGGAGGGTGAGCGCTCCCGATCCGGTGCCGGTGGTCCTGGTGCACGGCCTGCGCACGTCCGCGACCATGTGGCGCGCGCAGCTCGAGGCGCTGGCCGGCTCACGTCCGGTGCTGGCGATCGACCTGCCGGGCCACGGCACGCGGCGGGGAGAGCGGTTCTCGGTCGCCGGCGCGATGGACGCCATCGACGCGGCCGCGGATCGGCTGGCCGGCGACGGTGGCCGGGTGGCGGTGGTGGGCCTCTCGCTCGGCGGGTACCTGGCGCTGGCCTGGGCGGCTCGGCGCCCGGACCGGGTTGCCGGGGTGCTGGCGGCCGGCTCCAGCGCGCGCCCAGGGGGTCCGCTCACATGGGCGTGGGTGGTGCTCGCGCGGCTCATCGCACTGCTCCCGGACCGTGGCGCGGCGCTCAACCGGGCGATGGTCGCGGCGGCCGTCCCCGAGCCGGGAGCGACGGACCTGGGCGCCGGCGGCTACGCGCTGGACGTCGTGGTGGACGCGCTGACCGAGATGAGCCGGGTGGACCCGCGCGCCGACCTCGCGGCGATCGACCCGCCGGTGTGGCTCGTCAACGGCCGCTGGGACCACTTCCGGCTCGGTGAGCGACGCACGTTGCGGGCCGCCAGGCGGGCGCGTCTGGTGGTGGTGCCCCACTCGACCCACCTTGTCAGCGTGGTCGCACCCGTGGCGTTCACCAGGGTGCTGCTGGGCGCGCTCGACGAGCTCGACGCGCGTTCAGTCCGCGGGCCGGCGGATGCCCCACGCGCGCACCCCGCCGGCGATCCCGGCCGAGTTCGGCACCACGACGACGTCGTCGCCGAGGGCGTCCAGCACGACGGGCCGGATGCGCCGCGAGTTGCCCCCGCCGATGTAGAGCCGGTCCCAGTGGAAGACGGGGCGCAGCCCTTCGATCGCGCGACGCACCCTGCGTGACCACGCGGCGTCGCCCAGCCGGCGGCGCTCGGGCTCACCGAGGTACATGTCGTACGTCACTCCCCACCGGATCGGGGCGTGGGACAGCTCCAGGTGGGGCGCGAGCACCCCGCCGTCGAACAGTGCGCTGCCCAACCCGGTGCCGAGCGTCAGCACCAGCTCGAGCCCGCTGCCCGAGACGACGCCCGCACCGTGCACCTCGGCGTCGTTGAGGACGAGCACCGGGTACCCCAGCGCCTCGGTGAGCGCCGCCGCCATGTCCTTGCCCGCCCAGGCCGTGACCAGCTCGGGCACCACCCGGGTGCGGGGCCCCGACCTGGTGACGTAGTGCGGGGTGGCGATCACCACGCCGTGCCGCAGCATGCCGGGCATCCCGACGGTGCCGCGGTCCGCGCCCGGCATCTGGGCGGCCAGGGCGACGATGGTCTCGACGAGCCGCTCCGGTGGCAGGGGGTACGGCGTGGGTACCCGCCTCGGCGGCACGTGCATGGTGCCCTGGGCGTCCAGCACCGAGGCCTTGATCCCGCCGCCACCGCAGTCCACCGCGAGGGTGCGGGTGTCCGGCGCGGCCTCTGGGGCGCTCACGGCCCGACCCTACCTCGCGCACCGACGGACGCCTCGGTCGGTACCGTGAGTCCGTGACCGTGCGGCTCAGACTCGACCTGTCCTACGACGGGACCGGTTTCGCCGGCTGGGCGAGCCAGCCCGGCCTGCGCACGGTGCAGGGCACGCTGGAGGCCGCCCTGGGAACCGTGCTGCGCCGCGAGCCGCCCAGGCTCACGGTGGCTGGGCGCACCGACGCGGGCGTGCACGCGCGCGGCCAGGTGGCGCACGTCGACCTGGACGAGGATGACTGGGCGGCGGTGCGCGGCCGGTTGGCCGACCCGGCGCAGGCACTGGTCCGGCGACTGGCCGGGGTGCTGCCGCCGGACGTCGTGGTCCACCGGGCCGCCGCCGCGCCACAGGGCTTCGACGCGAGGTTCGGGGCGACCTTCCGCCGGTACGTGTACCGGCTCGCCGATGCCCCGCAGCGCGTCGACCCGCTGCGTCGCGGCCACGTGGTGCGCCACCGGCTGCCGCTCGACGTGTCGGCGATGGCCGCCGCCGTCGAGCCCTTGACCGGGCTGCACGACTTCGCCGCGTTCTGCAAGGCGCGACCGGAGGCCACCACGGTGCGCACCCTCACCGAGCTCACGGTCCGCCGGCCGGACGCCGGAGAGGACGCCGGGCTGGTGAGGATCGAGGTTCGCGCTGACGCGTTCTGCCACTCGATGGTCCGCTCGCTCGTCGGCGCGCTGCTTGCCGTGGGGGAGGGTCGCCGCCCCGCGACCTGGCCCGCCGAGCTGCTCGCCTCGCGGACCCGGGACGCCGCGGCCCACGTGGCGCCCGCCCACGGCCTCACGCTCGAGGAGGTCGGTTACCCTCCGGACGCGGAGCTCGCGGCCCGCGCGGAGCAGACCCGGGCGCGGCGGGCCGCCGTGCCCTCCGCCCCCGAGCAGGAGCCGGACGCGGGCCCCGGACGGACCGCTCCGGCAGACCCAGGACGGCCATGACCGAGATCCCCGACGGCCCGGCCGCCCAGAACCTGATCGAGCACATCCGCGCCTCGGTGATCGGCGACGACCACGTCGTGGTGACGCCGTACGGCCGGCGTCGGGTGACCTACGCGGACTACACCGCCAGCGGCAGGGCGCTGACCTTCATCGAGGACTACGTGCGCGACGTCGTCCTGCCGGCGTACGCGAACACCCACACCGAGTCGTCCGGCACGGGGCTGCAGACCACCCGGCTGCGCGAGGAGGCACGGCAGATCATCCACGACGCGGTGGGCGGGGACGCCGACACCGTCGTGCTGTTCGCCGGCGCGGGCGCGACCGGGGCGATCGACAAGCTCATCGGGGTCCTCGGCCTGCGCATCCCCTCCGCTCTGGAGGACCGATGGCACCTGGCCCGGCACGTTCCGCCCGACCGGCGCCCGGTGGTCTTCGTCGGGCCGTACGAGCACCACTCGAACGAGATCCCGTGGCGCGAGTCGGTGGCGGACGTCGTGCAGATCGGGCAGGACGCCGACGGCGGGGTGTCGATCGACCAGCTGTACGCGGCGCTCGAGGCCTACGCGGACCGACCCCTGAAGATCGGGTCGTTCTCCGCCGCCTCGAACGTGACCGGGATCGTCTCGGACACCTACGCCATCGCCCACCTGCTGCACTCCCGCGGTGCGCTGTCGCTCTGGGACTTCGCCGCAGCGGGCCCGTATGTGGAGATCGAGATGAACCCGGCGGACGACCCGCTCGCCTACAAGGACGCGATCTTCCTGTCGCCGCACAAGTTCATCGGGGGGCCGTCGACGCCCGGGGTGCTGGTGGCCAGGCGCGAGCTGTTCACCAACCGGGTCCCGGACGTGCCCGGCGGCGGGACGGTGGCCTTCGTCAACCCCGAGGAGCACGAGTACCTCACGGACGTCGAGCACCGCGAGGAGGGCGGGACCCCGGCGATCGTCGAGTCGATCCGGGCCGGACTCGTCTTCGCGCTCAAGCAGGCCGTGGGCACCGACGAGATCCGGCGCCGCGAGGATCGCCTCCTGGAGCGCGCGGTCGGCGCCTGGAGCGCCGAGCCGGCCCTGGAGCTGCTCGGCAACCTCGAGGCGCGGCGGCTGTCGATCGTCTCGTTCGTGGTGCGCTCGCCGTCCGGCCGCTACCTGCACCACAACTTCGTGGTCGCCGTGCTCAACGACCTGTTCGGGATCCAGTCGCGCGGGGGCTGCTCGTGCGCGGGCCCCTACGGGCACGCGCTGCTGGGCATCGATCTGGAGCGCTCGCACGAGTTCGAGCGGGAGATCTCCGTCGGGTGTGAGGGCATCAAGCCCGGCTGGGTGCGGGTGAGCTTCAACTACTTCATCTCCGACACCGTCTCGGACTACATCGTCGAGGCCGTGCGGATGGTCGCGCGCGACGGGTGGCGCCTGCTCGGGGACTACCGCTTCGACCCGGTCTCGGGCCGGTGGCGCCACCGTGGCGGACTGGTCGAGCCGCCGAACCGACTGGCCGACGTGCGCTTCGCCGACGAGGGCGTCTCGTTCCCCCTGAACGGGACGACGGGGGGCGAGGAGCTGCTCGCCCAGCACCTGACCGACGCCGCCGCGATCCTTGCGGCCGCCCCGGAGCCGGACCTCGGCGATCACCCGGCGAACGTGAGCGCAGACTTCGAGCACCTGAGGTGGTTCGACCTGCCCGCGTCGGCGATCGACGCCTGAGTCTGCGGAACCCTACTCCTCGTCGTCGTAGTGGACCGCGGCTTCCTCGGCGCTGGCCGCGCCGCCGGCCACGCCCTCGTCGACGGCCTCGAGGCTCGCGCCGGCCTCGCCGTCCGCCTCGCGCGACGCGGCCGAGAGGCGCCCGACGCGATCGGCCTCCCGTCCGGGTGGTACCGCGGAGTCGTCGTCCCAGACCTCGGGTTCCTCCTGGGTCACGCGGTCGTCGATCGGGTCGCCGGCGATCTCCTCACGCTCGGTGGTCCGCAGGTGGCGGCGCGGACGGTCGGGCGGCGAGACGCCCTCGTCCTGCAGGTCGTCGACGCCGCGGTCGAGGAGCTGGTCCTCCTTCGTGGGCTGGTCGGTATCGCCCTCGGCTGCCAGCTCGGGGTCGGGTCGGGTGCCTGGGGTGTCGCTGCTCATCGGTCAACGGTGGCACCGGAGCGGCCCGCTCGCACCTGGCGCGGTCAGCTGCGCAGCACGAGCGAGGCGGCGACCGCGAGCATCACCCCGGCGACGAGCACGTCGAGCACGCGCCAGGCCGCCGGCCGCGCGAACAGCGGGCGCAGGGCGCGCGCCCCGAAGCCGAGCGCTGAGAACCACGCGGCGCTGCCCACCGCGGCGCCGACGGCGAACCACCAGCGCGGTTCGTGCTGCACGGCGATGCCGCCGAGCAGCATCACCGTGTCCAGGTAGACGTGGGGGTTGAGCCAGGTCAGCGCGAGCGTGGTGGTCAGGACCGCGGACAGCGAGGCGGGTCCGCTCTCCGCCGGGTCGAGGTGCTCGGCCCGCCGCGCCCGCCGCAGCGAGGCGATCGCCATCGCGACCAGGAACGCCGCCCCGCCCCACCGCACGGCCGTCAGCACGGCGGGTGAGGCCTCGACCAGGGCGCCCAGGCCCGCGACGCCTGCCGCGATCAGGACGACGTCCGAGGCGGTGCACACCGCGACCACGGCACCGACGTGCTCGCGGCGCAACCCCTGGCGCAGGACGAACGCGTTCTGCGCGCCGATCACGATGATCAGCGACAGGCCGGTGAACAGCCCGGTGAGAGCGGCGCCTGGGGCGCCGGGGGCGGTGAGCATGGGGTGCACGGTAGGGCGGGACGGCTCTGAAGACCAGTTCAGGTTCCTTCAGGAACATGAGAGAGTCTTCAGCATGTTCGACGCGGACCAGCTCGCGACGCTCGCCGCGGTGGTGCGCGCCGGCTCGTTCGAGGCGGCCGCCGGGGCCCTGCACGTGACCCCGTCGGCGGTGAGCCAGCGGATCAAGGCGCTCGAGCAGGCCGCCGGTCAGGTGCTGGTGCGACGGGCGCGGCCCACCCGCGCGACCGCCGCGGGCCAGGTCCTCGTGCGTCTCGCCGGCCAGATGACCCTTCTGGAGCGGGAGGCGCGTGGCGAGCTGGGCGACGCGGGGCCGCTCGCCGTGCCGCTCGCGGTCAACGCGGACTCGCTGTCCACCTGGTTCCCCGCGGTGCTGGCCGGGCTGCCCGAGCGCGTCCTGGTCGAGGTGCACCGCGTCGACCAGGACCGCACCGCCGACCTCCTTCGGGACGGCACGGTGATGGCGGCGGTGACCGCCGACTCCTCGCCCGTGCAGGGCTGCGCGGTGCTCCCGCTCGGGTCCATGCGCTACCTGGCGGTCGGGGCGCCGGGCTTCGCGGCCGAGCACCTGCCGCCGGACAGCGCGCCCGAGGTGTGGTCCGGGGCCCGGCTGGTGGCCTTCGACCGGCACGACACCCTGCAGGACCGGTTCCTGACGGCCCTGGGGGCCGACCTCGAAGCGGGCGCGCCGCACCGCCACCTCGTGCCGTCCCAGGACGCGTTCCTCGCGGTGGTCGAGGCCGGGCTCGGGTGGGGGACGGTGCCGGAGGTCGCCGCGCAGACGGCGCTCGCGGCCGGGCGGCTCGTCGACCTCGCTCCGGGGCGGTGGCTCGACGTGCCGCTGTACTGGCAGCGGTGGAAGGTGGACGCCGCGGTGCTGGCGGCGCTGACCGAGGGGGTGCTAGAGGCGGCCTCCGCCGGCCTGCGGCCGAGGCCGGAGGGCTTGCGGCCGCGCCGGTGAGCCGGAGGAGCCCGCGACGTCGAGGGGCCCGACGGCGTTTTGCCCTCGGCAGGCGCCCCGGGTACTCTGGGACGTCGTTGTGCGTCCTCGTCGTGCCTTGGCGCGCCTGGACGCCGACCCGGCTCCCGCGGTCCCACGCGGGTGCCGACACCTCACCGAGCGAGACGAAGGTACGACCGTGCGCACGTACACCCCGAAGCCCGGCGACGTCGAGCGGACCTGGCACGTCATCGACGCCGACGGCGTGGTCCTGGGCCGCCTTGCCACCCAGGTGGCGACGCTGCTGCGTGGCAAGCACAAGGCGACCTACGCCCCGCACGTCGACACCGGTGACTTCGTCATCGTCATCAACGCCGACAAGGTCGTGCTCACAGGCGCCAAGCGCGAGCAGAAGATGGCCTACCGGCACTCCGGCTACCCGGGCGGTCTGCGGGCGGTCCCGTACGGCCGGCTGCTCGACACCAAGCCCGAGCGCGCGGTCGAGAAGGCCGTCCGCGGCATGATCCCCAAGACCACGCTCGGTCGCCAGCAGCTCGGCAAGCTCAAGGTCTACGCCGGCCCCGAGCACCCGCACGCCGCGCAGAAGCCCCAGCCCTTCGAGATCAGCCAGGTCGCGCAGTAGTCGCGCCGGCCCCCATCGACCACCCACCGCGAAGGACAGCACCCGTGGCAGAGACCACCGAGTTCGAGGGCGAGACGCCCACCAGCTACACCTCCGAGAGCGTGGCGCCCACCGGCCGCGGCCAGAGCCTGACGGCTCCCGGCCAGGCGCTGGGCCGCCGCAAGGAGGCCATCGCCCGCGTGCGTCTGGTGCCCGGCACCGGCCAGTGGAAGATCAACGGCCGCACCCTCGAGGAGTACTTCCCGAACAAGGTGCACCAGCAGCTGGTGAACTCCCCGCTCGCCCTGGTCGACGTCGAGGGTCGGTTCGACGTCGTCGCGCGGATCTCCGGCGGCGGCGTGAGCGGCCAGGCCGGCGCTCTGCGCCTGGGCATCGCGCGTGCGCTCAACGCGATCGACGCCGAGCACAACCGGCCTGCGCTCAAGAAGGCCGGCTTCCTGACCCGCGACGCCCGCGTCGTCGAGCGCAAGAAGGCCGGCCTGAAGAAGGCGCGCAAGGCGCCGCAGTACTCCAAGCGCTGATCCCAGCCCGTCCCGACGGCCCCGATGGACTCCCATCGGGGCCGTCGTGGCTCGTGGGCCCGGCCACGGCCGCACGGCCGTTCGGGTGGTCGTCGGCACGCAGCCCGAACCCCGTCGAGGGGCTCCCAGGGCGGTGTGGCACAGTCAGCGCAGGACGAGGAGGTCAGATGGGTCGGCTGTTCGGGACCGACGGGGTACGGGGGCTCGCCAACCGCGACGTCACCGCTGAGCTGGCGCTGGACCTGTCGGTCGCGGCGGCGCACGTGCTGGGTTCGACCGGTGCGTTCGCCGGGCACCGCCCGCGCGCGGTGGTCGGACGCGACCCCCGGGCCTCGGGAGAGTTCCTCGCCTCGGCCGTGATCGCCGGCCTGGCCAGTGCCGGCGTCGACGTCATCGACCTCGGCGTGCTGCCGACCCCGGGTGTCGCGTACCTCACCGGGGCGCTCGCGGTCGACCTGGGCGTGATGCTCTCCGCCTCGCACAACCCGATGCCGGACAACGGGATCAAGTTCTTCGCCCGCGGCGGGCACAAGCTCGCCGACGACCTGGAGGACGCGATCGAGCAGCGCATCGGCGAGCCGTGGGAGCGTCCGCTCGGTGGCGCCGTCGGGCGGGTCTCCAGCGACCTGGGGCTGGCCGCGGACCGCTACGTCGAGCACCTGGTGGCCACGCTGCGCAGCGGCGACGCCCCGCTGGACGGGCTGCGGATCGCCGTCGACTGCGCCAACGGTGCGGCGAGCGACGTCGGCCCGGCCGCGCTGCGCGCCGCGGGCGCGGACGTCGTGGTCATCAACGCCTCGCCGGATGGCCGCAACATCAACGAGAAGTGCGGCTCGACCCACCCCGAGCAGCTCCAGGCGGCGGTGGTCGCCGGTGAGGCCGACCTCGGGGTCGCGTTCGACGGTGACGCCGACCGTTGTCTGGCCGTCGACGCCACGGGTGCGTTGGTTGACGGCGACCAGATCATGGGGATCCTCGCGGTGGCGATGCGCGACCGTGGCCAGCTGCACCGCGACACGCTGGTCACCACGGTGATGAGCAACCTGGGCCTGCAGCTCGCGATGGCCGACGCCGGGATCGCCACCGTGCAGACGGCCGTCGGGGACCGCTACGTGCTCGAGGAGATGCGGGCCGGCGGGTTCGCGCTGGGCGGTGAGCAGTCCGGGCACGTCATCATGTCCGAGCACGCCACGACGGGCGACGGCGTGCTGACCGCGCTGCACCTGGCCGCCACCGTCGCGGCCACGGGCCGTCCGCTCGCCGAGCTGGCCTCGACCGTCCCGCGCCTGCCCCAGGTGCTGGTCAACGTCGGGGGTGTGGACCGGACGCGGGTCGCCGACCCGCAGGTCCAGGCAGCGGTCGCGGCCGCCGAGGCCGAGCTGGGCCGCACCGGCCGGGTGCTGCTGCGCCCCTCGGGCACCGAGCCCCTGGTCCGGGTGATGGTCGAGGCCGCCGCACTCGTGGAGGCCGAGCGTCTGGCCGGCCGCCTGGCGGACGTGGTCAAGGAGCGGCTCGCCCTGTGACGTTCGCCGATCAGGTCCGGGCGCTGCTGGACGGGCCGCGGCCGCTGCCCGTGGTGCAGACCGGGGACCCCGTGCTGCGGCGGGTCACCACCCCCTACACGGGCCAGCTCGACGACGCCTTGCTGGCGGAGCTGATCGCTGCGATGCGCGAGACCATGCTCGCAGCTCCCGGGGTGGGGCTGGCGGGCCCCCAGGTCGGGCTCTCCCTGGCGCTGGCGGTGATCGAGGACCAGTGGCCGGCGGGGGACCTCGCCGAGGTCCGCCAGCGCACCCCGGTGCCGTTCCGGGTGCTCGTCAACCCGCGCTACGAGCCGGTCGGCGACCGGCGGGTCGCGTTCTTCGAGGGCTGCCTCAGCGTCGCCGGGTACCAGGCGGTCACGCCACGCTGGCGCTCGGTGCGCCTGACCGGTCAGGACGAGACGGGCGCCGCGCTGGACGAGGTGCTCACCGGATGGCCGGCACGGATCGTCCAGCACGAGACCGACCACCTGGCCGGCCGGCTGTACCTGGACGGCGCGGAGCTGCGGTCGCTGCTCGGGCCGGAGCAGGCCGGGCGGTACCTGGCGGACCCGACCCCCGAGCGGGCGGCCGCGGAGCTCGGCTTCCCGCTGCCCTGAGCGGGGCCGCCTGCCCCGAGCGGTGTCACGCGAGGCAGGGCGCGCGGCGGGTCCCTCCACGGGATGATGCGCTCGCGACCGGGGGCACGGCACGATGATCCCCGGGATCCCTCAGGGGGCTCCCCGATGCCGACCGGGCTCCGTCGGCCGTACCGTGGGCCTGGCCGAAGGAGGCGATCGGGTGTCCTGGGTGAGCTCGCTCGGGGACTGGGTGATGGGCCTGACCGGCACCCCGTGGGTCTTCGTCGCCCTGTGGACGCTGGCGCTGATCGACGGCTTCTTCCCCCCGGTGCCGAGCGAGACCGTGGTGATCGCTCTCGCGTCGCTGTCGGTCTCGACCGGATCGCCGGCGCTGTGGCTGGTGGCCCTGGTGGCCGCCCTCGGCGCGTTCTCCGGCGACCAGGCCGCCTACTCCATCGGCAAGCGGGTCGACCTGCGCCGCCGGAGCTTCATGCGCAGCCGCCGGGCGAACGAGGCGATGGCCTGGGCGGAGCGCGCCCTGCAGGAGCGGGGCGCGGTGTTCATCATCGCCGCGCGCTACATCCCGGTCGGCCGGGTCGCGGTCAACATGACCGCCGGCGGGCTGCGCTACCCGCGGGGGCGGTTCACCGTGCTGGCCGCGATCGCGGCGGTCTCCTGGGCCGCGTACACGGTGGTGCTGGGCTCGACGGCAGGGGTGCTGTTCGGCAGCACCCCCTGGCTGGCGGTGTTCGTCGGGGTGGCCGGCGGGGTGCTGCTCGGCATGGTCGCCGACCCGCTGCTGACCCGGCTCGGGCGCCGGATGGGCTGGATCACCCTCGCGCCCGAGCGCGCCGCCGACCCCGACGCGACGCCCCCCCAGCTCCGGTCGAGCGAGCCGGCGCCGGACGACGCCGCCTGACGGCCCGGTCGAGCGAGAGCCGCGGGGCTGCGGGTCAGAGCTTGCGGAGGCGGACGCGCTGTACGGCGTGGTCGGGGCCCTTGCGCAGCACCAGGGTGGCCCGGCCGCGGGTCGGCAGGATGTTCGCCACGAGGTTCGGCTCGTTGATCGAGTCCCAGATCTCCTCGGCCCTGGCCGTGGCGGCCTCGTCGTCCAGCGCGGCGTACCGGTGGAAGTAGGAGTCCGGCCGCGAGAACGCCGTGTGCCGCAGGGACAGGAACCGGTCCACGTACCAGCGGCGCACGTCGCGGGTGCGGGCGTCGACGTAGATCGAGAAGTCGAAGAAGTCGCTCACGGCCAGGCTGGACTCGCCCGCGGCGGCCGGCCGGGCCGGCTGGAGCACGTTGAGCCCTTCGACGATGAGCACGTCGGGCCGGCGGACCACGACGTGCGCCTCGGGCACGATGTCGTAGGCCTGGTGGGAGTAGACCGGGGCGCGCACCTCGTGGCTGCCGGCCTTGACCGCGGCCAGGAACCTCAGCAGCCCGCGCCGGTCGTAGGACTCCGGGAACCCCTTGCGCTCCATCAGACCGCGCCGCTCGAGCTCGGCGTTGGGCAGCAGGAAGCCGTCGGTGGTGACCAGCTCGACCCGGGGCGTCGCGGGCCAGCGCGCCATCAGCTCGCGCAGCACGCGCGCGGTGGTGGACTTGCCCACCGCGACCGACCCGCCGATCCCGATGACGTAGGGGGTCCGGTCGGTGCCCTCGGCCAGGAACGTCGAGGACGCGGCGTGCAGCCGCCCCGTGGCCTCGACGTACAGCGCGAGCAGCCGGGACAGCGGGCGGTAGACCGCGTCGACCTCGGCCAGGTCGATCGGATCACCCAGTCCGCGCAGGCGCTCGACGTCGTCGGCGGTCAGTGGCAGCGGGGTGCTGGCCGACAGGCGGCTCCATTGGCTCCGGTCCAGGTCCACGTACGGGGTCGGGATCTCGGCGGCCACGGTGGCCAGTCTGCCACCGCTGCGGGGGTCGATCTGACCGCGCCGGGGCCGCGGATAGACTCGCCGCCATGTGCGGAATCGTGGGATACGTCGGCGCCCAGACCCCCGGGGGCCGGGCTCTCGAGGTGGTCATGGGCGGTCTGGCTCGGCTGGAGTACCGCGGGTACGACTCGGCGGGCGTCGCGCTGGTCACCCCGCAGGGGCTGGCGAGCGCGAAGAAGGCCGGCAAGCTGGCCAACCTCGCCGCCGAGCTCGAGCGTGCGCCCCTGCCCGCCGCGACGGCGGGGATCGGCCACACCCGCTGGGCCACGCACGGGGCGCCCACGGACCGCAACGCCCACCCGCACCTGTCCGCCGACGAGCGGGTCGCGGTCATCCACAACGGCATCATCGAGAACTTCGTCCAGCTGCGCGCCGAGCTCGTCGAGGCCGGCGTCACGCTGCGCAGCGAGACCGACACCGAGGTGGTCGCGCACCTGCTGGGGCGTGCGTACGACGGGCGATCTGGCCACCGCACTGCGAACCGTGGCCAGGCGGCTGCACGGCACCTTCACGCTGCTCGCGGTGCACGCGGACGCGCCGGACACGGTGGTCGGCACCCGGCACGACTCCCCGCTGGTCGTCGGGCTGGGCGACGGGGAGAACTTCCTCGGCTCGGACGTGGCCGCGTTCATCGCGCACACCCACGAGGCGATGGAGCTGGGCCAGGACCAGGTCGTGACCCTCACGCCGTCCTCCGTCGAAGTCATGGACTTCGACGGCAACCCGGTCGCGGCCAAGCGGTACACCGTGGACTGGGACGCCTCGGCCGCCGAGAAGGGCGGCTTCCGGTCGTTCATGGACAAGGAGATCCACGACCAGCCGCACGCCGTCGCCGACACCCTGCTCGGCAGGACGGACACCACCGGACGCCTGGTCCTGGACGAGATCCGGGTGGACGAGGCAGTGCTGCGTCAGATCGACAAGATCATCGTCGTCGCGTGCGGTACCGCGGCCTACGCCGGTCAGGTCGCCAAGTACGCGATCGAGCACTGGTGCCGGATACCGGTCGAGGTCGAGCTCGCGCACGAGTTCCGCTACCGGGACCCGATCGTCAACGGCAAGACGCTGGTGGTGGCGGTCTCCCAGTCCGGCGAGACGATGGACACGCTGATGGCGGTGCGCCACGCGCGCGAGCAGGGCGCGACGGTGCTCGCCATCGTCAACACCCACGGCTCGACCATCCCGCGCGAGTCGGACGCGGTGCTCTACACCCACGCGGGGCCGGAGGTCGCCGTCGCGTCGACGAAGGCGTTCCTCGCGCAGATCACCGCCGCCTACCTGCTGGGCCTCTATCTCGCCCAGCTGCGCGGGACGAAGTTCCCCGACGAGATCGCCGAGATCCTCGACGCCCTGCGCGAGATCCCGGACAAGATCCAGGAGGTGCTCGACACCGCCGGGCCCGTGCGCGACGCGGCGGTCGAGATGAAGGACGTCTCCTCGGTGCTCTTCCTGGGTCGCCATGTGGGCTACCCGGTGGCGATGGAGGGCGCTCTCAAGCTCAAGGAGCTCGCGTACATCCACGCCGAGGGTTTCGCGGCCGGTGAGCTCAAGCACGGCCCGATCGCGCTGATCGAGGAAGACCAGCCGGTGTTCATCATCGTGCCCAGCCCGCGTGGGCGGGACTCGCTGCACTCGAAGGTGGTCTCGAACATCCAGGAGGTCCGGGCCAGGGGAGCCAGGACGCTGGTGGTCGCCGAGGAGGGCGACGAGGACGTGCTGCCGTTCGCCGATCGGGTGTTCTTCGTGCCGCGCACCGCCTCGCTGCTCGCACCGCTGCTCGCGGTCGTCCCGCTGCAGATCTTCGCGTGCGAGCTCGCGTCGGCCAAGGGGCTCGACGTGGACCAGCCGCGCAACCTCGCGAAGTCCGTGACCGTCGAGTAGGGCTGGTCGCGTTTCACCCTCCTCCGAACGGGTGGTGGGTGCTCGTCGCCGCTCAGGCCGGCCGCCGCGCGCGCCGACGCACTCCTCAACGACCAGCTCGAGGAGATCCCCCACCGTGAGCAGCCAGACGTTCCACCCCGGTCCGCCCCCGGCCGGCATCTCGGAACCACCGGAGTTCCCGATCTTCCGCGCCCCCGCACGGCCCGCGATGACCGAGACCTACGATGTGCCCGGCCCGACGCCCATCTACCTGTCCGGCGCGGGCTCGGGCAGAGAGGCCTGGGCCGTCGTCGCCCTGGTGACCAGCCTGCTCGGGCTGAGCCTGGTCGCGGTGATCACCGGGCATGTCGCGCTGAGCCGGATCTCGGCGTCCGGGCGGAGGGGCCGCGGGATGGCGGTCACCGGCCTGCTGCTCGGGTACCTCGCGCTCGCCGCCTCGGCGGCCGCGGTGGCCTGGTTCTACTACGGCTTCAGGTTCTGGCTCTGACCGCGACCCCGGACGTTCGTGTCCGCCCGCCTAGGGTGGGCGCATGATCGTCGGGGTAGGCATCGACGTGGTCGACGTGGCGCGGTTCATGGCGACCCTCGCACGTTCGCCGGGGCTCCGCGAGCGCCTGTTCACCCCGGCCGAGCGCGACCTGCCCGCGTCGTCCTTGGCGGCCCGGTTCGCCGCCAAGGAGGCGATCGCCAAGGCGCTCGGGGCTCCGGGCACGATGAGCTGGCAGGACGCCACGGTGCACCGTGTGATCGGTGGCCCGCCCGAGATCGAGGTCACCGGGACGGTCGCGGCGCGGGCGGCGGAGCTGGGCGTCGCCCGGTTCCACCTGTCCATCTCCCACGACGCCGGGATCGCCTCGGCGATGGTGGTCGCCGAGCGCGACTGACGCTGCGCGGGCCGACTCAGCCGCCCGGGGCCGACTCAGCCGCGCAGGGCGGGGACCACCTCGCGCTCGAAGAGCTCGATGCCGGCCCGGTCGTAGGCCGCCTCGGCGAAGTAGGCGATCGCGTAGGTCATGCCCAGGCCCTCGAGGGCACGGAGCCGGTCGACGATCTGGCCCGGTGTGCCGACCAGCTGGCCGTTGCGCCACTCCTTCTCGACGCCCTCGGCCCGGTCCGGCACGAGTCGGCGCGCGCGGTCCGCGATCCACGTCAACCGATCCTCGACGTCCGCCTCGGTGGCGCCGATCACGACGTTGTAGTTGGCCGAGCGGGTGATCGAGTCGAAGTCGCGGCCCAGGGTCTCGCAGTGGCCGCGCAGCACCTCGGACTTGTGGGCGAAGGTCTCCGGGTCGCCCGCGAGGTTGGCGTACTGCCCCGAGCGGGCGACGTACTTCAGGGTCCGCTTCTCGCCGCCGCCGGCGATCCACAGCGGGATGCCGCCCTGCTGGATCGGCTTGGGGAACACCCGCGCGCCGTCGACCTTGAAGTACTTCCCGTCCAGCGTGGCGTAGCCGGTGCGCCACGCCTGCTCCATGATCTGCACGCCCTCGTCGAGCGCGCCGAGCCGGTCACCGACGGCCGGGAAGCCGTAGCCGTAGGCGTTCCACTCGTGCTCGTACCACCCGGCGCCGATGCCCATCTCGATGCGCCCGCCCGAGATCAGGTCGACGGTCGCCGCGACCTTCGCCAGGTAGGCGGGGTTGCGGTAGCCCATGCACGTGCACATCTGGCCCAGCCGCACGCGGCTGGTGGACGACGCCAGCGCGGCCATCAGGGTCCACGCCTCGTGGGTGGCCTCCTCGGTGGGCTCGGGCACCGTGTGGAAGTGGTCGTAGACCCACACCGACTCCCAGGCGTCGCCGTCGTCGGCGCGCTTGGCGAGGGAGTGCATGGTCGACCACTGGTCGGCGGGGTCGATGTCGACGAGGTCGAGGCGCCAGCCCTGAGGGAGGAAGAGTCCGAATCGCATACGGACAACCTATGTCGGGTCGGGACGCCTCCGCCCGGCGGCGAGCCGCTGCTGTGCCCCCGTGTCGTCCGTGCGAGGCCGGTCACGGCGTGCGTCGGTGCCGCGCATCGTCGACTCGAGCGGGACAGCTCAGTCCGGGTCGTACCCGAGGTTCGGGGCGAGCCAGCGCTCGGCCTCGGCCAGGGTCCAGCCCTTGCGGTCGGCGTAGTCGGCGACCTGGTCGCGGGCGATCCGACCGACGGCCAGGTACCGGGCGTCGGGGTGCGCCAGGTACAGCCCGGACACCGCCGACGCGGGCGTCATCGCGAACGACTCGGTGAGCTCGACGCCGACGTCGGCCAGGTCGAGCAGGGCGTCCAGGGCGGCCTTCTCGGTGTGGTCCGGCTGGGCCGGGTAGCCCGGGGCGGGACGGATGCCCTGGTAGCGCTCACGGATGAGGTCGGCCAGCGGCACCTGCTCGTCGGGCGCGTAGCCCCACAGCCGGGTCCGGACCTCGCGGTGTGCCCACTCCGCGAACGCCTCGGCCAGCCGGTCGGCGACGGCCTTGACCAGGATGGCCGTGTAGTCGTCGTGCGCGGCCTCGTACCGGGCGGCGAGCTCCTCGGCGCCGTGCACCGCGACCGCGAACGCGCCCAGGTGGTCGCCCTGCTCGGCGACGAAGTCCGCCAGCGCGAGGTACTCCCCGGACCGCTCGCGCTGCTGGCGCAGGGTGTGCAGGGTCGTGACGACCTGCGGTGTGCCGTCCGGTCCCTCGCGCAGCACGTCGACGTCGTCCCCGCGGCGCCGGGCCGGCCACAGGCCCAGCACGCCCTCGGCCCGCAGCGAGCCGTCGTCGACCACCTGGTCCAGCAGAGCGCGCGCGTCGGCGAGCAGCGAGCGGGCCTGCTCGCCCTGACGGGGGTCGTCGAGGATCTGCGGGTAGGAGCCACGCAGCTCCCACGAGGTGAACAGCGGGGTCCAGTCGATCAGCTCGATCAGCTCGGCGATCGCCGGGCGCAGCACGTGGCGGCCGGGGGACCGCGGCGCGGGCACCGGCAGGCCGGACAGCGCGTGGCCGCGCGCGCGGGCGGTGGCCAACGGCACCAGGACGTGGTCGCGCTCGGTGTGGCGCGCCCGTACCGCCTCGTAGTCCGCGCGGGTGCGCTCGGCGATCTCGGTGGGCCGGGCGAGCAGGTCCGCCACGACGCCCACCGCGCGCGACGCGTCGGGCACGTGGACCACGGTGCCCGAGTACGCCGGGTCGATCTTGACGGCGGTGTGGGCCTTGCTGGTGGTAGCGCCGCCGATCAGCAGCGGAGTGGTCAGGCCGCGGCGGGTCATCTCCCCCGCGAGGGCGACCATCTCGTGCAGCGACGGGGTGATCAGGCCGGAGACGCCGATCACGTCGGCGCCCAGCTCGGCGGCCGCGGCGAGGATCTTCTCGCTCGGCACCATGACGCCGAGGTCGTGCACGACGTAGCCGTTGCAGCCCAGCACGACACCCACGATGTTCTTGCCGATGTCGTGCACGTCGCCCTTGACCGTGGCGAGCACCACGGTGCCCTTGCCGCTCGCGGCGACCTCGCCGGCCGCCTCCGCCGCGGCCTGCTCGGCCTCGATGTACGGCGTCAGGTGCCCGACCGCTACCTTCATGACCCGCGCGGACTTGACCACCTGTGGCAGGAACATCTTCCCGGCCCCGAACAGGTCGCCCACCACGCCCATGCCGTCCATCAACGGGCCCTCGATCACGCCGAGCGGCGAGCCGAGCTCGTGGTAGGCCTCCTCCGCGTCGTCCACGACGTGCTCGACGATCCCGTGCACCAGCGCGTGGCGCAGCCGCTCGGCCACCGGCAGGTCGCGCCAGGCCTCGGTGCGCGCGACCTGGGCCTGCTGGCCGGCGAACCGCTCGGCCAGGGTGACCAGCCGCTCGGTCGCGTCCGGCCGGCGGGCCAGGAGCACGTCCTCGACGGCCTCGCGCAGGTCGGGGTCCAGGTCCGCGTCCACCGTGAGCATGCCCGCGTTGACGATGCCCATGTCCAGGCCCGCGGCGATCGCGTGGGACAGGAACACCGCGTGCATCGCCTCGCGCACGGTGTTGTTGCCCCGGAAGGCGAAGGACACGTTGGAGATCCCGCCGGAGGTCAGAGCACCGGGCAGGTTCGCCTTGATCCAGCGCACCGCCTCGATGAAGTCGCGCGCGTAGGTCGCGTGCTCCTCGATCCCGGTGCCGACGGTCAGCACGTTGGGGTCGAAGACGATGTCGTGCGGCGGGAAGCCCACCTCGTCGACCAGCAGGCGGTAGGCGCGTTCGCAGACCGCGATGCGTCGCTCGTAGCTGTCGGCCTGACCCTGCTCGTCGAACGCCATCACCACCGCGGCGGCCCCGTAGCGGCGCACCGTCCGGGCCCGGGCCAGGAAGGTCTCCTCGCCGTCCTTGAGCGACAGCGAGTTGACCACGGCCTTGCCCTGCACGTGGCGCAGGCCGGTCTCGATCACCGCCCAGTCCGAGGAGTCGATCATCACCGGCACGCGCGCGATGTCCGGCTCGGCGGCCATCAGGTCCAGGAACCGGGCCATGGTCACCGGGCCGTCGAGCATGCCCTCGTCGACGTTGACGTCGATCATCTGCGCACCGCCGGCGACCTGTTGGGCGGCGATCGCCACGGCCGCGGCGTCGTCGCCGTCGAGGATCGCGCGCTTGAAGCGCGGGCTGCCGGTGACGTTGGTGCGTTCGCCGACGTTGATGAACCCCACCTCTGGGGTCAGGTCGAGGACCTCCAGGCCTGAGGTACGAAGCCGGGGTGGGGTGGGGTGCGGGGTGCGCGGCGGGACCCCGTCCACGGCCGCGACGAACGCCGCGATGTGCTCGGGCGTGGTGCCGCAGCAGCCGCCCACCACGTTGAGCAGCCCCTCCCGGGCGAAGCCGCCGAGCACCTGCGCCATCTGCTCCGGCGTCTCGTCGTACTCGCCGAAGGCGTTGGGCAGGCCCGCGTTGGGGTGCGTGGAGACCAGGGCGCCGGTGGCCTCTGCGATCTCCCGCAGGTACGGGTGCATCGGCTCCGGGCCGAGCGCGCAGTTCAGGCCCACCGAGAACAGGTCGGCGTGCTCGGTCGAGACCACGAAGGCCTCGGGCGTCTGCCCGGACAGCGTGCGCCCGCTGGCGTCGGTGATCGTGCCGGACAGCATGATCGGCACGCGCCTTCCGGTGGCCTCGAACGCCTCCTCGCAGGCCTCCAGCGCCGCCTTGGCGTTGAGGGTGTCGAACACGGTCTCGACCAGGAGCGCGTCGACGCCGCCCTCCAGCAGCGCGGTGACCTGCTCGAGGTAGGCCGCCAGCAGGTCGTCGTAGGTGATCGCCCGGAAGCCCGGGCGCTCGACGTCCGGCGACAGCGACGCCGTGCGGTTGGTCGGGCCCACCGAGCCGGCCACCCAGCGCGGCCGGCCGTCGCGTGCCACGGCCGCGTCGACGGCCTCGCGGGCCAGGCGGGCGCCGGCCAGGTTCATGTCCCGCACCAGCGCCTGCGCGGCGTAGTCCGCCTGGGAGATCGCCTGGGCGTTGAAGGTGTTGGTCTTGAGGATGTCCGCCCCGGCGGCGAGGTAGTCGGCGTGGATCCGCGCGAGCACGTCGGGGCGGGTGAGCTGGATGAGGTCGAAGTTGCCGGCGTAGGACCGGTCGGGGTCGGCGCCGTCGAACCGGAAGTCGTCCTCGGTCAGGTTCGCGCGCTGCAGGAGCGTGCCGTACGCGCCGTCGAGCACGAGGATCCGCTGCGCGGCGGCCTCGCGAAGATCTGGCACGGTGCTCACCTCGTCTGCTGCGGCGCGGGGGCCGGGTCGTCCCATGGTACGGAGCGGGGTACCGGTGGTCAGGGGGTGTGCGGCTGGCGAGACGGCGGGCGGGCGACGGGCCTCGCGAGCAGCCCACGCGGATGGTGTGACATGCGGGGCGGGGCTGACCGGTGGGGCGTCTCAGGGGCATCACGCGCCACACACGTCACCTGATCCGCGCCGGGTGCTCGCGCCGCGGGGCAGCTCACGGTCCGGGGCCCTGCGGCGGCGGCGGCGGCGCGCCAGGATGGGAGCCGTGATCGACGCCTACACCGCCGCTGACGTCCGCGGCGCCGAGGAACCCCTGCTGGCCGCCGAGCGAGGGTTCGCCGGCGGGCTGATGCACCGAGCGGCCACCGCGCTCGCCGGGGTGGTGCGCGACGAGCTGCGGGCCGGAGGTCGGGGAGTCGCCGGGGCGAGCGTGGTCGCGCTGGTCGGCCGCGGCAACAACGGGGGCGACGCGCTGTACGCGCTCGCGGCGCTGGCCGGGCGCGGCGCGGCCGCGACGGCGATCGCGCTCGGCCCGGTGCACGACGGCGGCCTGGCCGCGCTGACCGCCGCGGGGGGCCGGGTGCTCGCGGTCGCCGACGGCGCGCCGGGGGAGCCGGTGTGGCTGGGCGACGCGGTGGCCGAGGCGTTCGCCGCCGACGTCCTGCTGGACGGCCTGCTGGGGATCGGCGCGCGCGGCGGGCTGCGCGAGCCCGCGGCGGGCCTGGTGGAGCTGCTGGACGGGCTGCTGGCCGAGGCCGGCCCGGGCGCGCCCACGGTGGTTGCCGTCGACGTGCCCAGCGGGATCGGCGTGGACGACGGCGCGGTGCCCGGCCCGGTGCTCGCCGCAGATCGCACGGTGACGTTCGGGGTGCCCAAGCCCGGCCTGCTGCTGCCGCCCGCCGCGCACCTGGCCGGCGAGGTCACCGTGGTGGACCTCGGGCTGCGCGCGGGGCTCGAGGGCCACGGCGCGGTGCCCGCCGTGCGGCGGCTCGAGGCGGCCGACGTGGCCGCGCCGTGGCCCGTGCCGGGGCCCGAGGACCACAAGTACCGGCGCGGGGTGCTCGGGGTGCTCGCGGGGTCGGTGGCCTACCCGGGCGCCGCGGTGCTGTGCGTGGCGGGTGCGCAGGGTGCCGGCGTCGGGATGGTGCGGTACCTGGGGGCGGACCGCGTCGCGGCGGGTGTGCTCGCCGCCCACCCCGAGGTGGTGGTCGGCGACGGCCGGGTGCAGGCCTGGGTGATCGGCCCGGGGCTCGACGACGGCCGGCTGGGCGTGGCCCGCGAGCGGCTGGGCGCTGCGCTGCGCGAGGGCCGTCCCGTGGTGGTCGACGCCGGAGCCCTGGGGGTGCTGCCGGAGCGTGCGCAGGGCGCGGTGCTCGTGCCGCACGCGGGCGAGCTCGCGACCCTGCTGCGCGAGCGCGGCGCCGAGGTGGACCGGGCCGGGGTCGAGGCCGAGCCGCTGCGCTGGGCCCGCGAGGCGCACGAGCGGACCGGGGCGGTGGTGCTGCTCAAGGGCGCGGTCACCGTGGTCGTCGGCGGTCCCGACGGCGCAGCGTGGGCGCAGGACGACGCCACGCCGTGGCTCGCGACCGCCGGCGCGGGTGACGTGCTCGCGGGCGTGCTCGGCGCGCTGCTGGCGGGGCTGGCGGCGCGCGCCCCCGGCGAGCGGCTGGGACCCGACGAGCTCGCTCGCGCGGCCGCAGCGGCCGCCTCGGTGCACGGCCGCGCGGCGGTCGCGGCCTCGGGCGGCGGACCGGTGACCGCGTCGCGGGTCGCGGCCGCGGTGCCCGGTGTGCTCGCGGAGCTCCTCGCGTGACCGAGCGCCAGGCGGGGGCCTCGGCGGGGCTCGAGCCGGAGCTGCTGGCCCGCGCCGCAGCCCTGGCGGCCGGTGGGCGGCGGCTGCTGGGCCTGGCCGGACCGCCCGGCGCGGGCAAGTCCGCGCTGGCCGCCGCGCTGGTCGGCGCGCTGGGGGACCGCGCCGTCCTGGTGCCGATGGACGGGTTCCACCTCGCACAGGCCGAGCTCGAACGGCTGGGCCGCGCGGACCGCAAGGGAGCCCCGGACACGTTCGACGCGGCCGGCTTCGTCGCACTGCTCGCACGGCTGCACGCGCAGGGGCCGGGCGACCCCGTGGTGTACGCCCCGCGGTTCGACCGGCACCTCGAGGAGCCGATCGCCGGCGCGATCGGGGTGCCCGCCGCAGTCCCGCTGGTGGTCGTGGAGGGCAACTACCTGCTGCACGACGAGGGCGCCTGGGCGGGGGTCGGGCCGCTGCTGGACGACGCGTGGTACCTCGACCTGCCCGACGAGGTGCGCGTCGCACGCCTGGTCGCCAGGCACGTCGCGCACGGCCGCAGCCCCGCGGCGGCCCGGGCCTGGGTGCTGCGCTCGGACGAGGCGAATGCGCGCCTGGTCGCGCGCGGCCGGGACCGGGCCGGGCTCGTCGTCCCGGTCGGCTGACGCTCCGGGTGCCTCGGCGCCTCGGGTGCCAGGATGGGCGCCGTGAGCTACCCCGCACGCGTCGTCGTGGACCTCGCAGCCATCCGCTCCAACGTCGCCGCGCTCGCCGAGCGCGCCGGCTCCGCCTCGGTGCTCGCGGTCGTCAAGGCCGACGGGTACGGCCACGGGCTCGTGCCGGCCGCGAAGGCCGCGCTCGAGGGCGGCGCGACGTGGCTCGGCACCGCCCAGCTCGACGAGGCGCTCGCGTTGCGGGCCGCCGGGATCACCGCGCCGGTGCTGTCCTGGCTCTACGCGCCCGGCGCGCGGTTCGCCGACGCGCTGCGGCAGGGCGTGGACCTGTCCGTGGGTGCGCCGTGGATGCTCGCCGAGATCCTGGACACGGCACGGGAGATCGGGCACCCGGCGCGGCTGCACGTGAAGGTCGACACCGGCCTGGGTCGCAACGGCGTGATGCCGACCGAGCTGCCTGCGGTGCTCGACGCGGCGCTGGCCGGGCAGGCCGAGGGGCTGTGCCAGGTGGTCGGGATCTGGTCCCACCTGGCGTGGGCGGACGACCCCGGGCACCCCACCGTGCACGGCCAGGCCCAGGTGTTCGCCGACGCGGTGGCGCTCGCGGAGCGCAAGGGCGCCCGGCTCGAGGTGCGGCACCTGGCGAACTCGGCGGCGACGCTCACCGACCCGTCGATGCACTACGACCTGGTGCGGCCCGGGCTCGCGGTGTACGGCCTGTCGCCGGTCCCGCACCTGGGCGGCCCCGCGGACTTCGGGCTGCGCCCCGCGATGCGGGTGGAGGCCGAGCTGGCGCTGGCCAAGGCGGTGCCGGCCGGGCAGGGGGTGTCCTACGCCCACGCCTACACCACGCCGCGCGACACCGTGCTGGGCCTGGTGCCGATCGGGTACGCCGACGGCGTGCCCCGGCACGCCTCGGGATCGCAGGAGGGCTGGGGTGGGCCGGTCCAGGTCGGCGGCCGGCGGCTCGGCGTCGCCGGGCGGGTGTGCATGGACCAGTTCGTGCTCGACCTGGGGCCGGACGCGTCGGAGACCTCGGGTGACACCGTCGTGCTGTTCGGGTCCGGCGACCACGGCGAGCCCACCGCTGAGGACTGGGCCCGGGTCGTCGGGACGATCTCCTACGAGATCGTCACCAGGTTCGGCTCGGCCCTGCCCCGGACCTACCTGGGGGAGCAGGCGTGAGCGCCGCCGCGAGCCACGGACCCGAGGTGTCGGGTGTGCTGCCCGACCCCGCCGCGACCCGCGCGTTCGGCGCTGCCCTGGCCACGCTCCTCGAGCCCGGCGACCTCGTGGTGCTCACCGGGCCGCTCGGCGCGGGCAAGACCACGCTGGTGCAGGGGATGGGCGAGGCGATGGGCGTGCGCGGCCAGGTGGCCTCACCGACCTTCATCATCGCCAGGGTGCACCCGCCGCTCTCCGGCGGGCCGGCGCTGGTCCACGTGGACGCCTACCGGTTGGGTTCGCTCGACGAGCTCGAGGCTCTGGACCTGGACACCTCGCTGGAGGACTCGGTCACGGTGGTCGAGTGGGGCGAGGGCCTGGTCGAGGTGCTCAGCGCCGACCGCCTCGAGGTCACCCTCGACCGCGGCCACGGCGGCGCGGCGGGCGAGGCGCTCGGAGCGTCGGTGGACGAGGACGTCGCCGTGCCGCGCAGGGTGAGCGTGCGCGGATCGGGGCAGCGCTGGGCCGGGGTCACGCTGCCTGACGTGCCGGGTTCCTGACCGCTCACCACCACAGGCGGGTCAGGACGGTCCCGTCGTCGTAGCCGCACGCGAAGCCCGGCGGCCACCAGGACCAGCCGAAGGTCACCGACCTGGCGTGCGTCGGCCGGACCACATCCGTCGTGCACGCGTGGTCCATCCGGGTCCAGCCGATCCGGAGGTAGACCGCGGCGAGCAGGACGAGCGCGACCAGGGCCGCGATCGTGGCGACCCAGCGCCCCTGCCGTCGGTCCACGGCCTGACCGTAGGGCTCGTGCCGCCGTCGCGGGTGGAGGTGCGGTGGTGGTCATGTGCCGGGCGGTGGGGGATGCCAGGATGGGCCCGTGCTCGTCCTGGCTCTCGACACGTCGGCAGACATCGCCGTGGCCCTGGTGCGCGACGGCGTCACCGTGGCCGCCCGGACCGTCGGCGAGCAGCGCCGGCACGCCGAGCTGCTCAGCCCCCTGATCACCGAGGTCCTCAAGGAGGCCGGTGCGCGGCCCGCGGACCTCGACGCGGTCGCGGTGGGCACCGGTCCCGCGCCGTTCACCGGGCTGCGCGCGGGTCTGGTCACGGCGCGCACGCTGGGGTTCGCCGTCGGGGTGCCGGTGCACGGTGTCGGGAGCCTGGAGGTCCTGGCGGCGCAGGCGTTCGGCGCCGGGCTGCCGGCCGACGCGCGCGTGCTGGCCGTCACCGACGCGCGTCGCAAGGAGGTCTACGTCGGGCGGTTCGAGGCCGCGCCGGCCCCGGGAGGTGACGCGGTGGACGTCCGGGCCGTGGCGCCGCTCGCCGTGCTGCACCCGGCCGACGTCGAGCGCGGTTCGGCGACGGTGCTGGTAGGGCCGGCGGCGGGGCTGGTGGCCGACGCGGTCGGGCTGCCCGCGGGTCCGCCCGCGGCGCTGGACCCGGGCATGCTCGCCCGGCTCGCCGTGGCCCGCGCGGCGCGCGGCGTGGACCAGCCGACCGAGCCGCTGTACCTGCGCCGTCCCGACGTGGTGCCGCCCGGGGCGCGCAAGCGGGCCACCGGGTGAGCGCTGCCGTGCCCGGCCCCGCTCGGGTCGTCCGGCCGCTGGAACTGGCGGACGTTCCCGCGGTCGCCGACCTCGAGGTCGAGCTCTTCGCGCGCTCGGCCTGGACCGAGGTGATGATCCGCGAGGAGCTCGGGGCCCCCGGGCGGTACTACGTCGGGATCGACGACGACGCCGGCCTGGCCGGGTACGCGGGGTCGTGGTTCGACGGAGACGTGGCCCAGGTGATGACCATCGGGGTGGCGCGACGCGCCCAGCGGCGGGGCCTGGGCCGGGTGCTGCTGCACGCCCTGCTGGGCCAAGCGGTGGCCGACGGGGCCTCGGCGGTGCTGCTCGAGGTGGCCGTCGACAACGAGCCGGCCCTCACGCTGTACCGCTCCGAGGGCTTCGAGGTGCTGGCCCGGCGTCGCCGCTACTACCAGCCCGAGGACGTGGACGCCTGGACCATGCGCCTGGCGCTGCCGCGGCCGGCCGGATGACGGCACCGGCGCCGGTCAGGCCACCTGCGCGGCGTCGTCGAAGTCCAGGCGCGGGGCGCGCGGGTGGGTGGCGGGCTCGGGGGCCGGGTACCCGACGTTGAGCACCATGAGCGAGCGCCACGAGGTGCCGGCCAGCAGGTCGGCGTCTATCGCGGCGGCGTCCATCCCGGACATCGGGCCGACGTCCAGGCCCTCGGAGCGCAGGCCGACGGTCAGGTAGCCGGCCTGGAGCCACGCCTGGTCGCGCGCGATCCGGGCGCGGGTGGCGGTGTCGGCGAACCGGTCGCGAGCCCCGGGCAGGTGCGGCACGAGCGTGTCCAGGCGCTCGTGGAAGTCCTCGTCCGCGGCGACCACGATCGCCAGCGGTGCCGTGCGCACGCGCTCGCGGTTGCCCTCGCCCATGTGGGACGCCAGGCGCTCGCGGGCCTCGGGGGAGCGCACCAGGAGCAGGCGCAGCGGTGAGGTGTTCATCAGGGTCGGGCCCCAGCGCACCGTGTCGTACACGTGCCGCACGAGGGCGTCGTCGACCGGTGCGTCGGCCCAGGTGCGGGCGGTTCGGCCGGACTCGAACAGCTGCTGCACGGCGGGGCGTGCGTCGGTGAGCGCGGTGGTCACGATTCGTCGAACGTTGCACTAGTTGAGGCCATTCCCGAATCGTAGGACGACTTAGCGTGGGCCGCAGGTCGGGCCTGCGGGCCGGGGCGGGGTGCCGCTGTCACGCCGCACGCACGGTCCTGCGCTCCAGGCGTCGCCTCTAGGCTGGAGCCCATGCCTCGACTGGTGCTGGGTCTGGAGACCTCGTGCGACGAGACCGGCGCCGCGGTGGTCCGCGTCGACGGCCGGCGCAGCGAGCTGGTCGCCGACGTGGTCGCGTCCTCGATGGACGAGCACGCGAGGTTCGGCGGGATCATCCCCGAGATCGCCTCGCGCGCCCACCTGGAGCAGATGATCCCGGTGGTGTCGGCGGCACTGGAGCGTGCCGAGGTCGAGCTCGCCGACCTGGACGCGATAGCGGTGACCGCGGGTCCCGGGCTGGTGGGCCCGCTGACCGTGGGCGCGGCCGCCGCGAAGGCCCTCGCCGTCGGCCTGGAGCTGCCGTTGTACGGGGTCAACCACGTGGTGGGCCATGCCGTCGTCGACGAGCTGGTCCACGGCCCGTTCCCTGAGCGTGTGATGGCCCTGGTGGTCTCAGGCGGCCACTCCTCGCTGCTCCTGGTCGACGACACGGTGGGCATCACCGAGCTGGGCCAGACGCTCGACGACGCGGCCGGCGAGGCCTTCGACAAGGTCGGCCGGCTGCTCGGGCTTCCCTACCCGGGCGGGCCGCACATCGACCGGCTGGCCCGCGAGGGCGATCCCACGGCGATCCGGTTCCCGCGCGGCCTGACCGCCGCCAAGGACCAGGCCGAGCACGCCACCGACTTCTCCTTCTCCGGGCTCAAGACGGCCGTCGCCCGGTGGGTCGAGGCCAGGCAGGACGCGGGCCAGGAGATCCCGCTGAACGACGTCGCGGCGTCCTTCTCCGACGCGGTGTCCGACGTGCTGACCGCCAAGACCATCGCGGCCTGCCACGCGCACGGCGTGGACACCCTGGTGATCGGCGGGGGCTTCTCCGCCAACTCCCAGCTGCGGGACATGGCCACCGCGCGCTGCGCCGAGGCGGGCATCGAGGTCCGCATCCCGCCGATCCGCTACTGCACGGACAACGGCGCGATGATCGCCGCGCTCGGCGCCGCGGTGCTGCGCCGGGACCTGCCGCCCTCGCCGCTGGACCTGCCGGTGGACTCCTCGATGCCGCTGACCCGGGTGCTCGTCTGACCTGAGCCGGGCGAGGCGGCCGGACGGCCGGCAGCCTCGCCAGGCACGAGCACGGAACGCTCGGGCCCGTTCGCCGGTCTCGACCGGGGCCCGGAGGTGCAGCCGGCGCGCCCCGGTCCGGCTGGCCCCGCCCACCGGGGGTGTTGAAGCGTCAGCGTCGGTATCCGGTGCCAACGCTTCAACATCGGATGGCGGCGCCGCCAGGCGCTCGGCGATGGCGGCGCGGCGTCGGCTCTACAGGGGCTTGCCCGCGCGCATCTCTGCGACCAGGGACGCCACCACGGCGCCGAGGTCGCCGTCGTTGCGGCGCGCCACCGCACGCTGGCGCTGGTATGAGGCGCCCTTGCGCAGGATCGTGCGGATCTGGCCGAGCTCCTCGTGGCAGCCCAGCCGCTCGGACGTGGGCTCCAGGGTCTTGAGGAGCTGCTCGACGTTGTCGGTGACCAGCTCCTCGCGGCCGTCGCGGTCCAGGATGATGATCGCGTCCATGCCGTAGCGCGCCGAGCGCCACTTGTTCTCCTGGACGAACCATGGCGGCAGGCTGGGCAGCTCCTTGCCCTCGTCGAGCAGCGTGGAGAAGTGCTCGACCAGGGAGTGGATCAGCGCCGCGAACGCGAGTACCTCGGTGAGGTTGGGCGAGCCGTCCGCGATCCGCATCTCCAACGTGCCGAACCGCGGCGACGGCCGGATGTCCCAGCGGATCTCGTCGACCTCGTCGATCACCCCGACGTGGGTCATGTCCGCGACGTAGGTCTCGAACTGCTCCCAGGTCTCGAACTGGAACGGCAGGCCGGCGGTGGGCAGCTGCTGGAACATCAGGGCGCGGTTCGAGGCGTAGCCGGTGTCCTTGCCGCCCCAGAACGGCGAGGATGCGCTCAGTGCCTGGATGTGCGGGAAGTACGTGAGCATCGCCCGCAGGATCGGCATGACCTTGTCGCGGTCCTCGATCCCGACGTGCACGTGCACGCCGAAGATGAGCATCTGCCTGCCCCACCACTGGGTCCGGTCGATGAGGGTCGCGTAGCGCTGCTTGTCGGTGACCTTCTGGTGGGACCAGCGCGCGAACGGGTGCGTGCCCGCGCACATCAGCTCCACCCGCAGCGGGTCGGTGACCCGGCGCAGCTCCTCGATCGAGCGCTGCAGGTCCCGGCCCGCCTCGCCGACGGTCCGGCACACCCGGGTCACGATCTCGACGGTGTTGAGCAGCAGCTCCTGCTTGATGGTCGGGTGCTCGCCGCCGCCGGGCGGGGCGACGGCGTCCAGCACGGTCTGGGCGACCTGACGCAGGTCGCCGGAGTCGGAGTCGACCAGCGCGAGCTCCCACTCCACGCCGATCGTCGAGCGCTGGGACTGGGCGAAGGGGATGCGTGTCACGGCGCCTCCCCGGCGGGCTCGACGAGCAGGACGGTCTGGCTGCCCTTCAGGCGGGTGAGGACCACCGTGGCGGCGGCGTCGCCCCTCAGGTCGAGCTGGCGCCGCAGCTGCTCGGGCACCACGGCGGTGCCGCGCTTCTTGATGGTCACCCGACCGACGCCGCGCTCGCGCAGCGCGGTGCGCAGCCGCTTGAGCCCGAACGGCATGACGTCCAGCACCCGGTAGGCCGTGGCGAGCGGGGTGGGGACCAGGTGGTCGGCGGTGACGTAGGCGATCGTGCGGTCCAGCAGGTGGCCGCCCACCTCGGCGGCGACCAGCGCGACCAGTCCGGCCCGGATCACCGCGCCGTCCGGCTCGTACAGGTAGGCGCCCGGCTCGCCGGCGTCGACCTCGGGCAGGCAGTCCTCGGGCGTGCGCACGGCGGTGGCCCCGCGGCCGCGCAGCACGAGCGCGGAGCGCCCGGGGCCCTCGGGCGCCAGCGGGCCGAACCACAGGCCCGCCTCGACGACGTCGCCGTCCACGCTGACCCACTGCGACTCGGCGTCGGCGGGCAGCGCCGAGTGGGGGATCCCGGGACCCACCTTGACCCCGAGCGCCGGGAAACGGTCGCGCAGCGCCAGGACGGCGTCCAGCGGCGGGGCGTAGGCGGCCGGGTCGTGCGCGCGCCGTCCGGCGGCGGTGCGCCGCGCCGGGTCGGCGTACAGCCCGTCGACGCCTGTGAGGTCGGTGGTCAGGCCGTCTCCGTGGCGCACCTCCGCCTCGGGGAAGTGGCGCAGGTTGACAGTCGCGAGTGCGGCGGTGAGCTCGTCGGTGTCCACCGCGACCACGCCGAGTCCCAGGGCGGCGAACGCCATCGCGTCGCCACCGATGCCGCAGGTCAGGTCCGCGACCCGGGTGCACCCGGCGGCGGCGTAGCGCCGGGCGTGCCGAGCCGCGACCGTGAAGCGGGTGGCCTGCTCCAGACCCGTCTGGGTGAACAGCATGCCGTCGGCGAAGTCGTCGAACTTGGCGCGGCCGGCGGCTCGCAGGCGGGATTGGGTGAGCGCCGCGGCGACCAGGACCGGGTCGATGCCCTCGCGGCGCAGCCGCTCCGAGACCGCCATGGCGACCCGCTCGTCGTAGGGCGGCAGCGCGCCGAGCAGGGCCCAGCCCTCGGGGCTGAGCAGCTGGTGCAAGGCGGCGGCATCCATGGTGCGATCCTGCCAGGCCGGGCGCGGGACGGGCAGGTGGGCGGGCCAGCGCGCAGTGCCGGGCAGCACGCGCTGGCACTCGTGTTGACCGAGTGCTAACGGCCGCATAGATTCTGTCCTGGCCCCACCGCGGGGCCACCAGCCGCATCGGTCAGGTCGACCGGCACCCGCGACGACGGGCGACCGAGCCCGCGGCCATGATCCGTTCCCACGACTGTGAAGGGGAGGTCCGCAGTGTCGGTCTCCATCAAGCCGCTCGAGGACCGGGTTGTCGTCCGCACGCTCGAGGCGGAGCAGACGACGGCATCCGGTCTGGTGATCCCGGACACCGCGAAGGAGAAGCCCCAGGAGGGCGAGGTCCTCGCGGTGGGTCCGGGCCGGATCGACGACAAGGGCCAGCGCGTGCCGCTGGACGTGGCCGTCGGCGACAAGGTCATCTACTCGAAGTACGGCGGCACCGAGGTGAAGTACGGCGGCGAGGAGTTCCTGATCCTGTCCGCGCGCGACATCCTCGCGGTCGTCGGCTGAACCCGACGACGTCAGACGGAGTCGTCGGCTGAACCCGACGACGTCAGACGGAGTCGTCGGCTGAACCCGACGACGTCAGACGGAGTCGTCGGCTGAACCCGACGGCGTCAGACACGACGAAGCCCCGGACCGCTGAGGTCCGGGGCTTCGTCGTGCGGGGGTCAGCTCGCGCGGCGCAGGCGCTCGGAGAGGATCAGGGCCCGCTCGTCCTCGGACAGCCCGCCCCACACGCCGTAGGGCTCGCGCACGGCGAAGGAGTGCTCGCGGCACTGGTCGATGACGGGGCAGGTGGCGCAGACCGCCTTGGCGGCAGCGGCCCTCCGCCGGCGCGCGGCGCCGCGCTCGCCCTCGGGGTGGAAGAAGAGTGTCGGGTCGGCCTCGCGGCACGCGCCCTCGTACTGCCACTCCCACAGGTCCATCACGGGTCCAGGGAGCCGAGAGATCTCCGTCATGCGATCCTCCTGCGTTGGAGAGGTGAACTTCGACCAACCTAGAACCGCGTCAGAAGCGAGTCAAGGTCTGTAGTCAACCGATTCACTGGGAGTTTCCTGGTGATTCACCCGGCCGCGCCTGGGAGCACGTCCTCACTCACCCGCAACCCTGCCCGAGCAGGTCCGAGCATGTCCGAACTCGTCCGTCGACGAAGGGCTGGCGCGATTCAGGCGCGCGTCGGCTGGCAACCGCGTCGACCCTTGGGCACAATCGCGTCATGGCCCCCATCGACGTCGGCGCCACCCGCTGGTTCCGGAGCCGGCGGTGAGCGAACAGCCGGAGACCGCCCTCACCGTCGCGGCGGTCGCCAGGCGGCTCGGCGTCGCGCCCGCCACCCTGCGCACCTGGGACCGCCGCTACGGGCTGGGTCCCAGCGAGCACCCGGCCGGGTCCCACCGTCGCTACTCCCCCGAGGACCTCGCACGACTGCTGACCATGCGTCGGCTCACGCTCGACGGCGTGGCACCGAGCGAGGCCGCGCGCGCCGCGCTGAACGCCGCCCGGGCTTCCACCGCGCCGTCCGAAGCCGAGGTCCTCGACGCCTACGCCGACGCCGAGATGCCGCCGGACCCGGACGCCCTGGTGGCCGCGGCCCGGCACGGCGACAACGCCGCGGTGCGCTGGATGCTCTCCCGGGTCCACCCGCGCGACACGCTCGAGTGGCACGCCGCGCTGGTGCGGCCGGCGATGGCCGCCCTGGTCGCCGAGCCCGTCGTGGAACGAGCCGGGGAGAGCGCATGCCACCGGCTCGAGGCGTCCGCCTACGCCGAGCTGCGCTCGAGGACCGCGGCGCTCGCGGCCAGGTCGGCCGACGACGCCCAGGCCAGGCCGATCGCGCTCGTCGCGCCGATGGCCCCCGCGAGGGACCTCGAGGCGCACGTCCTGGCCGGCGCGCTGACCGCCATGGGCGTGTTCACGGCGGTGCTGGTGGGAGGCCGGCCCGAGGACTGCGCCGAGCTGGTCGCGCGGTCCGGGGCCCAGGCGCTGGTGGTGCACGCCGGCCGGCAGGACCCGCCCGACGCCGTCGAGCTGGTGCGTCTGCTCGCCGGCCGGGCCGGCGACCTGATGGTGTTCTGGCACCGCGAGGGCCGAGCGCCGGTGCCGGACGGCCTCGACGTGCACCGGGTGCGCAGCCTCGCGGGCGCCTGCCATGAGGTCGTCGCGGTCCTCACCTGACCCCCCCGACCCGGGTCTTCCGCCGCCCGCGGGCCCGATGGCCGGGTGTGCGACGACCTGCACGAACACCCTGACCCGGGCGTTCTCACCCGCCCCGGTGGCTAAGGTCGCGGCCCCTGGCGGCCGATGAGCAAGATGCACGGCACGAGGCCGTGCCCACCGGTGGCCTCCAGCCGCCGGGGTTCATCGGAGGGGGACAGATGACCGGCGTCATCGTCTGCCACGGCTCGGCGGGTGTGCGCGACCGTATCGTCGCCGCCGCGCACGGGGTACCGGCGCTCGTGCCGGCCCGTGCCGCCGCAACCGCGGAGGAGCTCGTGGCGCTGGTCCGCCGGACCTCTCCCGCACTCGTGCTGCTCGACGCCCATCTGCCCGGCGTGGGCGCGGTGGAGGCCATGCGCCGGATCCGCGGGCTCGGCGCCGACGCCACCGTCATCATGCTGGCCGTGCCCGGCGACGAGATCACCCTCGACCGGGCCCTGGCGCTCGGTGCGCGGGGCTACCTGCCCCCCGACGTGGATCGCAGCGAGCTGGCAGCCGTGGCGGCGCACGGCCTGTCGTCCGTGCCCCAGCAGCCCCAGCGGCCCGCGCCCGCACAGGCGGCGCCAGCGGCGTCCTCCGCGTCGGACGGCGCGCCGACCCGCTCGCGCGGCGGCTCCGGCGGCGAGCTGACCCGCCGCGAGCTCGAGGTGCTCTCCGGGATGAGCCACGGGCGGTCGAACGCCCAGATCGGAGCCGACCTGTTCCTGTCCGAGGACACCGTCAAGACCCACGCCCGCCGGCTGTTCCGCAAGCTGGGCGCGGCCGACCGGGCTCAGGCGGTCGCGATCGGCCTGCGCACCGGCCTGATCAGCTGACGCCGGGCTCCCGCCTGCCGGACTCGCGGCGGATGGCGGGCCCCGCGGTGCGTACCATCGTCGGGTGAGCCAGCTCCCCGACTCAGACCCGTTCGCGTTCGTCGGTCTCACCTACGACGACGTCCTGCTGCTCCCGGGCGAGACCGACGTCGTGCCCAGCGAGGCCGACACCACCTCCCGCCTCACCAGGGAGATCTCCCTGCGCATCCCGCTGGTCTCGGCGGCGATGGACACCGTGACCGAGTCCCGGCTGGCGATCGCGATCGCGCGCGAGGGCGGCCTCGGCGTGCTGCACCGCAACCTGCCGGTCGTCGACCAGGCGCACCAGGTCGACCTGGTCAAGCGTTCCGAGTCCGGGATGATCTCCGACCCCGTGACCGTGTCGCCGGACGCAACGATCGCCCAGCTCGACGCGCTGTGCGGCACGTACCGTGTCTCGGGCCTGCCGGTCGTCGACTCCGACCGCCGCCTGGTGGGCATCATCACGAACCGCGACCTGCGGTTCCTCGACCCGACGGACTGGTCCCGGATGAGCGTGCGCGAGGCGATGACCGCGATGCCGCTCATCACCGCGCCGGTCGGCATCTCGAGGCCCGACGCCCAGGCGATCCTCGCGAAGCACAAGGTCGAGAAGCTGCCCCTCGTCGATGCCGACGGCCGCCTCGAGGGTCTCATCACCGTCAAGGACTTCGCCAAGTCCGAGAAGTATCCGCTGGCGACCAAGGACGCCGAGGGCCGTCTGCGGGTCGGGGCCGCCGTCGGGTTCTTCGGCGACGCGTGGGAGCGGGCCACCGCGCTGGTCGAGGCCGGGGTCGACGTGCTGGTCGTCGACACCGCGAACGGCCACGCGCGCCTCATGCTCGAGATGGTTCGTCGGCTCAAGTCCGACCCGGCTACCCGCCGCGTGCAGGTGATCGGCGGGAACATCGCGACCCGCGAGGGCGCGCAGGCGCTCGTGGACGCGGGTGTCGACGCCGTCAAGGTCGGTGTCGGGCCGGGGTCGATCTGCACCACCCGGGTGGTCGCCGGGGTCGGCGTGCCCCAGGTGACCGCGATCCATCAGGCTGCGCTCGCCGCCCGCCCCGCCGGGGTGCCCGTGATCGGCGACGGCGGCCTGCAGTACTCCGGCGACATCGCCAAGGCCCTGGTCGCGGGGGCCGACTCGGTGATGATCGGCGGGCTGCTGGCCGGGTGCGACGAGTCTCCCGGGGACCTGGTCTTCGTCAACGGCAAGCAGTACAAGCGCTACCGCGGGATGGCGTCGCTGGGCGCGATGCAGTCTCGCGGCGACCGCCGCTCGTACTCCAAGGACCGCTACTTCCAGGGCGACCTGTCTGACGACGAGATCATCACCGAGGGCATCGAGGGTCAGGTGCCCTACCGCGGGCCGCTCGCGGCGGTGGCCCACCAGCTGGTCGGCGGGCTGCACCAGTCGATGTTCTACGTCGGGGCGCGGACCATCCCTGAGCTCCAGGCCCGCGGGAGGTTCGTGCGGATCACCGCCGCCGGCCTCAAGGAGTCGCACCCGCACGACGTGCAGATGATCCGCGAGGCGCCGAACTACACCGGTCGATGAGCCCGTCGACCAGCAGGACCAGGGTGGACGTCCCGGCGGTCACGGCGCTGGTGGAGCAGGTGGCCTACCACCTGGTGCTGCCACGCTTCCGCGACCTGGCCGAGGGCGAGGTGACCGCGAAGGCTCCCGGGGACCTGGTCACCGTGGTGGACCTGGCGGCCGAGGAAGCGATCGTCGCCGGCCTGCGCGAGGTCGCGCCGGACATCCCCGTGGTCGGCGAGGAGGGTGTGGCTGCAGACCCGTCGGCGCTCGATGCCCTGCACGCCCCGGCGGCGTTCCTGGTCGACCCGATCGACGGGACCCGCGCCTTCGTCGAGGGCGAGCCCGACTACGCGGTCATGGTGGCCCTGGTGTCGGGCGGCGAGGCCGTGGCGGGCTGGATCTGCCTGCCGTCCCGGGACCAGACCTGGGTCGCCGAGCGCGGCTCCGGCGCGACGCGCAACGGCGAGGCAGTGGCGCGGGACGCGGCGCGCGACCCGGCGCGCATGCTGCTGTCCCCGACCCGGCACCTGGACGCCGAGGCGGCGGTCCGGGCGGCCGGCGACGCCGCGGACCTGAGCGTCGAGGGGCCGCTGTGGTGCGGACGCCACTACACCGCCCTGGCCGGCGGAGAGGTGGACGCCCTGGGCTACTGGAGCGGGTGGCCGTGGGACCACGCGCCCGGCTCTGTGCTGGTGCGCGAGCTCGGCGGCGCGGTCCTCGCCGCTGACGGGTCGGACTACCGGCCGACCGGCCGCGAGCCGGGCCCGATCGTCGCGGGGGCGGACCGGCGCACGGCGGACCTGCTCCGGCGGGCGATGGGTGCGAGGCGCGGCGCGGCCGGCTGAGGCCGCCTCAGGCCACCCGCGCCGGGTCCCGCTCGGCCGGGGCGGTGCGGCAGGGCCAGGAGGTTTCCGCCCCGGGCCCCGGCAGGCCCTGGTCGACCCGCCACGCGTTGAACGACTCGGCCCAGCGTCGGTGGGCGAGCACCTGACGGTCGTGCAGCGCATCGGGTTCCGCATCGGCGAGCTGGGGGAAGGCCCGCGCCATGGCGGCGAGCACGTCGAGGGTCGCGACCACGTCGGCGTCCGCGCTGTGCAGCCCGTCGGCCGCCACGCCGTAGTGCGCGCACACGTCGCCCAGCCGACGCTTGCCGCGCCGGTAGCGGTCGAGGTGCCGGTCCAGCACCAGAGGGTCGAGCACCGCGCGCACCGGGTGGCCGAGCCGCTCGGGCAGGGTCGGCAGGCCGTGCCG
The DNA here is from genome assembly GCA_963783005.1 of uncultured Actinomycetota bacterium. Classification (GTDB taxonomy): domain Bacteria; phylum Actinomycetota; class Actinomycetes; order Actinomycetales; family Cellulomonadaceae; genus Actinotalea. The sequence continues at coordinate 198,590 of CAWALY010000008.1, forward strand.
GCGCAGCTCGGCGTCCAGGAGCGTCAGGTCGTAGGAGGCGTTGAATGCGACCACGGGCTCGGCGCGCGCCACGGCCGCGGCGAGCTCGGCCGCGATCTCGTCCAGGGCCTCGCGCGGGGCGCAGCCGTGGGCGCGGGCGTGCTCGGTGGTGATCCCGTGCACCGCGGTGGCAGCGGCCGGGATCTCGACCCCGGGGTCGATGAGCCAGCGGCTGACCTGCGTCCCGCGGGCTGTGCGGCGGACGAGTGCGGCGGTGACGATGCGGTCGTGATCGACGTCGACGCCGGTGGTCTCGGTGTCGAAACCGACCATCGGCTGGTCGACCCAGGCCATCGGGCACCTCCTGTGCCGGCGGGACTCGTCGGCCCCTTCGTCCGTCACTGTGCCAGCCCCCTGTGACACGGCCGGCCCGCCACGCCGGGATGCGGGCCAGGCCGCGCCGGAGCATCCTCGGTGTGGAGCGCGGTGGCGCGACGGAGGGGGTGTGCCCTGGACGGCCGGACGGTCGGTTTCCTGGCGAGCCTCGGCGGGGTCGAGGACGCCGAGCTGACCCTGCCGTGGCAGGCCGTGCTGGCCAGGGGCTGGCACCCGCTGCTGGTAGCGCCCGCCCGGGGCAGCGTGCTGACCGTGGTGCACGACGTCGCGCCGGTCGGTACCTACCCCGTCGACCGCGCCGTGGGCGAGGTGGGTGCGGACGATCTCGACGTCCTCGTGGTGCCCGGCGGCCCGCTCAACGTCGACGCGCTGCGGATGGACGCGGCGAGCGTGCGGCTCGTGCGCGAGATGGCCGGCGCAGGCAAGCCGATCGCGGCGATGTGTCACGGCCCGTGGCTGCTCGTCGAGGCGGACGTCGTGGAGGGCAAGCAGCTGACCTCCTACCCGAGCCTGGCCACCGACATCCGCAACGCGGGGGCGCACTGGGTCGACGCTCCGACGGTGCTCTCCGTCGAGCGCTACCCCCTGCTGACCTCGCCCCGGCCGGACGATCTGGCCGCCTTCGACGAGGCCCTCGTGCGGCTGGCCGCCTGAGGGCCGTCCCGGCGGTCCTGCGCCGCTAGCCTGGGCCGGTGAGCAACGAGATCGAGATCGGTCGCGGCAAGCGCGGCCGCCGGGCCTACTCCTTCGACGACGTCGCCGTGGTGCCCTCCCGGCGCACGCGCGACCCCGAGGAGGTCTCGGTCGCCTGGCAGATCGACGCCTACCACTTCGAGCTGCCGATCGTGGCCGCGCCGATGGACTCGGTGATGAGCCCGGCCACCGCCGTCGCGCTGGGCCGCGCCGGCGGCCTGGGCGTGCTCGACCTGGAGGGTCTGTGGACCCGCTACGACGACCCCGATCCGCTGCTGGCCGAGATCGCCGCGCTCCCGGCCGAGCGCGTGACCGCCAGGATGCAGGAGATCTATGCGGCCCCGATCATCCCCGAGCTGATCTCGCAGCGGCTCGCCGAGGTCCGCGCCGCGGGCGTGACGGTGGCCGGGGCGCTGTCCCCGCAACGTACCCAGCAGCTGTGGCGTCGGGTGGTGGACGCCGGCGTGGACCTGTTCGTGATCCGTGGCACGACGGTCTCGGCCGAGCACGTGTCCGGGCGTGCCGAGCCACTGAACCTCAAGCGGTTCATCTATGAGCTCGACGTGCCGGTGATCGTCGGCGGCGCGGCGACGTACACCGCGGCACTGCACCTGATGCGCACCGGCGCGGCCGGCGTGCTGGTGGGGTTCGGCGGTGGCGCCGCGCACACCACCCGGGTCTCGCTCGGCATCCACGCGCCGATGGCCACCGCAGTGGCCGACGTGGCCGCCGCCCGCCGGGACTACCTCGACGAGTCGGGCGGCCGGTACGTGCACGTCATCGCCGACGGCGGCGTGGGCCGCTCGGGCGACCTGGTCAAGGCGGTCGCGTGCGGTGCCGACGCGGTCATGCTCGGGGCCACCCTGGCGCGCGCCGTCGAGGCGCCGGGGCGGGGCTGGCACTGGGGTCCGGAGGCGCACCACCCGCAGCTGCCCAGGGGTGAGCGCGTGGAGGTCGGCAGCACCGGCACACTGCAGGAGATCCTGTTCGGCCCGGGACGGGTCGCCGACGGGACTCTCAACCTGGTCGGCGCGCTGCGCCGGGCGATGGCGACCACCGGGTACTCCGACCTCAAGGAGTTCCAGCGGGTCGAGGTCGTGGTGTCGCCGTACACCCCGCACTGATCCCGCGCCGGCGGTTTCACCCGTTCGGACGCTGTCACCGCCTCCCCGTCGTCCCGATATCTCGGTGAGGAAGACCCAGTGGGGGAGGTACACCGATGTCCTTCGTCGACCGTCTGACCCGCCGCGCCCGCGCCGCCGCGGACGACCGGAGCCGGCCCGGTGGCACCGTCCCGCACCCCGCGGTCGCCGGGGACGCCGTTCTCGACCAGGTGGTCGCCCCGCGCGGCGCACCGGCGCTGCCGGACGGCTGGACCTATCGGTTCTCCTCGCCGTCGATGGGCGAGGCCCAGATCGTGATCTGCGACGCCGGCGGCCGGCCGGTGACGGCCGAGCCGTTCGTCGGGCACGCGAGGTCGCCGGAGTTCGTGCTGGCCACCGCGTGCGGCCGGGCCTTCGACAGGTGGCAGGCGAGCGGCGCGGTGGTCAGCGGCGCCGACGTGCGGGTCTTCACGGCGAGCGCCGGCGAGGAGGGCGACGGCTGGCGCGTCTGGTGCAACCAGGCGCTGGTCGTGAGCTTCGTGACCGACGACCTGACGGACGCCGAGTCCCGGATGGCCGCGGCCATCGCCCGGGAGATGGACCTCGACCCCGCTTCGGTGCGGGTGGCCCTCGTCCCCTGCGAGTAGCGACGGGCTGACGGCCCAAACCGACCGGCACGAGGGCCCGTCCGGTTCTGCCCGGAGTGGCTCGTAGCGATGCCCGGATCTGTCCGCTGAGATGACATAGGCTGCACGCATTGGGGCTGTTGGCGCCGGAGTGTGTCCGATCAGGAGCGCTTCGCGACCATCGACGCCTCGGCTGCGCCGCCATTTCGGGCGCAGACAGATGCGGATCAACGGAAACGGGCCGACGCTCGGGTGGTCCGGGCACGGGAGGCGGCGTGTACGCGACGGAGCGTCAGCAGGAGATCCTCAGCAAGTCGCGTCTGGACGGACGGGTCGAGGTCCGAGAGCTCGCCGAGCTGCTCGACGTCACACCGGAGACGGTCCGGCGCGACCTGACGGCGCTCGAGCGTCGAGGGCTGCTGCACCGGGTCCACGGCGGCGCGATCCCCGTCGAGCGGCTCGGGTTCGAGCCGGCGGTGTCCGAGCGCGAGTCGGTGATGTCAGCCCAGAAGGAGCGGATCGCCCGAGCGGCGCTGGACGAGCTCCCGGACGGCGGGGCGATCATCCTGGATGCCGGGACGACCACCGCGCGGATGGCTGAGCTGTTGCCCACCGACCGCGAGCTGACGGTGGTCACCCACGGCCTGCCGATCGCGATGGCCCTGGCCGCACGGCCGAACATGACGGTGCACCTGCTGGGCGGGACGGTCCGTGGGCGCACGCTCGCCGCGGTGGGCGCCTGGACCGAGCGTGACGTGCGCGACGTGTTCGCCGACGTCGCCTTCCTGGGTATCAACGGGCTCACCGTCGAGCAGGGCCTGACCACGCCGGACCTGGTCGAGGCGGGCGTGAAGCGTGCACTCGTCGCGGCCGCGCGCCGCACCGTGGTGCTCGCCGACCACACGAAGATCGGTCGCTCGGAGTTCGCGCACGTCGCACCGCTGTCCGCGGTGGACACCGTCGTCACCGACAGCGGTCTCGGGCCTGAGCTCGCTGAGGAGATCGAGCAGGCCGGCACGCGGGTCGTGCTGGTCTGACGCGCCCGATGGGCGAGCCGGCTTCCGAGCGGCGCCAGGGCTGATCGGCCTGCCGCAGGGCGGCGGCCCCTGCGTCGCGTCGACGAAACGGGCCGATACGGGCACGTATCTTGCCGATTCGGGCAAGAAGTTTGCCCGAATCCCTTGACTTCGGCGCCCGGATGGGACTAAACACAGTCATACCGACAGAGGCAGGCGCATTCGCAACACTGTCGGGTTGTCGCGAGGGAGTGGGCGGTGGACACGACACAACGGCGGTCGGTTCGAGGGGTGCGCGCATGATCACCGTCACCCTCAACCCGAGCCTGGACCGGACCCTGGACGTCGAGGGCCTCGAGGTCGGTGGGGTCAACCGCGCCGTGGGCACCCACCTGGATGCGGGGGGCAAGGGGATCAACGTCTCTCGCGGCCTGCACCAGCACGGGTTGCCCACAGTGGCGGTGTTCCCACTGGGTGGGGCGGACGGCCAGGTGCTCGTGGCCCAGCTCGCCGCGTCGGGGGTGCCCGTCCGCCCGGTGCCCATCGCCGGGTCGACCCGGAGCAACATCACGGTCGCGGACTCGCGCGGCATCACGACGAAGATCAACGCCCCCGGGCCGGCGCTGTCGGCCGCTGAGCTCGACGCCGTGTGCGACGCCGTCGCCGAAGAGCTCGATGGTGGTGCAGGAGGGGTCGTCGTCGCAGGAAGCCTGCCGAACGGCGTGCCGCCCACGATCCTGACGAGGCTGGCCCGGCTGGCGGCCGATCGCGGCGTGCCGTACGCCGTCGACACCTCCGGGCCCCCGCTCGCCGCGGCCGTCGCGGCCGGTGGCCTCGCCGTCGTCAAGCCCAACGACGAGGAGCTCGCCGAGCTCGTGGGGCGCGAGCTGTCGACCGTGGGGGACGTGCTCGAGGCGGCCCGGGAGGTCCTCGCGCCGGGCAATGACGCAGTGCTGGTCAGCCTGGGCGTCCACGGTGCGCTGCTGGTGACCGATGCAGGCAGCTGGTGGGCCGGCGGCCCCCCGCTGGTCGCCGTGTCGACCGTCGGTGCCGGCGACTCCACGCTCGCCGGGTGGCTCTCCGCCGAGGGGGCTCCCGCGGCCGAGCGGCTGCGCACCGCCGTGGCGTGGGGCAGGGCCGCGGTCCTGCTGCCGGGGACCGAGATGCCCCGGCCCGAACACCTCGACCTCGCGTCCGTGCGCGTGGTCACCGATCCAGATCCCGCAGGTGCACTCAAGGAGCTGTGACATGGCACTGCCACTCATCACCCCAGAACTCGTCGCGCTGGACCTCGAGGCGGACGACCGTGACGCGGCGACCCGAGCGCTCATCGACCTCATGGTGGCCGCCGGGCGGGTCACCGACGCCGACGGGTTCCACGCCGACGTGCGGGCCCGCGAGGCGCAGATGGCCACCGGGATGCCCGGTGGGATCGGCCTGCCGCATGCCCGGTCCGAGCACGTCGTGGCGCCGAGCCTGGCCGTGGGCCGGGTGCTCGGCGGTGTGGACTTCGGCGCGCCCGACGGTCCCGCCACGCTCATCTTCCTCATCGCTGCGCCGGCGGGTGGTGACTCCGATCACCTCAAGATCCTCGCCGCGCTCGCTCGGAGGCTCGTTCACGAGTCGTTCCGGACCTCGATCCTGCAAGCAGAAGATGCCGGCGCCGTGGCCGACATCGTCAACCGAGAGGTGGTTCCTTCATGAAGTTCGTCGCAGTGTCGTCATGCCCAACGGGCATCGCGCATACCTACATGGCCGCGGAGGCGCTCGAACAGGCTGCCGCAGCCGCAGGCCACGAGTGTGTGGTCGAGACCCAGGGGGCGGCAGGCTCGTCGCCGCTGGACCCGTCGGTCATCGCCTCCGCCGACGGGGTCATCTTCGCCGCCGATCTCGAGGTCCAGGGGCGGGAACGGTTCGCAGGCAAGCCGCTCGTGGACGCCGGTGTCAAGGCCGCCGTGCACGACGCTGCCGCAGTGATCGCCCAGGCGGTGGCTGCGGTCGAGGCGGCTCGGGCGTCCGGTCGTCCCACGTCGGTGTCCCCAGCCGCTCCGGCAGCCACCGCACGGGTGGTCGGAACCGGTACCAGGATCCGCCAGTACCTGATGACCGGCGTGTCATACATGATCCCGTTCGTCGCCGCAGGCGGCATCCTGATCGCGCTCGGCTTCATGCTCGCGACCGTGGCGTGGGGCCAGAACGGCGCCATCGAGGTCACGAAGGTCGACCCGTCCGTGCTCTGGACCGCCTTCGAGTGGGGCAACCTGCAGCACTGGTCGGTGCTGCTGTTCCGGATCGGCGCGACGGCGTTCGGCTTCCTCGTGCCCGCACTGTCGGCCTACATCGCCTACGCGATCGCCGACCGTCCCGGCATCGTCCCCGGCTTCGTCGGCGGCACGATCGCCGCCTCGGTGGGCGCCGGCTTCCTCGGCGGCATCGCGACCGGGTTCCTGGCCGGCTTCCTCGCCCTGTGGATGGTGCACTGGAACGTTCCCAAGGGCGTGCGCGGCGTGATGCCCGTCGTGGTGATCCCTCTCCTGAGCACCCTGCTAGCCGGCGCTGCCACCTACCTGATCATCGGCCCGCCGATGAAGGCGATCAACGACGGTCTGACCAGCTGGCTGAACGGGCTGGGGACCGGCGCACTGATCCCGCTCGGCATCCTGCTCGGCCTCATGATGTGCTTCGACCTCGGCGGTCCGGTGAACAAGGTCGCCTACGTCTTCGCCACCACCGGTCTGGTCAATGCGACCACCAGCACCGACCGGCCCGCCGTCATCATGGCCGCCGTCATGGCCGCCGGCATGGTGCCGCCTCTGGCGATCGCGCTCGCGACGGCCCTGCGGCCCAAGGAGTTCAGTGAGGCCGAGCGTGAATCCGGGAAGTCCGCGTGGCTGCTCGGCCTGTCGTTCATCTCCGAAGGGGCGATCCCGTTCGCAGCGGCCGACCCGTTCCGCATGATCCCGTCCTTCATGCTGGGCGGCGCCGTGACCGGCGGTCTGGTGATGGCGTTCGGCTCGGGCGTGCTGGCCCCGCACGGCGGGTTCTGGGTGACGCCCCTGATCAGCTCGCCGCTGCTGTTCCTGCTCGCGCTCGCGATCGGCATGGTGGTGTCGGCCGTCGCGGTGCTGGTCGCGAAGCAGATCGGGCGCAACCCGGAGGAGGAGTCGCTCGAGTCGGCCGAGAGCGTCGCTGCTCTCACCGGGTCGCGCTGATCCGCGATCTGTTCTGGACGCCGCGGCTCGGCGGGTCACCGACCCGCCGGGCCGCGGTCTGCTCGGGCAGGTCAGGACGTGGCCCCGAACGTGGCGGGTCACGAGGCATGAGGTTGAGCGGGCGGCCCACGCCTGCGGAGGACTACGTTTCCGGTAAGGGCCCGACGTGGTTGCGCATCCTGGCATGCGCCGGGCCCGACGACGTTCGAGGAGGAACCACCATGGCTGAGCGCACTGTCGCCGTCGGCTCGAAGGTCGGGTTGCACGCCCGCCCCGCGATGCTGTTCACCCAGGCTGTCGCCGCGAGCGGGGCGAGTGTGACCATCGCCCGGCCGGGCGGGGCGCCGGTCGACGCATCGAGCATCCTGTTCGTGATGGGGCTGGGTGTGAAGAATGGTGAGGAGGTCGTGCTGGCCGGCGAGGACGAGAAGGTCCTGGACGAGCTGGTGGCGATGCTCGCGACAGACCTGGACGCCGAGTAGGACGGATGATCCGATGAGTGCCAGCCCGATCACCGGTGTCGGCGTCGGTCGTGGAGCGGTGGTGGGTCCGGTCGCCCGGGCGCACCCGGTGCCTCGGGTGCCGGCCGACGCCCCGGCGCCGGCCGACCCGGCCGCGGCTGCGGACGGCGTGACGGCGGTGTTCGCCGAGGTCGCCGACACCCTGCAGTCCCGCGCCGAGGCGGCCACAGGGACGCTGTCGGAGGTGCTCAGCGCGACCGCGCTGATGGCCAGGGACGCGGCGCTGTCCGGCCAGGCGGCCGCGAAGGTCCGTGAGGGCACGGCGCCGTCCTTGGCCGTGGCGCAGGTGGCGGGTCAGTTCATCGAGATGTTCACCGCGGCCGGTGGGTACATGGCCGAGCGCGCGACCGACCTTGCCTCGGTGCGCGACCGGGTGATCGCCAGGCTCGAGGGCCTGCCCGAGCCCGGGGTGCCGGCGCTGTCGCGCCCGTCGGTGGTGGTGGCCGAGGACCTCTCCCCGGCGGACACCGCCGTGCTGGACCTGGCGAACGTGCTAGGCATCGTTATCGAGAAGGGCGGGCCAACGTCGCACACCGCGATCATCGCCGGCCAGCTCGGTCTGCCGTGCGTGGTCCGCGCGACCGAGGCGGCGGGCCTCAAGGACGGCGACGTGGTCGCGGTGGACGCCGCGCACGGCACGGTGATCGTGGACCCGGACGAGGACGTGCGGGCCGCCGTCGAGGCCCGCCGCGTCGCGCTCGCCGAGCTTGCGACCGACACCGGCGACGGTGCGACGTCCGACGGCCACGGCGTGCAGCTGCTGGCCAACATCGGCACCGCGGAGGACGCCGAGCGGCTGACCGACGCCGCGGTGCAGGGCGTCGGGCTGTTCCGCACCGAGGTGCTGTTCCTGGACGCCCAGACGGCCCCGACCGAGGACGACCAGGCGGCGGTCTACGCCAGGGCGCTGTCCGCGCTCGGCGGCCGCAAGGTCGTCATCCGCACGCTGGACGCGGGGGCGGACAAGCCTCTGGCGTTCGTCACGCAGCCGGGCGAGGAGAACCCGGCCCTCGGAGTGCGGGGCTACCGTCTGGTCCGCGCGGCTCCCGAGCTGCTGACCACCCAGCTCGCGGCGATCGCGCGAGCCCAGGCCACCACCGGCGGCACGCCGTGGGTGATGGCCCCGATGATCGCGACGGTGTCCGAGGCCGCCGACTTCGCGGCCGCGGCCCGGGCTGCCGGGATCCAGACCGTGGGCGTGATGGTCGAGGTCCCCGCGATCGCGCTGCGGGCCCGCGACGTGCTCGCCGAGGTCGACTTCGTCTCGATCGGCACCAACGACCTGGCGCAGTACACGATGGCCACCGACCGGTTGCGCGGCGAGCTCGTCGACCTGCTGGACATGTGGCAGCCGGCCCTGCTGGACCTGGTCTCGGCGACCGCGGAGGCCGGCGTCGAGCTGGGCAAGCCGGTGGGGGTGTGCGGGGAGTCCGCGGCGGACCCGGTGATGGCGCTGGTGCTCACCGGCGTGGGCGTCACGTCCCTGTCGATGTCCCCGGCCGCGGTGCCCGGTGTGCGGTTCGCGCTGCGCGCCCACACGTTCGCGCGCTGTCAGGAGATGGCCGCCGCGGCCCGCGCCGCGCGCACCGCCCCCGAGGCCCGCGCGGCGGCGCTCGCCCTGGTCGACGCGCACGTGCGCGCGGTACTGGCCCTGGACTGACTCAGGCCGCCGGGGCGCGCTCGGGCACCAGCCAGTCGACCACCTGGGCCGCGCTCCAGCCCTCGGGGTGCAGCTCGGCGAGGCGGCGCGCCCCGTCGAGGTCGGCGCCGAGGGTGACCAGGGGCTCCTCGTGCGCGCCGTCGGGCCGGATCTGGCCCAGTCCGACGTCGGCGGTGAGCGCGTTGCACAGGCACACCCGGCCGTCGGCGTCGTGCTCCGCGCCCCCCTTGCGGACGAACACGGCGACCGGCTCGGCCGGGCAGCGGTAGCCGACGTCGCCGTCGCCCTTGCGGTAGGGGGAGCGCAGGAAGCCCAGGTCGCACAGCCGTGGCCGGGCGGAGCGGACCGCCGGGTCCGAGAGCGACCCGTCGAGCTGGGCGACCTTGAACGGGAAGCCGGTGGGTGAGGCCGCGGCGTCGGTGAGCACCTCGAGGGTGCCGTCGGCCAGCCCGGAGAGCAGGCGCTCGCGCAGGACCGGGGTGAGCCCGGACTCCCTGCTCAGGGCGAACGCGGTGCCCACCTGGACCCCGTTCGCACCAGCGGCCAGGGCGTCGCGCAGAGCCTCGGGGGTGCCCTGTCCGCCGGCGAGCCAGAACGGCAGACCGACGGCCGCGACCTTGGCCACGTCGGCGTCGTCGCGGGGCCCGAACACGGGCTGTCCGCGGTCGTCCAGGACCGGCCTGCCGCGCGGCGGCGCGTTGTGCCCGCCGGCGCGCGGGCCCTCGATGACCACGCCGTCGGGCCGGATCTCGGGGTCCCGGTCCAGGTACTTCACCAGCACCTCGCTGGACACGATCGCCAGGAACATCGGGCGGTGCAGGTCGGCCAGCTCCCGGCCGAGAAGGTCGACCGGGTCGAGCTCGACGGCGGCGTCCCCGTCGCCCTCATGGCCTCCGGCGACGTCGACGGGCAGGCGGACCTTGCGGTGCCGGGCGAGCTCGTCGAGCAGGCGGGGCAGGTGCCGGGGGATGCCCGCGCCCATCAGCACCGCATCGACGCCGGCGAGCATCGCGCCGTACGCGGCGGCCGGCGTGGCCATCTGGATCTTCTCCAGGTAGTTCACGCCGACGGGCCCGCGGTGGCCCTGCTTGGCCAGCCACACCTCGACGAAGTTCGCCAGCACCGTCAGCTCCTGCGCCGCCCGGCGCGGCCTCAGGCTCGGCCGGGGGACCGGTCGGTAGGGGGCGCCGTGCCGGCCGCCGACCCGCAGGTAGCGATCCAGGACCCGCTGGGCCACCTCCCGCACGGGGAACGCGGCGAGCGCTCGCCGCACCGAGCCGTCGGCGTCGCCGTCCTCGAGGCGGCGGGCCAGGACGAGGTCGAGGGCGGTGCCCGAGACCACGCCGAGCTGGCCGCGCCTGGCCACCGCCGAGGCCAGGCGCCAGGACGAGACCGCGACGCCCATCCCGCCCTGGATCAGGGTGGGCAGACGGCGAGGTGAAAGAGCGGGCAGGGTGGGGAGCACGGGACCTCTCGTTACCTACGGAGGCGTAAGTTACGCAACCGTAGGCGCACCGAGACCGAGGACCCCGGGACCTAGGACTCTGGTCATCCGATGTTCGGCAGGTCGGAGCCTCGGGCGGCGCCGATCGCGACCGCGATCACTCCCGGCGGGGCCGGGGTCAGGCGCCCAGCAGCTCCACCGACTGGCGGGCGATCTCGAGCTCCTCGTTGGTGGGCACCACCAGGACGGTGACCTCGGCGTCGTCCGGGGAGATCACGGTGATCTCCTTCTTGCGGCCCTTGTTGCGCTCCGGGTCCACCGCGATGCCGAGCCGCTCCAGACCGGCCAGCGAGTTGAGCCGCACGATGTCGTCGTTCTCACCGATGCCGGCGGTGAACGCGATCGCGTCCACGTGGCCGAGCTGGGCGTAGTAGTTGCCGACGTAGCCCTTGATCCGGTGGTAGTAGACCTGCAGCGCCGTCCGGGCCGCCTCGTCGCCCGCGGCGACCGCGTCGTGCACGTCACGCATGTCCGACATCCCGCACATCCCGAGCATCCCCGAGCGGCGGTTGAACAGGTCGTCCAGCTCGTCGGTGGACATCCCGGCCACCCGGCGCAGGTGGAAGATCACTGCCGGGTCGATGTCCCCGGTGCGCGAGCCCATCACGAGGCCGGCCAGCGGGGTCAGGCCCATCGAGGTGTCGAAGCAGACCCCGCCGCGCACCGCGCTCGCCGACGCGCCGTTGCCCAGGTGCAGCACGATCGTGTTCAGCTCGGAGTAGTCGCGGCCCAGGTACTGCGCGGTGGTCCGGGAGACATACAGGTGCGAGGTGCCGTGCGCGCCGTAGCGGCGGATCTGGTACTCGTCGGCGACCTCGCGGTCCAGCGCGTAGGTGTACGACTCCGGCGGCATGCCCTGGTGGAACGCGGTGTCGAAGACCGCCACGTGCGGCACGTCCGGGAACGTCGCGCGCGCGGCGACGATGCCCTGCACGTGGGCCGGGTTGTGCAGCGGCGCGAGCGGGGAGAGCGCGTCGATCTTGGCGAGCACCTCGTCGTCGATGACGGCCGGGCCGGAGAACACCGCGCCGCCCTGGACCACGCGGTGGCCGACGGCCGCCAGGTGCTCGGGGTCGATCTCGGGGCCGTGGGCCTCGAAGAGCTCCATCATGATCGCCATGCCGGAGGAGTGGTCGGGCACCGGGCGCTCGATCTCGGTCTTGCCGTCCGGTCCCTCGTGCTTGGCGCGGCCCATCGCCAGGCCGATCCGCTCGACGATCCCGGAGGCGAGCGAGTCGGACGTCTCGACGTCGATCAGCTGGTACTTGATCGACGACGATCCCGAGTTGACGACCAGGACGTGGGTGCTCATGCGGGGCTTCCTCCGGTGGGAGTGGGGGTGACGGCCGGCGGGGTCACCGTCGTCGCGCGCTGCCCGTCCGCGGGCGGGACGTCGGTGAGCGCCTGGGCCTGGATCGCGGTGATCGCCACGGTGTTGACGATGTCCTGCACCAGGGCGCCGCGCGACAGGTCGTTGACCGGCTTGCGCAGGCCCTGGAGCACCGGCCCGACGGCGACGGCGCCGGCCGAGCGCTGCACGGCCTTGTAGGTGTTGTTGCCGGTGTTGAGGTCGGGGAAGATGAAGACGGTCGCCCGGCCCGCCACGGTGGACTCGGGCATCTTGGTCTTCGCGACCGAGGCGTCCACGGCGGCGTCGTACTGGATCGGTCCCTCCACCTCGAGGTCGGGCCGGCGCTCGCGGACCAGCACGGTCGCGGTGCGGACCTTCTCCACGTCCGCCCCGCTGCCGGACTCCCCGGTCGAGTAGGACAGCATGGCGATCCGGGGCTGGATGCCGAATGCCGCGGCGGTGTCCGCGGAAGAGATCGCGATGTCCGCGAGCTGCTCAGCGGTGGGGTCGGGGTTGACCGCGCAGTCGCCGTAGACCAGGACCCGGTCCTCCAGGCACATGAAGAACACGCTGGAGACGATCGACGTGCCCGGCTGGGTCTTGATGATCTCGAACGCCGGCTTGATGGTGTGCGCTGTGGTGTGGATCGCGCCGGAGACCATGCCGTCGGCCAGCCCGAGCTGGACCATCAGCGTGCCGAAGTAGGACACCGAGCCGACGATCTCGCGCGCGCGCTCGACCGTCATGCCCTTGTGCTTGCGGATCTCGGCGTACTCGGCGGCGAACCGCTCGAACAGCTCGCCGTCCTTGGGGTCGATCACCTGCGCCGCGGAGATGTCCAGGCCCAGCTCGGTGGCGCGGGCCCGGATCGCCGCCTCGTTGCCGAGGATCGTCAGGTCGGCGACCTCGCGCTGGAGCAGCGTGCTCGCCGCGCGCAGGATCCGGTCCTCCTCGCCCTCGGGCAGCACGATGTGCTTCTTGTCCGACCGCGCGCGCGAGAGCAGCTCCCACTCGAACATCAGGGGCGTGATGACACTCGGCCTGGACACGTCGGCCCGGGCCAGCAGTGCCTCGCCGTCCACGTGCTTCTCGAACAGGGCCAGCGCGGTGTCGACCTTGCGCTGGGAGTCCGCAGACAGCCGCCCGCGGATCGAGGCGGCTGCGCTCGCGGTGCGGAACGTGCCGTAGTCCGAGCGGATGATCGGAAGCCGCTGGCCCAGGCCCTCGACCAGCTTGGCGACCTGCGGCGGCGGGTAGAAACCGCCGTTGAGGATGATCCCGGCAAGCGAGGGGTAGCCCTCTGCCGCGTGGGCGGTGAGCAGGCCGAGCAGCACGTCGGAGCGGTCGCCGGGCGTGATGATCACGGCGCCGTCGGAGAGCTTCTCGATGAGGTGCTCGACCGACATCGCGCCCACCAGCACGTCCAGCGCCTCGCGGGCGAGCAGGTCCTCGTCGCCGGCCACCAGCCGCCCGTCGACCGCCTCCATGAGCGCGCCGACCGTCGGTGCCATGAGCACCCGGTCGTCCGGGATCGCCCAGGCCGGCAGGTCGTAGCCCAGCGCGGCGCGCATCGCGAGCAGCTGCTGGGCCGGGCACCGGTTGGCCACCATGCCGATGACCTCGGCGTGCTGGGTCCGCAGCTCGGCCAGGCACACCTCGGCCATCGAGTGCACCTCGTCCGGGCGACGGTTCGAGCCCCGGATCACCAGCAGCACGGGCGCGCCGAGGTTGACCGCGATCCGGGCGTTGTAGGACAGCTCGGTCGGGCCCGCGGCGACGTCGGTGTAGTCGGTCCCGACGATCACCACGACGTCCGACTTGCGCTCGACCTCGTGGTAGCGCGACACGATCCGCGACAGCGCGGCCTCGGGGTCGTGGTGGACCTCCTCGTAGGTGACTCCCACGCACTCCTCGTAGGACAGGTCCACGCCCTCACGCGACAGCAGGAGCTCGAGGACGTAGTCACGCTGCCGCACCGATCGCGCGACCGGTCGGAAGACCCCGACCCGGGTCACGGTCCTGGTCAGCAGGTCGACCAGGCCGAGGGCGACCGTCGACTTACCGGTGTCGCCCTCGGCGGACGTGATGTAGATGCTGCGTGCCACGGTGTCCTCTTGTCTCGAGCCGGCCTGCGGCCGGTGGTGCGTGCTACTCGTTGTCCCCGCCGGTCGCCGCCGCGGCGGAGACGTCCGTCGCCACGCCCTTCGCCCCCGGCCACACCCAGTCGCGCACCTCGGGGATGTCCTCGCCGGAGGCCCGGGTGTACTCCCGGGCCCGGAGCCGGGCGTCGACCATCTGCTGGCGCAGGTTCGCCTGACCGGACCGCAGCCAGTGCACGTGGTCGATCACGTCGATCACGAGCTTGTAGCGGTCGAGGTCGTTGAGCATGACCATGTCGAAGGGTGTGGTCGTGGTGCCCTCCTCCTTGTAGCCGCGCACGTGCAGGTTGGGGTGTCCGTTGCGGCGGTAGGTCAGGCGGTGGATGAGCCACGGGTAGCCGTGGTAGGCGAACACGATCGGGCGGTCCGCGGTGAACAGGTTGTCGAACTCGCGGTCCGACAGGCCGTGCGGGTGCTCGCGCTCGTCCTGCAGGCGCATGAGGTCCACGACGTTGACCACGCGCACCTTGAGCACGGGGATCTCCCGGCGCAGGATGTCGGCCGCCGCGAGGACCTCGAGGGTCGGCACGTCGCCGGCGCACCCGAGCACGACGTCCGGCTCCTCGCCCTCGACCTCGGTGCCGGCCCAGTCCCAGATGCCCACGCCTCGCGTGCAGTGCGCGACCGCCTGCTCCATGGTCAGGAAGTTGGGCGCGGGCTGCTTGCCGCTCACCACGACGTTGACGTAGTCCCGGCTGCGCAGGCAGTGGTCGTAGGTGGACAGCAGTGTGTTGGCGTCCGGCGGCAGGTACACCCGCACGATCTCGGCCTTCTTGTTGACCACGTGGTCGATGAACCCGGGGTCCTGGTGGGAGAACCCGTTGTGGTCCTGGCGCCAGACGTGTGACGACAGCAGGTAGTTGAGGCTCGCGATCGGTCGACGCCACGGGATGTCAGCGGTCACCTTCAGCCACTTCGCGTGCTGGTTCACCATCGAGTCGACGATGTGGATGAACGCCTCGTAGCAGTTGAACAGGCCGTGGCGGCCGGTGAGCAGGTAGCCCTCGAGCCAGCCCTGCATCTGGTGCTCGGAGAGCATCTCCAGCACGCGACCTGCGCGGGCCAGGTGCTCGTCGACCTCAGGTCCGTAGAACTCGGCGTTCCACTGCTTGTCGGTCGCGTCGAAGACCGCCTGGAGGCGGTTGGACGCGGTCTCGTCCGGACCGAAGATCCGGAAGTTGTCCGGGTTGAGCCGGATGACGTCCGTGAGCCACTGACCGAGCACGCGCGGGGCCTCGGAGATCGAACCGCCCGGGGTCGGCACGTCGACCGCGTAGTCGCGGAAGTCGGGCAGGCGCAGGTCCTTGAGCAGCAACCCGCCGTTCGCCTGCGGGTTGTCGCTCATCCGCAGCTGGCCGGCCGGCGCCAGGGCCCGGATGTCGGTCAGCACGCGGCCGTCGGCGTCGAACAGCTCCTCGGGCCGGTAGCTCTCGAGCCAGGTCTGCAGGACCTGGAGGTGCTCGGGGGTGTCGCGCGCGCTGGCCAGCGGGACCTGGTGGGCCCGCCACGAGCCGGTGGTCTTCTTGCCGTCGATGTAGTCCGGCCCGGTCCAGCCCTTGGGCGTGCGGAAGACGATCATCGGCCACATCGGACGCTCGAGGTCGCCGGTCGCGGCTCGTGCCTTGATCGCGGCGATCTCGTCGAGCACCTCGTCGAGCAGGGTCGCGAAACGGCGGTGGATCGACAGGTGGTCCTCGTCGTCGAAGCCGGCGGTGAACACGTGCGGCTTGTGCCCGAAGCCCACCATGAGCGAGGTCAGCTCGTCGTCGCTGATCCGGGCCAGCACCGTCGGGTTGGCGATCTTGTACCCGTTGAGGTGCAGGATCGGCAGGACGACGCCGTCCTGGGCAGGGTTGACGAACTTGGTCGAGTGCCAGCTCGTGGCCAGCGGCCCGGTCTCCGCCTCGCCGTCGCCGACCACGGCGGCGACCAGCAGGTCCGGGTTGTCGAACACGGCGCCGTAGGCGTGCGAGAGCGCGTAGCCGAGCTCGCCACCCTCGTGGATCGAGCCGGGCGTCTCCGGCGCGACGTGGCTGGGGATGCCGCCGGGGAAGGAGAACTGGCGGAACAGCCGGCGCAGGCCCTCGGCGTCCTCGGTGATGTCGGAGTAGACCTCGGAGTACGTACCGTCGAGGTAGGCGCTCGCAACCAGGCCCGGACCGCCGTGGCCGGGGCCTGTGATGTAGATCGTCGACTGGGAGCGCTCGGCGATGGCGCGGTTGAGGTGCGCGTACAGGAAGGTCAGGCCGGGGGTGGTGCCCCAGTGGCCGAGCAACCTCGGCTTGACGTGGTCGCGACTCAGCGGCTCGCGCATCAGGGGGTTGTCCAGGAGGTAGATCTGGCCGACCGAGAGGTAGTTGGCGACCCGCCACCACGCGTCGATCCGGGCGAGGACGTCGTCGTTGATCTGACCGCTACCGGTGCGCCACGCGCTGGTCGCAGCGGGCTCTGCCGTCATGTCGTCTCCTGTGGTGCCGGGGCCCGGGCGTGGTCCGCACCAGGGTCTCGCGCGCCCGTCCCCTGAGTCATGGGACGTTTGACCCCGCTGTGGCCGCGCCGGGCCTGTCGGACTGGACTTGGCGCCTCCCACTCCACCACATCCCGACGCCCCGGGACAGCGGGCGGAGCGCGGCTACCGTGACCCCATGACCATCACGGCGCGCGACCGGCTCCGGGCAGGGGCCCGGCCCCGGATGATCGCGGTCCTGGTGGCTCTGCTGGCTCTCTCCGCGGTGTTCGCCCGGCTCGGGGTCTGGCAGCTGGACCGCGCACTGGCGAAGGGCGAGGCGAGGGCGGCCGAAGCGGCCGCCGCGGCGGCCCACGCCGCGCCGGTGGACCTGGAGTCGGTGCTCGCGCCGCAGACCACGTTCACCTCCGACCTCATGGGGCGGCACGTGACGACGGAGGGCGCGTTCGGCGAGGACCAGCTGCTGGTGCCGGGACGGACCCACGACGGCCAGGTCGGCGCGCTGGTGCTCACCCCGCTGCGGGTCGCCTCGACCGGGGCCGTGCTGCCGGTGGTGCGCGGCTGGGTGCCGTCGGTCGACGACCCGGCGGCCACCGCGCCGCCCCCGACCGGCGAGGTCACCGTGGTGGGGTGGCTCAAGGTCGGCGAGGCGGCCGGCCAGGGCGGGCTGCCCGACGGCCAGACCGACGCCATCAGCCCCGCCGAGCTGGTCAACCGGTGGGGCGGGCCCACCTACTCCGGGTACCTGGTGCTCGACACCGTCGACGCCGCCCAGGCTCCCGGCCTCGTGGCGCTGGGTTACCCGGCCCGCGACGCTGGGGGCGTGGACTGGCGCAACCTCGGCTATGCGCTCCAGTGGTGGCTGTTCGGGCTGTTCGCCGTCGCACTGTGGTGGCGGATGCTCGGGGACGAGGCGCGCGACGCGGCGGCTGCCGATGCCGACGCCGGTTCCACGCCCGGCCCGGGCGGGTAGCGGGCGCGGTCAGGGCCTGCCCGCCGCCTCGAGCGCGGCGATGTCGAGCTTGACCATCGCGAGCATCGCCTGCACCGCCGCCGGGTTGGCGAGCAGCCCGGCCAGGTTGTCCGGCACGACCTGCCACCGCACGCCGAACCGGTCCTTGAGCCACCCGCACTGCACCGCCTCGCCGCCCTCGGTGAGCAGCGCGTCCCAGACGCGGTCGAGCTCGGCCTGGCCGTGGCACTCGACCACCAGGGACATCGCGTCGTTGAACTCGTGGTGCGGTCCGCCGTTCAGAGCGGTGAAGCGCGCGCCGCCGAGCGTGAACTCGATGGTCAGCGGCGCCCCTGGGGGCGTGCCCGGGGCGCCCCCGGTGTTCGGCTGCACCTGCAGCACCTGCGAGTCGGGGAACACCGAGGTGTACAGCCGCACGGCGTCCTCGGCCTCACTCGTGAACCAGAGCATCGGGTACGGGGCCTTCATCGTGCCTCCTCCAGGGCGTGGGCCAGACGGTCGAGCTCCTGCTGCCAACCGGCGACCGCGCGGTCGGTCCAGATCCGATCGTGCATCGTGTCGAGGACCAGGCGCAGCCGGGTCCCCCCGGCGTCGGGCCTGAGCTCGAGCCGGGTGCCGATCTCGTAGTCCTCGACGTCCGGCACGAAGTCGACCGGGTGCCGGGAGGTGAGGAGTCGATACGGGACGACCTCGACGAAGCGGATCTCGTGCGTGGTCACCGTGGCCAGGCCCTGGGACCGGAGGAAGGCCGCGATGGCGTCGTCGGTCGCGCGCATCGAGTAGCGCATGGTGCCGCCGGGCCGGACGTCGAGCGCGTGCACCTGCACCGCGAATCCGTCCGGCCCCCACCACGCCTCGATCCCCTCGGAGGTGGTCCACATCTGCCAGACCTCGGCCGGGGTGGCCGGATAGTTCCGCTCGATCGTCACGGTCCGGTCGGTCATGCGATGTCCTCTCGATCTTCGTCGGCCCGGCGTCGCTCGAGCGCCCGGCCCATCCGGTCCAGGCGGTCCTCCCACAGGCGCCGGTAGTCGTCCATCCAGGCGTCGATCTGCTGGAACGGCTCGGCGCGCAGCGAGTACAGCCGCCGCTGGCCGTCCGCGCGTACCTGCACGAAGCCGGCCTCACCGAGGATCCGAAGGTGCCGGGACACCCCGCTCTGGGCCACCCCGGCCACCTCCACGAGGTCGCCGACCGCACGCTCCCCGTCGCGCAGGGCCCGCACGATCCTGCGACGCGTGCCGTCGCTCAGCGCCGCAAAGCCCAAGTCATCCACATAAGTGTATATACATGAAAACGGATGAAGACGCAAGGCCGCGGCTGCCGTGCCCTGTCACCGGGCCGGCACGAAGCCTTGCCTCGCCGGCGTTGAGGCGTTGGCGTCGATATCCGGGGCCAACGCTTCAACACTCGGCAGCGGGCCGCCCGGCAGCGGGCCGCCCGGCAGGGGCCGATCGGCGGGGTGCCGCTTGGTCGGGTGCCCTCGCGGCGGCGGCTCAGTCCTGCTGCCAGGAGTGCCAGAGGGCTGCGTACTCGCCGCCCGCCGCGACCAGCTCCTCGTGCGGGCCGATCTCGCTGATCCGGCCGTCGTCGACCACGGCGACGCGGTCCGCGTCGTGTGCGGTGTACAGCCGGTGCGCGATGGCCACGACCGTGCGCCCGGCCAGCACCCGCGACAGCGACTTCTCGAGGTGGCGGGCGGCGCGCGGGTCGAGCAGCGACGTCGCCTCGTCCAGCACCAGGGTGTGCGGGTCGAGCAGGACCAGGCGGGCCAGCGCCACCTGCTGGGCCTGCGCGGGTGTCAGCGTGAGCCCACCCGAGCCGACCTCGGTCGCCAGGCCCTCCGGGAGGGCCTGGACCCACGCGAGGGCGTCGACGGCGGCCAGGGCGCGGCGAAGCTCGGCGTCGTCGGCCTCGGGCCGTGCCAGACGCAGGTTGTCGGCCAGTGTGCCGACGAACACGTGGTGCTCCTGGGTCACCAGCGCGACGTGCCCGCGCAGCTCCGCCAGCGGCAGGTCCACGAGGCGCACGCCGTCGATGCCCACCTCGCCGCCGGTCGGCGGGTGGATGCCGGCGAGCATCCGCCCGAGGGTGGACTTGCCGGCGCCGGACGGTCCGACGACCGCCAGGCGCTCGCCCGGCCGCAGGCTCAGGTCGATGCCGTGCAGCACGTCGTGGCCCTCGCGGTAGGCGTAGTGCAGCCCGGTCGCGACCACCTGCTCGCCGCTCGGCCGGTCAGGGCCCGTGGTGCGGTCCGGGGCGACGTCGCGCACCCCGATGATCCGGGCCAACGACGTCGCGCCGACCTGGATCTCGTCGAGCCAGTAGATGAGCTCGCCGATCGGGTGGCGCACCTGGAGCGCGTACACCGCGATCGTGGTGACCGCGCCCACCGTCGACAGCCCGGCGGACACCAGGTAGGCACCCCACAACAGGCTCGCCACGATCGGCAGCACGAAGGACACGTCGACGCCGGGGAACAGCACCGTGCGCAGGAACAGCGTGCGGGACTCGGCGGCGAACGCCTCGCGCTGGTCGGCGTCGATGCGCTCGCGTCGGCGCCGGCCCAGGCCGAGCGCGTCGATGGTCCGGGCCCCCTCGACCGACTCGCTGATCGTGCCGTTGAGCGTCGCGTACGCCGCGGACTCGCGCAGGTAACCGGCCGTGGCCCGGCGCAGGTACCAGCGCGTGGTGAGCAGCAACGTCGGCAGACCCACGAACAGCGCGAGCGCCACCCGCCAGTCCACCGCGACAGCGGCGGCCACGGTGAGCAGCACGGTGGCGGAGGTGACGAGGATCCTCGGTACGCCGAACCGCACCGAGTGCTGGGCGCGGTCGATGTCGTTGGTGGTCCGGCCCAGCAGGTCGCCGGTGCCGGCCCGCTCGACCACCGACAGCGGCAGGCGGGTCACGGTGGTGACGAACTCCTCGCGGAGCTCGGCGAACACCGTCTCGCCGAGCACCCGCGACGCGCGCTGGGCGTACCGGATCGCGACGGTCTGGGCGAGCACGGCGACCACCAGGGCGCCGGCCGCGCGGTCGACGAAGGCGCCCGTGGTGCCCGCCGCGACCGCGTCGACGATCCGGCCCAGCAGCCACGGCCCGGCCAGACCGGCGAGCGCCGCGAGGGCGTGCAGGCCCAGGACCAGGCTCAGGGCGCGCCGGTGCCGGCGCAGCAGCCACAGGGTGTGCTCGCGCAGAGCGGTCGCGTCAGCGACAGGAAGCCTCACGGTGCTCCTCCTCCCGGGGGTCGTAGGGGTCGACGAGGTCGTCGTCGGCGGCGGCGCGCGAGACCACCGCGCGGTACCGGCGGGCGCCGTCGTGGTCCGCCGCGAGCAGCTCGCGGTGGCTGCCCTCGGCCAGCACGCGCCCGCCGGAGAGCAGCACCACGTGGTCGACGCGGTCCAGCACGAGCGGGCTCGCGGTGACCACGACGGTGGTGCGCCCCGCGCGCGCGGCCGCGAGCCGCTCGGCGATCCGAGCCTCGGTGTGCGCGTCGACCGCACTGGTCGGCTCGACGAGCACGAGCACCTCGGCGTCGGTGAGCAGCGCACGGGCCAGGGCCAGGCGCTGTCGCTGCCCACCGGACAGCGAGCGGCCCTTCTCCGTGACGTGCCCGTCCAGGCCGTCCGGCACGGCGTCGAGCACGTCGTGCGCGTCGGCGGTGTGCAGCGCGGCGAGCTTGGCCGCGTCGTCGCTGCCGCCGCGCACGTCGAGCTCGGCCCGCAGGCTGCCGGTGAACAGGTGCGGCGTGGACTCGGCGACGACGATGCGCCGGCGCACCTCGGCCAGGCCGAGCTCGGCGAGCGTCGCTCCACCCAGGCGCACCCGGGCGGCGTCGTGGCCCTCGCCCAGCAGCCCGAGGCCCAGCGCGAGCGCCGCCGACTCGTCCGGGTCGGGGCTGACCAGCGCGGTCAGCCGACGGGCCGGCAGCACGACGCCGGTCCGCTCGTCGATCAGCTCGACGGCGTCGCCGGCGGTCGCTGGGCCGGCCAGGTCGAGCGGGTGCTCGCGGGTGTCGGCGCCGGTGGGTGCGACGGACAGCACGCGCAGCATCCGCCGCACGCCGACCACGGCGCGCGTGCCGATCCGCAGCGCCTCGGTCGCCACGTCCAGCGGCTGGGTGAGGAACGCCGCGTAGCCGAAGAACGTCACGAGCTCGCCGGGCGTGATGGTGCCCGCGACCGCCAGGTGTGCGCCGTACCAGACCACCCCGGCCAGGAACAGGCCGGGCAGCAGCGCCTTGAGCGCGTCGAGCAGCGACTCGGTCTGCGCGACCCGGACCCCGGCCCGGCGGACGGTCTGCGACTGGTCGCGGTAGCGACCCGCGAACACGTCCTCACCGCCGAT
Source organism: uncultured Actinomycetota bacterium (assembly GCA_963783005.1). Taxonomy (GTDB): domain Bacteria; phylum Actinomycetota; class Actinomycetes; order Actinomycetales; family Cellulomonadaceae; genus Actinotalea. Next base: position 220,600 of record CAWALY010000008.1, read on the forward strand.
GCCGCGCAGGATGCGCAGGCCCGAGACGGTGTCGGCGCCGAGCGTGGTCAGCCGGCCGCCGGCGTGCCGCTGGTCGGCCTCGCGCCGCGACAGCGGCCGCACCACCAGGGCGAGCATGGCCGCGACCGTCGGCAGGCCGACCAGCACCGCGACACCCAGCGGCACCGAGGCGCGCAGCAGCAGCACGGCGACCACCGCGTACGAGGCGAGCGCGCCGACCAGGCGCGGCATGATCCAGAACACCTCGCCGACCCGCAGCGAGTCCGACGCGACGGTGGCGACGACCTCGCCGGTGGGCAGCTCGGCGGTCACCGCGTCGCCGGTCCGGGTGACGTGGTGACCGAGCAGCTGGGACGAGCGGAACGCGGCGCGGATCCAGCCCTCGACCAGCCGACGGTGCTCCACGACGTTGGCGAGCGCGCCGATCAGCCCGACGGCGAGCAGCAGCAGGGCCGCGCCCCACAGCGCGCGGTCCACGCCGTGCCCGAGCCCGGCGTCCACCGCGCGCCCCAGCAGGTACGGCAGCACGGCCGACGCGACGAACGCGAGGGTCGACCACGCGACGCAGGACGCGACCAGCCCCAGCTGCCCGCGCGCGACCCACCACAGGTAGGCCGACGCGGTGGTCAGCGGGGGCTGACCCGGGTCGTCGTAGGGCATCTGGCGCACCCGTTGACGGTAGGTCCCCCTACCGACGCCGGGCGAACCATTTCCGGGGCCCCACTCCCGCCGAGCTCGGTGCTGGGCCCGGGGTTCGGCAGTGGGCATCGAGTTCGGTGGTGGGCATCGAGTTCGGTGGCCGCGACCACCGAACTCACTCGCCGTCCACCGAACTCGCCCCCGAGCACCGAGCTCGGCTGTGGGTGCTGTGGGTGCTGTGGGTGCTGAGGCTGAGGGTGCTGAGGGTGCTGGGGGCGCTGGGGGTGGGGGTGGGGGTGCCGAGCGTGCGGGCGGGGATAACGTGGGGCCATGGCGAACTCGCTGCTCGTGGTGCATGTCGACGTCGTCGTGGTGCCGGGGCAGGAGGACGCTTTCCTCGCCGCGACGCAGCTCAACGCGGCAGCGAGCCGCGACGAGCCGGGGGTCGTGCGGTTCGACGTCCTGGTCGACCGCGAGGACGCGGCGCACGTGGTCCTCGTCGAGGTCTACCGCGACGCCGATGCGGCGGCCGCGCACAAGCAGACCGAGCACTACGCGACCTGGCGGGACGCCGTCGCGCCGATGATGGCCCGCCCGCGCACGTCGGTGAGGTACCTCAACGCCTCGCCGGCCGACGACGCCTTCGCGACGTCCTGACCTGCCGCTCGCCGTTTCGGAACCGGATCGGCGGCGCCCGGATGAGCGACCGGGTTCCGGGACCCGGCGCGGGGTCGGGCAGGATGGGGTCGCGGCGCGCGTTCGGGCCGTGAGGTGAACGACGGAGGAGGACCGGTGGCGGACAAGTCGTGGACCGACCAGGCGCGTGGGGCGCTCGCGCGCTACCGGGTGATGGCCTACGTGACCGGCACCATGCTGCTGCTGCTCGTGGTGGAGCTGCTGCTCAAGTACGTGGTCGGGGTCGGGGACGGCGTGCTGACCTGGATCGGCTGGATCCCGTACGCGCACGGCTGGATCTACGTCGTGTACCTGGTGAGCGTGCTGGACCTGTGGTCCAAGGTGCGCTGGGGCTTCGGGCGGCTGGTCGCCATGGTGCTCGCCGGCGTGGTGCCGGTGATGTCGTTCGTGCTGGAGCGCCGTGTGCACGCCGACGCGCTCGCGCAGATCGCCACCGGCGGTCCGGCCGGCGGCCGGACGCTCCGTGCCGCCGACGCCGCTCACTAGACTCCGCGCGTGGCAGCAGCGCAGACCTCGAGCACCCCGACCGACGGACCCGCGGGCCCGGTCCTCGTCGTCGACTTCGGCGCCCAGTACGCGCAGCTGATCGCGCGGCGGGTGCGCGAGGCCCGGGTGTACTCCGAGATCGTCCCGCACACGTGGACCGTCGAGCAGATGCTGGCGCGTCGGCCATCGGCCGTGATCCTGTCCGGCGGGCCGGCGAGCGTGTACGCCGAGGGCGCCCCGGTGGTGGATCGCGAGCTGTTCGAGGCCGGTGTCCCGGTGCTCGGCATCTGCTACGGCTTCCAGGCGATGGCGCGCGCGCTGGGGGGCGAGGTCGCCCGCACCGGCACCCGGGAGTACGGAGGCACTCATGTGTCGATCGGTACGCCGGGCAGCCTGCTCACCGGCTCGCCCACCGAGCAGTCGGTGTGGATGAGCCACGGCGACGCGGTGCAGAGCGCCCCGGCGGGGTTCCGGGTGCTGGCGACCTCGACCGGGTCGCCGGTCGCCGCCTTCGAGGACCCCGAGCGCCACCTCTACGGCATGCAGTGGCACCCTGAGGTCAAGCACTCCCCGCTCGGGCAGCGGGCCCTGGAGAACTTCCTCTACCTCGGCGCCGACCTGTCGCCCACCTGGACGCCCGGCAACGTCGTCGCCGACCAGGTCGAGGCGATCCGCGACCAGGTCGGCGACGCGCGGGTGATCTGCGGGCTGTCCGGCGGCGTGGACTCCGCGGTCGCGGCCGCGTTGGTGCAGCGCGCCGTCGGGGACCAGCTGACCTGCGTCTTCGTCGACCACGGCCTGCTGCGCGCCGGTGAGGTCGAGCAGGTCGAGCGGGACTTCGTCGCCTCCACCGGGGTGCGGCTGGTCACCGTGGACGCCCGCGAGCGGTTCCTGACCGCGCTCGCCGGCCTGACCGACCCTGAGGACAAGCGCATGGCGATCGGCCGGGAGTTCATCCGGGTCTTCGAGCAGGCGGCGCGCGACGTCGTCGCCGAGTCCGGTGCACACGGCGAGGAGGTCCGCTTCCTGGTCCAGGGCACGCTGTACCCCGACGTCGTGGAGTCCGGCGGCGGCGAGGGCGCGGCGAACATCAAGTCCCACCACAACGTCGGCGGCCTGCCGGACGACCTGCAGTTCGAGCTCGTCGAGCCGCTGCGCCGACTGTTCAAGGACGAGGTGCGCGCGGTGGGCCTCGAGCTCGGGCTGCCCGAGGCGATCGTGTGGCGCCAGCCGTTCCCCGGTCCGGGGCTGGGCATCCGGATCATCGGCGAGGTCACGCGTGACCGCCTCGAGGTGCTGCGCGCCGCCGACGCGATCGCCCGCGCCGAGCTGACCGCGGCAGGGCTGGACCGCGACATCTGGCAGTGCCCGGTGGTACTGCTCGCGGACATCCGCTCGGTGGGGGTGCAGGGTGACGGCCGCACGTACGGCCACCCGGTGGTGCTGCGCCCGGTCAGCTCCGAGGACGCGATGACGGCCGACTGGACCCGGGTGCCCTACGACGTGCTCGCGCGGATCTCCACGCGCATCACCAACGAGGTGCCGGAGGTCAACCGCGTCGTGCTCGACGTCACGAGCAAGCCGCCGGGCACCATCGAGTGGGAGTGAGCTCGGGCTGACGAGCGCGGTGGTCGAGGCGGCCTCGGCGGCGCGTCAGCGCGCGGCGACTTCGAGCGTGTCGTCCCCGCCGGCGGGCGGTGCCAGCGCGGCCACCGGCCCGGCGCGGTGCTCGCGCTTGACTACGTACATCGCCGCGTCGGCGGCCGAGAGCGGGTGGCCGCGAACAGGGCACCGGGGGGCTCGCCGTGGCCCGCGGCCCGGCTCAGCAGGCCGTGCGCGTCGTGCAGCGCGAGTGGCGCGAGGCCGGCGAGCAGGACGGCGTGTGCCACGCGCGTGCTGCGAGCCTCGCCGGCGCCGGGCCGGGCCCACGCCAGGGCGAGGGCCGCGAGCACGGTGGACGCGAGCACCGCGCCCGAGCGGACGGTGTCGTCGCCGACGACGCACGCCGCACCGAGCGTGACCAGCAGCGATCCGTAGCCGAGCAGCACCGAGCGCCCACGGGCCATGCCGCGCCTCCCGCGTGCCCCGGCGGCGAGCAGCGCGCCGTCACCGGCGTGCACATGGCCCGGGCGGACCGCGTCCACGGGTGCCTCCTCCGTCGCCGCTCACCACGTAGATCGCCACACCGTCGCGCGGCATTAGCCTGGGTAGGTGCGGATCGTCCACGTCTCCGACTGCTACGCCCCACGTACCGGTGGTATCGAGACACAGGTCCGCGACCTGGCCAGGGCCCAGGTGGCGGCCGGGCACGAGGTGCACGTGCTCACGGCGACCCCGGGGCCGCAGGGTGAGCGCGGCGGCGTGGTGACCGACGACGAGGGCGTGCAGGTCCACCGCCTCGGCGCCCACGTGCCGTTCGACCTGCCGGTCAACCCCGCTGCGGTGCCGCGGATGCGCGCCCTGCTCGCCGAGCTGGACCCGGACGTGGTCCACGTGCACGCCGGGGTCCTCTCGCCGTTCGCCTACGACGGCGCCCGCCTCGCGCTGGACGCCGGCGCCCCGACGGCGATCACCTGGCACTGCATGCTCGACGGCACCGTCCCGGCGCTGCACGCAGCGGCGTCGCGGACGCGTTGGCGGACGGCCCCGGCGGCGCTGTCCGCGGTCAGCGCCGCTGCGGCCGAGCGGGTCGCCGCGGTGTTCGACGCCGAGGTGGGCGTGGTGCCGAACGGGATGGACGTGGAGCGGTGGTCCCCGCAGGCAGAGCCCGACGCCGGCGGCGTGCTGCGGGCGGTGGCGACGATGCGCCTGGCCCCGCGCAAGCGTGGGCCGGCCCTGGTCGCGGTGGTCGAGGACGCGATGACCCAGGTCGACCCCGGCGCGCTGGTGGTCGACGTGTTCGGCGACGGTCCGACGAAGACGCGGATGGCCAGGTCGGTGCGCCGGCGCGGTCTGGACGGCGTGGTGCGGCTGCACGGCCGTGTCCCGCGCGAGGAGCTCTGGGCGGCCTACCAGGGCGCGCACGTCTTCCTCGCGCCTGCGGAGCTCGAGGCGTTCGGCATCGCCGCGCTCGAGGCCCGGTCGGCCGGCCTGGTCGTGGTGGCGCACCGGGGGACCGGGGTCGGTGAGTTCGTGACCGACGGTGAGGACGGGTTGCTCGTCGACGACGATGCGGGCATGGCCCGTGCACTGGTCCGGCTGGTGCGCGAGCCCGGGCTCCGCGAACGGCTCCAGGCCCGCGCGCGCGGCGCGGCGCCCCCCTTCACCTGGGACGTGGTGCTCGCGCGCGCCGACGCGGAGTACGTCCGCGCCCGGGGCATCGCGGGGCGCTAGTCCGCCGTGCGGCTGGGCGCCTTCACGTCCCCTGACCTCACCAGCGGAGGCGTGTCGCCGTGTCAGGGACTGAGACGAGTCCTCCTACGACCCGGGACGTTCCGCCCAGGCCAAAAGGCCCCCGGACATTAGGCCTACACAAGTCCCCCCCTGATCCGCGATTCTCTTGGCAGACGCCGTGACAAGCGGCTCCCGGGCCAACGGGGCCCGGACGAACGGGAAGGGATCACTCATGCTGAACGCCAAGGGCGTCAAGGTCGTCGGTATCGTCGCGATGGTCGTGGGCCTGCTCATGATCGTCGCGGGCGGTGTCACCTGGGGCCTCGTGTCCAGCCAGCTGGCCGACGAGCACATCACCGTCGCCGAGGACGCCGCGCAGTTCGCCGGCAAGACCGTCAACGGGCCGCTCGACGCCTACTACCAGGCCGACATCATCAAGCACCACGCCCTCGATGCCACCGACGGCAAGACCTACGCCCAGCTCGACCGCGAGGACCCGCTGCGGGCCACCGCGATGAACGCCTCGTTCCTGCGTGCCTCGCTGTTCACCTCGGTCGTGGCCTTCGGTGTGGCCGCCTTCGCGATGGGCATGGGTGTGATCGTCGTGCTCTTCGGCTGGGCCTTCACCGCGCTTGCGGGTGCCAGGGTCGAGAGCCCGGCCACGGCCGGCGCCGCGACCGCCTGACGCCGAACCCCACGGGTCGGTGGGGTCCTCAGTCCGTCCAGGACCCTGCGGACACCCACGAAGGGCGGTCTCCCCGATCGGGGAGACCGCCCTTCGGTCTGGTCGGCCGGGCCCTCCTCCCGGCCGACCGTCAGCCCGCCCGGCGCCTCGCGCCGACCAGCGAACCGACCAGCAGGGCCAGGCCGGCGCCGGCGACCAGCAGGATCACCGCCAGCTGGACGTCGAACACCAACCCGTTGCCCAGGGCCATCAGGCCGAGCCCGACGGCGAGGACCACCAGTCCCCAGACCACCGTCCCGACCCGGGGTCGCCGGCTCGCCGACGGCTCCGCCGGTGCGGCCGGCACGTCCGGTGCGGTCCCGGTCTCGTGCGGCTCCTCCGCCCAGTCCTCACGCTGCTCGCTCATCAGTTCCCCTCCTCGAAGGTCACGTTGCCCAGGCCGGTACGCACGTCGAGCGCGAGCTGGACGGGCTCCCCGGCCGCGGCCTTGCTCGTCCGGAACTCGTGCGCCGCGCCTCCGGCGTTGCTCCGCTTCGCCTCGTCGAGCCAGGTGACCTCACCGGCACCGATCTCGACGTGGGCCGTCGCGGACACGTCCGCGGGCAGGATCACGACGAGCGACCCGGCGCCGACCCGGATCGGGACGTCGATCGTCCGGTCACCGGTCAGTGGCACCTGCGTGAGGTCGATCGTGGCGTCGCCGGCGCCCAGCCGGAAGCCGTCCTGTGCCTCGGCCGCCGACGTCGGGGTCTGGCTCACCTCGCCGACCGCCGCCCCGCCGACCCACTGCAGGTCGGGGCCGTCCCAGGTCGACGCCGCGGTCATCGGCATCGCGACCAGGAGCCCGACGATGGCGAGCGCCGTCACGCCTCCGGCGCGCCTGCCGCGCAGCCCGGTCACCGCGATCGCGATGCCCAGCAACGCCAGCCCGGCGGTCAGCGTGGTCAGCGCGACCGGGCCGTGGTACCACTGCATCCGCTCGGCGTAGAGCAGGCCGGCCAGCACGAGCAGGGTCAGTGCGGTGACCACGCCCAGGATCGCGGCCCCGGGTCCGCGCTCCCGGGTGGCACGCGGGGCAGGAGGCGGTGCAGGCGCCCACTGGCGCGGTCCGGCCGGGCCGGTGGGGCCGTTCCAGCCGGGGCCGCCGTTCCAGCCGGGGCCGCCGTTCCAGCCGGATGTCGGGGCGACCGGCGGCACGGGTTCCGTCGGCGGGATGCTCTGGGTGGACGTCGCGTCGGGGCCCTCCGGGGCAGCCGCGGTGGCGGGCTCGGTCTCGCTCGCCTCGGTGTCGATCACCTCGGTCGGGGCGTCGGGGTCCGCGACGGGCTCGCGGGTCGTGCTCATGGTCTCTCCCATGGGGTAGGTGGGGTGGGGTCGAGCCGGTGCTCCCGCGGGTGGCGGGGGTTGCTGCCAGCCGGGCTGCTGCCAGCCGGGCTGCTGCCAGGGCGGCGGGGCCTGGCGGCGCCGGCCGCGGGCTGCGGTCACGATGACCACGACGACCAGCCCGAGCACGCCCAACCAGGCGAACCCCCGCCACCAGTCGGACCAGCCCTGGCCGAACCAGGGGACCCACAAGGAGGGCACGGACAGGCCCGTGATGATCGCCGCGCCGGCGCCGAGCACCGCCACGTCGACGTCGCCCAGCAGCAGCTGCTGGGCGTGGACCCGGCCGTCGGACTCCTCGGGCAAGAGCAGCCATGCGATGCCGTAGAGCACCAGGCCGAGCCCGCCGACGAGGATCGACACGGCCAGCACGCCCCGCACGATGAGCGGGTCGACGCCGAGCCGCCGGGCAAGCCCGCCCGCGACCCCGCCGATCCAGCGCTCGGTGGAGCGGGTGATCCCGATCCCACGGATCGAGTCGAAGAAGGCGTCCGTGCCGCGCCTGGGCGGCTGCGGGCCGTTGTGCATCTGCGTCATGACCGCCATGCTGCTCGGCCACCGGGGCCCCGCACATCAGGGACCGGCCCTGACTCGACCCTGATCTGGGTGGCCGGCTTCCCTGAACCGGCCCTGATCCGAGCCCAGGGAGCCCCACGGCGCGCCCCGTGCGTGTGACGATGCTCCCGTGGAGTCCCCTGCCAGGCTGCCGCTGCTGCGGCCCCGGAGCGGGCGGGTGCTCGGCGGGGTCGCCGCCGGGCTCGCCGCCCACCTCGGGCTGCCGGTCGCGGCCGTGCGTCTGGCCCTGGTGCTCCTGGTGCCGCTCGGCGGGGCCGGCGTGCTGCTCTACGTCTTCTGGTGGGTCACCGTGCCCAGCGGCGATCCACGCGCGGCCGCCGAGGAAGCCCGGCCGGCCGCCAGCAGCCGGTTGGCGCCACGGCTGCGCCAGCCGGGGCGCCGCCTGCCGTTGACCGAGATCGCGCTCGGCGTGCTGCTGCTCGCCGCGGCCGGCGGCCTGATCGCGGTCCGCAACGGCGCGGACCTCGTCGGCTCCTGGGTGCTGCCTGCGCTCATCGTGCTGGGCGGTCTGGTGCTGGCCTGGAGCCAGCTCGACGCGGTCGACCGCGAGCCGGGGCGCCCCGGCGGGCGGACCCCGGTCAGCGTGCTGCGGCTGCTGGGCGGCACGGCCCTGGCCGGCACAGGCGTGTTCCTCCTGGTGGGCCGGGACGCGCCGATGGAGGATCTGGTCCGTTCGGCGCTCGCCGCGCTCGCAGTGCTGGTGGGAGCCGCCCTGGTGCTCGCCCCGTGGTGGCTGCGCCTGGTGCGCGAGCTCTCCGACGAGCGGCTGGCCCGCGCCAGGGCGTCCGAGCGCGCCGACATCGCCGCCCACCTGCACGACTCCGTGCTGCAGACCCTGGCGCTCATCCGGGCGAGGGCGGCGAACGCCGACGAGGTCGCCAAGCTCGCACGCGCGCAGGAGCGCGAGCTGCGGTCGTGGCTGTACGACGACCGGGTCACGCCCGGGACGTCGGTCGCCGCCGACCTGCGCGACGTGGTCGCCGAGGTCGAGGACCACCACGGCGTGCCCGTCGAGGTGGTCGTGGTCGGGGACCGCACGCCGGACGAGCGCACCGCCGGGCTGCTCCGCGCGACCCGCGAGGCGCTGGTCAACGCGGTGCGCCACGCGCGCCCACCGGTCTCGGTGTACCTGGAGGTCGGCCCGGGCGTCGTGGAGGTGTTCGTCAAGGACCGCGGCGACGGGTTCGACCTCGACGACGTCCCCGACGACCGGTTCGGCGTGCGAGAGTCGATCATCGGCCGGATGCGGCGCCTGGGCGGGGACGCCACCGTACGGGCCCGCGCCGGCGGCACCGAGGTGGCCCTGCGGCTGCCGGTCGAGCAGGAGGAGCGCAGCGCATGAGCGAGAGCCAGCGTCCGGGGGACGGCCCCCTCGACGTCGTGCTGGTCGACGACCACCTGATGTTCCGCACGGGGGTGAAGGCGTCGCTGGACGATCGCGTGCGGGTCGTCGGCGAGGCGGACTCGGTGGACACGGCCATCAGCGTGATCCACGAGCTGCGCCCACCGGTGGTGCTGCTGGACGTGCACCTGCCCGGCGGCGACGGCGGGGGCGGGGCGGAGGTGCTGCGGCGCTGCGCCGACCTGGCCGGCGAGGTCCGGTTCCTGGCGCTGTCGGTCTCGGACGCGGCCGAGGACGTGGTCGCGGTGATCCGGGCGGGCGCCCGCGGGTACGTGACCAAGGCGATCAGCGGCCCTGAGCTGTCCGCGGCGGCGCGGCGGGTGGCCGGCGGCGACGCGGTGTTCTCCCCGCGGCTGGCGGGCTTCGTGCTCGACGCCTTCGGCGCGGCCGCGGACGTTGCCACCGGTGACGACGAGCTCGACCGGCTCTCGGCACGCGAGCGCGAGGTGATGCGCCTCATCGCCCGCGGCTACTCCTACCGCGAGGTCGCCGGGGAGCTGTTCATCTCGATCAAGACGGTGGAGACCCACGTCAGCGCGGTGCTGCGCAAGCTCCAGCTCTCCTCGCGGCACGAGCTGACCCGGTGGGCGGCGGCGCGCCGCCTGCTCTGATCTGCGGCGGGCGCCCTGCGCGCGAGCGGGTGAGGTCCCGATAGCGCCGGTGCGCGACGTCTCAACGTCGGGCGGGTCGGGTCGATCAGGAACCCGACTCGGACCGGCCGGGGTGACTCGAGGTGACGTCATGCGCAGACGAGCGGTGTCCATCCGTACCAAGATGACCGGATCCGTGGTGCTCGCGGCGGTCGCGATGGTCGTGCTCACCACGATCGCGGTGGTGCAGGCCGACCATCGGATCATGGCCGAGCGACGCGAGGCGACCCGCAGCGTCGTCGAGTCCGCGCTCGGCGTGATCGCGTACTACGGCGACCTCGCGGCGTCCGGGGAGCTCACCGAGGCGGAGGCCAAGGCCCGTGCGGCCGCCGCCGTCGCCTCGCTGCGCTACGACGGCTCGGAGTACTTCTGGATCAACGACATGACCCCGACGATGGTCGTGCACCCGATCAAGCCCGAGCTGGACGGTACCGACCTGTCGGGCATCACGGACGCGAACGGCGTGGCGCTGTTCCTCGAGATGGTCGACGTGGTCAAGGCTGACGGCGCGGGCTTCGTGGACTACCTGTGGCCCAAGCCCGGCTCGGATGCGGCCCAGCCGAAGGTCTCCTACGTCGCCGGCTACCAGCCGTGGGGCTGGGTGGTCGGTTCCGGCGTCTACGTCGACGACGTGCGGGGCGCCGCCTGGGCGGACGCTCGCGGGATCATGATCGCGGCTCTCGTGCTGGTGGCCGGGCTCGGGGTCGGCGGCTGGCTCATCACCCGCTCGGTGGTGCGCCCCGTCGAGCGGGCGACCCGCGCGCTGCGCGACGGTGACCCCGCCGCGCGCCTGGAGGCCGGCTCGGGGCGGACCGAGCTCGAGCGTCTGGCCGTGGCCCTCAACGAGGCGCTGGACCGCAACGCCGAGGTCGCCAGGACCGTCGGCGGGATGTCCGAGGAGCTGCTCGCCGCGGCCGCGCGGCTGGCCGCGACGAGCGAGGAGATCAGCGAGGTCGCCGGGATCTCGGCGCGTCGCACCGCCGACGCAGGTGACGCGGCGCGGCAGGTGTCCAGCGGCATCGACTCGGTGGCTGCCGGCACCCAGCAGATGGGCGCCTCGATCGGCGAGATCTCGCGCAACGCGGCCGAGGTGGCCGCGATCGCCGAGCAGGCGGTCGCCGCCGCCGAGCGCACCACCCGGACCGTCGAGGCGCTCGGTGACTCGAGCACCCAGATCGGGACGGTGGTCAAGACGATCACCCAGATCGCCGAGCAGACCAACCTGCTGGCGCTGAACGCCACGATCGAGGCGGCGCGGGCCGGCGAGGCCGGCAAGGGCTTCGCGGTGGTGGCCGGGGAGGTCAAGGACCTGGCCCAGGAGACGGCGAAGGCGACCGGCGACATCGGCGGCCAGGTGCAGGCGATCCAGGACGCGGTCCGCCTCGCCGCCGAGGAGATCTCCGGCATCGCCGCCGTGGTGGGCCGGATCAGCGACTACCAGACCACCGTGGCCGGTGCCGTGGAGGAGCAGACCGCGACGACCGAGGCGATGGCCGGCACGGTCGCGGACGTCGCCGAGGGCGGGCGTGCCGTGGCCGGGACGCTCACCGAGGTCGACGAGGCCACCGCTCGCACCGTCGAGGAGATCGGCGCGGTGCGTGCGGCAGCCGCCGAGCTGGAGGCCACCGCCCGTCGACTGCAGGAGACAGCGGGCGCGATCTCCGCCTGAGCCGCGGGGTGTGGGCGCGAGCGCCTACCCTTGGCGGTGCGATGACGACCCTCTTCGACGGCCTGCCCCTGCGCGGGCTCGACCCGGCGCGCCTGCCCACCGCCATGCCCCCGCGGGCCGACCAGGAGCCGGCCGAGGACGTCGCCGAGCGTGCCGCCGAGCGCGACGCGGAGCGCTCCGCGCGGGCCGAGGCGCTGCTCGAGGGCCTCAACCCGCCGCAGCGCGAGGCGGTGCTGCACTCGGGCAGCCCGCTGCTCATCGTCGCGGGGGCCGGCTCGGGCAAGACCCGGGTCCTGACCCACCGGATCGCCCACCAGCTCGCCACCGGCCGGGTGCGGGCCTCGGGCGTCCTCGCGATCACCTTCACCAACAAGGCCGCCGCCGAGATGCGCGAGCGGGTCGCGGACCTCGTGGGTCCGGCGGCGCGGGCGATGTGGGTCTCGACGTTCCACTCGGCGTGCGTGCGGATCCTGCGCCGCGAGGCAGCGACCGTGGGCCTGCGCTCGTCGTTCTCGATCTACGACGCCGCGGACTCCCAGCGCCTCATCACCCTGGTCACCCGCGAGCTGGACCTGGACCCCAAGAAGTTCCCGGCCAAGGGCCTGGCCGGGCGGATCTCCGCCCTCAAGGACGAGCTGGTCGGCCCCGCGGCCTACGCCGCGCAGGTCGGCGGCAACGAGTTCGACGACGTGCTCGCGGCGGTCTACACCCGCTACCAGCAGCGGCTGCGCCAGGCCCACGCGGTGGACTTCGACGACCTCATCATGACCACCGTCGAGCTGCTCCAGGCCCACCCGGCGGTCGCCGAGCACTACCGTCGCCGGTTCCGCTCGATCCTGGTCGACGAGTACCAGGACACCAACCACGCCCAGTACGTGCTGGTCCGCGAGCTGACCGGGCACACCGGGGCGGCCGACGGCGACGACCACGGGGTGCCCAGGGCCGAGCTGACCGTGGTCGGCGACGCGGACCAGTCGATCTACGCGTTCCGAGGCGCGACGATCCGCAACATCGTCGAGTTCGAGACCGACTACCCGGACGCGCGCACCATCCTGCTCGAGCAGAACTACCGCTCGACCCAGACCATCCTGACGGCCGCGAACGCGGTGATCTCCCGCAACCCGGGCCGCAAGCCGAAGCGGCTGTGGACCGACGCGGGCGCGGGCCCGCAGATCGTCGGGTACGTGGCGGACAACGAGCACGAAGAGGCCCGGTTCGTCGCCGAGGAGATCGACCGGCTCGGCGACGACGAGGGCGTGCGACCCGGCGACGTCGCGGTCTTCTACCGCACCAACGCCCAGTCCCGCGCGTTGGAGGAGGTCCTCATCCGGGTCGGACTGCCCTACAAGGTGGTCGGCGGTACGAGGTTCTACGAGCGTCGGGAGATCAAGGACGCGATCGCCTATCTGCGGGCGATCGCCAACCCCGACGACGACGTCAACCTGCGCCGGGTGCTGAACGTACCCAAGCGGGGGATCGGGGACCGCAGCGAGGCCATGGTCGCGGCGTTCGCCGAGCGGGAGCGGATCAGCTTCGGCGACGCGCTGGACCGCGCGGACGAGGCGCCGGGTCTGGGCTCGCGCGGGCTCACCCAGCTCGCCGGGTTCCGCGACCTGATGGCCGGGCTGCGCGAGCTCGCCGGCTCCGGCGCGGGCCCGGCCGAGGTGCTGGGCGAGGTGCTGGACCGCACGGGGTACCTCGCCGAGCTCCGCGCCAGCGACGACCCGCAGGACGCGTCGCGCGTGGAGAACCTCGCCGAGCTGCACGCGGTGGCGACCGAGTTCGAGCAGGCCGAGCCCGACGGCGACCTGGCCGACTTCCTCGAGCGGGTGTCGCTGGTCGCCGACTCCGACCAGATACCGGCCGAGGACGTCGCGGACGGCGCCGCAGAGGCCGAACCGCGGGCCGACCAGGGCGTGGTCACCCTCATGACCCTGCACACCGCGAAGGGCCTGGAGTTCCCGGTGGTGTTCGTCACCGGCTGGGAGGACGGCACCTTCCCGCACCTGCGCTCGCTGTCCGACCCCGACCAGCTGGCCGAGGAGCGCCGCCTGGCCTACGTGGGCCTGACCCGCGCCCGGCGCCGGCTGTACATCTCGCGGGCGGCCGTGCGCACGGCGTGGGGCGCGCCCAACGAGTTCCCCGCCAGCCGGTTCCTGGACGACGTGCCCGACGAGCTCGTCGACTGGCGTCGGCGCGAGTCGAGCATGGCGGCGCTGCGGTCCGGCGGATCGGGCTGGGGCGGGGGCGCCTCGGCGTGGGGCGGTCGGCGGTCGGGCGGGTACGGCTCGGGCGGGTACGTCTCGCGCGACACGATCGACGACGACGGTGGGACGGTGATCGGTGCGGGCCGGGGCCCGGTGCGGGCGGGCGGCTCGAGCGCGTCGCGACCGCCGCGTGCGCCGACCGGCTCGTCGAGCCCGAAGGCCGGTGCCGCGATCCCGGCGCTCGAGGTCGGCGACCGGGTGACGCACGACTCGTACGGGCTGGGCCGGGTGGTCGCGCTCGAGGGCGCCGGACCCAATGCGGTGGCCAAGGTCGACTTCGGCGCCCAGGGCACCAAGCGCCTGCTGCTGCGCTACTCCCCGGTCACCAGGCTCTAGATGTACTCGGCCAGGACGTTGGTGACGGGGTCTTGATCTGAGGGAGGACCTCCGGCGTAGTGGAGATGTCTCGTCTTCACGCCTCCGGAGGTCCTCGTGTCCCACGCTAACGCTCGGTTGAACGCCTATGGCAGGTGGTTGCTGGTCCAGCGGATCAGGGTGCAGGGCCGCCCGGTCGCGCACGTGGCGCGCGAGCTGGGTGTCTCGCGGCAGTGCGCGCACCGATGGGTCGCCAGGTTCGACGCCCAGGGCTATGCCGGCCTGGCCGAGCGGTCCTCACGCCCGCACCGCTGCCCTGGGCGCACCAACGACGCGCAGGTCGCCGCGGTGCTCGCCGCCCGGGCGCGGCTGCGGCGCGGACCTGACGAGCTGGCCCGGGTCACCGGGGTAGCGGCCCGCACGGTCTCACGGATCCTGCGTCGGGCCGAGGTCCCGTACTTGTGGCAGTGCGATCCGGTCACCGGTGAACGGATCCGGGCCTCGAAGACCACCGCGGTCCGCTACGAGCACGACCATCCCGGGGATCTGGTGCACATCGACGTCAAGAAGCTCGGCCGCATCCCCGCGGGTGGTGGGTGGAAGCTGCACGGCCGCGCCGCTGGTGACACCGGCGCGCACAAGCGAGCCCGGATCGGGTTCGACTACATCCACTCCGCGGTCGACGACCACTCGCGCGTCGCCTACTCCGAGGTCCTGCCCGACGAGAAGGGCACCACCTGCGCCGCGTTCACCGCACGAGCCCTGGCGCACTTCGCGGCCCTCGGAGCCCCCGTTCGAGCGATCCTGACCGACAACCACTGGTCCTACTCACGCACCGACGAGCTGCGGACCGTGCTCAAGGACGCCGGCGCCGAGCACTGGTTCATCAAGGCCCACTGCCCCTGGCAGAACGGCAAGGTCGAACGGTTCAACCGCACCCTCGCCGCCGAGTGGGCCTACGCCCAGCCCTGGCACACGAACGACGACCGCACCAAGGCTCTGGCCACCTGGCTCGAGCACTACAACAATCACCGACACCACTGCGCCGTCGGCGCCGCCCCGATCACCCGACTGTCACCAACCTGACGGCCGAGTACATCTAGATCCCATCACGACGTGGTGGGCTGGTAGCGCAGGCCGTCCAGAACGATGCGGAGCATCCGCTTGGTGGCCTGGGGGTCCCGAGCGCCCGGGTTGGCCGAGCAGACGCCGACCACGGTGTGCAGGGCGTCCATCGGCTCGACGTCGCCGCGGATCACACCGGCGTCGGCCGCTGCCGTGAAGAGCTGGTCCGCAGCCGCTCGGAGCTGGGCGCGGGTGTCGGCGAAGACGCTCTCGGAGTCGTCGCCCAGGGCACTGCGCAGGGCCGCAGCGGTGTCGCGCTTGCGCCCTGCGTACTCGGCGAAGCTCAGCACCCACTCCTCGATCGCCTGGTCGACGGGCAGGCGTCCCAGCAGCTCGGGCACCGCGGCGCAGAGGCGTGTCACACCCTCGCGATAGACCTGCTCTATGAGCGCGGCACGGGTGGGGAAGTGGCGGTACAGCGTCCCGATGCCCACGCCCGCGCGCCGAGCGACCTCCTCCAGGGAGGCGTCCGTCCCGGACTCGGCGAACACGTCGGTGGCGGCCGCGAGCACCTTCTCGCGGTTGCGGGCCGCATCGGCGCGCAACCGACGTGGCTGCGACGGCGCCGTCGCACTGCTGGGCACTGCGGGCACCTCCCGTCGTACGACTTTCTCGTCAGCACTTGCGTAACCGGAGGATGCCTCCGTATCGTTCTTTCCGGAGGCTCCATCCACTTATCCCACATCTTACGTCCAGGAGGCCCCGGTGTCCCCTACTGACACCCGACGGGTGGCCCCGTGGCTGGTCATGGCCGCGATCCTCACCACCCAGCTGATGATCGTGCTCGACGCCACGATCGTGAACGTCGCTCTGCCCCACATCCAAAGCGCCCTCGGCTTCAGCCCCACCGGGCTGTCGTGGGTGATCAACGCCTACACGCTCGCCTTCGGCGGGCTCCTGCTGCTCGGCGCCCGGGCCGGCGACCTGCTCGGCAGGCGCCGCGTGCTGCTGGCCGGCATCGGCCTGTTCGTGCTCGCCTCGTTCCTGGGCGGCCTGTCCCTGACCGCGGGACAGCTGCTCGCCGCCCGTGCCGTGCAGGGCGTCGGTGCAGCGCTCGCCGCGCCGTCCGTGCTCGCCCTGCTCGTCGGGCGGTTCCCCGAGGGCCGGGAGCGCGCCCGTGCGCTCGGCTGGTTCTCGGCGATGGCGATCGGCGGGGCGGCGATCGGCCTCATCGCCGGCGGCATGCTGACCCAGTGGGTCTCGTGGCGGTGGGTGTTCTTCGTCAACGTGCCCATCGGCCTGCTGCTCATCGCGGTCAGCCGCTACGCGCTCGAGGAGACCCCGCGGCACCCCGGCCGCTTCGACCTGGCCGGTGCCTTCACGGCGACGACCGGCACCACGGCGGTGGTCTACGGCTTCGTCCGCGCCGCGTCGGACGGCTGGACGGACCCGTTCACGATCGGCGCCTTCCTGCTGGGTGCGACGCTGACCAGCCTGTTCGTGGCGATCGAGCTGCGAGCGGCCTCGCCGATCACGCCGTTGGGCCTGTTCGCCCACCGGACCCGGTCGGTCACGCTGCTGGCCAGGGTGCTCCTGGTGGCCGGGATGATGGGGATGTTCTTCTACCTCACCCAGTTCCTCCAGGAGATCCTGGGCTACTCCCCACTGACCGCCGGTCTGGCCTTCCTGCCCCTGACGGTGATGCTCTTCACGATGTCGCGGATCTCGGCGGCCCTGATGGGGCGCGTGGACGGCCGGCTCCTCATGGTCGGCGGCCTGCTGCTGTCGACCACGGCGCTGCTGGTTCTCTCGCGGCTCGGGGCGGACAGCGGCTACCTGGGGGTGCTCGTACCGCTGCTGCTGTTCGGCACCGGCAACGGGCTGGCGTTCGTGCCGCTGACCGCGGCATCGCTGACGGAGGTCGAGCCGGCGCAGGCCGGGGCCGCATCGGGTCTGGTGAACGTCGCCCAGCAGGTGGGTGGCTCGCTGGGCCTGGCGATCCTGGTGACCGTCGGCTCGTCGGCCGCCGCGGGCGCCGCCCCCGTCGGGGCCGGCGCGGCGCAGGTCGCGCAGCACGCGTTCGTGGCCGGCGCGGACCGCGCCTTCCTCGCGGGGGCGCTGTTCATCGCCGCGACGGTCGTGCTCCTCGCCGTCACGCTGCCGGGTCGGCGGCGCGGCGGGCAGGAGGCACTCGTGGACGACGCGGACACGATCGCGGTGCCGGCACTGGCCGACTGAGCAGGTGCGACTGCGGCGGACCGGCACCTCCGGTCCGCCGCGGTAACGGGCGGCAGCCTGCCGTGCGGGTCCGGGCCGGCGCCATGGTCGTCGTCGGTCGAGAGGCTGCGCTCAGGCGGCGTCGCGTCGGGCTAGGACGACCCTGCGCAGTGAAGCGGGGTCGCCGCCGCCGCGGCGCACCGCCGCCTCTCCGGCCGTGCGCGGGCGGGCCAGTCCCAGCAGGACGTGATCGGAGGTGATCTCGGCGTCGCCGAGGTGGATGGCCTCGCGCAGCGAGAGCTCCAGCACCTTCTTCGACGCCGGGCCGAACCGGATGTGCCCGGAGCGGCCGGCCCGCCGCCCCTGCGTCGGCGCGTCGAGGGCACCGGGGCCGAACAGCTCGTCGGCCCGCCGACGGACCGCGTCCAGGTCGATGCCGAGGGCCGCCAGTGCGGGACCGTCCAACCGGTCGCGCGCCTCACCGGCCACCGCGTGCTCGAGCCGGTCGGCGGACACACCGGCCTGCCGCAGCAGCTCGCCGGCCGACCCGCCGCCGGTGAGCGCGGAGAGCAGCAGGTGCTCGGGCGCGATGGCGGACGAGCCCAGCCTTCTGGCGTGCTCCTGAGCGCCGACGACGATGGCCCGTGCGTCCTTGGTGAACCGCTCGAACATGGTCAGGACCTCCGGTCCGATCGGGTGCCGTGCTTCTTGTGCACGGCCTGCCGGGAGACGCCCAGCTGGTCGGCGACCTCCTGCCACGACCAGCCGAGATCGCGCGCGCGCCGGACCTGGAGGCGTTCCAGGCGATCGGCGAGCTCGCGGAGCGACGCGATCGCGCGCAGTCCGACGGCAGGGTCGTCGCTCAACGCTTCGAGGGTCGGGTCGGCGGGAGTCATGCCGTCAACTTAGGTTGACGCGGCGTCTAGTGTCAACCCAGGTTGACAGCGATCGACGACGGCTCCTCCGGGGACCAAGGTCTCTCGACGTCGAGAAATTCACCGTGGAAGGCGGCTACCATCCAACCGACGACGGCGGTCAGCCGGCCAGGACGTCGCGGCAGCGCGGCACGGCGAGCGAAGGGCACACAGAGTGGACCTGTTCGAGTACCAGGCACGCGATCTCTTCGACAAGCACGGCGTCCCCGTGCTGGGCGGGGTGGTCGCCACGACCCCGCAGGAGGCCAGGGCAGCCGCGGAGAGCCTCGGCGGCGGCACCGTGGTGGTCAAGGCCCAGGTGAAGACCGGCGGCCGCGGCAAGGCCGGCGGAGTCAAGCTGGCGCACTCCCCGGACGAGGCCGCGGCCCGTGCTCAGGAGATCCTCGGCATGGACATCAAGGGACACACCGTGCACCGCGTCATGGTCGCGGCCGGGGCGTCGATCGCCGAGGAGTACTACGTCTCGCTCCTGCTGGACCGGGCCGAGCGGCGCTACCTGGCGATGGCCAGCGTCGAGGGCGGCGTGGAGATCGAGCAGCTCGCCGTCGAGCGACCGGACGCGCTGGCCCGCGTGGCCGTGGACCCGACGGTCGGCATCGACGCGGCCAAGGCCGCCGAGATCGTGGCCACCGCGGGGTTCGACGCCGACACCGCGCCGAAGGTCGCCGAGGTCCTCCAGCAGCTGTGGACCGTGTACCGCGAGGAGGACGCGACCCTCGTCGAGGTCAACCCGCTGGTCAAGACCGAGGACGGTCGGATCATCGCGCTGGACGGCAAGGTCACGCTCGACGACAACGCGGGCTTCCGGCACCCCGACCACGCCGGGCTCGAGGACCAGGCGTCCGCCGACCCGCTCGAGGCGAAGGCCAAGGAGCACGACCTCAACTACGTCAAGCTCGACGGGTCGGTGGGCATCATCGGCAACGGCGCCGGCCTGGTGATGAGCACCCTGGACGTGGTTGCCCTCGCAGGTGGGCGGCACGGCGGGGTCAAGCCCGCGAACTTCCTGGACATCGGCGGTGGCGCCTCGGCGGAGGTGATGGCCGCCGGCCTCGACGTGATCCTCGGCGACCCGCAGGTCAAGGCCGTGTTCGTCAACGTCTTCGGTGGCATCACCGCGTGCGACGCGGTCGCCACCGGCATCGTGTCCGCGCTGCAGATCCTGGGTGACGCCGCGACCAAGCCCCTGGTCGTGCGCCTGGACGGCAACAACGTGGCCGAGGGGCGCGCGATCCTGCGCGAGGCCGCCCACCCACTGGTGACCCTGGCCGAGACCATGGACGGTGGGGCGGACCGGGCCGCCGAGCTCGCCCACGCCGCCGCCTGAGACCACGACGACAGAGACGGACCGAGACAGACATGGCGATCTTCCTCACCGAGGCCTCAAAGGTCATCGTCCAGGGCATGACCGGGTCGGAGGGCACCAAGCACACCACCCGGATGCTCGCCGCCGGCACGCAGATCGTGGGCGGCGTGAACCCGCGCAAGGCGGGCACCAGCCAGACGTTCCCGCTGGGTGACGGCACCGTGGAGATCCCGGTGTTCGGCACCGTCGCCGAGGCGATGGCCGCGACGGGCGCAGACGTGTCGGTGGTCTTCGTGCCGCCGGCCTTCGCCAAGGCCGCGGTCATGGAGTCGATCGAGGCCGGTATGCCGCTGACCGTGATCATCACCGAGGGCATCGCGGTGGCCGACACCGCCGAGTTCTTCACCGCCGCGCAGGCCGCCGGGGTCCGGCTGATCGGGCCGAACTGCCCCGGCATCATCAGCCCCGGGCGCTCGAACGTGGGCATCACGCCCGCCGACATCACGGGTCCGGGCCGGATCGGGCTGGTGTCCAAGTCCGGCACGCTGACCTACCAGATGATGTACGAGCTGCGGGACTTCGGCTTCTCCACCTGCATCGGCATCGGTGGTGACCCGATCATCGGCACCACTCACATCGACGCGCTGGAGGCGTTCGAGGCCGACCCCGAGACCGACGGGATCGTCATGATCGGCGAGATCGGCGGCGACGCGGAGGAGCGCGCGGCCGCGTTCATCCGCGAGCACGTCACCAAGCCCGTGGTCGGCTACGTCGCCGGGTTCACCGCGCCCGAGGGCAGGACGATGGGGCACGCCGGGGCGATCGTCTCGGGCTCGTCGGGCACCGCGCAGGCCAAGAAGGAGGCCCTCGAGGCCGCCGGGGTCACGGTGGGCCGCACGCCCAGCGAGACCGCCGAGCTGATGCGCGAGATCCTCTCGCGCTGATCCCGGGCCGGGCCGGGCCCGGACCCACCTGCCGACACACCCGCGCGCCAGCGCCGAACCGCCGCGCGCAGCGGCGACGATGGCCGGGTGAGCCGACCGGTCCTGCCCCCGTCGTTCCCGGCGACCCGCCGGGTGGACGACGCGCCCGTGCCCGAGGTCGGCGCCCGCCGTCGCACGTTCGACGAGGCGTTGAGCGGTGCGCGGCGCCGGGCCGCCGATCTCCGTGCCCGGCTGAGCCCCGTCGGCCGGACCCGGTGGGCGTCCGGGCTGTTCGCCGGCGTGCAGGGCGCCGTGCTCTCCCTTCTGGTCGTGGTGGTGCCCGCGATGGCGGCGTACGTCGCGACCTCGGCCGACCCCGCGAACGACGCGATCGGGTGGCCCCGGGCGGCCGCGGTGGGTGCGGCGCTGTGGCTGCTCGGCCAGGGCGGCACGCTGATCGCCGGAGGGACCACGGTGGCGCTGGTCCCGCTCGGGATCACCGCGCTGGTGGTGTTCGGGTGCCACGCGTCGGCCCGACGCTCGGCCCACCCGACGGTGGGCGCCTGGCTAGCAGGCGTGGGCGGCCACCTGGCCGTGGTGGTGGTCGTGCTGCTCGGCGCCGGGTCGACCGGGCCGCTGGGCGCGGGGTCCGGCGCCGTGGCCCGCACGCTGCTCGGCTCGCTGGCGGTGGCCGCACTCGGCCTCGGTCTCGGCGCGGCACGACCGGGGATGGTGGCGGCGTGGGCGGCGCCGAGGCTGGCCGTCGTGCCGGCCTGGGTGCGGACGTCGGTCCGGGTCGGCCTCGCCGTCCCGGCCGCGCTGGTCGCGGTCGCGGCCGCAGTGGCGGCTACCTGGGCGGTGGCCGGCCGGGCGGCGGCCGGTGACGTCCTGGAGGCACTCGGCCCGGACGCCTTCGGCGGGGCGACCCTGGCGGTCGCGCAGCTGGCCCTGGTGCCGAACCTGGTCCTGTGGGCGTTGTCCTGGCTGACCGGGACCGGCTTCGCGGTCGGCGCCGGGACGAGGTTCGCACCTGACGAGATCCTCGGCGGCCCGATGCCGGCGCTGCCGATGCTGGGCGCGCTGCCCACCGACGCCGGCGGGGTTCTCGCCTGGGCGCCCACGGTGGTGGTGCTCGCCGGGCTGCTCGCGGCCTGGTGGCTGCACCGGCGGCTCGCCGAGCAGGCAGCCTGGGAGCCCCTGGCGGCCGTCGGTGTGACCGCGGCGGTCGCCGCGACGGTGACCGGGCTGCTGGCGCTGGTGTCCGGCGGGCCGGTGGGCCCGGGGCGGATGACGGTGGTCGGCCCGTCGGCGGTGCTCGTCGCGCTGGACACCGCCGCGCTCCTGCTACCCGCGCTCGTGCTGGTGCTGCCGGGCTCGGCCCTGGTGCGGCAGGCCGTGCGACGGGCCTTGCGGCGGGGTCCTGCCGGCGACGGCGCCGGTCAGGGCGACGGCGTCGGGGTGAGCACGAGTCCGGGGAACTGAGCGCCCAGACGGTCGGTGACGGCCTGCTGGTACTGGGCCTCGCAGGCGTGCTGCGCCGAGATCGTCAGCGCCTGCGACTGGCACCGCTGGAGCTCGAGCGGGATCGGCCAGAGCACCGCCGCCGCGGCGAACCAGAGCGTGACCAGCCCGGAGATCATCGTGGTACCGACGGCCGAGGCGATCACCGTGCTGCTGCGCCGGGCCCGGGTCGCGGCCGTCACGGCCCGCACCCCCGCGACGACGGTCGCGACGGCGAACGCCCCTCCACCCAGCTGCCAGGGCAGCGGCAGCAGGAGCGTGACCAGCGTCGCCAGGCCGAACGCCACGAGCGTGCGCATCCGCCTGGCGGCCAGCTCGAGCGCCTCCTCGGACGGGGGCGGGGCAGGCGGCCGCACCGGCGTCTGCCGGAGCGGGCGTGGAGGGGATGGGTCCTGGCGCGGGGGGCCCTGAGGGGGTCGGCCGTCGGGCGGGGGGCCCTGAGGGGGTCGGCCGTGGGGTGGCGAGCTGTCCTGCGGTGGCGTGCCGTCCGACGGCGAGTCCTGGGGGCCCGGCGCGGACCGGTCGGGGCGACCGCCGCGCGGCGGAGGTGCGTACGGGTTGTCCACACCCCTCCTTGCGCGCCCCTGCGGGCTCTCCACGGCGGACCTTCCGGCCCGCCCAGTCTGGCACCGGCTAGCCTCGGCGCGTGCCCTCCCAGGACGCGCCCCAGCCGCCGGTTCCGTCGCGCACCACCGTGCCACATCCGGCGCGGCTGGCCGTGCTCGTCTCGGGGACCGGGTCCAACCTCGCGGCGCTGCTCGCGGCGCAGTCCGAGCCGGGCTACCCCGCGCGGGTCGTGGCGGTGATCAGCGACAAGCCGGACGCCGGCGGGCTCGAGATCGCGCGCGCGGCCGGCGTGGCGACGGTCGTGGTCCGCCCCGCCGACTTCCCCGACCGCGGCGCGTGGGACGCCGCGCTGGCCCGTGCGGTCGACGCGGTCGACCCGGCGTGGGTGGTGTGCGCCGGGTTCATGCGCATCCTCGGCCCGGCGTTCCTCGGGCGGTACGCGGGGCGGGTGCTCAACACCCACCCGGCGCTCCTGCCTTCGTTCCCCGGGGCGCACGCGGTGCGCGACGCCCTCGCGCACCGCGTCGCGGTGACCGGCTGCACGCTGCACCTGGTCGACGAGGGCGTCGACACCGGCCCGATCCTGGCCCAGCGGGCCGTGGACGTGTTGCCCGACGACGACGAGGCGAGCCTCCACGAGCGCATCAAGGTCGCCGAGCGGGCGATGCTCGTCGAGGCGGTCGCGCAGGTCGCGCGTCACGGCGTTCGGGTGGAGGGGCGACGCGCGCGGATCGGTGGCTGAGACCGCGCCCGGGCGACCCGCTCCGTCGCGGGACCTCGCCGGGTCGGCCCGTCGGGCCGCGTGGCAGCGGGAGGGCCGATGACCACTCGCCTCGGGCCGGCGTTCGACTCGTTCGTGCCGCCGAACGACCCGTTCGGGACCGACCCGCTCATGCCGTCGGGTGTGGACGCGATGTTCACCGTCGTGCCGGTCCTCATCGGCATCGGGATCGTCGTCACGATCGTCCTGGCGATCCGCAGGGGCGTGCGCTGCACCCAGCACGGCATCGACCCGACGGTCGCGGACGTCGACCTGACGGCCGAGCTCCTCAAGAGTGACCTGCTCGCCTCGGGCACGGTCTCGACGGAGGAGCACGCCGCGGCCCGCGCCAAGGTGCTCGAGGACGTCTGAGTGGACCTGCTGGGCGAGCTCGTCTTCCGGGGTTTGCCCGCCGTCGCTGCTCTCATCGCGCTCGGGGCGGGCAGGCCGGTCCGGGCTGTCGCGAACGCCGTCGATCGTCGACCATGGGGTGATGGTCACCCGAGAGCTGGACGGCGACTCGCCGTCGCGCCGGGCCGACAAGGCGGCGGCCTTCCTCGCGCTGCACGCCGGTCGCGGTTTCGTGCTGCCGAACGCCTGGGACGCCGGGTCCGCCCGGATCCTCGAGCAGGTCGGCTTCCCGGCCATCGCGACGACGAGCGCGGGCATCGCGTGGTCCTGCGGCGTCCCGGACGGGGGTGCGATGGACCGGGACACGATGCTCGAGCACGTGCGCCGGATCGTGTCCGTCGTGGACGTGCCCGTGACCGCGGACCTCGAGGCCGGCTACGGCGACACCCCTGACGAGGTGGGCCGCACCGTGGCGCTGGCCGTCGAGCTCGGGGCGGCGGGCGGCAACCTCGAGGACGCGCGGCCGGGCGGGCTGTACGCCATCGACGAGGCGGTCGACCGGGTGGCGGCGGCCCGCGCGGCGGGGCCCCGGGGGACCTTCGTGCTCAACGCCCGGACCGACACGTACTTCGGCGGGGTCACGGGCGACCCCTTCGACGAGACGATCGAGCGGGCCACCAGGTACGTCGAGGCGGGTGCGGACTGCGTCTTCGTGCCCGGTGTCGTCGAGGCGGACACGATCCGCCGGCTCGTCGCGGCGATCCCTGCCCCGCTCAACGTGGTCGCCGGGCTCGCGAGCACCATCGACGCGCCCACCCTCTTCTCGCTCGGCGTCCGGCGGGTCAGCCTCGGCGGCAGCCTGGCCCGGGCCGCGTTCGGTCTGCTCGACCGCGCGGGCCGCGAGCTGCTCGACACCGGCACGCTCGGGTTCCTCGACGGTGCGATCGGGTACGCCGACCTGCAGCGACGCTTCGGCGCCTGACCGGCCCGCGCCGGCGGCTAGACTCGGGGCCGGCCGCGACTGGCGAGGGTGGAACCGACCACCGGGGAGCGGCCGGAACCTCGTCACGGTGCACCGCCCGCCTGGGTGCCCGGGTCAGCCCGCCGCCCAGCGACCCGACCCGGAGTCACGCCCATGAGCCACGTCACCGCCCCCGGACCCGCCCAGGACCTGCGCCCCATCCGCCGCGCGCTGCTGTCCGTGTACGACAAGACCGGTCTCCCCGAGCTCGCCACGACACTGCACGACGCCGGCGTCCAGCTGGTCTCCACCGGCTCGACGGCCGCTCGGATCGCCGAGGCCGGCGTCCCGGTCACGCCGGTCGAGGAGCTCACCGGGTTCCCCGAGTGCCTCGAGGGCAGGGTCAAGACCCTGCACCCGCGGGTGCACGCCGGGATCCTGGCCGACACCCGCAAGGCCGACCACCTGGCCCAGCTGGCCGAGCTGGGCATCGAGACGTTCGAGCTCGTGGTGGTGAACCTGTATCCGTTCGCCGCCACGGTCGCCTCGGGCGCCGCACCCGACGAGGTGGTCGAGCAGATCGACATCGGTGGGCCGTCGATGGTTCGAGCCGCCGCCAAGAACCACCCGAGCGTGGCCGTGGTCACCGACCCGGCGCGCTACGACGACGTGGCAGCGGCCGTGCTGCGTGGCGGGTTCAGCCTCGCCGAGCGACGCTCGCTGGCCGCCGACGCGTTCGCCCACACCGCCGCGTACGACGTCGCCGTCGCGTCATGGTTCGCCTCCGCCTACGCCCCGGACGACGTCGCGGCCGAGTCGGGCTTCCCGGCGATCGTCGCCGGGACCTGGGACCGCTCGGCCGTGCTGCGCTACGGCGAGAACCCGCACCAGGCCGCGGCGCTGTACACCGTGCCGGACGTGCCCGGCGCGCTCCCGGGGCTGGCCCAGGCCACCCAGCTGCACGGCAAGGAGATGAGCTACAACAACTACGTCGACGCCGACGCGGCGTGGCGCGCCGCGCACGACCACACCCGGACCGCGGTCGCGGTGATCAAGCACGCCAACCCGTGCGGCATCGCGGTGGGCGCCGACGTCGCCGACGCGCACGCCAAGGCCCACGCGTGCGACCCCGTGTCGGCGTTCGGCGGGGTGATCGCCACCAACCGTCCGGTCACGGCGGCCATGGCCGCCCAGGTGGCCGAGGTGTTCACCGAGGTCGTCCTCGCCCCGGAGTTCGAGCCCGAGGCGCTGGAGATCCTCACCCGCAAGAAGAACCTCCGTCTGCTGCGCGTGCCGGGCCCCGCCAACGCAGCGCCCGTCGAGCTCCGCCCGATCAGCGGGGGTCTGCTGGTCCAGCGAGCCGACCGGATCGACGCCGCGGGCGACGACCCCACGACCTGGGCGCTGGCCGCCGGTGAGCCGGCCGACGAGGCGACGCTGGCGGACCTGGCGTTCGCCTGGCGTGCCGTGCGCGCGACCAAGTCCAACGCGATCCTGCTGGCCTCCGACGGGGCGTCGGTGGGTGTCGGGATGGGACAGGTCAACCGGGTGGACGCCTGCCGGCTCGCGGTCGAACGGGCCAACGGGATGGGGGCGGAGCGGGCTCGTGGCGCGGTCGCGGCCTCGGACGCCTTCTTCCCGTTCCCCGACGGTCCGCAGATCCTCATCGACGCCGGGGTCCGGGCGATCGTGCAGCCCGGTGGTTCGGTGCGCGACGAGGAGACGATCGCGGCTGCCCAGGCGGCGGGCGTCACGATGTACCTGACAGGCACCCGCCACTTCGCGCACTGAGCCCGGGGCCCGGCGACCGGCTCAGGCCTGGTGCACCGGCCGGGGCTCGAGGAAGACCTCGCCGAGGCCCGCCCAGTCGTTCCCGCCGAGCTTGGACATCGGGGCCATCGCGATCGCCGACGGGCGGCCGGTCTCGTCCAGCACGTTCTCGTCGACGACGAACGCCTGGACGTCGCCCAGCACCATGAAGCAGTTGCCCACCGCGATGACCTCGCGCAGGGTGCACTCCAGGTGCGCGGGGCTGTCGGCGGGCCGGGGCACGTCGTGGGTGTCACCAGGTTCGGCCGCGGTGCCCGTCTCGGCGAACTCGTCCACCTCGGGCGGGCAGTTGCACGACGTCGCGTTCGCCTGCTGCCAGGTGCCGTGAGTCACCATCGACACGGTGAACCGGCCGGTGGCACGCACGTTGCGCACGGTGTCCTTCTCGGAGATCGACGTGAAGGCGATGACCGGGGGGTTGGTCGACGCGACGGTGAAGAACGAGTGGGGGGCGAGGTTCGGCACACCGTCGGGCGAGAGCGTCGAGACCCACGCGATGGCCCTGGGCACGACCAGCGAGGTCAGCAGCTGGTAGTTGCGCAGCGGCGCGTTCTCGGCAGCGGGCAGGACGGTGGCCACCGGTACCTCCTGGGGGTCGGACCTGCTCCGATCGTCCCACGGCGAGACGACGGCGGACGGCGGTTCGGGGCCCCGGGTCCGCGCCGCCTGCTCACCGCAGCGGGCGACCCGGGTCGGCGACGACGGCGCGGTCAAGCCGGGGTAGGTCCGGCCCGGAGAACAGCCGGCGTGCGGCGGCCACGTCTCGCGGCCGGTCCACGGCGAGCACCGCGTGCACGGTCGGCGTCCCGGGCTCGAACCACACGGCCGTGAACGCGCCGGCCGGGTCACCGCGCAGCGCGACCTCGTCGCCGGGGCGGGGCAGGCCGTAGGCCGACAGCGCATGGCCGAGCTGGTCCGACCACAGGTACGGCGCCGGATCGGAAGGCCCGTCGGGTCCATGCCGTCCCAGCAGGGAGGCCGCGGCGATCTCCGGCTCGCGCAGCGCGCCGTCCCAGTGCCCGCCGGGCACCCGCCCGTGACGTCGCGAGGCCCGCGCGGCGAGGTCGCCCACCGCGAGCACCCGCCCGTGCGTGCCCGGCACCCGCATCCCGGCGTCCACGTCCACCGACCCGTCCGCGGCCAGCGGCACGGCGCCGGCGAGCCAGCCCGAGGCGGGCCGGACCCCCACCGCCACGAGGACGGCGTCGGCGGACAGCTCCGTGTCGGGTAGCACCACGCCGCCCGGCCGGACCCGGTGGACCGTGGTGCCGGTCAGCAGTCGCACGCCCGCCTGCGCGTACCACGGGGCGGTCAGTGCGCCGACCCGGGCCCCCAGCACGGTGGCCAGGGGAGCGGGCCCGGCCTCGACCACCGTGACATCGGTGCCCGCGGCCGCCGCCACCCCGGCGACCTCGGCGCCGATCCACCCGGCTCCGACGACCACCAGCCGGCGGCCCGGGCTGATCGCGGCGCGCAGGGCGTCGGCGTCGGCAGCGGTGTGCAGGGTCAGCGCGGCGTCCCAGCCGGCCGGGCGCACCGGGATCGCGCCGGTCGCCAGCACCGCCGCGTCCGCGCCGTACCTGCCCGCGGCGGTGCGGACCGTCACGCCGTCCGCGTCGTGGTGCAGCCCGGTCGCCGGCTCGGCGAGCCGCACGTCGACGCCGGTCAGGTCCACGTCCAGCTCGTCGCGCAGCCAGGCAGGCTCCGCACGGGAGAGCAGCTCCTTGGACAGCGGGGGCCGGTCGTAGGGCTCGACGCCCTCGGCGCCGAGCAGCGTCAGCCGGCCCGAGAAGCCCGCAGCGCGCAGCGCCTGCACCGTCCGGGCGCCGGCCAGCCCCGCGCCCACCACCACGACGGATCGCACCCGGGGGTCGCCCACGGGGCCGGGCGTCCCGTCGGCAGCCATGTGGCCACGGTAGTGTGCGGCGCCGTGAGCAACCGAGCCGTCTGGGTGGTGCCCACGGCCGTCCTCGCCGTCCCGCTGGTGGCGTTGCTGGCCGGCGCGCAGGTGGCGGCCCTGCTGCTCGCCTCCGAGCTCGTGATGGTCGCCGGCGCCCGATGGGTGTGGCGTCGCGAGCGCCCCGAGGCCCTGGCGGTGCGCGCCTGGCCGCTGGACGTGGCGGTGTCGTTGTCGCTCGCCGTGGGGATCGTGGTGCTGGCGTTCGGCCCCGGTCTCTGAGGCCCGCCTGCTCGGCTTGACCCGGCCCGCCCGACCGGCGAGCCGCCGCGGAGCCCTCCCAGGTGGCCCGACTACCCTTGGCGCCGTGAGCAGCGCGGACGTGTCGGCCGGAGCGTCCGGCCCGCGCGGGCGGCGGAAGGGCTCCGGGAGCCGGGGCAGGCCGCGTGACCCGGCGACCGAGGAGCGCGCGCTCCGCGCCGCGCTGGAGATCTTCGGGCAGAAGGGGCTCTCGGGGCTCACGATCGATGAGGTGGCGGCGCGCTCGAAGGTCGGCAAGTCGTCGATCTACCTGCGGTGGCCGGACAAGGAAGCCCTGCTCGCCGCTGCGCTGCACTCGATCCAGGTCGAGGGGCCCGAGAACGGTACGTCGGAGCCCTCCGACGAGGGTGAGGCCGGGGTCGACGCACCCGGAAGCGACGACGCGGTCGAGCCGCCCGTCGAGCTCACGCTGCGCGACTACCTCGTCGCCCACGTCCACCGGCGCGCCGAGCTGTACCTCGGCGAGTACGGCCTGGCGATGCTGCGGCTGTACGCGGAGGCGCGGGCGCACCCCGAGATGTTCGGGGAGATCCGCCAGCAGGCGATCTCGCGCTTCGTGCTCGACGAGCGCCGGCGGGTCGCCGAGGCGGTCCGGGCCGGGGTCCTGCCGCCGGGCGCCTCGCCGGTGCGCATCCTCGACGCCGTCGAGGGTGCGATCTTCATGCACCTGCTGGTCACGCCGCCCCAGCTGCTGCCCCGGGTGCGGGCGGGCCTGGACGACTACGTCGAGCACATGGTCGACGACCAGTTGCGGGCCGCGGGCTACGACCCGGCGGCCGACCTGGGCCGCCCGGCACAGCTGCGCGGGAGCGCAGTCCCGGCACAGCACTGAGGCCGAGCCCCACGGGGATCGGCGTGGGGCCCGGCCTCAGAGTCAGTGCGGCCGTGTGACGGCCGGTGGCGCTCAACCCTCCCGGAAGGAGACGCCGAAACCGCCTCGCGGGTAGTGCCACGTCAGGGCGCCGGGCGCCGCGACCGCCAGGCAGGTGCCGCACTCCAAGCAGGCGGCGTAGTCCGCCACGACCCGCCCGTCCTGCATCGAGTACACGCCGGCGGGGCACACCGCGATGATCCGCTCGGCCGTGCCCGTGGACCGGGCCAGCTCCTGGTCGATCTCGATGTGCGACTCCTCCTCGTCGAGCACGAAGCGGTTGGCCGCCAGTCGCTCGGGAACCGTCGTCGTCCTCACAGGGCCCGCACCCCCGCCCATCCGTCGCTGATCAGGTCGCGCACCGACACCCGCGAGCGCTTGAGCGCCCCGCGGGCCACGGCGGCGAGGTGCTTGCGCGGCGTGCCGTCCAGGCTGAACACGTCGTGGAAGACGCCGGCCGCCAGCTCGCCGTAGGCGCCGTACATCCGGTCGCGCTCGAGGAAGGCCGGCGCGCGCCCGTAGGTGCGCATGTCGGCCATCACGGCGCTCTCGTCCAGGTGCCGCCGGTAGGCGGCCAGGCCGACTGCGGTCGTGTCACCGGCGGTGAGCGCTTCGCCGACGCCCTTCGCCGCGGCCACCGCAGACCCGATCGCCAGGTCCATGCCGCGCACCGTCAGGCCGGAGTTGATGGTCAGGCCCGCGGCCTCGCCCACCACCACGAGCCCGCCCGCGTGGACCTCGCCGACCATCTCCAGGCCGCCCTCGGCGACCAGGTGCGAGCCGTACTCGAGGATCTCGCCGTCGCGCAGGTAGGGCGCCAGCACCGGGTGGGAGGTGTAGTGCTCGAACACCTCGATCGCGGTGCGACCCTTCTTGATCAGGTCGTCCAGCCGCAGCACGACGCCCAGCGAGAGCGACTCGGCGTTGGTGTACAGGAACCCGCCGCCGCCGATCCCCAGCGTGCAGTCGCCGACGATCGCGTGCGCCGCGCCCTCGTCGCCGGACACGGCGAACCTGTCCTCGATGACCCGCCGGGGCAGGTGCACCACGGCCTTCACGCCGACGGCCAGGTGGTGCTCCGGCGGCTTGGGTCGCAGCCCGATGCTGCGGGCCAGGTAGGAGTTGACGCCGTCCGCGGCGACCACCACGCGGGCGCGCAGCTCGTCCTCGCCGGCCTTGACGCCCACCACCTGGCGGACGCCGTCCGGGCCCGGCTCGGTGAGCAGCTCGTCGACCCGCACGCCCGGCATCAGGAAGACGCCGGCCTCCTCGGCCCGCTCGGCGAGCCACGGGTCGAACTTCGCGCGCAGCACCGTGACGGCGTTCACCGGCTCGGCGAGCGGCTTGCCCGCGTAGTCGATCGACACCGACGAGTCGGCGGTCAGGAACGTCGTGACGTGCCGGGTGATCCGGCGCTCGACCGGCGCGATGTCGGCGAACCCGGGGAACACCTCGTCCAGCACGCGGCCGTACAGCACGCCGCCGGACAGGTTCTTGGCCCCGGGCGCCTCGCCGCGCTCGATGAGCACCACCGAGTGGCCCTGCTGGGCGAGCAGGTACGCCGTGACGGCGCCGGCCGGGCCGGCCCCGACGACGATGACGTCGAAGTCCGGCTCCTCGGCGCTCATGCGCCGCCCTTGAGGGCCGCGGTGAGCGCCGGAACGACCTGGTACAGGTCGCCGACCACGCCGTAGTCGCACTGGCCGAACACCGGGGCGTTCTTGTCGCTGTTGACCGCCACGATGACGCCCGCGTCGCGGACCCCGACCATGTGCTGGAGCTGCCCGGAGATGCCCACCGCGACGTACAGCTCGGGGGCGATGTGCTGGCCGGAGATGCCGATGTAGCGCTCCTTGGGCAGCCAGTCCACGCCCTCGGCCAGCGGTCGCGAGCAGGCCAGCTCGCCGCCCATGGCGGACGCGAGGTCGTCGAGCATCGCGACGTCCTCGCGCGCCTTGAGCCCGCGGCCCACGGCCACGACGGTCCGCGCCGCGCCGAGGTTCACGCCGGCGCGCTCGCGCGGGCGGACCTCGGTGACCCGCACCCCGGCGAGCGCCTCGCCGGCGACCTCCTCGACCTCGGCGCGCGGCGTGCCGCTCACGGCCGACCCCGCGTCGAGCGCGAGGACCGCGGTGCCGTCGACGCGGGTGCGGTGCTCGCTGACACCGCCGAGCACCGAGCGGGTGACGACCACCTGCTCGCCGGACAGCTCGACCGTGCCGATCCCGGACAGCACCGGAGCCTGCAGGGCGGCGCCGACCGCGCCGAGCAGCGCGCGACCGGACGGTGTGGTGGCGCCGACGACCGCGCGGGGGGCGGCCTCGCGCACCAGGGTGGCGACGGCGGGCGCGAACGCCTCGACCGGGGCGTCGCCCGGCTCGCCGAGCCAGAGCACCCGGTCGGTGGCGGTGGCCAGGGCGTCGGCGACCTCGCGCCGGCCCGCGACCACCGCGACCACCTCGGTGCCGAGCGTGCGCGCGGCCTCGACGAGCCCGGTGGCCGCCGCGTCGTCCGCGACGACGATCCAGGACTGCGTGGTGTTCATGGGTGTGCTCTCCTCAGGGATGTCACAGGGCGCCGGCCTGGCGCAGCGCGCCGACCAGCTGGGCCGCGGCGGCTGCGGGGTCCGCGCCGTCGATGACGGTGGCCTGGCGGTCTCCGCCGCCGGGCTTGGCGGTGGACAGCGTGGTGAGCGTCGCGCCGGGGGCCGGGACGTCCATGCCGTCCAGGGCCAGGACCTCGGTTGGCTTCTTGGCCGCGGCGAGGATGTCCTTCATCCCCGCCACCTTCGGCACCACGGCGTCGGCGGTCGCGGCCAGCACGACCGGTCCGTCGACGGCGAGCACGGTCGTGGCGCCCGGGCAGGTCGCGCTCGACCACCAGCCCGCCGTCGGCGGCCTCGACCCGGCTCACCGACGGCCAGCCCGAGCCAGCCGAGCTCGCCGGCCAGCGTGAGCGGCACCTGGCCCGCGGCGACGTCGATCGACGAGTCGCCGGCCAGCACGACGTCCACGTCGCCGATCGCGCGGACCGCTGCGGCCAGCACGGCGGCCAGCCGCGTGCCGTCCGCGTCGGCGAGGGCGTCGTCGGCGACGAGCACCAGCCGGTCCAGGCCGCGCGACAGGGCGGCCTTGCGGGCCAGCGGGGTGTCGATCGACGCGGCGCCGACGCTGAGGCCGACCACCTCGCCGCCGGTCGCGTCGGCGAGCCGGCGGGCCAGCTCGAACGCGACCGGGTCGTACTCGCTGACCGCTGCCTTGGCGCGCGACAGGTCGACGGTGCCGTCCGGACGCACGTCGGCGTCCTGGGGGTTCGGCGCCCACTTGTAGGCGACGACGATCTTCATCGGGGCTCCTTCTCCGGGTGTGCCGGGCTCGCGCGGTGCGCGCGGCTCAGCTGTGGTCCTTGACGATCTGGCGGCCCGCGATGTGCACCATGATCTCGTCGGTGCCGCCGCCGAACCGGTGGCCGCGGATGTCGCGCCACAGGCGCGAGACGCGGGTCCCGACGGTCACGCCGACGCCACCGAAGATCTGCATCGCCTCGTCGGCGACCTCGAACGCGGCCATCGCGCAGTACCGCTTGCACAGCGCGCCCTGGCTCTTCAGGGGCACGCCCTGGTCGAGCATCCAGGCGGTCTTGAACACGAAGTTCCGCATGTTCTCGATCTTGATCGCCATGTCGGTCAGCTTCTGCTGGATGAGCTGGAACTGGCCGATCGGCTTGCCGAACTGCACGCGCTGGGCGGCGTACTCCGCGGCGTCCTCGAACGCGCACTCGGCCAGGCCCAGGCACTGCGAGGCGATGACCAGGCGTTCCATCTCGAAGTTGCGCATGAGCTGCTTGAAGCCGGCGCCCTTGACGCCCACCAGGCAGGACTCGGGCAGCGTGACGTCGTCGAGGAAGATCTCGCACGAGTCGGAGATGTGCCACAGGATCTTGTCGAGCTGGTTGGTGGTCACGCCGGGGGCGTCCATCGGCACCAGGTACATCGAGATGGCCTTGCGCGGGTCCTCGACGTCGGGGTTCTTGGCCATCAGGAGCAGGTACTTGGACTGCAGCGCGTTGGTGATGAGGGTCTTGGTGCCGTTGAAGGTCACCTGGCCGTCGTGGTGCACGGCGGTGGTGGTCATCGCGGAGTTGTCCGAGCCGGCGCCGGGCTCGGTGAAGCCCGAGCGCGAACGGCACCTCGCCGTTCGCGAGCAGCCCGAGTACCTCCGCCTTCTGCTCCTCGTCGCCGAACTCGATGATGTCCATCGCCTGGAGCAGCTCGAGGCCGTAGCCGTTGTTGAAGCCCTGGCGAGCCACCCGGGTCGCGAGCAGCACCAGCGTCACCGCGTCGACGGGCGTGCCGCCGTACTCCTCGGGGAAGCCCAGGGAGGCGAAGCCGGCCTCGTGCATCGCCTTGCGGAACGACGTCGGCGGCTTGTGGTGCAGGTCCAGGTCGGCGATGTACGACTCGGGGCACTCCCGCTCGAGCAGCTCGTCGAGGCTCTCGAGGAGCAGCTGCTGCTCGTCGGTCAGTCCGAAGTCCATGGTGATTGCCTTTCGATGAGCGCCTCGTGGGTGGTCCGGCGCGCTCCTGGCGCCCCGCCGCAGTCATCGTCGGGCCGGGGTACCGGGGTGGACCAAGGACGATGGTCCTCATTGCGGACGCTGCCAGTCCGTATTTCGTTCCGGCGGGCGCTCCGTCAGGACGATGGTCCTCGTTGTGGACGAGGTTCGTCCGAATCCGAATGACCTTGTGGGCGCCGAGGGACGATGGTCCTCTTTGCGGACGGGCGCCGTCCGCAATCGTGGTCGCGGCTCGACGGGGAGGACCCGTCAGTGCGAAGAAGGAGTGCGGAGACGTGGCACAGGTCATCACCGCAGCCGAGGCGGCCCGGTTGCTCAAGGACGGGGACACCGTCGCCCTCAGCGGGTTCGGGCTCGCCTGCGTCAACGAGGAGACGATCGCGGCCGTCGAGCAGCGGTTCCTCGCCGAGGCGGCGCCGCGCGACCTGACCGTCATCCACGCGTCCGCGGTCGGCAACCGCCGCGACAAGGGCATGAGCCACTGGGGCCACGAGGGCCTGCTCAAGCGCTGGTACGGCGGCATCGCGATCGCGTCACCCGCCCTGGCGACCCTGATCTCCGAGGACAGGTGCGAGGCCTACAACCTGCCGCAGGGCGTGATCTGCCAGCTCTACCGCGAGATCGCCGCGCACCGTCCCGGCGTCATCACCAAGGTCGGCCTGGGCACGTTCGTCGACCCGCGGGTCGAGGGCGCCCGGATGTCGGCCCGGTCCACGAGGACTACGTCCAGCTGCTCGAGCTCGGCGGCGAGGAGTGGCTGTTCTACCCCGCCTTCCCGGTCGACGTCGCGCTGATCCGCGGCACGGTCGCCGACGAGGACGGCAACCTCACCCTCGAGCACGAGGGCCTGAAGATGGAGGTCCTGCCGATCGCGCAGGCCGCCCGCAACTCCGGCGGCATCGTGATCGCCCAGGTCGAGTCGGTCGCCCAGGCCGGCTCGCTGGACCCGAACCTGGTCAAGGTGCCGGGCATGCTCGTCGACTACCTCGTGGTCTCCGAGCCCGAGAACCACTTCCAGACCGAGAACACGCACTACAACCCGTCGTACTCCGGCCAGCTGCGGGTGCCGCTGTCCGGCGTGCAGACCATCCCGCTGTCCGAGCGCAAGGTGATCGCCCGGCGCTGCGCGATGGAGCTCAGGGCCGGTGCCGTGCTGAACCTCGGCGTCGGCATCCCGGCCGACGTCGGCTCGGTCGCGGCGGAGGAGGGCATCAGCTCCCAGATCCTGCTCACCACCGAGGCCGGCGCGATCGGCGGCGTCCCGGCGGGTCTGAAGGACTTCGGCCACTCCTACAACCCGCAGGCCCTGGTGGACATGGACCACCAGTTCGACTTCTACGACGGCGGGGGCCTGGACGTGGCGGTCCTCGGCCTCGCGCAGACGGACGCGCACGGCAACGTCAACGTCTCGAAGTTCGGCACCCGGGTCGCCGGCTGCGGCGGGTTCATCAACATCTGCCAGTCGGCCAAGACCCTGATCTTCGCCGGCACGTTCACCGCCGGTGGCCTCGAGGTCGAGGTGGTCGACGGTTCGGTGCGGATCGTCACCGAGGGCAGGGCCCGCAAGTTCCTGGCCGACGTCGCAGCAGATCACGTTCTCCGGCCCGTACTCGCGCGAGCGCGACCAGCGCGTGCTCTACGTCACCGAGCGCGCCGTGTTCGAGCTGGTCGACGGCGTGATGACCCTCATCGAGATCGCCCCGGGCATCGACCTGCAGCGCGACGTGCTCGACCAGATGGACTTCGCCCCGGCCGTCTCGGCCGACCTGTCGGTCATGGCCCGCAGGCATGTTCCGCGAGGTGTGGGGCGGGCTCGGCTTCGACCCCGCATCCGAGCCCGCGCTCGCCTGAGCACCGACGACCGCTGCACCACCGAGTACCACCGAGCATCAGAACTGAACGCACCTCACCCCAGCGGACGGCCTCAGCCGCCGCGTTCACGAAAGGCGCTGACATGCCGACCATCAACCGGTGGCGAGTGCTCACCGGAGCCGTCCTGATCCTGTTCTGCACGGGCGCGATCTACGCGTTCTCGGTCTGGGTGGGCCCGCTGGCGGGCGCACACGAGCTGGACGCCCGGCCAGGTGGTCCTCGGGTTCACCATCAATGGCGCGATCTCGCCGATCCCGATGATCCTGGGCGGCTTCTTCGTCGACCGCGGCTGGACCCGCTACTCGGTCGCCGTCGGTGCCGTGCTCTTCGCGTCCGGGTTCGCCCTCGCCGGGACCGCCTCCAGCCTCGGCATGTACTACTTCTGGTACGGCATCGTCGCCGGTCTCGGCATGGGCTTCGCGTACTCCGGCTGCCTCAGCAACACCATCAAGCTGTTCCCGGACCGCAAGGGCTTCGCGTCCGGCGTACTCACCGCCGGCTCTGGGCACCGGCACGGTGATCGCCGCGCCGGTCGCCCAGGCGATCATCAAGTCGGCCGGCCCGGACGCCGCGTACGTCCGGATGGGCCTGGTCTACCTGCCGGTCGTCATCATCGGCGCGCTGCTCATCAAGACCGCGCCCGTGGGCTTCGTGCCCGAGGGCTGGACGCCGCCCGTCGGCGCACCCGCCGTGGTGAACCGGACGTGGAAGCAGATGCTCGCCATGCCGGCCTTCTACCTCATCTTCGCCATGCTCTTCGCCGGTGCCTTCTCGGGCCTGATGATCGGCTCGCAGCTCTCGCCGATCGCCCAGACCGACATGTTCGCCATCACCGCCGCGACCGCCGCGGTCCTCGTGTCGGTGTACGCGATCTGCAACGCCGTCGGCCGCTTCGCCTGGGGCGCGCATCTCCGACCGGATCGGCTACATCAACTCGGTCATCGTGATCTACGTCGTGGTCGCGCTGTCGTTCGTCGTCCTGCTCACCATGAACACCATGTCCGGGTTCGTCATCGGCACGATCGGTCTCGGCCTCGCCTTCGGCGGCGTCATGGGCGTGTTCCCGGCGCTGAGCATGAACACGTTCGGCCCGCGCTTCCAAGGCATCAACTACGGCATCATCTTCACCGGCTACGCCATCGCCGCCTACTTCGGCCCGAAGGTCGGCACGTCCCTGGGCGGTGGCGCCGAGGGTGACTACACCCAGCCGTTTATCATCGCGATCGTGGTCGCCGCCGTGGGTGTGGCGCTCGCTCTGGCCACGCGCGTCGTCCTGGCGAAGGCCAAGGCCGAGGTCCCGGCCACCCCGGCCGGCGCCCGCGCCTGACACACGTCGGGGTGCGCGGGAGCTGCAGGGCCCCGCGCACCCCGGCCCCCAGGGAGGTTCCATGAGGCCCGACCTGAGCCTCGCGGCTGCGGTCGCGGCCCTGTCGGTGAGCGCTCCACGCGCCACCTCCGTGGTAGGGGACCACGGTGTGGCGTTCACGGCGGCCGAGCTCGACGCGGCGGCGGGTTCGCTCGCCGCCGTGCTCGCCGACGGCGGGCTGCGCGCCGGGGACCCGGTCGCGTGGGCCGGGCGCAACGACCCGGGCCTGCTCGTCACGCTCCTCGCGGCGCAGCGGCTCGGGGCGGTGTTCGTCCCGCTGAGCTTCCGGTGGGTCGAGGCGGAGGCGGTCTCGGCGCTGCGGCACTGCGGTGCGCACACCGTGGTCGTCCACCCCGAGCAGGCCGAGCAGTACGCCAGGGTCGCCGCGGCGGGCACGCCGGTGCGGCGCTGGATCACCTGGGGCGAGCACCTGCTCACCGGTTCCCCCCTGGCGCGTCGGCGGCTGGACCCCGACGACGTCACCGTGCTGCTGTTCTCCTCCGGCACCACCGGCCGGCCCAAGGCCGCGATGCTCAGCCACGCGAACCTGTGGTGGTCGGCGCGCAACCTCGAGGCCGTGGTGGGGTTGCGCCCCGACGACGTCGCTCTCGGCGTCGCGCCGCTGTGCCACGTCGGCGGCCTGAACTGCTTCGTGATGGCCACCGTGGCTCGCGGGGGCACGGCGCTGGTGCGCCGGGCGTTCGAGCCGGGGCGCACGCTCGCCGACATGACCTCGGGCGCCACGGTGATGTTCGGGGTACCCGCGATGTACTCGGCCGTCGCCCGCCTGCCGAGGTTCGCCGACGCCGACCTGTCCGGCGTCCGGGCCGCGATCGTCGGCGGAGCGCCGGTCCCGGTCGGCCTGCTGACCACCTATCGGGAGCACGGCCTGGAGCTGTTGCCGTCCTGGGGCATGACCGAGCTGTCGCCCGCGGGGACGCTGCTGCCGCCGCACCGGGTGGCCGACAAGCCCTGCTCGGTGGGCTGGCCGCTGCCGTACCTCGACCTGCGCCTGGTGGACCCGGACACGGGCCGCACGGTGAGCGAGCCCGGCGTGCCGGGGGAGCTGTGCGCGAGCGGTCCGCAGGTGTTCGCCGGCTACTGGGGCGACGAGGCGGCCACGGAGGCCACGCTGCGCGACGGCTGGCTCCGCACCGGCGACCTGGCGACCTGGGACGCCGAGGGTGCGCTTCGGCTGGTCGGCCGGGTGGCCGAGGTGATCAACACCGGCGGGGAGAAGGTGCTCCCCGGCGAGGTCGAGGAGTCCCTGGCGCCGTTGGTCGCCGGCGCCGTCACGGACCTGGTGGTCGTCGGGGTCCCGGACACCACCTGGGGCGAGGTGGTCGTCGCGGTCCTCGAGGCGCCCGCAGGTGGCGACGCGGCCCCGGACCTGGCCCGGGTGCGCGAGGTCGCGGGCCGCGTGCTCGCCCGGCACAAGCTGCCCAAGCACCTGGTGGTGCTGGACGCGTTGCCGCGCAGCGCGAGCGGCAAGGTGGACCGGCGCGGGGTGCGCGACGCGGCGGCGGAGCAGATCGCCGCACCGCGGGCCGACTGCGGCCCGACGCCTCGCTGACCTCTCGGCCACGAGGGCGCCGGACCGCGCCGGACCGGCCGCTCAGGCCTCCGTGAGATCAGCCTCCGCCGCCTCGGCGAGCGCCGCCTCGATCTCGCCGCGCTCGCGCTGGCCGAACGCGAGCTTCGCCAGGCCGGCGATCGCGCCACCGACCAGGGGCGCCACCCAGAACAGCCAGAGCTGACCGACCGCAGGGCCGTCCGTGCCGAGCACGAACAGGTCGACAGCGGTGGAGCGTGCGGGGTTGAAGCCGCCGCCCGTGATCGGCGCGGCGAGCAGGATGAGCGCGGCGTAGGTCGCTCCGACTGCGGTGGCCGAGCGGGCGGACGGGCGCGATGCCAGCACCACGCCCACCAGCACGGCGGTGCCCAGCGTCTCCACGAGCAGCGCTGCGACCAGGCCGAACTCTGCCTGGCCGTTGGACAGCACGGACAGCGCCGAGGCCGCGCCCCAGCCGTTGGCAGTCTTGGCCAGGAACGCGGTCGAGCTGGCCGAGCCGGTCAGGCTCACCAGCTGCGCGGGGATGGTCGTGTACAGCACCGCCACGGCGAGCGCACCGCCGATCACCTGTGCGACGACGTAGAACAGCGCGTCGAGCGCGGTGATCCGGCCCGCGATCGCCGACCCGACCGAGACCGCCGGGTTCAGGTGCGCGCCCGAGACGTGGACGAAGGCGGTGTACAGGCCGATCAGTGCGAGGCCGGCAGCGAGCCCGGTGCCCAGGGCGCCCAGCTCGCTGGGCGTCCCGTACAGGGTCGTGCCGTACAGCAGCGTGCCGATCACGACGAGCACCAGGGCGAACGTGCCGAAGGTCTCGGCGCCCAGCCGCTGAGCCAGGCCGTAGCCGCTCGTCCGGTCGGGACCGAGGTCGATCTCGCCGACCGGTGCGGACCAGACCTCGTCGGACCCGGGCTGCCGGGGCGCGGTCTCCTCGACCGGTTGGACCTCCTGGACCGGCTCGACGGGCTCGGCCGGCTGGACCGGCTCGTCCGGGACGGGACTGCTGGGGGTGGTCGGGTCGGTCGGCATGGTGGTCCTCTCGCAGACATGGGCGCCGCCCGGCATCATGCCATCGGGACCTGTCCCAACGGGCCGGTACGGCGCGGCCGGTCGAGATCTCTTGATATCGAGTAATCTTCTCCGCGGCGCCGGCCGTGCCCGTGCGCCGCCCAGACCTGCGCAGACCGCGCCAACCGAACGGGAGACCCGCATGGCCAAGATCAAGGTCGTCGGACCGGTCGTCGAGCTCGACGGCGACGAGATGACCAGGATCATCTGGCAGTTCATCAAGGACCGCCTCATCCACCCGTACCTGGACGTGGACCTGCGCTACTACGACCTGTCGATCGAGAACCGGGACGCCACTGACGACCAGGTCACCGTGGACGCCGCGAACGCGATCAAGGAGCACGGGGTCGGCGTCAAGTGCGCCACGATCACGCCGGACGAGGCGCGCGTGAAGGAGTTCGGCCTGAAGAAGATGTGGCTGTCGCCCAACGGGACCATCCGCAACATCCTCGGTGGGGTGGTGTTCCGCGAGCCGATCATCATCTCCA
The DNA here is from genome assembly GCA_963783005.1 of uncultured Actinomycetota bacterium. Classification (GTDB taxonomy): domain Bacteria; phylum Actinomycetota; class Actinomycetes; order Actinomycetales; family Cellulomonadaceae; genus Actinotalea. The sequence continues at coordinate 261,168 of CAWALY010000008.1, forward strand.
ACGTGCCGCGCCTGGTGCCGGGCTGGACCAAGCCGATCGTGATCGGCCGTCACGCGCACGGCGACCAGTACAAGGCGACCAACTTCAAGGTCCCCGGCGCGGGCACGCTCACGCTGACGTACACCCCGACCGACGGCTCGGAGCCGATCGTCCAGGAGGTCGTCACCTACCCCGAGGGCGGGGGCGTGGCGATGGGGATGTACAACTTCAACGACTCGATCCGGGACTTCGCGCGGGCGTCGTTCGCCTACGGCCTGCAGCGCGGCTACCCGGTGTACCTGTCGACCAAGAACACGATCCTCAAGGCCTACGACGGCGCGTTCAAGGACATCTTCGCCGAGGTGTTCGAGGCCGAGTTCAAGGATCGGTTCGACGCCGCCGGGATCACCTACGAGCACCGCCTCATCGACGACATGGTCGCCGCCGCGATGAAGTGGGAGGGCGGCTACGTCTGGGCCTGCAAGAACTACGACGGCGACGTGCAGTCCGACACCGTGGCGCAGGGCTTCGGCTCGCTGGGCCTGATGACCAGCGTGCTGATGACGCCGGACGGCAGGACCGTCGAGGCCGAGGCGGCGCACGGCACCGTGACCCGGCACTACCGCCAGCACCAGGCCGGCCGAGCCGACGTCGACCAACCCGATCGCGTCGATCTTCGCCTGGACCCGGGGCCTGGCCCACCGCGGCAAGCTCGACAACACGCCCGAGGTGACCGAGTTCGCCCAGACGCTGGAGCGCGTGGTGGTCGAGACCGTCGAGTCCGGTGCGATGACCAAGGACCTGGCCCTGCTGATCGGCCCCGACCAGCCGTGGCTGACCACCGAGGAGTTCCTCGGCACGCTCGACACCAACCTCGCCGCGGCGCTCGCGCGCTGAGGCTCGGCGCGCGCGCCGGCCGTCACCCGCGCATCATGGGATGACCACGGCGGGCTCGTCACCGGCCGTCCACCGCAGCACACCTGGATCGAAGGAGCTCCCCGTGCCCGCACCCGTCACCGTCACCGTCACCGGCGCTGCCGGCCAGATCGGCTACGCGCTGCTGTTCCGGATCGCCTCGGGGCAGATGCTCGGGCCGGACACCCCGGTCGCGCTCCGCCTGCTCGAGATCCCGCAGGCCGTGCAAGGCGGCCGAGGGCACCGCGATGGAGCTGGCCGACTGCGCCTTCGACCAGCTCGCGTCGGTCGACATCTTCGACGACCCGGTTGCGGCGTTCGACGGGGTGAACATCGCGATGCTGGTCGGCGCGCGGCCGCGAGGCGCGGGCATGGAGCGGCGCGACCTGCTAGAGGCCAACGGCGGGATCTTCAAGCCGCAGGGCAAGGCGATCAATGCCGGTGCCGCCGACGACGTGCGCGTGCTCGTGGTGGGCAACCCGGCCAACACCAACGCCCTGATCGCCCGGTCTCACGCCCCGGACGTGCCCGGCGACCGGTTCACCGCGATGACCCGGCTCGACCACAACCGCGCGGTGTCCCAGCTCGCGACGAAGACCGGCGTGCCCGTGTCGGACGTTGCGCGGCTGACCATCTGGGGCAACCACTCGGCCACCCAGTACCCCGACGTCTTCCACGCGACCGTCGGCGGCCGCCCGGCCACCGAGGCCGTGGACGAGGCGTGGCTGGCCGACGACTTCATCCCGACCGTGGCCAAACGTGGCGCGGCGATCATCGCGGCGCGTGGCGCCTCGTCGGCCGCGTCGGCGGCGAACGCCGCGATCGACCATGTGCACGACTGGGTGCTCGGCACGCCGGAGGGCGACTGGACGTCGGCGGGGCTCGTCTCGGACGGCTCGTACGGCGTGCCCGAGGGGCTGGTGTCGTCGTTCCCGGTGACCTCGGCCGGCGGGTCGTGGCGGGTGGTCCCGCACCTGGAGATCGGCGCGTTCTCCCGGCCGCGGATCGACGCCTCGGTCGCCGAGCTGGTCGAGGAGCGCGACGCCGTCGCGTCGCTCGGCCTGATCTGAGCGTGGCCGGGGTCGATGCCTGAACCACACCCGGAGGCACGGGTCGCGATCCGGGTGCGGCCCGGCGCCTCGCGCACCAAGGTCGGCGGCGCCCACGCCGACCGTCTCGTGGTCGCGGTGAGTGCGCGAGCGGTCGACGGCGCGGCGACCGAGGCGGCGCTCGCCGCGGTCGCGACGGCGTTCGGAGTGCGCCGGCGCCAGGTGCGGCTGGTCTCCGGCGCAACGAGCCGCGACAAGGTGGTGGCGCTCGACCTCGACCCCGCCGCCGCCGAGCGGCGCCTCGCCGAGCTGCGCGGCTGACCCCGGTCCTGCACGCCTGACCCCGGCCATGAGCGCCGGAAGCCGGGGCTTGTCGCCGACGGGGCCGCCGCTCCGGGGTCGAGCGCGTCACCGGCCGTCCGGCGGACGGCGGTGCGCGGGTCCGAGCGCGGGCAGTGAGCAGCCGGCGCGGTTCAGGTGACGGGAGCTGCGAGCGGGGCTCGTGCGGCGTCACACCTGTCACGTGCGTCACGCCCGTCACCTGATCCGCGCGGAGTGCTCGGTAGGGCCCTCGGCGGTGGCGGAGGACTCGGCGGCCTGCGCGGCGAGGGGCGTCGGAGCCTCGGTTCGGCGTCCGGACTGTGGACGAGCCCGCAGGGATCCGTGCCTGGGCGGTCGTTCGCCGCGTGGGGCGCCGGGTCCTGGGCGCGGGGCTGCGCCCGGACGCGGGCCCGGATCAGGTGGCGGCATGCCGCGGCCTCCCTCGCATCCCGCCTGCCGTTGCTCCGTGTGGGTGACGGAGACTGCGCCGATCGGGTGAGCCCGTTGCCCCGTTCGGGTGAACGCTCACATCTCCGACCCCGCCCGGACGGGCTTCGACGACCTTGCTGCAAGACCTTGCAGAGCCTGCAAGAAGGTCGCTATGGTCGCCAGGTGCCCGGCGGGGGACCGGGCCGCGAGCAGCCCGGTGGGGACCCGGGCCTCGCCGGACGAAGGGGTCCACATGTCACGTGCCACGCGCGCCCTGGTACTGCTCACCGCGATCGGGATGGGCGCCGTCGGCGCCATCGTCCCGTTCACACCCGCCGCAGCAGCGGCCACCTCGATCGCCCTGGTCGGTGACCTGCAGGACGAGCTCGGGTGCCCCGGCGACTGGCAGCCGGAGTGCACGAGCACCGAGCTCGCCGACAACGGCGACGGCACCTGGTCGGCCGACTTCGACGTCCCGGCCGGTTCGTGGCAGTACAAGGTCGCCTACAACGACACCTGGGACGAGGCCTACGGGCGCGAGGGCGGCGGTGACAACGCCCCGCTGACGATCGCCGGCGACACCCGGCTGCGATTCACCTTCGACGAGGCCACCCACCTCACCGCCGTCACCCCGGTCGACCTCACCGGCGGCTATACCACCGCCGACGACGCCCTGGTCGCCGCGCCCGTGCGCGAGGCCGGCGCGGGCCAGCAGTTCTACTTCGTGATGACCGACCGGTTCGCCAACGGCGACACGTCCAACGACACCGGCGGGCTGGCCGCCGACCGGCTGGTCAGCGGCTTCGACCCGACCGACAAGGGCTTCTACCACGGCGGCGACCTGGCGGGTCTGCGCAGCCGGCTGGACTACATCCAGGGCCTTGGCACCACGGCGATCTGGCTGACCCCGTCGTTCGTCAACAAGCCCGTACAGGGCACGGGGGCCGACGCCTCCGCCGGCTACCACGGGTACTGGATCACCGACTTCACCCAGATCGACCCCCACCTGGGCACCAACGCCGAGCTCCAGTCCCTCATCGCCGACGCGCACGCACGCGGCATCAAGGTCTACTTCGACATCATCACCAACCACACCGCCGACGTGATCTCCTACGCCGAGGGCACCTACGACTACGTCGACAAGGCCACCAGTCCGTACCACGACGCGAGCGGTGCGGACGTTCGATCCGGCCGACTACGCCGGCGGCACCACCTTCCCGACCCTGGCACCGAGCACGGTGTCGTTCCCGTACACCCCGGTGGTCGACCCCGCAGAGGCTGCCGTCAAGGTCCCGGCCTGGCTCAACGACGTGACGAAGTACCACAACCGCGGGAACTCGACCTACACCGGTGAGTCCTCGACGTACGGCGACTTCGCGGGCCTGGACGACCTGATGACCGAGGACCCCGCCGTGGTGCAGGGCTTCGTCGACGTCTACGACGCGTGGGTGGACCTGGGCGTCGACGGCTTCCGGATCGACACCGTCAAGCACGTCAACACCGAGTTCTGGACGCAGTTCACCGCGGCCGTGCAGGCGCACGCCCGGTCGATCGGCAAGGACGACTTCTTCATGTTCGGCGAGGTCTACGACGCAGACGCGACCAAGACCGCCCCGTACGTGCGCGACACCGACATGAGCTCGGTGCTGGACTTCGCGTTCCAGTCCGCCGCCTCGACCTTCGCCCGCGGGTTCAGCCCCGACACGCTGTCCGGTCTGTTCGCGTCCGACGACTGGTACACCACGCCGCACTCGAGCGCGACGGCGCTGCCGACGTTCCTGGGCAACCACGACATGGGCCGGTTCGGGTACCTGGTCAAGGACGACCCGAACGGCCTGGCCCGCTCCGAGCTGGCGCACTCGCTGATGTTCCTGTCGCGTGGCCAGCCGGTGGTCTACTACGGCGACGAGCAGGGCTTCGAGGGTGACGGCAGCCTCGGCGGCACCGACAAGGACGCCCGCCAGGACATGTTCGCCACCCAGGTCGACGAGTACGCCAACCAGCAGCTGCTCACCGGTGAGACGGCGGGGTCGGTCGACCGGTACGACGCGTCGGCCCCGCTGTACGCCCACATCGCCGAGCTTGCTGCGCTGCGCGCCTCGACCCCGGCGCTGGTCACCGGGGCGCAGATCGAGAGGCCCGACGACGCCGACAGCGTCTACGCGTTCTCCCGGGTCGACCCGAACGAGAAGGTCGAGCACCTGGTCGCGCTCAACAACGGGACCAGCGACGCGACCGTGCACGTGACCACCCTGACCCCGGGCGCCACCTTCAGCGGCGAGTACGGGACCTCCGCGCCGGTCACCGCCGACGCCGACGGCGTGGTCACGCTGACCGTGCCGGCGCTGGGCGCCGTCGTCCTGGGCGCCTCCACGACCGTGGCCGTGCCCGCCACCGACGCCGTCACGGTCTCGGTGCCGAGCCCCGGCGCGGCGCTGACCGGTCAGCCCGCGGTGCAGGCCGACGTGACCGACGCGTGGCAGCAGACCTCGTTCGCCTACCGCGTGGTGGGCGACAGCACCTGGACGCCGCTGGGCACCGCCGAGGACACCACGCCCGGCGTCGTCGCCGACGTGCGCGGCCTGGCCGACGGCACGCTGGTCGAGTACCGCGCGGTGACCACCGACGCTGCGGGGCAGCACGCCGCCGCGTCCACCTACGGCTCGGTGGGCTTCGCCGTCGACGGCGCGGTTGCCACGCCGCCGCCCGGCGGGGACCTGGGCAACCTCCAGGTGACGGTGCCGGGCTCCTACCAGTCCGAGTCCGGCTGCCCGGGCGACTGGGACCCGGCCTGCACCGCGACCCAGCTCGCTTACCAGGGCAACGGCCTGTACGCGGGCACGTTCACCGTCCCTGCCGGCGACTGGGAGTACAAGATCGCGATCGGCGGCAGCTGGGACGAGAACTACGGCGCGGGCGGGGTGCCCGGCGGGGACAACATCACGTTCTCGCTCACCGAGACCACCGACGTGACCTTCGTCTACGACGAGGTCTCCCACCAGATGACCTCCAGCGCGCAGGGCCCGCTCCTCACGTTGCCGGGCGACTACCAGTCCGAGGTCGGCTGCGCCGGTGACTGGGACCCGTCGTGCCTGGCCACGGTCCTGCTGGACGCCGACGGCGACGGCACCGCCACGTTCACCACGAGCGACATCCCGGCCGGCAGCTGGCAGGTGAAGGTGGCCGTCGGCCGGTCGTGGGACGTGAACTACGGCGCCGACGGCGTGCCGGGCGGCGCGAACATCCCGTTCAGCTCGCCGGGCGGCAAGCCCATCACGTTCAGCTACGACGTCGCGACCCACGTGCTGAGCATCGAGGTGACCGACGCCCCGCTGGCCGGCCTGGGACAGTGGGCGGCGCAGTGGCTCGACGCGAGCACCGTGGCGCTGCCCGCCGACCTCGGGGGTGGCGACCCGGCCTCGCAGGTCTTCGCGCTGTACCACGCCCCGGACGCCGGGGTGTCCGTGGCCGACGGCGAGGTGGTGGGCGGCCAGTCCGTGCCGCTGACCTACGACCCGGCCGGGCTGACCGACGCCCAGCTCGCCCGGTTCCCGCAGCTGAGCGGTTACCTCGCGCTGCACCTGCCGGACGGCACGTCGCGGGCGGACGTCGAGTCCTGGCTGACCGGCAAGGTGCTGGTCTCCCGCGGCGACGCCGGTGGCCCGCTGGTCGCCGCCACCGGCGTCCAGATCCCGGGGGTGCTCGACGACCTGTACGCCGGCGTCGCCGACGACGCCACCCTCGGCGCAACGTGGCGCAGGGGCGTACCGACCGTCCGGGTGTGGGCGCCGACCGCCCAGCAGGTCTCGCTGCTCCTGTGGCCCGGCGCGGACACCTCCGCCGACCCGCAGCGCGTGGCGATGCAGCGCGCCGACGACGGCACCTGGTCCGTGCAGGGTTCGAGGTCGTGGAAGGACGCCGCGTACCGCTTCGAGGTCACGGTGTACGCCCCGACCACTGACGCGGTCGAGATCAACGACGTGACCGATCCGTACTCGGTCGCGCTGACGATGAACTCCACGCACTCGGTGCTGGTGGACCTGGACGACCGCTCGACGCAGCCCGTGCTGTGGCGCGTGGCCCGCCAGCCCGTGGTGGCGCCGGTGGACCAGACCATCTACGAGCTGCACGTGCGCGACTTCTCGATCAACGACCAGACGGTCCCGGCCGCCCTTCGCGGCACCTACGGCGCGTTCAGCGTCAACGGGTCGGGCATGCGGCACCTGCGGTCGCTGGCCAAGGCGGGCCTGACCACGGTGCACCTGCTGCCGACGTTCGACATCGCCTCGATCGAGGAGGACCGCAGCGCCCAGCAGACCCCGCCGTGCGACCTGGCGTCGTTCGCGCCGGACTCGCCCGAGCAGCAGGCCTGCATCGCGCAGGTCGCCGACACCGACGGGTTCAACTGGGGCTACGACCCGTTCCACTGGTCGACCCCGGAGGGCTCCTACGCGGTGCACCCCGACGGCGCCTCGCGCGTCGTGGAGTATCGGCAGATGGTCGGCTCGCTGCACGCGATCGGCCTTCAGGTGGTGGCCGACGAAGTGTTCAACCACACCGCCGCCAGCGGTCAGGACGACAAGAGCGTGCTGGACAAGGTCGTGCCGGGCTACTACCACCGGCTGAACGCGATCGGCCAGGTCGAGACCTCGACCTGCTGCCAGAACGTGGCGACCGAGCACCTCATGGCGCAGAAGATGATGGTCGACTCGGTGGTGCTGTGGGCCAAGGAGTACAAGGTCGACGGCTTCCGGTTCGACCTCATGGGGCACCACTCGGTGCAGACCATGCAGGCCGTGCGCGACGCGCTGGACGCGCTGACCGTGCGCAAGGACGGCGTGGACGGCTCGAAGGTGTACCTCTACGGCGAGGGCTGGAACTTCGGTGAGGTGGCGAACAACGCGCTGTTCACCCAGGCGACCCAGGGCCAGCTCGGCGGCACCGGGATCGGCACGTTCTCCGACCGGCTGCGCGACGCGGTGCGCGGCGGCGGCCCGTTCGACGAGGACCCGCGGATCCAGGGCTACGCCACCGGGGCCTACACCGACCCGAACGGGGCGGCGATCAACGGCGACGAGGCCCAGCAGGCCGCGACGCTCGCCCACGACGAGGACCTGGTCAAGCTCGGCCTGGCCGGCAACCTGCGCGACTTCTCGTTCGAGACGTCCGACGGGAGCGTGAAGACCGGTGAGCAGATCGACTACAACGGCCAGCCGGCGGGTTACGCCGACCAGCCGGACGAGGTCATCACCTACGTCGACGCGCACGACAACGAGACGATCTTCGACGAGCTGACGTACAAGCTCCCGACGGACACCTCGATGTCGGACCGGGTCCGGATGAACACCCTGGCCCTGTCCACCACGGCGTTGGCTCAGACCCCGTCGTTCTGGCACGCCGGCGCCGACCTGCTGCGCAGCAAGTCGCTGGACAAGAACTCCTACAACTCCGGCGACTGGTTCAACGTCCTCGACTTCACCGGTCAGGACAACGGCTTCGGCCGGGGCCTGCCGCAGGCGGCGGACAACCAGGCGCGCTGGCCCTACGACCAGCCGCTGCTGGCCGACGCGTCGCTCAAGCCGGCTCCGGCCGCCATCGCGGACGCCTCGGCGGCCGCGGAGGACCTGCTCCGACTGCGGTTCTCCACGGACCTGTTCCGCCTCGGCTCGGCGGAGCTCATCGACCAGAAGGTGAGCTTCCCGGACGGCGGTCCGGACGCCATCCCAGGCGTGATCGTGATGCGGATCGACGACACGGTGGGCCGTGACGTGGACCGGAAGCTGGACGGCGTGCTCGTGGTGTTCAACGCCACGCCGGACGGCGTCGATGTGCCGGTCGACGGTCTGGCAGGGACCTCGTGGCAGCTCTCGCCGGTGCAGGCCCACGGCAGCGACGACGTGGTCAAGCAGACGGCCTGGGACCCGACCACCGGGACGGCGAACGTGCCGGCACGAACGGTCGCGGTGCTGGTCGACCGCCAGGCCCCCCGCCCGTGCTACCAGCACCACTGCTGGTAGCCACCCCTCGTCCGTCGTGATCAAGGAATTCGCGCCCGCTGCCGGGCACGAATTCCTTGATCACGACGCGGAGGAGGCCAGGGCGGCCTGGAGCTGGCTGGTCGACGCGGCGCCGCTCGCGAGCCGGGCGACCACGTCGGTGATCCGGGTCAGGGCGTCCGGTGGCGCCGCCGTCCCGTGGGCGAGCGAGAGCACCCGCACCTCGCTGCGCAGCGCCATGAGCGCGGTGCGCGGGTAGGTGTCCAGCGCGGTCATCGGGACGTCGGAGCGGGCCGGCGCGGCGCCCTTGGCGTTGGCGAAGGAGGCCTGGGTCCCGGCCCCGGCGATCGTGGTGAGCCAGGCCTCGGCGCCCTCGGGGTGCGGCGCGCCGACCGGCACGGCGAAGGCGTCGAGCACCATGTCGTCCACGCCGTCGGTCCCCGGGAACGGGGCCCACACCACCGGCGGGTCCAGGACCTGCTGGGCCCAGTCGCCCATCACCGTGAACGCCGCGTCCCCGCCCGCCACCAGGGTGGCGGCATCCTGCCAATCCAGCGAGTCCCGGTCGGCGTTGGTGTAGCCCAGCAGCCGGGCGAAGTCGCCCACCGCCGTGGCGACGGCCGGCGACGTGGCGTCCGTCGTACCGTCCCACAGCCCCGCGTAAGCCTGCGGCCCGAGGCGCGACAGCAGGACGGCCTCCAGGAGGTGCACCTGGGTCCACGTCGAGCCGAGCGCCAGCGGCACGTGACCGGAAGCCCGCACCGCCGCCAGAGCGTCCAGCCACGAGTCCAGCGAGTCGTAGCGGGCCGTGGGGTCCAGGCCGGCTGCGGACAGCACGGCGGTGTTGGCCCACAGCAGGTTCGCCCGGTGGACGTCGACCGGCACGGCATACGGCACCCCGTCGACGCTGACCAGGTCGAGCACCGCAGGTGGCAGCACGTCGGCGAGGCCCAGCCGGTCGTACAGGTCGGTCAGCGGCTGGACCTGCCCGGCTTCGACGTGGGCCGCCAGCTCTGCCCCGCCGTGCACCTGGAAGGTGTCGGGCGGGTCGTGGTTGGCCAGCCGGGAGCTCAGCACGTCCTTTGCCACCGACCCGGCCCCGCCCACCACGCTTCCGTCCACGTACGTCACGTCGGGGTGCTCGGCGCGGAACTGCTGCACGAGGACGTCCATCGCGAGCTTCTCGGCCCCGCTCGCCCACCACGTGAAGACCTCGACCCGCTCGCCGGTCGCGGTCGGGCCGGGAGAGGCCGGGGCCGTGCACGCGGCGAGCGGCCACACGGCGAGCGCAGCGAGCGCCCAGGCGGCGCGCAGACGGCCGCCGCGGGAAGCGAGCCGCGCGCGTCGTCCTTTGACGTGACCACCCATCGCCGTGAGCATCCCACGGCAGGCTGTGCGAGCGGCGGTATCCTCGCAGCGTGGCAGGCGAACGGGCGTCGGGCGGTTCGCAGACGTCCCTGCGCGAGGCCAACCGCGCCAGGATCGTCAACGCCGTCCAGCACCGCGGTTCGATCACCCAGATCGAGCTCGCCGGCGTGACCGGGCTGTCCACGGCCACGATCTCCAACATCGTCAAGGAGCTGGTCGCGGCCGGCGTGCTGCAGACCACCCCGACGTCACGTTCCGGCCGACGGGCGCAGGAGGTCAGCCTCGCCCGGAACCTGGGTCTGGTCGCCGGGGTGCACGTGGGCGAGCGCGAGATGCGCGTCGCGCTGGCCGACGTCGCGCTCAAGGTCGTCGCCGAGCAGCGCCTCCCGCTGCCGCCGGGCCACCGCGCCGACTCGGGCCTGGACCGCGCTGCGCTGCTCATCGAGGAGCTCGTCGAGACCGTCGGGGCGCCGATCGGTGAGGTGCTCGCGATCGGGGTCGGGATCCCGGCCCCGGTCGACACCCGTACCGGGCGGGTGACGGCTCCGCGGATCCTGGCCGGCTGGGCCGAGGCCGACGTGCCGGCCGTGCTCGGCGACCGGCTCGGGCTGCCGGTGCTCGTCGACAACGACTCCAACCTCGGGGCGCTCGCCGAGGCGCGCCTCGGGGTCGGCCGCGGCCTGTCGGACCTGCTGTGGGTGGGCCTGGGGCACGGGATCGGGATGGGCGTCGTGGTCGACGGTGCCGTCGTGCACGGGCGTCGCGGCGCCGCCGGTGAGATCGGCCACGTGGTCGACGTCGAGGACGGCTCGACCTGCCGGTGCGGGCTGCGGGGCTGCCTCGAGGGTTCCATCGGGTCCGCGGCGCTGGCCGCGCGGCTGGCAACCACGCACGGTCACCTGGCGCTGCGGGACATCGTCGGGCGGGCCCTGGCGGGTGATGCGGCGTGCGGCCGGGTGGTGGGCGACGCGGGCCGGCGGCTGGGGCGGGCCCTGAGCACCGCGGTGACCGTTCTCGACCCGGACGTCGTCGTGATCGACGGTGACCTCGCCGGCGCAGGGGAGGTGCTCCTTGGGCCGCTGCGCACCGAGCTCGAGGCGCGGGCCGTGCCTGCGGAGGGCGGTCCGGTGCGTGTGGAGGTCTCGGGGCTGGGCGGTGCGGCCCGGGTACGCGGCGCCTTGGTCCTCGCGCTGGACGCGCACCGTGTCGGAGTACCGATCGGTTCGTTGACGTGACCCGCTGGGCCCGGGTGGCCCTCGTCGCTCTGCTGCTCCTCACGGGGTGCGCGCCCGCCGCGGACCCCACCGAGCCGACGATCGCGCTGCTCCTGCCGGAGTCCAAGACGTCCCGCTACGAGAGCGTCGACCGCCCGGTGTTCGAGCAGGTGGTCCACGAGCGCTGCCCGGGCTGCCGAGTGCTCTACTTCAACGCCGGCCAGGACGCCGCGCGGCAGCAGGCGCAGGCGGAGTCCGCGCTCACCCAGGACGCCTCGGTGCTCGTGCTGGACGCGGTGGACGCGGCGGCGGCCCGCAGCGTCGTGGACCAGGCCGAGGCGCGCGGGGTCCGGGTCATCGCCTACGACCGCGCCATCGCCGACGCCCCGGTCGACTACCTCGTCGCCTACGACGCGGAGCAGGTCGGCAAGCTCCAGGCGCAGGCGCTGGTCGGGGCGATCGGCCCCGTCGAGCCCGGGCAGGGCATCCTGCAGGTGAACGGCGCGGCCACCGACCCCAACACAGCCGCGCTGCGGGCCGGGGTGGCCGGGGTGCTGCCCGGCTCCGGCATCCCCGTGCTGGCCACGTACGACACGCCGGACTGGAGCCCCGACAAGGCCCAGGAGTGGGTGCAGGGCCAGCTCACCGAGTTCGCCGGGCGGGTGGTGGGGGTGCTGGCCGCCAACGACGGCACCGCGGCCGGCGCGATCGCCGCCCTGCGCGGCGCCGGGCTGGACCCCGTGCCGCCGGTCACCGGGCAGGACGCCGAGCTCGCCGCGATCCAGCGGATCGTCTCCGGCGACCAGTACATGACGGTGTACAAGGCGATCAGCCAGCAGGCCAGGACCGCCGCGGAGCTGGCCGTCCGGATAGGCCGCGGCGAGACGCCGGCCGGGGCCGTGCTCGTCGACGGGGTACCGGCGGTGCTGCTGGCCCCCGTACCGGTGACCCGCAAGGATGTCGCTGACGTGATCGTGGCGGGTGGGGTGTACACCGCGGCGCAGATCTGCACCCCGGCGTACCGCGCGGCATGTGCCGAGCTGGGCCTGGTCGGAGGGAACGGATGAACGGGCGGGTGGGCAACCCGCGCGGGCCGCTCGAGGGTGAGCCCGCCGTCCTCGCCGAGCCCCCGGCGCTCGCGCTGCACGGCGTGACGCACTCCTACGGCGCGGTCCGGGCCCTGGTCGACGTCGACCTCGACGTCCGCCGCCACGAGGTCGTGGCCGTGGTGGGGGAGAACGGCGCGGGCAAGTCGACCCTTGTCGGGGTGATGTCGGGCGTGCTGGTCCCGGACGCAGGCGAGGTGGTGGTCGACGGCCGTGAGACCCAGCTGACCTCACCCGGGCAGGCCCGGGGGCTCGGTATCGCGACGGTGTTCCAGGACCTCGCGTTGTGCGAGGACCTGGACGTGGTCGAGAACCTCTTCCTCGGTCAGGAGGTCCGCTTCGGGCCGCTGCTCGACGAGGTCGCGATGGAGCGCGAGGCCCAGCGGCTGCTCGCCCAGCTCGCGGTCCGCGTGCCGTCCGTCCGGGCGCCGGTGGCGAGCTTGTCCGGGGGGCAGCGCCAGGCCGTCGCGATCGCGCGGGCTCTGCTGGGCGAGCCGCGCGTGCTGGTGCTCGACGAGCCCACCGCGGCACTCGGGGTGACCCAGACCGCCGAGGTGCTCACCCTCATCGAGCGGGTCCGCGACGCGGGTTTCGGCGTGGTGCTGGTCAGCCACAACCTGACGGACGTGCAGGCCGTGGCCGACCGGGTGGTCGTGCTGCGGCGCGGCCGTCTCAACGGTGAGTTCGACGCGGACGTCGCGGGCTACGAGCAGATCGTGGCGGCGATCACCGGGGTCGCGATCGGCCCGGGTGAGGGCCGATGACCGTGCTGCGCACCCCTCCGGGCTCGCTGCGCTGGGCCGGCCGGGACCTGGGCTCGTGGCCGGTGCTGGGCGCGCTCGCCGCGCTCTGGCTGGTGTTCCAGGCGATGAACCCGAACTTCCTGTCGGCCGACAACCTCGTGAACCTCGCCCTGCAGGCCGCACCGCTGGGCGTGCTGACGCTCGGCGTGGTGCTCGTGCTCCTCGTGGGGCAGATCGACTTGTCGACGGGCGCGGTCAGCGGGCTGGCAGCGGCCGTCGTCGCGGTCGGGATGAGCCAGCAGGGCTGGCCCGGCTGGCTGGCGGTGCTCGTTGCCGTGGCGGCCGGCGCGGTGGTCGGCTGGGGCTACGGGTGGGCCTTCACGCGGCTGGGCGTACCGTCGTTCGTCCTGACCCTCGCCGGCCTGCTGGTCACGCTCGGGCTCCAGGTGCGCGTGCTCGGGTCGACCGGGTCGCTCAACCTGCCGTTCGAGTCATGGTTGGTCCGGCTGATGCAGCAGGCGTTCCTGCCGCCGTGGTTGGCCTACCTGCTCGTGGCGCTCGTGGTCGCCGGGTACCTCGGCGTCCGGCTGGTCGAGCGTCGCCGCCGTGCCGGGGCAGAGCTCCCGGTCGAGCCGTGGCGGCCGGTCGCGGCTCGCACCGCCCTCCTGGCCGCCGCCACGCTCGTGCCGACCTGGTACCTGCAGACCAACCGCGGGGTCGGGGTGTCGGTCGCGGTGTTCCTGGGCCTCGTGCTGGTGGTCGACCTGCTGCTGCGTCGGACCCGGTGGGGGCGCTCGGTGCGGGCGGTCGGCTCCAACGTCGGGTCGGCGCACCGCGCCGGCTTCGCGGTGCGCCAGGTCTACACCTCGGCGTTCGTGGCGTGCTCGTCCCTGGCGGCGCTCGGCGGCGTGATGGCCGCGGGTCGCCTCGCGGCCGCCAACCAGGGCAGCGGTGGGTCGGACACCAACCTCACGGTGATCGCGGCGGCGGTGATCGGCGGGACCAGCCTGTTCGGTGGCCGGGGCTCGGCGTGGTCGGCACCACTGGGCGTCCTCGTGGTCGGCACGATCTCCTCGGGCCTGACGCTGCTCAACCTGGACTCCGCGCCGCGTTACATCGTCACCGGCCTGGTCCTCGCCCTGGCCGTCACGCTCGACGCGGTCGGACGTCGGCGGGCGCCGGTCACCGGGCGGTGAGGTGTCAGCGGAACACGATGGTCCGATGCCCGTCGAGCAGCACGCGGTGCTCGGCGTGCCAACGCACCGCCCTGGCCAGCGCGCGCCGCTCGACGTCCTGACCCAGCGCGACGAGGTCAGCCACGGTCCGGCTGTGGTCGACGCGCTCGACGTCCTGCTCGATGATCGGCCCCTCGTCGAGGTCCGCCGTCACGTAGTGGGCGGTCGCGCCGATCAGCTTGACCCCGCGCTCGTGCGCCTGGGCGTAGGGTCGCGCGCCCTTGAAGCTCGGTAGGAACGAGTGGTGGATGTTGATCGCTCGTCCTGCCAGGCGCGCACACAGGTCGTCGGACAGGATCTGCATGTACCGCGCCAGGACCACGAGCTCGACGTCGAGCTCGGTGACAAGCTCCAGGAGCCGGGCCTCGGCGGCCGGCTTGGTGGCGGCCGTGACGGGCACGTGGTGGAAGTCGATGCCGTAGAACTCCGCGACCCCGCGCAGGGCGGTGTGGTTGGACACCACGGCCACGATGTCCACCGGCAGGCCCTCCGACTCGCGCCGGAACAGCAGGTCGTGCAGGCAGTGCGCCGCCGTGGACACCATCACCAGGGTCCGCATCCGGCGTCCGACCACGTCCAGCGACCACGTCATGGCGAACTGGTCGCCGAGCGGGCCCAGCGCGTCGCGCAGCTCGGCCTCGGGTGCCACGGTCTCGACCTGGACCCGCATGAAGAAGAGCCCGGACCGCGGGTCGCCGA
The DNA here is from genome assembly GCA_963783005.1 of uncultured Actinomycetota bacterium. Taxonomy (GTDB): domain Bacteria; phylum Actinomycetota; class Actinomycetes; order Actinomycetales; family Cellulomonadaceae; genus Actinotalea. The sequence goes on from CAWALY010000008.1 coordinate 276,222, forward strand.
ACTGCTGGGACTCGGTGATGTTGCCGCCGTGGTCGGCGAGCAGCCCGGCGACGGCCCGCACGATGCCGGGCCGGTCCGGGCAGGACAAGGTGAGCACCCAGTGGGTGAGGGCAGAGGCATCGACGCCGGTCACGAGCGCTGAGGCTACCCGCCGTGGCGCCGCCGCGAGGCAGGTGCCCGCGGTCACGGTCCGGCCACAGGTGGTCCGCTGTGCGGAGCGGCGGTCGCACCGGCGCTCGCAGCGGTGCGACGATGGCGCCATGAACGCCCCCGAGCTCCGCATCGACCTGGTCGACGACTCCGTCGCCGGTGAGCTGCTGACCGTTCGCCGCGCGGCGTTCGTCAGCGAGGCCCAGCTGTACGACGACCCGCACATCCCTCCGCTGACGCAGACGCTCGACGAGTTGCGCGCGGACCTGGCCGACTCCTCGGTCGTGACCGTCGGCGCGTGGCTCGGCCACCGCCTGGTCGGGTCGCTCCGGGTCGCGATCGAGGGTCCCAAGGCCACGCTCGGCCGCCTCGCCGTGGTCCCGGACCTGCAGGGCCAGGGGATCGGCACGCAGATGCTGCTCGCCGTCCCCGGCTACCTGCCGCCGGGGATCAGCGAGGTGTGGGTGTTCACCGGCAAGGACTCGGTCGCCAACCTCGCGATGTACGGCAAGCACGGCTTCGAGCACGAGTTCGACCAGACCACCGGCGACCTGACGTATGCCTACCTGCGCAAGATCCTGGGCGACGAGGCTCTCGGCGAGGCCGCCGAGACGGGGGCCCCGGTCACAGAGTGAGGGTGCCGCGGATGCGGGTGGTGGTCGCGCCGCCGATCCACACGGTGCCGTCCCGGTCGGTGTCGACCGCGATCACGCCGGCGCGCCCCAGGCGCGCACCCTGGGCGGCGCGGTAGGAGGCCGGTGCCCGGCCGGAGCCGATCAGCCACTGCGCAAGGCTGGCGTTGAGGCTCCCGGTCACCGGGTCCTCGCCCACGCCGACGCCGGGCGCGAAGGCGCGGACCTCGAACGCCGCGTCGGCCCCGGGCGGGTACGGGCCCACGACCCCGACGTCGAGCCCTGCCAGAGCCGCGAGGTCGGGCTCGATCGCGAGCACGTCGTCCGCGCAGGACAGCAGGAGCGCCAGCCACCCGGGGCCGTTGTCGACCCACTGGTGGTCGACGACCCGGCCGCCGTCGACGCCCAGCGCGGCGACCACCCGGGCTAGCAGCTCCGCATCCAGCGGGCCGGAGCGGATCGTGGGGGGCGCAGCGAACGCCAGCGTCGCCTCGCTGCGCCGCAGCGCGACCAGGCCCGCGCCGCACTCCTGGACCGGGTGCTCGCCCGTGGGCGAGCCGCCCGCCTCCAGCCACGCGTGCGCCGAGCCCAGGGTCGGGTGCCCGGCGAACGGCAGCTCGCCGCCCGGGGTGAAGATGCGCAGGCGGTAGTCGGCGGCCGCCGCGGTGGGCGGCAGCACGAACGTCGTCTCCGACAGGTTGGTCCACCGCGCGAACAGCGCCATCTCCTCGTCGTCCAGGCCCTCGGCGTCGAGCACGACGGCCACCGGGTTGCCACGCAGCGGGGTCGGGGAGAACACGTCGACCTGGGCGAACGGTCGGGGGCGGGGCATCGGCGGATCCTTCCTCACAGGGTCGGCACCCACCGTAGGGACCGGGCCCGACCAGGCCCAGGGCCACCCGGGGAACGGTGGCCCTGCCGGTCGCCGTCGCGCCCCTCTACGGACGGCCGTGCGGCCAGGGGCGGCTGCCGTGCTCCGGCGCCTGACCTGCCTCGCGTGGGCGGCGGCCGCCTCGCGTCGCTGACGGGGGGAGTCGGGGCCTCCGTGGTGAGTCTGAGTCCCTCCGATCTCTCCGCTTCTGGGCCTGTGGATCGCGCCCGCGGGTGCGTGTGGGTGTGGAAGGGTCGTGCGGGCAAGGGGTGGTGGGCCTGCGGGGGGCGTGGTGCGAGGCGTGCGGTGGTTGTGGTGCGGTGCGTTGGTGGCGGTCGTGCTGGCGGGGTGTGCGCCGGACGGGCCGGCGCAGGTTGTGACCCCGCCGTCGAGTGGGGTGTCGGCGTCGTCGGCGCCGACGATGGGCCCGGCGGTGGGGTTGCCGGACAAGCCCGAGCTGTGGGAGGGCACCGGTGAGCTGGGTGCCAAGGCCGCCGCGGTGTGGTTCTTGCGGGACCTGTACCGGTACGTGCTGGAGACCAACGACACCGCCGAGTGGGAACGCCTGAGCACCGACGACTGCGAGTTCTGCGCGAGCACGGTCGACATGGCGGCCAACAACGGCGCCGCCGGTCGGGCCTATCGGCAGGATGTGGCGACCTGGGTCTCGGTCGAGAGCTACAGAGAGCTGAACCCGCTCTCATACTCCGTAGTTCTCCTCGTGGAGCAGCCGACCATCCAGGAGTTCTCGAGCGGACAGTGGATCGCCGAGCACGACCCGGACCCGACTCAGGTGCTCGTCGTGTTGCACCGAGAAGGACCCGAGTGGCTCCTGCGCGCCGGGCAGGCCTTCGGCGTCGACGAGGAGATCCCCGAGGCGGGCGATGCCCCGTGAGGGCGGAGAGGCGAAGCGCGCCGAAGTCGACCTTCGTGCTCGCACTGGCCCTCGGAATCGGGCTCACGATGTCGGGATCGGCCGATGCCGCGGTGGCAGGGGCCGGCTCACCACTTTCGACGGGAGGCGAGGAATCGGACGATGCCGACGAACCGCCGGACCCCACGGAGGGACTTCCGGACATAGCCCCCCGCGCCGTCGATGGGGCGCTCGAGGTCGAGGCAACAGACATCGCGGATGGAGCGGACGCGCAGGTCGAGCCGTCGCGTCCTGCGCCGGTGGGTCCGGTGTTGGTGGAGTTCGTGCGTGCTGAGGCGTGTGGGGTGTTGTCGGCGGGTGAGGGGTTTGAGGGGTTGTTCCCGTGTTCGGACGCGGTGGTGCGTGATCATTCGGACGTGTGCGGGGATTCGCCGGTGGTCGTGCCGACGTGGCGTCGGGACCGGGCCTCGGAGGTCGCTGCCTGGACCGAGTGGGTGATGGTCGCTGACCTCTCGTGCGCTGGTGGGCCGGTGCCGTCGGGTGATCAGGTGCTGTCGGCGTTTCGCCGGTTGGCGTTGGCCCCGTCGCCGTTGATGGTGCAGCCCGACGCGGACCAGGTCCTGGTGCGGATGGACACGATCGCGTTCACCGACGACACCCCGCAGGTGCTGTCCACGTCGTTGTTGGGGGTGGACGTGGTGTTCACGGTGTCCCCGGTGGCGTTCACCTGGGACTTCGGGGTCGATGGTGGGGACGGGGCCCCGTTCACCACGACGAGCCCGGGGCATGCCTACCCGGATCAGGACGTGGCCTACGCCTACCGTCATGTGGGTACCGGGCAGGTGTCGTTGACCACGACGTGGGCGGCGACGTACACGGTGGGGGACGACCCCACGGTGCGTCAGGTGCCGGGCACGGTGACCACGACCTCGACCTCCCACACCTTCGAGATCCGCGAGCTGCACACCCACCTGGTCGCCGGGACCTGCGCCCAGAACCCCGCCAACCCCGACTGCTGAACCAGGGCTCAACTCCAGCCTCCGGGTGGGCGCCCGGCCAACCCCGGTCCCGCGGGGGTGACGACAACCGCTCGCCTGCCCGCCCCGCGCCGCGCCCGTACCGCGCCGCGCCTGGCCGCCCCGCGCCCGCGCCGCGCCTGCCGGCGCCGCCCGCGCCTTGCCGTGCCCGCGTCCCTTCGCGCCCGCGCCGCGCCGGCCGGCGCCTGCCCGCGCCTTCCCGCACCCGCGCCTTCCCGCACCCGCGCCTTCGCGTGCCTGCGTCTTCGCGTGGCCGCGCCCCTCCGCGCCTGCCCGGAGTGCGGAAGGGTGAAGCGAAACCGTCACATGGCGACGCTTTCGCTTCAGCCTTGCCCCAGGCGTGCCGCGGCAGCAGGCGCGGGTGCGTTCGGTGCCGGCGTGCCTCGACAGCGCGCGCCGGCACGACGCCGGGCTCCGCCGTGGGTCGTCCGGTTGCTAGGCTTGCCCCGCCGCGACTGGCGTAGGTGGGACACCACCGGGGAGCGGCGCATCGGGGCCTCGCGCGCCGAGTTGGATCGTCACGGGTCGAACGCCTGGGCCCTGGGCCAGCCACCCGTCGTGGTGCGTGCCCGGGAAGGACCGGGATCCCCGCGCACCACGCGAGCCGAGGAGCCGTCATGAGTGCCACGAGCGACGTCATGAACCAGTCCCTTGCCCAGCTCGACCCCGAGATCGCCGCCGTGCTGGACGGCGAGCTCGACCGCCAGCGCGGGACGCTGGAGATGATCGCGAGCGAGAATTTCGTACCGCGCGCGGTACTCCAGGCGGTCGGATCCGTCCTCACCAACAAGTATGCCGAGGGTTACCCGGGCCGTCGGTACTACGGCGGCTGCGAGGTCGTCGACGTCGCCGAGAACATCGCCATCGAGCGCGCCAAGGTGCTGTTCGGCGCCGAGTTCGCCAACGTGCAGCCGCACTCGGGCGCGACGGCCAACGCCGCCGTGCTGCACGCACTGGCCCGGCCGGGCGACACCATCCTCGGCCTGGCCCTGGACCAGGGCGGCCACCTGACGCACGGCATGAAGATCAACTTCTCGGGCCGGCTGTACGACGTGGTCGCCTACGGGGTGGACCCCGAGACCTCGGAGGTCGACATGGCCGAGGTGCGCCGGCTCGCGGTGGAGCACCAGCCCAAGGTGATCATCGCCGGCTGGTCCGCCTACCCCCGGCAGCTCGACTTCGCCGCGTTCCGCGAGATCGCCGACGAGGTCGGGGCGTACCTCTGGGTCGACATGGCGCATTTCGCCGGCCTGGTGGCGGCCGGCCTGCACCCCTCGCCCGTCCCGCACGCGCACGTGGTGTCGTCCACGGTGCACAAGACCATCGGTGGCCCTCGGTCCGGCTTCATCCTGACGAACGACGCCGACCTGGCCAAGAAGATCAACTCCGCGGTGTTCCCCGGGCAGCAGGGCGGCCCGCTCATGCATGTGATCGCCGCGAAAGCGGTGGCCTTCAAGATCGCGATGGGCGAGGAGTTCCGTGACCGCCAGGAGCGCACGGTGCGTGGCGCCAGGATCCTGGCCGAGCGGCTCATGGCCGACGACGTCAAGACCGCCGGGATCGGGGTGCGCTCGGGCGGCACCGACGTGCACCTCGTGCTCGTCGACCTGCGCGACGCGGCCATCGACGGCAAGCAGGCGGAGGACCTGCTGCACCACGCGGGCATCACGGTGAACCGCAACGCGGTGCCCAACGACCCGCGCCCGCCGATGGTGACGTCCGGTCTGAGGATCGGCACCCCGGCGCTGGCCACGCGAGGCTTCGGCGACGAGCAGTTCGCCGAGGTCGCCGACGTCATCGCCGAGGCGCTGATCGCCGGCCCGGACGCCGACGTCTCGGCGCTGGCGGCCCGCACGGCTGCCCTCGCCGACGCGTTCCCGCTCTACCCGGGCCTGCAGCAGTGAGCGGAACCGGCACCCCGACGGCCCAGGTGCTGGACGGCAAGGCGACCGCGGCGGCCATCAAGGCCGAGCTCGCTGAGCGGGTCGCGGGGCTCGTGGCGCGCGGCGTGACGCCGGGTCTGGGCACCGTCCTGGTGGGTGACGACCCGGGTTCGCGCGCCTACGTGGCGGGCAAGCATCGCGACTGCGCCGAGGTGGGGATCGCCTCGATCCGCGAGGACCTGCCGGCCACCGCTACCCAGGCGGAGATCGAGGCGGCGATCGACCGGCTGAACGCCGACCCGGCGTGCACCGGCTACATCGTCCAGCTGCCGCTGCCGGCCGGCATGGACACCAACGCGCTGCTCGAGCGGGTGGACCCGGCCAAGGACGCCGACGGCCTGCACCCGACCAACCTGGGACGGCTGGTGCTGCGGGTGTCCGGGCCGCTCACCTCGCCGCTGCCGTGCACGCCGCGAGGGATCCTCGAGCTGCTCGCACGGTTCGGGCTGACGGTCGCGGGGAAGCACGTGGTGGTGCTGGGCCGCGGTACGACGGTGGGGCGCTCGATCGGGCTGCTGCTCACCCGGCGCGAGCACAACGCGACGGTCACGCTCACCCACACCGGGACGCGCAACCTGGCCGCGCACCTGCGGGTCGCCGACGTCGTGGTCGCGGCCGCCGGGGTGCCCGGCCTGGTCAAGGCCGAGGACGTCAAGCCGGGTGCGGTGGTGCTCGACGTGGGGGTGTCCCGGGTCGAGGACCCGGCCGCCGGCCGGGCGCACCTCGTGGGGGACGTGGACCCTTCGGTCGCCGGCGTGGCCGGGTGGCTGTCGCCGAACCCCGGTGGGGTCGGGCCCATGACCCGGGCCATGCTGCTCGCCAACGTCGTCGAGATGGCCGAGCGAAGTGTGGTGTAGATCACACTAATTCACCCTCAAGGTCGGTCCGTGGCGCGCCGATACCTGGGATAGAAGCCTCCACCGGGCGAACCGGACGGGGGCTTCTGCCGTGCCCGCCGGCACGTCGCCGGTGTGCCGGCCCGGCTGGTGGAGCACCGAGGCCGCCGGGGCGTGCGCGGCGCCGAGATCCGCGCGCGGTGACCGCGAGTCGGGTCTGAGAAGCCTCGACCGTCCCGCCAGCCGGGACAGGCCGTACCGCAATCCGGACAGTCGTGGCTGGCCGAGAGCCTTCCGGGGTGTCCTTCGCCACACTTCGAGGGCTGATCTTGGCGGATTCGGCGGCACCGAGCTGCCACTTCGAGGGTGATCTGAGTCACATCTGGAGCCCGATCGACGGCTCGAGTGTGACGTATGCCCCATTTCGAGGGCCTTTGCGGGGCATCATCCCGATTCCTGGACGGTCGCCGTGTCCCGGCCTGTCCACTTTCGCACCGTTTGTGTGATCGAGATCACAACACGATTCGGTCAAGGATGTCCGATATTGTCCCGATGTCTGGTGTGAGGCCCCACCCGGGAACCCCGGAGAGGTCCTCGTCACGAGAAAGGCAAACCCGCTGTGAGGCGGGGACGCAAAGCCAGGGGCCCGCCAGGGTCGCCCAGCCGCCGAACGACGATGGGACTACTTCGATGCAGCAGAACACCAACGCCCGGACCGCCGCGACCGTCGGCGTCGACCCGCTCCTGACCCCCGCAGAGGTCGCGAGCCTCTTCCGGGTGGACCCCAAGACCGTGACCCGCTGGGCCAACGCCGGCAAGATCAGCACGGTCCGGACTCTTGGCGGGCACCGCAGGTTCTCCGAGCGCGAGGTCCGCAGCCTCCTCGGCGCGGTCCCGGGCCAGCGCCTGCTCCTCGGCTGATCGCACCCCGAGCGGGCCCGGGCGCCGACTCGGCCCGGGTCCAGCGGTCCTGCACCTGACCCGCTCGTTCCGCACCGTGCGCCGCCCGTCGGCGGGGTGGGGTTGGATGTCCGGGTGCGGATCGCGAGCGTCAACGTCAACGGGGTCCGCGCAGCGTTCCGCCGGGGCATGACCGACTGGCTGGACCGGGCCGCGCCCGACGTCCTCCTGCTCCAGGAGGTGCGGGCGCCCTCCGAGGTCCTTCACGAGCACCTGCCCGGCTGGCACGTCGTGCACGCCGAGTCGCAGGCCAAGGGGCGTTCCGGGGTGGCCGTGGCCAGCCGGGCGCCGATGGTGGGAGTCAGGGTCGGCGTCGCGGGTGACGCGGCGACCCACTCCGGCCGCTGGGTCGAGGCCGACCTCGAGCTCCCCGGCGGCGCGAGCCTGACCGTCGTGTCGGTGTACGTGCACTCCGGCACTGTCGGGCACCCGTCCATGGATGACAAGCACACGTTCCTCGGCCACGCCACGCGTCGGATGGCCGAGCTCCTCGCCGATGGCGGAGCCGCCCTGGTGGGCGGCGACCTGAACATCGCGCACACCGACGCGGACCTGAAGAACTGGAAGGGCAACGTCGGCAAGGCCGGTTGCCTGCCTCAGGAGCGCGCCTGGCTGACCGGGTGGCTCGAGTCCGGTTGGGTCGACGTGGCCCGCGCCCGGGCCGGAGACGTCCCCGGGCCGTACACGTGGTGGTCCTGGCGTGGCAAGGCCTTCGACAACGACGCCGGCTGGCGGATCGACTACCAGGTGGCCACCCCCGCGCTCGCCGCCCGGGTGCGTGACGTCCGAGTGGACCGCGCCCTGGCCTACGACCAGCGCTTCAGCGACCACGCCCCGCTCGTCGTGGACTACGACGTCTGAACCAGAGCCGGCTCGGCGGGCCCGGGCAGGGTGCGCATCCGCCACAGCGGGGAGGCCACCACGGGCACCGCGGCCAGGGCCAGCCCGACCACCGCGACCCACAGCGTCGGGACCACACCGAGCCGCTCGCCGAGCACGCCACCGATCAACCCGCCGATCGGCATGGGACCCCAGACCAGGAACCGCACCGAGGCGTTCATCCGGCCCAGCAGCGCCGGCGGGCAGACCCGCTGCCGGAAGCTCACCTGGGCGACGTTGTAGACCACGACGAACGCGTAGAAGGCCACGCCGGCCGCCGTGAGCGTCACGATCGCCGGCACGCCGAGGCGGATCAGAGGGCCGGCCAGCGGGACCAGAGCCCAGGCGGGCGGGGACATGAGGGCCGCCAGGGGGATGACCGGACCCTCGCCGAACCACCGCGCCAGCCGACTCGACGCCACCGCCCCCAGCAGGCCGCCGATCGCAGAGGCGCTGAGCACCACCCCGAGCTGCGCCTCGGTCAGACCCAGCTCGCGCAGCACGTACAGCACCAGCAGCGCGCCCGCGATCGAGCTGGACAGGTTGGAGATCCCGGTGCACGCCACCACCCGCCGCAGCAGCGGGTGGCGCAGGACGAAGGAGAGGCCCTCGGCGATCTCGTGTCGCAGCGGCCGGCGCGCTGCGGGGTCCGGCAGCTGCTCGACCATCCGGATCCGGGAGACGGCCGTCGCCGACGACAGGTACGTGACCACGGTCCCCACCAGCAGCATCGGAGCGCTCAGCACGCGCAGCAGCACGCCGCCGAGCGCGGGTCCGGCGATCTGGGCGACCGACTGCGTGGCCTGGAGCAAGGAGTTCCCCTGCACCAGGTGCGTCGGGCCCACGAGCCCCGGCAGGTAGCTCTGGTAGGCCACGTCGAAGAACACCGTGGCCGCACTCATCGCGAGGGCGGCCCCGTACAGCACCGGCATCGAGGCGTGCCCGGTCAGCGCGACCACGACCACTACCGCCAGGACGGTCGCGCGCACCAGGTCGGCCGAGATCAGCGTGCGGCGCTTGCGCATCCGGTCCACCCACGCGCCGGCCGGCAGGCCGATGGCCAGGAAAGCCGCGCTCTCGGCGGCGGTGAGCGCGCCCATCTGCCAGGCGGTGGCGTCGAGCGTGGCGACCGCGAACACCGGGATGGCCAGGTTCCCCAGCTGCGCGCCGAGCTGGCCCAGCCCGTCACCGAGCCACAGGCGCCGGAAGTCGGCGTGGTGGACCAGGGAGCGTGGCGCCGGCGGGGCGGCGGTCGCCTGCTGGGGCGCGGGCGGCGCAGTCTCGGGGTGGTCGGAGCTCACCCGGTCAGTGTGTGCAAGCGATTGGGATATGTCAATCACTTAGCATGGTGGCATGGACCAGAGCCGCGAAGAGCGTCACGCGGAGGCCGAGGCCGACGGTCGCGTGCTCAACAGCGTGCTTCGGCTGCGGATCCTGCGGCTGTGCCTGGACGAGCCGTTGACCAACAAGGAGGTCGCCGACCGGCTCGGCAAGGACCCGGCCACCGTCTACCACCACGTGCGACGGCTGGCCGAGCGGGGGTTCCTGGTCGCCCAGCCCGAGCGCACCGGTGCGCGAGGTGCCCGCGAGGTGCCCTACCTGGCGACCAGGAAGTCCTGGCACACCCCGTTGCCGGACGGGGGCAGCCGGCTGCTGGTCGAGACGTTCCTCGCCGAGCTCGCGGAGGCCGACCCGCGCACGGTGTCGACCGTGCGGCTCGGGCTCCGGCTCACCCCGGCGGCGCGCGACGAGCTGCTCTCGCGCCTGCAAGCGGTGTTCCAGGAGTACGCCGACCGCCGACCGGACCCCGACGGCACGCCGTGGTCGGTCTTCCTCGCGGTGCACGAGGACACCCAGCGCAAGGACCCGGGCTAGTCGCGCAGGGCGACGATCATCGCGCGTGGCCCGGCGGCCCGAGGCGGCCCCGCGGCGGTCACGGGACCACGACGGCCTTGCCCCGCACCCGTCCGGCGCGCAGGTCGTCGACCGCGTCGCCGACCCGGTCCAGCGGATAGGTCGCGCCGTGCGTCGGGCGGACCTTGCCCTGGGCGACCAGGTCCACCACGCGCTCGAGCGTGTCCGCCTTCTCGCTGGCGAGGAACATCACCAGGTGCTGTTTGACGAACAGGGACAGGAGCGAGGCGCCGATCTGGCGCTGCACCCCGCCGGCCACCCGGCCGCCGGTCTCGGCCCCGACGATCACCAGCGTGCCGGTGGGCGTCAGGAGGCGCCGCAGGGTGCGCAGCCTTCGGCCGCCGGCGATGTCCACGATCAGGTCGAACGCCCCGCCCGTGGTCTGCGGCGTCAGCTCAGTGGTGCGGTAGTCGACCACGACCTCGGCGCCCAGCGAGCGGACCAGGTCCGCCTTGGCACCGCTGGCGACCGCGGTGACGTGCGCGCCGACCGCCGCCGCGATCTGGACGGCGTAGGTGCCCACGCCTCCCGACGCGCCGATCACCAGCACACGGCGGCCGGGCTCGGCCCGCCCGTGGTCACGCACCGCCTGCAGGGCCGTGGTCGCGGAGACCGGCAGCGCAGCGGCCGCCGTGAGGTCCAGGTCGGTCGGGGCATGGACGAGCTTGTCCGCGCGTGCCACGGCGAGCTCGGCGTAGGCACCGGTGCCGACGCCGAGCACGCGGTCGCCGACCTGGAACCGTGACCCGCCCTCGCCCTCGCCGACCGCTTCGACGACGCCCGCCAGGGCGAGCCCGGGCACCGGCTGCTTGGGCCGGCGAAGCCCGAACCCGAACCGGACGACCAGGGGCAGGCCGGCCATGAGATGCCACACCCCCTGGTCGACGCCCGCGGCGGCCACCCGCACCAGCACCTCGCCGGGGCCTGGGCGTGGCACCGCGACGTCCTCACGCAGGGCGAGCTGCTCGGTGCCGCCGTAGCGACGCTGGGTGACGGCCCGCATCGTCGGGGTGGTGGTGCGGGTCGTCTCGGTCGTGGTGGTGTGGCGCATCTCGATCTCCTGGGCCGGGGCATTCTTACGGTGTAAGTCGGTGATACCGTAACCTTACGATGTACGGGAGCGCAAGGCTCGAGGAGAAGACGATGGCGGCGACGGAGCGGGCGGCGGTGCGAAAGGCGGCACGCAGGGGGAGCCTGTCGCGTGGGGCGATCGTGCGCGCCGCGGTCGTGCTCGCCGACCGCGAGGGCCTCGCGCACCTGTCGATGCGGGCGCTGGCCAAGGAGCTCGGCGTGGAGGCGATGTCGCTCTACCATCACGTCCCCAACAAGGACGACGTGCTCGACGGCATGGTCGACCGCGTCTTCGCCGAGATCCACCTGCCCGTGATCGGTGGTGCGGACTGGCGCGGCGAGCTGCGTCGGCGGTGCGTGTCAGGCCGTGAGGCGATGCTGCGCCACCCGTGGGCAGTGGGCCTGATGGACTCGCGGCCCAACGCCGGCACCGAGACGCTCCGGCACCACGACGCCGTCGTCGGCTGCCTCCGGGAGGCAGGGTTCGCCTGGCCGATGGTCTCCCACGCGATGGTCCTGCTCGACGCCCACCTGTACGGCTTCATGGTCCAGGAGCTCAGCCTGCCCGCCCTCGACGCCGACGGGCTCGGAGAGCTCGCCACGCAGATGCTCGACGCGCCGGGCGTCGCGCTGCCCCACCTCGCGGCGTTCACGAGCGAGCACGTGCTGCGCCCGGGCTACCGCTTCGGTGACGAGTTCGAGATCGGCCTGGGCCTCCTGCTCGACGCGATCGAGGACCGGCTGGGGACCGGCGGCCGAGCGTCGCGCTGACGGCCGGCCGACGGCAGAGCGGCGCAGGCTCGGGCGGGCGGTGTCGGCCGCGGCTGGGACACTGACGCGTGAGCTGGATCGTGGTCGAGCACCTCGCCGATGGGGGAGCGGTGCTGCACGAGCTCGCGCCCGGCCCCGACGCCGCGGCCGGGGGCGCCCCTGACCTGAGCCGCGGACCCGTCGCGTCGGTCCAGGTCCCTGCCGCGGACCTCGCCGCGACGATCGCAGCCCGCGAGGCCGACCGCCCGCGGTGGGTGGTCGACGAGGTGGCGCTGCGCTACCCGCCGCTGCTCGCCGCCGGGGTGCGTCTGGACCGGTGCCACGACCTGCGGCTGAGCCACGCGATCCTGCGGTCCTCTGCGGCGTGCGGGGACTCCGCGCTGGCCGCAGCACCGGCAGGGCCGTGGGACGCCCGGTCTGCCCCGCACCCCGAGGTGCCGGTCGCCGGGGAGCCGCAGCCCACGCTGTTCGACGCCCTCGACGTCGACGAGCCGCGCGGCGGTGGCCAGGACGGCGCGTCACCCGCGCTCGGCGCCGCCCCGCACGCAGTCGGCCGCAGACCGGGGACACCGAACCCGGCGGACGGCCCTGCCGATCTGCTCGCCGAGCTGGGCGCGCAGCTCGAGGCGGTGGCCCGGTCCGGGCAGCCCGGGCGGCTGCGGCTGCTGCTCGCGGCCGAGTCGACCGGTGCCCTGGTCGCCGCGGAGATGGCGCACGACGGCATGCCGTGGGACGTCGGTGAGCACGACCGTGTGCTCACCGAGCTGCTCGGTCCGCGCCCCGCGCCCGGCGCCCGCCCGGCGCGCCTGGAGGAGCTGGCCGCCCGGATCCGGAGGGCCCTGGACGCCCCGGGCCTCAACCCGGACTCCCAGCCGGATCTGCTCCAGGCGCTGCGGCGGGCGGGTCTGGACGTCACGAGCACGCGCCGCTCCGAGATCGCGGACCAGCAGCACCCGGCCGTCGAGCCGGTGCTCGCCTACAAGAAGCTCTCCCGCCTCCTGAGCGCGAACGGCTGGGCGTGGTTGGACACCTGGGTGCACGACGGGCGGTTCCGGCCGGACTACGTGGTGGGCGGCGTGGTGACCGGCCGCTGGGCGACGTCGGGTGGCGGTGCGCTCCAGCTGCCGGGTCAGATTCGCTCGGCGGTCCGATCAGTACCAGGCTGGACCCTGGTGGTTGCCGATGCCTCCCAGCTCGAGCCCCGGGTGCTCGCCGCGATGTCGGCGGACGGTGCGATGGCAGACGCGGCGCGGGGTGCCGACCTCTACCAGGCGCTCGCCGACGCCGGGACGGTCCCGAGCCGCAAGGAGGCCAAGTACGCCATGCTCGGCGCGATCTACGGCGCGACGACCGGCGTCTCCGCGGCTCTGATGCCCCGGCTGACCGCGGCGTACCCGCGGGCGATCGGGCTGGTCGAGGCCGCAGCCCGGGCCGGTGAGCGCGGCGAGGTGGTCAGCACCTGGCTCGGACGCTCCTCCCCGCGGCCGGGCCCGTCCTGGTGGGCGGCCCGCGAGGCGGCCTCGGGCGAGGGCGCGGACGCCGGGGACGTCGCCGAGGCCAGGCGGCGGGCTCGCGACTGGGGGAGGTTCGCCCGGAACTTCGTCGTCCAGGGCACCGCTGCGGAGTGGGCGCTGTGCTGGATGGCCGCGCTGCGTCGCCGGCTTCGTGACCTGCCCGGGCGGCCCCACCTCGTGTTCTTCCTGCACGACGAGGTCATGGTGCACAGCCCCGCCGGGGTCGCGGAGGACGTGGTCGAGGCCGTGCGCGATTCGGCCGCCGAGGCGGGGCGGTTGCTGTTCGGCGACGCGCCGGTGGAGTTCGCGCTCGACGTCGCGGTGGTCGACTCCTACGACCGAGCGACCTGACGGGCCTGCGGCCCCCGAGGAGGAGCCGCGCTCGGCACATGTCGATCACGCCCGGTGGCTCAGGTTCCCCCGGGACGTGCCGATGTCGGGGGCATGGACCTCACCCAGGACCCCGGCTACGCCGAGGCGCACGCCCGCATCGAGCGCACCTACGGCGCGCTCTGGGCCGAGCGCTTCGCTGTGCTGGCACCCCTGATGTTCGAGGACTCCGAAGGTGCGCTCGCCAAGGCCTTCCTCTACGGCCTGGACGCCAACGCCGCCGGCTCGTCGGTCGGCGAGGACGTCGCCTGGACCGCCTGCGAGGCGATCGTCGACGAGTACGCCGCCGAGGTGGTCCGCGAGGCCGAGCGCCTCATCGGGGGCTGACCCGCCCTGGGGCGGGTTCGCGCGACGTGCCTCGAGGCGCCTGCTGCGCCCGGACGAGCCGGCCTGTCCCGGGCCTTCACCCGGGAGGGTGACGTGCCGATGACCTAGAGGTCCGTAGCACGGCGGGGCGCCCTGCACCGCCGTGGCGTCGTCCGGGGGAGCTCATGCGTCCGACCATCACCAGGCTGCTCGCCGTCGGTCTCGCCGCGGCGCTGGCCATGCTCATGGGAGTCTCCCCGGCGGCCGCCGGGTCCGCGGCCGAGCCCGCCGCGCAGCCGACGGCCGAGCCCGCCGCGCAGCCGACGGCCGAGCCCGCCGCGGAGCCGACGGCCGAGCCCGCCGCGGAGCCGACGGCCGAGCCCGCCGCGGAGCCGACGGCCGAGCCCGCCGCGGAGCCGACGGCCGAGCCCGCCGCGGAGCCGACGGCCGAGCCCGCCGCGGAGCCGACGGCCGAGCCCGCCGCGGAGCCGACGGCCGAGCCCGCCGCGCAGCCGACCTCGGGGCCCACGGCGGACCCGGCTGCGCCGCCCACGGTGCTGGCGGCACCCGAGCGCGTGGCCGCGCCCGCCCTCGTCGCCGCGGCCGAGCCGCCCCTGCCTCCGCCTCCGCCGGTGCCCACCGAGATGCCGGCCGGACCGGCTGCGCCGGCCGCGGCGCCCCACCCCGTCGACTCGTACGTGCGCTATCGCGGACAGTCGACGTGCGACCCGACGGCCAAGCCCGGCACCGTCTACCTGGTCAATCTGGCCGTCGCCTACTACGGCCAGGGACACCTCGCGGGAATCGGTCGGGGCTGCTCGGTCGGCGGCATCAGCGAGCACAAGGAAGGGCGGGCGTTCGACTGGGCGCTGGACTCGGCGGTCCCCGCGGAGAAGGCCGCCGGCGACGCCTTCGTCCAGTGGCTGACCGCAGTCGGGCCGGACGGGAAGACGGGCTACAACGCGCGCCGCCTCGGCGTGATGTACGTGATCTGGAACAGGTACATCTGGAGCAACTCCCGCGACGGTGCCGCCTGGCAGGAGTACACCGGCCCGGTGCCACACACCGATCACGTGCACGTGTCGCTGAGCTGGGCCGGAGCCTTCGAACGCACCTCATGGTGGACGGGCGTGGCCCTGCCGGGCGAGGCCGAGTTCGAGCCGTACGTGATCCAGGTCTACTCGGACCTCTTCGGGCGGGTGCCCGACGCCGGAGGCCTGCGCACGTGGACCCAGGCCCTGGCCGACGGCGTCGCGCGGGGGTCGGTCGCCAACGCGATCACCGGGTCCGCCGAGTACCGCACGCGACTGATCACCGGTGTGTACCAAGAATTCCTGGGGCGGAGGCCCGATCCGGCGGGGATCGCCTTCTGGCTCGACGCGATGAGCCGGGGCATGTCGATCCCGATCATGGAATCCGGGTTCATCGGGTCGGCCGAGTACTACCGAGTGGCGGGTGGCACCGACGCCGCCTGGGTGCGCCGGCTCTACCGCGACGTGCTGCACCGCTCGCCGGCCGACGCGGAGGTGCAGTGGTGGGTCGCCGGGCTCGCCTCCGGACTCTCGCGCCAGCAGGTAGCCAGGGGCTTCGTGCTCTCGACGGAGCGGCTCGCCGCGGTGGTCGACGGGTACTACCAGCTGCTTCTCGGCCGTGGGCTGGACCCGTCGGGCCGGGCGTCGTGGGTCGCGGCCATCCAGCGCGGCACGCGCACCGAGGCGATCATCGCCGGGATCGTCTCCAGCGAGGAGTACTGGGGTCGCGCGAATGCGCTCTCGGGGGCCCCGACGGAGTCCTGACGGGAGTCGGTCCGGCGCGCCGGCTACACCGTGCGTGCCGCCGGGCCCGCCGCGTCGGCCACGAGCGTCGCCGGCGCCGCGAAGCCGTGCTCGTCGAACGCTGCGGCGACGGCCAGGGTGACCTCATCGACGGCTGAGGCGTCCACCAGGGCGATCGCCGAGCCACCGAAGCCGCCCCCGGTCATCCGAGCGCCCAGCGCCCCCGCGGCGCGGGCGGCCTCGACGGCGACGTCGAGCTCGGGGCAGGACACCTCGTAGTCGTCGCGCAGAGACGCGTGCGAGGCGTCCAGCAGCGGGCCGACCTCGCCGACCCGGCCGGCAGCCAGCAGCTCCACGAACCGCTCGACCCGGGCGATCTCGGTGACGACGTGCCGGGTGCGGGCTCGCAGCACGTCGGGGCTCGCAGTGGCCCCGGCGGGCGTGCGGAGCTCGCCGTCGAGGGCGGCCAGCGCGTCGTCGAGCGCGTCGGCGTCCACCTCGCGCAGGGTCGGCACCCCGAGGTGCGCGGCGGCGGCGTTGCAGGTGTCCCGCCGCCTGGCGTACTGACCGTCGACCAGCCGGTGCGGGGCGTGGGTGTCGATCACCAGCAGGGCCAGCCCGTGGGCGCCGAGGTCGAACGGCAGGTGCCGCACCGAGCCGTCGCGAGTGTCGTAGCAGCAGCGCGTGGCCGTCCTGCGCGCGCAGCGCGGCGGTCTGGTCCATGCCGCCCGTCGCGGCGCCCGCGACCTCGTTCTCGGCGCGGATGCACGCCTGCGCGAGCAGGGCCCGGCCCTCGTCGGAGCCTGCCAGCCCGATGTGGAAGACGTCGTCGAGCGCCACGGCGACCGCGCACTCCAGCGCCGCGGAGGAGGACAGCCCTGCGCCGTACGGCACGCACGAGTCCACCGCGGCGTCGAACCCGCCGATCGGCACGCGGGCGCTGCCGGCTCCCGTCGCGCCGGCCTGCGCCATGGCCCACGCGACCCCCGCGGCGTAACCTGGCCAGCCGTCGACGGAGCCCGGACGCGATCTCGGCCACCGGCATGGCCCACACGCCGCCGCTCTCCTGCGCGGAGACGAGTCGCACCGTGTCGTGGCCCGTCGGTGCCCAGGGCCACGTAGGTGCGGTGCGGCAGGGCGATGGGCAGGCACAGCCCGCCGTTGTAGTCGGTGTGCTCGCCGATCAGGTTGACGCGCCCGGGCGCCGACCAGACCCCGTCCGGCTCGGCGGCGAACGCGGCGCGGAACGCCTCGGTGGCCCGGCGGGCCCCGTCGCCCGGTTCCCAGGCGCGGATCCGCTCGACGCTCATGCCAGCTCCTGGAGCCGGGCCGCGACCCGTTCCGGGGTGGTGTCGGAGATCCACGACGCCATCCCGGACTCGACGCCGGCCAGGTACTTGAGCTTGCCCGGCGCGCGCCGCACGGAGATCAGCTGCAGGTGCAGCCGCCCGAGGTCGCGCCCCTCGCCGACCACCGCCTGGTGCCAGCCCGCGACGTAGGGCAGCGGGACCGGCCGGCCGTCGTCGTCGACGAAGAACCGGTCGAGCCGTCGGAGGAGCTCGAGGTAGGTGACTGCGAGGTCGTCGCGCTCGGCGACCGGTCAGGGCGGGCAGGTCGGGCACGTCGCGACGCGGTGCGAGGTGCACCTCGACCGGCCAGCGCGCGGCGGCCGGCACGTAGGCGACCCAGTGCTCGGACTCGGCGACCACCCGGGTGCCGGCCCGGAGCTCGGCGTCCAGCACCTCGCGCAGCAGGCTTCGCCCGGTGGCGGCGTGATGCTCGGCGGCCCGGTCCAGCATGGCCCGGGTGCGCGGGGTGACGTAGGGGAACGCGTAGATCTGGCCGTGCGGGTGCGGCAGCGTGACGCCGATCTCCGGCCCGCGGTTCTCGAAGCAGAACACCTGCGCCACGCCCGCCGTCGCGGACAGCGCCGTGGTGCGGTCGGCCCAGGCCTCGATGATCGTGCGGACCCTGGCGGGCGTGAGGTCGGCGAACGACGCGTCGTGGTCGGAGCTGAAGCAGACCACCTCGCACCGGCCGGCCGCGGGGCGGGCCTGCCAGATGTCCTCGCCATCCACCGCCCAGCCCTCGGTGGCCGCGTCGGGCAGGGCGAGGAGTGCGGGGAAGCGGTTCTCGAACACCACCACGTCGTAGTCGGTCGCCGGGACCTCCCCGTCGGAGTACCCGGTCTCCGCGGCCTGCTCAGGTCGCGCAGGGCACAGCGGGCAGGCGTCCGCGGACGGCATGAACGTGCGGTTCATCCGGTGGCTGGCCATCGGGATCCAGTCCCCGGTGAGCGGGTCGCGGCGCATCTCCGGGCCGGTGACCGGGGCGAGGGCGCCGTCGGGCTGGGGGATCGGCGCGAAGCGGTCGCCGAGCGGTCGGGGGTCGTCCAGGCGCCGGGTCGCCTCGCCGGAGGCGTACGGCTCGGAGTCGTCGAAGTAGATCAGCTCCCGCCCGTCGGCGAGGGTGGTCGCAGTCCGCCGGACGAGGGTCTCGGCGCGTGGGACGGCAGGCATGTCAGGCTCCTGAGGTGGGGGCGAGGAGGATGTCGAGGTCGGGCAGCTCGAGCCCGTCGGGCACGGCGTCGGTCACCAGCAGGTCGACGTCGGTCAGATCGGCGATCCGCGACAGGCCGGTCTCGCCCCACTTGGTGTGGTCGGCCACCACGACCAGCTGACCTGCGGCCGCGACCATGGCGCGGTCGGTCTCCGCCTCGAGCAGGTTGGGGGTGGTCAGGCCGCCGTCGGGGTCCATGCCGTGCACCCCCAGGAACACGACGTCGAGCCTCAGGCCCCGCAGCGCCTGGGTGGCCAGCGGTCCGACCAGGGCGTCCGACGGGGTGGGCGTGCCGCCGGTGAGCACGACGGTCAGGGTCGGGTCGGCCGTGGCGTGCAGCGTCTCGGCGGCCGGCAGCGAGTTGGTCACCACGGTCAGTGGCCGGACGTCGCTCGCCGCGATCAGCCCGGCGAGCAGGTGGGTGGTGGTGCCGGCCGACAGGCCGATCGCGCTGCCCGGTCGCACCAGGGCGAGCGCGGCCCGCGCGATGGCAGCCTTCTCCGCGCCGGAGATCTCGAGCTTGGCGCGGAAGCCGGGCTCGTGCGCGGCGTGCCTGGCGTCGACCGCGCCGCCGTGGACCCGGCGGACCTGACCCCGCCGGGCCAGCTCGGCGATGTCGCGGCGGATCGTCATGTCGGAGACGTCGAGCTCGGCCACGAGGTCGGCCACCCGCACGGCCCCTTCGGCCTTGATCCGGTCGAGGATCAGATCCTGTCGCTGCGTCGCGAGCACCTGAACATTGTTCGCCAGAACCGAACACAAGTCAACATCGCCCACCCGGCCGCGCCGAGGCCGCCTACTTGTGCACGTTCGGCGGGCACCCGGAGCGCGCCGAACGTGCGGATGCGCGCCGAGTCCGCGGGCTAGAGGGGGGTGACGCCCAGCGGCTTGCCGGCCAGGCCGCGGCTGCGGGTGGCAAGGGTGCGGGCGACGTCGCGCAGGGCCTGGGCTGCGGGGCTGTCGGGGTCTGAGATGACCACGGGCACACCGCTGTCGCCGGCCACCCGCAGCGAGGTCTGCAGCGGCACCTGGGCGAGCAGCGGCACGTCGGTGCCGGTGAGCTTGCTGAGGTTCGCCGCGACCGCCTGGCCGCCGCCGGAGCCGAACACCTCCATCCGCGTGCCGTCCGGCGCGGTGAGCCAGGACATGTTCTCCACGACGCCGACCACGCGCTGGTGGGTCTGGATCGCGATGGACCCGGCGCGCTCGGCGACCTCGGCGGCGGCCTGCTGCGGGGTGGTCACCACGAGCAGCTCGCTGGCCGGCAGCAGCTGGGCGACCGAGATCGCGATGTCGCCGGTGCCGGGCGGCAGGTCCAGCAGCAGCACGTCCAGGTCGGCCCAGAACACGTCCGCGAGGAACTGCTCGAGCGCGCGGTGCAGCATCGGCCCGCGCCACACCACCGGCTGGCCCGGCGGGACGAACATGCCGATCGAGATCACCTTCACCCCGTGGGCGATCGGCGGCAGGATCATGTCGTCGACCTTGGTCGGGGCGCGGTCCACGCCGAGCATCCGCGGTACCGAGAAGCCGTAGACGTCGGCGTCCACGACGCCCACCCGGAGCCCGTCGGCTGCCATAGCAGCTGCCAGGTTCGAGGTCAGCGAGGACTTGCCGACCCCGCCCTTGCCCGACGCGATCGCGTAGACCTTGGTGAGGTTGTTCGGCTGGGCGAACGGGATCACCGGGTTGGGCCCGCCGCGCAGCTGGGTGCGCAGCGCTTCGCGCTGCTGCGGGCTCATCACGCCCATCGCGACATTCACCGTCACCACCCCCTCCAGGGTGCCCACCGCGGCGGTGATGTCACGCGTGAGGGTGTCCCGCAGCGGGCAGCCGGCGGTGGTCAGGTCGATGCCGACCTCGACGCGGTCACCGTCGACGTCGACCGAGCGGACCATCCCGAGGTCGGTGATCGGGCGGCGGATCTCCGGGTCGAGCACGGAGGCCAGGGCGGTGCGGACGGCGTCGGCGGTGGGCATGTGCGCCATCCTAGGTCGGCCGCCGGGATGCTCCCTGGGCCGGTCGTCGGTACCCGGGCGGGTACCGACTCACTCCTCGGCCGAGCGGCGCTCGTCCTCGTCCACGTGCTCGAGGTCCTCGAGCAGGTTGCGCAGCTCGGAGCGGACGAAGTCGCGCGTGGCCACCTCGGACAGCGCGATCCGCAGCGCCGCGATCTCGCGTGCGAGGTACTCGGTGTCCGCGAGCGAGCGCTCGGCGCGCTGGCGGTCCTGCTCGAGGGCCACCCGGTCGCGGTCGTCCTGGCGGTTCTGGGCGAGCAGGATCAGCGGGGCCGCATACGAGGCCTGCACCGAGAAGAACAGGTTGAGCAGGATGAACGGGTACGGGTCCCAGCGCAGGCCCCAGAGCGCCAGCGCGTTGAGCGCCACCCAGATCACGACGAACGCCGACATGTAGAGCAGGAACCGCCCGGTTCCCATGAAACGGGCGAACGCCTCCGCGCCGCGACCCACGACGTCGGGGTCGAGGCGCGGCCGCCAGACGCGGCGGTTGTCCTTCGGCTGGTCGAGGCGGTCAGGCACGACCGGCCTCCCGCTGCTCGTCCATCGCGCGATCCGCGTCCTCCGGCTCCGCCTCGCGCCAGTCCTCGGGGAGCAGGTGGTCCAGCACGTCGTCGACGCTCACCGCGCCGAGCAGGCGCCGGCTCTCGTCGACCACCGGCAGCGCCAGCAGGTTGTAGGTGGCCAGCAGGCGGGTGAGGGTGCTCAGCGGCGCCTCCGGCGGCACCGCCTCGATCTCGGTGTCGAGGAACCCGCCGATCGGGTCGTGCGGGGCCTCGCGCAGCAGGCGCTGGATGTGCACGACCCCCAGCAGCCGTCCGGTCGGGGTCTCCAGTGGCGGCCGCACCACGAAGACCATCGAGGCCAGCGCCGGGGTGAGGTCCTGGCGGCGCACGTGCGCCAAGGCCTGGGCGATCGCCGTCTCCGGCCCCAGGATCACCGGCTCGGTGGTCATCAGACCGCCGGCGCTCTCGTCGTCGTAGGCCAGCAGCCGACGCACGTCGCGGGCCTCCTCGGGCTCCATCAGCTCGAGGAGCTCGGCGGCCTTGTCGGTCGGCATCTCGGCGAGCAGGTCCGCCGCGTCGTCGGGCTGCATCACGTCGAGCACGTCGGCGGCGCGGTCGAGGTCGAGCCCGGTGAGGATCGCCACCTGGTCGTCCTCGGGCAGCTCCTCGAGGACGTCGGCGAGCCGCTCGTTGGGCAGGGCGGTGGCGACCTCGAGCATCCGGGTGTCGGCCAGGTCGTGCAGCACGTCAGCGAGGTCCGCCGGCTTGAGGTCCTCGTAGGACGCGAGCATGAGGTCCGCGCCCTGGGTCGGCGCGATCCCGGCCAGGCTTCGCACGTCGCGGGTGTCGACCAGCACCGTCTCGCCGCGCCGACGGATGAGGCCGGAACGCCCCGGCGCCACGCGCCGCAGGAACAGCTTGGCCACGAGCCAGTCGCGGTTGCGCTGCTCCTCGAGCCCGACGTCGACGATGATCGCGGCGCCGGACCCGTCGGCGAGCTCGACGTGACGGTCCAGGAGCTCGCTGATCGCGAGCGTCTCGGTGGGGCGCTGCTCGAAGCGGCGCATGTTGAGCAGCCCCGTGGAGATCACCTGGCCGGCGTCCATGCTGGTCACTCGGGACAGCGGGAGGAACACCCGGCGGCGCCCGGCCACCTCGACCACGAGCCCGGTGGCGCGCGGCAGCCCGGTGGGGCGGACCAGGACGACGACGTCCCGGACCCGGCCGACCTGGTCGCCGATCGGGTCGAAGACGGCTGTCCCGGCCAGCCGTGCGGCGAAGACCCGGGTGCTCACGGCGTCAGCGTAGTGGCGGGCCCGGCGCCAGGCCCGGTGCCTCACCGCTCGGCGCCCGGCGCTCGCGAGCCGGTCGCCCGCGTACGACGGCCCAGGGAGTTCCCCGGTTCGCGCACAGCGGACGTCCAGCCGGACCCATGGCCTCGTCCAGCGCCCTGGGGGACAATCGGGTCATGGCGTTCAGCTCAGGTCGTGTCCCGCGGATCCCGACCCTCCCGCACGGGGAGGAGATCGCGTCCTACGCGACCTACCTGGAGGCTCAGCACGCGGTCGACCACCTGTCGGACAAGGAGTTCCCGGTCCAGCACGTGACGATCGTGGGGACCGACCTGCGGATGGTCGAGCGGATCACCGGCCGCCTCACGTACGCCAGGGTCGCGGTGGCCGGGCTGATGTCCGGCGCATGGTTCGGCCTGGCGGTCGGCGTGCTGCTCTCGCTGTTCTCGTCCACCTCGCAGCAGGCGCTGCCGATCCCGGCCGCGATGGCGATCGGTGCGGCGTTCGGGATCCTGTTCGCGGTGATCTCGCACTCGTTCGCCGGCGGGAGGCGCGACTTCACCTCCGCGAGCCAGATCGTGGCCGGCTCGTACGCGGTGCTGTGCGCCGCCGAGCAGGCCGGCCAGGCCCGTGCTCTGCTCACCGCCGAGGGCGGCCCTGGGCTGGGCCGTGTGCGGCCCAGTGTCGGGCGGCCGGCGGAGCCCTTCGGCACGCCGCCGTCGCAGCCGGCGCCGGGCTACCAGCGCCCCGGGCAGCCGGCTCCGTCACCGCGTCCTCCGTCGGAGGAGCCGTCGAACCCGCCGACGCAGCCCCCCGCGGGTCCGCAGTCCTGACGCCGCGCGCGGGGCGCCGCCGCCGCGCGCTGGTGACGTTCCGGCTCCCGGACGCCCCCGTCCCTGCTCCCGAGACCGGGCACTCCGTGGGTGATCATTGTGATATCACTCTGCTGTCGGGCGGGAGTCGTCCGGCGCCGGGTGCGCGGTGATTCGCACCGCAGAGCAACAAGGAGCTCCCATGTCCGTCGTCGAGCGCGAGCCCCAGCCCTTGGCCGGTCGGCCGGTGGGCCGTGACGGCACCGTCGTGGAGATCGGCGAGCGGCGCGCCTGGCAGGCGAACGGCTTCCTCGGCTTCCTGGTCGGGCTCGCGCTGATCGGGCTGACCGTGTGGTTGTTCGTCGCCGCGAGTGCGCCGGACGCGGCCAACCCCGACCTGCTCGCGATCCTCGGGGTGGCCGCGAGCCTGCTCACCGTCGTCCAGCTCAGCTCGCTGTCCGTGGTCCAGCCCGGCCGCACCAAGGTCGTGCAGTTCTTCGGCCGCTACGTCGGCACCGTGCGTCGCAGCGGCCTGGTGTGGACCGTGCCGCTGAGCACGCGCCGCTCGGTCTCGGTGCGGGTGCGGAACTTCGAGACCGCCCGCATGAAGGTCAACGACGCGACCGGCAACCCGGTCGAGATCGCCTCGATCGTCGTGTGGCAGGTCGCCGACACCGCCAAGGCCACGTTCGCCGTGGAGGAGTACGGCGAGTTCGTCGAGACGCAGTCCGAGGCCGCCGTCCGGCACGTCGCGGGGACCTATCCGTACGACGCCGCCGAGGGCGAGGAGTCGCTGCGCGGCTCGACCGACCAGATCTCGGCCGAGCTGGCCGAGGAGGTCGCCGCCCGCGTGGCCGTCGCCGGCGTCGAGATCCTCGAGACCCGGATCAGCCACCTGGCCTACGCACCGGAGATCGCCCAGGCGATGCTCCAGCGCCAGCAGGCCAACGCGGTGGTCGCCGCCCGCTCGCGGATCGTCGAGGGCGCGGTCGGCATGGTCGAGATGGCTCTGGACCGGCTCGCCGCGGACGGCGTGGTGGACCTGGACGAGGAGCGCAAGGCCGCGATGGTCTCCAACCTGCTGGTGGTGCTGTGCGGGGACTCCCGCGCCACCCCGGTGGTGAACACCGGGACGCTCTACCAGTGAGGTCCCGATGACCAGCGACGCCCGGCCGGGTGGGGCAGCGACCCCGCCCGACCGGGCGCGCGCGCGTCCCGGCACGGACGGCAAGAAGAAGCACGCGAAGCGCGAGCGCAAGGCGATGCTGCTGCGCCTGGACCCCGCCCTGCACGACGCGCTCGCCCGCTGGGCCGCCGACGACCTGCGCTCGACCAACGCCCACGTCGAGTGGCTGCTGCGCCGCGCCCTCAAGGACGCCGGCCGCCTCCCCTAGATGGCCGAGGGGTCTGGAGGCGCTGCATCCAGGCCTCGACGTCCTCCGGACGGCGGGGGAGGGCGGCTGACAGGTTCTCGTTGCCGTCGGGGGTGATCAGGACGTCGTCCTCGATGCGCACGCCGATCCCGCGGTACTCCTCGGGCACGGCCAGGTCGTCGGCCTTGAAGTACAGGCCCGGCTCGATGGTGAAGATCATCCCCGGCTCGAGGACCCCGTCCAGGTACAGCTCACGCCTGGCCTGGGCGCAGTCGTGCACGTCGATGCCCAGATGGTGGCTGGTGCCGTGCACCATCCAGCGGCGGTGCTGCTGGCCCTCGGGGGACAGCGCCTCCTCCGCGGTGCACGGCAGCAGGCCCCACTCGGCCAGGCGCGCCGCGACGACCTCCATGGCCGCGGCGTGCACGTCGCGGAACCGGGCGCCGGGCACGGCAGCGGCGAATGCCGCGTCGGCCGCGTCGAGCACGGCCCGGTAGACCCGGCGCTGGACCTCGGTGTACTCGCCGTCGACCGGCAGCGTGCGGGTGACGTCCGCGGTGTACAGGCTCTCGGCCTCGACCCCGGCGTCCAGCAGCAGGAGATCGCCGGCGCGCACCTCGCCGTCGTTGCGGATCCAGTGCAGCGTCGTGGCGTGGTCGCCGGACGCGGCGATCGTCTCGTACCCGACGGTGTTGCCCTCCTCACGGGCGTGGCCGTCGAACACCGCCTCGACCACGCGCTCGCCGCGGCGGTGGGCAACGGCACGGGGAAGCTCGCGCACGACGCGCTCGAAGCCCTCGACGGTCGCCGCGATCGCGATCCGCATCTGCTCGATCTCCCAGTCGTCCTTGACCAGGCGCAGCTCGGAGACCGCCTCGGCCAGGGCGTCGTCGTCGGCGGCGATCTCCGCCTCGGTCCGCTCGTCGTCGGCGCGGACGCGTTCGACCAGCGCCGTGACCGTGCTGTCGGCCTCGCGCAGCACGCGCACGCGAACGCCGCCGGGACCGGCGTCCTTGGCCAGCGCGTCGGCCAGGCGGTCCAGGTGCTCGACCGGGATCCCGGTGAGCTCGGCCAGGTCGGCCAGCGTCGGTCGGGCGCCCACCCAGAACTCCCCGTAGCGTGCGTCGGCGAAGAACTCCTCGGTGTCGCGGCCGGCCATCGGGCGCACGTAGAGCACCGGGTCGTGACCGCCGTCCTCGCGCGGGTGCAGCACGAGCACCGCGTCGGGCTCGCGATCCAGCCCCAGGCCGGTCAGGTGCGCGAACGCGCTGTGCGGACGGAACCGGTAGTCGGTGTCGTTGGAACGCGTGACGAGCCCGCCGGCCGGCAGCACCAGACGTTCGCCGGGGAACAGCCGCGAGAGCCGCTCGCGTCGGGCCGGCGTGCGGTCCGCCACCGGGTCGCGGCCAACGGTGGGCCTGGTGTCGGCCCAGTCCTGGGACATGAACGCGCGGAAAGCGGCGGAAGAGGGGCGCTGGGAGCGGTTGCTGCCGCGCTCGCGGACCGGCTGGGTGTCGCCGGGCTGCGTCGAGGGCCGTGCGGAGGAGTCGGACATGGGCCCCATCGTCCCACCAGCCGCCCACCACCCCGCGTCCCGCGGGCACGGGGGTGGTGGGGGTGGCACGGTGGCGGCGCCGTCGGCATACGCTTGGCGGCTGTGCGCATCGACCTCCACACCCACTCGGACGCCTCGGACGGGACCGAGTCGCCCGCGCAGGTCGTGGTCGCCGCCGCGGAGGCCGGTCTGGACGTGATCGCGCTGACCGACCACGACACGACGAGGGGCTGGGAGCAGGCAGCGGCCACCGCGCGCGAGGTCGGGGTCGCTCTCGTGCGCGGGGTCGAGCTGTCCTGCCGGCACCGCGGGCGCAGCCTGCACCTGCTGTCCTACCTGCACGACCCCGAGCACCCCGTGCTGCTCGCCGAGGCCGAGCGCGTGCGCCGCGCGCGGCAGGACCGGGCCAGGCAGATGGTCGACCGGCTCAGCCGTGACTTCCCGCTGACCTGGGCCGACGTCGAGGAGCAGACCACCGGCGACGCCACCGTCGGCCGGCCGCACATTGCCGACGCGCTGGTCGCCCTCGGCGTGGTGGCGGACCGTTCCGAGGCGTTCGCCGACATCCTCGCGACCGGATCGCCCTACTGGGTCCCCCACCACGCGATCCGCCTGCCCGACGCGATCGAGCTGGTGCTCGAGGCGGGTGGTGTCCCGGTCCTCGCCCACCCCGGATCCGTCGCACGCGGCCGGCCCGTGGACGAGAGCGAGCTCGCCGATCTCGTGCGGCACGGCCTGGCCGGCGTCGAGGTCCGGCACCGGGACAACCCGCCGGTCGAGCAGCGGCGCCTGGCCGCGCTCGCCGAGCGGTTCGAGCTGCTCGCGACCGGGTCCAGCGACTACCACGGCGCGGGCAAGCCCAACCGGCTCGGTGAGCACCTCACCGACCCGCTCGTACTCGAGCTGATCGAGGGCAGCGGCCGGCTGGAGGTCGTGCGTTGACGGTCGACTGGCAGCTGCTCGCCGAGGTCTTCGTGACGCTGTTCGTGATCATGGACCCGCCGGGCACCGTGCCCATCTTCCTGGCCCTGACCGGCGCCATGGCCGTCAAGCAGCGCCGCCGTGCCGCGCGGCAGGCCGTGGCGGTGGCCTTCGGCGTCATCGTGTCGTTCGCGATCTTCGGC
This sequence comes from uncultured Actinomycetota bacterium, assembly GCA_963783005.1. GTDB lineage: Bacteria > Actinomycetota > Actinomycetes > Actinomycetales > Cellulomonadaceae > Actinotalea. The sequence goes on from CAWALY010000008.1 coordinate 303,384, forward strand.
CAGCAGCTGCTCGCCTACATGCACGTGTCGCTGCCCGCCCTGCAGGCCTCCGGGGGCCTGCTCCTGCTGCTCGTCGCGATGGAGCTGCTCACCGGACGCAGCGAGGAGCCCAAGCCGTCCGCGGCCGGTGCCAACGTCGCGATGGTCCCGCTGGGCACGCCGCTGCTGGCCGGACCGGGCGCGATCGTCGCCACCATGGTGTTCACCCAGCGTGCCGACGACGCCGGGCAGTGGGTCGCGATCGCCCTGGGCGTGGTCGGGGTGCACATCTGCCTGTGGCTCGCGATGCGGTTCGCCGGCGTGGTCCGCCGGGTGCTCAAGGACTCGGGCACCACGCTGGTCACCCGGATCTCGGGTCTGCTGCTCGCCGCCATCGCCGTGCAGCTCGTGGCCGACGCGATCAGGGCGTTCATCGAGGCCTAGCGCGCCGCGGTCAGGCGGTCGGCGGCTCGGCGCGCGCCGCGATCAGCCCGCGCGCACGTACCGCCGGCACGGTGAGACGAACGTCTCCCCGTCGACGGTCACCTCGTACGGCAGCGGGCCGGCGTCGAGCCACCCGCATCTCTCGTAGAACCGCCGGGCGCGCGCGTTGCCCTCGACCACGGCGAGCCACGGCTCGCAGTGGCCCGCTGCGGCGACCTGTCGCTCGCCCTCTTTCAGCAGGACGGCCGCGACGCCGGTGCCGCGGTGCGCGCGCGCCACGAACAGCTGCTCGACCTCGTCGCCGACCACCATCACGAAGCCCGCGACCGCGCCGCCCACGACGGCCACGGTGGCCTGTGCGACCCGAGCCGCGACGCGGGCGTCGAAGGCCTCGCGGGTGCGCGCCCGGGTGAGCCCGTCGGGCACGTGACCGGCATGGGCGTCGTGCCAGCCGGTGTGCCAGATCTCGGCGATCGCGTCGGCGTCGCCGGGCGTCGCCGCCCGTACGACGGCGCCGACCACCCCTCAGCCCTCGACGGCGGCCGTGGCAGGCGTCGAGCCCTCGCCCGTGCCCCCGCCGGAGCGACGGCGGCGACGGCGGCGCTTGCGGGCCGGCGTGTCGTCGCCCTCGGCGCGCCGGGCCTCGGCAGCCTCGTCCCGACGCTCAGGGGCGTCGCGGTGGCCACCGTCGCGCTTGCGCTCGCGGTCGCCCTTGCCGTGGCCGTGGCCCTTGGCGTGGCCGTCACGCCGGTCCTTGTCGCGGTCCTTGCCGTGGCCCTTGTCGTGGGCAGGGCCGCCGCGCTTGCCGGTCTCGCCGAGGTCCTCGAGCTCCTCGGCGTCCAGGCCCTCGCGGACCCTGGCCTCCTTGGGCAGCCGGCCCTTGGTGCCCTCGGGGATGTCCAGGTCCGTGTACAGGTGCGGCGAGGAGGAGTAGGTCTCCTGCGGCTCGGGGATGCCCAGGCCGAGCGCCTTGTCGATGAGCGACCAGCGCGGCACGTCGTCCCAGTCCACGAAGGTGATCGCGGTGCCGGTCTTGCCGGCGCGCCCGGTGCGCCCGGTGCGGTGCAGGTAGGTTTTGTCGTCCTCAGGGCACTGGTAGTTGATGACGTGCGTGACGTCGTCGACGTCGATGCCCCGGGCGGCCACGTCGGTCGCGACCAGGACGTCGATCTTGCCGTGCCGGAACGCCCGAAGGGCCTGTTCGCGCGCCCCCTGGCCGAGGTCGCCGTGGATGGCGCCGGCCGCGAAGCCACGCTCGGCGAGGTCGTCCGCGACCTTGGCGGCGGTCCGCTTGGTCCGCGCGAACACGAGGGTCAGCCCGCGCCCCTTGGACTGCAGGATCCGCGCCAGGACCTCGACCTTGTCCAGCGCGTGCGCGCGGTACACGACCTGCGTGATCGCCTTGAGCGTCAGCCCGTCGTCCTCGGGGTCCGCGGCCCGGATGTGGGTCGGCTGGGTCATGTACCGGCGGGCCATCGCGACCACGGCGCCGGGCATCGTCGCCGAGAACAGCATCGTGTGTCGCGCGGCGGGGGTGCGGGCCAGGAGCTTCTCGACGTCCGGCAGGAAGCCCAGGTCGAGCATCTCGTCGGCCTCGTCGAGCACGACGGTGGTCGCCCTGGACAGGTCCAGGTAGTGCTGGTTCAGGAGGTCGACCATCCGGCCGGGGGTGCCGACGACCACCTCGACACCCTTGGTGAGGGCGTCGATCTGCGGCTCGTACGCGCGCCCGCCGTACAGCAGGGTGATGCGGACGCCGCGGTGCCGCGAGGCGGTGGTCAGGTCGCCGGCGACCTGGATCGCGAGCTCGCGGGTGGGGGCGACGACGAGGGCCTGCGGCTTGCCGGGAGCCGGCAGCCGGTCGTAGCCCTCCTCGCCGGGGGCCACGACGTGCTCGAGCAGCGGCAGGCCGAAGCCCAGGGTCTTGCCGGTACCGGTCTTGGCCTGGCCGATGATGTCGTGGCGCTGCATCGCGACGGGCAGCGTCATGGCCTGGATCGGGAACGGGTGGACGATCCCGATCTCGGCGAGTGCCGAGGTGATCTCGGGGCGGATGCCGAAGTCCGCGAAGGTCGGGTTGTCGGTGGCGGGCACGGGCGCGTCGTCAGCAGGTGCTTCAGCGGCCGGCACACCCACGGGGGTGGCGGTCATGTCGTCCTCTCGGAGCCGTGGGGCCGCACTGAAGGGGCCTGCCACGGGTGTGGCGGCAGCCGATCGCGCAGGACTTCGCACACGACAGCGCGTCTGATCACGCCAGAGACGAGACGACCGGTCAACCGATGTACGGGCCCAGCCTATAGCCTGTGCCGATGAGCGACTCGTCGTCACCGGCCGGTGCCATCGAATCCGAGGGCCCGGTGGCCGCCGAGCGGGCGCTCCCGCTGCTCGGGATGATCGCCTACTTCCAGCTGGCCGCGTTCTCGCGGTTCGCGGCCGACTCCTCGCTCGCTCCGACGCTGGCCGAGCGGCTGTCGATGGCCGGGTTCGCCCGCAACGCGCTGGACCGGGTGGACCGGGTGGCGCAGCGGATCGCCGAGCTGGGCGGCGAGCTGCAGTCGACGATGCGACCGTTCGCCGGCGTCCTGGTCGAGTTCGACCGGCGCACCGAGCCGTCGACCTGGGCGGAGCGGCTGCTCAAGGGATTCGTGGGCTACGGCGTCGCCGACGACTTCGCCGAGGCGCTCGCCGAGGGGCTCGACCCGGTGTCGCACGCGGTCGTGGACGCGGTGATGGTCGACGACGGCCACGCCGGCACGGTCGTCGCCGCCCTCGGGGCGGCCGGTGAGGCCGACGCGACCCTCTCCCCGCGGCTGGCGCTGTGGGGCCGGCGGCTGGTCGGCGAGTCGCTCGGCGTCGTGCAGGGCGTCGTGGCCGACCACCCGGAGATCGCCCGCCTGCTCAGCGTCGCGCTTCCCGGCGACGAGCCGCAGCAGCGGCTGTTCGCCCGGCTCACCGCCGAGCACACCCGACGGATGGACCGCCTCGGCCTGGCGGCCTGAGGGCCCCTCAGAGGTTGAAGCCCACGCGGCGGGTGTCGTCGCCGCCGAGCTCGACGTAGCCCACCATCGACGCGGGCACGAGCACGCGGCGACCCTTGGCGTCCACGAGGTCGATCGGCGCGCCGACCTCGAGCGCCTTGAGCACGTCCTTGGCGATCTTGTCCGCCGTGCCGTCGAGCTCGAGCACCAGCTCGCGGGCCACGTTCTGCACACCGATCGTGATCTGCACGCCCGTCCCTTCGTCGTCCTTGACGTCATCCTAGGTGGGCGGGCGGACCGTCGCCGCCACGGGCCTCAGCCCGGGTCCTCCGTCGCCGTGCGGTCGACGATGAGGCCCTGGACGCCGTCCCAGGCGAGCCGGCCGATCAGGTCCACGGCGGTGTCGGTGTCGACCGCCGAGGGGCGGTGCCGTGAGGTCGCCGTCACCTGCGCCATGCCGACGAGGACCTCGGCCAGGAGGTCCGCCTGGGCCTGGGGCAGCCCGGTGACGTCGCGCAGGCTCCGGCAGATCGCCCCGGCCGCCCCGCGCGTGGCCATCTCGACCCGCTCGCGGACCTCCAGGTCGCGCGTCACGTCCGACTCGAACAGCAGCGAGGACGTCTCGCCGGCCTGCTCGACGAACGCGACGAAGGCCGCGAAGATCGCGCGGATGACGTCCCGGCCGGGCGGCCCGTCCTCGGTGGCGGCCAGTGCCAGCTCGGCGTCGACGGCCTCGACCAGGGCCTCGCCGCGCCGGTCGACGACCGCCAGGTACAGGTCGAGCTTGGACGGGAAGTGCCGGTAGAGCACCGGCTTGGAGACCTCGGCGCGCTCCGCGATGTCGTCCATCGAGACGTGATGGAACCCGTCGCGGGCGAACATCGCCTCCGCGATCTCGAGGACCTGTGCACGGCGGTCGTCGGCGGACATCCGCGGCGGACGTGGTGCCATCTGCCGATGCTAGTGGCGCGCGTCCCGTCGCGGGCCGCACCCGGGCGACCAGGACGAACGTGTGACGTGGGGCGCCCCGCGGTGCGACGATGGCCCGGTGCCCGAGCGGATCCAGCACGCCCGCCCCGCTGCGCCTGCGCGTCATGCGCGGCGGCTGGGCGCCGTGCTGACGCGTGGACGCTTCCGTCTGCTCGCGCTGGTGCCGGCCGTGGTGCTCGGCCTCGGTGGGGGTGCGGCGACGGCGATGACGATGACCCAGGAGCCCATGGTCGTCGGAGCGCTGCAGCTCCGGGCCGTGCAGGAGGCGGGCCCGGGCGAGGCCACCCAGGGCGCGGCCGGGTCGGACGCCACCGAAGCGGCGTCCCGGGACGCCTCCCGGCAGGCGGCCGCCGCGGCGACCGACGGCGCGGTCGCGGACCCGACCGCGCTACCCGCCGCGATGGTCCTGGAGCGGGTCGAGGGCCTGGTCCCGGAGCTGGCGACGGCGGCCGCACCGGTGCCCCCCGTCTCCGCGGCCGACCTGATGGCCGGCCTGCTGAGCCCGGAGACCCCGCAGCACGCCGGCGGCGATCTCGTGGTGGTGCCGGGATCGAGCCCGGCACCGGATCCCGCAGCGCCGGTGCGCACCGTCCGGGTCGAGGTCGAGGCGGGCCTGCCGGTCGACGGCGAGCGCTTCGCCAGGCTGGTGATGGGGATCCTCAACAACCCCCAGGGCTGGGGTCGCGACGGCGCGCTGAGCTTCGCGCGGACCGACGGCGACGCGGACCTGCGGGTGGTGCTCGCCTCGCCGGACAAGGTCGACGAGCTGTGCGCGCCGCTGGCCACCAACGGTGACTACTCGTGCGGGCGCAACGGGCACGCGGCCATCAACTACACCCGCTGGGTGACCGGGGCCCCGGAGTTCGACGACCTGACGCTCTACCGCCAGTACGTCATCAACCACGAGGTGGGTCACCTGCTTGGGCACAGGCACGTGTCCTGCCCCGGGACGGGCGAGATCGCGCCGGTCATGCAGCAGCAGAGCGTCCACGTCACGCCCTGCCTGCCCAACGGCTGGCCGTACCCCGACGCGACCTGAGGCCCGGTGCCGGCCGGCACCTGCCGACCGCCGACGACCGGGCCGGGCGCCCGACCGGCACCGTGGTGTCGGGCCCGTGTGGTGGGATCGGGTGCGTGGTCGAGCTCGTGGCGCCGGTGGCGCGTGCCCCGTGGCCGGACCTCGACCCGTCGCAGCAGCGGGTCGTGCAGCACCGCGGTCCGCTGCTGGTCACGGGCGCGCCGGGGTCGGGCCGCACCACGACCGCGCTCGCGGTGGTGGCGGACCGGCTGGCCGACGGGGAGCTGGACCCCGCGGACGCGCTGCTGCTCGCCCCCACCCGCCGGGCCGCCGCACGGTTGCGTGACGCGCTCGCGGGGCACCTGAGGCGCACCACCGGCGAGCCGGTGGTGCGCACGGCGTCGTCCCTGGCGTTCTCCGTGCTCCGGGCCCGTGCCACCCTGCGCGGCGAGCCGGCGCCGACCCTGATCAGCGGGCCCGAGCAGGACCTCGTGCTGGCCGAGCTGCTGGCGGGCCACCGGGCCGGCGAGGGCGTGACGGTGCCCTGGCCCGAGCACGTACCCGACGAGGCCCTCGGTCTGCGCGCCTTCCGTGACGAGCTGCGCGACCTGCTGATGCGGGCCGCCGAGCGTGGCCTGCGCCCGGAAGACCTGGCCCTGCTCGGCGACCGGCACGGCAGGCCGGAGTGGCGGGCCGCCGCGGCGGTGTACCGGGAGTACCTGGACGTCACCCAGCTGCGCACCGTTACCCCGGACGCAGGAGCGCGCTTCGACCCCGCCGTGGTGGTCGACGAGGCCGCCGAGGCGCTGCTGACCTGGACCGACGAGGTGCCGCACGCGCCGTGTCCGTCCTGGCGCCTGGTGGTGGTCGACGACTACCAGGAGGCCACCGCCGCGACGGTGCGGCTGCTGCACGTGCTGGCGCAGGACGGCGCCGAGGTGGTGCTGCTCGCCGACCCCGACCTGGCGGTGCAGACGTTCCGGGGCGCGAGCCCGGCGCTGGTCGAACGGGCCTCGCTGCCGGCCGGCAGCGAGCTGGGGGCCTTCGGGACGGACACCGCGGTGCTCGAGCGGGTCTGGCGGCACGGCTCGCGGCTGCGCGAGGTGGTGGGCGCGGTGACCGCGGAGATCCGCGGGCCCGAGCGTCGCCACCGGCTCGCACCCGGCACGGACGACGGCCGGGGCGGGCCCGGCGAGGCGGAGGTGCACTTGGTGCGCTCGAGCGCTCAGGAGTCGGCGGATGCCGCGCACGTGCTGCGCAGCGCCCACCTGCACGACGGCGTGCCCTGGCACCGGATGGCGGTGATCGTGCGCAGCGGCGGCCGGGTGGCCGAGCTGCGCCGGGCACTGCTGGCCGCGCGCGTGCCGGTCGAGACCACCGGCTCCGACGTGCCGCTGAGGTCCGAGCCCGCGGTGCGCCCGCTGCTCACGGCGCTGGCCTGCGTGCTCGACCCGGAGCTGCTCGCCGAGCACGCGACGACGCTGCTCACCTCGCCACTGGGCGGCCTGGACCCGGTGGGGCTGCGCCGGGTGCGCCGGGCGCTGCGTGCCGAGGAGCTCGCCGGCGGCGGTACGCGGACCAGCGACCCGCTCGTCGTCGAGGTGCTCGCGGACCCGGCGCGGGCCACCACGCTCCCGGCCGAGCAGCGCGGGCCGGTGCAGCGCCTGGCAAGGGTGCTGGCGGCCGGCCGTGAGGCGCTCGCGGAGCCCGGGGCCGGGGTGCTCGACGTGCTGTGGGCCCTGTGGTCGACCACCGGTCTGGCCGAGACGTGGCGGCGCAGTGCGCTCGCGGGCGGCGCGGCCGGGGCCAGGGCGGACCGGGACCTGGACGCCGTGCTGGCCCTGTTCACCGCCGCGGAGCAGTTCGTCGACCGGCTGCCCCAGGCTCCGCCTGGGGCGTTCGTCGACCACCTGGAGGCCCAGGCGCTGCCCGCGGACACGCTGGCCGCGCGCGGCGACCCGGGGGACGCGGTCGCGGTGCTCACGGCCGCGGGCGCCGCCGGGCTCGAGTGGGACGTGGTGGTGGTCGCGGGCGTGCAGGAGGGTGTGTGGCCGGACCTGCGGCTGCGGGACTCGATGCTGGGCGCCGCGCACCTGGTCGAGGTGCTCGCGGGGCGGGCGGCCGACCGCGAGTCGGTCGCGCAGGCCCGGCAGGCCGTGCTCGACGACGAGCTCCGCTCGTTCACGGTGGCGGCCTCGCGGGCCACGACGCGGCTCGTGGTCACCGCGGTGCGGGACGCCGACCACCAGGCCTCTGCGCTGGTGGACCTCGTGGACCCGGCCGACGGTGACGGCCCGGACCCGCGGCTGCGGACCGCGCCGGCAGCCCTGGACCTGCGCGCCCTCGTCGCCAGGCTGCGCGCGGCGGTCGAGGCCGACCCGGCGTCCCCGGCCGCCGGACTGCTCGCCCACCTGGCCACCGAGGGCGTCGAGGGCGCCGACCCGGACACCTGGTTCGGCACCCGCGAGGTCTCCAGCACCGATCCGCTGTGGCCGCCCCGGGGCCCGGTGCCGATGTCGCCGTCACGCGTGGAGGCCGCGCAGACCTGCGCGCTGCGCTGGGCGCTGGAGTCGGTGGGCGGACGCGCCGCCGAGTCGCGCGAGCAGTCGCTGGGCACCCTGCTGCATGCGGTCGCAGCGGCCCTGCCGCGCGGCAGCGAGGCCGAGCTCGCCGCCATGGTGGACCGGCGCTGGGCGGAGCTCGGCCTGCCCGAGGGCTGGCTGGATCGCCAGGCCCGGCGCCGCGCCGCGGAGATGGTGCGCAAGCTCGCGGCGTACCTGCGCGACGCCGGCGACCCGGTGGCCCTCGAGCAGGAGTTCCGGGTCCGGCTCGGGCGCGTCCAGGTGCACGGCGTCGTCGACCGGCTGGAGGACGCCGGGGTCGACCCGGACGGCCGCCGGCTGCTGCGCGTCGTGGACCTCAAGACCGGCAGGAGCGCGGTCACGGCCGACGACGCGGCGCGGCACCCCCAGCTCGGCCTCTACCAGGCGGCGGTGGACGCCGGGGGCTTCGAGGACGTGGTGCCCGGCGCCCGCGCTGCCGGAGCGGCGCTGGTGTACGTCGGCAGGTCCACGGTGAAGGTGTCCACCCGGGACCAGCCGGCCCTGGCGCAGGACCCCGAGCCGGGCTGGGTGGACCTGCTGGTCGACGAGGTCGCGGACGTCGTGACGAGCGCGGCGATGTGCGCGTCGCGCAACGAGCTGTGCCGCAGCTGCCCGGTGCGCCGGTCCTGCCCGGCCCAGCCCGAGGGCCGGGTGGTGGGCGCATGAGGTGGTCCGCCGCCGCGATCGCCGACGCGCTCGGTCGCCCGCGGCCCACGCCCGAGCAGGAGGCCGTCGTCGAGGCGCCGCTGGAGCCGATGCTGGTGGTGGCCGGCGCGGGGTCGGGCAAGACCGAGACGATGGCGGCCCGCGTCGTGTGGCTGGTGGCCAACGAGCTCGTCGCACCGGATGCGGTGCTCGGCCTGACCTTCACGCGCAAGGCGGCCGGAGAGCTGTCCGAGCGGGTCCGGTCCCGGCTCGCGGCGCTGCGCCGCAAGGACGCCGCCGGGACGTCGTCGGTGTTCCTGGCCCCGACGGTGTCGACGTACCACGCCTACGCGGCCTCCCTCGTGGGCGACCACGCCCTGCGCCTCGGCGTCGAGCCCGCGTCGCGGCTGATCGGCGAGGCCGGACGCTGGCAGCTCGCGCACGACGTGGTCGAGCACTGGGCCGAGGACCTGGGCACCGACCTGGCGCTGTCCACGGTCACCCGGGCCCTGCTCGAGCTCTCGGACGGGCTCGCCGAGCACCTGCGCACCCCGGACGAGCTCGCCGCCGAGTGCACGCGGGTCGCCGACCGGCTCGCCTCCGCGCCCTCGGGTGGTCGCAAGACCGACGCGAACACTCTGGCGAAGGTGGTCGGGTCGGTGCGGCTGAGGGCCGCGATGGCCCCGATGCTCGCCGAGCTCACCGCGCGCAAGCGGGCGGGGGACCTGATGGACTTCGCCGACCAGGTGGCCCTGGCTGCCCGGGTCGCGCGCGAGGTGCCCGAGGTCGGGGCGGGCGAACGCGCCCGGTTCTCGGTGGTGCTGCTGGACGAGTACCAGGACACCTCCGTGGCCCAGCTCGCCCTGTTGCGCCACCTGTTCGGCAGCGGCCCGGACACCGCGGCGCCGCTGCCCGGGGCCGGGCACCCGGTGACCGCGGTCGGCGACCCGCACCAGTCGATCTACGGGTGGCGCGGCGCCAGCGCCGGCGGGCTGTTCCGGTTCCCCGCCGAGTTCCGCACCTCCGCAGGGGACGAGGCGGTGGTGCGGCACCTGTCCACGTCGTGGCGCAACGACCTGGCCGTGCTGGACGCGGCCAACGTCGTCGCGGGCCCGCTCCGGGCCGCCTCGCCGTACTCGGTCGAGCGGCTCACGCCCGGGCCGCGTGCCGATTCCGGGCTGGTGCGCACCGCCGTCGAGGCCGACGAGGTGGACGAGGCCACGGCTGTCGCGCGGTTCGTTGCCGAGCACCGGTCGGGGCCGGTCGGGGGCCCGCCCGCGACGGCAGCGGTGCTGTGCCGCAAGCGCTCGCAGTTCGCCGCGGTCGAGGCCGCGCTGCACGCGCACGGCCTGCCGGTAGAGGTCGTGGGCCTGGGCGGGCTGCTCAGCACGCCGGAGGTCGTGGACCTGGTCGCGGCGCTCCAGGCCGCGCACGACCCGTCGCGGGGCGACGCCCTGATGCGGCTCCTCACCGGTCCGCGGGCCCGGCTCGGCCTGGCGGACCTGGCGGCGCTGGCCGACTGGTCCAGGCACACCGGCGGGCGTCCGGGCGCGGCTCCGGAGGGCGCGGCCGCCGACGTGGTCGACGAGCGTTCGATCGTCGACGCGCTCGACCGGTTGCCGCCGCCCGGCTGGACCAGTCCCGACGGCCGGCGGCTGAGCGAGCCCGGCCGGGCGCGGATGGCCGAGCTCGCGCTCGTGCTGCGGACGCTGCGCGGCCAGACGTTCCTGCCGATCGGCGACCTGGTCGCGGAGGCGGAGGTGCTGCTGGGCCTGGACATCGAGGTCGCGCTGCGCCCGGTCAGCCCGGCGTCCGCGCGTGCTCACCTGGACGCCTTCCGCGCCGAGGCCACCCGGTTCGACACCGAGGCGGGCGGCACGCTGGGCGCCTTCCTCGACTGGCTCGCCACCGCGCAGGACGAGGAGAACGGCCTGGACGCCCCGGTGGCGGAGCTCGACCCCGAGGCCGTGCAGGTGCTCACCGTGCACGCGGCCAAGGGCCTGGAGTGGGACGTGGTCGCGGTGCCGGGCATGACCGCCACCAACTTCCCGGCGTCGGTGCACGGCGGTGGGTGGCCCACCACGACCGGGGCGCTGCCCACCGCGTTGCGCGGGGATGCAGGGTGGGTCCCGGACGTCGACCTGACCACCGGGGCGGACGACCGCGAGCTGGCGAGGCGCCTGGCCGTCTACAAGGACGACCACCGCCGCCACGAGCTGGCCGAGGAGCGCCGGCTCGCGTACGTCGCGGTCACCCGCGCCAGGCACGCGCTGCTGCTGACGGCGAGCTGGTGGCGGGACGGCAAGCGCGCGCACGAGCCCTCGCAGTTCCTGCTCGAGGTCGCCGGCGGCGTGGCCGAGCACTGGACCGAGCTCGGCGACCGGCCCGAGCGCGAGCCCGACGCGAGCGCCTTGGTCTGGCCCGCGCAGGCCGCGCTCGGTGGCCGGACCGCCGTGGTCGAGCGCGCCGCGGCGGCCGTGCGGTCGGCCGTCCCGCGCGCCGACTGGCCCGGTGACGAGCCGGACGGCGGCGAGCTCGCCGCCCTGGCCGCACTGCTGATCGCCGAGCGCGAGCGGGGCCGCGCCGGGCGCACAGCGGTGACGATGCCCGAGCACCTGTCGACGTCAGCGGTGGTGCACCTGGCCGAGGACCCGCGGGCCTTCGCCCTCGCCCTGCGCCGTCCGGTGCCGACCGCGCCGTCGACCGTGGCCCGGCGCGGGACGGAGTTCCACGCGTGGGTGGAGCGGTACTTCGGCCGCGCCGCCCTGGTGGACGTCGACGAGCTCCCCGGCGCCGACGAGGTCGAGCCGGACCCGGGGCTCGAGGCGCTCCGTACGGCGTTCCTCGCCTCGCCGTGGGCGGCTCGCCGCCCGCTGGAGGTCGAGGTCGACGTCGAGACCCCGATCGGCGACGTGGTGGTCAGGTCACGGATCGATGCGGTGTTCGCCGAGCCGGACGGCGGGGTGGTGGTGGTCGACTGGAAGACCGGCGCCGTGCCCAGCACGGAGCAGATGCGCTCGCGCGAGCTCCAGCTCGCGGTGTACCGCCTGGCCTGGTCGCGGCGCACCGGGATGCCGCTGGACCGGGTGGGCGCGGCGTTCGTCTACGTCGCGCACGGTGTCACGCTGCGGCCCGAGCGCCTGCCCGGACCGGACGAGCTCGCCCGGGCCCTGGGCGGCTGAACCCGCTCAGCTCGGGCGGTCGGCCTGGGCCTCGTCGAGCGAGCCGTCGTCGCGCTCCTCGGCAGGCTCCCTGCTGTCCGGGTCGACCTCACCGGCCGACGTCGACCCGTCGGGGACGTCCCCGACGTCGAGCGGGCCGTCGCCGAGTGGGTCCTCGATCGCGTCGCGGTCGAGCGGGATCTCGCCCTCGTCGTCGAACCCGTGGTCGGCCGGTCGCGCGAGCGGGTCGGTGTCGAGGTGCCCGAGCGGGTCGCCGGTCCAGACGTCGTCGGTCTCCCCGTCCGCAGGTCGCGCCGCCGCCTGCGGCGGCCTGCTCGTACCTCGTCAGGTGCTCGACCAGCTCATCGAGCATCGAACGCGCGTCTGCGACCACCGCGTCGTTGTCGGTGTTGACCCCGTGCATGAGCCACCGCGCCACGGCCAGCTCGCCGGCCAGCAGCGCGCGCGTCGCCAGGTGCGGGTCGCGCAGCTCGGTGCGCCGCAGGTGGTAGGCCTCGATGATCGGGTCGACCGCGGGCTGGGGTGCCGCGACCAGCAGCCAGGCGAGGTCGTCGGCGGGATCGGCCACCTTCGTCTCGGACCAGCCGAGGATCGCCACCGGCTCGGCGTCGGTGACCAGGACGTGCTCGGACGACAGGTCGCCGTGCACCACCGTCGGCTGGAACCGCCACAGCGACACGTCCTCGAGCGCACGCTCCCACCGGCGCAGCAGGAAGGCGGGCACGTGACCGGTGCGAGCGGCCTCGTCGAGCTCGGTCAGGCGCCGACGTCGGTAGGTGTCCGCCTCGTAGACGGGCAGGCCGGCGTTCTCCACCACCGACACCGGCAGCTCGTGGATCGCCGCGATCGCGCGGCCGAGCGCGGCGGCCAGTCCCGGTCCCGGCCCGAGCTCCTCGAGCCGGACGGGGCGGCCTGGCAGCTGACGGTGGACGACGGCACGACCGCCCTCGGGCAGCACCACCGCGCCCGACAGGCGCGGCACGGCGAAGGGCAGCGCCCCGGAGTCGGCATACGTCCCCAGGCCGGTCAGCAGCGCGACCTCGGCCTCGAGCGCGGCGCCGGCCGTCGCGTCCCGCGGGGCCCTGGTGACCCACCTGCCCCCGGTGGCGTCGATCACGACGGCGGCGTCGATGCCCGGTCCGGGATGGGAGGCGCGGCGCACGTCGACCGCGTCGAGGTCCGGGACAGCGACCGTCGACAACGCTGCGAGCACGAGTGGAGAGCGTTCCACCCGTCCACCGTACGGGCCGCAGGGGCTCACGGGCATCGTCCGCCGGGCGTGTCCGCCCACCTGCGCCCTACGGTGTGGCCGTGGACTGGACCCGGCTGCCCCTCGCGCGCGACGTCACCGACCGGGTCGCCCACCGCCGCACCGAGCCCGACCTGATCGCCCGGTCCTGGTCCGACCCGGCGACCCGGGTGCTCCTGGTGCACGGCTCGAGCCTGGCGACGACGGCCGAGGGCACGGCCCTCGACCTGCTCTCGCCCACCGAGGTGACCGATCCGGGGCTCGTGCTGTTCCTGGGCGCCGACGACGTGGGCGACCTGCTCGCGGTGGTGCGCGGCGAGGCCGACGCCGGCCGCGCGTGGACCGGGCTGCGCGAGTGCGGGCACCTGATGGGCGACCGGGACTCGGGGCTCGCGACCACTGCCGTCGGCCTGGCGGCGTGGCACGCCCGGCACCCGCGGTGCTCGCTGTGCGGCGAGCCCACCGCGCCCGCCCTCGGCGGGTGGACCCGGCGATGCCCGGCCGACGGCAGCGAGCACTACCCGCGGACCGACCCGGCGGTGATCATGGCCGTGACCGACGCCGATGACCGTCTGCTCCTCGCGCACGGCGCGCTGTGGGCCGAGCGTCGCTTCTCCACGCTGGCCGGCTATCTCGAGCCGGGCGAGGCCGCCGAGCACGCGGTGATCCGCGAGGTCGCCGAGGAGACGAGCGTGCAGGTCGTGGACCCGGTGTACCGCGGGAGCCAGCCGTGGCCGTTCCCGGCCTCGCTCATGCTGGCCTTCACCGCGCGCGCCGTGACCACCGAGATCGCCGTCGACGCCCACGAGGTGACCGAGGCCCGGTGGTTCTCCCGGGCTTCGCTCGCGGCCGCCGTCACGGCAGGCGAGGTGGTGCTGCCGACGCGGGCCTCGGTGGCCCGCGCGCTGATCGAGGACTGGTACGGCGGCCCGCTGGAGGGCGGGGACGCGCCCCGCTGACGCCGCGACCGGTGCAGGGGCTCCGGGTGTCCCCGGGACCTGCCAGACTCGGGCCGATGCCCGCCGACCCGCCCGCCGACGACCTGCTCGAGCCGCTCGACCCCGAGCAACGTGAGGTCGCCCTGGCGCTCACCGGCCCGGTGTGCGTGCTGGCCGGCGCGGGCACCGGCAAGACCCGGGCGATCACCCACCGGATCGCCTACGGCGTGCACACCGGCACCTACCCGGCGACCTCGGTGCTCGCGGTGACGTTCACCGCACGGGCTGCGGGCGAGATGCGAAGCCGGCTGCGCGGCCTCGGCGTGGTGGGCGTGCAGGCCCGCACGTTCCACGCCGCGGCGCTGCGCCAGCTGTCCTACTTCTGGCCGCAGGTGGTGGGCGGCGCGCCGCCGCGGATCCTCGAGCAGAAGGCGGCAACGGTGGCCGAGGCCGCCCAGCGGCTCGGCCTGCGGGTCGACCGGCTCGGGGTGCGCGACCTCGCCTCGGAGATCGAGTGGTCCAAGGCCTCGCTGGTCACGGCTGACGACTACGTGGTGGCCGCCGCGGCGTCGGGCCGGCCGGAGCCCGCCGGTTTCGACCGGACCGCCGTGGCGCGGCTCATCACGGCGTACGAGGAGGTCAAGGACGCCCGCGGGGTCATCGACTTCGAGGACGTCCTGACCCTGCTGGGGCACATGGTGGAGAGCCGCCGGGACGTGGCCGAGCAGGTCCGCGGCCAGTACCGGCACTTCGTGGTCGACGAGTACCAGGACGTGTCCCCGGCCCAGCAGTACCTGCTGGACCAGTGGCTCGGCGGGCGGCACGAGCTGTGCGTGGTCGGCGACCCGAACCAGACGATCTACTCGTTCGCCGGGGCGACGCCCCACCACCTGCTCTCCTTCGCCGAGCGCCACCCCGGCACGCGCACCGTGCGCCTGGTGCGCGACTACCGGTCCACCCCGCAGGTCGTGGACCTGGCCAACCGGGTGCTGGGCCGGCGGCGCCGTCAGGCCTCGGGCGGGCTGGAGCTGGTGGCCCAGCGCCCGGCCGGCCCCGCGGTGGGGGTCACCGCGTTCGGCGACGACGAGGACGAGGCGGTCGGCGTCGCCGCGCGCATCGGCCGGCTGATCGGCTCGGGTGTGCCGGCGCGCGAGATCGCCGTGCTCTATCGCACCAACGCCCAGTCCGAGGCGTTCGAGCAGGCGCTGGCCGACGCCGGGACCGGGTACCAGGTGCGCGGCGGGGAGCGGTTCTTCTCCCGGGCCGAGGTGCGCGACGCGCTGGTCCTGCTGCGCGGCTCGGCGCGGTCGATGGCAGACGTGCCCCTGGGCGAGGCGGTGCGCGACGTGCTGTCCGGTGCCGGGTGGAGCCCCGAGCCGCCGGCCGCGCGGGGCGCCGTCCGGGAGCGGTGGGACGGGCTCCAGGCTCTCGTCGCGCTCGCCGACGACCTGGCGGCGAGCGGCAGGCCCGGTGCCGGCGGGGCGCCCGCGGACGACGCTCCCGGTGCGGAGCGGCCCCGGGCGCGCCTGGCGGACCTGGTCGCCGACCTCGACGAGCGCGCCGCGGCCCAGCACGCGCCCGCCGTCGACGGCGTGACCCTGGCGTCGCTGCACGCGGCCAAGGGCCTGGAGTGGGATGCGGTCTTCCTCGTCGGGCTGAGCGAGGGCCTGATGCCGATCTCGCTCGCGGAGGGCGCCGCCGCCGTCGAGGAGGAGCGCCGCCTGCTCTACGTGGGGATCACCCGGGCCCGCGAGCACCTGCACCTCAGCTGGGCGCGCTCGCGCAGCGGCGGCCGGGCCACCCGCGAACGGACCCGGTTCCTGGCCGGCGTCCTGCCCGAGGACGGCGCGCCCCGAGCCACGCCGTCAGCGGAGGCCGACCCCGAGCTGGTCGCGGCGCTGCGGGCCTGGCGCGACCAGGTTGCCCTCGAGACCGGTCGGCCGGCGTTCAACGTGCTGGGCGAGGCGAGCCTGCGCGGCCTCGCGCAGCGCCGCCCCACGACCCTGGCGGAGCTCGCCAGGGTCGGCGGGATCGGCCAGGACACGGTGCTGCGTCACGGTCAGGTGCTGCTCGCCATCGTCGCGGGACGCCGTCCGAGCGGGTGAGCGGAGGGCCGCGCCGGGGTCGTTCGCGGCGGTCCGACGCGCCTGTGGCAACTCGTCGAGAAACTCGTTCGGATATTCCGTTGTGCGCCCCGCGGCACGCGGTCTACGGTATTCCACGTCCTGACCGGAGCCAGGGGCTGGAAGACGCCCAGGGCGGTGCTAGAGAGGGGGTGGGTGAACAGATGATGACGAACACGGCGGTCCTCGCGAGCGCAGTGGTGCGGCCTGTTGCGCCCACGACCCCGCTCCAGGGGACGGGTCTGCCCATCGACGGGCGCGCCCGCAGCGGCTTCGGCGGCTCCCCCACCCCCGACTCCTCGGTCTGACCGACCTGCCTCCTCAGGCCGCGGAGTCCATCGGACCCGCGGCCTTCGTCTTGAGGGCCCGATCCCAGCATCAGCCCCAGACCATCGCAGGACCCGAGGAGGAGCCGTGCGGCTCACCACGCTGCTCGACACACTCGACCAGGGCGGAAACGGACCGTGGCCGCCTGATACGTCGCTCTCGACCGTCACCGACCCCTTCGGCGGCGAGTTCGACCAGGTCATCTCCAGTCTCATCCCGTGCCGCCAGAACGACGCAGAGCTGTGGTTCGCCGAGCGCGAGGCCGAGGTGGAGCAGGCCAAGGCCCTGTGCCGCACGTGCCCGATCCGCGAGGGCTGCCTCGCCGGCGCCGTCGAGCGTCGCGAGCCGTGGGGCGTGTGGGGCGGCGAGGTGTTCGTCGACGGGGTCGTCGTCGCGCGCAAGCGTGGCCGCGGCCGACCGCGCAAGGTCACCGCTGCCTGACGCGCACACCGCCAGGCGCGGCCCTGACCCGGTCGCCGTCCCCTGCCGACGTGTGGTCGACCGTCAGATGGCTCCCGCACCCGCACGCCGGGTGCGGGAGCCACTGCTGTCTGCGGGGCAGGTCCAGCGGTAGCGCGACCTCGAGCGCGGCGTCGCGCACCAGGCAGGGTCGCCCGTCCAGGTGCGCCAGGACCTGCGCGGCGGCCAGGGCCCCGGACACGGTGGCCAGGGTGGTCTCCGCGACCAGGCCGGCGACGGTCCGGTCGGCGACCAGCTGTGCGGCGACCATCGGCCAGGCGGGGTCGGCGTCCGCGCGGTGCAGCTCCACGCAGGTCAGGCACGAGGTGCGGCCGGGCACCACGAGAGGTCCGACCAGCACCGACGCCTCGCGCACCACGACCGACAGGTGTGTCGCCCCGGCGTCGCGCAGCGGCGTGTGCCGCACGGGGTCGGCGACGCCTCGGTCCACCAGCACGACGACGTCGGGCGGCCGGTCGACCGGGGCGAGCGTGCGCAGCTGGGGGCGGTCGGCCCGGGCCGCGCGGGCCACCGCGACCTCGCGGGGCTCGCCGAGGTCACGCTGCGACACCCCGCCGAACCCGATGTCCTGTGGCCCGACCGGCGCGGCGTCGTCCAGCTCGAGACTGCCGAGCCCGGCCGTCGCCAGCGTGTGCGCGACCACGGCGCCCACCCGGTCCAGCCCGGACACCCGTACCCGCGCACCCGATCGCGCGGCGAGCACCGACGTGCCGTCGCCGCCGGCGTCCAGGAGCGACCACGCCCGTGCGTCGGGTTGCTCGGGTGCCGGTTGCGGGGGTGGGACCAGCAGGTGTGCCCGGGCGAGGTGGTCCAGCACGGCTCGTGCCTCGTCCCGGGCCACTCGCTCGCCGCGCAGGGCCGCGAGCACCGCGCGGTCCGTCGCCCCGGCGGGCAGCGCGACCAGCGCGCGTGCCGCGGGCGGGCTGAGGTCGGCGAGCGCGACGGCCCACCGGGGGTCGGTGCCGACCTGGACCGTGGTGGTGTCCCGTCGCACCACCGGCAGGGTGCGCAGCTGCACGAGCTCTCTCCTCTCCGCGGCCCTCAGCCTGGATCGGCGGGCGGGTGCGGGGGAGTTGTCCACACGTGCGGCCCGGGGCGACCGAGAGCGGCCCCCGGGTGTGCGAGAGGCGGCCCCCGTCGGTGGGAGCCGCCTCTCGGAGCCCTGAGGTCTGAGCGGGGCTCAGGCCTTGCCGAGGATCCGGTTGAGCTTGGTGCCGCAGACCGGGCACACGCCCTTGGCCATCTTGCGGCCGTTGGTCACGACGACGTCGCCCTCGGTCTCGCGCTTCTCCTTGCACTTCACGCAGTAGAACTCGCCCTTGTAGGTCTCGGCCATGGGGTGTCTCCGTTCGTCAGCCTGTTGCACCGGTCGTGGTCGAGCCGGCGGGCCGGATCGCCGTGTCGGTCGGATCCGTGCTCAGGTCAGCGTAACGGTGTGCTGCGGACAAGCCGTGTCTGGGCCCGTCGGCGCGTCGGGTACCGGGCAAGGTCGGGGGCCGTGCCCGCCCGGCGCTGAAGCGTCGGCCACACCTGCCGACGCCGACGCTCCAAGGCTCGGGCGGCCCGCCGGGACCTGTGCACGGCGGGCGACGGTGTGGGCGCGCGGCGCTACCGTTCCCGGGTGGACGACAGATCGCTGGACGCGGCCCTCGCTGAGGTGGAGGTGCGGCGCAGCAGGCGCCGGACCCGGACCGTGAGCGCGTTCCGGGAGGCCGGCCGCACGGTGGTGGCGATCCCGGACCGTTTCACCAGGGCGCAGGAGCGCGAGTGGGTGCGCCGGATGGTCACCAAGATGCTCGACGCCGAGCGCCGGCGCACCCCGACGGACTCCGGGCTCGAGCGCCGAGCTGCGGAGCTGTCGGACCGCTACCTGGGCGGGCGCGCCCGGCCGTCCGGGGTCGCGTGGTCGAGCAGGCAGGGGCGGCGCTGGGGGTCGTGCACGCCGTCGCAGGGCACCATCCGGATCTCGACGCGGCTGCGCGGCGTGCCGTCGTGGGTGCTGGACTACGTGCTGCTGCACGAGCTGGTCCACCTGCTCCAACCCGGGCACGGGCCGCAGTTCTGGGCGGAGCTGGCTGCCTACCCGCGGACCGAACGGGCCCGCGGGTTCCTCGAGGGCCTGGCGTTCGTCACCGACCGGCCGGCCGAGCCCGAGGACGACGAGGACGATCACGACGCCGCGGGCGATGACCCCGGTCCGGGTCTGCCGCCGGGCGGGGACGGTGAGCTGTTCGGCGAGGTCGGCTGACTACGTGCGGCCGGGCTCGTCGGGGGCCTGGGGCCCCTCGCCGTCATCGGTCCCGAAGATCTCCGCGAGGGCGCGGTCGAGGTCCGCGGACTCGACGGCCTCGGCGTCGCGGCGTGACCGGTACCCGGCCGGGTCGTCGAGATCCTCGGCCTTGGGGAGCAGGTCGGGGTGGTCCCAGACCGCCTCCCGTGCCGCGGTGCCGCCCTCCGCGGCCAGTGCGGACCAGAGCCTGGCGGCCTCCCGGGAGCGCCGGGGCCGCAGCTCCAGGCCGACGAGGGTCGCGAAGATCTCCTCGGCCGGCCCACCCGCGGCGCGGCGGCGGCGCATGGTCTCGCGAAGCGCCCCGGTGTGCGGCAGGTGCGACGCGGCGGCCGCGGCGGTCACGTCGTCCACCCAGCCCTCGACGAGCGCGAGCAGCGTCTCCAGGCGCAGCAGCGCCGCCTGCTGGGCGGGGGTGGTGGCCATCGCGAACACGCCGTCGGACAGCGCGTCCGCGATGCCCTGGGGGTCGGTCGGGTCGATCGAGCGCACCGCCTCCTCGAGCGCGTCGACGTCGATCTCCACCCCACGGGCGTACGCCTCGACCACCCCGAGCAGGTGCCCCTGGAGCCAGGCGACGTGGGTGAACAGGCGGGCGTGGGCCGCCTCGCGCAGCGCCAGGAACAGCCGCACCTCCTCCAGCGGGACGTCCAGGCCCTCGGCGAACTGGTCCACGTTGCGCGGCAGCAGGGCGGTGCCCGGGCCGGGCAGCAGCGGCACGCCGATGTCCGTGGTGCCCAGCACCTCGCGCGACAGGGTGCCGACCGCCTGGCCGAGCTGGAGGCCGAACACCGCGCTGCCCAGCTGGCGCATCATCGGGGCCATCGCCGAGCCCAGGCCTGCCATCTCGTCGGGCAGGTGCTGCTCGCCGATCACGCGGGCGAGCTCTGCGGCGACCCGAGCGGCGACCGGCTCGGCGAGGCTTCGCCACCGGGGCAGGGTCTGCTCGACCCACTCCGAGCGGCTCCACGCCCGCGCCGGTCCGCCGGAGGCCGGCAGGTCGGTGGCCTGGTCGAGCCACAGCTCCGCGACGCCGAGGGCGTCGACGACGCCGCGCCGGGCGGGCTCGGCGACCGTCGGGTCGCCGTCCGCCACGGCCGTCTGCCGCGCCAGGTCGTGGGTGAGGTCGGTGTTGATCGGCCCGGTGCCAGAGGCGAGGACCTGCTGCATCTGCGCGACCAGGGACTGGACGGCGGCGGGGTCCTCGGGCAGGCCCATCCGGTTGGCGAGCTCCGCGAGGTCGATCGGCTCGCCGTCCGGGCCACGCAGACCGTGCTCGGCGATCTCGGCGATCACCTCGTCGGCCTGCGGTCCCAGGAGCTGGCGGAGCATCGCCGCCCAGGCCGGGGGAAGGCCGGGCGTGGGGTCCGGCGTGGTCATCGGGGCCTCCAGGGGCGAGGTGGTGCTTCCACGGTAACCGGGGCCGACCTCGCGGGACCGCCGGGACGTGCGGACCTGCGTCGGGTTCGCTCAGGGCGCAGCGCGGCGGGCGGCTCGGCGTGAGGCCTCCGGTCGCTCGGGGGATGATGGGGCGCGTGACGGACGAGCCGACGACCCCAGGGGGTCGGAGCGCCGCGTCGGGCGGCCCCTGGCAGGGCCCCGGCGCGGCGACCGATGCGCCCGACCTCGACCCCGCGCGGCCCGACGCCGACCCGTTCGGTCCCCTGCCGCCCGATGACGACGCCGGGTTCGAGCCGCAGCCCGCCACGCCGCGATCGATCGTGCTGGGCGTGTCGATGGTGGCGCTCGCGCTCCTGCTCGCGGTCGCCGTCGCGCTGCCGCTCCCGTACGCGATCACCGCACCCGGCCCGACGCTGAACACCCTCGGTGAGCACGACGGCAAGCCCCTGATCGAGATCAGCGGCGCGAGCACCTACCCGACCACGGGCGAGCTGAGGCTGACCACCGTGTCGACCGCGGGCGGGCCCGGCTACCCGGTGACCCTGGCCGGCGTGCTGCGCGGGTGGGCGGCCCCGGCCGACTCCGTCGTGCCGGTCGAGACGATCTTCCCTCCGGACCAGACCCAGCAGCAGATCTCCGACCAGGGTCAGGCCGAGATGACCTCCTCGCAGGAGGACGCCACCGTCTCGGCTCTGGAGGAGCTCGGCTACGACGTGCCCACCACCCTCACGGTCGGCGGGGTCGTGCCGGACAGCGGCGCGGAGGGCGTGCTGGAGAAGGGCGACGTCGTGACCTCGGTGGACGGGACCGACGTCACGAGCTTCTCCGCGCTGGCGACGCTGATGGACGCGATCGAGCCCGGCGCCACGATCTCGCTGGGCATCACCCGGGACGGCAAGACGCAGACCGTCCAGGTGGTCACCACCGACGACGGCAACGGCCGTGCGCTGATCGGTGTGCTGCTCGACCCGACGTTCGACTTCCCCGTCCGGGTGTCGATCCAGATCGAGAACATCGGTGGGCCGAGCGCCGGCACCATGTTCGCGCTCGGCATCATCGACATGCTCACCCCGCAGGACGAGGCCGCCGGGAAGCTGATCGCGGGCACCGGAACGATGGACCTGACCGGCACGGTCGGGCCGATCGGCGGCATCCGGCAGAAGATGGCCGGGGCGGAGCGCGACGGCGCCACGTGGTTCCTCGCGCCGGCGGACAACTGCTCGGAGGTCGTCGGCCACGTGCCGGACGGGCTGCACGTGGTGAAGATCTCGACCCTGCACGGCGCGCGCCTGGCGGTCGACGCGATCGGCGCCGGCAAGGGTGACACGCTGCCCACCTGCTCCTGAGGCCGGTCACGGCCGGAGCCGGCCGGCACGGGCGCTGCGGCTACAGCAGGGTCGCCGCCACCGCGTCGGTCAGGCCGGGCACCAGGTCGGCGCCGCCGGCCACGGCCGCGTCGTCGTCGTTCGCCCGGGTGCGCAGCACGCACCACCGGGGGCCGTCGCGCAGCGCGCCGGCGGCCAACCGCACGTCCTGGCGCTCCGGGTGGGCCATCAGGTAGGTGACCGCCGCCTGCGGGTCGGCGGGCATCGCGGCCTCGGCGGACGAGGGCAGCACCACCCGCTCGACGACCACCGCGGCACCATGCACCGTCGGTGGCCAGGACAGCCCGGCGAGCAGGCTCTCCAGGTCGTCGGCCGGGGGCAGCCCCTCCTGCTCGACGGCGGTGAGGTGGTCGGGGTCGAGCCGGGCCGCGAGCATCGTCTCGGGCGGGAGCTGGCCGGCCAGGGCCGGCTCGGCGTCGATCGCCGCGGCCGTGCGGACCAGGGCGAACACCCGCACCGGCCCGTCCCAGCCGGCGGCGGCCACGTGCCGCTCGACCTCACGCATCACCTGGTCCAGGGCGCGCGTGGCGCCGGAGTCCTCGACCGGCACGGCACCGGGGTCCTCGGGAGTGCTCACCGGTCCATCGTCGCATCCCGCCGTCCGGCGTCGGTTGTCCGGGCCGTTCGGGGCCGGGCTCCCAGGCGAGTGTGGGAACCTGGGGGGCACCCCGGGCGTTGACAGTCGCAGACCGAGCCCGAAACCCGACACCCCAGCCGAGCCGCAACCAGGCGCCGACGACGAGGACCACCTGACGTGACGTTCGCACGACCCGCCCAGCCCACCTCCGGCTCGTCCGGGCCTCGACGGCGCCGCGGACCGCTCGGCCCCACGATCGCGATCCTGGTGGGTCTTGCCGTGCTCGTCGTGGTCATGGCGCAGGTCTGGACCGAGGTGCTCTGGTTCAGCCAGGTCGGTTACCTCAGCGTGCTGACCACCCAGTGGCTGACCCGCGCCGTGCTGTTCGTTCTCGGCTTCCTGCTGATGGGCGGCGCGGTGTGGGCCGCGCTGGCCGTGGCCTACCGAAGCCGACCCATCTACGCCCCGTCCACCCCCGAGCAGGCGTCCCTGGACCAGTACCGGGAGATGATCGAGCCGCTGCGCAAGCTCGTGATGATCGCCGGCCCGGCGGTGCTGGGCTTCTTCGCCGGCTCGGCAGCGTCCGCGCAGTGGCAGGACGTGCTGCTGTTCCTCAACCGGACACCGTTCGGTCAGACCGACCCGCAGTTCGGGCTCGACCTGTCGTTCTACATGTTCGTGCTGCCCGTGCTGCGGTTCGTGGTGTCGTTCCTGATGGCGGTCGCGGTGGTCGCCGGGATCGCCGGCCTGGCCACGCACTACCTGTACGGGGGCGTGCGGTTCGGCGGCGGCCAGGGGCCGAGGACGACGCCGGCCGCGCGGCTCCAGCTGGGCATCACGGCCGCGGTGATCATCGCGCTGATCGGCGTGAACGACTGGCTGGACCGCTACTCGCTGCTGAACAAGTCGGGGACCACGGTGCCCGGCGGCGCCTCGTACACCGACGTCAACGCGGTGATGCCGGCCAAGGCGATCCTGGCCGGCGCCGCGGCCCTGGTCGCCGTGCTGTTCGTGGTCGCCGCGTTCCGCGGCACGTGGCGGCTTCCGGCGATCGGCGTGGGCCTCATGGTGGTCTCCGCGATCCTGGTCGGCGGCATCTACCCCGCCGTCGTGCAGCGCTTCCAGGTCCAGCCCAACCAGCAGTCCGCGGAGACCGCCTACATTCAGCGCAACATCGATGCGACCAAGACGGCTTTCGGTCTGGACGACGTGGAGATCACGCCCTACAACGCCACCCTCGAGGCCCAGCCCGGGGCTTTGCGCCAGGACGCCGAGACCACCGCTAGCATCCGGTTGCTCGACCCGTCGATCGTCAGCCCCTCGTTCCGCCAGCTCCAGCAGAACAAGCAGTACTACGACTTCCCGCAGATGCTGTCGGTCGACCGCTACATGATCGACGGGGAGAGCCGCGACACCGTCATCGCCGTGCGCGAGCTGAACCTCGACGGCCTGGACAACGCCCAGCGCACCTGGATCAACGACCACACGGTGTTCACCCACGGCTTCGGCGTCGTGGCCGCCTACGGCAACACGACGGCCGTCGACGGCCGGCCGTCGTTCTACGAGGGCGGCATCCCTCCGGTGGGTGCCCTCGGCGACTACGAGCCGCGGGTGTACTTCGGCAAGAGCCTGCCCGACTACTCGATCGTCGGCGCACCGGCCGGCACCGCGCCGTGGGAGCTGGACTACCCCGACGACAACGCGGGCGGCCAGGTCAACAACACCTTCCCGACCGGCCAGATCGCCGCGGGCCCGAGCATCGGGAACCTGTGGAACAAGCTGCTGTACTCGATCAGGTTCGGCTCGGAGCAGATCCTGTTCTCCGACCGGGTGACGTCCGACTCGCAGATCCTGTACGACCGTGACCCGCAGACCCGGGTCAAGAAGGTCGCGCCGTACCTGACCCTCGACTCGCGGGTGTACCCCGCCGTGGTCGACAACCGGGTGGTCTGGATCGTCGACGGGTACACCACGTCCGACCAGTACCCGTACTCCACGTCCAAGCAGCTCGAGCAGGTCACCCAGGACTCGCTGACCACGCGCTCCGAGGCGCTGTCCGCGTTGCTGCCGGCCGAGGTGAACTACCTGCGCAACTCCGTCAAGGCGACAGTGGACGCCTACACCGGCCAGGTCACGCTGTACGCCTGGGAGCCGGGCGACCCGGTGCTGCAGGCCTGGCAGAAGGCCTTCCCCAACACCATCAAGCCGATGAGCGACATCGACGGCGCGCTGATGAGCCACCTGCGCTATCCCGAGGACATGTTCAAGGTGCAGCGCGATCTCATGGCGACCTACCACGTCGGGTCGGCCTCGGACTTCTACTCGGGCCAGGACTACTGGCGCAACCCCGAGGACCCGGTCACCCCCAACGAGCTCCAGCCGCCGTACTACCTGACCCTGAAGATGCCGAGCCAGGACGCGCCGACGTTCTCGCTGACCTCGGTCTTCATCCCCGGCGGCAACACCGACCGCCAGGTGCTCACCGGGTTCATGGCGGTGGACGCCGAGCCGGGCGACGGCGCCGGCGTCCGCTCGAAGGACTACGGCAAGATCCGGATCCTGGAGCTGCCACGGAACTCCACGGTCCCGGGCCCGGGCCAGGTGCAGAACGCGTTCCGGTCGAACCCGAGCGTGTCCGAGAGCCTCAACGTGCTCCAGCTGGGCAACTCGACGGTGGTCAGCGGGAACCTGCTCACCCTGCCGGTGGGCGGCGGCCTGCTGTACGTGCAGCCGGTGTACGTGCAGTCCTCGACGGGCACCAAGTTCCCGCTGCTGCAGCGCGTGCTGGTCGCGTTCGGCGAGGAGATCGGGTTCTCCGACACCCTCGGTGGCGCGCTGGACCAGGTGTTCGGCGGTGACGCCGGTGTGACGACACCCGGCCCGACGGGGGACACCGGTGTGCCCGACGCGCCGGTCGAGGGCGGGACGCCGACCCCGACGCCGAGCCCCACGACCTCGCCGAGCACGTCGCCGAGCGCGTCGCCGTCCACCGCGCCCAGCGGGGACGCGCAGGCGGCGCTCGACGCCGCGCTGCAGCGTGCCAAGCAGGCGCTGGACGACGGACAGGCCGCGCTGGCCAAGGGCGACTTCGCCGCCTACGGCGAGGCGCAGGACCGCCTGAAGCAGGCGCTGGAGGACGCGATCGCCGCGGAGGCCCAGCTCGGCGGGTGAGCCGGCCGGGGCGCGTCAGGCCAGGTCGAGCGCGCCCCGTGGGGCGCCGCGGCGGGGCCTGACGGCGCTGTCGTCGTAGAACGTCTCGACGGCGCCGACCACGTCGCCGTCCTCGCCGCGCAGCGGGGCCGCATGCACCACCACGGGCACGAGGTGGCCCTTGCTGTGGTGCAGCCACACCCGGGCGCTGCGCTCGCGCCCGTCCGTCATGGTCTCGAGCAACGGGCAGCGGTCGCCGCAGAGCAGCCTGCCGGACTCGTCGACGTGGCACAGCAGGCCTTCGGAGCAGGCCCGACCTACGACCTCCTCGGCGCGGTAGCCGGCGATCCGCTCGGCGCCGGCGTTCCACGACCGGATCCGCCGCTCGGTGTCGACGACGTACGACGCGGGCAGTCCCTGGTGGGGGACGGCGTCGCCGGCGTCGCGCAGGCGTGAGGCCGTGCCGAACGAGGCAGCGGACCGGGCACCGCGTGGGTGGGGCGTGAGCGTCGCGATCGCCTCGTCGACGGTCATGGCGCGGGCGAAGTGCCAGCCCTGGGCCAGGCCGCAGCCGATCGACGCCAGCGCGTCGGCCTGGAGGGCGGTCTCGACGCCCTCGGCGACCACGGCCAGGCCGAGGTCGGTGGCCATCGCGACGGTGGAGGCCACGGCGGTGCCCAGCCGTGAGTCCTCCGGCAGCCGCGACGTCAGGGCGCGGTCCAGCTTGATGACGCTCAGCGGGAGGCTGAGCAGGCGGGTCAGGGACGAGTGGCCGGCGCCGTAGTCGTCCAGGGCGATCCGCGCACCCGCCTCGTCGAGCATCGCGAGCTGGATCACGGCGGCCTCGGGGTCGACGAACGCCGCGGTCTCGGTGACCTCCACGAGCAGCGACTCCGGGCCGAGGCCACGCTCGCGCACGTCGTCCAGCAGCTCGGCGGCGAACTGCGGGCGGGCCAGCTCGATCGGCGAGATGTTCACGCTCAGCTCGATGTCCGCGGTGGCCGGCCCGAGGGCGTGGATCCGGGCCAGGGCGTCCAGAGCGCGCTGGCGCAGGTGCCGGCCCACCGGGAGCATCAGCCCGCTCGCCTCGACCACGGGCAGGAAATCACCGGGCGCGATGAGCCCGGCCTCGGGGTGCTGCCAGCGGATCAGGGCCTCGAACGCGACCGTCCGGGCCGTGGCCAGGTCCACGATGGGCTGGAGGAAGGGGACCAGCTCGCCCGCGTCGAGCGCGCGCCGGATCCGGGTGGGCTCGACCGCGCCGGCGCTGGTGACCGTGCGACCGCCCCAGGCGTCCAGGCGGTGCAGCTCCAGGCGCGTCATGATGTGGTCCGCCAGCACTCGCATGCCCTGGACGTGCTGGTCGGTGAGGGCGAGCGGCGCGTCGTGGTGCACCGCCAGCACGCCGAGCGGAAGGCCGTCACGCCCCACCAGCGGGACCGCGGCGAAGGCGCGTACGGGCCCGTCCGCGTAGGCGAACGGATGGTCGGCCAGGTCGCCCGCAGGGATGTCGTTGAGGACCACCGGTGCGCCCTGCTCGACGGCGGCCGCCGAGATGGACTGGGACCGAGGGATCGGCGTCAGGGGCGCCCCGTGAGCCGCGCGCACTTCGACGCGGTCCTCGACGAGGAAGCCGACGGCGGCGGAACGGGTACCGCAGACCTGCGCCGCGAGCGCGGCGATATCGGTGAGGTCGGGACCGCCGCCGCCCAGCACACCGTAGGTGAGCAGGGACTCGAGACGGTCGAGCTCTCGGACCAGGTCGGACACGCACGAACCTCCGAGCAAGGGATACCGGCTCCTACGTCATCGGCCGCCGAGGGGGTCGTCGTGAGCGATTCGCGGGTGTTGATCTGCGCGGATGCGCCCGGGAGTGCGGGCGGCCGACCGGCGTCGGGAGGTGAGCTGGGGGTCCGTGCCGGGGTCAGGCGACCTCGACGCTGCGGCGGGCCAGCCCCCACCAGAAGCCGTCGAGCGCGGTGGTCGCGGGCGTGCCGGGCTCGGTCGCCGCGCCCAGGGTGAGGAAGATCGGCGTGAAGTGCTCGACGGTGGGATGGGCGTAGGGCATGCCCGGGGCGCGGTCGCGATAGGCGGCGAGCTCGTCGACGTCGCCGCGGGCGAGCGCGTCGCCGGCCCACGCGTCGAACTCCGCGGACCAGGTGGGCACCGCGTCGAGGTCGCCCCACTTCAGGAACGGCAGTCCGTGGGTCATGAAGCCTGAGCCGACCACGAGCACGCCGTGGCCCCGCAGGGTGCGCAGCCGGCGCCCGAGGTCAAGGAGCCGCTGCGGCTCGTGGGTGGGCATGCTGAGCTGGAGCACCGGCACCGAGGCGTCGGGGTACATCGCGAGCAGCGGCACCCATGCACCGTGGTCCAGGCCGCGCGAGGTGTGCTCGTGCAGAGGCTCGGAGTCCGGCAGCACGGAGCGGACGAGCGCGGCGAGGTCGTCGGCGTCGGGCGTGTCGTAGCGCAGCCGGTGGTACATGGGATCGAACCCGCCGAAGTCGTAGACCAGCTCGGCGCGGCCGTCGGCGGTGGACAGCGCCAGCGGGGCCGACTCCCAGTGCGCGGAGACGATGAGGATCGCGCGCGGGGCCGGCAGGCGGCGGGCCCACGCGTGCAGGTCGTCCATCCAGCCGGCGTCCTCGAGCAGCGGAGGCGCGCCGTGCGAGAGGTACAGCGCCGGCAGCGGCCCGTCGGCAGGGGTCCACGTGCGGCGCGGCGCGGCGGCATCGAGCCGCACCGCGCGCTCGCGGAACGCCGGGTAGGGGTGGGTCGCCATGGTCAGGCGGCCAGGTTGAACCCGCTGGTCCACGACGTCTTCTCCGCCGCGGCGAGCGTGATCTGCAGGAAGCCGAGCGCCTCGAGCTCCCGGGCCCTCTTGAGCGATCCGGCGTCGACCGCCCGCAGGCCGCCGGCGGTGACGACCTCGGCGAGGGTCGCCTTGGCGTCCGCGTCGTCGCCGGCCATGAGGACGGTGGTCGGCTGGGCGAGCACGTCGCCCGCGGCCAGGGCTCCGGCGAACGTGGTGTTGAACGCCTTGACCACGCGTGCGGTGGGCAGCGCGGCGGCGATCTCGGCGGCGGCGGAGGAGTCGGCCGGGACCGTCAGGCCGTCGAACGTGGCGAAGTCGACCGGGTTGGTCAGGTCGACCACGACGGCGCCGGCCATCGCGTCGCCGTAGGCGGCCAGCACGTCGGCGAGCGAGGCGTAGGGCACGGCGAGTACGACGACGTCGGCCTCGGGCGGGAGCGTCTGGCCCCGCTTGACCAGCGTGTGCGGTGTGCCGCCGCGGCTGAGGACGGCGTCCAGCGCCTGGCCCATGTTGCCGGTGCCGATGATGCTCACGTGCGTCATGAGGTGCCTCCTGGGGCCGGTGGCCGGCGGGGATCGTCGGCGGCGATTGGTTGAAGCGACAACCAAGACATTACGCGGGATAGGTTGAAGCGTCAAGTTGTTCGCTACGATGGGATCATGACGCGTTGGCTGACAGAGGACGAGCTGCAGGCCTGGGTGCGCCTGGTCGCGGTGGTGGAGCTGCTCCCCGGGTCGCTCGAGCAGCAGCTGCGCCGCGACTCGGGCCTGTCGCACTTCGAGTACTACGTCATGGCGATGCTCTCCGAGGCGCCCGGGCGGCGGCTGAGGATGACGGCGCTCGCCGCGCGGGCCAATGCGACGCTGTCGCGGCTGTCTCACGTGGTCAGCCGGCTCGAGGAGCGCGGCCTCGTGGAGCGGGCGCCGTGCCCCGAGGACGGGCGTGCCACCAATGCGTTCCTCACGCCCGCCGGGTGGGACGTGGTGGTAGCCGCGGCGCCCGGACACGTCGAGCAGGTCCGCAGGATGGTCTTCGACGCGCTCGAGCCCGAGCAGGTGAGCCAGCTGCGGGCGATCGCCGGCGCGGTCCTGGACCGCCTGGACCCCGACGGGGTGGTCACCGCGCCGTATGCGCGGCCGCAGGGCGAGCGGACCTGAGGGGCGCGGCGCGGCCCGCCCCGGACCGACCCGGGCGCCGGCCCATGACCGGGCGATCGGGAGGAGGGTGGGTTGCCCGGCGTGAGCGCGGCAGCGGGTGTCTCGTCCCAGTCGATCTCCACCGCAGTGCTGGTCGGCGGCGCGTCGGTGCTGGTCGTGGGTGCTGCCCTGGGTCTCGTCAGCCGGCGCCTGCTGCGCGGCCGGTCCAGCCTGAGCACGTCGGGGGCGGTGCTCGCCGGGATCGTCGGCGCGCTGGTCGGCGGCGTCGTGACCCAGGTGGTCACCGGGAATCCGAGCTCGTCCCACCTGGGGATCCTCGCCGGGCTCTCGCTGGCCGGCACGGTGATGGTGCTGCTGGCCGAGGTGCTCGTGCGGCGGCCCGCGGCGGACCCCGAAGCGCTGGTGGCGGCCGGCGAGCCCGCGTCGGTGGAGTTCAAGTCCACCGCCCGGCACAACCGGCACACCGGCCAGCGCGACGAGCGGATGGAGGCGGTGGTCGCCAAGACGGTCGCGGGGTTCCTCAACGGCCGCGGTGGGACGCTGTTGATCGGGGCCGACGACGCGGGCGCCGTGCTGGGGCTCGACGACGACCTGGCGCACATGAAGGCGCCCGACCTGGACCGCTACGAACTGTGGCTGCACGACTTCTTGACCATCGCGCTGGGCGCGCCCGCCGTGGCGCTGCTGAAGGTGACGGTCCCGCGGGTGCATGGGCGTGCGGTGTGCCGGGTTGATGCGGCGCCGTCGCCCCCGGCCGGTGTTCGTCACCGGCAAGGGTGGCAAGGGCGGGGGGCAGGTGACGTTCTGCGCGCGGCTGGGGAACTCGACGCGCGAGCTGGGCGTCGCGGACGCGATCGACGACGCGGCGGACCACTTCGGGGCCCGGGGTGGCGGGTGCGGAGGGCGCGCGGCGGCGCGTGAGGTGCTCGCGGGCCTCCGGCCCGGCGCTCCTCGAGAGGCGATCACGGTAGGGGTGTGCCTACGGTGCTTGCTTCCTACGGAAGGGGATCGCCATGGGCGCCGAGGACAAGATGCGCAACGCCGCCGAGAAGGCGGAGGGCAAGGCCAAGGAGGCCGCCGGCTCGGCCACCGACGACCGGGACCTCGAAGCCGAGGGCAAGGCGAAGCAGACCGAGGCCGACCTCAAGCAGGGCGCCGAGAAGGTCAAGGACGCGTTCCGCTGAGGGATCGGGCTGCCGCCCGGGGCGCGTCGGCGGGGATGATTGAGGCGTCCGCCGGCGCGCCCTGCGGGAGTGGGTGGCGGCGCTCGGTGACTCCGTGTGGTGGTGGCGAGAGCGCGGTGCCGAGTTTCCGGTGCGAGTGGAGGCAGCCGCGATTTGGCGTCCTGGCGGGTGTCGCGTAACCTTGAGTGTCCCGACGCGGGGTGGAGCAGTTCGGTAGCTCGCTGGGCTCATAACCCAGAGGTCGCAGGTTCAAATCCTGCCCCCGCTACTTGTGAAGGTGCAGGTCAGAGGCCCTCTCGATCTTCGGATCGAGAGGGCCTCTGGCGTGCCGGACGGCCCACGGTATGCACACGCCACCCGGGGGCGCTCCGGGCCGAATGCGCGACCTCTGGGTTGTCCGGGGGTTCACGGCTGCTGGCACGAGGCCCGTTTCACGCCCGTCCGCCGCAGGACGCAACTCGGTCCCCTCGAGACCGAGCCTGGTCAGCCTCGAGGAATCGTCGGCCGTGAGTGCTGGACGCCCGGGCGGGCGGCCGCTTGGGTCCCATGGGCCGCGGCGGTCCAACGGTCTCCAGGGCGTCGCAGGCGCCGTCACTCCTCACCTCGGTGCGTCGTGGACCCGGCCCGCTGCTCGGGCGAGGCCGGGAGCTCGCGAAAGCGAGACGAGACCTTCCCGTATCGATGCCCGGCCTGGCCCCGCGCTCCCGGCGCGGCGTTCACTCGGTGACAGGCTGATGGGGCCGGTAGGCACCTGCCGACCGGCCCCATCACTGATCTCTCAGGCCACCGTGACGACGATGGCACCCGCGTACATGGTGCCCGGCACGATCGGGGTCGCGACACCGTCGACCGTCATCGTCACGGCACGGTGATTCGCCCCGGTCACGGAGGCGGTCGGGCCGACCGTCAACGAGGTCAGGTGCGAGGTCCCGGTGACCTTCCACACCGAGGTCCCGGAGAGAGCGACGATCACGCCGTTGTTCACCGCGGGCTCGACGGAGTTGGCGACCTTGCCCATCAGCTCGTAGTCAGCCGACGTCAGGGTCGCCTGGCTGTTGTGGCTGGCGGACGAGGAGATCACGCCGGTGACCTTGGTGCTGGCGAAGTTCAGCACGAGGTCCTTGCCGTCCGGGCCGGGGCCGAACACGCTCGGCACGGCACCGCCGCGGAAGGCGTTGTAGAAGTCACCCTCGAGCGTCGTGCTGGTGAAGGTCGCGACGGCGTCCTCGTCGTGGACCGCGGCGACGTCCCAGCTCGGCACGCGGGTGGCCGGACCGGTCTGCTCGGTGTAGACACCGGTGTTCAGCAGACCGTCGGGAGTCATGACCGGACCCGGGTCGTCGTCCTCCATGAGCTGGAAGATCACGCCGTTGCCGGCCACGACGCTGGCTCCCTTCGAACCGTCGACAGTGACGTCGACCTCCTGGCCCTTGTCGAGGAACGAGGTCAGGTCGCAGGTCAACCTGGTCCGGCCGTCGGGCGTGATCACACCGGCGCCGTGGAACATCACGCCGAAGCCGTCCGAGTCGATCACGCTCGCACGGGGGCGCAGGGCGCGGAGCTCGGACGTGGTCAGGCCCATCCCGATGGACGGGTTCAGTGCGGCGACGGCGGCCGGCGTCGAGTCGCGTAGTGGATCGTGCCGCCGGGAGCAACCAGGGTGACACGCAAGGTCGACTCTTCCGGGTCGGCGTCCTTCGCCGGCGTCGCCTACCGGGTCGGAGCCACCTGGGCACGCCGCCAGGTCCGGGTCGCCGTCGGGCGCACCGTCGAGATCTCCGCCGGCACCGAACTCATCCGCACCTACCCCGTGCGCCACGACCCCGCCCACGAACACGGCGCCCTGGCCAACCCCGGCGGCCGACCCCGCCGCACCAACGCCGCCTGAGCTGCCAGGCACCTACCGGGGCCGCACTCTCAGACGGGTACCGAGACTTGACAGCCTCGTGCGGACTGGCCCTTAGTGGCGTGGCCCTTGGCGACTCCGCGTGCTCGGCTGTCACCCCGGGTTGGGAACGAGGATGTCGCGCACGAGTGCTGACAGCTGAGCGTCCGCGTCGAGGAACTGCCGGAGGGTGCGGCGGGTCGCGCCGAAGTCCGCGAACTCTTCGATCGTCATGCCGTCGGGCTCATAGGCGCGACGGAACTCCGGGAGCTTGGCCGCCAGCTCGGCGACGACTTCCGGGTCGACGGGAACGTCGATCCGGGAGGGCAGGTCGAGCGCGTTGTCGTTGATCTGCTGCTGCCAGGAGAACGGCGGGGAGATCACGAGGTCGCCACCGACCAGCTCGGTGAGCTGGAGGTGGTTGCGGAAGGCTGCCGAGAGCAGTCGCGTTCGGAGCCCGCGCTCCTTGAGGATCTGGTGCGCGCGCTTCATCGCTGCGACACCTGCCCAGTCCAGGGCGCCGGGGGTTACGAGCGTGTTTGTGCGAGCCGCGACGACCTTGAGCCAGTCGTCCAACCGTCCGCCCATGAGCGTGGCCACCGGGCCCATGCTGTCGGTGGGAAGTCCTGCGGCCTCGCGGCGCTCGAGGCCGCGCTCGACGGCTTCAGCGACCCGGAGTACTTGGGGCACGGTGAAGGAGATCGTGGCGTTGATGCTCACGCCCCGGAACGTGACCTCCTCCATCGCCTCGATGCCCGTCTTGGTCGCCGGCAGCTTGACGATGACGTTGGGTGCCAACGTGGAGAAGTACTCCGCCTGGTTGGCCAATGCCGCCGCGTCGCGGTGCAGGCGGGGGTCGGTTTGGATCGAGAGCCGACCGTTGCGGCCGGCGTGCTCGTGGAAGATCGGTTCGAGCAAGCGAGCCGCCTGGACGGACAATTCCTCGACGACGGCCCAGCCGATCTCGGACTCGCCGGCGGTCGGCCGTTCCTCCGCGAGCTGGGCGATCCGCGCCGTCCAGCGCGGGAGGTCGGCCTTGATCGCGGCCAGGGCGATGACCGGGTTGCAGGTCGCGCCGACTGCGCCGAAGGCGATGGACTGACGCAGCTGTCCCGGATCCGCCGAGTCGTTCCACAGTGCCGTCTGGGTGAACGCCGTGGTCATCCGCCCCAGCGGTGTGCTGGTGTCGATCGCGATCGGATCGGTGTCGAGCTGGGTCATTGATTCCTCCGCTGCACTGCGCTCATCTGCGTCGTCCTTGGCGCTTCCCGCCGCCGCGCCCATGCGGCGCTTGCGCAGGATCCATTTCACGCCAGAGAGCGAAGACCTGTCAAGCATATGTCTGGACAAACATACAAGAGGTTGAGGCTCCGCGTGCCCTGAGAGCGGTCGCAGCGTGCCGACGCACACGACGAAGGGGAGCCAGGTCGTCGTGCGAGGTGCTTGCGGGCTACGCGGCTCAGCCGGCGAAGAAGGTGGTGTCGAACGAGTATCGCGACGCGCGGTAGATGTGCTGGCCGAACTCGACGGCGTTGCCCGCCTCGTCGAAGGCCGTACGCTCCATGGTCAGCAGGGCCGCGCGCGGCGGCTCTTCGAGCATCCGCGCTTCGGCGGCGGAGGCGGAGCGTGCTCCGATGCGCTGGTTGGCGATCCGTGGCTTGACGCCTCGCCCGCGCAGGCAGTCGTAGAGGCCGTCGGACTCGAGCTCGTCGCGAGTCGGGGCGATGCCGACCGGCAGGTAGTTGGTCATCAGGGCGATCGGCTCACCGTCGGCTAGGCGCAGCCTGCGGACCATGACGACCTCGGAGTCGGCTCGGCATGTCGAGAGCTGTGGCGACCTCAGGCGGCGCGGCCACGGTTGCGTGCTCGAGCACCTGGGTCGTCGGGGCCTTGCCGCTCTTGGACAGGTCGTCGAAGAGCGACGTGAGGTCGAGTGGGCGGCGGATCCGTGCCGGCGCCACGCGGGTGCCGGCGCCACGCTTGCGCACCAGGTGGCCCTTGTCGACCAGCTCTCGCAGCGCCTGACGGGTGGTCGGGCGCGAGATCCCGAGCCGCGTGGCCATGGAGATCTCGTTCTCGAGCAGCTCGCCGGGGCTCAGCCGGCCGTCCTCGATCGCCGCCTGGATGGCCTGCGCGACCTGATGGTAGAGCGGAATGGGGCTGCTCCGGTCCAGTTCGATGCGCAGCGGCTGAGACACGGTGCCTCCCTGTCGACGCGAGGGGCGCTAGATAGCGCGATGACCGGTCCCGACATCGCTGGCGGCCGCCCTGTGCGCAGCCTACCAGGAGATGCCAGAGTATGTTCGTATGGTGGTATGTCCTTACAAAGACTTGACTAGACGCCCCGTCACGGTGCATCGTCGTCCTGGCCCCGGAACGCCTGGGGTGACGGGGCACGGCGGCCCGGCCGCCGCGCGCGGACAGGAGACGGTGTGACGGGCTCAGCCACCCTCGAGGTTCTCACGATGGGCCGGAGCGGGGTCGACCTCTATCCCCTCCAGACCGGCGTGCATCTGGAGGACGTCGACACGTTCGGCAAGTTCCTCGGTGGCAGTCCGACGAACGTCGCGGTGGCGGCTGCCCGTCTGGGGCACCGGGCCGCGGTTCTCACCGGCGTGGGGGACGACCCGTTCGGCCGCTTCGTGCGGCGGGCGATCCGCGACTTCGGGGTCGATGACGCGTACGTGGTCGTCGTGCCGGACCTGCACACTCCGGTGACGTTCTGCGAGATCTTCCCGCCGGACAGCTTCCCTCTGCGGTTCTACCGGGCGCCGAGCGCACCGGACCTTCGCCTCAAGCCGCAGGACGTCCCGCTGGACCTTGTCGAAGTCCGCCAGGGTGCTCTGGTTCACCGCGAGCGGGCTTTCGGTGGAGCCCAGCCGGTCCGCCCACCTGGCAGCTCTGGACGCCCGCCCTGACGGACTCACGATCCTCGACCTCGACTACCGCCCGATGTTCTGGGGGTCGGCGGAGCACGCCCATCGTGAGGTGGCTGGCGTGCTGCCCCGGGTCGACGTCGCGGTGGGCAACCACGAGGAGTGCGCGTCGCGGTCGGCGAGGAGGACCCGGAGCGCGCCGCGGACGCCCTGCTCGCCTCCGGCGTGGACCTCGCGGTGGTCAAGCTCGGCCCCGAGGGTGTGTTCGCGGCCAACCGTGCGGAGCGACTCCACGTCGGCCCGACTCCGGTCGAGGTGGTCAACGGCCTCGGCGCCGGCGACGGCTTCGGTGGTGCGCTGTGCCACGGACTGCTCAAGGGCTGGCCGCTGCGCCGCACGATCGAGTTCGCCTCGGCCGCCGGCGCGATCGTCGCCGCGCGGCTCGAGTGCTCCGGTGCCATGCCGACGGTCGCGGAGGTCGAGCAGATGTTGGCCACCGGCAAGGCGCCAAGGCGGGGGGTGGCGTGATGGAGCTCGCTGAGCTCGTCGAGATGCGGTTGCACGACCCCGCTGCGGTCGCCGCGCGGCTGGCGGCACGGGTGCCGTTCGCCGGGCTAGGCAGGGGCGAGCGCCTCCTGGTCATCGCGGCCGACCACCCCGCCCGCGGCGCGCTCGGCGCCGGGGACGACCCGTCGGCGATGGAGGACCGCTGGGACCTGCTGCGCCGGATCCGCGCTGCCCTGGGCCGCCCGGGCGTCCACGGCTTCCTGGGTACCGCGGACCTAGTCGAGGACCTGGCCCTGCTCGGGGCCTTGGAGGGCAAGTTCGTGCTCGGCTCGATGAACCGCGGCGGGCTCGCGGGCACGAGCTTCGAGCTCGACGACAGGTTCACGGGCTACGACGCGGCCGGCATCGCCGCCGCCGGCCTGGACGGCGGCAAGATGCTGCTGCGTATCGATCCGGACGACGCGGGCTCCGTCGCCACCATCGAGGCATGTGCCCATGCGGTCGACGAGCTCGCCGAACGCGGCCTGGTCGCGCTGGTCGAGCCGTTCTGGACCGGCCGTAGCGGTGGTCAGGTGCGAAACCGACTCGACCCGGAGCTCGTCGCCCGTGCTGTCGCCATCGCGTCGGGTCTCGGCCGGACGTCCGCGTATACGTGGCTCAAGCTACCGGTGGTCGCCGATCAGGCGCGGGTCGTGGCCGCCTCGACCTTCCGGTTCTCGTGCTCGGCGGCGAGGTGCCCGAGAACTCCGAGGCCGCGCTCGCGCGTTGGGGTGCCGCGCTCAAGCTGCCGACCGTCCGCGGGCTGGCGATCGGCCGGTCGTTGCTCTACCCCCCTGGCGGTGACGTCGCTGCTGCGGTCGATGGGGCCGTGGCGCTGCTGGGACCGCGTCCCGAAGGAGCGCTCGTCCGATGACCGATGCCGACCGCCTGGTGCGCCGTGCCGGTGACCCCTCGCGCGGTGAAGCGGTGACCGCCCTCACGCCTGAGGACGCCGGCTGGGGGTGGAGCGGGCTGGAGGTTCGCGACCTCGTGGTGGGCGAGGCGTGGCACGTCGACCTGGCCGGACACGAGGCGGTGGTCGTCCCGCTGAGCGGTGGCGTCCACCTGTCCGTCACCGGCCCGTCCTCCGCCGAGATCGACCTGGCAGGACGGCCTGACGTGTTCGCGGGGCCCACAGATGTCGCGTACCTGCCGGTCGGCTCGAGCGTGGACCTCACCGGCGACCGCGCTCGGATCGCCGTGGCGACGTCGCGGGCGTCGCGCGTGCTCCCGCTGCGGCACGTCCCGCGGGAGTCGGTCCGGGTGGACCTGCGTGGCGCGGGCTCCTGCTCGCGTCAGGTCAACAACTTCACGATCGCGACCGACGTCGAGGTCGACCACATCCTGACGTGCGAGGTGGTGACGCCTGGCGGCAACTGGTCGTCCTACCCGCCGCACAAGCACGACGAGCACGGCGAGAACGAGCGCGTGCTGGAGGAGATCTACTACTTCGAGGTGGCCGACGGGCCGGACGGACCGGGCGTCGGCTACCACCGCACCTACGGCACCCCGGACCGGCCGATCGACGTGTTCACCGAGGTCCGCTCGGGCGACACCGCGCTGGTGCCGCACGGCTTCCACGGGCCGTGCATGGCCGCGCCCGGCTACGACCTGTACTACCTCAACGTCATGGCGGGGCCGGCGACCGACGGTCGCTGGCTCGCGGTCGACGACCCGGCCGTGACGTGGGTCCGGCGCACCTGGGAACACCAGGAGGTCGACTCTCGTCTGCCGTGCCCGATGCCTCCAGCCCTGCCTGACGGCGTCGACGGCGACGCCCCGACCCACCGAGGACAGCGATGAACGCCACCCCGTCCACCCCTTCGTCGGCGACCGTGCGGCTGACCGTCGGTCAGGCCCTCGTGCGGTTCCTCGCGCACCAGTGGTCCGAGCGCGACGGTGAACGCGCCCGGCTCATCGCGGGCTGCTTCGGCATCTTCGGCCACGGCAACGTCGCCGGGTACGGCCAGGGGTTGCTCCAGGCCCACGTCGAGGCCGGTCGAGGCCGGCTTCGGACCGGGCTCCGCACGGGGCGAGATCGGCCCCGACGAGCTGCCGTACATCCTCGCGCGCAACGAGCAGGCCGCCGTGCACACCGCGGTCTCGTACGCGCGCACGAAGGAACGCATGCAGACCTGGGCGGTCGGCGCCTCGATCGGCCCCGGCTCGACCAACATGATCACCGGGGCCGCCCTCGCCACGATCGACCACATCCCGGTCCTGCTGCTTCCGTCGGACGTCTTCGCCAACCGGATCCCTGACCCGGTGCTCCAGCAGCTCGAGCACCCGCTGGGCCCGGACGTCACGGTGAACGACGCGTTCCGGCCGGTGTCGCGCTTCTTCGACCGGATCTGGCGCCCCGAGCAGCTGCTCGCGTCGCTGCCGATGGCGATGCGCGTGCTGACCGACCCCGTGGAGACCGGTGCCGTGACGCTCGCCCTGCCTCAGGACGTGCAGGCGGAGGCGTTCGACTGGCCGGTGGAGTTCTTCGCCGACCGGGTCTGGCACGTCCGGCGTCCGCCGGCCGAGGCGGACGCCGTGGCTCGGGCGGCCGAGGTGATCCGCTCGGCCCGCAAGCCCCTCGTGGTCTCCGGCGGCGGCACGATCTACTCCGCCGCGTCGGCCCAGCTGCGGGCCTTCGCCGAGGCGACCGGCATCCCCGTCGCCGACACCCAGGCCGGCAAGGGTGCGATCCCCTGGGACCACCCGCTCGCGGTCGGCGGAGTCGGGTCGACCGGCGCCGGTTCGGCGAACGCGTTGGCCCGCGAGGCGGACGTGATCATCGGCGTCGGCACGCGGTACACGGACTTCACGACGGCGAGCCACACGATCTTCGCCAACCCGGAGGTGCGGTTCGTCAACATCAACGTCGCTGCGTTCGACGCCGCCAAGCACTCCGCCACCATGGTGGTCGCCGACGCCAGGGAGGCCCTGACCGCGCTCAGCGACGCTCTCGGCGGCTACACCGCCCCGGCCGCAGTGGCAGGAGCGGGCTGCGGCCGAGGTCGCGGCGTGGGCCGCTGAGACCGAGCGGTGCTACCACCTCGGGCACGGTCCGCTGCCCGCCCAGACCGAGGTGTTCGGTGCTCTGAACGAGCTGATGGGCGATGACGACATCCTCATCAACGCTGCCGGGTCGATGCCCGGCGATCTGCAGTGCCTGTGGCGGGCCAGGACGCCCGTGGGCTACCACCTGGAGTACGGCTACTCGTGCATGGGGTACGAGGTTCCCGCCGCGATTGGCGCCAAGCTCGCCCGGCCGCAGTCCGAGGTCGTCGCGATCGTCGGTGACGGCGGCTGGCAGATGATGCCGACCGAGATCCTCACGGCGGTCGCCGAGGGTGTGAAGGTGATCTACGTCCTGCTGCAGAACCACGGCTTCGCCTCGATCGGTGCACTCTCCGAGTCGCGCGGGTCCCAGCGGTTCGGGACCAGCTACCGGATGCGCAATCCGGCGTCCGGGCTGCTGGACGGCGACCTGCTGCCGGTCGACTTCGCCAAGAACGCCGAGAGTCTCGGCGCCAACGTCTTGGTCGCGCACGGCATCGACGAGTTCCGCAAGGCCTACACCCAGGCTGTGGCGGCCGACGTCGTCACGCTGATCCACATCGAGACCGACCTGCTAGGCCCCAACCCGCCGGGTACGGCGTGGTGGGACGTGCCGGTCTCGCAGACCTCGACGCTGGCCAGCACTCAGCGGGCCCGGCGTCGAGTACGACCAGGCGCGCGCGACCCAGCGCCGCTACCTGTGACCCGCACCGAACAAGGAGACAATCCGCATGACCACCATCACCCCGCACTGGTTGGACGGTGCGCCGTTCGAGGGCAACCACGAGAAGACCTCCCCGATCTACAACCCCGCCACGGGCGAGGTGATCGCCGAGCTCGCGCATGCGACGCCCGACGAGGTCGAGACGATCATCGCGAGCTCCAAGAAGGCGTCCGAGAGCTGGTCTCAGGTCTCGCTCGCCAAGCGCACCGCGATCCTGTTCCGGTTCCGCGAGCTGCTGGTCGAGCACACCGACGAGCTGGCCGAGATCGTGACCCGCGAGCACGGCAAGGTGCTCTCGGACGCCAAGGGTGAGATCGCCCGCGGCCTTGAGGTCGTGGAGTTCGCCTGCGGGATCCCGCAGCTGCTCAAGGGCGAGTTCTCCGAGCAGGCGGCGACCGGCATCGACGTGTACTCCTTCCGTCAGCCGGTGGGCGTGGTGGCGGGCATCACGCCGTTCAACTTCCCGGTGATGATCCCGCTGTGGATGTCGCCGGTGGCGATCGCGACCGGCAACACCTTCATCCTGAAGCCCCCGGGGCGCGACCCCGGCGCCGGCATGTTCCTCGCCGAGCTGTGGAAGAGGGCCGGGCTGCCCGACGGCGTGTTCAACGTCGTGCACGGCGACCGCAACGTCATCGGCCGGTTGCTGACGCACCCGGACGTCGACGCCATCTCCTTCGTCGGCGCGACCACCACGGCGAAGATCATCTTCGAGACCGGGACCAAGCACGGCAAGCGAGTCCAGGCGCTCGGCGCTGCGAAGAACCACGGGCTGGTGCTGGCCGACGCCGATCTGGACAGCACGGTCAACAACCTCATCGCTGCGGCGTACGGTGCGGCGGGCGAGCGGTGCATGGCCCTGCCGGTCGCCGTGGTCCAGGAGGAGATCGCCGACGAGCTCGTCGCCCGGCTGGTCGCCAAGGCCCAGCAGGTCAAGGTGGGTCCGGGGACGGCGCCGGACGTCGACATGGGCCCGGTCATCTCCGAGCAGGCCAAGGCGCGGATCACCGGTCTGATCGACTCGGCCGAGGCTGAGGGCGCCGAGATCCTGGTCGACGGCCGGGGTCATGTCGTCGAGGGCTACGAGAGCGGCTGGTTCCTGGGCCCGACCATCGTCGACAAGGTCAACCCTGAGATGACGATCAACAAGGAGGAGGTCTTCGGGCCGACCCTCGAGATCATCCGGGTGAAGAGCCTGGAGGAGGGGATCGCGCTGATCAACGCCAACCAGTACGGCAACGGCACGGCGATCTTCACCTCCTCGGGTGAGGCAGCCCGCACGTTCACGCGCGCGGTCCAGGTCGGCATGGTCGGCGTCAACGTGCCGATCCCGGTGCCGGTGGCCTGGCACTCGTTCGGCGGCTGGAAGGAGTCATTGGTCGGTGAGACCCACATCTACGGCCCCGAGGGCGTGAAGTTCTACACCCGCGGCAAGGTCGTCACCCAGCGCTGGCCCAAGCAGTCCGGGGCGGTGTCGTTCCACTTCTCCGGCGACTCGCAGAAGTGAGGGACGCGTCGCCTGCGCGGAGCCTGGGGTCTCGCGCAGGCGACGCGCCCGATCGTGGCTGAGTTGTTACAAACATTCAAATGTCCAGACATTGTCACATCGGTACGTCAGCAGTTACGATGACGACGGCGATCACGCAGCGAGGCGTCCCAAGGCGCACCGCTCATGGGGCGGAGCTGGATCGCGTCCTTCAAAGAGGAGAGGATCAACGGTGATCAAGAGGCGTGGACTCAAGGCGCTGGCCGGCTTCGCCGCCGCCGCCGTCCTGCTGGTGGGCTGCTCGTCCACCGATGGTGGAGGCAGCTCGACCGACTCGGCGTCGGCGGACGGCGGTTCGGCCGGCGGGAGCATCAAGATCGGCGCAACGTTCCCGATCCTGGACCAGTTCCTGCAGAAGGTGGCCGACGGCATGCAGGCCAAGGCCGACGAGCTGGGCGTCGAGCTCAACATCGTGGCGGCCCAGGAGAAGGCCGACGTGCAGCTCGGTCAGGTCGAGAACTTCATCTCCGAGGGCGTGGACGCCATCCTGGTCGTCCCGGTCGACACCGACGCCGCCGGCCCGATGACCCAGGCGGCGCAGGACGCGGGCATCCCCCTCGTGTACGTCAACCGGCGGCCCTCCGACCTGCCGTCCGGCGTCCCCTACGTGGGCTCGGACTCCCTGGTCTCCGGCACGCTGGAGATGACCGAGCTCGCCAAGCTCGCCGGTGGCAAGGGCAACGTGGTGATCCTCCAGGGCGACCCGGCCAACGAGGCCGCCGTGCTGCGTACCAAGGGTTGCCAGGACGTCGTGGACAAGAACCCCGACATGGAGGTCACGAAGGTCCAGGCCGGGAACTGGTACCGGGAGGAGGGCCAGAGCATCATGGAGAACTGGCTCCAGTCCGGCGACCAGATCAACGTCGTGTGCGCGAACAACGACGAGATGGCGCTCGGCGCGATCAACGCGATCAAGGCGGCGGGCATCTCGCTCGACGCCAGCGGCATCCTCGTCGGTGGCGTGGACGCCACGTCCGACGCGCTCGCCGCGATGGCTGCCGGCGACCTGGCTGTGACGGTCTTCCAGGACGCGTCCGGCCAGGGTGGTGGCGGCGTGCAGGCCGCGGTCGACCTGATCAACGGCAAGACCGTCGAGGACTACGTCGACATCCCGTACCAGCTGGTGACGCCGGACAACATGGCCGACTTCCAGTGACGGCCACCCGGGGGGCGGGTTGTGTGAGCGCCCTCCCCCCGGGTGCTTCACCCCTCGGGCAGAGGCCCGACCGCAGCAGGCCTGTGCCCGCACGACGCTTGCCTCCGCCGAGACGTTGAGAGCAGTGTCATCCCCGTACCCCGCGCGACGTGGCCCAGTGCCGCGCGTGCGCGCCCGATCGAGCACGTGAGGCGTCATGGCAGACGAGTACATCCTCAGGATGTCGAACATCACGAAGACCTTTCCAGGTGTGGTCGCACTCAACGACGTCCACCTCGATGTGCGGCCGGGCACGGTGCACGCGCTGGTCGGCGAGAACGGCGCCGGCAAATCGACGCTGATGAAGGTCCTCATCGGGATGTACCAGAAGGACTCGGGCACCGTCGTGTTCGACGGCCAGGAGGTCGACCTCCACGAGACCGCGGAGGGCCTGGACCTCGGGATCTCGATGATCCACCAGGAGCTTGCCCCGGTTCCCGAGATGACGGTCGCCGAGAACATCTACCTGGGCCGCGAGCCCCTGAACGGCCTCCGACTGGTCGACAAGGCTCTGATGCGGCGGATGGCGCAGGAGCTGTTCGACGAGTGGAGCATCCCCCTGGACCCCG
Source organism: uncultured Actinomycetota bacterium (assembly GCA_963783005.1). GTDB lineage: Bacteria > Actinomycetota > Actinomycetes > Actinomycetales > Cellulomonadaceae > Actinotalea. The sequence goes on from CAWALY010000008.1 coordinate 346,685, forward strand.
CCGTGCAGATGAAGAAGCTCACGGTGGCGTCCATGCAGCTCGTGGAGATCGCCAAGGCGATCAGCTACGACGCCAAGGCGATCATCATGGACGAGCCGACGTCGGCCATCACGGACCGTGAGGTCGACCTGCTGTTCGCGATGATCCGTCGGCTGCGCGACCGCGGCACGGCGATCATCTACATCAGCCACAAGATGGACGAGATCTTCAAGATCTCCGACGAGATCACGGTGTTCCGCGACGGGCAGTGGGTGCTGACCGAGCCCGCGTCGAGCCTGGACATCCCGGCCCTCATCGCCGCGATGGTGGGCCGCGAGCTCACTCAGATGTTCCCCAAGGAGGAGGCCGAGATCGGCGACGTCCTCCTGGAGGTCCGCAACCTCAATCGCGGACCGCTGGTCAAGGACGTGTCCTTCACGCTCCGCAAGGGCGAGATCCTCGGCCTTGCCGGTCTCGTCGGAGCGGGTCGTACCGAGGTGCTCGAGACGATCTTCGGCGTGCACCGGGCGGAGTCCGGACAGATCCTGGTCGACGGCGAGCGCGTCGAGGTACACGAACCGCGCGACGCGATCGCCGCCGGCATGGCGCTACTCACCGAGGACCGCCGCGCCACCGGGATCATGGGCGTCCTCAGCGTGCGGGACAACATGTTCGCGGCCGCGCTGCCGCGCTACAGCCCCGGTGGGATGGTCGACCGCAAGAGGATCGATCAGGCGGCTGAGGAGCAGCGCACGGCTCTGGCGATCAAGACGCCGAGCCTCGACCAGCTGATCAAGAACCTGTCGGGCGGCAACCAGCAGAAGGTGCTCGTCTCACGGTGGCTCCTGACGATGCCGGACATCCTCATGATCGACGAACCCACCCGAGGTATCGACGTCGGGGCCAAGTCCGAGATCCACCGGATCATCTCCACACTCGCCAAGGAGGGCAAGGCCGTCCTGATGGTCTCCTCCGAGATGCCCGAGATCCTCGGGATGAGTGACCGGATCCTCGTCATGCACGAGGGCGAGGTCACCGGTGAGGTCTCGCGCGCCGAAGCCACCCAGGACAAGATCATGCAACTCGCCACCGGCACCGACGCCGCGGCCTGAGAGGGAAATGATGTCCACGACCACCAATGCCCCACAGGACAGCGCCACGGCGATCACGTCGCGGTTCAACTGGGGCGAGCTCGCCCGCAAGTACCTGATCATCCTGATCCTCATCGGCCTGATCGTCCTGCTGACGATCTTCACGGGTGGGTCGTTCATCAAGACCCAGAACTTGATCAACGTGGTGCGCCAGGTCTCGGCGATCGGGATCATCGCGTGCGGCATGACATTCGTGATCATCACGCTCGGCATCGACCTCTCGGTCGGCGCGACCGTGGCGGTCGCCGCGGTGGTGAGCGCGAGCCTGGCTCAGACCGACCAGGCGTCCGTGATCAAGTTCCCCGGGCTGGACCTCCCGGTCGTCGTCGCCGTGGCGGCCGCGCTCGGGGTCGGCGCGCTGCTTGGGTTGCTCAACGGGTTGTTGATCACCAAGGCGCGGATCGCGCCGTTCATCGCGACCCTGGGTGGGTTCACCGCCTACCGCGGCATCGCGTACATCTACTCGGACGGCAGGCCGATCTCCACGCTCAAGGACGGGTTCAACTGGTTCGGGCAGGGTGATGTCCTGGGAATCCCGGTGCCCATCATCCTGTTCGCCCTGGTGGCCGTGATCGCCAGCATCCTGCTCAACCGCACCCGGTTCGGCCGGTACACGTACGCGATCGGCGGCAACGACCAGGCCGCCCGGGTGTCGGGCATCAACATCGACCGGGTCAGGCTCGGCATCTACACCTTCGTCGGCCTGCTCGCCGGTCTCGCAGGGCTGATCCTGGCGGCCCGGATCGGGTCGGGCAACCCGACGCTCGGCACCCAGATGGAGCTCGACGTCATCGCCGCGACCGTGATCGGTGGTACGTCGTTCGTCGGCGGTATCGGCACCATCTGGGGCTCGGTCGTCGGTGCGCTGATCATCGGCACGATCAACAACGGCCTGGACCTGCTGAACGTCTCACCGTTCTGGCAGATGGTCGTCAAGGGCGCCATCATCGTGGTCGCAATCATCATCGACGAGCGCAAGAACAGATAGGCCGGGCCCGCGTCGAGGCGGGCCCCACCGGCGTACCACGGCCCGCGAGCTCTGACGCTCGCGGGCCGTGGTGCGTGCGGACCGGTCCCGGCCGGATCGGGTCGCCGGTCAGGCGGCGAACGTCGTGCGCCCGGTGGGTGCCGGTACCGCGTGCCACGTGCCGTCCTGGGCGCTCGTATCGGCGGCGTGCGCGACCTCCGCGGCGGCCAGTCCGTCGGCCACGGAGGGGGCGGTCTGCTCGCCGCTGCGCACGGACTCCAGGAACAGCGCGGCCTCGATGACCTTGAGGTCGTCGAAGCTGAGCCCCATGCCGGCGCCCACCTGGAAGCGCCCGAAGGCGCCCATCGACGGGTCGGTGAGGACGCGGGTGTACCCGTACGAGCCGTCGCGCTGGAGGCACACGGCGACCTCGTTCATCCGCTCGAAGTCCCAGACCGCCGAACCACGCGTGCCGTAGACCGCGATCGAGTACTCGCACCGTGGCCCGACCGCGACGCGGGAGGACTCGAACGTACCGACCGCGCCGGATGCGAAGCGGGCGTGGACCGCGGCCCAGTCCTCGTTCTCGACCGGCAGCATCGGAGCGTCCTCGGCCGCCGTGACCTCGGTGGCCGACGCCTCCGGCGGCGACCTCGGGCCGCTGTGGGATGAAGGTCGCCGTGATCGCGGAGACCTCGGTCACGGGGTCGGCGAGCACGTACTGCCCGAGGTCGAAGCCGTGGCTGAGCAGGTCGCCGAGCACGCCGGTGCCGGCCTGTTCCTTGACGAACCGCCAGGTGCGCGGCCCGGCCGGGTCCGCGGAGTAGTCGGCGTCGAGTCGTACCCGGACGTTGGTGACCCGGCCGAGCTGCCCGCTGCGGACCAGGTCGCGCAGGTGCTGCACGGCCGGGGCGTGCCGGTAGTTGAACCCGACCGCGGTGACGAGCCCGGCTGCGTCGACCGCGGCGGCGATCGCCCGGGAGTCCGCCACGCCCGCGCCCATCGGCTTCTCGATCCAGAACGGTTTGCCCGCCGCCGCAGCGGCGAGCGCGAACTCCTTGTGCAGGAAGTTGGGTGCAGCGATCGAGACGACGTCGACACCGGGGTCGGCGAGCACGTCGCGGTAGTCGGTGGTGCTGCGGGCGTAGCCGAGCCGGTCGACCAGACGTTGCGAGTTGGCCTCGACGGTGTCGGCGACCACGACGAGCTCGGGAGAGACGCCGAGCTCGGGGTACTTGTCGCCCACCGCGAGGTAGCCGCGCGAGTGCACGGTGCCCATCCAGCCGGCCGAGATGAGTCCGACGCCGATCCGTGTCATGGGTGCTCCTTCAGCTCTCACGGACGTCTGCTACCAGGACCGGTCGGCGCTCGCGCATCGAGATGCCGCACGCCTCGGCGACGTACAAGGCCTCGAGCGCCTCCGCGGGCGTGCACGGGCTCGGCGCGCGGCCGGCGGCGACCTCGACGAACGTCGCGAGCTCGGCGCCGTACGCGGCCTCGAAGCGCTCGTGGTAGGTCTGGTAGGGGTCGGTGCGGACCCAGGACAGCGCGGCCGCGGGCTCGGCGGTGACCAGCGGGGCGCGGTCGTCGAGCCCTACGAATCTGGAGTCGGCCGAACCGAGCAGCTCCAGGCGGACGTCGTGGCCGGCGCCGTGGTACCGGGTCGCTGAGACCAGGGCCGCCATCCCGTCGTCGTAGGTCACCATTGCGTTGCAGGTGTCCACGTCGCCGCCCGCTCGGAAGAAGTCCGCGCCCATGTTCGAGCCGGTGGCGCACACTGACACTGCTCGTCGCCCTGTCAGCCAGGTGATCGCGTCGAAGTCGTGGATCGAGCAGTCCTTGAAGAGCCCGCCCGACGTCGGGATGTACGCCGCGGGCGGGGGAGACACGTCGTAGGTGGTCGCGTGCACGGTGTGCACGAATCCGAGGGCGCCGGCCCGGTAGTCGTCCCGTGCGGTGCGGTACCCGGCGTCGAACCGGCGCTGGAAGCCGATCTGCACCGGGACATCGGGCCGCTCGGCCGCGTGGTCGACCACGTTGCGGGTGGCGGCCACGTCCAGGGCGATCGGCTTCTCGGTGAAGACCGCGATGCCGGCATCCAGGGCGCGGTGGATGAGTGGCGCATGGGCCGAGGTGTTCGCGGTGATGACGACCCCGTCGACGTCGGGCGCGAACGCGTCGTCTGGGCCGACCGCTTCGGCCTTCGACGAACCTGCTGCGATCGCATCGGCTCGCTCGTGGTCTCCGTCCGCCACCAGCAGACGCGCAACCGTGTCCAGGGCGAGTAGGCGCCGGGCATGCGCCCGGCCGATCTGACCGGCGCCGATGAGTGCGATGCGCATGGCTGGGTCTCCTCGAGTGGTCAGCGATGGATCTCGACGGTTCGGCCGGTGCAGAGCGACTCGGTCGCGGCCTCGGCGATGTTCTGGGCCGCCAGCCCGTCAACGAGCGACGGCGAGGGTGGCGCCTCGCCGTTCAGTGCCGCGACGAACGCCCCGAGCGCGAGCGGGTAGGTGTGCGCCATCCGCTCGAACCAGCCGGCGTCGAGGCCGGCGCTGGTCGTCGTGCCGAGGGCGTAGCGGGACACGGCGCCCGTGCGCCGGCGACCGGACTCGATCATGCCGGCCGAGCCGTTGACCTCGATGCGCTCGTCGTAGCCATAGGCCGTGCGTCGGCTCGAGTCGATCTGACACAGCGCGCCGTTGTCGAGGCGCAGCGTGACCACGGAGGTGTCGACGTCGCCAACATCGGCGACGGCCGGGTCGGCGAGCGCGGAGCCCGCGACGTGGACCTCGACGGGCTCGAGGCCGGTGATCCAGCGCAACAGGTCGAAGAAGTGCACCGTCTGGTCGCGCATCTGGCCGCCGGACGCCGCGAGGTACGACAGCGGCGGCAGGCTCGGGCCCCGGCTGGTCATCTGGACGAGCTCAACGGTGCCGATCTCGCCGGCTCGGACGGCGTCGTGCACGGCGCGGTGGTCGGGGTCGAAGCGCCGGTTGAAGTCGACCATCGCCGTCACCCCGGACGCGCGGACGGCGGCCACGGCCTCCGCGGCGATCTCGAGGGACAGGTCGATCGGCTTCTCGCAGAACACGGCCTTCCCCGAGGTCGCGCAGGCGTGCAGCAGCGAGGCGTGCGTGTCGGAGGTCGACGCAATGAGGACGGCGTCGACCTGCGGGTCGGCGAACACCTGGTCGATGTCGGTGACAGCCTTGGCGCCCGTCCTGGCCGCGAGCGCCCCGGCCCGGGTGGCGTCCGGGTCGGCAACCGTGCGCAGCTCGACGTCGGGGTGGTTGATCAGGGAGGTGGCGTGCACGGATCCGATGAACCCGGCTCCGACGAGGGCGAACCGATGCACGGGTGTGTCCCTTCCGCTGCGCGATCGTCGAGCGCTGACATGGACCGGTCCAGATTGCGTCCAAAGTAGAGTCCGGACGCGGTAGTGTCAAGGTCGTCCAGCCCGTGGCGTCCCGAGGGAGGCAGAAGTGGCTCGACCGACGATCCGGACCGTCGCCGAGCGCGCCGGGGTATCCAAGTCGCTCGTCTCGCTCGTGCTGCGCGACGCCCCGCACGTGAGCCCCGAGCGCCGTGCCGCCGTGCTGGCGGCGATCGAGGACCTGGGGTACCGGCCGCACGCCGCCGCGCGCGCGCTGTCGGAGTCGCGGGCCCGCGCGGTGGGCGTCCTCGTCGACGATCTGCGCAATCCTTGGTACCTCGGCGCCCTCGAGGGGCTGCACCAGGTGCTCGGTCGGGTCGGGCTCCAGGTTCTGCTCGCCGACCACCGGCTCGACCTCGCGGGCGGCCAGACTTTCGTGCGCACCATGCTAGAGATGCGGGTCGACGGCGTCGTGTTGGTCGGGTCGCTGCAGCCGTCCGCCGCCCTCGACGAGGTGGCACGCCAGGTGCCGACCGTCGTCCTTGGCAACCGCGACCTCGACCTGCCTGGCGTGGTCACCGTCGCCGCGGACGACGAGGTGGGAGACCGCCTTGCCGTCGAGCACCTCACCGCACTGGGGCACCGACGGATCGGGGCGGTCGGGGTCACGACAACCACCGTGGGCCGTATCAGGCTCGGCTCCTACCGGCGCTCGATGGCCGCGCGCAACCTTGCCGAGAACGTGGTGGTTGAGGTCGACGAGCCCACCGAGGACGGTGGCTACCGGGCAGCGATCCGGCTACTCGCCGCGCCTGCCCGTCCGACTGCGCTGGTCTGCTACAACGACATGACGGCGCTCGGTGCGCTCTCCGCGGCACGCGACCTGGGCATGACGGTGCCGGAGGACCTCTCCGTCGTCGGGTACGACAACACCCATCTCGCCGGGTTGCGCCACATCGACCTGACCAGCGTCGATCTCGCGTCGCGTCGGATCGGCGAGCGCGCCGCGCAGGTGCTGCTCGAGGCGGCGGCCGGCCGGCCCGGGAGCGGCTTGGAGCTCGTGCCACCGAGCCTCGTCGCGCGCGGCTCCTCCGGGCCTGCGCCGGGCTGCGGCGTCGCACTCCGGATGGTTGGGACCTTGGCCCCGGCGGCGCGGGGGGCGGCGACTTCTGAGCGCGTCCGACGCGCTAAGTATTGAGCGAATGTCCAGACATACGCTTGACATGCCTTCGCGCCAGACATCACGATGAGGACACACCTGAGGGGGCGCGCGACGCAAGCCGCGCACCGACCCGGGTCCGGACGGTCGACCGACCGCCGGGAGCGCGCCGACCGGGCCACCGTTGGCCCGGAGGATGTCGAGGGCGACATGGGAACGATGGAACGGCGCGGGGCATCGCGCCCGGCGTCGCCGGCCACCGCGCGCCCGGCGTCGTCGACCGCTGCGCGCGCGGTGTCCCCAGCTCGCCGCCGCCCGGGCGCCCGCTCGCCGGCACAGCCCCGCCACCACCTCATCCAGGGAAGAAGGACGACATGAGCAAGGCCCGCAACACCGATCCCCGGTACTCGAAGCTGACGATCGGGGTGTGCCCTGACCAGTGGGGGGTCTGGTTCCCGGAGGACCCGAAGCAGATCCCGTGGCGGACCGCGCTCGCCGAGATGGCCGAGGCGGGCTTCTCGGTCATGGAGACGGGGCCGTTCGGCTACTTCCCGAAGGACGCCAAGGAGCTCAAGTCGGTGATGGACGAGTACGGGTTCACCGTGGTCGCCGGCACCGGGTGGGGCATCCTGCACAAGCCCGAGAAGTGGGCCGAGACGGAGGCGTTCTTCCGCGAGGTCGCCGAGACCCACGCTGCGGTCGGCGCCGAGTACATCGTGCACCTGCCCCCGATGTTCCGTGACGAGCACACCGGGGCGTTCACCGACGAGCGCGTGCTCTCCGGGGACAACTGGAAGGCTTACGTGGACAACGCCAACCGCCTCGGCCAGATCCTGCTGGACGAGTACGGCCTGAAGATGGCGCTGCACCCCCACGGTGACAGCCACATCGAGACGCCCGGAGGACATCGACCGGATCTTCGAGGCCACCGACCCGACGTACGTGAACCTGTGCCTGGACACCGGCCACATCGTCTACGGCGGCGGCGACCCGGTCGAGATGGTCAAGAAGTACCCCGAGCGGATCGCCTACGTGCACATCAAGGCGTTCGACGAGGCGATCACCAAGCAGGCGCACGACGAGGACTGGCCGTTCGTCAAGGCGGTCGCGGCCGGCGCTTCGGTGCGTCCGCCGGCCGGTGCGCCCGACATGCAGGAGCTGGTCGACGCGCTCGCCGACCTCGACAAGGAGCTGTACGTCATCTGCGAGCAGGACCTGTACCCCTGCGACCCGCGCCTGCCGCTGCCCAACGCCGTGATGACCCGCCAGTACCTGGCGTCGGTCGGCCTGGGCCTGCTCTGACCACGATCGAGATCGAGGAGATCCGAGAATGACTGTTCGCATCGGCATCATCGGCCCGGGTGGGATGGGCAAGGCCCACATCGACCGGATCGTCAACGAGCTCGCCGGTGGCCAGCTGGTCGCCGTGTTCGACGTCGACGCCGGCAACGCCGCCGCGGTGGCCGAGCCGCTCGGCGCGACCGTGTACGCCACGACCGACGAACTGATCAGCGCAGCCGACGTGGACGCCGTGATGATCACCAGTGGCGGCCAGTTCCACGAGGCCGACCTGATCAAGGCGATCCAGGCGGGCAAGCCGGTCTTCTGCGAGAAGCCGCTCACCAAGACCGCCGACGCCGCGATCCGGGTGATGGAGGCCGAGCAGGCCGCCGGCCGGAAGCTGGTCACGGTCGGCTTCATGCGGCGCTTCGACCGGTCCTACAACGAGATGAAGGCGATCCTCGACGCGCGCGAGCTCGGCGAGGCGATCCTGGTGCACAACCGGCACCGCAACCCCACCGTGCCCGAGTCGTACACCGCCGACATGGCGATCAACGACACGGCGATCCACGAGATCGACACCATGCGGTGGCTGCTCGGCGAGGAGATCGTCAAGGTGCGGGTGGACAAGCCGAAGAAGACCACCAACCGGTTCCCGCACCTGCAGGACCCGCTCGTCGTGGTGATGCAGACCGACGTCGGGCGTGCTCATCGACGACGAGGTGTTCGTCAACATCCAGTACGCCTACGACATCCAGTGCGAGCTGGTGCTCGAGTCCGGCACGGTCGCCCTGTCGGACCAGAACGTCATCAACCGGCGGGACGCCCAGGGCGCCCGCAACCGCATGACGATGGACCACAACCAGCGGTTCCACCTGGCGTTCAACCAGGAGCTGCAGCAGTGGATCAACGCCGTCGCCAAGGGTGAGCACACCGGCTCTACCTCGTGGGACGGCTATGCCGCGGCCGTCGTCTGCGACGCAGGAGTCGCCTCTCTCGAGAGCGACGGCGAGGGCTGGGTCGAGGTCGAGCTCATGGCCAAGCCCGCGCTGTACGCCTGAGGTCCACGGGCCGGTGCCCCGCCGCGGGGCACCGGCCCCGCCCGCCTGTCCGAAGCTCGACGCAGTCACGAAGGAGCCACCGATGGTCGACCTGGCTCTCGACCCGAACATGTACTACCCCGCGATGTCGGTCGCACAGACGCTCCACAAGGCGGCGGAGCTCGGCTACAGGTTCATCGAGATGTCGCCGAACACCGAGGTGCACTTCTGGAAGCAGTACCCGAAAGCGGACAAGGAGCGGATCGCCGAGCTGAACAAGGCCCAGGCCGAGTCCGGCGTGAAGATCCGCACGCTCAACCCCGTCTACAACTGGTCATCGACCGACGAGGCCGAGCGGGTCGCGCAGGTCGGGGCCTTCCGACGGCTGCTGGAGATCGCCGACGCGCTGGACGTGCGGCAGATCGCGAGCGAGTTCTCCGGGGACCCGAACACCCCGGTGGCGTGCGAGTACCAGTGGTACAAGTCGATCGAGGAGCTCACCCCGCATTTCGAGAGGTACGGCATCCGGCTGACGATGGAGCCGCACCCCTACGACTTCGTCGAACTCCACGACGCGGCGTACGCGACCGTGCGCGGCGCCGACAAGGACTGGATCGGGTACGAGTACTGCTGCCCGCACACCTTCCACCTGGACGACGGCGTCGGTGACGTCCGCCGCATGATCACCTCTGCGGCGCCCAAGCTGTGGGAGGTGCACGTGGCCAACGCCTTCAACCACCGCGCCAACGACGGCAACCGCTACATCGTCAACCCGCCCGGCGTGGACGCCCGGGTGCACCAGCACAACGAGATCGGCCTGGGCGACGTGCCGTTCGACGAGGTGTTCGCCACCCTGCGCGACATCGCCTTCGACGGGGTCGTCTCGGTGTGCGTGTTCGGCTGGCACGAACGGGCCGACGAGATCCATCTCGCGATGCGCGAACGCATCGAGGCCGAGCTCGGCGCCTGACGACACCCATCCGCGGACGCGTGTCCGCGCCCGTGCCACTCCCGAGAGGACACCACAGCCATGCTCAGGTTCGCGATCATCGGTGCCGGCCGGATCGGCGGCGTGCACGCGCGTGCCATCGCCGCGCACCCTCAGGCCGAGCTCGCGCTGGTCGCCGACCCGGTCGGGGACGCCGCGGCGCGGCTCGCCGCCGGGTACGGCGCCGCCTCGACGACCGACGTCGACGCGGTGTTCGTCTCCGACGTCGACGCGGTGGTGGTCGGGTCGCCGACCCCGTTCCACGTCGACCAGATCGTCGCGGCCGTCGACGCCGGCAAGGCGGTACTCGCGGAGAAGCCGGTCGACCTGGACCTCGCGCGTGCCGACGAGTGCGTCGCGGCGGTAGGCGACCGGGCCGATCGCGTGATGCTCGGCTTCAACCGGCGGTTCGACCCGGGCTTCGCGGAGATGAAGTCGCGGATCCTGGCCGGTGAGATCGGTGGCGTCGAGCAGCTCACCATCATCAGCCGCGACCCGTCCGCGCCCCCGGCCGCCTACCTCACGGGCTCTGGCGGCATCTTCCGTGACATGACGATCCACGACCTCGACATGGCCCGCTTCCTGCTCGGCGACATCACCGAGGTGATCGCAGTCGGCCAGAACTTCGCCGACGACATCAAGGAGATCGGCGACTACGACGGCGCGGTGCTGACGCTGCGTGGCGCGAACGGCGGCGTGGCCACGATCATCAACTCGAGGCACTGCGCCACCGGGTACGACCAGCGCGTCGAGGCCTTCGGTCCGACGGGCTCGCTGCGGGCGGAGAACCACACCGCCACCAGGGTGCAGTACTTCGGCGCCGACGTCTCCGGCGCGTCAGGTCCATACCTGGACTTCTTCCTGCAGCGCTACACCGAGGCGTATGCGGCCGAGATCGACCACTTCGTCACCGCCGTCGAGGCAGGTGTCGCGCCGTCGCCTTCGCTGGCGGATGGTCGCGAGGCGCTCGTTCTCGCCGACGCGGCCACCCGCAGTGCAGCCAAGGGCGGGGCGCCGGTCTCCGTCTGACCCCGGCAGCGGCGTGGGGCCACGCCTCAGACACCGCACGGTTGCCTGTCGCAGCGGCTCCGCGGGCGGCGGGCAGGGGCACGCCGGTGATCGCGGCCAGGGCCGCGGTGTCGAGGTGCTCGTCGATCGCGTCGACGAGGCGGTCCAGCATCAGCTCTCGACGCGCGGCGAACCCTGGCACGCCGACCTCGGTCCGCCAGCGCACCCCCGCCAAGCACCGCTGCGCCCAGGCCCCGGCTGCGCATCCATGCCAGGTCGGCCACCGTCGCGCGGGTCCCGGGCAGCACTACCAGGTCCGCCCGGGCTACCGCGTCAGGGTCGGCGGTGACCCACACGTCGACACCCGGCTCGGCCGCCACGGCGTCCACGCCGGTCGCGTTGGACACCCTCGGGAAACGCACCACGGCGACCGAGAGCGTGGCGCCGCCGGCCGCCCGGAGACCCCGGGTCCGCGCCGGCGCCCGACCATTTGAAGGATCGCTGGCGGGGCGGGTCGGCGACCGGTCGCCCGGCGACCTGGTTGACGTGCTCTCGCGGTGGGAGGACTCGGGTGGCCATTGGCGGATCCTCGGGGAGGCCGATCACTGGCTCACGGTCGGGCTGTACAGCTGCGACGGCGGCGAGGAGATGGCCCGCGTCGCCGGAGCGCGCACCGCGGCGCTCACGACGTACCTGATGGGCAGGACCGAGAGCTGCTGAGCCCGCACGGCCGGCCATGCCCGTCAACGACTTGTTGGAGATGCACCCTGGCCACCGCGCACGGTCACCCAGGGCTGCATGGTCGCGGGCATGATCTTGTTCATCGGCATGTGGCCGAAGAACGCCACCTGGTGGGCTCCCAGGTTCGACACGTGCCCCCCGCACGTGGAGACCTCGACGTGCCGGAACGGCCGCCACACATCCATCGCGGACTCGGCGAACGGGCGGGCGGTCGCGGGGTCCGATCCACGTGCCGGCGGCGAGCTTGACCTCGTGGCGCCTGACCGCTGACAGGGCTCCTTCTTTGTGTCGAAGGTGCCGGCGGAGCGCACGTGAACGCCGTTGACGAGCGCGTCGGCGCTGAGGCCATCGACGGTGTTCTGCTTCGACGCCTCGTGGTACACGACGTCAGAGGAGGCGAAGCTGTGGTCGAACACGCTGAGCGGGGTGCTGGCCGAATTGGCGACCCTGAAGCGCTCGCCGTGAACTCGGACATCCACGCTGCGCTGGATGTCCGCGCCGGACCGGCCCACCTCGAACCGGTGGCTGCCCGGCCCGACCGTCTGCGCATTTGCATTGACGTGTGCGAGCGCATCGGCGTCGAAGGTCACCGTGACGCGCCGGGTGCGTCCTGCGGGCACACGGCCTTCGTGAAGCCCGCCGCTCACGTGGTGTTCCATTCCGAGCTCGTGGTTCGCGAGTCGAGCGCTTCACCCGGCTAACGGGTGCCCGGGCTCGCTCGGCGCGGTGGCGGGGGCATTGTTGGTCCCGACCTTCACGATTGACTGGACACCGAGAGCCCTGGCATGAAACGATTCATGTACCGCTCCGGACAAGGACGTCAGCATGACCATCGAACAGGCCACCCTCGACCTGCTGGCCCAGCAGGAGATCGAGCTGCCCTCGTGGGCGTTCGGGAACTCGGGCACGCGTTTCAAGGTGTTCGCGAGTCCCGGCACGCCGCAGGACGGTGGAGGAGAAGCTGGCCGACGCCGCCCAGGTGCACCGGTACACCGGGCTGGCGCCGAGTGTCGCGCTGCACATCCCGTGGGACCTGGTCGACGACTTCGGGGCCCTGGCCGCCTATGCGAAGGACCTGGGTGTCCGCCTGGGCACGATCAACTCCAACACGTTCCAGGACGACGACTACATGCTCGGGTCGCTCACCCACCACGACGACCGGATCCGCCAGCAAGGCGATCGACCACCACTTCGCCTGCATCGACGTGATGAACGTGACCGGCTCGCGGGACCTGAAGATCTGGCTGCCGGACGGCACGAACTACGCGGGCCAGGGCGACATCCGTGGTCGGCAGGAGCGGCTCGCCGAGTCGCTGGCGACGATCTACGACCGGCTCGGGCCCGACCAGCGGTTGGTGCTGGAGTACAAGATCTTCGAGCCGTACTTCTACACGATGGACGTGCCCGACTGGGGCACCGCGTACACCCACGTGGCTGCGCTGGGGGAGCGCGCGGTGGTGTGTCTGGACACGGGTCACCACGCGCCGAGCACGAACGTCGAGTTCATCGTCGCCCAGTTGTTGCGGCTCGGGAAGCTGGGCTCGTTCGACTTCAACTCGCGCAACTACGCCGATGACGACCTCATCGTGGGTGCTGCCGATCCGTTCCAGCTGTTCCGGATCATCGTCGAGGTGGTGCGCGGGGGCGGGTACGGCGAGGGCTCGGAGGTTGCGTTCATGCTCGACCAGTGCCACAACATCGAGGACAAGATCCCCGGTCAGATCCGCTCGGTGCTCAACGTCCAGGAGATGACTGCCCGGGCCCTTCTCGTGGATCGTGCCGCGCTCGCGGCGGCCCAGGAGGCCGGTGACGTGCTCGGCGCCAACGACGTGCTCATGGACGCGTTCTACACCGACGTGCGCCCCGAACTCGCTGACTGGCGCGAGACCCGGGGGCTGCCGAGCGACCCGATGGCCGCGTTCAAGGCGTCGGGCTACCTCGAGCGGATCGCCGCCGACCGGGTGGGGGGCACCCAGGCCGGCTGGGGCGCTTGACCGCGCCAGTGCACCAGCTTCCGAACGAGGCCGCGCCCGTCCGCCGGCCGGACGAGAGGACGTCATGACCCACCCCACCGCCGCCGAGCTGCTCGAGCGTTCCCACCGCCTGGGCGCCGACCCGCGTTACACCAACTACGCCGGGGGCAACACGTCGGCCAAGGGCGTGGACACCGACCCGGTGACGGGTGCGCCGGTCGAGCTCGTGTGGGTCAAGGGCTCGGGCGGTGACCTGGGCACGCTGCGCGAGCCGGGCCTGGCCGTGCTCCGCCTGGACCGTGCTCGGTCGCTCGTCGGGGTGTACCCGGGGCTCGAGCGCGAGGACGAGATGGTCGCCGCCTTCGACTTCTGCCTGCACGGCAAGGGGGGTGCGGCGCCGAGCATCGACACCGCGATGCACGCGCTGGTCGACGCCGCGCACGTGGACCACCTGCACCCCGACGCCGGGATCGCGTTCGCGACCGCCGCCGACGGCGAGGCGCTGACCCGCGAGGTGTTCGGCGACCGGGTGGTGTGGGTGCCCTGGCGCCGTCCCGGGTTCCAGCTCGGCCTGGACATCGCCGCGATCAAGGCGGCCAACCCGCAGGCGATCGGCTGCATCCTCGGTGGGCACGGCATCACCGCGTGGGGTGACACGTCCGACGAGTGCGAGTCGCGCTCGCTGGAGATCATCCACACCGCAGAGGCGTTCATCGCGACGCGCACGGCCGAGCTCGCCGAGCGAGGCGAGCACCCGTTCGGCGCGGTGCGCGCCGGCTTCGAGGCGCTCCCCGAGGCCGAGCGTCGTGCGCGGGCCGCCGCGCTCGCGCCGGTGATCCGCGGCCTGGCAAGCACCGACAAGCCCCAGGTCGGGCATCTGACGGACACCGAGGTCGTGCTGGACTTCGTGTCCAGGGAGCGGCTGGAGCGCGCTCGCCGCGCTCGGCACGTCGTGCCCGGACCACTTCCTGCGCACCAAGGTGCGCCCGCTCGTGCTGGACCTGCCGGCCGACGCCCCGCTGGACGAGGCGATCGCCCGGCTGCGCGAGCTGCACGTGGCCTACCGCGCCGAGTACGCGGCCTACTACGAGCGGCACGCGACCCCGGACAGCCCGGCGATGCGCGGCGCCGACCCGGCGATCGTCCTGGTGCCCGGCGTGGGGATGTTCTCGTTCGGCAAGGACAAGCAGACCGCGCGGGTGGCGGGGGAGTTCTACGTCAACGCGATCAACGTGATGCGCGGCGCGGAGGCGATCAGCAGCTACGCGCCGATCGACGAGGCCGAGAAGTTCCGCATCGAGTACTGGGCTCTCGAGGAGGCCAAGCTCGCGCGGATGCCCAAGCCGAAGCCGTTGGCGACCCGGGTCGCCCTGGTGACCGGGGCCGGCTCCGGGCATCGGCAAGGCGATCGCCCAGCGGCTGGCCGCCGAGGGCGCCTGCGTGGTGGTCGCGGACCTGAACCTGGACGCGGCGCAGCGAGGTGGCCGCCGGGATCGGGGGTCCGGACGTCGCGGTCGCGTTGCGCGCCGACGTGACGGACGAGGACGCGGTCGCGGCGCTGGTCCGCGAGACGGTCCTCGCCTTCGGCGGGGTGGACCTGGTGGTCAACAACGCGGGCCTGTCGATCTCCAAGCCGCTGCTGGAGACCACGACCCGGGACTGGGACCTGCAGCACGACGTGATGGCCCGCGGGTCATTCCTTGTCTCCCGCGAGGCCGCCCGCGCCATGATCGCCCAGGGCATGGGCGGCGACATCGTCTACATCGCGTCGAAGAACTCGCTGTTCGCCGGGCCGAACAACATCGCGTACTCGGCGACCAAGGCGGACCAGGCGCACCAGGTCCGGCTGCTGGCCGCCGAGCTGGGCGAGCACGGCATCCGGGTCAACGGGGTCAACCCCGACGGGGTCGTGCGCGGCTCGGGCATCTTCGCCGGCGGCTGGGGAGCCAAGCGTGCGGCGGTCTACGGCGTGCCGGAGGAGAAGCTCGGCGAGTACTACGCCGGACGCACCCTGCTCAAGCGCGAGGTCCTGCCCGAGCACGTCGCGGCGGCG
Source organism: uncultured Actinomycetota bacterium (assembly GCA_963783005.1). Lineage (GTDB taxonomy): Bacteria > Actinomycetota > Actinomycetes > Actinomycetales > Cellulomonadaceae > Actinotalea. The sequence continues at coordinate 362,401 of CAWALY010000008.1, forward strand.
GTGTTCGCGCTGACCGGGCCGGACCTGGGCCAGACCACCGGCCTGCACGTCCCGGTGGACTCCGGCGTCGCGGCCGCGTTCCTGCGCTGAGGGGTGGGGCAGTGAGCACGTTCGCCGCGGTCGACCTGGGCGCCTCGAGCGGCCGGGTGATGACCGGTCGGCTCGACCGGGGGCGCCTGGTCACCGAGGAGGTCGCGCGCTTCGCCAACGCGCCGGTAGCCGTGACCGAGGGCGCGCGTCGCACGCTGTACACCGACGTCCTGGGGCTGTGGTCCGGGGTGCGCGAGGGCCTGCGGGCCGCGGGCCGGTCCGGCGGGCTCACCTCGGTGGGGGTCGACGCGTGGGCCGTGGACCACGGCCTGCTGGACTCCGACGGCGCGCTGCTGGGTAACCCCGTGCACTACCGGGACGCGCGGACCGACGGGGTTCCCGACTGGTTCTTCGCCGCAATGCCGCCGCAGGAGCACTACCGCCGCACCGGGGTGCAGGTCCAGCCGTTCAACACCGTCTTCCAGCTCATCGCCGCCGGCGGCACGCCGAGGCTCGCGGCGGCTCGCGGAGCATGCTTCTGCTGCCGGACCTGCTCGGGTACTGGCTGACCGGCGGCCAGGTCGCCGAGGTCGACCAACGCCTCCACCACCGGGCTGCTGGACCCCACCACCCGCGGGTGGAGCACGCCGGTGGTCGCGGCAGCGTCAGGCGCGGCGGGCAAGGATCTATCCGGGACTGCTCGCACCACTGATCGAGCCGGGACACGTCGTCGGCCAGCTGCTCGCCGACGTCACGTCCGACCTCGGCCTCCCGGGTACGCGCGTGGTCGCAGTCGGCAGCCACGACACTGCGTCCGCGGTGGCGGCCGTGCCGATGGGCGACCCCGGCCGGTCGGTGTACATCTCGTCGGGCACCTGGTCGCTCGTGGGTCTCGAGCTGGACGGGCCGGTGCTGACCGAGGCAAGCCGGGCGGCCAACGTCACCAACGAGCTCGGCGTCGCCGGGACCGTCCGGTACCTGCGCAACGTCGCCGGCCTGTGGCTGCTGCAGGAGTCGCTGCGGACGTGGTCCGAGCGCGGCACCGCGCAGGACCTGGGTGAGCTGCTGCGGGCCGCGCAGGACGTGCCGGCCCTGCGCACCGTGCTCGACGTGGACGCGCCCGTCTTCGCAGCCGCCGGGCGACATGCCGGCCCGGATCGTCACGGTGGCGCGGGCCGGCGGTCAGCCGGTTCCCGAGAGCCCGGCGGAGGTGGTCCGCTGCGTGCTCGACTCCCTCGCGCTGGCCTACCGGCGCGCCGTGCGCGTGGTCGCCGGCCTCGCGGGGCGCGAGGTCGACGTGGTGCACGTGGTCGGCGGCGGGGCGCGCAACGAGCTGCTGTGCCGGCTGACCGCCGACGCGACCGGCCTGCCGGTGGTCGCCGGACCGGCCGAGAGCACCGCCGAGGGCAACCTCCTGGTCCAGGCATGGTCGGCCGGAGCGCTCGACGGCGCTCCGGCGCACGACCCAGCCGCGGGCCTGGCCCGGATCCGCGAGGTCGTGGCGGCCTCGCACGAGCTGCGCCGGTGGGAACCCACCGGTGACGACGTGGCCTGGCAACGGGCCGAGGGACGGCTGCGGGACACCGCGGCCCTGAGCTGAAGGACGGACCATGCCGATCGCCGAGCCATACCCGGAGCTGGACGAGCTGCTGCGCTCGATGGGTGCCGGTGGCCACCGGATTAGTGAGATCGACGCCTCCGAGGCAGGCGCCGGCAACATCTCGGTGCTCGTGGGCTGGGACCTGGAGCTGCGCCGCCGCTTCCCGGTGGCCAGCGAGATCGACCTGCCGCTGCCCGCGCCGGCGCTCGCGGGCAAGACGCTCCTGGTGACCGGCTCCGGCCGCCGGCTGCGTCAGCTGCACGAGGACCCCGAGGCCGCGATCGCCGGCGTCAGGGTCCACGACGACGGGCTCACCGCGACGATGTACGCCTCGCCGCGTCGGCTGTTCGAGAAGCTGACCAGCGAGTTCAACTCGCACCTCGCGGTGCACCAGGACCAGGTCGCCCGGCGCGGGATCGAGTTCCAGGCGGTGGTGCACGCCCAGCCGATGCACCTGACGTACCTGTCGCACATCCCCGCCTACCGCGACACCGACGCCTTCAACGCCAAGGTGCTGCGCTGGGAGCCGGAATCGATCGTGGCGCTCTCGGAGGGCATCGGGGTGCTGCCGTTCCTCGTGCCGGGCTCCCAGGGCATGATGCAGGCGAACGTCGAAGGGCTGCGCGAGCACCAGATCGTCGTGTGGTCCAAGCACGGGGTGATGGCCCGCTCGGACCTGTCGGTGACCCGGGCCACCGACAGGATCGAGTACGCCGAGACCGGCGCGCGGTACGAGTACATGAACCTGGTCGCCGGCGGTGCTGCGGAGGGGCTGACCCGCGAGGAGATCCGCGCGGTGGCCACCGAGTTCCAGATCGACTCGCGCTGGGCCTGATCCGGCACGGGTCCGTGGAGGAGGGAGCGCCATGCGGATCGCGGTGTTCGCGACGTGTCTGGTGGGCACGGTGATGCCGCGTGCTGCGACGGCCACGGTGCGGTTGCTGGAGCGGCTCGGGCACACCGTGGACCTGCCAGCCGGGCAGGGGTGCTGCGGGCAGATGCACGTCAACACCGGCTACGGGCCCGAGGCGATGGGCGTGATCCGCAACCACGTGCGGACGTTCGCCCCGGTGCTGGACGGTCGGTGGGACGCGATCGTGGCGCCGTCCGGGTCGTGCGTCGCCTCGACCCGCCACCAGCAGGCCGACGTGGCGCGCCGGCACGGCGACGGGCGTCTGGCGCACACTGCGGAGCAGGTGGCCGCGCACACCTACGAGCTGTCCGAGCTGCTGGTTGACGTGCTGGGGGTCACCGACGTGGGGGCGTGGTTCCCGCACACGGTGACCTACCACCCGACGTGTCACTCGTTGCGGCTGCTGCGGGTGGGTGACCGTCCGGTCCGGCTGCTGGGCGCCGTCGAGGGGCTGGAGCTGCGGGCCCTGGGCGAGGCGGAGCAGTGCTGCGGGTTCGGTGGCACGTTCGCGCTGAAGAACGCCGAGACGTCCGCGGCGATGGTCGCTGACAAGGCTGACGAGATCCAGGTGACCGGGGCCGAGGTCGTCACGGCGGGGGACTGGTCCTGCCTGCTGAACATCGCCGGGGCCCTGGACCGGCGGCGCAGCGGGGTGCGCGCGGCCCACCTGGCCGAGATCCTCGCCTCGACCCGCGACGAGCCGTGGCAGGGGGCTGCGCTGTGAGCGCGTTCCTGGGGATGCCGACCGTCCGCCCGCACCCGGCGACGGCGCCCGCCGACCCCTTGCGGTGGGGGCCGTCGTTCCCCGAGGCCGCCCACCAGACCCTGCGTGACGAGCAGATGCGCGCGAACCTGCGCACCGCGACCCGCACGATCCGGGATAAGCGCCGCCGGGTGACCGCCGAGCTGGGCGACTGGGAGCAGCTGCGTGACGCCGGCGCCGCGATCAAGGCCGACGCGATGGCCCGGCTGCCCGAGCTGCTCGAACGAGCTCGAGGCCAACGTCACCGCCCGCGGCGGCATGGTCCACTGGGCCCGGGACGCGGCCGAGGCCAACGCCGTGGTCACCGAGATCGTCCGGGCGGCCGGCGGTGCGTGAGGTGGTCAAGGTCAAGTCGATGGCCACTCAGGAGATCGGCCTGAACGACGCGCTGGCCGCCGCGGGGATCGAGGCGGTGGAGACCGACCTGGCCGAGCGGATCGTCCAGCTCGCCGGTGACATGCCCAGCCACATCCTGGTGCCCGCGATCCACCGCAACCGCACCGAGATCCAGGAGATCTTCACCCACCGGATGGGCGACGCCCCGGCGGGCCTGTCCGACGACCCGCGCGAGCTCGCGATGGCCGCCAGGGCGCACCTGCGGGCCCGGTTCCTGCGCGCCGAGGTCGCGATCAGCGGGGCTAACCTGGCGATCGCCGAGACCGGCACGGTCGCCGTGGTGGAGTCCGAGGGCAACGGGCGGATGTGCCTGACCCTGCCCCGGGTGCTGGTCACGGTGATGGGCATCGAGAAGGTCCTGCCCACGTTCGCCGACCTGGAGGTGTTCCTCCAGCTGCTGCCGCGGTCCTCCACGGGGGAGCGGATGAACCCCTACACCTCGATGTGGACCGGGGTGAGCCCGGGTGACGGGCCGGGCGAGTTCCACCTGGTGCTGCTGGACAACGGGCGCACCCGTGCCCTGGCCGACGAGGTGGGCCGTCAGGCGCTGCACTGCATCCGCTGCTCGGCGTGCCTGAACGTGTGCCCGGTCTACGAGCACGCCGGCGGGCACGCCTACGGCTCGGTCTACCCCGGCCCGATCGGCGCGATCCTGACCCCGCAGCTGCTCGGGCTGGGCCAGGAGGGTGGGCCGTTCGGGGCGCACGACCCGACCGGGTCGCTGCCGTTCGCGTCGACCCTGTGCGGGGCGTGCTACGAGGCGTGCCCGGTCAAGATCGACATCCCGTCCGCGCTGGTCCACCTGCGCGAACGGTCCCTGCACCCCGACGGGGGACACCCGCCGACCGCGACCGACCTCGCGATGGGCGCGGCCGCCCGGGTGCTGGCCTCGGGGCGGCTGCTGCGCCTGGCCGGGTGGGCCGCGGCGCTCGTGGGCCGCGCCACCGGCGGGCGTCCCATTCGCCGGCTGCCCTGGCCGGGGTCGCTGTGGACCCGGGTGCGCGACGTGCCCGGCCTGCCGCGCCGCTCCCTTTCCGCCTGGTGGCGCGACCGGCGGGGGTGGTCGCGATGACCGGCCCGGGCGCCGCCCGCGACGAGGTCCTCGCCCGTGTCCGCGCCGCCCTGGGCGCCCGACCGCCCGGCCCGGCGCAGGTGCCGCGCGACTACCACCGCACCGGCACCCAGCGCCCGGGCTCGGCCGAGGCGCTGGACCTGCTCGCCGACCGGCTCGAGGACTACCGGGCCACCGTGGTTCACGTGACCGGCCCGGACGAGGTGCCCGCGGCCGTCGGCGCGCTCCTGGCCGACGTCGCGTCCGTGGTCGTGCCCGACGGCGTGCCCGAGGCGTGGACCGGCGAGGTCGCCGCCGACCTGCGGCGCGACGCGCCGCCTCTGACCCACGCCGAGCTCGACGCCGTCCCCGCCGTGCTCACCGGGTGCCGGGTGGCCATCGCCGAGACCGGCACCGTTGTCCTCGACGGCGGCGCCGGCCAGGGACGTCGGGCACTGACCCTGGTGCCCGACCGGCACGTCGTCGTGGTGCTCGCCGACCAGGTGGTGCACTCCGTGCCCGACGCCGTCGCCGTGCTCGCCGCCCACCCGCACCGACCCCTCACCTGGATCTCCGGGCCCAGCGCCACCAGCGACATCGAGCTGGTCCGCGTCGAGGGCGTGCACGGCCCACGCGACCTGCGCGTGATCATCGCGGCGGCGTGCCCACCAACGCCGAACTAGCGCGCCACGCCTAGCCCGGCCGTTCCCCTTGTGGTTTCGAGCGAGCGGACCGACCTCAGGCGGCGCGAGCCCGCGGTCGAGGTGGCAGTGGGGCATCCGGGGGCCAGGTAGGTCGTCGCGAGGCCGATCGTGGTCGGGAAGAGCTCGCGGAAGCCGACCCGGAGCTGCGTTGTCCACGTCGTGGACGAGGACCGGATGCCGAGGCGCTTCGGCCCGCTCTGCGGGATGCGTCCACGATCCGGCGGCGGTTGTTCGCGGGCAGGTGCCGGAGCAGTTCGTCGGTGCGTTCGCTGTCTGGCCCGTCGGCGTTGATGAAGAACCGGGCCGCGACGACGTCAGCTGTCACGCCTCTCGGGCCGCGTCATCTCGTCATCTGTCTCTCCGGCGGCGCCGACCGATCCGGGTCCATCGAGGAGGCGCTGGACCCGGACCGGTCGCTTCTTCAGCAGGGCCGCGGACCACCGCAGTGTTCGTCGGCGTGGCCGCCCGTCACCACGACGCGCACCCTGTCGAGGTTCTCGACCTTGGCGTACGGGCCGTCGACGCCGTCGCGCTGGACCGTGACCCGCAGGGCGACGTAGTAGACGCCGGGCTTGGTGAAGCGGTGCTTGCTCTGCACCTGCAGGGTGGCTCGGGGGTGCTTGACAGCCTGCTCGACGTAGATTCCGTCGCCCTCGTAGTCCCACGCCGTCGCCGCGACAGTGCCGGTGCCTGGTGCGGCCTCGACGCGAGCGTGGAAGACCGCCTGCTGGCCCACCTTGATCGTGACCGTGTCGGAGCGGCGCACGGTGAGGTCAACGGTCGGCTGGAGGCCGAGCCGCGCGTGTGCGTCCGCGGGCACGACGACCTGGCCATCGGTGATCGAGTACTGGGTCGACGCGGGCGGCTCGACCCCGTCCTCGACCCAGGCAGCGAGGTCACGCAGCCCCTGTTCGAGCTGACCCCAGAAGGTCACCAGGTAGGTGGCACGCTCGCCGGAGACCTCGGCTTCCTGGTGGTCGGCGTGGTCCGTGTAGTACACGCGCACCGTGTTTGCGTACGCCTGGGCCCCTAGCGAGGCTTCGACCTTCTGCGCGTACCAGTCTGCGGGAGTGGCCAGTGCGTCGGAGTCGTACAGGTTGTCGACGATGATCATCTTGCCGTTGATCGACCCGTCGTAGCTGGCGTTCCCGCTGGTTCCACCGATCACGAGCGGTCCCCAGACGAGAGGCCGCTGGGGGTAGAGGGCGGTCCCGTCGGCAGCACGGAACTGGTCGAATCCGACGTACCCGGCCGAGGCCGGTGGCAGCTGGTAGCGGTAGTAGACCGGCAGCGCGATGTCCCAGCAGGCGCTCGGTGCGGCCCCGCCACCGGTGCAGTCGGCCGGCGCATGGCCGGCGTCCGCGAGCGCGGAACGGACCACGTCGCCGAGCGGGGAGTCCTCGCTGCCGAGGTACCCAGGGCTGTTCCAGAACGCATCGACGTACCCGCTGTCGACCATCTTGATGATCGGTCCGAAGCCGAGGAGTCCGTCGGGGAAGTACGGCGCATGGCCGAGGACGTAGTCCGGGTTCTCCCAGGCTTGCAGCGGTATCCCGAATGCGGTGAGCTCGCGCAGCATGGCCGTCTCGGCCGGGTCCAGACCGGCGTAGGGGTCACCGCTCCCGCCCGGTGACACGGCTGCCTTGATCTGGTCCGCCTTGTCGGCGAGCACCAGGTCGGCGAAGGAGCGGATGAAGAAGTTGTAGGGCGTCGACATGGGGGTGCCGATGATGTACGGGAGGAACCCGTCCCAGGCCCCGCTCACGTTCTCCGCGGCACCGATCGTCTGGTACGAGCCGCCGGACCCGCCGTACAGGTAGCCGTAGATGTGCTGGTCGGTGCCGTAGTACGCGGCAGCGAACTGGGCGGCGAACTTCGCCGCAGCGGCGTCGTGCCGGTAGCCGAGGGAGTTGACCGGGTAGGGACTGCCCGCCTGGACTGCGTACCCGCCGCTCGCGATCGCGAAACCGATCGCGCGGTCGCTGGCCACTGCGGTGTTCTCCGTGGCGGTGAAGGCGGTGGGGTAGGTCCACTGGAAGAAGCGGCCCCCCCACTCGTCGGCCGGAGGCAGGTAGATGTTGAACTGGATGTCGGTCCCCTCGAAGTGACCGGACACCCGGTGGTGGGCCACCGGCGTCGTCTCGTCAGTCTCTGCGTCGATCACCGGGTTCGCGTACAGCGGGTCGACGCAGTCGGCGGTGACCTGCATCGGTGTCCCGGTGCACTCGGGTGGGGGGTCGCCCGCGCTGGCGGCAGCGGCCGGGATGACCGCGGCTGCGAGCGCGAGTGAAGCCGCGGCGCCGGCAAGGCGCAACGGGCGGCCGCGCAAGCGCCTCGACCAGGGGTTCGGGAATGCTCTCATCGTCTCCTCAGCTCCAACTTCCTCGTTCGGGCGCACCTGACGGCACGCCGGGTTGGCACCGGCCGTGGCCGGGTCATGACGACGCCGAGCCCGAGCTGGGCTCGTCGCGGTGCGCTCGGTAGGAGACCGAGTGCACCCGCACTGGGGAGGCGGTCGCACCCATCGCGAGCATCCGCCCGGTGAACCCGGACGCCACCTCGGTGGAGAGGTACCTGCCGTCGAGGCGTGCGAGCTGCCGCTGTCGACCTTCGTCGACCACCGACAGGACGATCTCGTCGGGTCCGGCGTCGCCGAGCGGCACCGAGCGCGACGACGGGTCCACTGCCTCGATACGCAGTCGCGCCCGTCCGGCGACGGCGACCTGCGCGAGATCGTGGTGGAGGTCGCCGACACGCGCCGAGGCGCGGACCCGATCCATGCCGGCGCTGATCTCGTACCAGTGCCGGTCGTCGATCCGGAGCTGGAAGCGGCCGGCCGGCTCGAGATCGACCTCAGCCGACCACCGGAGGTCTGCGACGCGGAAGCAGAGCAGGCCGGCGGTCCCCGGAGCGGCTGGGGAGAGGGTGAGGCCGTCGGGACCGAGACCCGCGAAGGTTGCGGCCTCGCCACCGGGGACCACCCAGCGTTGGTCGAGGTCGGTCGCGTCGAACCGGTCGACGAACGAGGTGTCCGCCGCCGGAACCTGATGGCGATCGGCGTCGAACACTGGCCAGCCGCCGACCCAGTCGATGCCTGCGAGGAAGGTCTCGCGGCCTAGGACGTGGAAGCCGGGGGTCGAACCGTGTGGTCGCACGCCGAGGTACACCGCAGACCAGTGCCCGTCCGGGGCCTGGACGAGATCGGCGTGGCCGACGTTCTGAACGGGATGGATCGTGCTGCGCCTGGTGAAGATGGGGTTGGCCGGGCAGGGCTCGAACGGTCCCTGCGGCCGGTCGGAGCGCGCGACCGTCACGCAGTGCCCGCGTTCCGTGCCGCCCTCGGCGAGCAGCAGGTACCAGGTGCCGTCGACCCGGTGGAGGTGGGGCCCCTCGGCGGCCGGGAGCCCACTTCCTTGCCAGACCTCGTACGCGGGTGCTGTGAAACGTCCTCTCTCCAGGTCGATCGGTGCTTGCCGGATGCTTTGCTCCCCGGTAGTGAAGTCGAGCGCGTGCCACGTGAGGTAGCACGTGCCGTCGTCGTCCCACGCGAGGTCCGGGTCGATGCCGATCGCCTCGCCGATGAAAGTCGGGTCGCTCCACTCGCCGGTGGGGTCGTCGGTGTGCACGACGAGCTGCCCCGAGGCGTAGTCGTCGACGTTGGTCGTGATGAACCAGAACGTCCCATCGTTGTACCGCAGCGTGGAGCCGTAGATCCCGTTCGACGCACGGCCATCGCCTCGCTGGAACTGCGATCGCCGCGTGAGGATGTTTCCGATCTGGGTCCACGTCAGCAGGTCGGTGCTTTGGCAGATCGGTGCGCCGGGGAAGTACTCGAAGCTCGAGTGCGCGAGGAAGTAGTCGTCGCCGACCCGGCAGATGGTCGGGTCGGGGTGGAAGCCGGGCACGACCGGCGTCGTGGCGCCGTTGGTGGTCACGTGCTGCTGCCTCGGGCGAACGCGGCGATCTTGGCCACCATGTCCTCGAGCAGCCAACGCACGTCGTAGGAGTCGGCCACGCGCACGCTGCGGCCGGGCACCACGACGTCCGTGAGTCGGGCGTGCTCGTCGAACAGGCGTACCGGGTGGATGCGCCACACTGCGCTCAGCGGGTTGAGGACCACGCCGACGGCGGGGGAGTCGCCGAGCGAGCGGTACTCCATCTCGACGTCCGCGTGAGAGGCGTTGAACTCCTTGAGCTGGCGGACCAGGTAGTCGCCCAGATCGCCGCACGGCGCCACGCGAGCATCGAGCTCGGCGTACCCCATCGACACCATCGAGTAGACCGTCCAGGGGATCTGCCACACGCTCAGCCCGGAGCCCAGCACGAGGTTCGCGGCGGCGATGTCGTTACTGAGGTTGAACTCGCCGAGCGTTTCGCCGAGGTGTACGCCGTCGTAGGGCCCACCGCCGACCCACACCACCGTGAGGTCAGGGTTGTCCACGAGGCTCGGCTCGAGCAGCAGGGCGCTCGCCATGTCGGTCAGCGGCCCGAGGAAGATGACGAAGAGCGGTCCGGCGCGCCGCGCCTCACGGAGGATCAGGCGGGCGCCGGGGGAGTCGACGGGCGTGCGCTCGTCGGGGATCGACACGGGAGCGCCATCGGCGACCTCGACCCGACCGCTGAGGTGCAGGAGGTCGAGCAGCAGGTCGACCTCCTCGCGGCTCTCCGCCTGGCTGCGATCGTTGCGGCGGGCGCCGAAGTGCGCTGGGATCACGCCCACCACATCCAAGGACGGGGACAGCAGTGCGTGCACGATCGCGAACTGGTCGTCCGCTTCGTTCTTGGCATCGGTGTTGACGATCAGACGCCGCCTCACCATCAGCGGTTCACCTCGCTGACCTCGACCTCGGTGAGGTAGGTGCGGTCGGAGGCGGTGAGGAGGCGCGCCTGGCCGACCAGCTCGAAGGAGCCGGTGACGCGGTGATCGTCGGAGTCGAGCCCGACGAACAGGTCCACCCGGGCCGGCTCGACGGCGAAGTCCCGCGCGAGGTTCGTGTACCCGAGCTGAGTCGCGTCCACCGCGAACTCCACGCGCTGCTGCTGGCCCGCGGCCAGGTGGACCCTGGCGAATCCGGCCAGCTGCTGCGCGGGTCGGGTGACCCCGGAGGTGTTCACGCGCAGGTACAGCTGCACGACCGTGGCCCCGGCCTGCGTCCCGGTGTTGCCGACCGTCACGCCGAGCCGAGCGACACCGCCGGTGCCCACCGTGTCCGGCACCGTCAGGTCCGTCAGGTCGAACCCGGTGTACGACAACCCGTGCCCGAACGGGAACTTCGGCGCCGCGGGCATGTCCAGGTAGTGGCGGTCCACCCCCGGGGGCAGGCCCATCCGGTAGCCGGATCCTGCCTTCTGGTGGTGGTAGACCGGCACTTGGCCGCCGTGCCTCGGCACCGAGTACGGCAGCTTGCCTGACGGGTTGGTCTCGCCGAACAACACCTCGGCGACTCCTGCAGGTCCGTACGGGCCCGCGAAGGTAGAGATCACCAGTGCACCCGCGTCCGTGATCACATCGGGGAGCGTGTAGGCGCGCCCCTGGAAGAGCACCACCACGATCGGGGTCCCAGTCGAGGCGACGGCCTCGGCAAGTCGCACCTGGGCGGCCGGCAACGAGATGTCAGCGGTGTCGGACGCCTCGCCCTCGGTCCGCTCCCCGGCGAACCAGAGCGAGGCCCCGCCGAGAGCGAGCACCACGGCGTCCGCGTCACGTGCGGCGGCCATGGCAGCGTCGAGCTCCTCCGGCCCGACGTCGCTCGTGAGGGTGCATCCCGCTACGGAGGTCACCGAACCGGCCCTGCGGGCGATCTCGTCGACGAGGGACGTCGCTCCGTGACGGGTGCGGACGAAGTCTTCATTGGACATGGCCGGTAGGAAGGCGCCATTCCAGTTGGCCATGCCCGGATCCACGCCCACCTGGGTCCCGAACCCGCCGGACGACATGAACAGCGTCATCTCCCGCCAGGCAGGGTAGGTGTAGGTGGGGAACTGCAGGCCCACCGCGTCGGCGTGCGGGCCGATAACGGCGACCTTCGCGCCCGGTGCCAGAGGGAGCGCCCCGTCGTTCGTCGCCAGGACGACCTGGCGTCGTGCCAGCTCCGCGGAGAGTTCCCGGCCCTCCGAGGCGACCGCGGACACCTCGATGCGCTCGGCAGGGTAGGGGTTCTCGAACAGTCCCAGCGCGAACTTCGCCGTCAGCACGCGACGCACCGCGACCTCGACGTGCTCTGCGTCGACCCGCCCGGCCTCGACCTCTCCGGCGAGCACGTCCCCGAAGCCGTAGGGCACCGGGTTCTCCACGTCGAGGCCGGCCGCGATCGCGATCCGACCCGCCTCCGCCCTGTCCGTGGCCACCCGCTGTCGATCGACGAGGTGGTCGAGAGACATGTAGTCGCTCGATACGAAGCCCTCGAAGCCGAGCGTGCCGCGGAGGAGGTCGGTGAGTACCTCGCGGGAGGATGCCACTGGCGCCCCATCCAGGTCGGCATAGGAGTTCATCACCGATGCCAGGCCCGCCATCTGGATCGCAGCCTCGAACGGGAACGCGAACACATCCCGAAGGGTGCGTGGCCCGACCTCGACGCCGGACAGGTTGATCCCCCCTTGCGGCAGGCCGTAGGCAAGGAAGTGCTTGGCCGTGGCGACGACGCCCTCGCGCAGGCTCGGGCCCTGCAGGCCCCGGGTGTAGGCGACCGAGTTCTCCGCGGCGAGGTAGGGGTCCTCCCCATAGGTCTCGTGGACGCGGCCCCAGCGCGGGTCGAGCGCTACGTCCATCACGGGCGAGAGCGCCTGACGGACCCCGGCGCGCAGCATCTGCCCGCGGATCACCTCGGCCATCTCCTGGACGAGGTCCGGGCTCCAGGTCGCGCTCAGGCCGATCGCTGTGGGGAACACAGCATGGCCGCCGGACATGAAGCCGTTGAGCGCCTCGGCGTGGAACAGCAGTGGGACACCGAGTCGGGTGCGGTCGACGGCCACGCGCTGGATGCGGCCGACGACGTCCGCCAACTGTGCGGGGTCGTCGAGCCCGAAGTGGCTGACGTGGCCGGGCGCCTTCGCCAGCAGCTCCTCGACGCCCTCAGGGTCCGATCCATCGCCGAGCTGGAGCCACCATGCTGGGACGGCCGTCAGCTGCCACGCCTTCTCGACTGTGGTCATCTCGTGGGCCAGAAGGTCGGCCCGGTGCTCGACCGTGAGCGATGCGTCGCGGTAGGTGCGCTGCGTCATGTCTCTCTCTCCTGGTGGGATCGGGCCGGGACGCCGGACACCGGGTGCTCACGCGCACGGCGATCCCCGTCCGCGCCGATCAGGTCAGGTCAGGTGCGGTCCGATCAGCTCGGCGACGCGGCGGCGCAGGTCGGCCGCGCCGGGCACGCGGAGATCGGGGGCGAGCACTTCGCCGACGATGTCGGGCCGGGCGTCGAGGTAGCTCGCGAAGCGGCGGTACGCCACCACATCGCCGGGTACGACACCGGTTCTCACTGCCTCAGCGACCAGACCGGGTGGTCCAGCAGGTCGCGGCCGGTAATGACTGTCGTGGGTCCGGTCGGCACACACGGGTCCGCCACCGACCACCGGTGCTCCCCGTGGCCGACCGTAAGTGGTGCCGACTCGCCGGGCACGTGGACCGTCGCGGTGGAGCCCACCGGGACGCGCACGACCAGGTCGAGGGTCCCGTCGGCGCGCTGCCAGGCGACGCTCGCCGCCCCGTACGGCGTGCGGTGGCGCGCCTCGGCGTAGGTGAGACCGGGGTCGAAACGCGGCCGAACGAGGATCCTGCGGTAGCCCGGCTCGGCAGGGGCCAGTCCGGCCGCTGCGCGGTGCAGCCAGTCGGCCACGGCGCCGAGGGCGTAGTGGTTGAACGACGTCATCTCGCCCGGGTTGATCGTTCCGTCCGGCAGCATCGAGTCCCAGCGCTCCCACACCGTCGTGGCGCCCATCGTCACCGGGTAGAGCCACGAGGGGCACTGGGTCTGGTGCAGCAGGCGTTGGGCGACGTCCAGGTGTCCGGTGTCGGTCAGAGCGTCGCAGAGCAAGGGCGTCCCGACGAACCCGGTGGAAATCCGGAACCCGGCCGCGCGCACCAGGTCCGCGAGCCGTTGGCCGGCCGCGACGCGCTGATGCGGCTCGGGGAGCAGGTCCCACTGCAGGGCGACGGCGTACGCGGTCGGGGCGTCGGAGAGGACGCGACCCGCCGGAGTGACGTACGTGCGGGCGAAGGCATGCCGCACCTCTGCGGCGAGTGTGGCGTAGGTTGCGGCGACTTCGTGCTCAGACAGCACGGACGCGGCATCGGCCACGAGCGACGCGGACCTCGCCAGGTGTGCGGTCGCCACCACGTCGGGATCGGCCTTGGCGTCGCCGGGGTTCTCCGGCGGTGCGGTCGGATCCAGCCAGTCCCCGAACTGGAAGCCACCGGCCCAGAGGCGATCCGGCCCGGCGAGCTCGGCCACCCGGTCCACCCACGCGCGCATGCTTGGCAGCTGACGCGCAAGGACGTCGACGTCGCCAGTGCGCTGGTAGATGGTCCAGGGCACGATCACGGCGGCGTCGCCCCAGGCGGCCGCGGCAGGTTCGGGTGTCCCGGTCCGGTTGACGTCGGGCACGACGTGGGGCACCGAGCCGTCCTCGAGCTGTTCGGCGGCCAGGTCCGCCAACCACGAGGTCAGCAGGCCCGCGGTGTCATACAGGAAGAGCGCTGTCGGACCGAAGACCTGGATGTCTCCGGTCCAGCCGAGCCGCTCGTCGCGCTGTGGGCAGTCGGTCGGCAGGTCGATGAAGTTGCTCCGGGCGCTCCACACCACGTTCTCGTGCAGGCGGTTCAGCAGTGGGTCGGAGCAGCTGAACCATCCCGTGCGTTCCAGGTCGGACCCGATGACCACCAGCTCGAGGTCGTCGGGACGCAGGTCGGGTACGCCCGAGACCTCCGCGTAGCGGAAGCCGTGCAGAGTAAGTGATGGCTCAAGGACCTCCTCACCGCCGGCAAGCCAGTAGGTGTCCGTCGACCTCGCGGCCCGCAGCGGCCGCGTGCCGAGTTCGTCTTGCTCGAGGACCTCCGCGTGTCGGATCACGACCTCGGTCCCGGCAGGCAGCCCGTGGGTGCGTAGACGTACCCAACCGACCGCGTTCTGGCCGAAGTCGACCAACGTACGTCCGGACGGTGAGGTCCACACCCGCTGGGCAGGCAGCGACCCCGTGGGCCGGATCGGAGGACCGTCGGGCGCTACCAGGAGCGCGTAGTCGGTCGGGAGCACCTCCACGGCGGACGTGGGTCGGGGCACCCCGCGCAACCGGAGGTCGGTCGTCTGGCCGTTGTACAGGTCGTCGCCCAGGATCTCGCTCTCGCGTGCGGTCCACGACGCGTCGGATGTCAGCACGTGCACGGCCCCGTCGGCGGTCGTCACCTCGAGCTGGGCGAGGAGGCCGAGGCGGTCACCGTACAGCGCGCGCTCGCCCAGGTAGCCCAGGTAGCCGCGGTACCACCCGTTGCCGAGCAGCACCTCGACCTCGTTCTGGCCTTCGACGACCAGGTCCGTCACGTCGTAGGTGTGGTAGCGCAGCCGGTGCTCGTAGGCGGTCCAGCCCGGCGCGAGGACCGTGTCGTCGATGCGGTGGCCGTTGACGCTCGGGAGGTAGACGCCGTGTGCCGTCGCGTACAGCCGTGCCTTGTGCACCTCGCCGGGGACATCGATCGTTCCGCGGAGGACCGGTGCGGGGCCGCCGATCCCGCCGACCGTGGCCGGTGAGATGAGTGACGCGACCCAGTCAGTGGGCTCAAGTAGGCCAGCTTCGACGGTCGCGACCGGGCCCCAGGTGCTCCAGTCGTCGCCACAGGCGACGCGAACCCGGACCTCCACGCGCTCGCGCGACTCGAGCGCCGTGCCCGGCCAGGGCACCAGAACCTGGTCTCCAGAGGCCACTCGGAACGTCTCGACCCCCGACTCTCCGGCAACCTCGATCTCGTAGGCGCTCTGGCGCCAATCGGGGTCGGCCTCGGCCACCGTCCACGACAGGCGCGGCCTACCCGTACCGAGCCCGAGCACCGAAGAGGCGAGGTGCTCGAACCGGGCCGTCGAGGGCACGAGGGTCTCGGGCATGCCGTCCTCCAGGGCGATCGGGGGTGGTGCCGTTTGCAGCCACCCAGTGGCGGTCAGGCTGGCTGCGGGTTGATCCCACGCCCGCCTGAGCCCTCGGCGAGCGCGCGCAGCCGCTCGGCGCGCCTGGCACGCTGCTTCTTGGGGTCGGCGACGGGTGCGGCCATCTGGAGTCGGTGGGTGTAGGGGTGCTCGGGCGCCGACGCGACTTGCCGAGCGTCGCCGAGCTCGACGATCTCGCCCTGGTACAGCACGCCGATCCGGTCGCTCACCTGGTTGACGACGCCGAGGTCGTGGCTGATGAACAGGTAGGCGACGCCGGTCTTCTCCTGGAGCTCCTTGAACAGCTCGAGAACTCGCGCCTGCGTCGTGACGTCGAGAGCGCTGGTGGGCTCGTCACAGACGATGATCGCCGGCTCGAGCGCGAGTGCCCGGGCGATCGCGATGCGCTGGCGCTGCCCCCCGGAGAACTCGCGCGGATAGCGGCGACCCGCATCCGCCGGCAGGCCGACCGAGTCCAGCAGATCTCGCACGCGCGTCACGGCCGCCCTCGACCCCGGCCGCCGCGAGTGGCTCGACCAGGATCGACTCGACGGTCATGGCAGGGTTCAGCGAGGTGTAGGGATCCTGGAAGACCACCTGGATGTCCGACGCGAGCTTGCGGCGTTGGGTCCGCGAGACGTTCAGATCGTGTCGCCGCGGAACGTGATCGTCCCCTCGCTCACCGGCGCCAGCCCCAGGATCGCCCGCCCGATCGTCGTCTTGCCCGACCCGGACTCCCCGACCAGGCTCAGCGTCTTGCCGGGTTCCATCTCGAACGAGACCCCGTGGATCACCTCGGTGAACGAGCCCCTCCGGCCCGGGAAACGGACGACCAGGTCCTCGACCTTGAGCAGTGGTTCGGCCATGGTCAGATCTCCATCAGCTCGACGCTGCGGGACGAGGCCAGCAGGTCCTGGGTGTAGGCCTCGCGCGGCGACTCGAAGATCTCCTCGACGTCGGCGTGCTCCACGAAGGTGCCGTCCTTCATCACGGTGACGGTGTCGCACAGGTCGGCGACGACGCCGAGGTTGTGCGTCACGAGGATCATCGCCAGGCCGCGCTCCTCGCTCAGCTCGCGCAGCAGCTCGAGCACCTCGGCCTGGACGGTGACGTCCAGCGCCGTCGTCGGCTCATCGGCGACGATGATGTCCGGGTCGGATGCGACGGCGCCGCAGATCAGCACTCGCTGGGCCATGCCGCCGGAGATCTCGTGCGGGTAGAGACCCATGACGCGGTCGGGGTCGGTGATGCCGACCCGGACCAGGAGCTCGACCACGCGCACGCGCGCGTCCTTCTTCGACATCGGTCGCGCCGATCGCAGTCCCCGGACGAGCTGCGACCCGATCGTGAAGGAGGGGTCGAGGTTCGACATCGGCTCCTGCGGCACGTACGCGATTCGCCGGCCGCGTGCCGCGCGGGTCTTCTGCGCGTCCGCCATGAGGTCCTCGCCGTCCAGCAGCACGCTCCCGCCGAGGATCAGGGCCTCCTTGGGGAGGATTCCGAGGACCGAGAACGCGATCTGCGACTTGCCGGAGCCCGACTCGCCGACGAGGCCGTGGATCTCGCCGCGGCGCACGTCGAAGTCGACCCCGTGGACGACCTCGGTGATGCCGCCGTCGGGCTTCGGGTACGCGATCCGCAGCCCACGGATCGACAGCAGGACGTCGTCGGAGCTGCCGACCACCGGTGAGTCGCTCGGCGGCAGTGCCTCGATCGCGCGGACCGCCGCAGCGATCTCCTTCTTCCGGCGACGCGGGGGGAGCACCTTGCTGCGCGCCGACGCCTGGAGCACGTCGCTCAGCGCGTTGCCCAGCAGGATGAGGCTGAGGATCGAGATGCTGATGACCAGCGAGGGCCACAGCACGCTCCACGGGTTGAAGTAGATGTCCTTGAACGAGGTCTGCAGGGTGTAGCCCCACGAGCCCGCGGTCTTGTCCGACAGGCCGATGAACGACAGGCCGGCCTCGATCCCGATACCCGCGGCCATCACGAACGCGCTCTGGATCACGACCGGGGCCCGAACCGCCCACAGCACGTGCCGCCCCACGATCCGCACGTCGGACAGGCCGACCACTCGCGCGGCGTCGACGTAGAGCTCGTTGCGGACGCCGATGACGATGGAGCGCACGAGGCGGTAGTAGGTCGGGGCGAGGATGACGCCGAACACCACCATCGCCGCGACCAGGTTGGGGCCGGTCAGGGAGTAGAGCGCGATCAGCATGACGATGCTGGGCAACGACATGAACACGTCGGAGATGAAGCCCGCGACCGTCTCGAACTTGCCCCGGTAGAAGCCTGCGACGAGGCCGGAGGTGACGCCGAGCGCGACCGACACTACGGCGACGACGCCCACCGCGATCACGGTCTGCCGCGAGCCCCAGATGAGTCTCGACAGGATGTCGTATCCCGCGCTGTCGGCGCCGAGGATGTGGCCCGGGCTGAACGGGGGTGCGTTCGTCGCGCTGATGTCGGTGAACGTCAGGTCGTACGGGGCGAGCAACGGCGCGAAGGCAGCGGTGATCAGCACGATCGCCAACCACGCGAGGGTGAGAGCACCCTGTGGGTTGCGGAGCAGCGTGATCAGCACCGACCGGTTGGCGCTCGCTCCGCCCCCGTCGGCCTTCCCGTGCTCGAGGATGTCTTCCTCGACGATCGCGGCGGTCTCAGGCTCGCTCATCGCGTCCTCGCCTTCGGGTTGAGGAGGGTGATGGCGACATCACCGGCGAAGTTCACGATCAGGACGATGAGGATCGTGACGAGGACGGTTCCCATCACCATCGGGACGTCCTGGATCGCCGCGGCGGATACGGCGAGCTGGCCCATGCCGGGCATGGCGAACACCGTCTCGATGAACACCGCGCCACCGAGCAGGCTGAAGGTCTGCAGGCTCAGGACGGTCAGACCCGGCGCGGCGGAGTTGCGCAGCACGTTGCGGAAGATGATCTCCCGCTCCGCGACCCCGCGGGATCGCAGCGTGCGGACGTAGTCCCGGCCGAGGGTGTCCAGCACGGCGGTTCGGAACTGCTGCGCCGCGGACGCGACGGATCCGATCAGCAGTGCGGTCACCGGCAGCGTGATGGACTTGATCCAGGGGGCCAGTCCGTCGCTCGGCGGTACGTACCCGGTGGCCGGGAACACCCGCCAGAACACCGCGAAGACGAACACCAGCGCGATCGCGATGATGAAGGCGGGGATGGCCGTGCCAAGAACGGAGAAGAACTGGACGAGCCGGTCCACCCACCCTCCCCTGACGGCCGCGGTGACCCCGAGGATCACACTGAGCACGGCCGTCAGGAGGAGGGCGAGCACGACCAGGGTGAGGGTCAGGGGAACCCGGTTGGACAGCGCGCCCGACACGGACTCACCCGTGTAGAACGACCTGCCCAGGTCCCCGGTGAAGACCCCCTTGAGCCAGTCCCAGTACTGGACCAGCAGAGGCTGGTCGAGCCCCAACCTGACGATCTGCGCCTGCACGTCCTCCGGTCGAGCCCTCAGCCCGAGCGTCGCTCGCGCGATGCCCTCGGCATTGCCGAACATCAGGCTGAAGGTCGCGAAGGTGACCACGATGAACACGGCGAACGAGCGCACCAGGTTCTTGAGCAGCGAGAGCGCCATCGTTGGAGACTCCAGGTCAGCTGGTCGGACGCGTCACTTGAAGTCGCGCAGGCGCGGCGTCAGTGCTTCCTGGTCCGACTGGCCCGAGAAGCTGACCTTGTCCGCGTTGTAGGCGAAGTGCGTGCCCATGTAGACCATCGGCGCGAACCAAGCCTGGTCCACCACGTACTGGTTGATCTCCTGCTGCAGCTTGGCCGACTCCTCCGGTGTGGCGGTCGCGATGGCCTTGTACCGCGAGTCGACGTACTCGTCGGGCTGGTGCTCGAGGTTCCACCAACCGTCCGGCGTCATCTCGATGTAGATCTGCAGC
Organism: uncultured Actinomycetota bacterium; assembly: GCA_963783005.1. Classification (GTDB taxonomy): domain Bacteria; phylum Actinomycetota; class Actinomycetes; order Actinomycetales; family Cellulomonadaceae; genus Actinotalea. The sequence goes on from CAWALY010000008.1 coordinate 381,913, forward strand.
TGGGACAGGCCCAGGTTGCCCAGCTGCCATAGCACGACCGGGTACTTGCCACTGAGCAGGTCGCTGATGGCGTTGGCGCCGGACAGCGGAACCTCGGTCACCTTGATGTTGATCTGGGCGAGCTGCTGGGTCACGTAGGGCAGAAGCGTCTCGAAGTTCTGGCCCTCCATGGTCGGGAGCTCCAGCTCGAAGCCGTCCGCGTAACCGGCATCGGCCATCAGCTTCTTGGCCGCCTCGATGTCGTACGGGTACGGGTCCTTCAGACCGTCGATGTAGGCGGCGGTGCCCTTGCGGAAGACCTGTGCGGTCGGCTCGGCATAGCCCAGGTAGAGGTTGTCCGCCATGGCCTTCTTGTCGAAGACCATGTTCATCGCCTGGCGAACCCGGACGTCGCCGAGAGCTGGAATGACCGCGCCCTTGTGGTCGGCGATGATCAGGCGGGTGGTCTGGCCCTGGAAGTTGATGACGTCCAGGCCGGACGACTCGACCTCGGCGACGCTCGTGTCACCGACCAGGACGGCGTCGACCTGGCCGGTCTTGATTGCCGACACGGCAGCGGTGTCGTTCGTAAGGACCTTGATCACGAGCGACTGGTACGGGTAGTTGTCCGAGTTCCAGTTGTCCGGGTTCTTGGTGAACGTGTACACCGACCCGGTCGTGGTGTTCGCAGCGTCGATGACGTAGGGGCCGGAACCCACTGGCGAGTCGAAGGTGCCCGCGGCCAGCCAGGAAGGCTGGGCGATGTACGGGCTGCAGATCTTGCTGTTCATCACCGTCTGCGAGTCAGGCCAGGAGATGACGAACGTGCTGGCATCGGGCGTCGTGACGGTCGCCTTCTCGTAGTCCGCCGTGGCGCCCCCGTGGGTCTTGAGGTACTCGAAGTTCGCCGCCACGGCTGCCGAGTCGACCGGGGTGCCATCGCTGAACGTCATGCCGTCACGGATGTGCGCCGTGAAGGTCTTGTTGTCGCTGCTGATCTCCCAGCTGTCGGCGACGTCCGGCTCGAGGTCGCCGGTGGAGTTGCACATCGCCAGGCGGTCCCAGACCGCCTCAGCGGCCCAGTTCTGGAAGCCGGGCTGGCTGGACGGGTCCCAGCCGTACATGTCGAGCGTTGCGCCCAGCGTCAGGACGGACTTGTCGGCACCGGAGGTGTCGGACGAGCTGGACATTCCCGACGAGCCGGATGCCGACGGCCCCCCGGAGGTGCCGCCCGAGCACGCGGCCAACAGCAGCGCAGCCGCCGCGATCGGGACCACATGCCGTACATGGATGCGTCGCATGGATCTACCCCTTCGTAAGAATGGCGCGAGCACTGGCCCTCGGCTAGGGCCCGAGAACGTCGGCCTCCTCACTCTCACCACACTGCAAGAGTGTGCAACGTTCTACGTCGAGAGCGTAGATGCCGAGTCTCCCGTGGGTCAACAGGCGCCGATGTAACGATTCAGAAACGCGCCTGGTTGTGACGATCGTGTATAACGATGTCTGCTCGGCTACGATCGGGGTCCCATGGCAACGGTGCGCGACGACGACGACCCGACGCGCGTGATCGTTCGACCCGCGGGCGAGGCGAACGGCGCGGCACTGCGGCGCGCCACCCTGCAGGACGTCGCCCGTGCAGCCGGCGTCTCCGTCTCGGCCGCATCGAAGGTGGTGCGAGGGGCGTACGGCGTCAGCCCGCAGATGCAGGCCCGCGTCACGGCTGCGATCCAGCAGCTCGACTACCGCCCGCACGCTGGGGCCCGGGCGATGCGCGGCCGATCGTTCACGATCGGTGTCGTCCTGGTTGAGCTGACGTCGCCCTTCCAGTCCGAGGTCGCCCAGGGCATCAGCGAGGAGATCGAGGATACGCCGTATCAGGACGTCATCATCACGGGCGGGACCACGAGCGATCGCCAGAGACGCAGCATCGAGGCCCTCGTCGACCGCCAGGTGGATGGCATCGTCCTGGTCGGCCCATGGCTCGAGGTGTCGTGGATCGAGGAGGTCGCACAGCGGGTGCCGTTGGTGGCAGTCGCGCTTCACGGGCCCTCGCAGGGCTTCGACACGGTCGTCGACGACGACCGCCTCGGTGCGCGCTTGATGGTCGAGCACCTCGTCAGCCTCGGTCACCGGCGGATCGTCCACACGTCGATGCCGCCGGCCCAGGTGGGCGCGGGTTTCATGCTCTCTCACACCGCACGCGAGCGCGGGTTCGTCAAGGCGATGGAGCGCTATGGCTTGGAGCCCGACCTGATTCAGACGTACTACTCGGAGGACGGTGGCTACCAGGCTGGCGTGGAGGCGCTCTCCCGCCGCGAACCGCCTTCCGCGATCTTCGCTGGCGCGGACATCGCGGCGCTCGGAGTGCTCCGTGCGGCCGAGGAGCGCGGGCTTCGGATCCCGGAGGACCTCACGGTCGTTGGGTACGACAACATCTACGTCTCGAGCATCAAGCGCGTGTCGCTCACCACCGTGGACCAGTCGGGTCAGCTGACCGGCGCGGCGAGCGCTCGGATGCTCCTGGAGCGGATCGACGGTCGCACCGCGCCGTCGCGCTACGTGGTTGCGCCCCGCTTGATCAAGCGCGCGACGAGCGGCCCGCCTGCCACGAGGTGGAACGTTGCACAACACGCACAAGGCGACCTGGTGTGATCGCGGGACCGGTCGACGACGGCACCGGGGCACCAGCTAGCGAGGCGGCCCGACAGCGTGAGCGGACGGTGCTCCTGCCGCCGGGCCGCTGGATCGTCGAGGTCCTGGACATCTGGGAGTGCACCATCGACCAGTTGCCGAGCGAGCAGGAGTTTGCGGTCCACGTCCCGCTCCCGGCGCGCCCATACCAGGCGATCCGTCTGACCGCCCTCGAGGACGCAGGCGTCGTGCCGCGACACTGACACAAGGCGTTCCTTGGGAAGGTGGCCGGGGACGGTCGGGGCGTCGCCCTAGGCCGTGTGGCTGGGGCCCGTGCTGATCCGTGCGGTCTACGGGTACACCCACAGCCGGTTGCAGCGGGCCAGCCGCCCGACCCACGCACATCACCGCCGACGGATCCGGCACGGTCAAGAAGAGTGTCGCCTTCTCGACAACACGGACGCCAACGACAGCGCCCGTCGGAGCACCCCGAACCACACGACCGTGTGCCGGGCCGGTCGGTCGGGACGCCGGCCCCCTCGGGCGAGTCCCTGAGTGGTGCAGCTCGGGTCCGCGATCTTGGTGGCTGTGTCGGACACCCTGAAGAATCCACCCGCTGTAAGTCCTCTCGGTGTCAACAGTGCCGCTCCGCTCGGCCTCGTTCTCGACACCCCTCGCCACCATCTCACCGCGCGCTGGCCGCTCGGGCAGTGACCGAGTTCGCGACCCGAACCTGCGGGGCGTCCTCTGCTCCGACGTCGTGATCCATGGCGAACCTCGCGGCCAGAGATCCGGGCTTGGCCAGCTTCCGCCCGCGAGAGCGGCTCGCCAATGAAGGTGGCCTTGCCGGTCCCTCTGGCGCACCGCTACTCTGGCGTAGAACGTTGCACGGCGCATGGCGTGCAACGTTCGCGAAGTCCGGCGCTCTACCGTCCGGCCGCGACGGGCCGCCGCTCGACGCGACAGCCGTCGACGGGAGCACCATGAGCAGCGACACACGCACCTCGATCACGCCGGGCCAGCCCTGGCTCGACACCGCCGGGAACCGCATTCACGCCCACGGCGGCTCCATCATCGAGGTCGACGGGACGTTCTACTGGTACGGCGAGAACAAGGAGCGCTCCACACCGCGTAGCGGCATCTGGCACTGGGGTGTGCGCTGCTACTCATCGACGGACCTGTACAACTGGACTGACCGGGGGCTGATCGTTCCGCCCGATGTCGAGGACCCGACGTCGCCGCTCCACCCATCCACCGGCATGGACCGGCCGCACATCCTCAGGCATCCGGAGACCGGCCAGTTCGTGTGCTGGATCAAGGTGATGTCCGCGTCCGGGCAACGATCGACCGTCCTCGTCGCAGACGACGTCCTCGGGCCCTACCGGACCGTCCGGCGCGACCTGAAGCCACTCGGCATGAATGCCGGCGACTTCGACCTCGTCGTCGACCCGACCGACGGGAAGGGGTACTACTACTTCGAGCGCGTCCACAGCGAGCTGATCTGCGCCGACCTGACCGCCGACTACACCGACGTCACCGGTTACTACTCGACCCACTTCCCACTCCTGCAGCCCCCCTACGTGCGCGAAGCACCCGCCTACTTCCAGCGGAACGGGGTGCACTATCTGGTGACGTCTGGCACGACGGGCTACTACCCGAACCCTTCCGAGGTGGCGACGGCGCCCAGCTACCACGGCCCATGGACCGTGCTCAACGACCCGCACCCGCACGACACCACGCGTAGCTCGTATCAGTCCCAGGTCAGCTCGGTGTTCCGGCACCCCCAGAAGGAGGACCTGTACATCGCACTGGCGGATCGCTGGCTGCCCCACTACACCGCGTCGAGCGAGGCCGCGGTGCAGATGCACGCCGAGCGCTTCCGCCCGATGGGCGGGCACCACGAAGGGCCGTGGGCCGAGCTCACCGAGATCGACACCTCTCTCGCCGAGTACGTCTGGCTGCCCTTCCGCTTCGAGGACGGCGGCGCGTTCCTGGACTGGCACGACGAGTGGCGGATCGAGGACTACGCATGAGCGCGACGACGCCGCACCAGCCGTGGATGTATGAAGGGCTCACGCCCTCCCGGCGCGCGGACCTCCTCCTGCCCAGGCTCACCGTGGATCAGAAGATGGCGCAGGTGTCCTGCTACTTCCCCGTCGACATCACTGACACCTCCGACCTCAGGGCGAGGTTCCCGCACGGTGTCGGGGAGGTGTCGTGCCTGGAGGCCCGGGACGCCGTGTCGCTGGACGAGGTGACGGAGTTCCAGCACCGCGTCCAACGCGACGCGATGGAGGCGTCCGGGCACGGGATCCCGGCGATCCTGCACATGGAGGGCGTGTGCGGCGCCTTCCTCCCCGGCGCGACAAGCTTCCCCTCCGGGCTCGGGCGGGCGTCGAGCTGGGACGTCGAGCTGGAGCGGCGTGTGGGCCAGACCGTGGGCCGGCAGGAACGTGCCGTCGGCATCACCCACACCCTCGCCCCGGTCCTCGACGTCTCGCGGGACCCGCGCATGGGCCGGCATGGCGAGACCTATGGCGAGGACCCCACCCTCGCGGCGGCGCTCGGCGTCGCCTACACCCAGGGAGTGCAGGGCGGTGGGGAGCTCGGACTGCACACCGAGGCCGTCGCGAAGCACTTCGTGGGCTCGCACCACACCGAGGGTGGGATCCACGGCGCACACGCGGACGTGCCCGAGCGGCTGCTGCTCGAGGTGTACTCGAAGCCTTTCCAGGCGGCCATCAGCCGTTCGGCACTGCGGGGCGTCATGCCCTGCTACAACTCCGTCGCCGGCGAACCGGCCTCCTCCTCAACACACCTGCTGACCACTCTGCTACGCGAGCAGATGGGCTTCGAGGGCCTAGTCGTCTCGGACTACGGGGCGGTCGGAAACCTGCACGGCGTGCAGCGCGTCGCCGAGTCACTCGGTCAGGCTGGCCTCATGGCTATGCGGCGGGCATGGACGTCGAGCTCCACATGCCGGCCGGCTTCGGCCCGGAGCTCCGGGAGCGGTTCGTCACCGGGACCGCCGAGGTCGCGGTCCTGGACCGCGCCGTCCGCCGCGTCCTCGAGGCGAAGTTCCGGATGGGTCTCTTCGAGCATCCGCTCGCAGCCGCAGCGAACGAGCGCGACAGCCTCGTTCCACGACCCCGCCGACGCGCAGGTCGCGCTGCAGTCGGCGCGGGAGTCCTTGGTGCTGCTCCGCAACGACGGGTCTCTGCCGCTCCGCGACGTCCGGACGCTGGCCGTCATCGGTTGCCACGCCACCAGCGCCCGCTTCTTCTTCGGCGGCTACACGCACTACTCGATGGCGGAGGGCAAGCTGGCCGTCAACTCCTCGATGGCCGGTCTCGCGACCCGGAACGACAACAGGGGCACGCCCATGGAGACGATCCCGGGCACGACGATCGAGGCCTCCGACAGGCCCGTGTTCGAGGATCTCCTCCAGCAGCAGCAGCCGGGAATCCGGACCCTGCTGGACGAGCTGCGGCTCAGGCTCCCCGGCACGGACGTGCTCTGGGCGTGGGGGTATCCGTTCGCCGGTGCCGACAGCTCCGGCCACGACGAGGCGCTCGCCGTAGCCGTGCGTGCAGACCTCGTGCTCCTCACGCTCGGTGGCAAGCACGGGACGGCGTCGATCGCCTCCATGGGCGAGGGGATCGACGCCACGGACATCAACCTGCCTGCGTGCCAGGAGGACCTGATCGAGAAGCTCAGCGCCCTGGGCAAGCCGATGGTCGGCGTCCACCTCGACGGCAGGCCGATCACGAGCGACGTCGCCGACGCGCGGCTCGGGGCGATCATCGAGGCGTGGAGCCCCGCTGAGGCCGGCGCACAAGCGATCGTCGACGTCCTGACGGGAACCGCCGCACCTTCCGGGCGCCTGCCGGTGAGCGTCGCGCGGAGCGCCGGTCAGGTCCCGGTCTACTACAACCACCCGCACGGCTCGAGCTGGCACCAGGGCGAGAGCATCGGGTTCGCCGACTACGTCGATGCGCCACACACTCCGCGGTACCCCTTCGGCCACGGGCTCAGCTACACGACCTTCGAGTACGCGGACCTGGATCTCTCCGCACGGGACGTCCAACCCAACAGCGAGCTGGAGATCGGCGTCACGGTGACCAACACCGGAGACCGCACCGGGTGCGAAGTCGTCCAGCTGTACCTGAGTGACCGTTACGCCTCCGCCTCCCGCCCGGTCCTCGAGCTCGCCGGCTTCCAAAGGGTGTCCCTCGAGGCAGGCCAGTCCGCACGCGTCGGCTTCCGGCTCGCCGTCAGCCAGACGGCGTTCGTCGCGGCGGACGGGTGCTGGCACATCGAAGCCGGAGACGTCGACATCTACGTGGGTGCCTCGTCGGAGGACCTCCGCCTCACCGAGTCGATCCGGGTCGTCGCGGACGCCGTCGTCGACCCGGCCGCCCGGGGCTTCTTCGCCGACGTGCTACCGCCGCGGAACCTCCCGTCACCCACAGATTCGGACGTGATGGGAGCGACGACAGCACGGCGTTCTCAGGACACCGCAGGGCCGGGTCGTGCAACCGCCGCCGAACATGGGAGCAACACGTGAGGACCACCAGTCTCGCCACCGCCGGTCCACCCGTGACCAACGTGTGTCTGGGCACCAGCCCACTGGGCGGGATGCCGGCGATCTACGGGCACGACGTCGGAGCCGAGCAGGCGGTAGCCACGGTCCACCGGTTCCTGCAGTCACCCCTGACCTTCATTGACACCTCCAACGAGTACGGCGACGGCGAGAGCGAGCGACGCATCGGCACTGCCCTACGCGAAGCGGGGACCGCGAGGGACGCCGTCGTGATCGCGTCGAAGGCCGACCCCGCCCGTCGGGCCACGACGTTCGACGGTGCCCGGGTCCTCGAGTCCTTCAACGAGAGCGTCGGACGGCTCGGCGTCGAGCGGCTCGACCTGTTCCACCTGCACGACCCGGAACGGTTCGAGCTCGCCTACCTCGTCCGCGAGGGCGTCATCGACGCGATGCGTCGGCTGAAGGACGAAGGCCACGCAGGCCTGGTCGGTGTCGCCGGCGGGTCCGTCGACGAGATGCACCGCTACCTCGACCTAGGGGTGTTCGACGTACTGCTCCATCACAACGGCTACACGCTGCTGGACCAGTCGGCGGAACCGCTCATCGACCATGCACGCGATGCAGGGGTCGCCTTCCTCAACGCTGCGCCCTACGCCAGCGGGATGCTGGCGAAGCCGGCCCAGGAGAACCCGCGCTACCAGTACCGCGCGCCCGATCCCGAGACGCAATCCCGGGTCGCACAGCTGCACGACGTGTGCGCAGAGCACCACGTCCCGCTCGCGGCGTTGGCACTGCAGTTCTCGACCCGCGACCCGCGCATCACGTCGACGGTCGTGGGAGCGAGCACCCCGGAGCGGATTGACCAGATGGTCGTCAACGAGCAGTTCGAGATCCCGGATGCGCTCTGGGCTGCCGTCGAACAGCTCCTGAGCTGAGCACCGGCGGACCCCCAAGGCAGTCCGCCAACGCAGCAAAGGCGGCTCAGACCGGCTCCTCGCCGAAACGGGCCAGTCGGCGCGATGTCCCGATGTTCACCACGTCCACCACGGAGGCGTCAGTGATCCGCAAGCCGCTCAACACCGCGTGGCGCGCTTCTCGCGCCGCCGGCCTCTTCGAGGCACTCACCGATCCTGCGCCGTTTCGACAGGTGCATCTTCCGCACGACATGCTCCGTCACCAGCCACGCACGCCGGAGGGCACAAGCCACACCGGCTACCACCCGAGCCTGGCCGTGCAGTACGTCAGAGACCTCGAGGTGCCCCAGTCCGCGCGCGAGGAGCGCTGGGTCCTCGAGCTCGACGGCGTCTACCGCGACGCGGTGATCTACGTCAACGGTGAATTCGCCGGGCAGCGCGCCGACGGCTACACGCGCTTTCACGTCCCGCTGGATCCGTACCTGCGCTACGGGGAGACGAACGAGCTCCGCATCCTGTCCCGAACGCACCAGGACTCTCGCTGGTACACAGGGGTCGGGATCCATCGGGAGGTCCACCTGCTCACCGGGCCGCTCCTGCACGTCGCCGTCGACGGGCTCGTGGTCACGACGCCGGACGTCGAGGAGCATCAGGCCGTCGTCGCGGTCAGGACGACTGTCCGCAACGAGAGCACGACGACCCGCACCGTCACGGCGCGCACGCGCCTGATCGATCCTGACGGCACGGAGGTCGCCGCCGACCTGGCGCCCGTCACCGTCCTGCCGCGGGAGGAGGTGGTGGTGCGCCAGCGGATGCTCGTGCGGAACCCACTGCGCTGGGACGTCGACACGCCACACCTCTACACCGCCCACGCCGACCTCCTCGACCACGCGTGGACCGCTGACCTGCAGAGCGGGACACCCACTGACACCACCAGCACGGCATTCGGCATCCGGACCTTGCAGGTGGACCCGGTGAACGGTCTGCGTATCAACGGTCGCACCGTGAAGCTGCGCGGAGCCTGCATTCACCACGACAACGGTGTGCTCGGCTCCGCCGCTGTGCGGCGCGCGGAGGAGCGCCGCGTCGAGCGGCTCAAGGCCGCCGGCTTCAACGCGATCCGCAGCGCGCACAACCCGATGTCCAGCGCCATGCTGGACGCCTGCGACCGGCTAGGCATGCTCGTCATGGACGAGGCCTTCGACGTCTGGACGGTCCCCAAGACCATGCACGACTACTCGACGCGCTTCAGCGTCTGGGGCGCGCAGGACGTCGAGGCCATGGTCCGCAAGGACATCAACCGCCCGAGTGTCATCCTGTACTCCATCGGTAATGAGATCCCGGAGACCGGCACCGGGCTCGGCGCCGGATGGGGCAGGCGCCTGGCCGAGCACATCCGCTCCCTGGATCCCACGAGGTTCGTCACCAACGGCATCAACCCGGCGATCTCCGTGATGAGTGAGCTGCGTGCACAAGGCGAGGCGCCGGCAGGCGCCGAGCTGAACGAGATGGGCGACGAGTTCGCCGACGTCGGGGCATCTCCGCTCGCCACCGCGCGCACCGCCGAGTCGTTCGCCGCATTGGACGTCGCCGGGATGAACTACGCCGAGTCGCGGTACTCGACCGATCCCGAGATCTTTCCGCATCGCGTCATCGTGGGCACTGAGACGCTACCGTCGCAGATCGCAGAGAACTGGGCCCTGGTGACCCGCCTCGACCACGTCATCGGCGACTTCACCTGGACGGGCTGGGACTACCTGGGCGAGGCCGGGCTCGGCCGCGTCAGTCACGGGGATGGGCCGCACCCTCTCGGTGCGCCGTACCCTTGGCTGACCGCGTGGTGCGGCGACATCGACATCACCGGTCGGCGCCGACCCATGTCGCACTACCGCGAGATCGTCTTCGGCCTGGCCAAGGGCCCGTACCTCGCCGTGCACCGACCAGAGCACCACGGTCAGAAGCGCACGTCCACGCCGTGGAGCTGGAGCGACTCCCTGGCGTCGTGGTCCTGGGGCGTCGAGCCGGGCTCGCCGGCCGTCGTCGAGGTCTACAGCGCCGCGCCGGAGGTCGAGCTCTTCGTCAACGGTCGGTCTCACGGTCGCCGGCCCGCCGGCCCGAGCCACCGGTTCCTTGCCACCTTCGACGTCGCCTGGGAGCCGGGAAGTCTCACGGCGGTCGCGTGGGACGGCGGGACCGAGGTCGGCACGCACGTGCTGTGCAGTGCGGGGGAAGACACACGCCTGGCGGCCCGTTGCGACCGCGACGCACTCGTTGCGGACGACGGCGACCTGGCCTACGTGGACATCACGCTCGAGGACGGCGACGGCGTGCTGGCGACGCACCGCAGCGCTGCCGTCACTGTGGACGTCACCGGCGCCGGAGTCCTCGAGGGGCTCGGTTCCGCCGACCCGGCGACCGAGGAGCGATTCGACGGGAGGACCGTGACGACGTTCGACGGGCACGCCCTCGCCGTCGTCCGGCCGAGCGGTCCAGGGCGAATCATCGTGACGGTTGCGGCGCCCGGGTACGAGAGCACGACCCTCATCCTGACCGCTGATCCGCCCTGACGGCGCGCGCCGACCTCCGACCGACGCCTGCGCCACGAGACCCAGCTGGCCTTAGGACAGCTCGGACGCGCGATCAGCCAACTGGCGATCCTCTACACCATCACCCCTGCCGTCCCGACCCGACCCTGAAGGTCCGTCGAGAAAGGACCGCCATGACGGCGTCCGATCCAGGGCGCACGGTGCTGCCACGGCCCCGGCTGGCGCTCCTCGCCGCACTCGTGGCCCTCGGGCCTCTCACGGTGGACCTGTACGCACCCGCCTTCCCAGCCATGCAGACCGACCTGCGGACCCAGCCCGCCGCGATCCAGCTGACACTGACGGCGACGACCGTCGGCCTTGCCCTCGGCCAGCTCCTCATCGGCCCCTGGAGTGACGTCGCCGGGCGCCGCCGCCCGCTGATCGTCGCGACGATCATCCACGTGGCAGCGAGCGTGGGGATCGCGTTAGCACCCACCATCGCAGCGACGCTGGCCCTGCGGGTCCTCCAAGGACTCGGGTCAGCCGGTGGTGCCGTGGTGGCCATCGCCATCATCCGCGACACCTACGCCGGACGGCCCTTCGTCCGGGCACTCGCTCGCCTGGCGCTCGTCACCGGCCTGGCGCCCGTGGTCGCTCCGCTGCTCGGCTCCCAGATGCTGCTCCTCATGGACTGGCGCGGCCTGTTCGTCTGTGTCGCCGCCTACGGCGCGCTCGTCTGCGTGCTCGTGACCGGGCTCCTCGGCGAGACCCTGCCTCCGGCGCAACGCGGTACACGCGACGCGAGCGCCGTAGCCCTCCGATACCGGAGCGTCCTGCGCGACCGCACCTTCGTCGCCGCCGCGCTGATCGGCGGGATGATGGTCTCCGGCATCTTCGCCTACATGACCGGCTCCTCGTTCCTACTCCAACAGGTTCACGGCCTCAACGCGAGCCAGTACAGCCTCGCCTTCGGTGCCAACGCCCTCGCCTTCGTCATCGGGACCCAGGCGATGGCGCGGCTGGTCGGGCGATGGCGGCCGCGCCGCCTAGTCGCATGGACCCTGCCGCTGCTGGCCGTCGCCGGTTACGCCCTGGCCATCGTCGACCAGCTCGGCCTCGGCATCCCGGCGATCCTCGTCTGCACCGTCATCTTCCACCTGTGCGCCGGCGCGGTCGGACCTTGCGTGTCGATCATGGCGATGGGCAACCACGGCGCGCATGCTGGGACGGCGGCCGCCGTGCTCGGCGCAGTCAATTTCGGCCTTGCCGGCGTGCTGTCCCCTGTCGTCGGACTCATCGGGGTCGACTCAGCAGTCCCGATGGGGCTCGTCATGGGCCTCGTCGGCACCGTCGCCGTGCTCCTGATCCGCGTCCTCGACATCGACGCAGGGAACGTCCGGCACGTCGGATCGACCGGGCCGCCGCAGCGCGCGGTCACCAGGTAGTCCAGGTCCTGGCACAATCCGTGGCGCCTCGATCACCCCCACGGCGAGGAGCGCACCAGGACGCGCGCCAGACCGGAGATAATGTCGCCAGACCGTTCGTGAGACTAGGACCGGAGGCCGCCTGGTGAGCACCGCAGAGCGACGCCGTGCCTCCGTTCTGGACGTCGCGCGCTTGGCCGGAGTGTCTGTGGGAACGGTGTCGAACGTCCTGAACCGGCCGGAATCCGTGCGAGCAACCACCCGCGAACGCGTGGAACGGGCGATCGCCGAGCTCGAGTTCGTACCGAACGGAGCTGCCCGACAGCTCCGCTCCAGAACGGTCACCACCGTCGGTGCCCTCGTCCTGGACATCCGCAACCCGTACTACACCGAGCTCGCTCGCGGCATCGAGGACCGATTGGCGCTCGACGGTCACGCACTCATGCTGGCGAGTTCGGACGACGACCCCGCCCGCGCCCAGCGTCATCTGCGGGTCTTCGAAGAGCACGGCGTCCTCGGCATGCTGGTGGTTCCGGGGTCGGCCGGCGCTGAGTCGCTGCTGGACATCGTCCGGCGCGGTACACCCGTCGTCCTGCTCGACGACACCTCGGTTCTCCCCGGCATCGGTTCGGTCTCCGTCGACGACCGCGTCGGCGGGGCTATGGCGGCCCGGCACCTCCTCGACCGCGGGCACCGCCGCCTCGTCATGCTCAACGGCCCGCACTCGATCCGTCAATGCGTCGACCGACTCGCCGGCGTCCACGACGCCGTCACTCAAAGCGGGCTGGACCCGACAGACGTCGTGCGCGAGGTCGGGGTGGAGGGCATGGACGCGCGCGGTGGTGCGGCGGCCATGCGCGCACTACTCGACGAGACCGGAGGAACTCCACCGCCGGCCATCTTCTGCATCAATGACCTGGTTGCGATTGGGGTCCAGCGGACCTTGCGCTTGACCGGCGGGACAGCACTCCTGTGCGCCACCGACCTCGTCGGCTACGACGACCTAGATGTCTCCAGTGAGCTGGCGAGCCCGCTGACCACCGTGCGACAACCGGCGCTTGAGATGGGATACCAAGCGGCGAGCCTCCTGCTGGATCGACGGGAGGTCGGCGACCAGCACGTCGTCTTCCAGCCTGAGTTGGTCGTCCGCGACTCCAGCACGCACACGCTCGTCTGACCCAGACGGCCAGCTCGCGGTCGGCACCCATCCACCACTATTGCGTGAAAGGAGTCGTCGCGGCGCCCCAGGGGCGGCTCACGCGTCGTGCATGTCCATGCCCAACACCGCCCCGAGATCATCCGCATCCACGCCGTAGCTCCGGTGCACGCGCAGCCCGTCGGGGCCCGGCGCGAAGACGCCGTAGTCCGTGTACACCCGGTCCACGCACTAGACAGCGGTGAGTGGGAGTTGCGCGCGAACCTGCGCACCGCGACCCGCACCATCCGCGACAAGCGCCGCCGGGTGACCGCCGAGCTCCCGGACTGGGAACAGCTGCGGGACGCGGGTGCCGCGATCAAGGCCGATGTGATGGCGCGCCTGCCCGAGCTGCTCACCGAGCTCGAGGCGCAGCGTCACCGCGCGTGGCGGGGTGGTCCACTGGGCGCGCGACGCCGCCGAGGCCAACGCCGTGGTCACCGAGATCGTCCGGGCGGCCGGCGCTCGTGAGGTGGTCAAGGTCAAGTCGATGGCCACTCAGGAGATCGGCCTGAACGACGCGCTGGCCGCCGCGGGGATCGAGGCGGTGGAGACCGACCTGGCCGAGCGGATCGTCCAGCTCGCCGGTGACATGCCCAGCCACATCCTGGTGCCCGCGATCCACCGCAACCGCACCGAGATCCAGGAGATCTTCACCCACCGGATGGGCGACGCCCCGGCGGGCCTGTCCGACGACCCGCGCGAGCTGGCGATGGCCGCCAGGGCGCACCTGCGGGCGAGGTTCCTGCGCGCCGACGTCGCGATCAGCGGGGCTAACCTGGCGATCGCCGAGACCGGCACGGTCGCCGTGGTGGAGTCCGAGGGCAACGGGCGGATGTGCCTGACCCTGCCCCGCGTGCTGGTCACCGTGATGGGCATCGAGAAGGTCCTGCCCACGTTCGCCGACCTGGAGGTGTTCCTCCAGCTGCTGCCGCGGTCCTCCACGGGGGAGCGGATGAACCCCTACACCTCGATGTGGACCGGGGTGAGCCCGGGTGACGGGCCGGGCGAGTTCCACCTGGTGCTGCTGGACAACGGGCGCACCCGTGCCCTGGCCGACGAGGTGGGCCGTCAGGCGCTGCACTGCATCCGCTGCTCGGCGTGCCTGAACGTGTGCCCGGTCTACGAGCACGCCGGCGGGCACGCCTACGGCTCGGTCTACCCCGGCCCGATCGGCGCGACGACCGTCGTCCTGCTGTTCGGCGGCCAGGGAACGATGAACCGCAACAGCTGGGCGCCGGACGGCGAGCGGTTCGCCTTCTTCGCCTACCCGGCGGGTAAATGAGGGCTCGTCGCGCTGGACTCCTCGGACGTGCCGGACCGGCTACCGGCTGAGGCCGAGTCGGTCCCGGAGCGCCAGATCGCTGAACCGACGTCTCTGCGTGGCGACGACAGCACCGATCTGCTTGACGACAGATGCAGGCTCGGGCGCCAGGAGGGGCTGAGCGGACATCGCCTGCACGGCGCCCTCGATGTTCGTCACGGCTGAGTAGAGCGTGTCGCCCGTGAGCTCGACGCCGATGAAGTGTCGAGCCGACGCCATGACGCGCAGAAGCTCGGACGGGCGCCCGGTGGTGGACCGGAGCTCGGTCGCGCCCTCGGCGACCAGCCCCGCTTCGGCGGTTCAAAAGGCCGAGGCTAGCGACCTCACGGGTTGCCCCTGGGATCGGCGCTGTAGCACGGAAACGATCCACACTGGCTCACACAATCGCTGGCCCGAGCGCTGCAGCAGCGCTTCGGCGGACCTGATGTCCGTGTGTTGGCCGAGGTGCTCACGCGTCGTCGTGCTCGATCAGGCGTTAGCCGACGACGGGGTGCTGAGCCTGGCCCGGCGCTCGATTGGCTCGGCGGGGCGACGTGCTCACGGCGCGCGAGACGGCGCGGCTGCGCCGTCGGGCCGGAACGAGGAGCCGGCCGGCGAGTGCCGGGCCAAGTAAAGCCTGCTCGTTCACCGTGGACGTCTCATGGACGTGCTGCAGTTCCGCGACGCCGTCGTCTTCCACTGCTCGGCGTCTGCGCCGACCCGCGACCCGGGACTCAACGAGCGACGGCCGAAAGCACCTACTGCAGGCGGCCCGCCGTGTCTGACGTTCCAATGCTGAGCCACGCGGCGACGGCGTCAACGGCGAGCGCGCTTCTGACCGCACGTGCACTCGCGCCGTAGACGGCCGCCCGGCCACTGTCCGGCTCCCCGACGATCGTCAGGTTCTTGCCGCTGAGCGGGGACACCCGGGCATACACGACCTCGCGCACCCCGGCGAGTAGGTACTCGCCCGCCTCGGCCAGAGGTCCTCCTATGACGATGACGGACGGATTCACGAGGTGGACCCACGCCGAGAGGACCTCGCCGAGCGCGCGACCAGCCTCTCGCACGGCCTCGGCGGCAGCTGCGCTGCCGCTCCGCACGAGCCTGACCACATCTGCGGTATCGCTCGCCTTGAGACCGGCGGAGGCGAGCGATGCCGCCACAGCCCGACCGCTCGCGACCGAGTTCAGGCAGTCGAGCCGGCCGCACTCGCAGGTCACGTTCCCTTGCCGTGCTGTCCAGAAGTGGCCGATGTCTCCCGCCACGCCCCGTTCCCCGTGATTGACCTGCCCGTCCAGCAGGGTCCCGGCATCGAGCGACGCGCCCACTCTGATGAAGGTCAGGTTGTCGGAGCCCGCCTGCGCCGCAGTCTTCGACCCGAGGGCCATGAGGTTGGCACTCTTGTCCAGCAGGACCGGCGCCTTCAGGCTGCGGCGAAGCGCCGCCTCGACGTCGTAGCCGCCCCAGCCGGGTACGGCAAGGGAATCAAGAGGTCGTGATTCTCCCTGGTCGACTGGGGTGGGCACGCCGACCCCGATGGCGACGAGATCGACGAGGTCTCGGCCCGACTGCCGGACAAGTTGGCGGCCGAGCCGCGCAACCTCCCGCAACACCGACTCGGGACCATCGGAGAGAGCTAGTTCATCGCGTCGGAGGTGCAGCGGGCGTGCGCTGAGCTCAGAAACGGCGACAGTGGTCCCATCGGTCTCGAGATCGATGGCGAGAACAATCCGGGCAGAAGGTTGGAACGCGAGCGTCGCGGGCGGTCGGCCGCCCGTTGAGCTGAGTGTGCCGACTGGCGCGACCAGACGGGCGTCTTCGAGGAGGCCAAGCTGGGTGGCGATTGTCGCCCGGCTCCGCCCCGTTAGGGCCGCCAGTTCGGCCCGGGTTCTCGGTTTGCCATCGCGAAGTACCTGAAGAAGCTCTGCCGCAGCAAGCGCGCCTGGACGTGGCGCGGGCGGGCGGGGCTCCATGCCGGGAGTCAAGCACACAAGTCGTCTCCGACTTGGGATCGGGGTCCGCGACGGTTGTCGGAGCGCCCGGCAGCACCGTTGTCTCGTGCGTCGTCGCCGGCCTCGTGCCAGGTGGGCGGGCCTTCATCGACTCCGCGACCTTCTTCGGGCTGATCCGCGGCGGTCACATGGATGCGACCGTGCTCGGCGCGCTCCAGGTCGACCGGGCGGGCAACCTCGCGAAGTGGTTCATCCCCGGGAAGATGGTCCCCGGGATGGGCGGCGCGATGGACCTCGTGGTCGGCGCCAGGCACGTGATCGTCGCGATGGAGCCCACCCAGAAGGGCGCGCCGAAGATCCTCCGCGCGTGCACCCTGCCGCTCACCGCGGTCGCGTGCGTGGACGTGATCGTCACCGCGATGGGCGTTGTCCGCGTCAAGCTCCGCGGGCTCTTGCCCACCGTCCGCGGGGGGCTGCGATCCTGGACGCCAGGCTTGAGTGTCCACCACTGGTACCCGTTGCGCCCCGCTCCTGATCGACGATTAGCTGGCCTGCGGCGTCCGGTCATGAGCGGCAACGCACTCGCCACGCTCGACTCCCGGCGGCTCCTCGAAGGTGTATCCGCCGACGATGTGGAGTCGGTGCTCGCGCAGCGGCTCCGGGTCCCGCCGGTGCTCGCGCACGTGCGGGTGGATTCCGTCTGCGCACCGTCGCGCCGACGCTCCAGAAGGTCGTGTGGCAGGGTGCGCCCAGGTCTGCAACGTCGACACCCATCTCCTCGAGGGTGCGGGTCGGCGGCGGCCGGGGTTGAGGATGTTCCCGGCCGCCCGGCCGCCCGGCCGCCCGGCCGCCCGGCCGCCCGGCCTCGGGATGGCGTTCGACGATCGTGACGTCATGCCCGACCCGCAGAAGGCCGAGGTTGCAGGCCATCCCGGCCGGACGGGCGCCGAGAACTGCGATCGGCATCCGGTCGTCGCGCTTCGTCATGGTTCGGCTCGTTTGCCGTCGTGGCAACTGCGCGATGGAGTGTCACCCGGGTGGATGGAGGGGCTCGTCGCTCCGCGATCGCAGACCCAGCAGATCGATGAGCTCGTCACTTGGCATCGAGTACGTCCTCAGCACGCTCAGACCGGACTCGCCCGGCGCGAAGACGCCGTAGTCCGTGTACACCCGGTCCACGCACGAGACAGCGGTGAGCGGGTAGGTGCATTCTCGGACGAGCTTCGGCAGGCCGTTGCGGTCGAGCAGCGACATCATCACCCAGACCCGCGCGGCACCGAGGGCGAGGTCCATCGCGCCGCCGACCGCCGGGATCGCCCCGGGCTCGCCGGTGTGCCAGTTCGCGAGGTCGCCGGTCATCGACACCTGGAACGCTCCGAGCACGGCGACGTCCAGGTGCCGGCCGCGGATCATCGCGAACGAGTCGGCATGGTGGAAGTAGGAGGCTCCCGGCAGCTCGGCGACCGGCTGCTTGCCGGCGTTCATCAGTTCGGGGTCCGGCTCGGCGTCGGGTGCGAGCGGCCCCATGCCGAGCATGCCGTTCTCGGTGTGCAGCACGATCGCCGGGTCGCCCGCGATCGCGTCGGCGACGAGGGTCGGCCAGCCGATGCCCAGGTTCACGTACCACCCGGGCTCGATGTCTGCGGCGACCTGCGCGGCGACGGCTGCGCGGTCCAGCGGTGGGGGCAGGCTCACGGGGTCCCTCCGACCTCGACCACGGCGTCGACGTAGATGCCGGGGGTCACCACGACCTCGGGATCGAGGCCGCCCACCGGCACCACGTGCCGGGCCTGGACGACCGTCCTGCTCGCGGCGGTCGCCATCACGGGGCCGAAGTTGCGCGCGGTCTTGCGGTACACGAGGTTCCCTGCGCGGTCGGCGGTCTCGCAGGCGATCAGCGCGAGGTCGCCGTGCAGCGGCGCCTCGAGCACGTGGCCCCGGCCGCCGATCATCCGGGTCTCCTTGCCCTCGGCGACGACGGTGCCGTAGCCGGTCGGCGTGAAGAATCCGCCGATCCCCGCACCCGCGGCCCGGATCCGCTCCGCGAGCGTGCCTTGGGGTACCAGCTCGAGCTCGATCCGGCCCGCGCGGTACGCGGCGTCGAACGCGTCGGAGTCGGGCTGGCGGGGGAAGGAGCAGACCATCGTCGCGACCCGGCCGGCGGCGATCAGCGCTGCGAGGCCCGCCGCCCCGTTGCCGGCGTTGTTGCTGACCACCACCAGGTCCCGCGCGCCGGTCTCGATCAGCGCGTCGATCAGCGCGAACGGCTGTCCTGCCGCACCGAACCCGCCGACCAGGACGGTCGAGCCGTCCGTCACGTCGCCGATCGCCTCGAGCGCCGATGCGGCGACCCTCACCACGACATTCCCGGTGCGCTCATCGGGCGTCCTCGTTCTCGAGCACGACCGCCAGCCCCTGGCCGACGCCGATGCACAGTGCCGCCACGCCCCACCTCGCGCTCTCGTGCCGCATCCGCTCCGCGAGCGTGGCGACGACGCGCAGGCCCGACGCGCCCAGCGGGTGGCCGATCGCGATGGCCCCTCCCCAGGCGTTGACGATCTCCTCGTCGACCGGCCACGCGTCGATGCATGCGAGGGTCTGGGCCGCGAACGCCTCGTTCAGCTCGACGGCGCCCACCTGGTCCCAGCCGACGCCCGCGGCCCGCAGCGCACGCTCGGCCGCCTCGACGGGCCCGAGGCCGAACCGGTGCGGCTCGAGCGCCGTGGCGGCCCGGCCGGCGATCCGCGCCAGCGGTGGCGTGCCAAGCAGGTCGGCGGCGCGCGCCGAGCCGACGAATCCCGCCCCGGCCCCGTCGGACATCGGGGACGCGTTGCCGGCGGTGATCGTCCCGGCGCCGGGCGGCCGGAAGGCCGGACGCAACGTGGCGAGCGTCGCGGTGTCCGTGGCCCGGATCGACTCGTCCCGCTCGAGCGACGTGCCGGGCACATCGACCACTGAGCCGTCGTACCGCCCCGCGGCCCACGCCTCGGCGGCGCGTTGCTGCGAGCGTGCGGCCCATGCGTCCGCGCGGTCGCGCGAGAGCCCGAGGCTCTCGCCGAGCTGCTCGGTCGCCTCACCCAGCGAGACCGTCCACTCGGCCGGCATGCGCGGGTTGACCAGCCGCCAGCCGAGCGTGGTCGAGACCATCGGCTGGTCGGCGGTCGGGTAGGCCCGGCCGGGCTTGGGCACCACCCACGGGGCCCGGCTCATCGACTCGACACCGCCCACCAGGACGAGGTCGAGGTCGCCGCTCGCGACAGCCCTCGACGCGGCGATCACGGCGTCGAGGGACGACCCGCACAGCCTGTTGACGGTCGTGCCGGGCACCGTGACGGGCAGGCCGGCGAGCAACGCGGTCATCCGCGCCGACGTTCCGGTTCTCCTCGCCTGCACCGTTGGCGTTGCCGAGCACCACGTCGTCGATCCGTGCGGGGTCGAGGGCCGAGTGCCTGGTCGAGCAGGCCGCGCAGCGGCCGCGGCGGCGAGGTCGTCCGGGCGGACGTCGGCCATCGCACCGCCCACCCGGCCGAATCGGGTCCGGACGGCATCGAAGAGGTAGCTCTCGGTCATCGCCTCGGGGTCACACCGGCGGGGCCTGGAACAGCCCGGGGTCGGGATCGTTGAACGACCGCTGGGCGACGAACTCGTTCATCTGGTTCGCGGTGCCCCACTGGTCCTGGACCTCGGCGGACTGTGAAGTCGTACTTGGACGGGTGCCAGATGTCCTCGTCGATGTTCTCCAGCTCGGTGGTGTACTCGATCGTGTTGCCGTGCGGGTCCAGGAAGTAGGAGAACGTGTTGTTCCCGGCCATGTGCCGGCCCGGGCCCCAGATCTTCTCGACCCCGAGCCGCAGCAGGCGGCCGGTGCCGCGCATGTACTCGTCCAGGCCGCGCAGCTGGAAGGAGGCGTGGTGCAGCGAGTGGTGCGGGCACCGTGCCACGGCGATCGAGTGGTGCTGCGGGCTGATCCGCAGGAACCACATCATCTCGCCCATGTGGGGGTGCACCAGCTGGTCGGTGACGGCGAAGTCGAGGTTGTCGACGTACCACTGCACGGTGGCCTCAGGGTTGGGTGAGTTGAAGACGACGTGCGACAACGCCACGGGGATCGACTCGCCCTCCTCGACCACCCGGTGGCGGCGCACCGCGACGTCCGAGCTGACCTCCACGGTCCGGCCGTCGCCGTCGAAGAAGCGGAAGCCGTAGCCGCCGCCGGGGGTGTCCTGCGCACCGGGCTCGCTGATCAGCCTGGCACCGGACCCGGCGAGACGCGCCGCCATCGCGTCGACGTCGGCCTGGTCCTTGGCCCCGAACGAGATCAGGTCGACCCGCTTCTCGGCGGCCTTGCGGATGCGGACCGCGTACTGCTCGGGGGAGCCCTCGCAGGCGAGGAAGGACAGGCCCGAGTCGGTGACCGTCTCGGTCAGCCCCCAGGTCTCCTTGTAGAACGACACCTGGGTGTCGAAGTCCGGGACCGCCAGGTCGACGTGGCGGACGTGGCTGATCAGTCGCTCAGGCATCGTCATCTCCGTTCGGTCGGTGCGCCGTGTGCGGGCCGGATGGTGCGGTTCTGCGGTCGGTACGGGTCATGGGCGCCCCTCGAGCAGCAGGGCCGTGCCCTGGCCGCCGCCGCCGCACAGCGCGACTGCCGCCCGGCCACCGCCTCGGCGGGAGAGCTCGAGCGCGGCGTGCCCGGCCAGGCGTGCGCCCGACGCCCCGATCGGGTGGCCGAGCGCGATCGCGCCGCCGTGCACGTTGGTCCGCTCGAGCGGGTGGTCGAGGTCGGCCAAGGACTGCACGACCACCGACGCGAACGCCTCGTTGATCTCGAGCAGGTCGAGGTCGGCGGTACGTCCAGCCGGCCCGCTGCATGGCCCGCAGCACGGCGGCCGACGGCTGGGAGTGCAGCGAGGTGTCCGGGCCGGCGACCTCGGCATGGCCGGCGAGGCGGGCGAGCCACGGCAGGCCGTGCGCGTCGGCCACCTCTCGCGCGGCGACGACGACCGCGGCGGCGCCGTCGCTGAGCGGTGAGGCGTTGCCCGCCGTGATCGTCCCGCTGCTCGGCGAAGGCCGGGCGGAGCGCGGCCAGCGCCTCGACGTGGTGTCCGGGCGGACGCCCTCGTCGGCCGTCACCTGTCGGGTGGCGCCGCGACGCCTCGCGGACCTCGACGGGGGTGATCTCCTGCGCGAGCAGGTCCGCCGCGGCGGCGGCCCGCTGGTGGCTCAGCGCCGCGACCTCGTCCTGGGCCGCGCGGCTGATCCCGCGCGAGGCGTTGCCGTCCTCGGTCTGCGCGCCCATGGATCGCCTGTCGAACGCATCGGTCAGCCCGTCGCGTGCCACCGAGTCCACTGCGGTGACGTCGCCGTAGGTCCAGCCGCTGCGCGACCCGGGCAGCAGGTGCGGCCCCTGGCTCATCGACTCCTGGCCGCCCGCGACCACGACGTCCGCCTCGCCGAGCCGGATCGTCCGCGCGGCCGCGACGATCAGCGGTGAGGCCCGACAGGCACACCGCGTTCACCGTGGTCGCGGGGACGGTCAGGGCCAGGCCGCCCAGGTGGGCCGCCTGCCGCGCGGGGTTCTGCCCGGCGCCGGCCTGGACCACCTGCCCGAGGATCGCCAGGTCGACCTGGTCTGGCGGGAACGCCACCGGCCGCGAGGGCGCCCGCGACCGCGCGGCCGCCCAGCTCGGCGGCGCTCAGCGCGGCGAGGGCTCCGTTGAGCCGCCCGAACGCCGTCCTGGCGTAGGAGACGATCACCACCTCGCGTGACGCTCATGCCTGCACCTCCGGCACGTCGTCGGGCACGAGCAGCTCGGCGCCGGTCGCGGCGACGATCTCCGCCACGCTGACCCCCGGGGCGCGCTCGACCAGTCGCAGGCCGTCGGGGGTCCTGTCGATGACCGCGAGGTCGGTGATCACCCGGTCGACGACCCCTCTCCCGGTCAGCGGCAGCGTGCACTCGGTGAGGATCTTCGGCGAGCCGTCCCGGGCGACGTGCTGCATGAGCACGACCACCCGGCGGGCGCCGTGGACCAGGTCCATCGCCCCGCCCATGCCCTTGACCATCGCGCCGGGCACGACCCAGTTGGCCAGGTCGCCGGTGGCGGAGACCTGGAGGGCGCCGAGGATCGCGGTGTCGACCTTGCCGCCGCGGATCATCGCGAAGCTGGTCGCGGAGTCCATGTAGGCGGCGCCGTCGCGCACGGTGATCGTCTCCTTGCCGGCGTTGATCAGGTCGGCGTCGACCTCGTCCTCGGTCGGGTACGGGCCCACGCCGAGCACGCCGTTCTCGGACTGCAGGACGACGTCGACGCCCCGGCGGCAGGTGGCTGGGCACCAGCGTCGGCAGGCCGATGCCGAGGTTGACGTAGCTGCCGTCCGTCGAGGTCGCGGGCGGCCCGGGCGGCGATCTGCTCGCGGGTCATCGTCATCGGCTCGCGACCTCCGCCGGCTCGCGCACGGTGCGCCGCTCGATCCGCTTGGCCGCCGTCTGCTCCGCGGTCAGCCCGACGACGCGGTGGACGAAGATGCCCGGCAGGTGCACGTGGTCCGGGTCGATCGCGCCGGTGGGCACGACCTGCTCGGCCTCCACGATCGTGAGCTCCGCCGCGGCCGCGGCGAGCGGGTTGAAGTTGCGCGCCGAGGAGTGGAACACCAGGTTGCCCGCCTCGTCGGCGCGCTGCGCCCGCACCAGCGCGACGTCGGCGGTGATCGCGCGCTCGAGCACGTACTCGCGCTCGACCCCGCGCACGGTGAACGGCTCGACCCGCTTGGCGGGGGAGGCCAGGACCACCTCGCCGTCCGGGCCGTAGCGCCACGGCAGACCGCCCTCGGCCACCTGGGTGCCGACCCCGGCGGGGGTGAAGAACGCGGGGATGCCGGCGCCGCCGGCGCGCAGCTTCTCGGCCAGCGTGCCCTGCGGGGTGAGCTCGACCTCGAGCTCGCCCGAGAGGTACTGCCGGGCGAACTCCTTGTTCTCGCCGACGTAGGAGGCGATCACCCGGCGCACCCGGCGCGCCCTCAGCAGCAGGCCCAGGCCCCAGTCGTCCACGCCGCAGTTGTTGGAGACCACCTCCAGGTCGGTCGCGCCCGAGTCGAGCAACGCCTCGATCAGCACTGCCGGGATGCCGCACAGCCCGAACCCGCCGACGGCGATCGTCGCGCCGTCGGCGACGTCCGCGACCGCCTCGGCGGCCGAGTCCCAGAGCTTGCTCACGCGACCTCCTCGGTGACGGCCGCGGCGCGGGTGCGCCAACGCGACCGGGTGCGGGCCGGGGGCACCGGCGGCAGCGGGGCGGCCTCGGCGACCCGGTTCTCGATCCAGCCGATCCGCTCGACGTCCATCCGCACGGTCTCGCCCGCCTGCAGCGGTGCCGGCCGCCGCTCGCCGGTGCGGCCCCACAGCTCCGCGAGGCAGCCCGATCCCGTGGTGCCGGAGCCCAGCACGTCGCCGGGCACCACCCGCGAGCTCCGCGAGGCGTAGGCCACCAGCTCGGGGAACGGCCAGCCCATGTTCGACAGCAGGTCGCGCCCGACCACGTCGCCGTTGCGACGCCAGGAGACCTCGAGCGCGAGGAAGCCCTCGTCGTTGACCAGGTCGGCCACCTCGTCGGCGGTGACGACCCACGGCCCGAGCGTGCTGGCGAAGTCCTTGCCCTTGCACGGTCCCAGCCCCACGCGCATCTCCCGGCGCTGCACGTCCCTGGCCGACCAGTCGTTGAGGATCGTGTAGCCGAAGATGTGGGCCGCGGCGCGCTCGGGAGTCAGGTCCCGGCCGTCGGAGCCCGGGACGGCGCCGATCACCGCGGCGACCTCGAGCTCGACGTCCAGCTCGGCGGACCCGTACGGCGGCGCCACGTCCGCCCCGCTGCCGGACAGCGTGTGCGGGTTGCCGAAGTAGAACGTGGGCGCCTCGTACCACTCGGGCTGGACCGTCGCTCCCTCGGAGACGCTGCGGACCACACCCTCGACGTGCTCCTCGAAGGCCACGAAGTCGCGCAGCGACGGTGGGGTGAGCGGGGCCAGCAGCGTCACCGCCGGCCAACGGCACGCCGGGGCGACCCAGGGCCTCGGACCCCAGCTCGATCGCCGCCGCCACGCCCAGCCCGCGTCAGGTCCAGCACACTCGTGCCAGGGATCTCGTGGACGGTCAGCACGCCGTCGCCGGGGGAGACGGCGCCGCCGGCGGCCCGCCCGTCGTGGAGCCACGTGGCGAACCTCATGGCGCCCGTCCTCCCGCGGCCGCGACCCGGCTCGTCAGGCCGAGGCGGACCGCGTTCGCACCGAGCACCGCGGCCGCGACGTCCTCGCCGAGCCCGGCGGCGCGCACCGACGCGATGGGCGACTCGTCGCCCATGTCGAACGGGTAGTCCGACCCGAGCAGCACGCGGTCGGCCCCGACCGCGGCCACCAGGGACCGCAGCTGCTCGGCGGAGTGCACGAGCGAGTCCACGTAGATCCGGCGCAGGTAGTGCGAGGGTGCCTGGGCGCACGCGTGCGCCTCGGGCCGGGTCCGCCAGGCGTGGTCCGAGCGCCCGATCGCCGTCGGCAGGTAGCCACCGCCGTGCGCCGCCACGACCACGAGGGACGGGTGCCGGTCGAGCACCCCGGCGAAGATCAGGTGCGAGAGCGCGACGGCCGTCTCGGTGGGCTGGCCGACCGTGTTCGCCAGGTAGAAGCGGTCCAGCCGCTCGTCCAGCGAGCAGCCGAACGGGTGCACGAACACCGGGGCGCCGAGCTCGGCGGCCCGGGCCCAGAACGGCTCGAGCCGCGGGTCGGAGAGGTCCACCGCGCGCGAGCCGCCCGGTCCCTGGCCGAACGAGGACACCTCCACGCCCAGCAGGCCCCACGAGACCACAGCCGTCTCGAGCAGCTCGACCATAAGGTCGGGGTGCTGCAGCGGCACCAGGCCGAGGCCGTGCAGGCGATCGGGCGCTCGCGTCGACGAGCTCGCGCACCGCCCGGTCCGCGCCGCCCGCGACCAGCCGGGCGTGCTCGGCCCCGAGGTACGGGTAGTAGTGCGAGGGCGACGGCGAGACGATCTGCGCGTCGACCCCGGCGGCGTCCATGTCGGCGAGTCGGCGGTCGAGCACCGTCAGCCTGTCGAACCGCTCGCCGATCATCGCCCGCGAGGCCGCCTGGGACGCCTCGCCGTTGCGCCGCACGTCCAGCGCGCGCGCCGCCGCGGCACCGTCCGGGTCCAGCTCGGCGACCAGGGCGTCGAGAGCCGGCAGCAGGACGTGCGCGTGGACGTCGACGACCGTCACGCCGGCTCCGAGACGAGCATCGCGATCCGGTGGATCAGCCCGGCCGTGTCCGCCTCGCGGTCGTGGGCGAGCAGCCACGCGCCGAGCTGGTTCGAGGCCTCGACCACGGTCTTCGCACGCGGGAGGCGCCGGTCGGTGAACTCGGCGAAGAGCTTCTCGGAGAGGGCGTCCTCGCGGACCAGCAGCTCGGCGAGGACCACCGCGTCCTCGAGCGCCATGGCCGCGCCCTGGGCGAGGGTGGGCGGGCACGAGTGCACGGCGTCGCCGATCAGGACGACCCGCCCGCGGTGCCACGGCCCGTCGACCACGTGGGTCTCGAAGGCCGTCCAGTTCACGCCGCGGTCGTGCGTGATGGACGGGCGGATGTCGTCCCAGGGGCCGTGGTAGGCGCGACTGGCCTCGACCATCCGGTCCACCTGCTCGTCCGGGGACAACGCCCCGTCGGCGGGGTGGTGGTCCTCGACGATGTAGGCGTACAGGCTGTTCTCGCTGGTCGGGCAGTACCCCGTGATGTAGGCCGGGCCGCCGTAGAAGAGGTCGGTGCGGGTCACGCTCGCCGGACGTGGTGCGAACACCCGCCAGATCGCCATGCCGGTGGGCTGCGGCCGCTCGGTGATGCCGATCGCCTCGCGCACGTGGGAGTGCAGGCCGTCGGCGCCGATCACCAGGTCGTACCGGCCGGTGGACCCGTCGCCGAAGGTGACGGTGACGCCCTCGTCGTCCCCGGCGAGCGAGGTGACGTGGGTCCCCAGCCTCAGTCGGGCGCCCGCGGCCGCCGCGCGGTCGGCGAGGATCGTGGCGAGCTCCGGACGGGGCATGCCCATGGTCGCCGGCAGGTCGGGGCCGCCGCTGCGGATGTCGGGCAGCTCCACCAGGAGCGTGCCGGCCGGGTCGGGGGCGCGCAGTCCGAGGGTGTCGAACCCGTAGCCGTGCGCCTGGACCTGGTCCCACACGCCGAGCTGTCGCAGCACCCGCAGCGCGTTGCCCTGCAGCGTGATGCCGGAGCCGAGCGCGGCGATCTCGGTCTTGTGCTCGGCGATCTCGACCTGCACGCCGGCCTCGGCGAGCTGGATGGCGGCTGCGGTGCCGGCGACACCGGCGCCGATCACCAGGATGTTCTGCACTGCGGGCATCAGCGTCTCCTCGTCCACTCCGTTGTGGTGGTCACTTCAGGGCCAGGGGGTTCACCGGGGCCCCGACCGCCCCGGTGACCGGGATCGGGGGTGCGGCGAGGAGGAACTCCCACACCCCGTCCGCGTGGCAGTCGGCGGCCAGGCCGTCCAGGTCCCACATCTCGCCCAGGAACAGGCCCAGGTGCGGGATGGCCACCTGGTGCAGCGGCTGGAAGGCGTCGTCGAACTCGTTGGGCCTGACCTCCAGACCCCACGTGTCCGCTGCCACCGCCGCGACGTCGTGCGCGCGCAGCCAGCCGGCGGTGGTGAAGGACAGGCCTGCCGACGGTCCGCCCGCGTAGTCCTGCCAGCCCTCGCGCCGGGCGCGCGCGAACCTGCCGGTCCGCACGAGAAGGATGTCGCCCGGCCCCACCGTCGCCGTGGCGCCCTGAGCGGCGATCGTCTCTTCGAGGTGCTCGGGGGTGATCGCGAAGCCGTCTGGGAGCTCGTCGCCCGTGCCGAGGCCCGGGCCGAGCGCGGCACCGACGTCCAGCAGGACCCCGCGGGTGGCGAACCGGTCCCGGGTGGTCTCGATGCCGGTGACCAGGTCGCCCTCGCTGGTCACGACCTCCTGGGACCGCCTGCCGTTCCACGCCGTGCCGTGGTCGAAGATGTGCCCGAGGCCGTCCCACTGGGTCGAGACCTGCAGCGGCATGAACACCACGTCGTCCGCGCCGCCGAACCCGTGCGGGAATCCCTGGTTGCCCAGCGCGGCGTCCACGCCGGTGTCGAGCATGGTGTGCACGGGGTTGGTCCGCCGCCGCCACCCGCGCTGCGGTCCGTCGGCCGCGAAGGGCTGGCTCAGGCTGAACACCGCGCCACGCCGCACCAGCGCGGCGGCCGCACGGCGCTTGTCGTCGTCGATCAGGTTGAGGGTGCCGAGCCGGTCGTCGGCACCCCACCGGCCGTGGTTGGAGTAGGCGGCCGCCGCCGAGGCGATCGCCGCCGCCGGGTCGGAGCGGTCCAACGGGGCGAGGTGCGCGGGTGTCGTGGTGCTCATGCGGACTCGCTCACCACACGGGTCCGCTGGGTGCCGAGCCCGGTGATCGTCGACTCCATCACGTCGCCGTGCCGCAGCAGGCGCCCGTGCGCGGCACCGTTGCCGGCCGGGCTGCCGGTCAGCACCAGGTCCCCGGGTCCGAGCCGTGCCGTGCGAGAGGCCGCGGCGACCAGCTCTGCGACGCCGAAGAGCATGTCCTGGGCGGACTCGTCCTGCATCACCTCACCGTTGAGCCGCAGGGTCAGGTGCAGCCGCTGGGGGTCCGGCACCTGGCTCGCCGGCACGATCCAGGGGCCGACCGGCAGGAACCCCGGGGAGTTCTTCGCGCGGAACCAGTCGGTGCCGATCTCCGGCATGTCGCGCCGGAAGACCAGGTCGCGCGTGGTCAGGTCGTTGACGATGACGTAGCCGGCGACGGCGTCCAGCGCGTCGGCCGGGTCGAGGCGGTACGCCTCGACGCCGATCACCGCGGCGAGCTCGAGCTCCCAGTCGTGCTTCGCCGAACCGGCCGGCAGCACCACCTCGTCGTACGGCCCGGTCACCGCGGAGGGCAGACCGAGGAACAGGTAGGGCTCGCCGTGGGCCTTGCGCTCGTCCATCATCGCGGCGGCCTGGGCCCGGACCTGCTCCGGGGTCCGTCCGGCTGCCAGGTCCGTGTGCGCGACGGCGATCTCGACGACGTGCTTGCGGTAGTTGGCGCCGGCCTGGATCACCTGGCGCGGGTCGACCGGGGCGAGGACCTGCAGGTCTGCCACGTCGTGCCAGGTCCCGCCCGCGCGCCGAGCCGCCCGGTCAAGGACGGGCTCCTGCCGTCGCCAGTCGGCGAGCAACCCCGAGGTGCCCCGGAGCTCGTGGCGGGCCAGTCCGGTCTCGGGCACGGTCCGCAGGTCCAGGACGCGTTCGCCGACGACGAGCCCGGCGAACGCCTCGTCCCCGAGGCGGAACCGACCCAGTCCCCAACCCGTGTGCATGCGCGGCCCCTTCGCCGTCCGGTGTCGGCCCACAGTGCCTGGTGTTCGAGGCATCCGGCAAGGTGATGTTGTTGATAGGGCACATTGACGGTGCGGATAGTGTTCGACCATGCCGTCGCGCCAGGTCGACCTCAACCTCCTCACCCCGCTGCGGGCCCTGCTCGAGGAACGCAGCGTGACCCGGGCCGCCGAGCGGTTGCAGATGAGCCAGCCGGCGATGTCCGCGGCGCTCAAACGCCTGCGCCGCCACTTCGACGACGAGCTGCTCAGCCGGCGGGGCAACGCCTACCACCTGACCCCGCTGGCCGAACAGCTGCTCGAGCGGGTGCACCCGGTGCTCGCCGGGGTCGACAGGGTGTTCTCCGCCCAGGGCGAGTTCGACGCGGCGGCCATGACGCGCGAGTTCCGGGTGCACAGCTCCGACTTCGGGATCTCGGTGCTCGGCGGCGCTCTGACCTCGGTGCTCGCCGAGCACGCGCCACGCGCGAGCCTGCGGTTCGAACCGGTCTCCCAGCCCGTCGTGGTGGGCGCCCCGGAGACCCTGCGCTACGCGGACGGCCTGCTCATGCCGCACGGCTTCATCACCCAGGCCGAGCACCAGGACCTGTTCGAGGACCGGTGGGTGCTGCTGGTGGACGCCGAGTCCCCGGTGCGCGACCCGCTCACGCTCGACGACCTCGGCCGGCTGCCGTGGGCCTACACGTTGAGCGGGCCGAGCGAGTACACCCCGGCCGCCAAGCAGCTGCAGCTCCTCGGTGTCGAGCCGCGGGTCGAGGTCGTCTCGCCGAGCTTCCTCGCCGTGCCCTCGCTGCTGCGCGGCAGCAGCCGGGTGGCTCTCCTGCAGGAGACGGTGGCCGCCCGGTTCGCCGCGTCGGGGGACTTCCGGGTGCTCGAGTGCCCGTTCGACGTGGTGCCACTCGTGGAGGGCTTCTGGTGGCACCCCGTGCACGACCGGGAGCCCGAGCACGCCTGGTTCCGCTCGATGCTGAGCCGGGCCGTCGAGCGAGCGGGGCTGAGCATGGCCGAGGGCGCCCGCTGTCATCCATGAGGCAGATAGTCGATATCGGAAGATCACCGTTGCCTATGTGAGCTGCCCCGGGGACAGTGGGTCGATCGGTACGCGTCCCCAGGGGTCAATGATGATCGAGCTCGAGCACCTGCACGTCCCGTGCGGCGACGCCTGATGGTGCGGCAGGAGCACACCCGGGTCGCCGTCGTCGGCGCCGGCCCGGCCGGGCTCGCGCTGGCCCGGTACCTGCAGCTCTCCGGCGTGGACGTGGTCGTCGTCGAGCACCGGTCGCGGCAGGTGATCGAGACCACCCAGCGCGCGGGCATCCTCGAGCACGGGTCGGTCCGGCTGCTCGGCGAGCTCGGCATCGGTGCGGCGATCGCCCGCGACGGCGTGCGCCACGACGGGATCTCGCTGCGCTTCGGCGGCCAGAGCCACCGGATCGACTTCGCCGACCTGGTCGACGCCGCGGTGTGGCTGTACCCGCAGACCGACGTGGTCCGCGAGCTCGCCGCCGTGGTCGTCGCCGCCGGGGGCGACGTCCGGTGGGAGGTCGACGACGTGACCGTCGACGTGGAGGCGCCGGCCGTCGAGCTCACCGACGCCACCGGGACCAGGACCCGGCTGGCCTGCGACCTGCTGGTCGGCGCCGACGGGTCGCAGAGCACCGTGCGGCGTTCGTTGCCGCCCGGCTCGGGCGCCGACCACTTCGTCGAGTACCCGTTCGCGTGGTTCGGCGTGCTCGTCGAGGCGCCGCCGAGCGCACCCGAGCTGGTCTACACGCGCTCGTCGGCGGGCTTCGCCCTGCTCAGCCAGCGCAACGCCACGGTGCAGCGGATGTACTTCCAGTGCGATCCCGCCGAGGACCCGGCGCACTGGGACGACGAGCGGATCTGGGCGGCGGTGCGGGACCGTACCTCGGGCGACGACGGGCTCACCCTGCGCGAGGGCCGGGTGATCGAGAAGTCGGTGGTGCCGTTCCGTAGCTACGTGCGGGGCGCGCTGCGTCACGGCCAGGTGCTGCTGGCGGGCGACGCCGGCCACACCGTGCCGCCGACCGGCGCGAAGGGCCTGAACCTGGCGCTCGGCGACGTGTCCTTGCTCGGGCCGGCGATCGTGGCCTGGGCCGGCGGGGACGAGAGCGGGTTGGCCGGCTACTCCGAGGCCGCGCTCGCCCGCGTCTGGCGGGCCCAGGCGTTCTCCTACTGGCTGACCACGCTGATGCACCTGCGGCCGGACGCCACCTCGTTCGGCAGCCGCAGAGCCGATGCAGAGCTCGCGGCCCTCACGGCCTCACGCGCGGGCCGGACCTACCTCGCCGAGGGCTACACCGGCTGGCCGCACTCGGACGTGCCCACGAGCGTCCCCGGGAGGATCCATGGCTGACACGGCAACGCCTCGCCCGGCGTCCTCGGACGCCGCGGCGGGTGACCAGGCCGCGGTGAGCGCCGAGATCGAGGCGCAGCACACCGCCTACCGCGCCCAGCTCGAGGCGGGCGGGCCGGTCGAGCTCTCCCCGCGGCTCGACTTCGCGCCGTACCGGAGCTCGCTGCTGCGTCACCCCACCAAGGACCCGCGGCACGCGGACCCCGAGACCATCGAGCTCACGTCGCCCGCGTTCGGCGAGCGGGACATCGACCCGCTCGAGGCGGACCTGACGATCGCCGGCCCGGGTGAGCCGCTGGGCGAGCGGATCGTCGTCGAGGGCAGCGTGCTGGACAGTGCCGGCCGCCCGGTGCGTGGCCAGCTCGTGGAGATCTGGCAGGCGAACTCCGCCGGACGGTACGTGCACAAGCGCGATCGGCACCCGGCGCCGCTGGACCCGAACTTCGTGGGCGTCGGCAGGTGCCTGACCGACGACGACGGCAGGTACCGGTTCGTCACCATCAAGCCGGCGCCGTACCCGTGGCGCAACCACCACAACGCGTGGCGGCCCGCCCACATCCACTTCTCGGTGTTCGGCACGTCCTTCACTCAGCGACTGGTGACCCAGATGTACTTCCCGGGCGACCCGCTGTTCGCGCTAGACCCGATCTACCAGTCGATCCGGGACCCCGCGGCGCGGGAGCGGCTGATCGCGTCCTACGACCACTCCCTGAGCCGCCACGAGCTCGCGACCGGGTACCGGTGGGACATCGTGCTCGACGGTCCGGCCCGGACGTGGAACGACGAGGACGGGAGACCGGCATGACGGATCGGAGGCGATTCCCGACGCCCGGGCAGACCATCGGCCCGTTCTACGGCTTCGCACTGCCGCACGCGGACGGCGCAGCGCTCGCGGCCGCGACGGACCCGGCCGCGGTCCGCCTGCGGGGTCGGGTGCTCGACGGCGCGGGGGAGCCGGTCCCCGATGCCCTGGTCGAGATCTGGCAGGCCGACGCTCGCGGGGCCGTCCCTCACGAGACCGGGTCGTTCGACCGCTCGGTCGGTGGCTTCACCGGCTGGGGGCGGTGCTCGACGAACCGTGCCGGCGAGTACCACTTCGACACGGTGCTGCCCGGGCGGGCGGCGGGCGCGCCCGCCCCGTTCATCGCCATGGTGGTCTTCGCCCGTGGGCTGCTCGACCGGCTGCACACCCGGGTGTACGTACCTGGTTCGGCGGACCTGGACGCCGACCCTTTCCTGTCCGCGCTCACTGCCGCCGATCGCGCGACCCTGATCGCGCGGGAGGACGGCCCGGACTTGCTCCGGTTCGACGTGCACCTCCAGGGCGAGCACGAGACCGTGTTCCTCGCCTTCCGGCCCGCTGGGGAGTCGTCGGGTGCCTGAGCATGGGTGGGACGACGCCGGCGACCTGGGCCTGCTTCGCCCGGGCGCGGCGGTCGGGCTCGCCGCGACGGGTGACCGCGTCGTGCTGCAGGCGATCCTGGACGTCGAGGTGCAGTGGCTCGGCTGCCTCGAGGCCGCCGGCCTGGCGCCCGACGGCGCGATGGACGCCGCACTCGCCCACGCCGATGCCCGGACGTTCGACATCGCTGGGCTCGCGCTCGCCGGCCGGCGCGGCGGCAACCCGGTGATCCCGGCGCTCGACGAGCTCGGACGCCGGGTCGCCGGCACGTCGCCGGAGGCTGCCGCCCGGTTGCACACCGGGCTGACCAGCCAGGACGTGCTGGACACCGCGCTGGTCCTGGTGGTCCGTCGCGCGGGTGAGCGTGCCGTCACCGACCTGCGCTCGGCCGCGTCGGCGCTGGTGGGGCTGTCGCAGGCGCACAGCCGGGCGCCGGCACTGGCCAGGACCCTGTCCCAGGCCGCGGGCCCGACCACGGTCGGCCTGCGGGTCGCGACGTGGCTCGAGGCCGTGGTCGACGCGGGCCGCCGGCTCGAGGACGTGCTCGCCCGGCTGCCGGTGCAGGTGGGCGGCTCGTTCGGTACCCGGGAGGCGCTCGCGCAGGTGTGCCGCGGCCGGCAGGTGGGCGTGTCGTCGCTGGTGGCCGACCTCGCCGGTCGGCTCGGCCTGATGACGACGATCCCGTGGCAGACCCGTCGCTCGGTGGTGACCCGGGTCGGCGAGGCGTGGGCCGAGGCCGTCGTCACGGCCGGTCGCGTCGCGGGCGACACCCTACTGCTCGGTCGGCCGGAGGTCGGCGAGGTCGTCGAGCGGGTGCCCGGTGGGTCCGGCGGGTCCAGCGCCATGCCCCACAAGCGGAACCCTACGACGGCGGTGCTGCTCCGGTCGCTGGCGATCGCGGCCCCGCACGACCTGGCGGCGCTCGTCTCGGCGGCCGGGCAGGCAGTCGACGAGCGGTCCGACGGAGCGTGGCAGGCCGAGTGGCCGGCGCTCGTCGGGCTGGTCCGCGGCGCCGTCGCCGCGGCCGCCCTGCTCGAGGAGCTCGCCGCCGGTCTCGAGGTGGTCGAGGAGCGCGCGCTCGCCAACCTGCACGCCGCGGGCGACGCCGTGCTGAGCGAGCTGGCGTCCCGGCGGCTCGAGGGCCGGGGCGCCGCCGGCGGCGCCGTCGCAGCGGCGGTGGCGGGCGGCGAGTCGCTGGCCGACGCGCTGCGCGCGCACGTGCCGGGCCTTGACCGCCGAGGAACTCGCCGAGCTCACCGACCCGACCACCTACCTCGACTCCGCCGAGGCGCTGCGCCGGGCCATCCTGCTCCGCGTGCAGGAGTGGGTCGGATGACCGCGGCCGTGCGGGCGACGTTGCTCGCGCGGGGCGACGGTCCAGGTCTGCTGCTCGGCCCGTCCCTCGGCACCGCCGCATGCGCCCTGTGGGCGCGACGTCGCCGCGGGCCTGCAGGGCCGGGCGACGGTCATCGCGTGGGACCTGCCCGGCCACGGCGCGAGCCCCGCCCCGGACGGGGAGGTCACCATCGGCGGGCTCGCCGCTGCCGTGGCCGAGCACCTGCGCGAGCTGCGCAGCATGGGCACGGGCCCGGTGGTCGCCGCCGGGGTCTCGCTCGGCGGGGCCGTGTCGCTCCGGCTCGCCCTCGACCACCCCGACCTGCTCGACTGCCTGGTCATGCTGGGCTCGGACGCCAGGATCGGCGAGCGCGACGCCTGGTACGCCCGCGCGGACACGGTGGCCGCGGCCGGCACGCCGACGATGGTCGTCGGTTCCGTCGAGAGGTGGTTCGCGCCGGGGTTCGCCGAGCGACGGCCGGAGGTGGTCGCCCGCCTGCTGCACGGCCTGCAGGAGACCGACCGGCACGGGTACGCCGCCTGCTGCCGGGCGCTGGGGGACTTCGACGCGCGCGGCGACCTGCGCCGACCTCGCCGTACCGCTCGTGATCGTGGCGGGCGAGCAGGACACGGTCTGCCCGCCCGCCGCCGGCCGTCAGGCTGGCGGCTCGCGTGCCGGACGCGCGGGTCGTGGTCCTTCCCGGCACCGCCCACCTCGCGCCGGCCGAGGCGCCCGATGAGGTGGTCGCCCTCCTGCGGGCCGTCGGCTCGCCGGAGGGCCGGGCCGAGGTGGGCGAGCCGCCCCCGCCGCGCGGGTTCGACCGGGGGATGGCGGTGCGCCGCGAGGTGCTGGGCGACGCGTACGTCGACAGTGCCCAGGCCCGGCTCACGCCCGACGACCGCCGCCTTCCAGGAGCTGATCACCCGGTTCGCCTGGGGCGAGGTGTGGGCTCGGCCCGGTCTCGACCGGCGGACGCGCTCCGTCGCGGTGCTGAGCGCGCTCGTCACGGGCCACCACTGGGACGAGCTCCGGCTCCACCTGCACGCGGCGGTCACCAACGGTCTGTCGGTCGAGGAGATCGCCGAGGTGCTGCTCCAGTCGGCGGTGTACGCCGGCGTACCGGCCGCGAATACGGCGTTCCGGATCCTGGGCGAGGAGCTCGGCGCCCGATAGCCCGGCCGGATGCCGGTGCGAGCCGAGACGATTCTGACAGGACTCGCCGTAAGCCATGGACTCAGGAACCAGATATATGTAGGCTCCGAACGGAAAGTCCCCGTCAGCCTCGGTCCACGACGGACCGCGAAGGAGCCCCGAATGACCGGCTACCAGCTCTCTGCCAACCTCGAGCTCCTCTTCACCGAGGCCGGCGAGGACCTGGCCGCGCGCATCCGCGCCGCGGGCGCTGCGGGCTTCGACGCCGTGGAGTGGTGGTTCACGCTGGATCGCGACGTGGCGGCGCTGGCCGCGGCTGCGCAGGACGCCGGCGTCGTCGTCACCTCCGTCCTGGCCGAGCCCCGCACGACCTTCACCCTGCCCGGGTTCGACCCGGCGCCCTTCTTCGACGGCCTGGAGCGGGGCATCGAGAACGCCCGCACGCTCGGCTCCCCGCGTCTGGTGCTCGGCTCCGGGCATGGGCTTCCCCGGCATGAAGCGCGACGCCAACCTCGCCAAGCTGGTCGACATGTTCGGCCAGGCGGTCGAGCGCGCCGCAGGCTCCGGCGTCCGCCTGGTCCTCGAGCCCGTGAACACGCGGGTCGACCACCCCGGCGTGCTCACCGACCGCACCGCCGACGCCGTGTGGGTGATCCGCCAGGTGGGTTCGCCGGACCTCGGGATCCTCTACGACCTGTACCACTCGGTCGTCGAGCAGGAGGACCCGGCCACCGAGCTGGCGCAGGCCATCGACGTCATCGACTACGTGCAGATCGCCGACGTGCCGGGTCGTGGCGAGCCCGGCAGCGGCGGGATCGACTGGGCGGCGAGCCTGGCCACGCTGAGGTCGGCCGGCTACGACGGGCCGATCGGGCTCGAGTTCTTCCCCACCCGCCCCACCGTCGAGGCCGTCGAACTGATCCGCTCGCTCGCCGCGAACGCCTGAGCCGACCAGCAAGGGGACATCACGATGGCATGGACGAAGTGGTCCTACATGGACCACTGGGTGACCGAGACCCCGCAGGGCCCGCAGCCGCCCTCCTTCAACCGGGCGCACATGGACAGGTACGTCAAGCAGCTGTCGGCCCTCGGCTTCACGGGCTTCGACACCTTCTTCTTCTACCTGCCGATGTACGCGGGCATGTACGGCTCCGTGCAGGGCTTCGAGCACTTCCTGCAGGACAACGGCTTCGAGAAGATCACCGGCATCTTCTCGGCGTACCCGTACGCGACGCCATACACCGCCCCGCACGTGGCCGAGACGCACGACCGGATCGTCGAGGACTGCCGGCACACGCTGCGGCGAGGTCGAGGGGCTGTCGGTCGAGAACTTCATCGTGATGCCCTCGACGCACCTACTTCCAGGTCGAGCCGGTGACCGACGAGAAGATCAAGGTCATGGCGGACCTGTGGAACCGGGTCGGCCGGATCACGCTCGACCAGGGGATCACCACCACCTGCCACTTCGAGTTCTGGGGCGCGATCCGCACCCGCGAGCAGATCGACACGTTCTTCGCGTACACGGACCCCGAGCTCGTCAGGTTCTTCCTGGACACCGCCCAGCACACGATCGCCGGGGTCGACCCGGTGGAGATCTTCCGGGCCTACCAGGACCGCTGCACGGGCTTCCACTTCAAGGACACGCACACCGTGGACGAGTACGAGGCCTACCGCACGCCACCGGACCCCGAGCTGATGGCTCCGCAGGTCACCCGCTGGTTCTACGAGATGGGCACGGACGGCGGGCTGGTGGACTTCCCGGCGCTCGTGCGGGAGATCGTCGCGTCCGGCTACGACGGGTGGCTGACGGTCGAGCACGACAAGGCCGAGCTCGGCGGAGGCAGCTATGCCGAGGCGACCTGCGTGGCCAAGTGGTACATCGACAACGTGCTCGACCAGGTGGCCGCCGAGCAGGAGGTCGCGCGATGAAGGACTCGCTGCGCTGGGCGTACGCCATCAACCAGTGGAACCTCCGGATGGACGTGTTCGTCCGGCACGAGGAGCAGCTGCGGGCGCTGAAGACCATGGCTGCGCTCGGCTTCGACCACGTCGAGCTCTCCGCCGGCACCGGCCGCTGGGACAACCTGGGCCGCCCCGAGGTCATCGAGATCAACCACGGCGGTCCCGAGGGGCTGCTCGCGTTCCTCCGCAAGGCGTCGGTGAACGGCGTGAGCAGCATGTTCTGGGACCCGGGCCAGCCGGTCGAGGAGGAGGGCTGGGCGTTCTGGACCACGCGCAACCCCAGGCGACCACGACGCGATCGTCGCGCGCCGCCCAGCCGTTCATCGACTTCCTGCGGTGCGGTGGGAGCGGACCAGCTCGTCGCCCGCCCGGTCGGGTCCGCATGGATGGCCCCGCCCCTCGGCCGAGGACGAGATCCCGGTGGTCGGCGAGGTGTGGAATCGGGTGGGCGAGCGGGCGGCCGCGGCAGGGGTCGGCCTCTCGCTGCACTACGACTGCCTCAGCGCTGTGCACACGCTCGACCAGCTCGCCGCGCTGCTCGACGCGACGGACCCGCGGTACGTCGGCCTCGCGGTCGACACCGCCGAGATGACGATCGGCGGCATCGATCCCGTCGAGGTGCTCGAGCGGTGGCCCGACCGGGTCACCCACGTGCACCTGAAGGACACCCGCTACGTCGACACCGGAGAGGAGTACCTGATGCCCGGCGCGGAGGTCTCGATGATGCGCGGCGGCGGCGGCCGCCGGATCGAGCGGTGGTTCTACGAGCTCGGCACCGAGGGGGGCCTGGTCGACGTCGAGGGCTTCGTCGCGGCCCTGCGCCGGCACGGGTACCCGGGCTGGGTGGTGGTCGAGTCCGACCATGGAACGAACCCGGCCGAGCTGGCCATGCTGAACAGCTGGTTCCTGCAGCGACGGCTGTCGGTGTCCCGAACCTGACAGCCGTGCGCGCGACGGCGCCCACGACCTCACGGATGGCTCCACGAGCAGGAGGAAGGACATGACCCAGGCACCGGCAAAGAAGCCGCTGCGCGTCGCCATGGTCGGGTACGGATTCATGGGGGCAGCGCACTCGCACGCGTGGGGCTCGGCCCCACGCTTCTTCGACCTGCCGCTCGAGCCGGAGATGGCCGTCCTGGTCGGCCGCGACGCCGACGCGGGTCGAGGCGGCGGCTCAGCGCATGGGGTGGGCGTCGACGGAGACCGACTGGCGGCGCGCGATCGAGCGGGACGACGTGGACCTGATCGACATCTGCGCCCCCGGCAACCTGCACGCCGAGATCGCGATCGCCGCACTCGAGGCAGGCAAGCACGTGCTGTGCGAGAAACCGCTGGCCAACAACGTCGCCGGACGCCGAGGCGATGGTGGCGGCAGCGCAGCGTGCGCGGGCCGACGGCGTGCGCTCGATGGTCGGTTTCAGCTACCGCCGGGTGCCGGCCGTGGCGCTGGCCCGC
Organism: uncultured Actinomycetota bacterium; assembly: GCA_963783005.1. Classification (GTDB taxonomy): domain Bacteria; phylum Actinomycetota; class Actinomycetes; order Actinomycetales; family Cellulomonadaceae; genus Actinotalea. The sequence continues at coordinate 420,493 of CAWALY010000008.1, forward strand.
CGGCTCGTGGAGCAGGGCCGGATCGGCCGCCTGCACCACGTGCGCGCGCACTACCTGCAGGACTGGATCCTCGACCCGCAGGCGCCGCTGTCGTGGCGGCTGGACAAGGACAAGGCAGGCTCGGGCTCGCTCGGCGACATCGGCGCCCACCTCATCGACATGGCGCACTACCTCAGCGGCGAGCAGATCGTCGAGCTGGGCGGCGCGATGGAGACCTTCGTCAAGGAGCGGCCGGTGGCCGCCGAGCACATGGGCCTGTCGGGGACCGCGACCACGTCCGACGAGCGCGGCCCGGTCACCGTCGACGACGCCGCCGCCTTCATGGCACGGCTGAGCGGCGGGGCGGTCGGGGTGTTCGAGGCGACGCGCTTCGCCTCGGGCCACAAGAACGGTCTGCGGATCGAGCTGAACGGCTCGAAGGGCAGCGTGATCTTCGACCTGTCCGACATGAACTACCTGCTCTACCACGACGCCACCGAGGGCTCGGACACCGCCGGCTTCCACCACATCCCCGGCGTCGGAGCCCGACCACCCGTACGTCGCGGCGTGGTGGCCGCCCGGGCACTGGCTCGGCTACGAGCACACGTTCACCCACGAGGTCGTCGACCTCGTCATCGCGATCGGCGAGGGCACCGACCCGCACCCCTCGTTCGAGGACGGCCTGTACGTCCAGCGCGTGCTGGACACCGTCGAGCGCAGCGAGGAGACCCACACCTGGCTCCCCGTCCCCGTCGAGTCCACGAAGGAGTGACCATGTCTCGACCCATCACCCTGTTCACCGGCCAGTGGGCGGACCTGCCGTTCGAGGAGGTCGCACGTCTCGCGTCCGAGTGGGGCTACGACGGCCTGGAGATCGCCTGCTGGGGCGACCACCTCGACCCGTGGCGGGGCGCCGAGGACGACGCCTACATCCAGGGCAAGCTCGACCTGCTCGAGAAGTACAACCTCAAGGTGTACGCGATCTCCAACCACCTCAAGGGCCAGGCCGTCTGCGACGACCCGATCGACGAGCGCCACAAGGGCATGCTCTCGTCGAAGGTCTGGGGCGACGGCGACCCGGAGGGCGTGCGCGCAGCGCGCCGCCGAGGAGATGAAGCTGACGGCCGTCACCGCGAAGCGGCTGGGCGTCAAGACGCGTGATCGGGTTCACCGGGTCGGCGAGCTGGAAGTACGTCGCGATGTTCCCGCCGGCCTCGGCCGAGCTGGTGGAGGCGGGCTACCGGGACTTCGCGGACCGGTGGAACCCGATCCTCGACGTCTACGACGAGCAGGGCGTCCGGTTCGCGCACGAGGTGCACCCCAGCGAGATCGCTTACGACTACTGGACGACGGTGGCGACGCTCGACGCGATCGGTCACCGGCCGGCGTTCGGCCTGAACTGGGACCCGAGCCACATGGTGTGGCAGGGCGTGGACCCGGTCTCGTTCCTGTGGGACTTCAAGGACCGGATCTACCACGTGGACTGCAAGGACACGAAGCTGCGCCTCGACGGCCGCAACGGACGGCTCTCGTCGCACCTGCCGTGGGCCGACCCGCGCCGCGGCTGGGACTTCGTGTCGACCGGGCACGGCGACGTGCCGTGGGAGCAGGCCTTCCGGATGCTCAACGCGATCGGCTACGACGGCCCCATCTCCGTCGAGTGGGAGGACGCCGGCATGGACCGCCTGGTCGGCGCCCCCGAGGCGCTCGCCTTCGTGCGGAAGCTGGCCTTCGACGCCCCGGACGCCGCTTTCGACGCAGCCTTCGCCACCGACGAGTGAGGACCTCCGATGACCGACACCGAACAGCTCGCCGCTCGGGTCGCCGCGCTCGAGTCCCGGCTGGCCGCCGCCGAGCTGGCGGCCGGCCGGGCTCAGGACCGCGCCGACGTGGAGAACGTCTTCTCGCGGTACATGTGGTACCACAACGCGTACCAGGACCAGCGGATCATCGACGAGCTCTGGGTCGCGCCGGGGACCCCCGGGATCCGTGCCCGGTACAACAACACCGGCTCGTACACGACCTGGGAGTCGGTGACGGCGTACCACCGTGGTCGGCCGACACCGGTCGGCAAGCTCCTGCTGCACTACACCACGACGCCGGTGATCGAGGTGTCCGCCGACGGCAGCACCGCCAAGGGCGTGTGGATCGCCGCGGGCCTCGAGTCGGGACTGACCGACCCGGAGCGTCGCCGAGAACATCCCGGAGTGGATCTTCTCCGGCGGCGCGGTGGACGGGAAGCGGGTCTGGGCGCACTGGGTGTGGATGAAGTACGGCCTGGACTTCCTCAAGCAGGACGGCCAGTGGCGGATCCTCACCTTCCGCTGCTACGAGGTGGCCAGGGCGCCCTACGACCGCGACTGGATCACGTTCGCGGCGGTGGACCGCGAGGACCTCGACTCCCGGCTGGCGTGGTTCGGCGACGACGGCGTGCCCGTGTTCCTGCCGGAGACCGACGAGCCCGCCGAGTCGCTGTACTACCCGTACGCCCCGCACCGCGCCCAGACGCTGGATCCGGAGCCGCCCGCGCCCTTCACCGACCTGCCCGACACGTTCAGGTAAGCGGATGGGGAACCTGCGGTGGAGCTACATGGACCACTGGCGCGTCGACACGGCCCGCGGTCCGGTCACGCAGTACCACTCGCGCCGCCAGATGGACGACTTCGTCAAGCAGATCGCGGCGGTGGGCTTCGAGGGCCTGGACATGTTCGACTTCCAGGTGTTCGCGCTGACCGAGATGTTCGGCTCGCCGACGGCCTACCAGCGGTACCTGAACGACCACGGCATCGCGAAGATCGTCAACCTGTTCCGGGGGATCATGTACGACCCCCGGGTGGCCGACCCGCACACCCGTAGCACCCACGACGAGATCGTCGAGAGCACCCGCCGGATGCTCGGCATGTGGCAGTCGCTCGAGATCGAGAGCCTGATCGTGATGCCGGGTGGGCTGTACATCGACGCCGAGCCGGTGACCGACGACACGATCAAGGCTGCCGCGGAGTGCTGGAGCCGCGTCGGCGAGATGAGCCTCGAGGAGTTCGGCGTCCGCACCACCGGGCACCACGAGTTCTTCTGCTCGATCCGGACGCAAGCCGACATCCTCACGTTCTACGAGTGGGCGGATCCCCGCTACGTCAGCTTCCTGTGCGACACCGCGCAGCACTGCATCGCGGGCGTCGACCCCGTCGACCTCTACGAGACGCTCCACGACCGGGTGTCCGGCTTCCACTTCAAGGACACCCGCGAGCGGGACACCACCGAGGCCTACCGTCACCGCCCGGACGCCGAGCTGATGGCGCCGCAGACCGACAGGTGGTTCTACGAGATGGGCACCGACGGCGGCCTGGTCGACTTCCCGCGGCTGATGGAGGCGCTCAGCGCGGCCACCGGTTCAGCGGCTGGATCACGGTGGAGCACGACAAGGCGAACATCGGTGGTGACTACGCGGAGAGCACCGCGCTGTCGATGTGGTACGCCCGTCACGTGCTGGAGGAGATCTACTCGTGAGCGTGCTCGACGAGCGACGCCTGGGCTACGCGATCTCCCAGTGGAAGCCGAACTTCGACGACTTCACGCGCACCGAGCAGCACCTGCGTGCGTTCAAGGTGCTGGCCGCCTGCGGCTTCACAGGCGTCGAGCTCCGGGCGGGCACCGGCAGGTGGGACCCGCTCGGCCGGCCGGCGTCGATAGCCACGAGCTACGGGTCGGTCGAGGCGTTCGTCGAGCTGCTCGCCGGGATCGGCATCACCGCCGTCACGAGCTGGTACTTCGACCCGGGCGACCCGATCGACGAGGAGCTCTCCCACGGCAGGTCGATCCTCGAGGCCGACCACCACGGTGCCATCGCCGCGTCGTGCCGCGAGCTCGCGGAGCTCCTGGCGGTCGCCGGGGGTAGCCGCCGTGGTGGTCAGAGCGCTGCCGTCGGTGTGGCGCACGGGGATCCTCTCGGACGACGAGCTCGGCACGGCGGCCGCCGGCTGGAATGCCGTCGGCCGTGCCACGGCGGAGCTCGGCATCGCCGTGAGCCTGCACGTCGACGCCCTGAGCGCCGCAGCGGCGCCCGCGGTGATCGACGCCCTCCTCGCCCGGACGGACCCCTCGCTCGTGGGGCTGACCGTCGACACCGCCGAGCTGACCCTCGCCGGCATCGAGCCCGTCGCCGTCGTCAGGGCGTACGGCGAGCGGGTGAACCACGTCCGCCTCAAGGACACCAGGTACGTCGACGACGACGGCGAGCGGCTCCAGCCGCACGCCGAGCGGACGTTCGGCCAGGAGGGCGGTCGGCGCGAGGTCGAGAGGTGGTTCTACGAGTGCGGGACGCGCGGCGGCCTGGTCGACGTGCCAGGGGTGGTCGCGGCGCTCGACGACGTCGGGTACCGGGGGTGGCTGGTCTTCGAGAGCGAGCAGAGCCCCAACCCGGCGCGCAGTGCGATGCTCAACGGGTGGTTCGCCCACCACAGGCTCGGAGCCGGGAGGCCCTCATGATCCGTGCGCGCGCGGCACGACGAGAGCCGCTGCCGTAGGCGGATGACCGGGAGGTCACCGAGGACGGCAGCGATGCGAACGTCACCGGAACACGTCATCAGGGAGATCGTCATGCAGAACCTCGAACGACACTTCGACGCCATCGTCGTCGGATCCGGGCCGGCCGGGAGCATGGCCGTCAAGGAGCTCACCGAGCGCGGGCTCGACGTCCTGCTGCTCGAGGCGGGCCGGGACATCACCGACGCCGACTTCGAGCCCCTGCCGCCCAAGCCGGCCAAGCCGCTGGGCCTCGACCTCGGGCCCCGTGCTAAGGCGATGCTCGCCGGTCAGCATGTGCAGGCCCGGCGGTCCTTCTTCAGCGAGTCGTCGAACAGGTTCCTGGTCAACGACCGGGAGAACCCGTACAGCACGCCGCACGACGCGCCCTACAACTGGATGCGCAGCAAGATCCTCGGCGGCCGCGGGCACGCCTACGGCCGCGTGCTCCAGCGCATGTCGGACGTCGACTTCAAGGCCGCCAGCCGCGACGGGGTCGGGGAGGACTGGCCCGTCGACTACGCGGAGATGGAGCCCTGGTACACCCGGGCCGAGGAGTTCATCGGCGTCTACGGCGCCGAGGACGGGCTGCCGCACCCGCCGGACGGCCACTACATCGGCCAGGCGAACCTGACGGCCGTCGAGAAGCACTTCCGTGACAAGGTCGCCGAGCGGTGGCCGGAGCGCAAGGTCATCCCGTGGCGCTACGAGCAGCCCAACCCCGGTCGCGTGCCCCGTGGCATCGCCGCGGCGCGGGAGACCGGACGCCTGACCACCCGCACGGACGCGGTGGTCACCAAGGTGACCATCAACGAGCGGACCGGACGCGCCGACGGCGTGCTCTTCGTCGACCGGCACACCAAGCGCGAGTTCCGGGTCGTCGCGGACGTCGTGATGCTGTGCGCATCGACGATCGAGACGGTCCGGCTGATGCTGAACTCGGCCTGCAGCCGGCACCCGGGCGGGCTCGGGAACGCCAACGGCCTGCTCGGCAGGTACTTCATGGACCAGACCATCAGCCTCGCGTTCTGCGACGTCCCGCAGTTCCCGGGTATTGGGAGGTCCCGGACGACGCTCCGTCCGACACGTTCTTCCACGCGAGCGGCGGCATGCTCATCCCGCGCTACGAGAACATGGGCCCGGTCCCCGCGGAGGGCTACCAGCGGGGGATCTCCTTCCAGGGCGCCGGCGGGCGGTTCCCGGTGCCGGACGGCTACCCCACCTCGCTCGGGATCGGCGGCGTCGGGGAGATGCTGCCGACCTATGACAACCGGGTGACCCTGAACCCCCGGCGCAAGGACCGGTGGGGCGTCCCGATCCCGCACATCCGGTGCGCGATCGGCGAGAACGACAGGATCCTCGTCGACCACCAGGTCACAGCGTTGCGCGAGATGACCGAGCACGCCGGCTATCAGGTGAACTTCGTCGGCTCCGTGCTCGGCCTCGACTCGAACAAGATCTGGCCGCACATGAACCCCGTCCAGCGGTTCATCTTCCGCGCGGGCCTGGGCATGAGCCTGCGGATCGGTTCGGCGATCCACGAGTGCGGGGGCGCGCGGATGGGCGCCGACCCGGCGACGTCGACGGTGAACGGCCGCAACCAGGTCTGGGACATCCCGAACCTGTTCGTGACCGACGGCGCCGCGTTCACCTCCGGGAGCACGGTGGGCCCGGCGCTCACGGTGATGGCCCTGAGCGCGCGCGCCGCGGCGTTCATCGCCGACGCGCACGCGTCGGGTGAGCTGCACTCGTCGCCGGCCGAGAGCTGAGGTGGCCCTGTGACCACCGCCGACGACGGCATCGCCGGCACGGGCATCAAGCTCGGCCTGACGCTCTACTCGCTCACCTCCGAGTGGGCGGCCGGACGGTACACCTTCGAGTCGCTGCTCGAGGAGGTGGGCGCTCGCGGCATCGGGCCGGGCGTCGAGTTCAACGCTGCGCAGATGCTGCGTACCTACCCGGACGTCGACGAGGAGTTCGTCACCCTGTGGCGCTCGACGCTCGACCGGCTCGGGCTCGAACCGAGCGCGATGGGCACGAACCTCGACATGGGCCGGCGACCGGACCGGGACATGATCCCTGACGAGGAGTTCGAGTTCCTCGCCACGCAGCTGCGGACGGCGCACCGCCTGGGCTTCCACCGCGTGGTGATCAGGTCGGCGCGGCAAGGACCTGCTGCGCCGGCTGCTCCCGCTCGCGGAGCAGTACGACCAGCGACTCGGGTACGAGCTGCACGCCCCGGCCGGTCCCAACGACTCGCACATCCTGGCGATCCGCGAGATGTACGAGGAGATCGGCTCCGACCGGCTCGGCTTCACCGCGGACTTCTCGTCCACGATGCACAGCCTCTCGCCGACCCTGTTCCGGACCCTGCGCCAGATGGGTCTGGAGGACGAGCACCTGCAGCGGATGCAGGAGCTCTGGCGCGCGCCGGTGCCGATGCACGAGCGCAACGAGCGCTTCGAGGAGTACCTGCGCGGGCAGGGCGTGGACCCGAAGAGCCTCGGGCCCGTTCTCCCGGCTGGCGTTCAACATGCACGGCCTCGTCCCGCCCGAGGAGTGGCTGGACATCATGCCCATCACGTTCCACGTGCACGCCAAGTTCTTCGACATCGACGACGACGGCAACGAGCCGGCGATGGACGTGCCCCGGATCGTCAAGCAGTTCGTCGACGGCGGCTACCGCGGCTACCTGTCGAGCGAGTGGGAGGGGCACGCGTTCGCCGACATCGACGAGGCGGACCCGGTGGCACTGGTCGCCGCGCAGCACCGGCTGCTGCGGCGCTCGGTCGAGCAGGCCGCCGCAGCCCGGACCACCGGCACGCGCGGGGAGGAGTCCTGACATGGCGACGCACAACACGCTCTTCCAACCCGCGCGACGTCACCGTCCGGGACGGCGACCTGGTGATCTCGGTGCAGATCCCGTGGTACCGGAGCTTGTGGCTCTCCGCCGTCGCGGACGTCGGGGTGCGGCTGGACGGGACCCCCGTCCCGGTCGAGGACCTGCGGTTCGAGCTCGCCGGCACCAGCTACCGCGTCGCGGACCTCCCCCAGCAGTGGGAGACGCTCTGGTTCCTGCAGGACCGCGCCGACGTGGTCGTGCCGTGGTCCGGGGGCTCGGGGCCGGTGGAGATCGAGCTGACCCTCGAGCTGCGGCTGCTCTACATGCAGATCGCACCGAGGCGGTACGTGCCCAACCGGGTGGTGGTCACCAAGACCGTGACACCCGCTCCGGCCGTGGTCTGAGGCGATCCGAGCGGTGGTGCCCCCGGGCTGGGAGCTGACCGCGACCTCCTTCAGCTGGGTGCGCGAGCTGATGCGGGCGCAGCGGTCGGCGGCCGAGGTCGTGGGTGGGATCGTCAGCTCTGGGCTCGTCCGGCACGTCGAGGTCGAGCTCGGCCAGGTGTTCCGCACGTTCCCGAGCGTGACCGAGCAGGAGGTCGCCGAGGTCCGGGGAGCCGTCGAGTCCGGCGGGGGCGCGGTGAGCAACGTCGCGCTCAGCCTGGACGACTGGCTGACCCCGGCCCGCCGCCGCTCTCCCGCGCAGCTGCTCGCGTTCGTCGAGCCACAGCTGCGGGCCGCGCGGGCGTTGGGCGCCACCGGCGCGGTCCTGCCGTTCGGTCAGCCCGGGCCCGAGCTCCTGGCCTCGTTGGTGCCGCTGCTGGACGAGCTCGACCTGGTCCTGTACCAGGAGATCCAGGGGCCGCACGGTCCCGGCTCGCCGGGCTTCGACGAGACGATCGAGCAGCTCGGTCTGAGCCCCCGGCTGCAGGTGATGCTCGACACGAGCATGGTCATGCCGGCGTTGCCGGTGACGTACCTCGAGCGGCTGGCCGTGACCGGGTTCCCCGCCGACCTGCTGCGCCGGATCAGCCAGGAGTGGCCCGCGCCGGACACCCAGCGGGCCGTGCGCGAGCACGTCTTCTCGGGGCAGGTCGGTGAGGACGACCTACCGCTGGTCGTCTCACTGGTGGTGCGGTTCGGCAACCGCGACGTCGCGGACCTCGAGCCACTGCTACCGCACGTCGGCGCGGTCCAGCTCAAGGTCTGGGACCTGGACGACGCCGACGGGCGGGTCTCGCGGCCGTTGGCAGGCATCGGCGCTGCGCTGCGCCGGCACGGGTTCGCCGGCACCCTGGCCAGCGAGTGGGGCGGGCACGACTGGTGGCGCGCCGACCCGGCAGCCGTGACGCGTGAGCACCTCGCTCTGGCGACGCGCGTGGTGAGCGAGGAGCGGTCGGCCCGGGCCCACGGGGGCGAGCCGCCGGGAGGGCGGCCGGCCGACGGCTGGCAGCTCGCGCCCGACGCCCTGCGTCGCACCGGGGACGGGCTCGAGCTCCGCCTCGGGTCGCCCTGGCTGCGCGGGCTGCCGGTCTCGTGCGTGCGCGGGCTCGAGATCGAGGTGGACGCAGAAGTGCTGGCCGCCGACCGGGTCAGGGTGCGGCTCGGCGGCGCTGCCGTGCTGCTCGACGCGCTCGCGGACCGGGACGAGTGGTGGTTCCCGCAGGATCGGCTGGTCGCCCTCCTGCCGGACCTGCCGGGGATGGAGCACGACGTCGAGGTCCGGATCCGGCTCATGCTGCCCTATCTGAGTGCCGGACCGGACCGGCCGGCCGAGCTCGCGTTCCGGGTGCGGCAGCGGCTGCGTACCGACGCCCCGGGAGCGCACCACCGGGGCCGGGACGTCGGAGTCTGAGGCGGACGTCGCTCGGCGGGGTGAGCCCGCGGGCCGAGCGGACCGCAGCGGGGGCCGGCCGACCGGACGGCCGGCCCCCGCTGCTCTCCACTGAGGGCGAGTGGCGTCAGAGCTGCTTCTCCAGCTCGTGGAACATCGCGTGCTGGCGGCGCACCTGGACCGTCCCGCGATACGGGTCGCGAGGGCCCTCGTACTCGCTGGACAGGTAGCCCGTGTAGCCCGTCTGCTTGAGCACCCGGAAGATGTCGGTCCACGGGATGTGCTGGTCGACGAGGTGCTCGTCGACGTCGTAGAACTTCGCCTGGAAGAACACGACGTACTTCATGATGTCGATCAGGTCGGTCGCGGGGACCTTCAGGGCGCGCAGCGGCACCGGGATGCTGTCCTCGTCCTGGTCCTCGCCGAGCATGGAGTCGAGGTCCTGGTGGACGGACTTCGTCATGAAGATGCCGGTGTCGATCAGGAGGCCGAAGTTCTTCGTGCCGGTCCGCTCGATGAACGCGATGTAGTCGTCGACCACCGGGTGCTTGATCGGGGTGGGCGAGTGGATCTCCGGGCAGATGATGATGTTCTTCTCCGCCGCGAGGTCGAGGGTCCGCTCGACGGCCTCGTCCCAGATCGGGTGCGGGATCAGGTCCTGCGAGACCACCCCGATCTTCGGGCCGGACGAAGCGGAACCCGAGCTCGGACGCGAGCCGCACGTCGCGGGCCAGGGCCTCGTGGCCCTCCTGGGCCGTCAGGTCGCGGTCGAGCCACATCCGGCTGTCGATCCACGAGCCGTAGTTCGTCGGCGTGAGGGAGTGCTTCTCGAGGAGCGCCTTCCACGAGTCGATCCACTGCGTCGACGGGGTCGGGTACCCGTGGATGTTGCCCTCGCCGAGGATCTCCAGGCCCGTCGCACCGAGGTCGTGGATCTCGGCCATCGCGTCCTCGAGGGTGAGGAGCGTGTACATGTCACCGGTGTAGCTGTAGAGGGACACGCCGTACTGGAAGGTGGGTGCGGCGACCACGTCGAGCAGCGTCAGCGACCGCTCCGCGTGGAAGATGCCGGGCTGGAACTCGATCGGGATGTAGGGCGCGCGCAGCCGGATGTCGACGGCGACGTCGTGCACCCCCGCCGAGAGACCGCCGGCCAAGCGGGACCTTGACCGTCATCGGCTCGTCGAGGGCCCAACGGGCACCTGTCGAGGTGCGGAGCTCGGGGAGGGTGAACTCCCGGCCCTCGAGCACGACGGTGGTCTCCTCGTGGCTCCAGGTGCGGCCGTCGACCGTGACGGCCACGCCGTCGACCAGGGAGCTCGAAAGGCCGCGGTAGTTGGGGTTGCGCACCAGGAGCTGGAACCCGTCAGGGGTGTTGGCGAACCCCATGTTCTGGATGACGTCTCTGTCGAGCACGGTGATTCCTTCCGGTCATGCCGACGCCAGGGCGGCGGCGGGTGGGTGGGCGTCGCCCGAGTGGCGCGCGGAGAGGTCCGAGACCCCGGCGCAGGCGATGCTCATGTCGATCTCTCGAGTCGCGGGACCAGGCCGGAGTCGACGGCGACGCCCGGCGCGGGAACACCGTGCCGCTTCATGCAACACATGTCGAAAGAAGCGGTGTGTCGAGACGAGGCTATGACGCCAACCGGCGTAAGTCAATGGAGGCCCGAGGCTGGCGCCAGGCGCCGGCGGCCTCGGGTTCAGGCCAGGCCGAACACCTTGTCCTGGACGAGGCGCGACGCGCCGATCACGCCGGCGAGCTCGATCTTCTCCGCGGCGACGATCCTCAGCTGCTTGGTGGCCAGGGGCTGCGATCGCTGGTAGACGACCTCGCGGATGCCCGCCAGCAGCGGCTCGCCGACCTGCGCGATCTCGCCGCCGAGCACGATGATGCCCGGGTTGAGCATGCAGACGACCGCCGCGAGCACCTGGCCGATGGCTCGCCCTGCCTCACGCACGGCGCGGGTCGCGTCGAGGTCGCCACGTTTGACGAGGTCGACCACCGCCCGCCCGTCGGGGGTGTCGCGACCCAGCTCTCGCAGCGTGCGGGCGATGCCGGTGCCGCTCGCGAAGGACTCGAGGCATCCGGTCTGGCCGCACCGGCAGACCCGTTCCTGCTCCATGGGGACTTGGATGTGGCCGATGTCGCCACCGGCGCCCTGGGCGCCCCGGATGAGCTCGCCGCCCGCGATGATGCCGGCGCCGATCCCCGTCGCGACCTTGATCATCAGCAGGTCCGGCTCATCCGGCCAGACCGTCACCCACTCGCCGATGGCCATGATGTTGACGTCGTTGTCCACGACCACGGGCACGTCGAAGGTCTTCCGCAGGTGGCCGACCACGTCGAACCGGTCCCACCCGGGCATGATCGGCGGACTGGTCGGCAGGCCCGTCAGGTGCTCGACGGGTCCAGGCAGGCCGATCCCGACGCCGATCACCTCGGCCGGCGTGCGGCCCAGCCGCTCGAGGAGGGCGGAGGCGCTTGCCGTGACGCGGTCCAGCACGCTCACCGGTCCGTCGCTGATCTCCATGAGCACGTCCTCGTGATCCAGGACGGTGCCCGCGAGGTCGGTAAGGGCGATCGTGCCGTGTCGCGCGCCGAGCTCCACGGCGACGACGACCCGTGACCTTGTGCCCAGGGCGTAGGTAGTCGACGGGCGTCCCTTCGTGGCGACCGTGTGGTCGAGCTGGACGACGAGGCCCGACGCGACGAGCTCGTCGAGGCGGGCCGACACGGTCGACCTCGCGCGCGCTGTCGCCTCGGCCAGCTCGGACTTGGTCCGGGGGACTCCGTCGCGCAGGATCGCGAGGACGTCCGTGGCATCGGTGGCATCAGGCACGGCATGGCTCGCTCTCTCGCGATCTGGCTTACGACAGATCTCACCATATTTTTGAGCGGAGAGCAACGCATATCGCCCATCGGCGCGTCAGATCCATCTGGGCGGTCCCAGCGCGCGCTCGCGCCGACGCATTCCTTCGCCGAGCCTAACCCCTTATGTCTGAAGAAGTATTGACATGCGTCGAGAGCCGACGATAGAGTCCGTCGACTCGGTCCTGCACAGGTTGGTGGCCGGGCCGCTCCGGGCGCGGGCGCAGGTCGGGGCGGAGACCCGCGCGCCCGAGGAGGGGTCGTGACCGAGCCGCTCACGCCGTCGGTCCTGGGCATCGACATCGGAGGAAGCAGCCTCAAGGGCGCGATGGTCGACCCGTCGACCGGCGAGGTGGTCGGCCGGACCGCCCAGGTCCCGACGCCGCAGCCCGCGGCCCCCGGCTCGGTCGCGGTCGCCGCTCGGCAGCTGTGCTCGGCTCTCGGCGCGGGCGAGGGGCCTGTCGGGATCGCGTTCCCGGGCGTCGTGCGGGACGGCCGGACGCTGACGGCGGCGAACGTGCGATGCCTCGTGGGTCGGCGCACCGGCCGAGGCGCTGTTCGCGGAGGCACTGGGGTGCGAGGTGCGCCTGCTGAACGACGCGGACGCGGCCGGCCTGGCCGAGGGCACGTTCGGTGCGGGGCGTGGCGTTCCCGGCACGGTGCTCGTGCTGACCTTCGGCACCGGGATCGGTTCGGCCCTGCTCGCCGACGGCCGGCTCGTGCCGCGCTTCGAGCTCGGGCACCTCGAGCTCGAAGGCGCCATCGCCGAGGCGCGCGCATCCGCCTTCGCGAAGACGAGAGAAGGGCTCGACTGGGTGGACTGGTCGGCCCGGGTCCAGCGGTTCCTCAGCCACGTCGACCGAGTGCTGGGCCCGGATCTCGTGGTCGTCGGCGGCGCGATCAGCGCCGACGCCGAGAAGTGGCTGCCCCTCCTGGACCTGCCATTCCCGGTCGAGCCCGCGAGGTTGCTGAACGACGCCGGCGCGGTCGGGGCTGCCCTGTACGCCGCTGAGGCGGCAACGCTCGGGCGGAGGATGCTCGTGGCGAACTGAGTCCGCCGCCGTCACAACTTGCGGCTGCGTTCGCACAGACTTAGGTCGTATGTCACTTGAAATATGACGGGGCCCGCCATATGGTGGCCGTAGCGCCGTGTGGCGCAGTCGGCGTCCTGGCCACTAGAAGGAGAAGGCTCGTGAGCAAGCTGAGGGTTGGCGTCATCGGACTAGGTTTCATCGGCACCCAGAAGCACCTGGTCGGCTTGGCTCAGCACGCGGACAAGGCCGAGGTCGTGGCGTTCTGCGACCTGGATGCCGGTCGCGCCCAGGCGGCCCAGGAGCAGTACGGGTCGGCGGACTCCTACGTCACGACCGACTACCGGGAGCTCCTGGCTGACGCGAGCATCGACGTGGTGCACGTGTGCACGTGGAACGTGAGTCACTGCGAGATCACCTGTGCGGCGCTCGAGGCGGGCAAGCACGTCCTCGTCGAGAAGCCGATGGCGACCACCGGTGCCGAGGCGAGGCAGATGCTCGAGACGGCTGAGCGCACCGGCAAGAAGCTGTCGGTCGGCTTCCAGTACCGCTTCCGCAAGGAGTCGCAGTTCCTGCGCAAGGTCGTCGACGAGGGCCGGCTCGGTGAGATCTACGCCGCCAAGGCGCACGCCGTCCGCCGTCGGGGCGTGCCCATCTGGGGTGTCTTCACCGACAAGGAGAAGCAGGGTGGCGGCCCGCTGATCGACCTCGGCGGCCACGCCATCGACCTCGCACTGTGGTACATGGACAACTACGAGGTCGAGTCGGTCACGGGGGTCGTGAACTACAAGCTTGGCGACAAGCCGGAGGGCAACATGGTCGGGTCCGTGGGACCCCGCCACCTTCTCCGTCGAGGACTCGGCGTTCGGCTTCGTGACGTTCAAGAACGGAGCCTCCCTGTTCGTCGAGGCCGCGTGGGCGCTCAACGTCCAGGACTCCCGTGAGGGCTGCGTCACGCTCTGCGGCACCGAGGGCGGCGCCGACACGGTCCAGGCCAAGGGCTCGGCCGACCTCGTGGTGACCCTGAACAACGTGCAGGGGGGCGAGCTCGTCAAGATCCGCACCGGAGACCGGCGCGGCCTACTTCGGAGCCGGCGGCGACGCCATGGGTGGCTTCTCGTACATGGGTGGTCTCGAGGCCGGGCAGTGGCTCGAGGCGATCGCCAACGACACCGAGCCGCTGGTGACCGCCGCGCAGGCGTGCGTCGTCACCGAGATCCTGGACGCGATCTACCGCTCGGCCCGGACGGGCCGGCCCGTCATCTTCTGACCGTCGACGCCGGGCCGGGTCGGGCCCCGAGGTTCCAGGCGCCCGCCCGGCCCGACGGCGGACGGTCGTCGTGGCCCGGCCAGGAGGAGTCGCGCACCATGCACGCATGACGGGACGGCGAGAGTGACTCCCGGAGGTGGGCCGTTGCCGTCCGGATCCGGCGGCTGTTCGGCACCCTGCTGTTCTGTCAGCCTGCTCGGCGCGATGAACATCACGATCGTCGGTGCGTCGCTCGCCACGATCGTCGGTGAGCTGGGCGGTCTGGACCACATCGCATGGACGGTGACGGCGTTCACGCTGGCGGGGAGCGTGATCGATGCCGGTGTTCGGCCAACTCGGTGACCTGTGGGGCCGCCGCGGGTCTGTTCCTGTTGTCGGTCGCGATGTTCGCTCTGGGGTCGCTGCTCTGCGGGCTCTCGGGGACGATGACCGAGCTCACGCTGGCGCGGGTCGTCCAGGGGCTCGGCGGTGCCGGTGAGGCCCGGTCCTCGTCGCAGACCCTGCTGGCCGACGTCATCCCGGCGAGGACCGCGCGCCAAGTACGCCAGCCTGATGGGCTCGGTGTTCGGAGTCGCGACCGTCGCAGGACCGGTGGTCGGCGGCATGCTCACCGACACCGTCGGATGGCGCTGGATCTTCCTGGCAACGTCCCTCTGGCGCTGGTGGGGCTCGCGCTGGCGTGGTGACCATGCCCCGGATCGCTCCGCGCGGCACCGGGGGCAGGTTCGACGCGGGCGGCGCGGCGACTGCTGGGTCTCGCCATCACGGGGCTCGTGGTGATGGTGACGTTCGCGGGCCGGTACCTGGAGCCGGGTCCGCCGCCGGCTTGGCGACCGGCCGGCGACGCCTGTCACGATGGTGCCTTCGTCCTCATCGAGCAGCGGGTGCCACGGCCGATCGTGCCGTTCGTCATGTTCCGAGATCCCGGGGTGGCGCCGGCGATGGTCCTCGGCCTGGTCACCGGGGCGGGGATGCTGAGCCTCGTCTCCTACCTTCCGGCGTTCGTCCAGATGAGGTACTGGATCTCGGCGACGGTCGCCGGAGGGGCGCCGATCGCCATCGTCGCCGGGCTGATCCTGGCGTCCAACTACACAGGCGTGCGCATCAGCCGGACCGGCCAGCTACCGCGTGTACCCCATCGCCGGGACGGTCGTCGCAGCTCGTGGCCCTGCTGGTGCCCTCGGCGTGTTCCTCCGGGACCTGGCCTGCCGCTCCCGGTGTCGCGTGCTGCTCGGCCTCATCGGGCTGGGCACGGGCGCGTTCATGCAGCTGGTGACGGTGATGATCCAGAACGGGGCGCCGGATGCCTTCGTCGGGGTCGCGACGTCGACGACGAACCTCGTGCGCCAGATCGGCGCGACCGTGGGTTCGGCGGCCATCGGCGCCTTCTTCGGCGCCACGGTCGTGCGGCTGCTGTCGGGGGTCGCCCTCCCGGGCGGCGGATCCGCCGAGTCTTTGACGCCCGAGGTGCTGGCTCGCGCCGACGAGTCCGTGAGGTTCGCCGTCGCAGACGCCTATGCGAGCGCGATGGTCCCGATCCTGATCGGGATGGCCCTCGTATACGCGGTGGGCGTCGCCGCCGCGATGCGACTGCCGGCCCTGGAGCTGGCAGGGGGCGCTTCCCCGAGCACGGCGAACCCCCGTTGACAGAGGACCGCTGCACCTCCCCGCTGGCCTCCATCGCCCTCGCTCCGAGGCGAGGCGGGTGCCGCCGATCCGCGTCCAACCGTCAGAGTTCGAAGCACAGGCGACAGCAGTAGTGTTCCGTTTATTATCAACTTCCGTTGACTGTCAGCGCAAGCCATGTCATGCTCAGTCTGTTCCATCCTCCGGCGGTGAAGCCGGCGAGGACAACGACGTCGAGGAGAGGCCCGGCAGATGATCCAGATTCGTGTTGGGACGAGGCGCGGGACGCGACTCGCGGCACTGGCGGCCGCGGGGGTTCTCGCGCTGACGGCATGCTCGAGCGGCGGGAGCACCGAGCCTTCCTCGGGCGGTGCGTCGTCCACGGACGACGGCGGAAGCGTCGACGGCACGACGATCGCCATGACCGCTCCCGTGACGGAGGCCGGCGAGAGCTCCTACAAGCT
Organism: uncultured Actinomycetota bacterium; assembly: GCA_963783005.1. Classification (GTDB taxonomy): domain Bacteria; phylum Actinomycetota; class Actinomycetes; order Actinomycetales; family Cellulomonadaceae; genus Actinotalea. Next base: position 436,928 of record CAWALY010000008.1, read on the forward strand.
CATCATCGACGCCTACATGAAGGCATTCCCCGACCGCAAGATCGAGCTGCACGAGCTCGCGACCGACGGCTACGCCCAGGCGGTGCGTACCCAGCTGCAGGCCGGCAACGCCGACGACCTGATCTACGCGACGCCGGGCGCAGGCAACCCGAACGCGCTGCTTCCCTACGCTGACGCGGGGTACGCGGAGCCGCTGACCGGCACGGCTGCTGAGTCGACCGTCCCGGAGTCGCAGAAGAGCCAGTTCTACCTGAACGGAGAGCTCTACGGGCAGGCGCTCGACCTGACGGTCGTGGCGACCGTCGAGAACCGCACGGCGATGGAAGCCGACGGGGTCGAGATCCCCCAGACCTACAGCGAGCTCCTCGACCTGTGCAAGACTGTCGCGAGCAGCGGCAAGTCGGTCTACGTCGTGGCCGGCGGGGTCCCCGCCAACGCGGGTCTGACCACCCTGAACATCGCCGCCTCGCGGGTCTACGCCGAGAACCCGGACTGGAACGCCCAGCGTGCGGCCGGGGACGTCACCTTCGCGGGGACGGACGGCTGGCGGAAGACCCTCGAGGCCGTCGTCGAGATGCACGACGCAGGCTGCTTCCAGCCCGGCGTCGAGGGTGGCGACTTCGCGGCCATCACGAACGGCCTCGGCTCGGGGAGCTCCTACTCGGCGTTCATCCCGGGCGGGGCGGCCAGCCTGATGAAGCAGAACGTGCCCGACGCCACCTTCACGATCAACGCGATGCCCGGCGTCACGGCTGACACCACCACGATCTACGCCAGCGCCAACAACGCGCTCTTCGTGAACGCGGCGTCAAAGGAGAAGGCGGCGGCGCAGGCGTTCCTCGACTGGGTCGCCCAGCCCGAGAACGCCAAGGCGTACGCCGGGTTCTCCGGCAACCTCCCGATCGGCAAGATCTCTGCGTCGGACCTCCCCGCCGACTACGCCCCGATCGCCGACATGCTCGCGGCCGGTGACTACCTGCCGCTGCCCAACTCCGACTGGGCCAACGGCCAGGTCTATGACGCGCTGGGCCAAGGCTTCCAGGGGCTGCTCACTGGTCAGACCACTGTCGACGACGTCCTCAAGGCGATGGACGATGCGTGGGACAGCTGAGACGCGGATGCCGGTGAACCGCACGATCGCACCTGCTTCCTGATCAACCGAGGAGACCCCTGTGGCGAAGGCTGAGCTGACAACTCAATCCGGGACTTCGCCGCAGGGGTCTCCGCGGCGCGAGGGTCGGGAGCGATCCTGGCTTTCGCGCCGACGGTGGCGGAGCGGAGACTACGGCTCCTGGTGGTGGGCGCTGCCGGCACTGGCAGCGGTCCTCCTCATCCACTACGTCGCGACACTCATGGGTGCGATGTACGCATTCACCGACTGGACCGGCCTCGGCAGTTACAACTGGGTCGGATGGAGCAACTTCGCCGAGATCTTCCAGGACCCCGACCTCGTAGGGGCCCTGCGGAACACCCTGGTCATCGCCATAGCGTTCGTGATCGCGACGAACCTGATCGGGTTCGGTTTCGCCCTCGCCCTCAACCGGACGCTCAAGACCCGCTACGCGCTCCGCGTGATTCTCTTCGCCCCGGTGGTGCTCAGCTCCCTGGCGGTCTCCTACATCTGGAAGTTCATCTTCGCCCAGAACGGCCCCTTGAACACGCTTCTGGGTGACCTCGGGCTCGCGTCGTGGCAACGCACCTGGCTGGCGGACCCGCACTGGGCGCTCGTGGCGATCATCGTCGTGCTCGTCTGGCAGAACATCGGGCTCACGATGGTGATCTACCTCGCCGGCCTGGCAACCGTGTCGCAGGAGCAGGAAGAAGCGGCCGCCCTCGACGGCGCGAGCATGTGGCAGCGTCTCCGGTACATCGTCCTGCCGGCGATCCAGCCATCGGTGGCCATCGCCACGGCACTGACCTTGGTCAACGGCCTGCGGGTCTTCGACCAGGTCATGGCGATGACGGGTGGCGGGCCGTTCGGCGCAACAGACACGCTCGCGACGGTCATCTACCGCGAGACATTCGCCTTCGGGAAGTTCGGGTACGGGGCCGCGCTGGCCCTGACGCTCACGGTCTTCGTCGTCGTGGCCGCGGCGATGCAGCTCTACCTCACGCGCCGGCGCGGCTAGGAGGCAATCCCATGTTCCGCTACACGAAGTGGACGGCGCTGCGTGAGGCCGTCGTCATCGTGGCAGCCCTCGCCATGATGTCACCCTTCTACCTGCTCCTCGCGACGGCCCTGAAGCCGCAGGAGGAGCTGCTCACGACCTCGCCGGTTGCCTGGCCCCACCGGACCACGCTCGAGGGCTTCGCGACGCTGTTCTCCGACACCGGCACGGGCAGCATCTGGAGCGGCCTGCTCAACAGCTTCATCATCACGGCCGGGAGCATCCTCGGGCTGACCCTTGTCGGCTCCGTCACGGCCTACGTCCTGGCGCGCAAGATGTCCAGGCTCAGCAACACGACGTACTTCCTCGTCATCGCCGGGATCGTGGTGCCCCCGCAGCTCGGCCTCGTGCCGATCTACGTCGGGGCGCGCAACCTGGGGCTGCTCGGCAGCCAGTGGGGGATGATCATCCTCTACATCGGCATGCTGATGCCGCTCGCGATCTTCCTCTACTCGGGCTTCGTCAGGGCGATCCCGATGGACTACGAGGAAGCGGCCACGATCGACGGGGCCTCGCGGTTCCAGGCCTTCATCCGGATCGTCTTCCCCCTGCTCGCCCCGGCGACGGGCACCGTCGCGATCATGACCGGGCTGATCGTGTGGAACGACTTCTTCACGCCGCTCATCTTCCTGAGCGGCAGCGACGCCTCGACGCTGCCCGTGGTGATGTACAGCTTCGTCGGCTCGCTGACCACGCGGTGGGACCTGATCTTCGGCACGGTGATCATCTCGATGATCCCGATCCTGACCTTCTACCTGTTCGCCCAGAAGCAGTTCATCCAGGGATTCGCCGGCGGGATCAAGGCCTAGGACTTCACACCCAGGCCACCCGACGAACCGCACACCCCGAACGGCAATCCGCACACCTGCGACAACGAGGAGTCTCCGTGGCCACGCACGACAGCTTGATCAACGAGTCGAGTCTGCGGGCCAACCCGCACGGTGCCGCACTGTCGCTGCAGATCCCGTGGTACCGAAGCCTGTGGCTCTCCGCCGTGAACGACGTCGAGCTGGTCATCGACGGTGTCCCGGTGCCCCGCGATGACCTTAGGCTGGAGTTCGGCGACCGGAGCTACCGGATCGACGAGCTCCGCGACCGGTGGGACACCCTCTGGTTCCTCCAGGACAGGCCTCTGCTCGTCGCGCGCCTGGGCGAGCCGCTCGAGCTCGGCAGCACCCACCGCGTCGACGTGGACGTGGACATGTCGATCGTGTACATGCAGATCAAGCCCGGCGTCTACGTGCCGAACAAGGTGCACATGGTGCGCGACCTCACCGTGACGGACGGCGCTGCACCGCCGCCGCCCCTGCTAGTCGAGCCGACGCCTCCGCCTGCCGAGGGCCGCGACCAGCTGCCCTTCAAGCTGGGGCTCACGCTGTACTCCGCGACGGCTGAGCTGGCCGCCGGACAGTACGACCTCGACTCGCTGCTCGCCCGGGTCGCCGAGGCGGGGGTCGGTCCGGGGATCGAGATCGTTGCGTCGCAGACCTTGCGCACCTACCCCGTCGTGTCCGACGAGTTCACCGAGGCGTGGCACCGGACCTTCGACAAGTACGGGTTCGAGGCCAGTTCCTTCGGCGCGAACCTCGACATGGGGCGACGGCGAGACCGCGATATGAGCGAGGACGAGGAGTACGAGTTCACCGAGACGCTGTTCCGCGGCGCCAAGAAGCTCGGTTTCCCGCTCGTCCGGATCCAGAGCGCCAAGCGCGGCCTGCTGCGTCGGCTGGTCCCGCTCGCCGAGGCGCTCGACCTGAAGATGGCGTACGAGATCCACGCGCCGTCCGGTCCCAACACGCCGGACGTCCTGGACGTCCGGGCGGTCTACGAGGAGTTCGACTCCCCGCTGCTCGGGTTTGTCGCGGACTTCTCCTCCACGATGCACGCGATGTCGCCGACGCTGCTGCGCACGATGCGGAAGATGGGCCTGGACGCCGAGGCGCTCGAGCAGCTCCAGGAGATCTGGGCGACCGACGGGAGCGGGTTCGAGAGGCAGAACGCCTTCATCGCCTACCTGGAGGGTCGTGGGTTCGACCCAGGCCGCCTCGGGCCGTTCGCGCGGCTCGCCTTCAACATGCACGGGCACGTTCCGGTGTCCGACTGGGCCGACATCATGCCGCAGATCCTGCATGTGCACGCCAAGTTCTACGACATCGACGAGGCGGGACAGGAGCCGGCGATCGACTACCCGGCGATCGTGCGCGAGTTCGTCCGCGGCGGGTACCGCGGGTACTTCTCGAGCGAGTGGGAGGGCCACGCCTTCGCCGACCTCGGCGAGGTCGACCCGATCGCCCTCGTCCGCAAGCAGCACGACCTGATCGCTCGGTCGATCGCGCTCGAGACGGCGTCCGCGAGCGCCTGACGGAGCGCCGGGTGGCTCCAGATCGGCACGCGCGTCTTACGGCAGTCCTGGTCGTAAGTCGCGGAATGTGACAGAATAAGACTGCCTGGCGGCGCGATATCTGCGCCATCGTCAGAGCCGGTGACTCCAGGAAGGCAACGATGGACTCCATCGACCGGCGTTTTGACGCCATCGTGATCGGGTCAGGACCGGCAGGCAGCACCGCCGTCAAGGAGCTCACCGAGCGGGGGCTCGAGGTGCTCCTCCTGGAAGCGGGCCGCGACGTCCGAGACGAGGACTTCGTCAGCTCGTCGCACGGGCCGCCCAAGGCGTTGGGGATGGGCCTGAGCGAGCGCGCGTCGGCGATGCTCAAGGGCCAGTTCAACCAGGCGCGGCGGGTGTTCTTCAACCCGTCGAGCAGCAAGTTCCTGGTCAATGACCTGCAGAACCCCTACACGTACCCCCTGGACGCGCCGTACCTGTGGATCCGCAGCCGGCTTCTCGGCGGCCGGATGCACGCCTACGGGCGGGTGCTCCAGAGGATGTCGGACGTCGACTTCCGCGCCGCCGAGCGCGATGGCGTCGGGATCGACTGGCCCTTCTCGTACCGGGAGCTGGAGCCGTACTACGACTCCGTCGAGCGGACCGTGGGCGTCTTCGGGGACGCCGACGGTCTCGCGCACCCGCCGGACAGCAGGTACGTGGGCCCGGGCTTCCTGACCGGGCTCGAGCGGGACTTCAAGCAGAAGGTCGAGGACCGCTGGCCGGACCGCAAGGTGATCTCCTGGCGCTACCAGGCTCCCTTCCTCAGCCGGGTCGTGCCGGGCATCGCCGCGGCACGGGAGACGGGCCGGCTGACGACGCGGACCGACGCAGTGGTGACCCGGATCACCGTCGACGAGCGCACGGGACTGGCGTCCGGTGCGGTCTTCGTCGACCGGCTGACCAAGCGGGAGCACCGCGTGTTCGCCGATGTCGTCGTGGTCGCGGCCTCGGCGATCGAGTCCGTCCGGCTCCTGCTCAACTCGGGCAGCAGCAGGCACCCGGACGGCTTGGCGAACTCGTCGGGCCTGCTGGGGCGGTACCTCCTCGAGCAGACCCTCACCGTCGCGTTCGGCGATGCGCCGCAGTGGCCGGGGTTCTTCGAGTCGGACACGACTGCGCCCGCCGACCCCTACTACCCGCCGGCCGGCGGGATCCTCATCCCGCGGTACCAGAACCTCGGGTCCGGCCCCGCGGAGCCGTATCTGCGTGGCTTCTCGTTCCAGGGGCTGGGCGGCCGGGTGCCTGTCCCCGAGGGCCATCCGGCGATGTTCGGCCTTGGCGCCGGTGGCGAGATGCTTCCCCAGTTCGGCAACCGCGTGACGCTGAGCCGGGTGGTCAAGGACAAGTGGGGCATGCCGGCGGCGCACATCGAGTGTCGACCCGACGACAACGACAGGCTCCTCGTCGACGCGCAGGTCGCGGCCCTGAAGGAGATGCTCGCCGAGGGCGGCTACCGGACGAACTTCATCGGGTCGGTGTTCGGCCTGCACTCGGACAAGGTCTGGCCGGACTTCAACCCGGCTCAACGGGCGATCTTCAAGATCGGCATGCGGATGGCGATCATGTTCGGCGCCGGCATCCACGAGTGCGGCGGCGCGCGGATGGGTCACGATCCCGCACTGGCGGTGCTCAACGGCGTCAACCAGGCGTGGGACGTGCCCAACCTCTTCGTGACGGACAGCTCGTCATTCCCGACCGTCTCGACGGTGGGGCCGGCGCTCACGATCATGGCCGTGACGGCCAGGGCCTGCGAGTTCATCGCGAACGCCCACGCGAGCGGCGAGCTCCACCGGCCCACGCAGGACGCGACTGTGTGATGGAGCGGACCTGCCGGGACCAGCGGGCATCGGACTGCGAACGGGCTGATCCCCGCCTGTGACATGCCACGAGAGACCGCAGCGTCCGTCCCACTAGCCTGGCGACGTGGGCGCGACGAGTTCACCAGCGGGCGGGGCCGGGCGTTCTCACGAGCCGCGGCACGGTGACATGAGAGTCGTCGTTGCTGGGAGCGCCGGTCCGGCTGTCGTCGCGCTCATCGGCCGCTTGTCACGCGAGAGTGGTGTCAGGCTCGCTGTGGGCGAGGCGATTGCGCAGGCGGCCGATCCGGTCATCGCCGCCGCCGACCCCCTCGGAGCCGACGGCGAAGTCCGCGCGGCGGAGGACTGTCGGGACGCGATCGGGACCGCGGTGCGCGAGTTCGGTGGCATCGATGGGCTGGTCATCTCCTTGCCCTGGTGCGCTCCTCAAGAAGGGGCCGGCCTGCGAGGCCTCCAACCAGAGACGTGGAGGCACGTCCACGACGCGCTCGTCGTCAGCTTCGCTTCCGTGGTCGCGGAGTCCGCACCGCACATCGTTCGTTCGGGCGGAGGCTCAATCGTCGCGATCGCAGATCAAGATCCCGTGCCGAAGGGCGGAGAGCCTCCCGTCTTGGTGGTTGCGAGGGCGGCCGTGGAGGCGATCGCCCGTGAGGCCTCCCTCGTCTGGGGTGACGATGGCTTGCGGTGCGCGGTCGTGTCGCGGGCCGAGGTGCTTGGACACCCATCCGTCTCTCTCGGGGGGGCGGATGTGGTGGTGCTGCGTCCCTCGGCTGCGGAGGAGGCAGTCGGTCATGGCGACGAGCTCGCCGAGATCGTGAACCGCCTGCTCCGAGGGGAGCTCTGGGACTCCGTCTAGGTTCGCGTGCCGTGGTGCTGCTGAGCGACTGCCAGTGGCGTCGGCGCACGGCATGGAACGCCGCCAATGCCTCGTCGTCGGACGTCGGTCAGGGTGCGCAGGTACTTCTGGTGGTCATGATCTGGGCGTCGCCCGTGCGTTCCATCACGGCGGTGTCAACGGCGGCTGAATTCTGAGCAGGTTTCCCCGTCGATTACGGCCCAGTGTTCAGGCGTCGTCGACAGGCGGCGAGGTCGGCGCTGCCGGTAAGCGGCCACGATGCGTGGGCGTGACCGAGGTCATGGACGCGGACGTTGAAGTCGGTTCCGGCCCGGGCGACGGCAGGCCGCCAGTAGCGAGTGCTGAACGTCGCCCGGGACAGCGGACGGCCACCTGCGACCTCGGTGGAGGGGTGGACCAGGTCGGGGCTTCCGATCCCAGCCATGCTCGACCTCTCCTTGCCGTCGGTATGCGGTTGGTATGCAGACGCCGGTGGTCCCGGGTGGACCGCAGTGGACCTGCCTGAGATCTAGCAGGGCGTTGACCTGCAAGAATGCTGGTATTGCCGCTGGTCAGCGGCCTGCGGTCGGGCAACGGCCACGTCTCATAACCCAGAGGTCGCAGGTTCAAATCCTGCCCCCGCTACTAGTGAAGGTGCAGGTCAGAGGCCCTTTCGATCTTCGGATCGGGAGGGCCTCTGACGTGTCGGAGTGCGTCGGTATGCAGGAGCGCCGCGCTGGCGGTGGCGCGCCCGGACGCCGTGGAGGCGACCTCTGGGTTGTTCGTGGGTTGGGAGTGATGGCCGACTCGCTTCGGCCACACGTCGGCGGCGGGAGTGGGGATCTACGGCGCCGGGCCCGTGCTGGAGGGCGGCGTCATCCGTTGGTCGTGTCCGCGACACCGGTCAGGCGCGCGGCACGCGCGGCGACGACCGGAGCGAGCACGTCAGCGGCGTTCGCGCCGACCACGACAAAGGTGAAGCCGCCTTCCTCCCGTCGCCGCAGGAGCTCGTCGGTGGCCGCCGCCGGGTCGCCCGGGAGCGCCAACAGCGAGCCCGCGGCGTGCAACGCGGCCGGATCCGTGTCGGGGTGGGCCATGAACGGGGAGACGACCTCGCCCACCACGGGCACGTGGAGCGCCGGCTCGAGGTCTGCGTGCGCGCGAAACTCGACTGCCAATCGGATGATCTCAACGCGCGGGTCGCTCGGCATCGCGAAGAACGTGACGGTATCCGCCAGGTCGGCCGCCAGCGCTCGGGCCTTCGGGCCGCGCACGGCCATCACCACCGGCGTATGGCGTTCGGCGCCGTCGAGCTCCCGCAACGCCGTGACAGCGTCTCGAACCCGAGCCAACGGCCGCCCCGACGTCATCGCCGGCAGGCCCAATCCGCGCAGCTCGTCCTCGATCCCGGGCCGGCCCGTGCCGATGCCCATCTCAAATCGACCATCGGTGAGAATCGACAGCGAGTGCGCCTCCCATGCCACCATCGACGGCTCACGCAGCGGAGAGGCATACACCCAGGTGCCCACCTGCAGGTCGGACAGCGTGGCCGCGACCGCCAGCGCGGGACCCGGCGCCGGCAGCCACCGCGGAACATCAGGGATCAGCAGTGTCGAGAACCCAAGGCGCACTGGAACCTGGTCGGCCGACGCTTCCGCAGCATCCACCTCCAGCTCGACGACGTCGTAGCCAGCGCACGGATCTTCTCCGACACCGTCGCCGAGCGCGCAGCGACGTTGGGGATCAGCCCGGACGGCCGCGCGGCAACCGTCGCCGCGCAGTCGTCGATCCCGGCACACCCGGCCAGCTGGGTCAACGACGCCGCGGCGGTCGACTGGTTCGTCGACGCGCTCGCAGCGGTGATCGCCCGGCTGCGCTCGCAGATGGCCGAGGTCGAGAAGGCGGACCTGGTCACCCAGGACCTGCTGGTCCAGATCACCGCCGAGCTGGAGAAGCACCGCTGGATGTTCCAGGCCGAGCGCGGCCGACCCTCGACCCCAGAGCGCTCCCTCAGTCCGGCACCACGACCGCCCGACCGAGGCCATGGTGTGCCCATGCGCGGCCGACCTGGCTGAGCGGGTAGGCCGCGCTGGACGGAAGTGACGCCCCGCGGTGCCCTCCAACCGGGGTTCTTGGCCCTCTCAGATTGCTCGGATCCGGTTGTTCCGGGGGTGGTGCTCGACCTCGGCCAGGCCGAGGGTCTCCAGCACGGGTGGGACGTAGCTGGCGAACCGGCCACGCAGGCCCTTCTTGATGCCGTACCAGCCGCCGATCGGGTTGGTGTCCGAGCGGCCCCACGCCTCGACCGTCCCCTCGGCAGCCGGTTTCTGCTCGTCGGCGTTGCCGAGCGGCATCCAGTCGCCGTGCGCAACCAGCATGCGGTGCAGGTCCTCGATGCAGGACAGGTGGTAGCGCAGCTGGGTCGTACCGACCTGGACCACCAGCGCTGCCGGGTCGGCGTCCGGGTCGCGGTAGGCCTGGAACGAGCTGGTCCCGGGTGGCGTGGTCAGCTGCCACGGGTCGCCGGGGGTGCCGGTGCCGTCAATGTCGTCTGCCGTCATGGGCACACACTGGCAGGGCTAACCAGACATCTACTGTCCGGTTCGAAACCTAGAATCCCGCCATGCGCGCGGCTCGGGTCTTGGACATGCTGATGGTCCTCCAGCGCCGCGGGCGACTGACCGCCCGCGAGCTGGGGGCCGCGCTCGAGGTCAGCGAGCGCACGATCCTGCGGGATGTTGAGGCGCTGAGCGAAGCGGGGGTCCCCATCTACACCAGCCGCGGCTCGGGCGGAGGGATCGAGCTGTTGGACGGGTTTCAGACCCGCCTGACAGGGCTGACGACCGACGAGGCCGAGTGCCTGTTCTTGATCGGGCAGCCGAGGGTGGCGCACCGCCTCGGGCTCAGCGCCGCGACCCGTAACGCCCGGCACAAGCTCAGCAACGCCATCCCGGAAACCCTCGCCGTGCAGGCGGACGTCCTGTCGACGTGGTTCGTGCACGACCCCGATCCGTGGACCGGCCACCGGATCCGGCACGGCGAGCTGCGCCGCATCGCCCGTAGCATCCGGGCTCACCGACGGGTCGAGCTCCACCTCACCCACGGGTCGCCCCTCACGGTCGAGCCCCTCGGACTCGTGCTCAAGGCAGGCTCCTGGCTCGTGGTCGTGACCGGGGCCGAGTCGGAGCGAGTGATCTGCCTGGACGATCTGCTCGCGACCCGGTTGACCACGCAGCGCTTCGAGCCACCACCGACCTTCTCGGTCAGCGCATTCTGGGACGCGCACGTGGCGAGCTCGAAGACTGTGCCGAGGACGACGACTACCGTGCCGCTCGGAGGGGAAGCTGACCTCGATGTCGAGCCCACCATCGGAGCGTGGGTGTGCGGTGATCTTGGCACCGTGGGCTTGGGCGATGGCTTTGACGATGGCCAGGCCGAGCCCGTGACCGTCTCCAGAGCCTGTTCGGTCGTCCGAGTCGCTGGAAGGGCCGGAAGAGTCGCTCGACCTCCGCCGTGGGAACGATGGGTCCCGGGTTGCCCACTGATAGCTGGGAGGCCGCTTCGAGCCGGCTGGTCGTGAGGTCGACGCTCCCGTCGGGGCTGTTGTGCTGGATGGCGTTGTCGAGCAGGTTGGCGATCATGCTCTCGATGAGGACGGGATCGCCGGTGGTTGGCGCGGCATCGAGCGACGCGTCGTAACTTCGACGCCTCGTCGCGCGGCGTTCTGGTGGCGGGAGACGAGCACCCGTTCGGCGATCTCGGCGAGGTCGAGGGGCTCCCGGCGTTCGATCCCCCGCTCACTGCTCGCGAGTGTGAGGAGCCCGTCGACCAGCCGCTCCTGGCGCTCGCCGAGGGCCAGCGCTTCCTCGCATGCGGCGCGCAGGCTCTCGGCGGTGGCGTCGGGGTCGGCGAGCGCGACCTGCAGGAGCGTGCGCTGGCCGGCGAGCGGGGTTCGCAGCTCGTGAGACGCGTTCGCCACGAAGCGCCGCTGGGACTCGAAGGAGGACTCGAGGCGTGCGAACAGGTCGTCGAGCGTGCCCCCGAGCTGGGTGAGCTCGTCGTCGGGACCCTGAAGCCCGAGACGACGGTGCAGGTCCGTCGCCGAGATGTCCCGAGCGGTTGCGTTCAGCGTTCGGAGCGGCCGGAGGTACAGGCCGGCGAGCTGCCAGGCGAACCACAACCCGACCAGCACGGCGAGCACGATCACGATCGCCGCTCCGATCTCGCAGGGCGTTGGCGTCGCGTTGCTTCGACTCCTGGCGGTGCTGTGGCGGCCCGGAAGAGGAATGCGGCGGCAACGAGCACGACGGCGACAACGACGACCAAGAGCCCCGCGTAGAGCACGGCGAGCTGCGCGCGAAGCGTTGCCCGGCGCAGGCGATCCACCAGGGTGGTGCGGATGCTCATCGCGAGCCTCCGATCCGGTACCCCGCCTCGCGGACGGTTTCGATGACAGGCGGGTCGCCGAGCTTGGCGCGCAGCCGCCGGATCGTGGTCTTGACCGCGGTGGTGAACGGATCGGCTGCTTCGTCCCAGACTCGTTCGAGCAGCTCCTCGGCGGAGACGACCCGGTCGCCGGAGGCGAGCAGGCATTCGAGCACGCGCGAACTCTTTGGGGCTGAGCTCCAGACGTCGGCCGGCGCGGAAGGCGACCCGGCGGGCCGGGTCGAGCGTGAGGTCGCCGCTGGCGAGGGTGGGCGGCAGTCGGCCGGGGTGGAGCGGCGGGCAAGGGCGCGGACGCGGGCGACCAGCTCGGCGAAGTCGAACGGCTTGGGCAGGTAGTCGTCGGCGCCGAGCGCCGAGGCCGTCGACCCGGTCTTTGACGGTGCTGGCTGCGGTGAGCATCAGCACGCGGCTGTCCGCGCCCTCGGCGGCGATCTGGCGGCAGATGTCATCGCCGTGGACACCGGGAAGGTCGCGGTCCAGGACGATCACGTCGTAGCGGGTGACGGCCAGGTGGCCGAGGGCGTCGGTCCCGTCGAGGACGACATCGACGGCCATGCCCTCGCGGCGCAGCCCGGTCCCGATCGAGCGGGCGAGCACTTCGAAGTCCTCGACGACGAGCACCCTCACGACCCTCTCCGATCCGTCGAGTACGGGCGGTCGGCCGATCCGGTTGCGGGCATGGCGGCATGGCATCGCTCAACGATGGCATGGTCCAGGTGTCATCCCGGTGTCGGTCGTTGACACCGGGCTGACACCAGCCATCGCGTACAACCACGCCGACAGGCCCATCCGCGACGAGGACGGAAGACCACGGTGAGCGACGCGACGATCGAAGTGTCCGGGCTGCGCAAGCGGTTCGGCTCGACCCAGGCCCTGGACGGGATGACCTTCACCGTCCCGCCGGGCCGGGTGACCGGTTTCGTCGGCCCCAACGGGGCGGGCAAGTCGACCACGATCCGGGTGATCCTCGGCCTGGACGCCCCCGACGAGGGCCACGCGCTTGGTCGGCGGGCAGCCCTACCGGCACCTGCATCGCCCGCTGCGCCACGTCGGCGCGCTGGTCGACGCCGCCGCGCTGCAGCCGAGCCGGACGGCGCGCAACCACCTGCTGTGGATCGCCCGCTCGCAGAAGATGCCGGCCAGTCGGGTGGATGAGGTGATCGAGCTGGTCGGGCTGGCCGGCGCCGCGCGGCGCAAGGCCGGGCGGCTTCTCGCTAGGGATGCGCCAGCGGCTCGGGATCGCCGCCGCGATGCTGGGCGATCCGCCGGTGTTGATCTTGGACGAGCCGTTCAACGGCATGGACCCCGAGGGGATCATCTGGATACGCGGCTTCCTGCGCTCCCTCGCCGCCGAGGGCCGGGCGGTGCTGGTCTCCAGCCACCTGATGGGCGAGCTGCAGGACATGGCCGACCAGGTGGTGGTCGTCGGCCGCGGCAGGGTCCTGGCCGACGCCACCGTCGATGAGCTGGTGGTACGGGCCTCGGGCGACGAGGTTCTGCTGCGTCACCCCGGCGCCGGCCGAGGCCGCCATGGCGCTGGAACGGGCCGGGGCGAGGGCGACGGTCACCGGCCGCGACACGCTCGCCGTTGCCGGGATCGGCGCCCAGCGGGTCGTGGAGGTGTTGAGCCAGGCGGGGTTGCGTTCTCGGAGGTCACCGCGCAGCGGGCCACGCTCGAGGACGTCTACCTCCAGCTCACCGGAGGCGAGACCGAATACCGCGCCGCGGCGGGCTGGGAGGCGGGCCGATGACCGCGACCACCGCCCGCCCCCGCCCGAAGCCCTCGCGCCGAGCGTGGGGGTTTCGGGTCGGTGCTGCGGGCGGAGTGGACCAAGTTCCGCACCGTTCGGGGCTGGCTGATCGGCCTGGTCCTCGCCGCCCTGCTGTGCGTGGTGTTCACGTTCCTGGTCGCCAACGGCAACCACACCGGCAGCTGCACCGGCACCGGCATGAGCTGCCAGAGCGGCCATCCCTATCGTCCCGACCGGGCCCGACGGCGAAGCCGTCGCCGACAGCTACCAGTACTTCGAGCAGCCGCTCACCGGCGACGGCACCCTCACCGCCCGGATCACCTCGCTCACGGGGTTGATCTCGACCAACCCTCCCAACGTGGCGCCTTCGATCGCCGCCAGCCGACCAGGGCTGGCGGGGTGGGCGAAGGCCGGCATCCTGCTCACCCCGACCACCAAGCAGGGAGCGCCCTACGCGGCGGTCATGGCCACCGGCGGCCACGGGCTCCGCGTTCCAGTCCGACTACACCCACGACCAGGCCGGCCTGCCCGGCACGATCACCGGCGCGTCTCCCCGCTGGCTTCGGCTGACCCGGATCGGCGACACGATCACCGGCTATGAGTCCACCGACGGGACCACGCTGGCACAAGCTCGGCACGGCCCATCTCGTCCGGGCTGCCGGGCGCCGTCGAGCGTGGGGCTGTTCGTCACCTCACCTGTCACCTACCAGACTCCAGCGGCGGAGTCACCGACCCAGGCCACCGCCACCTTCGACCACCTCACCCTGACCGGCCACGCGCAGGCGAACGGCTGGCGGGCCCGCAGCATCGGCAGGCCAACGACTACTACCCGAAGCTCGGAAGCGGCAGTGTGCGGCGTTCCGGCGCCGCCGTTCGTGCTCACCGGGTCCGGTGACATCGCCCCCGCCGTCAACTTGGCGGTCCTCGGCGGCAACACCGCGTCCGACACGCTGCCGTTCGGGGTCGTCGTCGCGCTGATCGTGCTGATCGTCGTGGCGACGATGTTCATCACCGCCGAGTACCGCCGCGGTCTGATCCGCACCACCTTCGCCGCCACCCCCCAGCGGGGCGCGGTGCTCGCGGCCAAGGCGCTCGTGATCGGCGTCGTCGCGTTCGTGGTCGGCGCCGTCGCCGCCGCCGTCGCGATCCCTCTCGGCGATGCATGTCCTGGGCACCGACGGCAACTACGTCTTCCCCGCCAACGCCCTCACCCTGGTGCGGATCATCGCCGGGACCGGGGCCGTCTGCTCGCCCTTACCGCGGTGGGGGTGCTCGGTCTCGGCACCATCCTGCGCACGCAGCGCCGGCGCCGTGACCGCCGGCATCGTCGTGTTCGTCCTGCCCAACCTGCTCGGGCCCGGCGTCCTCGGCCCGGGCGCCTCCGGCGGCGCCCTGACCTGGCTGTACCGATTCACGCCTGCCGCGGCCTTCTCGGTCTTCGGCGTGCTGCCCCGATCCTCGCTCGTCGACTTCCCTTACACGTTGGCCAACGACTACTACCCGCTCGCTCCGTGGGCCGGCCTCGCCGTCCTGTGCCGTCTACACCGCCGCCGCCCTCGCCGTGGCGGCGTACCTGCTCCGGCGCAGAGACGCATGACCGAAGCCCTGCTACGCCGAGTGGACCAAGCTGCGCACCCTCATCGGCAACCGCCTGGCTGCTCATCGGCGCCGTCGCCCTCACCGTCGCAGTCAGCGCCGCGGTCGCTGCCGCCACCCACCAGTCGCCCGGGCAGCGGCGGCGAGCAGGACCCCACCAGAGCTCGCGCTCACCGGCGTCGACCTCGGCCAAGCCGTCATCGCCGTGCTCGCGGTGCTGGCCATCTCCGAGGAGTACGGCACCGGCATGATCCGCACCACCCTCGCCGCCATGCCCCGCCGCCTCGTCCTGCTCGCAGCGAAGGCAGCCAACGTGGCCGGCCTCACCCTCGCCGCCGGGGTGCTCGGCCGTCGCCGGCTGCCTGCTCGCCGGGCGACTGCTGCTCCCCGCCGCCGGGCTCGACCCCGCCCACGGATACGCGCTCGTCTCGATCGCCCACGGCCCCACGCTGCGCGCCGCGGCCGGCAGCGTCCTCTACCTCGTCCTGATCGCCCTGCTCGCGCCTCGGCGTCGCCACCGCCATCCGCGACACCGCCGTGTCGATCGGCGCCGTCCTCGCGCTGCTCTACCTGCCACCGCTCCTCGCCCAAGCCGTCTCCGACCCCCTCCGACGACACATCCAGCAGATCGCCCCCATGACCGCCGGTCTCGCCATCCAAGCCACCCTCAACATGCCCAACCTGCCCATCGCCCCCTGGGCCGGGCTCGGCGTGCTGGCCGCATGGGCAGCCGCTTCCCTCCTCGTCGCGGGCCCTGCTCCGCAGACGAGACGCATGAGCCGCGGACTCACTGAACACCCACGACGAACCGACATCTGATGACCCTCGTGGTGGGGGTATTCGCCATGGTGGACAGCCGTGCGGGGACGTTCAGGGCTGGATGTTCTCCAGGTCGGCCAGCAGCTTGGGGTGCGTCGGCTGCCAGCCGAGCTCGTGCCGGGTGTCGTGCTCGACGATGGTTGGTCGGTCGCGAAGATCGGGCCGAGGGGTCCGAACGCTCTCCGTGGGACGCGGCTCGACCGGCAGGTCGAGCCGTCGGCCGATGACCTCGGCGATGTCCCGTACTGCGTCGCCCTCGTCGTCCACCGCGTGCCACGAGGTCCCGGCCGGTGCCGACTCCAGGGCCAGCCGGAAGAGCACGGCTGCGTCGAGCGCGTGCACGGCCGGCCAACGCTGGGTGCCGTCGCCCGGGTAGCCGGACATCCCGCTCTGCGCGCGCGATGCCGGTCAGCAGGCCGGCGAACCCGCCGGCGCCGTAGTTGTGGACCGTCCGCGGCAGCCGCACGGCGGCGCTGCGAACGCCGCGCGAGGCCAGGTCCAGAGTCGCGTTGACGGTGCGGCCGCGGCCGCCGAGCGGGCCATCGGTGGGCAACGGGTCGTCCTCGGTGGAGGCTCGGCCCGGTACCCACGGGGTGCCGGAGACCGCGACCAAGGGACGGTCGCTGCCGACGAGCGCCTCGCCCAGCGTGGCGAGCGCTGCGGTCTCCTCGGCGATGGCCTGCGCGAGAGCCTCCGGGCTGCTGAAGTCGTTGGCGAAGGCAAGGTGGATCACGCCGTCGGCCTGCGCCGGCTCCGGCGCGCAGGACGTCCAGGTCGGCGAGGGCACCGCGGAGCGCGGCGCCGCCGGCGGCCTCGACGGCCTGCGCGGACGCGTCGGAGCGGGCCAGTGCCAGGACGGTGTGGCCGTTGGCGAGGAGCTCGGCGACGACGGCCGTGCCGATCAGGCCGGTGCCGCCGGTGACGAAGACTCGCATAGGACTCTCCTGAAGTGATGGGACAGTTGTCCCATCACTGTAGCAGAGTGATGGGACAACTGTCCCATCACGTAGGATGACCGTCATGGCACGGTGGCAACCAGGGGCACGCGAGCGGATCGTCCTCGCTGCCGTCGACCTGTTCACCGAGCAGGGGTACGACGCCACGACGGTCGCCCAGATCGCCGAGCGCGCCGGGATCACCAGAGCACGTTCTTCCGGCACTTCCCCGACAAGCGCGAGCTCCTCGTCGCCGGCCAAGAGACGCTGTGTCGGCTGCTGGCCGAGGGTATCGCCGAGCGCCCGAGGGCGCCAGCCCGCTGGAGGCAGTCGCGGCGGGCCTCGAGCGCGCGTCCGAGCGAGATGGGCCCGACGAACCGCGAGCTCGGACCTCGCATCAAGGCGGCCGTCGCCGCCAGCGCCGAGCTCCAGGAGCGAGCCGTCCTGAAGAACGTCGGCCTCGCCGCCGCCATGAGCGACGCGCTGGTTGCCCGCGGCGTGCCTGACCTCGTCGCGCACCTCGCCGCTGAGCTCGGCGTCCTCGCGTTCAAACGCGGGTTTGCCGATTGGTCCGAGATCGACCGGGACGCCACCGACGGCTTGACGCCGTACACGCTCGCCGCACTCGCCGAGCTACGAGCAGCAAGCTCGTCGCTGGGCTAGGCGCCCGGACCCGCGTGCGCGAGTGGACACAGACGGGGCGGACGCCGGTCGCGGCCACCAGTACCAGAACGGGCGCAAGAACGAGGGTCAGCACCACAGCGCGTCGGCCGATCGCCACCGCCACGGTTGCCCCCAGATGTCGCGGATGACTGATCGTCCTATGGGCGCGCAACTCAGGGCGGAGGAGCTTGCGGTGGGGATGTCGCACCTTTCGCCGTGCTCGGGTGTCCGTGCAGGTCAACAGACCGCCGGCGGGTGGCCCGGCGCGCACGGCGCTCGACTGCGACGGGCTCGCCTGCCGCGGCCTGCGCTACACCGAGTCTCTCGTCGGCCGATCCTGGCTGACCTGAGCGCAGCGGGAGAGCAACCAAGCGCACCCCGCACGGGAGGCCCTGCGAACTGCTGCGCGACCACCAGCCCGGCCCACGCCAGACCGCCACGTCACGTACTGCTCAGCAGCTGATGACCGGGCGAGCGTAGCCGCCCTGAGCGCGGCAGATCCGCGCATCAGCCGCGCGGCGTCAGGGCCTTTCCGGGTGACCGAAGACGTCGGTCTCGGCGGTCGGTCGGAACAGCATTCGCGCAAGCAGCACCATCTCCACCAGCAGCGCGGCGACCAGGGGGGTCCATGACCAGAGCCATCCGGCCGTGAACCCGACGACCACCAGTGCCGTCAGCGCGGCCAGCCACAGAGCGCCGGAGTAGATGCCGAACCGCGCCGCGGCCGCCGGGTCCTGCGTGAAGCGGTCTTGGGACTGCGTGGAGGCGTCACGGACCCACTCCTTGGCGCGGTTCGTCTGCGTGACACCGAGGGTGACGAGCCCGGCGATCGCCGCGACCGCCAGTCCGATCGCCGCCTCGAGGAGCCCGAGGCGGGCGGTGTCGATCGCGAAGGCCGTGCCCAGCGCCGCCGCGAGTGAACCTGCGGTCGCCGCGGCGCCCCACGCGGTGGCACGGGCTGAGGGCATCGGGTAGTGGGCGGTCGTCTCCTGGCGGAGCGCGATGACGACTATCGCGCCGGCCAGCAGCGCGGCGGCGAGCCCCTTGAGCGCCAGTGATGACGCCGACATCCCCACCACACCCGCAGCGCCAAGCACGATCAGGGTGATCGCGATCGCCAGCGCCGCGCAGAGCAGCACGAGGCCGACGACGACCGCCGGACGCGGCGGCACCCGGTGCAGCGAAGCCAGACGCTCGTGCTCGGCCCAGGCCCCGGCGCCGCGGGCCGGCGCGATGGTGGCGAGATCGGCGACCACCGCCCGGAGGTCACCGACCTCGTCGATCGCGACGCGCACAGCGTCGTCGGCCGGCCTGCCCTGGGCTTCCAGCTCGGCGACCCTGGCTAGGAGGTTGGCGCGGATCTCCTCCTTGAGGTCCTGGACCTCGGGGGTCGGCTCGACGCCCTCGAAGGCCTGGTCGAGGATCGGTGCAGGTTGCGCTCGGTCACGGTCGTCCGCCTTCGTGCTCCAGAAGAACGTCGATGATCTGCTTGGTGGTTCGCCAGTCGGCGAGGTTGCGTCGGTAGACCGCCCGCCCGGCGTCGGTGATCCGGTAGTACTTCCTTCGACCGCCCTGCGTCTCGTCACCCCAGTAGGACTCGACGAGGCCGTCACGCTCGAGACGCCGGAAGCTCGCGTAGAGGGTCGCCTCCTTGATCTCGTACTTGCCGCCGGTCGCCTCGCGGATCGCCTTGTGGACCTCGTAGCCGTACCGGTCGGCGCGGCGTAGCGCGCCGAGCACGATCGTGTCTGTGTGCCCGCGCAGCAGGTCAGCCGCGAACGGGTCGGGCGGGTAGTTCGTTGCCACGTTGAGTACTATAGCAGCACTAGTACTACAGGGTTAGCGCCAGCGCCGGCGGTGCGCGACGGGCCGAAGTAGTGCTCGCAGACCTTGGTCAGGTCGTCGTCGTAACGATGTTGCCCGGGTTCGCGCGCATCGCAACGACGATGTTGGCTACCGACGGCACCAAGTGGTACCGCTGGTCGGACCGCGGCACCAAGGTCCGAACACCCGGAACTCGGCACGAGCCCCCCGACAGCGCCCATGACCGTGCGAGCGTAGCCGCCCGAGAGCGGCATGTGCGCGCGTCTATCGCGGGCTTCGGCCCCGAGTAGGAGGCCGGTACTCCACCGGTGCGGCGGGGCGGTCAACGATCGTCGGTCAACGACGCCGTGACCGCCAGGGTGGTGTAGGGCATCGTGAAGCGTCCGCCGAGCAGGTCGATTGCTGTTCCCACTGCCTGCAGGATCTGCTGGAGCGCCCCGGGCGGCAGCCGGGTGAGCCCGCCGGTCGTGGGGAGGAGATCGAGCCACTCGTCGCGGGTGTAGACGCGCTCCCAGTCGCTCTGCCAGTGCTCCGGCTCGAAGAACCGCCCGGTCTGGCGGATCTGTTCGGCGACGCCCTGGAAGCCCTTCTGATACGCGTCCCGGAGCCGGATGGGGGGCATGGTGGCGAACGGCGAGTCGGGCACGGCCCGGCGGAAGGCCGCGGCGAAGGGCTCGGCCACCTCGACGGGTGGTTCGTAGACGTGAGAGAAGACGGCCACGATCCCCCGCGGACGGAGCACCTGCGCTGCCTTGGAGGCACCGACGGCGGGGTCGATCCAGTGCCAGGACTGCGCGGCCACCACCAGGTCGAAGGCTCGGCCGGCCGGTTCCCACGCCTCGAAGGTCGCGACCTCGACCGGGACGCCGCGCCCCCGCGCGAACTGCGCCATCCGCTCGTCGGGCTCGATCCCGAGCACCTCGCACCCGGCAGCCTGGAGCTGACGGGCCGCGATGCCCGTGCCACACCCCACATCGAGGGCATCGAGGCCCGGACTTGCCTCGACCAGGCGCCGCACCAGGGACTCGGGGTAGGGCGGGCGCGCCCGGTCGTACCGCTCAGCGTCGATGCCAAAGCTCTCCGCCATCTGACGTGACCGGTGCGGCGGCACCGACGGGGAGCTAGGGTCACCAGCGCCGGGAGTGGGCATGCGCCCATCCTAGTGGGCACATGCCCACTAGGATGCATCCACTGTCCGCGCACCGACCCGAGGAGACGCAGGTGCCCACCGGAGTCCACCTTCGCGACGCGCGTCAGCAGCTTCTGGACGCCGCCGAGCGCGTCCTTCTTCGCGACGGTGCGGCCGGGTTGACCAGCAGGGCGGTCACCGAGGAGGCCGGATGCGCCAAGGGCGTCCTGCACCGACACTTCAGCGACTTCGATGACCTCTTGACCGCTCTCGTCCTCGACTGCGCGAGCCGGCTCGACGCGGAGATGGCGACCCTGCGCGCGTCAGTTGGCACCGGAGCGGTGGTCGACAACCTCACCATCGCCCTGGACGCGCTCCTCGGGCCGGTGCCGAGCGCGATCATCCCGCTCATCACGTTCCGCGACGTCCTGCGAACCAGGCTGAGGGAGGCGACCCCCGGCGGTGGAATGGCCATCTTGGCCCACGCCACCACTGGGATCCGGGACTACCTCGCCGCCGAGCGCAGCAGAGGCCGTCTGCGCGCCAGCGCCGACCTCGACGCACTCGCCCTGTCACTTGTCGGAGGAGGACACCTGATGGCGGCCGACACCATCGCGCCACCATCCCAGGACGCCGTGCGCCGGTTCGTCGCCGGTGCCCTGACGCGCAACACCTAAGTGGCCAGAACGGGCCCGGCCGAACACGCACCATCGGCGGCAATGACCGGACAACGCTATGCCGCCATGCCGCTCAGGTGGCCTTGGCCTGGATCCTCGCCCAGAGACCCCGGATCGTGCCCATCCCTGTTCCAACGACGGCTGAAACCTGAGCAGGTATCGACGGGGTGGTTTCCGCAGGAATGCGGACGGCGGAAGCTGTGGCGTGCACTCTGCCAGGGTGACCGCGGCAAGCCCGGCGTCAAGGACTGCCCTCATCCTTCGACGCCGGGTCCGTCCCGGACTGCCACCAACCGACCCGCGCCGGACAGCTGGTGGCTCGGCCGTCAATGACGCAGAATCGCCAGATGACACGGACCGATCGCGTGAGCCGCACTGTCGCGGCGCCCCAGTACGAGGTATATGGCGCGCTGGTCGATAGGCACGCCGTGGAGGCGTGGCTGCCCCCGGATGGTATGTCGGGGCGGATCGAGCAATGGGATCCGAGGCCCGGTGGCGGGTTCCGCATGGTGCTGACCTACCTCGATCCCACGAACGCTCCCGGCAAGTCGTCTGACGCGACCGACGTCGTTGACGTCGCGTTCGCCGAGCTCGTGCCGCCGCTCAGCGTCGTCCAGCTCGCGGTCTTCGAGTCCGACGACCCGACCTACGCGGGCACCATGACCATGACCTGGCGTCTCGAGCCAGCGGGCAGCGGCACCGAGGTCACGGTCACCGCCACCGACGTGCCGTCCGGCATCGACCAAGCGAGCCACGAGGCCGGGATCGCCTCATCGCTTGCCAACCTGGCGGCCTACGTCGAGGGAGTCGGACGCAGTAGGTGACACCCCACACGACGGCGGCCGACGCGAGCGGCCCGGCGGCGAGGCCCGGCCGGTGGGGTGCCGTTGCGCTCCACGGTCCGGACGGCGGGTCTGGAGGTGGCCCCTGTCGGGCAAGCTGGCCAGGTGGCGGCCCCCTGGCGATGGCCCGGCCTCACCCCGCCAGGGGCTCATGGACCTAGCGTTGTCGTTGGCCCAGGGTGGGGACGCCTGCTCGGACTTAGCGGTGGCGCGCACCGAGCCGGCCGTCGGGCCAGTTGCCTTGAACGCGAGGTGCGCGCGCACGTTCCGGCTGTGGCAGGCGATGCTGACCGGGCGCTGGCCGCGATCGACCGGGATAGGGCCACAGCCCGAGCACGGGCCTGGGAGCTGGCCCGGGCCAGCACACCGGACCACGGCGTTCGGGTGTGGGTAAGCGCCGCGCCTTCCTCGCGCAGGTCGAAGGGTTCGCCTCGCACCCCCTGGCGGGGCGAAGGAGGCAGCGGTTGTGGCCGAGCAGCAGTCGCCTGATACTGAATTGATGGCACCCCTCGAGAAGTCCGGCCCCAAACCGACGGCCGAAGACCGCGCGGCCGCGCGTCAGCGGGCAAGGGAGCTCAAGGCGCGGGAGGCCGCCGCAGCGGCATTGCAGTCGGTACTGGACAAGATCGCTTCTCTGGATGAGCCGGACAAGACGAACGCAGAGTGCATCCATGAGATCGTCACGCGGGTCGCGCCTTCCCTGGCACCGAAGCTCCTCTATGGCAGCCCCGCCTACGCCAATGCCGACGGCAAGCCCGTGCTGTTCTACCAGGAGCGCGCCAGGTTCAAGGCCCGGTATGGAAGCCTCACGTTCTTCGGGTCGGCACGGCTCGACGATGGCACGATGTGGCCCACCTCCTGGGCCATCACCGAGCTCTCATCGGCCGACGAGAAGGTCATCGCGGACCTTGTCCGCACGGCGATCGGCGATTGAGGGGCATGTGCCGCCACCGCGGCGGTGGGCGCGTGGCCCGGCGGTGACGGCGACCGCGTCGAGGAGGGCCCGCGGAGCTGATCGGCGAGCCGGCGCACGTGGGGGGTGTCGCGGTCCTCGGTGGCGGCGTTGAGCTTGATTTCGATGGTCAGCGGCGGCCTGGCAGAACACGCAGTGCGAACCACCTAGTGGTCGCCGGAGACCTTGGCGTGCGTGCCTCACCGGGTCGGCTTGTCCGCGTCGTCGAGGTCGTGAACGAACTGTCGCAGGTGGTCGTCGAGTATCCGGACCGCGGTGGTGCCTTGCAGGCCGCTGGGGTCGGTGAGCATGTGCAGCAGCAGGCCGTCGACGAGCCCGATCCGGCGAGCGACTCGACCAAGGAGAGAACGTGGGCGCCCCTGTCGACGCACTCGAATCAGCGTAGGGCGGACGCACTTGCGGCCACGGTTGCCACGGCTTCGTCGGTCCAGGTCCCGGTGGTGAGCACGACCACGTGTTCGACGCCGAGGGTCGCAATTTCGTCGCACCGGCGGGCGAAAGTGTCGGGGGATTCTCCCTGTTGTAGGCGTGTGCTCATGGTCTTCTCGATGTCGTTGTAGGTCCGGCCGACCTGTTCGCATTGTTGGGCGAGCACGGCGAGCTTGTGCTTCACGGTCTTGCCGCCGTCTGGGATGTCGAACAGGTTGCATGCGTCTGCGTAGCGCGCCACCAGGGGCAGCGTCCTGCTCTCGCCCATGCCGCCGATCAGGAGTGGTGGATGCGGGCGGCGGACGGAGTTCGGGCTGTTCACGGGGTGCGCAAGGCGGTAGTGAGCCCCTTCGAAGGCGCTGTCATCGCCCGCCCACATCAAGAGCGCGATGCGCAACGTCTCTTCCAACCGTTCGAATCGTTCGCCGAGAGTCGGGAGGTCCAGGCCCATCGCGGCCGCCTCACCTTGGTGATATCCGGCTCCGATCCCAGCCAGGCTCGCCCACCGGAGAGGACGTCCAGAGTGGTCACAGACTTGACCAGCAGGGCCGGCGCCCGGTAGGTGACGGCGGTCACCATCGTGCCCAGACGGATCCTCTGCGTCTGCGCGGAGAGGAAACCGAGCGTGGTGTATGCCTCGAGCATGTGGGCGTCGGGGTTGCTGCTCGGGTCCGCCTGGAGCAGGTGATCCGAGACCCACAGGGTGTCCAGATCGGACTCGTCGGCGGCTCGTGCGATTCGAGCGAGCCAGGCGCCCATTCCTGCGGGGTCCGTCGAAGGTGCGAAGTCGGTGATGTGCAGACTCAGTCGCACGGCAGGGTCCTTTCGTCGGGGTCGTCGGGGTCGTCGGCGCAGGTGGTCGGGTGGGGTGCAGCATTCGCCGGCTGCTGGGTTCGCCGATGGCCTCACCGGGCTCGGCCCGGGCCAGTGCCCGGGTGATGCACCACACTAGAGTCTCTCTAATTTTCTAGCAACACCAAGGTGGTGTTAGCGTGTCCGCATGGAGAGCTCGGGGCTGCGGGATCGGAAGAAGACCCAGACGCGCGACCGGATCACCCAGGTGGCGTACCGGGCGTTTGTCGACCGCGGCTTCGACGCGGTGACGGTGACGCAGATCGCGGCGGCCGCGGAGGTCTCACCGGCGACGGTGTTCAACTACTTCCCCACGAAGGAGGACATCGTCTTCTCCGGAATGGTCTCCTATGAGGCGCGACTCGTGCACGCCGTCAGTTCCAGACCCTCGGAGCAGAGCCTGCTCGACGCGTTCCGAGACTTCATCACGGTGCCGGGCGGTCTGCTCGCCGAGGACGATCCGGCTGCCGCAAGCACGCAACTGGCCGCAGCCGCCCGGATGATCGCGGCCAGCAGCGCGCTCAGGGAACGCGAGCTCGCCCTGTACGACCGACACACCTCGGACCTCGCGGCCATCGCAGAGGACGCCCCGGAGGTCCCTGCGGGTCAGGCCTGGGTGGTGGCCAACGCCCTCATCGGCGTCGGCCGTGCGATGACCGCGACGGTCCGGCAGATGGCCATCGAGGGCACGGACGCCCGGACCATCGCCAGCCACGTAGTGACAAGGGCACGAGCAGCCCTGGACCTCCTCGAGACAGGTCTCGCTCGCGTCGACCCCGGACATCGCGGGCAGAGCTCGACTCCCGGCCATCACAGCCAGCAGCACGGGGAACTGTCATGAGCCGGTCGCGGGTTCCGCCGCGACTGCCGGCCATGAGCCGCGGACCCACGCGGCTCCTCGGCCTCGGAATCCCGATGGGACCTCTGGTGCTGCTACGCACCCGTGGGCGCCGCTCCGGCCAACTCCGCGTCACGCCCGTCGCTCCCTTGAACCACGACGGTATCCGGTACCTCGTCGCACCGTTCGGCGTGACCGCATGGGTCCACAACGTCCGATCCGAGCCCGCCGCAGAACTCGGCCGGGGGCGCCACCTCAAACCGGTCCACCTCGAAGAGATGACCGGCCCCGCCAAGGCCGACGTGCTGCGGCACTATCGACGTCACTACAGGCCAATTCCCTTCGTGCGTGCCGCATTCCACGCGCACCCTGCGGACGGCCCCGCAGTCTTCGCCGCAGACGCCGACCAGCACCCGGTCTTCATCGTTCAGCCACGCCGGGCCAACAACCTTCCATGACTGCGGCGGCCAGGGCGTCGGCGACGGTGTCGGCGCGGTGGTTGCCCGCGGGCAGGTGCACCAGCATCAAGAACCTGAACCGCCCCGGGTTCAGTGGAGGTTCCAACGAACCCAGGGCGGTTCAAAGAGTCCTGGAGAGTCATGCCAGCGTTGAGAAGCAACGGGTCGATGGCGCTGCGCTCGGCGTCGACCTGGGACGCCGGTACGTGGATGTCTTTCAGGTCGGCCGCGTCGCTGCGCACGACGACGGCCGGCTCCTCGCACACTACCGACTTAGCGCACCGGTGTGGCGGGTGGGGGTGGGGTCCAGCCCATCGCGGCGCGCGAGCCGCGGAGGATGGCGCTGGTGGGGGTGAGGCGCATGACACTGTTGCGCAGACCTTGTGGCCAGCCGCCGCGAAGGTGGGAGCCGAAGCGGCCTGATGCGACAGAGGCTCTGGCAAGAGCGTGGCATCGAGGTCGGCGGGCAGCGTCAAACGCGTCGAGGGCGGGAGCAAGCCGGCCGCCTGCTGCGGTCGGCGCGCCGATGAGCAGGCCCACGCACAAACCGTCTTCGAGTGCTGTGGCGGCCCCTTGCCCCATCGTCGGAAGGGTGGCGTGGGCGGCGTCGCCGACCATGACGACCCGACCGGTCGTGTAGCGCGGCAGGCCGCCGGGCAGGTGGTAGACGTCGTGTCGCATGACTGCCTGCGGGGGCGTTGCGGCGATGGCCTGCTGCACGGGGGCAGCCCAGCCGGCGAACCGGTCCCGAGCTGCGGCTAGCTCGTCGTCGAGGACTGTCCGTTCGGGCATGGCGACGTACCCGTACCAGTACGTCTGGTCGCTGTCGACGCGCAGGATGCCGAACTCGGCGTGCGGTCCCCAGTACTGGCGCAGTGCGGTCTCGCCCAAGGCGCCCGGTGCGATGGCGCGCCAGCTCGAGTAGCCGCTGTAGACGATGTGCTCGGTGGGGAACAGTGCTGCGCGGACGGCGCTTCGCACGCCATCGGCTCCCACGACGAGGTCCGCCTCCCTGCTCTCGACGACGGCACGTCGGCCGTCGGGTTCGCCGGGCTCGACCGTCGTGACGGCGGTTCCGGTGACGATCTCGATGCCGCTGTCCACGGCCCGCCGGTGCAGTGCGCCGTGCAGCCGCTCGCGGTGCACCCCGATCAGCGCAACCGACTCGCGGATCGCGGGCACGTCCGGCAGGGCGAGGATCGGCCGCCCGTGGAGGTCCCACGTGCCGCCCGCCCGCGTCGGGTACCCCAACGCGGCGACGTCCGCGTCCTGAAAGCCGAGACCCCTGAACGCGGCCACGGCATTGCGGGACATGGCCAAGCCGGCTCCGACCTCGCCGAGCTCGGGCGCCCGCTCGAGCACGGTGACCTGCCATCCCGTCCGTGCCAGCGAGATGGCCGAGGCCAGGCCCGCCACACCGCCCCCGACGACGATTGCCACGCGTCCCATGTCGTGCTCCCCTCGGTGGCGGTCTCGCCCGGGCCAGGCGCGACCACATACCACTACCAGCGTCGTGCAATAGAGGTTGCCATACTTGCCCTCATGTCGCGGCCCAACCCCGCCCGCCGCGCCCAGCTCACCGACGCAGCTATCGGCCTGCTGGCTCGTGACGGCACCCACGGCCTGACCCACCGCGCCGTCGAGCGAGCGGCAGGCCTACCGGCGGGCACCGCCGTGAACTACTTCCGCAGCCGCGAGGGGCTGCTCGTGGCTGTCGCCGAGCGTGTCGTGTCCCTCCACCTGCAGGACATGCAACGCATCGACCGTCAGCTCGACGCCGGAGTGGCCAGCCACCCCCTGGCCGACCTCCTCGAGGCGTCTCTCATGGAGGCCGCCACCGCGGAGCGCGAGCGGTACCTCGCGATCTTCGAGCTGCGGATGGAGGCTCGACGGCGCCCCGCGCTCGCCGCGGCGCTCGCACGCCTCGACTCCGTGGCGACGGTGTTCACCGCCGACGAGCACGCCGCGCTGGGTCTAGGGGTCCCGCCGGAAGCCGTTCCCACCCTGATGACGTTGTACGGGGGAGCGCTGTTCGTGCTGGTCACCGGATCAGGCGACGTCCGAGCGGAGACGGTTCGGCGCATCGCACAGGCCATCGCCTACGTCGCGCTCAACTGAACCGTCGCGCCCAACTTTCCGATCGGGGTCTTGGTGAGGTGTTCGACCGGGGTCATGGGGTCGCCCGGTCAGCACGGGGCGTGAGGACCTTGCTCAGCCAGGTGACGATGGTGTCGAGGGCCTCGGGGTCCAGGTGAGCGTCCTGGGCGTTGTAGCCGTTGCCTGGTGTCGCGATGACCTCGGCCGGGGTGCGGGTCTCCTCCTTGAGGACGTGGTTGGCCCGCGGCGGGAAGGCGAAGGTGATGTTGGGCATTGCCGCCGCGGCGGCCTGGAGGGGGTCGCCGTCGGCGTGGCGGTCGATCTGCAGGTCGTGTCCGCCGATGAGCACGAGTGTCGGGATGTGCACCTCGGGCAGCGTGCGGGTGGCGTCCTCGGTCCACAGCTCGCGGGCCAGCGGGAGGTTCATCGGGGTCTCGAAGCTCGTCAGGACCATCCTGACCTGCTCAGGCAGCGCCGGATCGGGGTCCATCGGCTGCCCGGCCTCGTAGCGGGCGGTCGCGGCTCGCACCGCGTCCATCAGCGCGCTGCCGCCGGGCACCTGCGCCGCCTGGAGCTCGAGCTGGGCGAGGAGGATGTCCCTGATGGGCCGCCCCGGCGGAGCGGCCAGCACGATGCCGGCGAACGGGATCTCCTGGGCGCCGGTGGCGTAGTGCAGTACGTGGAGGGTGCCCTCGCTGTTGCCCAGGGCGGCGATGCGGGAGGCGTCGACGTCGCCCTGGCCGGTCAGGAACGTCACTGCCGCGACGAGCTCGTCCAGGTGGGACTGCATGCTGGCCCGGCCGACCATGGCCTGGATGTTCTGCGCGGCGTACGGGCCGGCCACCCGCTTGTCGTAGCGCAGCGAAGCGATGCCCGCGTCCGCGAAGGCGGCGGCGAGCAGTCGGCCGCTGCCGTTCGTGCCTGCCAGGAGCGGCGAGCACCAGTCGCGGTCCGTGGGTCCGCTACCGGCGACCAGGACGACGGCAGGGAGCGGACCCTGCCCCTCGGGCCGGGTGTAGGTGGCGTGCATGGTGATCCCGTCGAGCTGCCAGGTCACCTCGGTTGAGTTCGTCATGCGCAAGCCCCCTCGTCGAAGAGGTGACGCTCTCCGATGCGCCCCCGGGATCGCGTAGCCGGAGCGACGCGATCCCGCGTTCAACCCGACCACGGCGATCCCCACGAGGACCACCAGTGCGAGACACGATCCACAACGCTGTCATGCAACCTATGTTATCAGAACTGATAACAATGCCGTAGGGTGACCCTGTGAGCAGCTCCGATCTCCTCCTGCACCCGGTGCGGCTGCGCATCGTCAAGACGTTCCTCGGCGACCGGGCGCTGACCACCACCCAGATCGCGGCCGAGCTCGACGACGTACCGACCGCCAGCCTGTACCGCCACATCGCCACTCTCACCAAGGCCGGGGTGCTGCAGGTGGTTGCCGAGCGGCGGATCCGCGGCACGGTAGAGAAGACCTACACCCTGCGCATGCTGGCCGCCCAGCTCCAGCCCGACGAGATCGATGCCATGTCGATCGACGATCACGCCCAGGCCTTCATGGCCTACGTCGCGGGGCTGCTCGGTGATTTCGATCGATACCTCGCGCACTCACCCGACCCAGGCCACGACGGAGCCAGCTATCGTGTCGCAGCCATGTGGCTGACCGACGCCGAGCATGACGAGTTCCTGCGCGACCTCGTCCGCGTCTTTCAGCCACGCGCCGCCAACGCCCCCGGCGACGGCCGTCGTCGCCGAGTCGCCTACAACGTCCTCCTCCCAGCACCGGACAACGGTGGCGACCATCGCTAGGAGGGGTGCCCGGGCCCGCTCTCGGGGCACTTCCTCACTCGGCATCCCGCCAGGGCGACCATGGCCAGCAGGGCGACGACCACTGCCCTCATCGTTCGACGGTAGGTCCGTCCTGGACCACCGGCAACCGGCCCGCGCCGGGCAGCCCGTGGGTCGGCGCGCAGCGGGTGCCGGTGCCGCGCGAGACTGAGCAGGTGGCGCGCTCCGAGAAGCCCAGCCCCAGACCAGCGGCCGAAGAGCGCGCGGCGGCGCGTCAACGGGCCAAGGAGCTCAAGGCGAGTGAGGCCGCCGCTGCGGCACTGCAGTCGGTGCTCGACAAGATCGCCTCGTTGGATGAGCCGGACAAGACGAACGCCGAGCGCATCCATGCGATCGTCACGCGCGTCGCGCCGTCGTTGGCGCCGAAGCTGCTGTACGGCAGCCCGCCTACGCGAACGCCGACGGCAAGCCCGTGCTCTTCTACCAGGAGCGCGCTAGGTTCAAGGCCCGGTACGGAAGCCTTAACTTCTTTGGGACGGCACAGGTCGACGACGGCACGATGTGGCCCACGTCCTGGGCCATCACCGAGCTCTCGTCGGCCGACGAGGATGCCATCGCGGCCCTCGTCCGCACGGCGATAGGAGACTGACATCACCCGCGCGCCCGGCCGACAGCGGGCGCGGCGGTCCAGATGCGCCTGCCCCGCGGAGGAGACGACGATGCTCGAGGCCGTCGTCCACTTCGATGCCATTCGCCCGCCGTCATTCGGCGGCGGCCGACCCCGCTTGACGCACGGGCGTTGGCGCGCACCCGTGAGCGGACGGCTGCGGGGCCAGCCGCCTCGCTCCGCGCGCGGTGGGAGCGGCATATGCCGGTGCGGCTCCGGCTCGCCCACCCCTCGCATCGGGTTGGC
>CAWALY010000009.1:0-296410 GCA_963783005.1 uncultured Actinomycetota bacterium
GGGCCGCACCAAGGCGCTGTTCGCGTACTTCAACAGCTTCATGGCCGCCGAGAAGAACGGCCTGGACGTGCTGGTCTGCGACGAGGCGCACCGGCTGCGGGAGAAGTCCGTCAACCGGTTCACGCCCCAGCAGCTGCGCGAGAACGCGAGGCCGCAGATCGAGGAGCTCGTCGACGCGGCGCGGGTGCCGGTGTTCCTTCTCGACCAGTACCAGGTGGTGCGGCCCGGCGAGATGGGCTCGGTCGCCGAGATCGAGCAGTACGCGACCAGCCGCGGCCTGGCGTTCCGCGAGGTGAACCTGAACGGGCAGTACCGCTCCGGCGGCAGCGAGGCCTACATCGACTGGGTGCTGCGGCTGCTCGGCCTGCGCGAGGGCGGGCCGGTGCCGTGGCACGACGAGCCGACGTTCTCCGTGGACGTGGCCGACTCGCCGGCCGAGCTGGAGGCGCGCCTCTCCTCGCTGCGGAGCCAGGGCTATGGCGCGCGCATGACAGCCGGGTACTGCTGGCCATGGAGCGACCCCCGCGACGACGGGTCGCTGGTCAGCGACGTGCGGATCGGGTCATGGGCCAGGCCCTGGAACCTTCGCAGCGAACGGTCCGTCGGTGGTGCGCCCCCGTCGTCGCTGTGGGCGACCGAGGACGGCGGGTTCGGCCAGGTCGGCTGCGTCTACACCGCCCAGGGTTTCGAGTACGACTGGAACGGCGTGATCCTCGGCGACGACCTCGTCTGGCGCACCGACCGGTGGGTCGCGCGGCGCCAGTTCAACCGCGACCCCGACTTCCGCAACCCCAAGCGCGTCCCCGACGAGGACTTCGACCGGCTCGTCCGGCACGTGTACAAGGTGCTGCTGACGCGTGGGATGGTCGGAACGTTGATCTACTCCAATGACGCCGAGACACGGGAGATGCTGCGATCGCTGGCGAACCCGCGACGGTAGGGGTCCCCGTTCACTGTTCGCCGCGAACGCCACCAGGCAGACTGTCACCGTGAGGGCGTACGTCGGCGTCACGGACGGCGATTGGTACCGCTCCCTGGCCGCTCGGGGCGCGACCGAAGTCAACTTCTGGCAGCCGAGTGGCGCGCGGCGCTTCAGCGCCGTGGACACTGGCGCGCCGTTCCTCTTCAAGACCCATGCGCGAGAGGGCAGCCGAATCGTGGGCGGCGGCTTCCTGAGCGGCTGGGCGGCGCTCAGCGTGCGGCAGGCCTGGGATCTCTTCGGGCTAGACAACGGCACGTCCAGCCTCGACGAGCTCCTCGCCCGCGTTGATCGCTACCGCAGGAGTGCTGTGCCGGCTGACTCCAACCATGAGATCGGCTGCGTGATGCTGCGCGACGTCGTCTTCGTCTCGCCGGACGAGTCGTTCCCGGCTCCGCCCGATTGGGCATCGAACATCGTCCAGGGACGCACATACGACCTGGCGACCGCCGAGGGATCGTACGTCGAGGACGTGCTGGCGGCGCTGCTGCAGCACGGGAGTAGTCACGCTCTGTTCGATCGGCCTTCCTACGTGCCAGGACCCGTCTTCGGCCCAGAACGTCTCGTGAGTCCCCGTGTGGGTCAGCGCGCCTTCAAGGCCCTGGTCCAGGAGGCCTACGGCAAGCGCTGTGCGATCACGGGCGACCGGATCCTGCCGGTTCTCGAAGCCGCACACATCCGTCCCGTCTCGGCGGAAGGGCAGAACCGGGTCGACAACGGGCTGTTCCTGCGGTCCGACGTGCACACCCTGTTCGATCAGGGCTATCTCGGAGTCCACCCCGTTCGTCGCACCTTGATGGTGAGCCCGCGACTCCGGTCCGAGTGGGGCAATGGTGAGGAGTTCTACCAGCGGGAACGGAGTGCCGTGGCGATACGGATCCCGGCCCGGCGCGCCGACAGGCCGAGCACCGAGTTCCTCGAGTGGCATGCCGATTCGGTCTTCAGGCCATGAACCCGCAGGCGAGCGTCGGGCATGTCTGCACCAAGTCCCGGGACAGCGGCAGCCGACGTTGCCCCTCACTCCGCTTCAACTACGCCGGTCCACGCGGGAAGATCCCCCTGTGATCACCTGCCCGCAGTGCTCCTCCGACGATCTCGAACTGATCGAGAAGGATGGCGACACCCGCCGACACATCAAGTGCACGGCCTGCGGTCACGACTGGTGGCGTGGTGAATCGAAGCTTGCACCGCGGCCGAGGACGACTGCCGAGTACCGCGACGTTCCGGTCGACCTACCAAGTGCCGGAGCGACGGCGAGCGCGCGTTGAGGCGCTCAAGGCGGAGTTCCTCAAAGCGCAGCCGTCGCTCGCGGACGACGTGGTCGCGTACTGGGCGCACTATCAGGAGGTCTTCAGTCGCGAGGGCCTCCGCGCGTGCCGCCCGAGGGACCTGAAGGACTTCGCGAACAGTGACGTCGGAGCGCGGCCCGGCAACATGTCGGTCTTCAATAGCGCCTGGAACGAGATGGGTGACGAGGCCGCGGCCGCGCGGACCCGAGCCGTGATCGAG
The DNA here is from genome assembly GCA_963783005.1 of uncultured Actinomycetota bacterium. Classification (GTDB taxonomy): domain Bacteria; phylum Actinomycetota; class Actinomycetes; order Actinomycetales; family Cellulomonadaceae; genus Actinotalea. Next base: position 2,489 of record CAWALY010000009.1, read on the forward strand.
TACCTGCTCTACGGCCCAGCCCACCGCCCGACCGAAGACCGCTTGACTGACCTCATCGAAGGTCAGGGTCTTGAGATGAGGGGCTTCAAGGAGTCCTTGCTCACGCGAGTGCTGTGCGTCGTCGATCCCCAGCGATGGTTGCCAATCCTGATCTACTCGAGCCCGTACGGCGGCAAGCGGGAGATCGCACGCCTGGTCTTCGGTGTGGAGCTGCCGGAGGCGGATCGAAGTCGGATGACCGTGGGTCGACTCATCACGTGGAGCAACGACCTTCTTGTCGAGATGGCCGGGCCAGGGTTCAGCCACACCCAGCACATCTCCAGTTTCCTGTGGTGGGCGAAAGACCGGCCCTAGTCGGCGTCCACCTTGAAACTGGTCGTCGCCGGCAAACCAACGGACGAAGATGCGCGAGCGGTCGACGTGGTTGGGTCTGCCACGAGCCAGGTGTGGGTGGCGGGGTCCCAGGCGGGTTCGGCCCGCAGACTCGGCCGTTGTCGACCTAGGCGCGTCGACGTGGTAAGCGTTCCGCCCAAACGAAGCCAATGCGGACCTTCGCTTCGCGGCGATCAACGCTGTAGAGATCGCGAACGCCGCGCGCTTCATTGGCTCGCAGAGGCCCGCTGGCGATGAGGTCGACCTCGACGTCGCTGTCCTGCAGACCTTCGGACGCAGGCGACGCACCGGGACGTCCTTCGGCACCTGGCCACGGGGAAGGGGGCCGGAGCCAACGACCCCCGAGTCGGCCATGGCGTGCGTGGCCTCGGGGCTCTCTGCTCGGTCCTTCAGCGCGGGCGAGGCCCGAGATCCATCTGCATCCACTCGAGATCCGCCCCATCTCCGACGTACCGGATCAGGTCGCCCTGGCGCGGCTGCCCGATGACCAGGCGGTACGCCCCGACCGTCCGCTGCAGCCGGTGATACCGCGCCACCTCGCTGCTGAGCGGCATCGCGGGCACGTACCTCTCGATCGCCGCGGGCCCGGCGTACACCCACGATGGGACGATGTCGCTCGCGCCCTCCTCGCGGCCTTCGGCCGCGGCGAGAAACATCGCGAACCAGGGGTCGTCGACGGTGGCGTGGAACGCCGCATCGGCGTGTTTCGCGGCGACGTTCTTCCGCACCGCGTGCCCCTTGTACCGGTGCACGCGTCCCTCGCGTTGCTCGAGGTCTACGGGGTTGCCGGGCAGGTTCCAGTGCACCACCGCGTGGCTGTAGGTGTGGAAGTCCAGCCCTTCCTGCCCGACCGACGTCGAGGCGAGCACGAACGGCCAGAACGGTGAGTTGAAGGCGGTCTGCACGTGGGTCTCGCGCACGGCTGCCTGGTCCTCGGCCCTGGCTCGTCCAAAGCGCGCGGCGAAGTGCGAGCGCATCGTGTGGCGCTCGACCGTGAAGCCCGCGTCGTGCGTCTGGAACTCGTCTACGGCGTTGCTCGTGGTCTTCAGCCTCAGCGCTTCACGCATCCGCCCGGCGATCCGCTCGGCGCGGAGCGGGCTTGCGGCGTCCTGGAGGCCCTCGGACTCCAGGAGCACGTGGGCGTACTCGTCGAGGGTGGCTTGGAGGCCGCCGTCGAGTGCCTGGTCCAGCACCAGCCGCCAGTAGTGCTCCTCGGCGGCTTCCTCCGCGCGGAGGACGGCCATCATCTCAGGGCGGTTGAACAGCGACCGCAGGCCACCGGCAATCACACTCGCATGCAGCCGGGTGCTTGGGTCGGCGAGGGCGTCATGTCCTCCGGCCACGCGGGACAGGGCGCGCAGCGCACATACACCCGGGCCCGCCAACGCGAGGCGCGCCAGGACGTCGACGAGGTCATCGGGGCGCGGGCCGAGCTCCTCAGCACGGATGGCGCGCAACGCGGCCACGTGCTCGGCGAGGCCGCGGCCCACGTCGTCTGGGTCATCGTCATCACCGAGGCCGAAGCCAGCTTCGAATCGCTGCTGGTCCGGGACGTCGGCGACCCGATCCAGGAGCACGGGCGCGGCCCAGTACCAGCGCCGGTCGGGGGGCCCTGCCGCGCTGGCGCTGATCGGGAGACGATCGAGTGCTCGCGCCACCTGGTCGCGCACGGCGTCGAGAACCGGGTCGCGTGGTGCTGGCAGACGATCCGCCACGGCCCGCGCGATGGCCAGGGGGTCGCCGAGCTGAGCGAGCGTGGAGCTGGGGTAGGCGAGTGCCAGGACCGGCATCGCACCCGGTGCACCGTCCTTCAGCCTGTACTGGAGCAACGGCGTGGTGCGTCGCGCCGAGTAGGACTCGCGTCGCGTGGTGGCCAGGTCCACTGCGCGACGCTCAGCCTCGTAGCTGACCATGACCGAGATCGCCTTGGGGACCACTGTCCACGCGGAGAACACCAGTCGCTTGGTGTAGTGCCGTAGGGCCGGGTCGGCGTAGGCGCCGCTGAGCTCGACGTAGGGGAGTGAGGGTGGTAACCACGGGAGCCGCCAGGCTCCCGTGTCGAGGGAGTCTGCGATGAGGCCGCGGAGCTTCGCGTTGCCTGGGTCGACCGCGCGATACCGTTCGACGTCCTCCCAGGGGAGCATGCCCTCGGCGGCCTCGAGCGCCCGCGCTACAGAGGTGTCGGTCTTCCGGTCGAGCAGGTCTTCTTTGACCTTGTAGCCCTGCTGGTCCATGAGGTTGAGCAGGTACGGCGCCGAGCGCCAGAACTCGAAGACGTCCGGCCGACCCACGGCGCGGGCAACGCCGTTGAGGACCGCGCAGGGCTCGCAGCTCGGTGAGCTCGACGCCGGCGGCGGCTGCACGGGTCTCGCTGAGCATGCCGTCGCGATCGGTGCTCACCGCGAGCCGCTCGGTGCGGCACATCACTCGACGCAGGGCCGTCTCGACTCGGTCCTTGGCGGCACGGGCCGCCTCGACGAGCTGCCATCGACCAGGGCCTCGCGCATGGTTCGCAGGTCGGCGCTCGACGCCCGCTGCTTGGTCGTCGCCGGCGAGGAAGCGGACGGTCGAGATGAAGTCGCGGTAGTGGTCGTCGCCCTCCGGCTCGTCGGGCAGCGTGTACATCTTGAACGGGCGTCGCGGACAGCAGGAGGACCTTGGCGTCGGGGTGGTTGAAGATCGCGTGCGCGAGCTCGCGGCGTCCGGTCTCGTCGGCGCGATGAGGTCCTTGAACCTCTGGAACTCGTCCAGGATCACGAGGTCGGGTTCGAGGGCTTCGACCGAGGCGCGAGCGACCACGTGACCGCAACGCACCGACGAGGGCGTAGCGCCTGCTGCGAGAGCTTCCAGTGCGGGTCGCCGCGCAGGTAGTTGAACTCCTGCACGCATTCTTCGAGCTCGTTCGCAGCGGTCGGCCGTTCGGCCCTTGCGTCTTCTCGAGCTCGTCGCGGAATGCCACGACGATGTCCGCGTCGAGACTCGCGCGGTCGAACCAGTCGAGCTGTCGGGTGAAGCTCTCGCGGCCCGAGCCACCGCGGAAGAACTTGAGCCACCGGGCGGGGCGCACGTAGTCGCGACCGTAGGCGGCGGCGAGGAGCCAGTAGAGCACGACCCGCTCGGGTGCCTTGCCGCCGCCGCCGTTGACGTGGAAGGAGGTGCCCGGGGTGAACGAGACGAAGTTGATCCGCCGGTCGTTGAGCCTCTTGATGACCGTGGGCAGCATGGTGAGGCGGTCCGCGTGGTCGAGCTTCTGCCCGTCAACGACGTTGAGCCGGCTGAGGTTCTGCCGTGCGATCTGCTGGTTGGAGCAGATGTAGACGATGTCGATCCGCTTGGGGGTGTCCCACAGGTGGTCGACCGTGGTCGCGATGACGCCCTTGGCGACGAGGGTCTTGCCGAGGCCGACCTCGTCGGCGACGAGGAAGCGTCTTGACCGCGTCGTCGTCGGTCCACAGTCGGCGGTGCACGTACTCGACCGTGGTGCGCTGGAAGTCCTTGAGCCCGCGCATCACGGCCTCGACGTCGGGCCGGTGGTCGGTCGTCATGCGCCCGCCTCCTCGGTGACGAACTCGCGGACCACGCGCCAGAGCTCGTCGAAGCCGTCTGGCAGCAGCCCGCCCACCTCGCGCAGCTCGTCGACGATCTGGGCGATCCGGCCGATGGCGGCGCTGTCGCGGACCGCAGCGCGGATCAAGGGCTCGAAGAGGACGATGTCGTGGCTGGTCCACGGGTGGTCGTCGGTGCCGCCGAGGACGTCGTTCGCCACCGCGTCGGTGAACGCGATGCCGCCCCCGAGCTCAGGTTCGGCGAGCAGGAGTGCGAGATAGCGCACGACCGCCTCGACATCACGCAGCAGGTCCCGCAACGCACCCTGCTGCCGCTCCGGTGGGTCGCCGATCAGGTCGGCCTTGAGCACGCAGCGCCGTACGACCCGGGCGTCGCCGGTCCCGGCCGTCGTCTCGACCGCGACGAACGGCGTCACCGCGGAGATCGCTACCTCGGGCCAGATCACGGACTCGGCGAGGGGTTGTGCGTGCGCATCGGGGCGCAGGGTGATCGGCCAGACGCGGGACTCGCCCGGCAGCTGCTCGGGCAGCGGCAGGTGTACCTCGATCGAGGTGACGTCGCCGTCCACGTCGCCTACCTCGACAGTGGGGCACGCTGTGGCGAGCGCCCGGTGCAGCATCTCGAGCGCGTGCTCGGTTTCCTCGCGCGGGTCGGCGTGCGCAGCCTCCGGTTCGGGTGCGATCTCCTCCAGGAGCGGGGCGAGGCCGTCGGTGCCTGACCCGAGCACTGCCTTCACGCCGCACTGGCCCACTGGGCCTTCGAGCCGGACGGAGAACTCCACGTTGCCGCCCCAACCCGCGGTGGTCATGTTGGCGCTGCCGGTCAGGACCTGAGCCCGGGAGCCGATGTCCGCGACCGCGACCTTGGCGTGCAGGCCCTCGGCAACCCATGGCCCACGGCCGGTCCCTGGGCCCACGTCCAGCGTGTCGCGCTGCACGCCGTCCGCGCCCGGCTCGGTCTCGCTGTCCCCGGACTCGGTGTAGCGGCTGAGGACAGATGTGCTCCAGCCGACCAGCGCGTTCCCGCCGAGCCGGGCGAAGGTGTCCGCGCGGGAGACGAGGTGACGCTCGGCCGCTGCGCGGCCCATCGTCGCCACCGCCGTTGCGTCGAGGAACGGGCTGACAACGAGGAGTCGATCCGCCGAGGGCGGGGTGGGTTGGCGCTCGGGTCCGCCCAGTCCGAGTGGCAGGAGCTCCGCTGAGTCGAAGGGATACGGCACGCCAAGTCGCGCCTGCCGCAGCGAGTCGACGAGCGACTCCACCTGCTCGTATCGGGCCGCCGGGATGGGCCGCACGCAGAGGCCCGGAAGAGCAGCGATGAACTCCGCCGCGCGCGCACCCTCAACGGTGGGCCCGTCGTCTGCCTCGTCGAGCACCAATGCCGTATCCCACGACCGGTCGAAGGTGAGGTTCCTGCTCAGGACCACGAGCCGGTGGCGCACACCTTCGTCCGAGGCGAACCGGAGTGCCCACACCTTCGGGTGGAAGAGCCTGTCGGGGTCGGGTGCGACGACTTCGTGCACGCAGTCCTCGGCGAACGTGAGCACGCGCCGGTACTCGCCGGGGACGGCGATGCCCCCGGCCTGACAGAAGACGGTCGTGCGCTCGCTGTACTGGCGCAGCGCGGCAAGCAGTGCGGCGGGGTCCGCCTCGGCGAGGCTGTCGCCCTGCTCGATGAAGGCGAACGACATCGGCGCGAGGAGGAGCGCCATGAGGTCGAGGGAGAAGGTGGTCCCGACGGCGATGTCGACCCGGTACCCGTCGGGCGGGCGTAGAGCGTCGGTGAGTAGCACGCGGGCGTCAGGTGCGAGCATCGAGCACCTCCGGGTGGAGGTCGAAGATCATCTGTTGCACCGTCGGCCAGCGGTAGTTGAGCCTTCCGAGACCTGACGCGCCGCCCCAGGCATCGATCGCGGCCCGGTTGCCGATCCGCGCCCGCGCGCCCTTGAGCTGTCGCTCACGGAAGGTGATGAGGTCGCGACCTGTGTGGTCTTCCGCGATGTCGGGCGAAGCCTCGACCACGGCGCGCCACTGGTCGACGAAGGCACGCGTCCGCTCGCTGACGCGCGGGTTGTGCCACCGGATCACGTCCCAGAACTCACGCTGATCCCAACCGTCGAGGACGCCGTCGGCGGCGAGCGCCGCGGACCAGGTCGCGAGCAGGTCCCGGTAGTCGTCGGCGAGGCCGGGTCGCGCTGACTGCTCGGCCAGCAGGAGGTTGTACAGCACGGTCGCGCCGTCGACGAGGGCGCTGAAGCGCCGGCCGTGGTTGGCAAGCTCAGCCGCCGGCCCGGGGGCGGAGTCGATGCCTGGCACGTCCCAGATGTAGTCGACGCTCGTCGTGGGCGGGTGATCGACCAACCACGCGAACATCGTGCCGGCGGTCGACAGGCGGATGCGGTGGGCCAGGTACTCGGTCTCGTCGGAGGTCAGCCGGAAGTCGGCGGTGATGAGGAGGTCGTCGGGTCGGGTGGGGAGCCCGGGGTCGAACCCCGAGACGTTGAAGGCGTCCCGTGCCTCGGGGTCATCGGTCGCCGGGCGCGACGTGGCCGCGGATCTCAGGCCGATCGAGCGACGCATGAAGCCGTTGATGCTCTCGTCCCAGCTGCGGATCCCCCAGGTCTTGAGGGTTCCCCAGTAGATCGCGCTGGGCATGCGCTGGAGGCGTTCTCGTGAGCGGCTCCCGATGACGCCGGAGGACTCGGCATCGGTGAGCCCGTCAGTGCCGGCGAGCAGGCTCTCGATGAGCTTGATCTCCAGGCGCCGTAGGCGATCTGCGGCGCCCGTGCTCGATCGGGCGTTCCTCACCGCATCTTCGACGAGCCACGGTATGAACAGCGCGTACCGGAGCCTGGTGTGGACCACGGACAGACCCGGGAAGAGCGCGTTGGCGATCGTGTCCCGGACCGTGCCGATGCCGATCTCGTCGAGCGTGCCCTCGTCCCGGAACAGCGCGATGACCTCCATCATCGTGCGGCGCTGCTGCTCGTCGGCGTCGAGCCAACCGAAGCGGGACGTCATGGGGTGTGTCGCTCGCATCGGCATTGGCTGCGTCCCCGGACCAAGAGGCGTGTCTTGGTGAACTCCGTCGTCACTGGTCGACCAGCTCCTCGAGCTCAGCGGAGGTCAGCCGCTGTCGGGGGTCGGCTTGCCGGCCCTCGAAGTGCACCCCCTCAGCCTGGAGGAGGTCGAGGGGGTCCCGGTGGTCGTCGGGGTTGGTCCAGGCGAAGGTCTCGCTGACTCGACCGTCGGCACCCAGCACCCGCTGCGCGTTGGGGCACTCGGTGCAGCGGGAGATGTGTGTGCCAACAGGTTGCGCTGCTGTGCCGACGAGGGTTGCCAGATCGCCGTAGGTGGTCCACCGGCCGGGCGGGATCGCCGCCATCGCGGCGTGCAGGGCGCTCCAGTCGAAGCCGCCGCGCGATGTGACCGAGCCGGCGACCTCGGTCAGGGCGCGACCATCGGGAAGGACCCACCACGCGGGTCCGCGGACGGAGCGATCGACCCCTGCCGCCTCCTGCAGCACGGTCTGAACGATCGGGGTCGGCCGGCCACGCCGGCCGTCGTAAGCCCACTCCAGTGGGTCGGATCGCCGGTTGCTCCAGGTCGCGGTGCCACGGCGAGGGTCAGCGCTGATCCACTCCTCGATCTGCTGCGCGAGGTCGGCGTCGACGTTTGCGGGCCGAAGCCGGAGAACGGTGCCGTCCGGGATGACGGCCGCGTCCACGAGCCGCACGACGGTGCTCTTCTCCCTGACGCGGCGGCGACCTGCCTCGTCCGCCCTTGCTTTCGCGCGTTGCGGGGAGACCATGAACTCCTCGACGTCGGGCACGGGGAACAGCTGGGAGACGGTCACCACCGTTTCCCCGCCCCGCGTCCGGTAGGCCTGGACACGTTGGAGCGTGACGTCGAGGCCCATGTCCGTCAGCCAGACCACTGACGCGGTGACGACCGGCGGGAAGGCGCCGGCGACCAGCACGATGCGGGGCTTGGTCAGCAGCTCGGAGTCGAGCTCGCCGCCGACGTGGGTGGCCAGGATCTCGCGAGTCGTGTCCTCGTCGGCGGGCAGACCACGCCGCGCACGGAATCTGGACAGCTGGTCGACGAGGGTGTCCTCGGTGAAACGGCTCGCCATCGCCGCGTACTTGATGGCCTGCATCTCCACCGTGTCCGGTGCGCGATCGCGCTTGAGCTCGGCGACCACGAGTCTGCCGTCATCACCCAGGCCCAGGACGTCGAGGCGATCGCGTTCCCGGGTGCCTGCCCCGGACCACCACTGGTCGAACTCGAAAGTGATGATCATGACGCCGGGGCCCAGGATCGACGGATGGGCCAGAACCCACTCCTGGAGGTCATCCCGCTCGCGAAGTCCCGCGTCGGCCAGCGTGACGGCCTGCGCGGGTGTCGCCTCGGACCCCTGCACGGTGAACACCAGCTCGCTCGCCACGTTGCGCACCCCTGTCTGCTGACTGCTCCAGACAACCTAGCCGGGTGTGGCGACACGACCGCCGTTCGGGGGATGGGTGCGGCGCTGGAGGGTCGCCCGCGTCGACAGCACTACCCGTACAGCTCCACCGCGCTGGGGGATCTCAGCTGGATCTGCGCCACGCCCTCGTACAGGACGATCTGTCCGGACGTGCACACGGTGGTGCCCAGGCGGATGGGCTCAACTCCGCCGATGTCCCAGATAACAATGGTGAACCGGTCTGGGTCGGGGTAGTCCCGGCCAAGGTTGAGGAACACGTCGTCGCTGGAGCCGCGAACGCTGACGAGGGGTCCGCAGACTCGCTGAGTCGTGCCTGCGTGGGCGGCTGCATCGCTCCACGGGATCCCGCCGCCCGGTTGATCGTCGGCGACCGGTGCCGCGGCGTCCTCGGAGCAGAGCCCGTCCTCTCTCAGGAGAGCAATGGCGCCCTGGTCGATGTACTGCTCCCACGAAGCGCACGTGTCAGGACCGAGCTGCTCTGTCGTGGCCCGCGCTGAGAAGTAGTCGGTGACGACTGCGTACTCTCGTGCGCAGTTGCCGCCGAGCCAGTCGAGCTCCTGGTTGATCACGCCCGAGGCGTCACCGACGCGCTCGCGATGGATCACCGACGTCATCACCTCGTCGCAGGTGACGGTGGCCCGAGCTGATTCGCCGGCGTAGGTTCCGGGGGCGGTGCAGCCTGCGAGCGGAAGCGATAGGACGACCCACGCGATCGTAAGCGCGGCGAGCCTTCGGCGACCAGTCGTTGGTCGAGTGATCGCCAAGCCGCAACCAAGGCTCCGCATGGCCGCACGCTACGCGTCCAGGGGGCTTCTCACGCGGGTCTCGGCCCAACTTCACCCGGCGGCACCAGACCTCGGGGCGCCGTTGACCAGCTCCGGCCTCCGGGTGTCCGCCGGCTTCCCGGCATCAGGGGACTTCGGTCCTGTCAAGAGCACCACGCGCCAGGTCGACAGATCCCCGACTGGACCTCCGATCTCCGCCAGCGCCTCAATGGGGTCGGTGGGTCCCCTGTGCTGCGAAAGGGATGCGCCACCGTGAAGATCAAGTACGTTGTCGTCGCTGCTGCCACTGGTCTGGCGCTCACCGTCTCCGGGTGCTCGTCGGACTCGTCGACGGCGAGCCAGGCTCCCGAGACGCAGACGAGCGAGGTCGCTCCCGCGGACGCCCAGACGAGCGAGGCTTCGACGGACGAGACTGAGCCGATCGAGACTCCAGCGGTCGAGAACATGACGGCGACGGCGATCGCTGACGCGATCAAGGCCGAGGTCCCCGAGATCTCCGAGGTCGTTACGATCACCGAGGACAATGATCCCAATGACAAGATCGGCCGTCCCGGTGGCTACGTGGACGGCGCGGTCATGTTCGACTCGCGGGCCGAGCCAACCGGCGAGGAGCCTGGTGCCGATCAGGGCGCGTTCCTCGAGGTGTGGCCCGACGAGGCCTCAGCCACCGATCGATCTGAGTTCATCCAGGGCGTGCTCGAGGACGCCGACGGTCTCTTCGGCACCGAGTACCACTACCAGCACGACGGGTTCCTGCTGCGCGTCACGGGAGTGATCAAGCCTTCCGAAGCCCAGGCTTATGAGGCCGCCTTCAACGCGCAGTTCTAGTCGAACGAGTCCTGGGAGCGTCGTCGAGTTCGAGTGGCTCGCTCTTAGTGCGGGCTTCTAGAGCTCCGGGTCGAACCACGTCCAGAGCTCGAAAGCCACGCCGTGCTCCTGCAGCCAGGTTCGCTCACCGTGCTTGACGATCTCCTCGCCTTGCGCCCGGAGCAAGGCAAGGACGTCCTGACCCGGGCTGCCACCGAGCGCGGCCACGAGCTTGGGAACCTGGTCGCGGCGCACCGTGATGACGTACTCGTACTCGCTGGCTCCGGACAGGTCCTGCCCCTCGATGACGATGTCGCCGTCGCCCCGGGCGACCACGTCGACGCGGAGACCGGCGCGGTCGTACAGCACGGCTCTCATGTCCACGTGGCACCCTGCCGGTGGGAACGGCGCGCGTTGCGCGCCGGCACGTCAGGCAACGTTCGCCTCCAGTCGCAGCGCCAGGTCGTCGCGGGTCTCGCCCATCGCGTCCAGGAAGACCTTCAGCATGGCAGTCAGGACTGCCGGGGCGAACGGGGCGCCGGGGATCATCAGCTGTTGCCAGACGTCGCGATCGCGCAGGACCCACCGGACCCAGACCCGGTCGCGGTTGAGCAGGCCGACCTCCACCGCGGTCCGCCGACGGGAGGGCACGTCGTGGGCGACGCGGGCGAAGATCTCGACGGCCGGCTGGTCCTGGCGGACGCGGATCCACACGGGCTGGCCGAGGTGTGACAGGACGAAGTCCCCGTCATCGTCGACCGCGGGTTCGGTGCCCAGATCCCCCCGCAGGACGTCGCGGACGAGGTCTATCAGCTCGTCCCGGCTGGCGGGCATCGTCGCCACCGGCCTCTGCGGTGCGGTCGCATCCCGGGAGACGACGTCGGGCGGGATGTCGGCGCTCGGTTGCAGACCGAGGACCCCGGCGAGGGCGGCGACCGGCCCGTCCACGCGGTAGGTGAGCAGCTGGGGATGGGCGAGCCCGTGCATCGCCTGGGCGCAGTAGATGATCTGCGCGGCCAGGCCGGTGGCGTCCTCGATCGGACGCTCGGCGGTGATCGGGTCGTCGTGGCGGCGGTTCGCGTCCCCGTCGGCGAGCATGGTCGCGACGGCGAACCGGGTCGCGGGATCGAGGTCGGGGTTGGCATACAGCGCGACGCGGAGCGTGGGGCTGCCGTCGCCGCGGACCAGGGCGCAGCGCGCGGGGGCTTCGGTTCGCGCGGTCGGCAGCTCGAGGAGGAGCTCATCACCCGGGTGGTCCATCTGGGCGAGGAACTGCCCCAGCCGCTTCTCGAACCGCTGCCACGCGTCGGGGCGCGCGCGGAGGCTGGGTCTGTCGTTGTCTCGGGTCTGGCCCATGTCGGTCTCCCTCGGTCGGTCGTTCATGCCTGGTCCCACAGGTGCCCTGAGCCGCGCACGGTCGGGCCGATGGCCGCGGCGACCGCAGCGCGGGCCTGGTCGCGTTCGGCACCGAGCAGCCGGGCGTAGTGGATGGCGACGGTGGGGGTGCGCTGCTCGGCGTGGGCGCAGTGCACGAAGACGGTGTGACCGTCGGCGCGCAGGTCGGCGATGGCGCGGGCGGTGTCGTCCAGGACGAAGTCGAGGTTGGGGTTGGCCTCGGGTTCCTCGGAGTCCATGAGCCACGCGTCGACCTGTTGCGACGGGTCGACCGCGCCTTGGGCGCGACCGCGCCGGCACAGGCTGACCACGGCGTCCCAGCCGTCGTCGAGTGCGGCCTGGTTGCCGAGGACGACGCCGTCGTCGAACGGGTGGGGCACCCTGAGCGGGCGATCGGGGTAGTCGACCCGGTCGGTCGAGGGCCAGCCGCGCTCGTCGTCTCGCCCGCCCTGGGCGGTGAGGATGCCGAGCCGGGTCAGGTCGGCTGCGCGCAGTCCGGGCCAGCCGTGGATCGCCCGGCGCCAGGTGGCCGGGACCGCGCTGGAGCCCCACCGTGCACCGAGCAGGGTGCCGGCGATCGCGGCGACGGTGTCGGTGTCGTGGCCGGCGTGGACCGCGGCCTGGAGTGCGTCGGTCAGGTGTTCGCACGGGTGGGTGCGCGTCGGGTTGTCCAGGGTCGAGGTGATCGCGGCCCAGGCGGCTTGCAGCGCACGGGGCGAGTGGCCGTTGTTGGGGATGGACGCGGGGTCGACCCCGGTCGCGTCCTCGATCCACGCCACCCAGCGCTCGCGTCGCTCGGCGGGGATCAGGTCCAGGCCGCCGGCGAGGTCGAAGCGGCCCTCGTGGAGCGCAACCCGCACGGCCGCGGACCAGAGCACTGCCGAGTCGCCGGCCTCCGGGTCGCCGTGGGTCAGACTGGCGATGGCCCGTGCCGCCTCGGCGGTCGCGTCCCGGTCGGCGACGTTCGCCATGCCGACGATCCCGGTGCGCATGAGCGCCCCGTTGCCGCCGCCCCGGCCGTGCGCGCGGTAGAGCTCGCGGGCGAGAGTGGTGAGGCGCTCGGCGCTGCCCGGACCGGCTTCCACCTGCGAGAGGACCTGCCGGGTGTGGATGCCGACGTCGGTGGCGCCCTGCTGGTACCAGGCGAGGAACCCGTCGGCGATCGCGTCCAGCGCGGCGGGCGCACGGAGGTCGGCGCCGGTTGCGGCGACCTGGGCGATCACGACGGCCATCTGCGTGTCGTCGGAGTACTCGCCCGGTTCGTACGGCCCGTAGCCGCCGCCCAGCCTCTGCGCGGGGCCGGCGACCGTCGACTGGCCCTCGTAGGGCACGCCCAACGCGTCGCCCGCCGCCTGCGCCAGCAGCACGCCGGCCGCCCGGTCCAGCGTCACCGAGGTTCTCGTCACCTCGACCAGCTCCTTTTAGATCGATCTCGCTCTAATCGGCACGGTAGCAGGCACCACTGACTTAGCGCAAGAGTGCGCTATTCTCTCGGCGTGGAGTACCGCGACGGCTCCGGCCGCACGCTCGCCGACTACCCCCGCCCCTCGGTGGCGGTCGACACCGCCGTGCTGACCGTCACCCCCGACGGCGCGCTCGCCGTGGTGCTGGTGCGCAGCGGGGAGCCCGCGGGCTGGCGTCTGCCGGGCACGTTCCTGCACCCCGGCGAGCGCCTGGCCGACGCCGTCCAGCGGTCCCTGGCCCAGAAGGCCGGGATCACCGGTCTGGAACCCGCGCAGCTGCACGTCTTCGATGCCCCGGAGCGCGACGACCGCGGCTGGGTGCTCTCGGTCGCCCACCTGGCCACCGTCCACTACGAGCAGTTGCACCTCGATGCCGGGTTCACCCGCCTCGAGGACGTCTCAGCCGTGGGGGAGCTGCGCTACGACCACTCCGCGATCATCGAGTTCGCCGTTGCCGAGCTCCGCGCTCGGTACGCGTCGGCGCCTGACCCCGCCGGGCTGCTCGCGGAGCCGTTCACGATCCTTGAGCTGCGCCGGCTGCACGAGGCGGTTGCCGGCGGGCGGTTGCAGCGCGACACCTTCCGCCGCGCGATGTTGCCCGGCCTGGTCGCCACCGGCGAGCTCAAGCGTGGCCAGCGGGGGAAGCCGGCGGAGCTGTTCCGGAGGGCGTGAGGTGTCGGCGCGCGGCGGTACGGTGCGTGGGTGTCCACGGCGGGCGACCTCGACCGGAGTGCCCTACCTGTCGAGTGCGAGGACTGGGAGGTCGCCCCCTACGCCTTTGACCAGGCGCGCGACCCGAACTCTTCGGCGGACTTCGCCGACTTCTACCTCTGTGATCACGGCCGACTCTTGGTGGGCCTCGACGTGACGCTTGATGCGAAGGGCAACGCTGGTGTGCTGGTGCAGTTCGTCCACGCTGACTTCGCGAGCGGCGTCGCCGATCCGCCGCTGGGTGCCCTGATCGTCGACGTGTCCCTGCTCGTCCGTGAACGGCACCATGAAGCCGGCTACTTCGAGGTCGAGTGCTACGAAGATGGACTCATCGCGTTCGGCCTCCTGCTCGACACACGGGCTCTGGAGGAGCTGCGCCGGTATGCCGCAGCGAGCGTGCCCGCCACGCGCCACCGGAGCCGAACGCCCGCGGCGCCGGCCGAGTCGGCCACAAGGACGTCCCCGTGACCGAGCGACTGCTCACCCCATCGAAGATCACGGCCTGGCTGGACTGCGCGCACTTCCTCACGTTGCGTGACGAGGTCGATCGTGGGGTCCGACGACAGCCGCCGCATCATGTTCGGTGAGATGGCGCGGATGCTGATGGACAAGGGCATCCGCCACGAGCAGGCGGTCCTGGACCGCTACCGGGCCGACGGCCGCACCGTGCTCGAGGTGCCCGAACGCGCGCGAGGGCGAGTCGTTCGCGGCGGTGGGCCGCGCGGGTCGCGGCCCTGCTCGACGACGAGCATGACGTGATCTACCAGATGCCGTTCGTCCACGACGGGATCCGCGGTGTCGCGGACTTCCTCGAGCGGGTCACCGACGGGCACGGCGGAACCAGCTACGAGCCGGTCGACGCGAAGCTGGCGCGCGGCGCCGCCAAGCCCGGTCACGTGCTCCAGCTGTGCTTCTACGCCGAGGCGGTCGCCGCCCGATCGGGCCGAGCAGCCGAGCGCGTGCACATCGAGCTCGGGTCGGGCGCGCGGGAGACGATCCGGGTCGACGACGTCGCTGCCGTACTGGCGCCGGCTGCGATCCCAGCTTGCCGCGATCGTCGCCGGGCCTCCGACCGAGGTAACCGCGCCGGAGCCGTGCGACCACTGCGCGTTCTGCGAGTTCGAGCCGGTCTGCGAAGCCGAGTGGCGCGCTGCGGACTCCCTGATCTACGTCGCCGGGATCCGCCGGTCGGACCGCGACCTGCTCGACGACGACGGGGTGGCCACGATCGCGGCTCTTGGCGCGCTGGCCCACGCGGTGGACGGGCTGGATCCGCAGCGCAGGGGTCGCCTGCACGGCAGGCACACCTGCAGGTGCTGGCGCGCGAGGCTCCGACTCGGATCCGCCGCCGTTCGAGCTCGCTTGGTCTCACCCGAGGACAGACGAGCCGCCCGCCGGACGGCGTGTCGACACCGAGCCTGACCGGGCTTCGCCGCGCTGCCCGAGCCCGACGAGGGCGACGTGTTCCTCGACTTCGAGGGCCACCCGTTCTGGAGGGCCGACGTCGGGCTGTTCTTCCTGTTCGGGCTGATCGAGCGTGACGGCGAGCACTGGGCCTACCAGGCGTTCTGGGCCCACGCCCAAGCCGAGGAGGCCCAGGCCACCGAGGCCCTCGTGGACCACCTCGTCGAGCGCCGGCTGCGCCACCCGGGCATGCACGTCTACCACTACAACCACACCGAACGCTCCGCGCTGTCCGCGCCTGGCCGCGCAGTACGCGGTGGCCGAGCTGGAGCTCGAGGAGCTCATCGCGACCGGGGCTGTTCGTGGACCTGTACCCGGTCGTCACCGGCGCGGTCCAGGTCGGCACGGAGTCCTACGGGCTCAAGCACATCGAGCGGCTCACCGACTACCAGCGCAGCCACGACATCGACCGCGGTGCCGGTGCGGTGATCGAGTACGAGCACTGGATGCACGACCACGACGAGGTGCGTCTGCAGCGGATCGCTCGGTACAACGACGACGACGTCCGCGCCACGCTCGCGGTGCGCGACTGGCTGGTGGCGCACCGGCCCGAGCGACCTGGCGTGGCGCGACGCCGTCCTGGAGCCTCCGGTCGACGAATCCGGGCCTCGACGCGCGCATCGAAGCTCTGCACGCCTTCGGGCCCGGGACCCACGAGCACCTGATGGGCGACCTGCTCGGCTACTGGCGGCGCGAACGGCGTGTGGTCGCTGCCGACTGCCTGCGCCTGTCGATGGCCGACGAGCACGACCAGCTCGACTCACCCGGCGTGATCGCCCGACTGCAGTTCCACGGCCTGCACGACCGCGTGAGCGCCAAGACCGGCAAGAAGCTGCAAGGGCCAGGCGGCCCAGTTCTCCTTCCCCGACCAGCCGATCGACCCGGACATCGCGCCGGGCTCGAAGATGATCGTCGCGCTTCAGCGAGCAGGAGTGGTCGTTCTTCAGACGTCGAGGCCCTCGACCGCGAGAACCGCACGATCACGGTGATCGCAGACGATCACGTCGCCACCGACGGGCTGGTCCCGGATCACCTGGTCCACTGGGTCGCCTTCGACGAGCGCGCCAAGCTCGCCGCGCTGTCAGCGACCTGGCCGACCGCATGCTCGGCCGGCGACGCGACGGCGGTCGGCCACGCGATCCTGCGGCGCGATCGCAGCGCGTTCGCCCCCGGCGAGGGGCCCGCCGGCGGGCTCTTCGTCGGGCGGCTACCAGCAGGTCTGCGCGTGGGCGCCGCACCTGGACCACAGCTACGTCCCGATCCAGGGCCCGCCCGGCACCGGCAAGACCTTCACCGGCGCCCACATCGTCCACACCCTGGTCCAGCAGGGCAAGCGCGTCGGCCTCACCGCGATGAGCCACCACGCCATCGACAACCTCACCCAGGCCGTCGTTGACCGGTTCGCTGAGGAAGGCGACCCCGCTGCGCGCGGCCCGCAAGGCCACCGGGCGGGCCGGTCACGGGCGTCGACTACATCAACGACAACACCAGGTGCGCGACCGGCGACTACGACGTCGTGGCCGGCACCTCCTGGCTGTTCGCCTCCCAAGCGATGCGCGACAACCCCGTCGACGTCCTGATCGTCGACGAGGCCGGCCAGCTCGCGCTGGCCGACACCCTCGCCGCCTCGATCTCGGCGACCAACGTGATCCTGCTCGGCGACCCGCAGCAGCTGCCCCAGGTCGCCCAGGCCGCCCACCCCAACCGGTCCGGGGTCAGCGCCCTGGACCACCTCTCGGCGAGGACGTCCGCACCTTCCCACCCGACCGCGGCGTGCTGCTCGACATGACGTGGCGCATGCACCCCGACGTGTGCGGCTTCATCTCCGACGTCATGTACGAAGGCACGGCTCACCAGCGAACCCTCCTGCGCCCGTCAGGCGCACCGCCGCCGGGACCGGGCTGCGGTGGATCCGCGCCGAGCACGCGGGCCGCTCGCACCGAGTCGCCCGAGGAGGCAGCCATCGTCGCCGCCACCATTCGCGACCTGCTGGGCACCGACTGGACCGACCAGCGACGGCACCACCCGGCCGCTCACCGCCGACGACATCATCGTCGTCACCCCCTACAACGACCAGCGACGGCTGCATCACCCGAGCCCTCGAGCGCAGACCCGGCGACCGCGGGCGTCGAGGTCGGCACGGTCGACAAGTTCCAGGGTCGCGAAGCCGCCGTCGTGATCTTCTCCATGGCCACCTCGTCGGCCGAGTTCATGCCCCGCGACGCCAGCTTCCTGTTCTCCAAGAACCGGCTCAACGTCGCCATCAGCCGAGCTCGCTGCCTGGCCTACCTGATCTGCACCGACGAACTGCTCGACACCCGCGCCTCGCGACGTCGAACAGATGACGCTCATCTCCGCGCTGTGCGCCTTCGTCGAACGGGCTGAGATCGCCTGACGCTCTGCGGCGCCCTGCCAGCGCAGCGTCTGATCCCGCGCGCGAGCGCTCAAGCCGACGCATGACGCGGCCGATGGTCAAGCAGCGGGCGTGCAGCTCGTTGAGCAGGGGGAGCCATGGAAGCCGGCTATGGGGCCGAGGAACAGGCCAGTAGGAAGGCGCGCCGCCTCGAGCGGCTCAAGCGTGAGCAGGCGGCGAGAGACGCGGCGGACGCGACCGTCCAGGAGCAGATTGTCCGGGCCGAAGAGGACGTCCGCCGCTGGTCGCAGGGCGCGGAGGGCGAACGCCTCGTGGCGGACACGCTTGCCACCCTCGCGAAGTACGGCTGGACCGCGTTGCACGACGTTCACTGGCCTGGCCGTCCGCAGGCGAACATCGACCACATCGCCGTCGGGCCGGGCGGCGTCCTCGTCATCGACGCGAAGAACTGGTCGGGCCGGGTCGAGGTCCGTGATGGCGAGCTCTTCCAGAACGGATACCGCCGTACCGAAGAGGTGGCCGGCGTCTTGCGGGCTTGCGACGCCGTCACCGCCCTGCTGGCACCCGAGCACCGAATGCGCGTCGTTCCCATCCTGTGTCTCGCCGCGCAGGACCAGGACCCGGTCAAGGTGCGACCGGGCTCGGCGGTCGTCGGTAGGCACCAGCTCGCGACCACGTTGGTGGGGCTACCGGCATGCCTGTCGCCATTCGAGGTCGCAGACATCGCCCGTCTTCTCTGGACCGAGCTCGGTGGTGAGCGGAGCCCGGAGCTCCTCACCACTGCGGACCTGGCCACTGCCCCGAGACGACAACCACGCAGGCCCCGAGCGTCGACCCAGACCGCACGGCGCACCACCGCCCCACGCCCCCAGGCTCGGGGGCGCCAGAACGCTCGGCCCGTGCGCACCGCATTCATGGGCTGCCTCGTCACGGTCGCGGGACTGATCGCCGCACTCTGGTTCGTTGGCGCGCTCCTGAGCGTCCTGGGGCACTGAGCCGTGCCGGACGAGTTCCGGGTGACAGCCCGGGGACGCGTCGTGCGGAGCAGAACGCGCTCCGTTCAGCCCATCCCGGTCGGGTGCTTTGGTGCCGTCCTGAGCACGCGATTCGCGGTCGCGCGGTAGACAGGTCTCATGCCGTACCTGTATCCCGCCCGAGCCGCCGTCCGCTGAGCGTGACGGTGGTGCGGAGCGGACGGTGTGGGAGCACCTTCGTGACCAGCTCCCCGATGACGCGGTGCTGCCTGCATGGGCTGTCGATGGTGGAGCGCGGCGTCGAGCGGGAGATCGACTGCCCTGGTCCTGTGGCCTGGGGTGGGGATCGCGGCGGTGGAGGTCAAGGGCGGGCGCGTGACGCGCGAGCGGGGCCGGTGGTTCCAGGGTTCGGGCGAGCGCAAGCATCGTGATCGACCCGTTCGGGCAGGTGCAGGACGCCCGGCACATGCTGACCCGGCTGCTGGCTCAGCGTGGCCTGGCCGCGGCGTATGCGCGGACGGCGCACCTGGTGGTGGTGCCGCACACCGAGGTGTCTGCGGAGTGGGAGTGCCCGGAGGCGCCGTCGGGGATGCTGCTCGGCCGCGCGGACCTGCCACGCGTCGCCGAAGCACGTTCGTGCAGCGATCGAGGTCCACGGTGCCGGGCATGCCCCGCTGGACGCCCGGCACTCGGGCCGTTGGTGGACTACCTGGCCGGGTCGTTCCCGTCACAGGTGGAGGCGTTGGCGTTGGCCGCGCAGCACGAGGACGCGATCGAGCAGATGACCCGCGACCAGGCGAAGCTGCTGGACGCGCTGCGGAACTTGAACCGGATGCGGGTCGTGGGCGGTGCGGGCAGCGGCAAGACGTGGATGGCGTTGGAGGTCGCGCGCCGTCGTGCCCGGGCGGGGGAGCGGGTCGCGTTGGTCTGCTACTCGCGTGGGCTGGGCCGGTACCTGGAGCGGATGACCGCCGAGTGGAAGGCGGTGGAGAGGCCCGCGTACGTCGGCCTGTTCCACGACCTGCCGCTGGCCTGGGGCGCGGAGGCGGGCTCGGATGACGACTCGGACTACTACGAGCGGCGCCTGCCGTTGCAGCTGGGCGAGCTCGCCGCCACCCGCCCACCGAGGACCTCTTCGACACGGTGGTCGTGGACGAGGCGCAGGACTTCTCCGACCTGTGGTGGCCCTCGCTGCTGAGGTGCCTGCGCGACCCGGACGTCGGCGGGTTGATCGCGTTCTCGGACGAGGACCAGCACGTGTTCGACCGGGACGGGTCCGCGCCGATCACGCTGCCGGCGATCGCGCTGGAGGAGAACCTGCGCTCGACCCGGCAGATCGCGCAGACCTTCGGGTCGTTCGGCGACGGGATGGTCAAGCCGAGGGGGATGGCTCGGGCCACCGGTGCGGCTGGTCGACGTGCCGTTCGACGAGGCGATCGGTGCCGGCGATGACGCGGTCGAGGCGTTGTTGGCGGAGGGGTGGGCGCCGGGACAGGTCGCGCTGCTGGCTACGGGGCGGCGCCACCCGCTGCAGGTCGAGGCGGTCGGCTACCACGGCTACGCGGAGTACTGGGACGAGTTCTTCGCCGGGGAGGACGTGTTCTACGGGCACGTGCTGGGGTTCAAGGGGCTCGAGCGGACCGCGGTCGTCCTTGCGGTCAACGGCTTCCACGACCTCGAACGCGCACGGAAGATCTTGTACACGGGGATGTCGCGGGCCCGGGCGTTGCTGGTCGTGGTGGGGCCTCGGGCCGAGCTGGAGGCGATCGGCGGCGAGGGTGTGATGCGCCGGTTGGCCGACGCGAGCGTGTGGCGGCCGGCCTGACGGTCGCGCAGCACGGCCGAGTGCCGGCCGCGGTCTGATCGCGCCGTAGCCGGGCTCGCCTAGCTGGCGGTTCTGACCGTCTTCTTCTTCGACTCGCCCAGCAGGTCGACGAAGCGCTTGAACCGCCACTCGAGGGCGCTGCGATGTGGCGGTCGCGCGTCTGGTCGCAGCCGGTCCGCTTCGACCTGGAGGTCGTCGAGGGTTGGGCCCTGCGGCCGGGTGACGACCTTGAGGGTTTCGGGGTGCAGGGCCCAGAGCATGGCGTCCATGGCGCGGTGGAGGTCGGCGGTGAGTAGCAGGCCGTTGCGGGCGTCGTCGGTGCCGCCGTGCTGGACGTCGATGACGTGAGCGCCGTCAAGGACTTCGTCGACGTCGACGCCGGTGATGGCGCAGCGGCCCTGGTAGCGGCGCAGGAGCCGGAACTTGAAGGTGGGGTAGCGTTCGAGGCGGGCGATCTGCTGGTTGGTGCGTGCGCGGGGCGCGGTCTTGTCGAACGGCGCCTCGTCGGGCGGGTCGTTCTCCTCGAGCTGGTCGGGTTCGGACTCGGCGAAGTCCATGAGGAAGGTCTGGGACGCCGGGTCGTCGGCGATGACCCAGGCCAGACGGACCTGGCGCATGGTTCCGCCGGCGGTCTCGGAGACGACGAACAGGGGCAGGTGCAGGTCGCGGGCGTTGCGTACGGCGTCGATCTCGTTGGCGTCGCGCAGGCCGGCGCGGTCGGTGCAGGGGTAGTGGTAGACGATGCGTGACTCGTCCAGGTCGTCGGCGTAGTGGCGGCCGGTGTGAAGGACTGAGACGGCGATCCCGGGATGCTTCGATAGTCCGGGTGCGGTCGGCGTCTACCCAGACGCCTTGTGCGCCGCCGTACAGGCCACGGGCGCGTAGCCAGTCTGGTGGGACGACGCCATCGTGTCGTTGGAGCTCGGCCCAGGCTTCGAGGCGCCATTGCCGTTCGTGGTCGACATCCCATGCTCGGAGATCGATGACCTGGGCGCCGGCTTGGCTCGAGGAGATTCGTGTCTGACGGTGTCCCGTGGCCGGCTGGCGCGGTGTAGCCGAGTCGCTCGCGCATGAAGCGTTCGAGGGCGATAGCGTCGTAGCGGCGGGCGCGATCGACGACCACGTGGGTTGTGCGGCCGATTCCGTACCGGTCTGAGGAAGATCTTGGGGTTGCGCGCGTACTCGGTGAGGGCGGCGACCAAGAGCGCCCTCGAGTCGGTGACGCGACGTGCACGAGGTCAGCTTGTCAGAGACTCTCGGTCAGATTCCGGTGGCATGGCGGCAGGCGGAGCGGTCGGCGCGGGGCTGCCCGGCAGGTCTGTTGGCCCCCGGCGCCAGGGCGCAGAGATCAGAGGTCGATCGTGGGTTGGAGGTAGAGCGGTCTGGACCGGGACTCGCTGCGGTTCAACTCTGCGAGCGCGGGCCTGCGGGACGTTCCGCCCGCAGGCCCGCTCAGAGTCATTCCCTGACCCAGTATTCGCAGCCCCGCTCGGACTCGAACACCTCGCCGCTTCTCACCGTCACGACGATGCCGTCCACCGCGGTGCTGACGAAATCGTTGTCGATGATGTCCCCGTTGCGGGTCAGTCGTGCCCAGTAGCAGTCTTCCGTGTCTCCGGAGGAGCGGTAGGTCCCCGGCGGGATCTCGGTGCCGACCTCCCACGTGCCGGCGCGGAACGCCTCGCCACTTGCGATCTTGGCCAGCAGGTCCGCGTGTGGGGCGTCGGGACACACGCTTGTCACCGCGAGGCGAGCCTCGACCTCATTCGCAGCGAACGAGCCCGCAACCCATTGGTCGCGTTGAACGCAGGCGTCGAGCACGGCCTCGTATGTGCCCTCGTCGTCGACGACGCCGGCAAGCCCGGGAAGGCTCTCTCTGTAGGCAGCAATCACGTCAGTTTCGGCGTCGGTTGCAGTAAACGAGGCACCACGGAAGTCGGCGTGGCAGTAGCCATCGCTCGACGCCCACGCATCCTTGAAGGTGAGCAGCGCCACGTCGCCGCAGATGAAGACCCAGCGGGTCCCGGTCGGTACGAGCAGTGCGGCGCGGAGCTGAGCGGCGCGTTCTGCCGCAGGGGTGAGCCTCACCAAACAGCCGAGGTTCGCGTCCGCGGCCGCAATCACGGCGTCCGCGATGTCAGCCCCCTCGGCGTCGGAGGGGTCATCGAGATTCGCTTCATAGAATGTGCGCAACCCGCCTGCCGAGCTCGCGCCCGCCCACGGCTCCTCGAGCGCCGCACACACGTACTGACCGATCTCAGCGAGCTCGGCATCGCTCATCTCGAGCGCGTGCGGCGCCCGTGCTCGCAGGTCTGCGACGAAGGCCACCTCCCCTGGGTCGAGGGAAGATGCACCTCCGTCGTTCGGTGCGGGATCGCTCGCCGTTGTAGCGACCGTCGGGGTCGGCGCCGAGTCAGCAGGGGAGTCTTTGGGGCCCGCTGCACAACTCGCCAGCGTCGCGAGCGCAAGTGCCGTCAACGCAGCCTGGACTGCCCTCCCGCCGTGTAGCCGCCCCGCGCGTTCGGAACCAACCCGCTGCCCCACGATGCTCCCGTCGTTGCCGTCGGCGTGACGGTACGCGACTGTACGGGGGGCTCCGGGGAGGGGCCTCGGCGACTCGCACCCACGGCAACACGGGCCGAGAGTTCACCCAGTCGGGTGAGGTTGGTGCGCGGCGCCCGGGGCGCGGTGCGAGACGCCCCGGACTCCTCGGTGCTGGCGGCCGGGCGGGTGACTGATCGTGGCCTACATCTGCTCGTTGATTCGGCGGCCGGGCTCCGTGAGGGACCTTGGTTCCCAGCCCCGGGTTGGCGGTGACGTGGGGTTGGCCTGGGCGCGATCGTGGATCGTCGTGGCGGCAAGGGTGGCGGGTCTTCCGTCGGCGATGATGGCGGTCTGCCCGCGACTCGACAAACCCAAGGGCCTCATCGCCTCCCGCCAGGCGGGGCGCGCGCTCGGCCCCATCGACCGCGCAGCGATCAACCCGTCCCAGCTCGAGCCCATCTGGCAGGGCTCCCGGCCGGAACCCGAGGAGCTCGAGCACGCGAGGGCGGTGCCGGAGCGGGTGTTCCAGGCGGAAGCCGTTGGTGAAGCCGACGTCGTCCTGCCTGACGGCGCCTTCCTAGACGCCTCGATGGTCGAGGCAGAGGTGGTGCTGGCGCTCGCCAACCTGATCACGCCGCCGAGGCGGCGCGACCTCGAGGCAGGGCTTCGGCGCAGCCACGTCTTGCCTACCAACCCGAGGGCAAGTCAGATCAGGTGTCACCTCTCCATGCAGCAGACCCCCCGCCACGGGCAGCTGAATCGACGGAGTCGGTGATCCGCGCTTTGGGCCAGTGCCGGCGATCTGCCCGGCGAACTGCGCGGCGAACTGCGCAGCCAATGACCTGGTCCCGGTGGCGCCGGCACGACGGCGTTCTTCCTCGACCTCAGCCGAACCGCGGTCGCCTCGGCTGGAGAAGCGGTGCGGCGTGGTCGAGATCTTGACGACGCCGTGCAGAACGCGTCCGTCGCCGTTGTGTCGGCGCAGATTCCCGCCCGACAGGTGACGCCGGAGGCCGCAGATGCGTTCGCGCGGCGCGCCCTGGCGGGCCGAGGCAGCGCCGTGGTGGAGGAAGACCCGTTCGGCGTGACTGCCGACAACCTGCGAGCCCTCGCCGCATCGAGACGCGCCAGGGAGCCGCGGTGGCCCTGAGTCGTGGACCCGGATCCATGGGCCGTTGGCGCTGACCGCGACGAGTTGCCGAGCCTCGGGTTCCGGCTAGACCGGAACGACTGGCTGGCCGCAGACGTCGCACTGGATCGTGTCGATCGCCTCACCGGTGGCCACGACGCCCTGATTCCCGCAGTTCTCGCAAGCCCACTCGTCCATGGTGAGAGCGAAGCAGGTCCCGTTGACTGTTCGAGGGTGAAGTTCCTCGCGTGCGCTGATCTTCGTGCCGGGCTGGCCGATAGCGAGGCGGACCACTTGGTCGCGGTCCGCCGCGCGGATCGTCAGGACGACGGAAGGTAGCTCCTCGCTATGTCACACCAGCCCACCCGGTTCACGTTCGATGGCGGCGCCGGCACGTACCTCGGCACCGGGCTCCTGGGAGCGTTGATCACGCTGTTCACGCTCGGTATCTGCTACCCGTTCGCGGTCGTGCTGACCCAGCGCTGGCGTGCCAAGCACTCCTACATCGACGGGCAGCAGCTGGTGTTCACGGGTACCGGCTGGGGGCTGTTTGGCCTGTGGATCAAGTGGTTCTTGCTGATCGTCGTGACTGTGGGGATCTACTCGTTCTGGGTGATGCCCAGGGTCGAGAAGTGGAAGTGGGAGCACACGACGTTCGCCGTGCCGCTCGGCGGTTTCGCGATGGGCGGCGGCTCGGTGGTGGTCAACGTCGAGCGTTAGCGGCGTCTTCGACGGGCCGCCGCGCAGGGATGTGCCCGGCGGCCCGTCGTCGCCTGCATCGTCGAGGGGGATGTTGGGGAGAGCTTGGCCGCGCACTGTCCGCTGGGCTGAGCCGAAGTTGGGGGGCCTCCACTCCCTGGGCGGTTCAGTCCTCGGACGGGTGTCGGCGTGGGGCGTCGGCGACGTCGACCGGATCACCGGGACCAGCCCCGGTCATTGCCCGTCGAGGGCGGCGGCGACCTCGTCCGCCACTGTCCCGGGTTCAGCGAGTGCCCGCCAGGCGGGTATGCGGAGCACCTGCCAGCCCAGGCCTTCGAGGACGTGATCTCGGGCGAGGTCCTGGCGGCGTTGTCGTCCGCGGGCATCGGTGTGGTGGATACCGTCGATCTCGACGTCCAGCTTCTTCGAGTGCGTCGTGAAGGTGAAGTCGAGCTCGTACCCCTCGACGGCCGGCTTGAGGTCCGGGACGCGCCCGAGCCGGGCCAGGGCGTCGAAGACCCGTTTCTCCGCCTCGGAGTGCAGGGTCGCGATGTCGGTCAGCTCGTCGGATGCGATGTCGTGCGTGGTACCGGTGGTGAGGCCGACCAGGGCGTGCAGCGTTGGCACGGCCGTTTCGGCGAGGTTGGCCCGGTCCGCGAAGACCACCAGTGCGCGCCGTGCCCGGGAGACGGCGACGTTGACGAGATTGCGTTGCTCCTCCACCCATCGCGCCGTGCCGGTGAGCGCGCCCGCGGCCAGGACGGTGGAGAAGAGCATCACATCGCGCTCGTCGCCCTGGAACCGGTGGGCGGTGCCGACGCTGATGTCCTTGGCGGACCAGATGTCTTCGCCCACGGCAGCCTTCAAGCGGTCGCGGATGAGCTCGGCCTGCGCCGCGAAGGGTGTGACGACACCGAGCGAGCCGGACTCGTCCAGGTGCGCCAGCACCCACTCCACGACAGCGGAGGCTTCCAGGGTGTTGTACGCCCCGCCAGTTCGTCCTCGGCTGGTGACGCCGGCGACGTCGACGAGATGGAATCCGCGAACGTCCCCGGCCTGGGTGGTGACGTCGGTGAGGATGCGCAGCGCTCCGCCGTAGAACTGCTCGTTGAAGAACCGCGCGATCTCGGGGTGGCAGCGGTAGTGCTCGTCGAGCAGACGTGGCCCGCCGGGGACGCGCGCGGCAAATGCCGTGAAGGCCGAGTCCTGGCCCGCCGAGACTGCCTTGCCGTGCATCTCGGCCTCGCTGGTGCCGGCTCTGGTCGCGGAGTCCTCCAGCGCACCCTTGGTCAACGTCACCACTGGAGTGAGCTGGCTGGGGTCGCCGACGACGAGGATGCGCCTGGCCCGGTAGGCGAGGGGCAGGACCTCGGCCACCGAGCACTGGCTCGCCTCGTCGAGGATCAGCAGGTCGAACAGCCCCCCTGTCAGCGGGAAGTTGTGGTGCGCCGACAGAGCCGTGCATGCCCATCCCGGTGCGTACGGCAGGGCTCGGGCGACGGCGGCGGTCCGCGCGTTGCGCGCTGCGACGCGCATCCGCGCGAGCTGCTGGAGGGCCGCTGCCCCGCCTTGCAGCCGTTGCTGAACGGTGTCCGCCAGCGCGGCGGTGCCCGCGCGTGACCACGCGTCGGCGGCCGCCGCCAGGTCCGCCCGGTCCCTCTCTGCATCCGCCGGTCCGAGGGCGGTGAGGTCGGCCGCCAGTGTCTCGAGGCGGTGCTCGGCTTCAGCCCACGCGGCGAGGTCGGCTACGGAGCAGCCTGCAGCGACTTTGCCGACAGCGGCGAAGAGCCGTCGTTCTCTGCGGGTGCGCCACCACCGTGAGCCGAGTGCCTTGCGCGCCAACGTGAGGATCTCGCGGCGGTGGTCGTGGACGGGAGACGGCGCCGTGGAGCCCCACAGCATCGCGCGCAGGGCCTCGACGTCGAGGACGAGGCGTGCGAGCGCCGTCTCGGCATCGGCCCGCTGGGCCAGTCGTTGCTGTACCTGCTGGCGGTTCGTGGCCGCCGCGTCGAGTTGCCGGCGGATGACAGAGGAGGACGGGCCCGGCTGGACGCCGCGCGCGGCGAGCTGCTCGAGGATCTGCGGGAGCTCGTCGCGGCGTTCGCGGTTGCCCGTTCGTATCAGCAGCGCCTCGTCGATCGCTGCGCATCGCCGCGCCGCCACGTCGACCGCGCCGTTGTTGGTGGAGGCCAGCAGGACGGACCGACCCGCCAGCCACTGGTTGACGACCACTGCGGCAACGAGCTGGGACTTCCCGGTCCCGGGCGGGCCCGTCACCACGGTGAGCGGAGCGGACACCGAAGCCGCGAGCGCCTGTTCCTGCGAGTCGTTCAGTGCAAGCCCAGTGACCGCGGCCGGGGGTTGGCCCCACACGGTTTCCATCTGCTCGGCTCGCGACGTTGTACCCGCAGCGCCCCGGACGACGTCGCCTGCCATGGGGGAGGCCAGTAGCCAACCGGCGGCCGTCTGCCCGGCGTCCTCTCGGTCGGCCAGCTCCGCGAGCTCCTCGACGAGGGCGAGCGTGGCGAGGTTCGACGGCCCCCGAAAGGCCATCGCGACGTTGTGAACACCCTCGCCGAGGTCGGACCGCGGGGAGAGCTGGTCTACATCAAGGGGACTTCCCGCCAGATCGAGTGCCTCGCAGAACGCAGCCGCGCGCCGCTGCATCGCGACAGGGTCGCCGAACGGAAGGCCGTCGTCGACCGTCGGCTGAGCGATGGCGAGCGCATCGAGTGGGAAGAAGGAGCCGGTCAGCAGCCCGGGGTTGACGTATGGCTGGTCGTCGCGCGGCACAGCGGTTCGCTGTCCTACTCCGGGCAGCTCGAGCTCGGTCATCAGCAGCGGGGCCACCCGAAGCCGCCCACTGCTGTCCGTCGCCACGACTGTCGGCCAGCCGTAGTAGACCGCCTCGCCGGATTCGGTCGACGCCGCGAGCCTGCCGAGCCGACGGTCGACCGTGATCGTGTCGCCCCGGCCGGTGACGAGGTCCTCACGCTCTAGCGGTAGAAGCGTCCACCGGTCGTGGTCGGAGACCGCCGGCGGTAGGGCCACGCCCGCTCGCCGGGTCGCGGCAAGGTGATAGCGGACGAGGGTGCGCCACGGCGAAGCCGGCTCGGGCGGGGCCGTCCGACTGAGGCTCTGGGCGGCCCCGCGCGGTGATCCCGCCCTCGTCGCCGAGGGCGCCCTTGGAGGCGCGGGGCAACGGGCGCACGCGACCCATTTCGTGTCCGGGTTCCACCTGGCTGTCGTGCCTGCCGGAAGGTCCCGGCCGCATCGTCGGCACCGTGCTGCGTACTTCAGGGCGATCGTGCGTTCAGCCATCGCTCGACCTGCCCCCGCGGTCTGCCTTCACGTGCCCCTCCGACGCGCCTGCCCAAGCATGGCAGCCGCCAGGCAGGCGTGTGGGCGCCCACGCGGCCCGCGGGAGGGTGAAGTGCGACGTTCGCGGAGTGACGACGCCTGAACACTGGGCAGTAATCGACGGGTGAATCTTGAGCACCCCGAGTACGGCTTGGGGTGTGATCACTGTGGAGAACTGGGCCGAGATTCGTCGGCTGCATCGGTCGGAGGGCATCTCGCAGGCGGGGATCGCCAGGCGGTTGGGGATCTCGCGGAACACGGTGGCCAAGGCGTTGGCCTCGGACCGGCCACCGAAGTACGAGCGGGCGCCGGTGGGGTCGGTGGTGGACGGGTTCGAGCCGGCGATCCGGTCGTTGCTGGCGCAGTTCCCCACGATGCCGGCGACGGTGATCGCTGAACGGATCGGGTGGGACAGGTCGTTGACGGTCCTGAAGGACCGGGTGCGTGAGTTGAGGCCGTTGTTCCTCGGCGCCGGACCCGGCCGACCGGACCGAGTACGCACCCGGGCAGATCGCCCAGTGCGACTTGTGGTTCCCACCGGTGGAGATCCCGCTCGGGGCGGGCCAGGCGGCGGTGTTGCCGGTGCTGGCGATGACGTTGGGGTTCTCGAAGATGACTGCGGCGGTGATGATCCCCTCGCGCAAGGCCGGGGACCTGCTGGCTGGGATGTGGGAGCTGATCGGCGGGTGGGGCAAGGTCCCGCGGAGGTTGGTCTGGGACCGGGAGTCGGCGATCGGCGGGACCGGCAAGCTGACGGTCGAGGCAGCCGGGTTCGCCGGGACCCTCGGGGTCAAGATCGACCTCGCTCCGCGGCGTGACCCGGAGTTCAAGGGCATGATCGAGCGGCGCAACGGCTACTTCGAGACCTCGTTCTTGCCCGGGCGCACGTTCACCTCCCCGCACGACTTCAACGCCCAGTTCGACCAGTGGCTGACCGCGCGGGCCAACGTGCGCCGGATGCGGGTGATCCGGGCTCGACCGGTCGACCTGTTCGACGCCGACCGGGCCGCGATGGTGGACCTGCCACCGGTCGCCCCGGCGGTCGGGCTGAGCGATCGGGTCCGCCTGGGCCGGGACTACTACGTGCGGGTCGCGTCCTGCGACTACTCGGTGGACCCGCGCGCGATCGGGCGGTTCGTCGACGTGATCGCTGACCCCGATGCGGGTGGTGGCCACCTGCGCGGGGCAGGTCGTGGCCGACCACCCCCGGTCATGGGGCAGGGAGCTGACGATCACCGACCCGGCCCACAAGCGAGACCGCCCGCCTCCTGCGCGCCGACCTCGCCGCCCAGCGCCGCACCCAGGCCACCCGGGCCCACCTTGACGGGCACGTGGTCGCGATCCGCGCCCTGCCGGACTACGACGCGCTGTTCGGCGTCGACTTCGACCCCGACCCCTCGGGCCGGGCCACCGCTGAGGGGAAGTAGATGACCACCACCACGAAGACCACACGCCGGCCGGCGCCGAGCAGCTGGGCTCCAAGCTCGCCTACCTGACCCGAGTGCTGAAGACCCCCACGATCGGACGGACCTGGGAACAGCTCGCCGACCTCGCCCGGACGGAGAACTGGTCCCACGAGGAGTACCTGGCCGCGGTCCTGGAACGTCAGGTCGCCGACCGCGAGTCCGCCGGGGCCACCATGCGGATCCGCACCGCGCACTTCCCGCACGTCAAGACCCTGGAGGACTTCAACCTCGAGCACCTGCCCTCCCTGCGCAAGGACCTGCTCGCCCACCTGGCCACCGTCACGTTCGTGCCCAAGGCCGAGAACGTCGTGCTGCTCGGACCGCCCGGCATCGGCAAGACCCACATCGCGATCGGCCTGGGCATCCGGGCCGCCCAGGCCGGCTACTCCGTGCTGTTCGACACCGCCACCAACTGGATCGCGCGCCTGGCCGCCGCCCACCACGCCGGGGCGTTGGAGGCCGAGCTGAAGAAGATCCGCCGCTACAAGCTGATCATCATCGACGAGGTCGGCTACATCCCCTTCGACCACGACGCCGCGAACCTGTTCTTCCAGCTCGTGGCCTCCCGCTACGAACAAGGCTCGATCATGGTCACCTCCAACCTGCCCTTCGGCAGGTGGGGCGAGGTCTTCGGCGACGAAGTCGTCGCCGCCGCGATGATCGACCGCCTCGTCCACCACGCCGAAGTCCTGACCCTGGCCGGCGAGTCCTACCGCACCCGCGCACGCCGCGAACTCCTGGCCAAGGACCGCGACAACTGACCACAGGTGCTCAGTATTCAGCCGTCGAAACCTGCTCAGGATTCAGCCGCCTTGACACCGTGGCCGTGCGGCGCCGCATCGGTCGGCCGGCGGCTGGCACGGTGCTATCTGCGGAGTGGGGCGCTGGGAGTGATCGTGTCCTGCAGCTGTGCTTCGATTGTCGTGGCGACCTACACCCAAGGGTGTGCACATGCCTATGCAAAGCTTCGGGACCTGCGGAAACGCCCGACGACCACCGCGCGACCCGTTCCCCAGTCATCCCCCCGCTACTTGTGAAGGTGCAGTTCAGAGGCCCTTTCGATCTTCGGATCGGGAGGGCCTCTGGCGTGTCAGAGTGCGTCCGGTATGCAGGGGCTCCCAGGTTGCCCCCCGACTTGCCGCTAGCTGCGACCTCTGGGTTGTTCGTGGGTCTCGCATCTCCCGGCTTGCCGCCCACTGCGAAGATGGTGGCATATACTGCCAATGGAGGTGGTCGGGGTGGCGACGAGGAACGTTGTCTTGAGCCAGCACCAGCACGAGCTTGTCGAGTCGCTGGTTAGGTCCGGTGAGTACCAGAACGCGAGCGAGGTGCTACGCGAGGGTCTTCGGCTCCTGGAGCGCGAGCACGCCGAGGAGGCCGCCAAGATCGCCGCCCTGCGGCGGGCCGCGGAGCAAGGCTGGTCGGCCCTGGCCGCCGGGCGATTCGACGACGTCGAGGACGCATCGCTTCGCGACTTCATCGCCCAGCTCGGCGCCCGCGCCGCCCACCCCCACCAAGTGGACTGATGGCCCGGTATCGCCTCACCCACGCCGCCCAGGCGGACATCGTCGAGATCCTCGCCTGGTCCCACGAGCAGTTCGGCGAGCAGGCCCGCCAGCGCTACGAGGCGCTGATCACGACCGCCATCAGGGACGCGGCCACACGCGACCACGCAGGACGGACCCTTCGCCCTGAGCTCGGTGACGGGGTCTTCACCTGGCACCTCGCACGCAGCCGGGCACACACTCCGGGCGGCACGGTCCACCATCCCCGCCACTTCCTGGTCTGCCGACATGACGGCGACCTGCTGATCGCCGGTCGCGTCCTGCACGACGCCATGGAGCTACGACGACACCTCGACCAGTCCTGGGAGTAACCACCCGCCCACCGAGCGGGCAGGACGGCTGGAGACGACCGACCGGCCACCGGACGGGGGCATGTCGCTGTTGCCCCATGAGCCCCCTGGGCTCGCGCGAGGGCCGTCAGGACTTCGGACGAGGACGTTACGTGGCCGTACCCGGGTGAGGCGAGTGCCGATGAGGAGCGGACTGGTCGCCAGCGGACGACCCGCTCCGGCACCGTGAACACCTCGGCCCGGGCCGGGTGCTCACCCTGAGACGTACTCCAGCTGCAGGTGGTCGTGCGCGGTGCCCCAGGTCAGGTCCATCGACCAGCAGCCGGGAGCGGGCAGGTCGATGATCGAGGGGCCCGGGCCGCCCGGCACCGAGCGGGTCACGCTCTGGCCCGAGGACTCCAGGGTGGCGCGGATCGTCAGGTCACCGCCGCCCACCCGGGAGACCCACAGGATCTTGCTGTTCCGGTTCGCCGCAGGCGGGACCTGCAAGGGGTCGTGCTGGGCCCACAGGATCGCGACGATGTCACCGCGGTCACCCAAGACATAGGGCATGGGTTGGTTCGGTGGGTTGAACCCGGCATGCGCCCAGGTCGGCAGGGTGGCGGGGGTGTAGTCCGCCCGGCACGCACCGCTCGCGGCGGTGGTCGAGGATCCCGTGGGCGCCGGTGCACTCGCCGAGCCGACTCGCGTGATCACCGGGGGTCGTGGCGCTGGCGGCCGCGGGGTGCACCCGGCCAGGGCGACCATGGCCAGCAGGGCGACGACGACGGCCCTCATCCCTCGACGGTAGGTTCCTCGAGGACCACCGGCAATCGGTGCGCGCTTGACAGCTCGCGGGACACGCGCCCAGCACGTGACGGTACACACGGCAGCGCACGCGGTGCCTTCGGCCGTCGTCTGGGGCCGCCGCGCCCCGGGGCCGGGCCGTGCGTGCCGTCCGCTCAGGCGGGGTCGTGGGCGTGCGCCACAGGCGTGCCGCGCGACACTGAGAAGATGGCGCGCACCGAGAAGCCCAGCCCCAGACCAACGGCCGAAGAGCGCGCGGCCGCGCGTCAACGGGCCAAGGAGCTCAAGGCCAGGGAGGCCGCCGCTGCGGCACTGCAGTCCGTGCTCGACAAGATCGCCTCGTTGGATGAGCCGGACAAGACGAACGCCGAGCGCATCCACGCGATCGTCACGCGGGTCGCGCCGTCGTTGGCGCCGAAGCTGCTGTACGGCAGCCCCGCCTACGCGAACGCCGACGGCAAGCCCGTGCTCTTCTACCAGGAGCGCGCGAGGTTCAAGGCCCGGTACGGCAGCCTCACGTTCTTCGGGGCAGCACAGCTCGACGACGGCACGATGTGGCCCACGTCCTGGGCCATCACCGAGCTCTCATCGGCCGACGAGGAAGCCATCGCGGCACTCGTCCGCACGGCCATCGGCCACTGACATCACCCGCGCGCGCCCGGCCACACCAGGCGCGACGGCCCGGACACGCGTGCCTCGCGGAAGAGGCCGCGATGCTCGGAGCCGTCATCCACTTCGATGCCATCCGCCCACCGTTGTTCGACGGCGGCCGAGGGCCGACGCCCGGTTGACGCACCGGGTTGGCGCACCCGTGAGCAGGCAGCTGCGGGGTGAGCCGTCTCGCTCCGCGCGCGGTGGGCGCGGCAAGTGCCGGTGCAGCTCAGCGGCCTCGGGCGCTATGCGCGTCGAGCCCCCGGCTTCGGTGGATCGCGGCGCTGTACCGGTGCCAACCATCGCGCCCGGACCGCCGCGGTGGAGCTGGGTAAGCGCGCGAACCCAGAAGCCCCCTCGTGAGTGGGTCGCTGGATCCGTCGCGAACCAGACGACCGCATGCCGGCCATCACCGGATCCCGTCACCCACCGCGCGAGCAGCCGCGGTCTTCCCAGTGTTGTCCGCGCCGCGCACCACGTGGACCGGCGAACCGTCCTCCAGGACTGCGACCAGCCGGGGCCGCGGGACGTAGCCCGGTGCCACTCTCGGTACGCCCACGATGCTTACGCGGCTGGCGGATGAGGCTACCGAGCTCCGCCCGTCGTGTGACGACGCGCACATCCCGGCTGCGCCACCCGCAGGTGCGTCTCTCCGAGGGGCGGAGCTACGGCGTGGCTGACGCGTCGGTCGACATCTCCAACGCGGACGAGGCGATCGACCTCGACGGAGCACCAACCGCGGATGCGAACCTCGGCGAGTCGACCGGCTACGCCAGCAGGTATCTCAGGACGATCTTGGCGAAGCCCTCGGGGTCGGTCTGGTCGGCGACGTGCTGCTGACCCTCGAGGGCCACCACAGTGGTGTCCGGGACGGCGTCGGCGAGCCACCGGACGGCGTCGCGCAGGAAGTCCGGGCTGTCACCTCCCAGGAGGAGCAGCGTGGGGGCGGCGACACCCGCCGCCTCCTCCGGGGCCACCGTCAGAGCGACGCTCTCCTCGCGTGGCAGCGTCGGGGCCGTGGCGACCCGAGCAGGCCAGCTGGGCAGCCCGCGCAGGTGGGCGATCTCCTCGTCCGGCATCCGCACCACCTCGCGCATCATGAGCTCGACCACCTCCTCGTAGCGCCCTGCCCCCAGCGCCTCGTGCATCCGGTCGAGAAGCTCGGCGGGCTGGGCGTGGTCGACGACCGCGGGCTCGTACAGCACCAGTCGGCGCACGTTCCGGGTGCGGGACGCCGCGCGCAGCGAGAGGTAGCCGCCCAGCGAGTGGCCGAGCACGTCGACGGGCCGGCCGGCCTCCTCGGCCAGCGCCTCGACCACCGCGACGACGTCCTCGACCTCACGGTCGGGCGACCACTGCGGCCCGTCGGTGCTGGCCCCGCGCCCGCGCCGGTCCATCGCATGCACCGTCCGGTGGTTGCCGAGGATCTCGGTGATCCGCCATCGCCGGTGGTCGGACATCGACCCGTGGACCAGCAGCAGCGGCGGCCCTGCGCCGCTGCTCCAGAAGGCGAGGCGAGTCCCGTCGGGTGAGTCCACGTAGCGCGGAGCGGACTGCGGCGCGTCGCCCATGGCCATCTCCTTCGACGGTTGCGGCCACCGTCACACGTTCGTGGCCCGAACGCGAGTCCGGGTCCGAGGAGCGACACCGCTGTCCCGGCCGTGGCGGTCTACCGCGATCGCGACTGCCCATGTCGCGGCCGGTGTGTCGCGCTCCGGCTCGGGTCACCGGCCGCTACATGGGTCTCGGTCCCGGCTGTCGCGCGGTGCCGAGGCGATCGCGGCCTCGGGTTGGGTGCCGTGGGCGATTTCACCCACGGGTGGCGGATCTGAGATGGGAAGACCGCCCGAAGCCGCTGAGTGATCGACCCCCTAGCGTCGACAGCATGGCGACCCAGCCCGGCAGGCTCCGCCTCTGACCCGCAGGCCGGCGGTTCGGTCTAGAGCTTGGTCACGGCCATCGCGCGGGTCGTCCTTCGGGGGAGGGCGCGCGGACTCAGGCCGGCAAGCCTCGAGGAGGGGAGAGTGCACATGTCCCACCAGCACATCGAGACGCTGATCATCGGCGCCGGTCAGGCGGGTCTGGCCACGGCCCACGAGCTGGGCCGGCTGGGCCGCGGGTGCTTGGTCGTGGACGCCAACGCCCGCGTGGGGGACAACTGGCGTTGCCACTACGACTCGCTCAGGCTCTACTCGCCGGCTCGGTTCGACGGCCTTCCGGGGATGGCCTTCCCAGGTGACCCGTGGCACTTCCCGGGTAAGGACGAGGTCGCGGACTACCTCGAGCGGTACGCCGTCGACCTGGCCCTGCCGGTGCGCCTGCAGACCCGGATCGAGAGGGTTGAGCCCCTCGACGGGGGTGGGTTCACGGCGCACCTTGGCACCGGAGCGCTGGACTGCGACAACGTGGTGGTGGCGACCGGGACGTTCGGAGGTCGAACGCCCCACGTCCCGCAGCTGGCGTCGTCGCTGGACCCGCGGATCCGCCAGCTGCACTCGACGACCTACAAGAACGCGACGCAGCTGCAGGCAGGGGCGACCCTCGTGGTCGGCGCCTCGCACTCGGGCTGTGACATCGCCTACGAGCTCGCCGAGCACTGCCGGACGGTCCTGGCGGGCCCGGATCGTGGCAACATCCCGCTGAGCTGGCG
Organism: uncultured Actinomycetota bacterium; assembly: GCA_963783005.1. Lineage (GTDB taxonomy): Bacteria > Actinomycetota > Actinomycetes > Actinomycetales > Cellulomonadaceae > Actinotalea. The sequence goes on from CAWALY010000009.1 coordinate 37,872, forward strand.
GTCGCCGATCTTCAAGCCGGCGATCTCGGTGGTCGTCTTCGCGTGGCGGCACGTGCTGACCCGGCGCACGCCGATGGGGCGCAAGGAGATGGCATCGGTTCGGCACCACGGCGCACCCACCGCGCGGGTCAAGGCGCGCGACCTCGCCGAGCGCGGCGTGGAACGGGTCGAGCACAAGGTAACCGGCGCCTCGCCCGACGGTCGCCCGGTGCTTGCCGACGGGCGTGTCCTGGACGTCGCCAATGTCATCTGGGCGACCGGGTTCCGACCCGACTTCTCGTGGATCGACGCGCCGATCACCGGCGAGGACGGTTGGCCGCGGGAGTACCGCGGCGTCGTGGACGGGGTGCCGGGGCTGTACTTCTGCGGGTTGTCCTTCCAGTACGCGTTCAGCTCGATGGTGCTCCCGGGCGTCGGTCGGGACGCGGCCTACGTCGCGCGCCGGATCGCCGAGCGCGCCCGTCGGCTGGTCGCTGCCTAGACTCGGGGGGTCCGCCGCCGACGACTCTCCGAGGTGGGGAGGTGGCCGGATGGGTGTCATCGAGGAGCTCCGTCGGGCCCGCGACTGCTACGAGCGCCGTGAGTGGGTTGCGGCCTACCGCGCCCTCAGCGACCTGGACGACGAGGACCTGGACGCGGCGGACTTCGAGGCGCTGGCAATCACCGCCTACCTGCTCGGCCGCCGCAACGACGTGGTCCAGGCACTCCAGCGGGCGCACCAGATCAGCCTGGCGGCAAGAGACCGACCCGCGGCCGTGCGCGCCGCCTACTGGCTGTCGATCCTCCTCTGGCAGGCGGGTGAGGTCGCCGTCGGCAACGGCTGGTACGCCCGCGCCGCGCGGATCCTCGAGGAGGTTGACGGCGACGTCGCAGAGCGTGGCTACGTCTACGACGCCCAGCTGATGAGCCATGTCGTCAAGGGCGATTTCGCCGAGGCGTTCGCCCTTGCCCCGCGGGTCGCCGAGTACGGACGACGCTTCGGGGACCCCGACCTGCTGGCCCTGGGCGTCCATGCCGAGGGACGCCTGATGCTCTACTCCGGAGACGTCGCCCAGGGCCTCGAGCGGATGGACGAGGCGCTCGCCGGGGTGATGGCCGGCGGGGTGGGACCGGTGACCGCGGGCCGTGTCTACTGCTCCACGATCGAGGCGTGCCAGGAGGTGTCCGACTTCGGGCGCGCCGGGCAGTGGACCCGCGCGCTCACGCGTTGGTGCGACGCCCAGCCGGGCCTGCTGGCCTATACCGGCCAGTGCGCGACCCACCGCGGCCAGCTCTTGCGCCTGCACGGCGCCTTCGCCGACGCGGTCCAGGAGCTGGAGCGTGCTGTCGAGCGTTACGCGGCCTTCGGCGGTGACCCGGCGCTCGGGCAGGCGCACTACGAGCTCGGCGAGACGCATCGGCTGCTCGGGGACCTCGCCTCGGCCGAGCGGTCCTACGAGACGGCCGCGGAGCACGGACACCCCGGGCAGCCCGGCCGAGCGCTGCTGTGGCTGGCCGAGGGCCGGGCCGATGACGCCGCGGCGGCCGTGCGCCGGCTGCTGGCCGAGCGGGCGGGACCGGTGCAGCGGGCGCAGGTCCTGCCCGCGGCCGTGCAGGTGCTGGTCGCGGCCGGCGACGTCGGCGAGGCCTCACCGCTCGCCGAGGAGCTCCACGATGTTGCGACCCGGTTCGGCTGCAGCGCGCTGCGCGCGGCGGGGCACCATGCCCTCGCCCTGACCGCGCTGTCGAGCGGGAACGCGGGCGAGGCGGTCGCCTCCGCCCAACGGTCGCTGGAGCTCTGGGCCCAGCTGTCGGCGCCGTATGACGTGGCGCGGTCCAGGGTGGTCCTCGGCCGCGCGCTACGCCTCGCGGGCGATGAGCACTCGGCGCAGGGCGAGCTGGAGGCCGCGCTGTCCGAGCTCACCGCCCTGGGAGCTGGACCGGACCGGCAGGACGTCGCCGCTCTGCTCGCCGCGGACGAGCAGCCCGGCCGGCTGACGGCGCGCGAGGTCGAGGTGCTGCGCCTGGTCGCGACCGGGATGAGCAACAACGAGATCGCGGACGCGCTGACCCTCTCGCAGAAGACCGTGGCCCGACACCTGTCGAACATCTTCACCAAGCTCGACGTCACCTCGCGCACGGCCGCGGCGGCATTCGCCTACCGGCACGACCTGACGTGACCACGCTGCACTGCCTGCGGGCGTCCGACCCGCGATGCACCGAACTGCCCATACCGACCCCTCCCGAGATGGGCAGGGAGCCCGATGCGGGCGGTGCGGGGGTCGAGGCCCACTGGAGCGATGGACCTACGTTCGCTCCCGGTCGTCGCCGGCGCGGTCGCCACGACGATCTTCATCGGCAGCTACCTGCCGATGCTCGTCCGCGCCGTGCGCACCCGCGATCTGTCCTCCTACAGCCGGTCCAGCCTGGTTCTGGCCAACATCGGGAACCTCGTGCAAACGGCATACGTCGTCGCGCTCCCACTCGGACCGATCTGGGGCCTGCACACGTTCTACTTGCTCGCCACGCTGATGATGTTGGTCCTGCACCTGCGCCATGTCCGCGGTGGACGCTCGCGACTACGCGGCCTTGAGGGCCGCGCCCCACTGGATGAGGTTCGTCGGGTCCAGGTTCGTCCCCATGTGCTCGAGCCGCTGGCCGACCAGGGTGAACGGGCTCGCGTCGAGCGCGGCCTGCGTGGAGTTGCAGGGGTCGCAGCCATCGGCGAGCGCCAGGAACGGCCGGCGGGCCAGTCGCTGGAAGGCGCGGCGCGGGGTGCCGCTCGGTTCGGCGACGTGCTCGACGAACAGGAGCCGGCCGCCCGGGCGCAGGATCCGGTGGATCTCGGCCAGGGTGGTGCGCGGGTCGGCGACCGAGCAGAGCACCAGCGTGGAGACAACGGTGTCGACGGACTCGGCGGGCAACGGCTCGCCGTGCAGGTCGTTCGTCCGCAGGTCCACGTCGATGCCGTGCTCGTCGGCGGCTGCCTTCAAACGGTCGGCGAAGTGCGGGTTTGGCTCATAGGCGATGACCCTGCTGCCCGGTGGGTAGTACCCGAAGTTCACCCCGAGGCCCGGCCCGATCTCGACGATGGTCTGCCCGTCCCCCAGGGCCGCGAACAGCGTGGCCTTGGCAGGGCGGACCTGCTCGTCGACGGCGGCCTCCATCAGTGTCCACAAGCGGGCGAAGCGGCGGGCGCGTCGCTCCTGGTTCCGGTGGGTCCTTCGGCTCGTGGCAGTCATGCGATTCCCCTCTGCAGACCGACTAGTTCGTTCGGAAGACGATAGAACCGACCAGTCGGTCTGTCCAGTGGTAGCCTGCGCCCCATGCCCACCGACGCACGAGCACGCATCCTCGATGCCGCCCAGGACCTGGTGATGTCCCACGGCTTCTCGGCCACGACCGTCGACGCCGTGCTGGCCCGCGCGTCTGCCTCGAAGGGCGCGTTCTTCCACCACTTCCCCACCAAGGGCGCCCTCGGCGTGGCTCTCGTCGAGCGGTACGCCTCCGAGGACGGACGCGCGCTGGAAGAGGCCTTCGTCCGGGCCGAGGCGATCACCGACGACCCGCTCGACCAGCTCATCGCCCTGCTGCGCGGGTTCGAGGACGGCGCAGCCTCCCTCCTGGAGATCCAGCCGAGCTGCCTGTTCGTGTCGTTCATCTACGAGTCCGAGCTGTCCACGCCCGGGACCGACGCGCTCATCCTGGACTCGATCCTGCACTGGCGGTCGCGGATCCTCGACAAGCTCAAGCTGGCCGCCGCGACCCGGCCACGCCTGGCAGAGGTCGACCTCGAGTCGCTCGCCGACCAGGTCTTCACCGTGTTCGAAGGCGGGTTCCTGCTCGCCCGCGCGCTGGACACACCGGCCGCCCTCGGACGCCAGCTCGCCCACGTCCGCCACTACCTCGAGCTCCTGGGCAGCTGAGCTCACACCGATCTGCGCGCCACGCCCCGTCCCCCCAGGGCCGCCCTTCGGACGCCGTCACACCGCCCGGGCGTCCGCCGACGGAACCGGGCCAGCCGCGCGGCGCATCGGGTTGGCCGCTAGGCGCGCGCAGCGGTAGCGCGGCCAGTCAGTTCCGGTCAGGGCGTGGTGTCGGGTTCGGGTTGTTCGGTGGTGGTGAACTGCCCGCCGGCGGGGGTGCCCTTGGGCATCCGCCCCTGGGCGGTCGTGCGTTTGCGGCCGCTGCCGCCTCTGCGGCGGGGCGGAACCTCGATCGCGGCGGACTGCACTACGAGTTCGCGGGTGCGCGTGGTGACGGTCTTCCACGCGGCGGTGGTGACCCCGGGGTGGGCGGACCGGTCGATCTGGTCCAGGGCGTCGTCGAGGGCGTCGAGGGTGGAGTGGACGGCCTGGATCGCGCGGCGGCGGGGCATGCCCCAGCTGGCGGCTTCGTCGACCAGGTCGGTGGCGGTGATCTCGGTGATCTGGTCCTTGCCGTTGACGTCCATGGCGAACAGGCCGGATGCAGCGGGGGAGTGCATGTGCATCGCGACGTCGTAGGCGGGCGCCAGGCGCACGGTGCCGTCGTCGAACCGCAGGAAGGAGATGTTCTTGGCGTGGGCGTCGGTGTTGCCGATCGCCAGGTTGAACGTGGTCAGGCGCAGCAGCTCGGCGGGGTCGGTGCCGCCGTCGGTCAGGATCTGGGCGGTGGCGGCCAGTGAGGGCAGGGCCTTGCCGTGCTGGGCCTTGCGGGCTGGGTCGCGGGTGTTGAGCCCGAGCCCTTGGGCGGCGTCCTCCTGGTGGATCCGGTCGATCGTGCCGGGCGAGCGGCGGACCCGGTCGTAGCGGGACACCACGATGCACCGCACCCGGTCGAACTCGGTGACGTACGCGTCGATCGTGGTCAGGCCCAGACGCCGGGCCAGGTCCAGGGCGGCCGCCTCGGTGTCGACCGTGTCGCGGGTGGCCGAGTCCTGGGGGCGGGCGACCTTGAGGATGTAGGTCGACGGGGCGCCGCGCAGGCATTTGAGCCAGGTGCCGTCCTCGGCGCGGGCCAGGGCGATCTTGGGTTCCAGGCCCGCCAGGGACGTCAACGAGTCGTGGCGGTCCGAGCCGTGCCCGACACGGGCCCCGGCCTTGCGGAGCATGTCGCCGATCTCGACGTCGCTGACCGGTGCGGTGGTGCCATCGCGGGCCGGGTCGGGGGAGCCGGCGGGCACCAGGACCAGGGCGCCGGCGGTGTCACGGCCGTAGTGGGCGAGGAACCCCAGGGTGTCGTCGGGGTCGACCCCGGCGTCCACGGCCAGGTGGGTGAGCATGTCCCCTTCGGGCAGCAGGCCTTCGAGCCAGACCCTGGCCCGGGCCGGCGGGGTGGTGGAGGTGCGGCCGGGGACGGGCAGCAGGTGGGACAGGACCCGGGACCCGATGCCCCACCGGTCGCGGGCGGCGTCGGTCCAGGTGAGGTGGATCGCGCCGTCACGGGTGCCGGGGCTGAAGGTGGCGATCCTCGTGCCGTACAGCCAGGCGTCCAGGTCCGCGCTCACAAGGTGGCCTCGAGCTTGAGGCGGATGCCGAGCAGCCGCAGGACACCGAACAGCCGGGTGGCGTACAAGGTGGGCTTGCCGGCCTCGAGCTCGGCGAGGTACTGGCGGGTGATGCCAAGGTCGGCGGCGAGGTCCTCTTGGGTGAGCTCGCGCTCTTCACGGATGGCGCGCAGGAACGCCCCGAGGTCGGCGGGGTTGGCGGCGTACCCGAAGGTCCGGTTCTCGGCCACACCCACCCCCATGTCACGTTTTCCCGACGCACCGTCGCGTGCCAGAATATCACCGCATGATTCGGCGTGTAAGGAAACCCTGACGTGTCACCCTGATCGGGTACCCCGTCACCGGGTCGACCTCCTGGCGGCGGATCGCCGCCAGCGCCTGCTCCTTGGTGTCGAACGTGCCGGCGCAGCGCACGCGACCGGTGGCGTCGCGGTCGGAGGCGGTGTGCCGTTCCCTGCCGTTGCCGCATCCGGGTGGGCGCCCAGCCCATGCACGACACCCCCTCGCCGTCGGTATGCGGTTGGTATGCAGAGACAGGTGGACCCGGGTGGACCGCAGCAGATCAGCATGGGATCTGACAAGCCGCTGACCTGCACGAATGCTGGCATCGACGCTGGTCAGCGGGCTGCGATCCGGCAACGGTCACGTTAACCCAGAGGTCGCAGGTTCAAATCCTGCCTTGGCTACTTGTGAAGGTGCCCTCGCAGCAGGGTCGCGCCAAGCCCCGCGTGCGAGGTCAGCCCGGCCCTCGCGAGCAGCACGAGGCGCCCGGTCGACACGCGTGCCACGCGCGCATCGGGAGGTTCCGCCCCGTCATCACCGGGCCAATATAGAGGACCCTGATACGCTAAAAGCGTGGACCTGCAGGACGAGGGCGCGACCATGGCCTCGGCGCTGCCCGGAGACGAAGGCGGAGTGGGGGACCCCGCCGCCGAACGCCACGCGGTGCTCGCCTCGCCTGTGAGACGTGATGCCCTGTCGATCCTTCGGGCCGCACCGGGACCGCTGCCCGTGACCGCCCTCGCCGACCGCCTCGGTCTGCACGTGACGACCGTGCGTTTCCATCTCGACCGGCTCGAACGAGTCGGGCTGGTGGCTCGTGAGAGCGCCCATTCCGGGCGGCGCGGACGACCCGCCGCGGCCTATCGAGCCGTGAACGTCGAGCTGACCGCGGCGCGCGACCAGATGATCGACGCCCTCGCGACGGCCGCGGCGCGTGGCGGCACCTCGCCGGAGGTCGACGCACGCGATGCGGGCCTTCGGTGGGCCGCAGATCTGCCCGTGCCGCATGGCGACGCCCGAACCCTGCTGACCGACGTGGCCGAGCGGCTCGGCTTCAACCCGGAGCCGGCCGACGGCGGGATCCGCCTGGTGGCCTGCCCGTTCCGCTCGGCTGCCCGACGCAACCCCCAGGTCGTCTGCCAGGTCCACCTCGGCCTGCTCCAGGGGATAGCCGCCCGTGCGCACGATGGTGACCAGGTCGGCGTCGGCCTCGTGCCGTTCGCCGAGCCGCAGACCTGCCACCTCACCTTGACCGCAACACCCAACGCACCAATGACGAGGAGCCTTCGATGAGCCAGCCCGTGGAGATCCTGCCCACCGCACCCGAGACCGGCTGCGGCTGTGGGGGACACGACGCGCCAGACCCCGTCCTGGACGTCCGGGTGATCCCGCACGCGGTGCGTCACGGCGCCGTGTTCGGAGCGTTCGACGCCGTCGCACCCGGGGGCTCGCTCGTCCTGGTGGCACCCCACGCCCCGCTGCCGTTGCTCGCCCAGCTCGCCGAGCGGGCACCGATCGACGTCGAGACCGTGGTCGACGGCCCCACCGAGTGGCACGTGCGGGTCACCCGACGCACCCACGACGGGGCGTGAGTCAGGTCGAGCGCGGCTCGCCGGCGCCCTCGGCGGGTTGAAGACTCGCCAGGGCGTCGCCTATGCCCCGTAGGGCGCCGTGGATCTCCTCCATCTGGCGCTCGTTGAGGGTGCTCGCGAGGGTGTCGAGAGCCCGGATCCTCAGGCCCTGGACCTGCTCGAGGGTGACGCCCCCGGCGTCCGTGAGGCGCCAGCTCGTCCCCTCCGGGCCTACGCCAGGCGGGGTCCGGTCTGGGGTGACGAGGCCCTTGTGCGCAAGTGCGGCGAGCGTTGTCTCGTCCGGCGTCGCGCCCTCGGGCATGTGACCGCCCTCGGCGAACGCCAGCAGGGCGCTGACCTGAGCTGGTGGGAGCCCGGTCATCCGTTCGACGGTGCGCAGCAGTGGCTGCAAGCGCCGGGCCGCGCGGTCGACGTCTTCGAGGAGGCTCAAGGCCTTCCCGAGTCGCGCGCCCGGCTCCTGGTCGATCGGCGCGGGACGGGGGCTGGGGGTCTGGAGGTAGCGACCGATCGGGTCAGGCACGGGGCTCACCGGCCGCGAGCATCTGCGTCTGGAGGTCGGGATCGTCGCCGGCCTCGCCCATGGCGTCGGGCTCGGGGCCGACGGTCTGGTCACCCTCGATGGTCAGGTGAGGCAGGATCCGGTCGAGCCAGCCGGGCAGCCACCAGTTGGCCCGGCCGATCCGGTGCATGACCGCTGGCACGATGAGCATCCGGATCACGAAGGCGTCGAGCAGCACAGCGGCTGCCATGCCCAGGCCGAGGAGCTTGATGGTCCGCGAGTCGCCGAAGACGAAGGCGCCGAAGACGAAGACCATGATCGATGCGGCGGCGACGATCACCCTGCCGGTGTCGGCGTGCCCGACGCGCACCGCCTCGTCGTTCCGACCGTGCCGGCGCCACTCCTCGTGCATCCGGCTGACCAGGAAGACCTGGTAGTCCATCGACAGGCCGAAGAGCATGGCGAACAGGATCACCGGCAGGAACGGCTCGATCGGGCCGGCCTTGCCCAGGCCGATCAGCTCAGCGGCCCATCCCCACTGGAAGACGGCGACGACGACGCCGAACGCCGCTGCCACCGAGACGAGGTTCATGATGGCGCCGACCAGGGGCACCAGGAGGCTGCGGAAGGCGAGGATCAGCAGGAGCATCGACAGCCCGATGACGACCGAGACGAAGAGCGGGAACGTGGACTGGATCGTGGTCGCGAAGTCGTCGAAGGTCGCCGTCGGACCGCCGACCCAGAGCTGGTTGCCGGTCTCGGCCTGGTACCGGGGTGCGATGTCGTTGCGGACCCGGTCGATCAGGTCGCTCGTGGCCTGGTCCTGCGGGCTCGTGGTCGGCACCACGCGCAGCACCGCGGCGGTGCCGTCGGCGTTCGGCATCGGGCCGACGACCGAGGCCACCCCTGGATCCGACGCGATCTCGGCGGCGAGGGGCCTCAGCGGGGTCGGGTCACCCCCGATGAGTGGCGTGGCCGTGAGGTCGATGGCAACCACCAGGGGCCCGTTGACCCCAGGGCCGAATCCCTTCGCGAGGGCGTCGTAGGCGGCCCGGGTCGTCGTGCCGGCCGGGTCGTTGCCCTGATCGGCGGTGCCGAGTCGAAGGCTGCCGGCGGGGAGGGCGATCGTCAGCAGGACGACGAGCCCGACGGTCGCCAGGGCGATCGGACGCTTCTGGACCAGGCTGGCCCACTGGCGGAACCCGCCGGTCGTGTGCCTGGGCGAGGTGTGTCCTGCTGTCAGGTCCCGTCGGTCGCGACGGCCCAGGACGCGCAACCCGAGAGCACCGAGGAGCGCTGGGATCAGGGTGGTGGCAGCCAGAACGGTGAGCACGACGGACACCGACGCGGCGATCGCCAGGCCGTAGAGGAACTCCACTCCGGTCAGGAACAGACCGAGCAGGGCGATCACCACAGTGATGCCGGCGAAGACCACGGCACGGCCGGAGGTGTCCAGCGCCGTCGCGATCGAGTCACGCACCGACATGCCCGAGCGCAGACCGCTGCGGTGCCGGTTGACGATGAACAACGCGTAGTCGATGCCCACGCCGAGGCCCAGCAGAATGCCGAGGGTCGGTGCCACGTCCGAGATGGTCATCACGTTCGAGGCCAGCCTGACCAGGCCGGTGGCGACCCCGAGGCCCGCCGCCGCGGAGACGATCGGTAGGGCCATCGCAGGCGCAGACCGGAAGAAGAGAAGCAGCACCAGCGCTGCGAAGGCGACCCCGAGCAGCTCGGCCGGCCCGATCGTCGGGTGGGAGAGCCCGGCGACGCCCTGGCCCCCGACGGCGAACGAGACGCCGTCGCCCGTCGCGTCGTCGACCAGGGCGACGAGCGACTCGAGGTCTGCTCGGGGCACCGCGATCCCCGCCGTCCGGTACTGCACCGTCGCATACGCGACCGTGCCGTCGGCGCTGATCTGCACCCCGCCACCGGGCCCGTACGGGCTGCGGACGGCCGCCACCGAGCCCAGGGCTGCGACCTCGTCGAACAGCTTCTGGGCTCGCTGCTCGACTGCCGCGTCCGTCGCCGGCACGCCGTCGGTGCTCAGCACGATCGTGTCGGCATCGCCCGACGCCTCGGGGAACCGCGAGTGCAGGAGGTCGACCGCAGCCTGGCTGCCGGTGCCCGGCAACGCGAAGCTGTTCCGGAAGTCCGTGCCCGCCCCCTGGGCGGCCAGCTGCACCCCGACGATGACCACGAGCCAGAGCACGCCGACCACGACGGGATGAGCCGAGCTCCACCGCGCCAACGACCGCATGTACATCTCCTGACTTGACGACCGGTAAGTGCGAGACGGCTAGCATGGGCCCGTCCTGACCGATCGTCAAGTTCCAGGAGGCCGCGGTGCGCTCGCAGGAGGCTGGGGCGACCCGCCGACGGATCCTCGAGGTCGCCCTCGAGCTGTTCAGCCGCCAGGGGTATGCGGGGACCTCGATCCGGGACATCGCCGAGCAGATGGAGATGACCAAGGCCGCGGTCTACTACCACTTCCCTTCGAAGGAGGAGCTGCTGGACGCTGTCATGAGCCCTGCGATGGCCAGGGTGAACCGCGTGCTCGACGAGCACGACGCGGCCGGTGACACCGGGAGCAGGGCACTGGTCACCGCGCTGGTCGAGGTCATCGCCGAGGTCGGTCCGCAGGTGGTGATGATGATGTCCGACCCGGCGGTCGGGAGCCACATCCGGGCGCTGACGGGTCGCAGCGGGCTGCCCCAGCGGGTCGGTCGTGCACTGCTCGGCCCCGATGGGACGGAGCTCTCGGAGGCCGACCGCATCCGCGCGGCGTGTGCCGTGGCGAGCCTTCCGGCGGGCGTCGCCGCCTGGCGTCAGGCCCATCCTGACGAGACGAGCCTCGACAGGGGCGCGAAGGACGTGCTCGTCGAGGTCGTGCTCGCCGTCATCGGCCGCGACACGTAGCTCAGCCGGCGGCGACGCTCACGAGGTCTCCGGCGTCAGCTCGCAAGGTGGCCCGCACGGCCGAGCCGGGTGAGGCGAGCGGTAGCCAGACGACGGTGTCCGGCATGGTGGTGATCAGTGCCGGGAGCGTGATCGCGCCGTGCGAGGTCGCGACCCTCACCGGGTCGCCGTCGGCCACACCGAGCTGCTCGGCGAGCGCAGGAGACACCCGGGCGGCCGGGCGGTGCGCGGTGGCGGCCAGGAATGCCTCGCCGTCCTGCCCACGGGCGTCGTCGAGAAGAAGGCGCCAGGTGGCCAGCACCGCCTGGCCCGGGCCGGGCACGGGCGGTGCCCCTGGCGGCGCGTCGGGGGCGCCGACCCTCGTGTGCCATGTGCCCAACCGGCCGATCTCAGCGTGCACCTGCGCCGGCGTGGCGACCCCCAGATCCACACCGAGTCGCGCAGCGAGGGCATCGAGCACCCGGTGGTCTGCACGCGCGGTCGAGGCGAGTGCTTGGCCGAACGGCCGCGGCCGCCCTTCCCAGTTGAGGTACGTCCCTGCCCGTTCGGCCGGTGGCGCGACGGGCAGCACGACGTCGGCGCGCTCGGTCACCGTCGATGCCCGGACCTCGAGGCTGACGACGAACGCTGTCTCGAGCGCCCGCCGGGCGAGGGTGGGGTCGGGCAGGTCGCCCGGGTCGAGCCCGCCGACCACGAGACCGGCCAGGTCGCCGGTCGCGGCGGCGGCGAGGATCTGCGAGGCGTCCCGCCCGGGGGTTCCTGGGAGCGCCTCGACGCCCCACGAGGTGGCGAGGTCCGACCTGGACGCCGGGTCCTCGACTGGGCGACCGCCGGGCAGCAGGGACGGCAGGGTGCCGGCTTCGACGCCGGCCCGTTCGCCGATGCGCCGTGGCAGCCAGGCCAGTCGCGCCCCGAGCCGCTCGGCGGCACGCAGGGCGGCCGACAGCGCACCGGGTGCGGTCGCCGTACGCTCGCCGACCAGGATGATCCCACCCGCGACCGCCTCGGTGGCTGCGGTGATGTCAGGGGATCCCCCAGCACGGGTTGGCGCCCCCAGCGCATCGAGGATCTCTGCTTCGCCGCCCGGCACTGCGGTCATCACCGTGGCCTCCAGCCGTCCGAGGGCGCGGGAGGCGAAGGGCGCGATGGAGAAGACTCGGGTTCTCCCGGCCAGCACTCCCTTGCGCAGCCGCAGGAACACCACGCCGCCCTCGTCCTCGGGCTCGTAGCCGACCAGCAGCACGGCCGAGCGCTCCAGGTCGGCGAACGTCACGTCGATGCCCCGCCCGGCGACGGCGTGCGCGAGGAAGGCAAGTTCCTCCGCCGAGTGCGGCCGGGACCGGTGGTCGACGTCGTTGGTGTCCAGCGCCGTGCGGGCGAGCTTCGCGTAGGCGTAGGCGTCCTCAAGGGTGAGTCGGCCGCCGGGCAGCACGCCGACACCGGCTCGGTCCTTGGCGGCGCGCAACCCCTCTGCTGCCACGGTCATCGCTTCGCTCCAGCCGGCCTTGCGCAGGTGCGACCTGCCCTCGGTGTCGGTCTCGCGCACCAGGGGTTCGGTGAGCCGGTCAGGGGCGCTCTGCCAGGTGAAGGCGAACCGGTCCTTGTCGGTGATCCACTCCTCGTTGACCGCCGGATCGTCCCCGGCCAGTCGCCGCGTCACCACGCCGCGGCGGTGGTCGACACGGATCGCGGAGCCGTTGGCGTCGTGCTCGGCGATCGCCGGGGTGGAGATCAGGTCGAAAGGTCGCGACCGGAACCGGTACGAGGCGGACGTCAGTGCTCCGACCGGGCAGATCTGGATGGTGTTGCCCGAGAAGTACGAGGCGAACGGGCGTCCCGAGGTGTCCAGCTCCGGCTCGCCGACCGGAGCCCGGCCGCCTTGCCTGGCACCTTCCGCGCGGGTGACGGGCGAACCGTCGTCGTGAGCCCCGACCCACAGCGGGAGCCGACCGTCGCTCCCGGCGAAGTCCAGCACGTCGACATCGAACGTGCCGATCTGCTGTGCGTGGGTCACCCCGACCTCGCGCGCGGGTTCACCGCCACCACGGCCTTGGAGGTCGATGAAGGGGTCGCCGGCGATCTCGTCGGAGAACCGCGTGCAGCGCTGGCACAGAATGCACCGGTCCCGGTCGAGCAGGATCTGAGAAGTGAGTGCCAGGGGCTTGGGGAAGGTGCGCTTGACGTCGACGAATCGGCTGGTGCCCCGCCCGTTGCTCATCGCCTGGTTCTGCAGCGGGCACTCCCCGCCCTTGTCGCAGGTCGGGCAGTCCAGCGGGTGGTTGATGAGCAGGAACTCGATCTGTCCGTGCTGGGCCTTGTCGGCCACGGCCGAGGTGTGCTGGGTGCGGACCACCATGCCCGGCGTGACGACCGTGGTACAGGAGGTCTGGGGCTTGGGCATCGGCCGCAGTTTGCCCTCGCGGTCCGGCATCGCGACCTCGACCAGGCACTGGCGGCACGCGCCGGCCGGCTTGAGCAGCGGGTGGTCGCAGAACCGCGGGATCTGGATGCCTGCCTGCTCGGCGGCGCGGATCACCAGGGTGCCCTCGGGGACACCGACCTCCTTGTCGTCGATCGTCACGGTGACCTGGGCGGCCGAGGCCCCCATGCTCGTCGCGGTCATGCCGGCCTGCCCTCCCTCGTCAGTCCGTGCCTACTCGGCGTGGACGTGGCCCGGGATCACCGGATGCGCTGCCACGAGGGGTGTGTCGGCTGGGACGATGCCCAGCTTCGCTGCGCCGCCGGGGGATCCCAGGGGCGCGGCGATGCCCGGCAGCGGTTCGGCGAAGAAGGCGGCGTTGTCCTCGAGGTAGGGCGTGAGCGCGGTTGGGAGGTCGTCCTCGTAGTAGATCGCCTCGACGGGGCAGACCGGTTCGCACGCGCCGCAGTCGACGCACTCGTCGGGGTGGATGTACAAGGACCGCTCGCCCTCGTAGATGCAGTCCACCGGGCACTCGTCGACGCAGGCTCGGTCCTTGACGTCGATGCAGGGCGCCCCGATCGCGTAGGTCATCACAGTCCTTCCGGGAGTCCGGGCCTGCTTCCTCGAGCGGGTCCAACGTTGAGAGGATCTGGTTAGTGTAAACGGGGCGCATCGCGGGTCAGCCCGTGGCCGTCCGGGGGATGCCGACGTAGACGTCGCCGGCTTCGGTGCGCACCGGGAACGTCTGGACGTCCTTCACGGCCGGCGGCCCGAGCACGGTGCCGGTGGCCAGGGCGAACCGTGACCCGTGCAGGTAGCACTCGATGGTGCCGTCCTCGACCTCGCCGGCCGACAACGGGACGTTCTCGTGGCTGCATCGGTCGATGAGCGCGTAGACCTGGTCGGCGCTGCGCGCCAGGCAGACGGGTACTCCGGCGCAGGTGGCCGCGATCGCGCCGTCGTCGTCGATGTCGTCCAGCGCGGCGGCTCGGAACCAGGTCAGGTCATCGGGCGGGGTCACGGCGCTCCCGGTGGGCTTGGAGGTAGTCCCGGAGGGCGACGGCGTTGTTGTGCTCGCGGTCGCGTGAGCTGTAGAGCAACGTGAGGTCGTCCTCGGTGAGCAGGGGTGCCACGGCGTCGGGGCGGTGGTCGAGCTCGTCGAAGTACCGTCGGCGGAACTCCGCCCAGCGCGCCGGATCGTGGCCGAACCACGTGCGCAGGTCGCTGCTCGGTGCTGCCTCCTTCGCCCAGCCGTCGATCTGGAGCTCGTCCCGCCTGACGCCGCGGGGCCACAGTCGCTCGACGAGGAACCGGCGGCCCGGCAGGGGCTCGTCGTGGTCGTACACGCGCGAGAGCCGGATCGCTCCCATGGCACCTCCTCGGTGCGGCGGTGGCGCTATCCTGTTTAGCGGATCAGATTCGTTTCATCAACTGGATCGACGCATGGTTGACGCGACCGACCTCACCGACCACGACGCGCCCCGCGCCCTTGGCGGGACCCGCGCGCGAGTGCTCTCGGTGCTCCGCGACGCTCAGACCCCGCTGAGCGCCCATGAGGTGGCTGCCGCGACCGGCCTGCACGTCAGCACGGCCAGGTTCCACCTCGACCATCTCGTCGCGGACGACCTGGCGTCACGAGAGGTCGAAGAGCGTGCGACGCCCGGCCGTCGTCGTGTCCTTTACGGCCCGTCCGTCACGGGTCGAGGTGTCCGGAGCTACGGCCTGCTGTCCGAGGTGCTCTCGGGGGTGGTCGACGACTTCGGTCGCACCGGCGGGGACGCCGGTCGCCTCAGGCGGGCGGGGGCCGAATGGGGTGGCCACCTGGTCGAGCGCCCGGCTCCCTACCAGCGGCTCTCCGACGACGAAGCCGTCGGCCGGTTGACGCGCATGCTCGCCGAGATCGGCTTCGCGCCGAAGGTCGACCAGGACGGCGACGCACTCACCGTGGCGCTCAGGCAGTGCCCCTTCCGGGAGGTCGCCGTCCGCCACCCGGACGTCGTGTGCGAGCTGCACCATGGCCTGATCGACGGTGCGCTCGACCAGCTCAGGTCCACCTGGCGCGCCACGTCGCTTCATCCGTGGGTCGGTCCATCGCGCTGCGTGGCCAGGCTCGAGCGGGGTTAGGACCAGGTCGGTGACCGCGACCCTGGGGTGACCTCGAGGCTCATCTGTCGAACGCGTGATCGCGGACGGTGTCGGTCGGCGTGAGACCATCGCGTCGTCGGGGACCACCCGCGCCGGACGAGGGAGCCGTACCCGGACAGCGACAAGACGGCCAGGAGGAGTGGGCCGTGGCCTGGCTGATCGTTGTCGTATCCGGTGGCCTCGAGGCGGTCTGGGCGACCGCCTTGGGCCGGTCCCACGGTCTGACCCGACCTGTGCCGACCGTGGTGTTCGCCGCCGCACTGATCCTGAGCATGGTGGGTCTCGCGTACGCGATGCGCTCGTTGCCGACCGGCACCGCATACGCCGTGTGGGTCGGCATCGGGGCGGCCCTGACCGTGGGGTACGCGATGATGACGGGCGAGGAGCCGTTCTCCGTCGTCAGGCTCCTGCTCGTCGCAGGCATCGTCGGTTGCGTCGTCGGGCTCCGGATCCTGGACTGATCCCGCGCCCGCCTGGCGGGACCCTGCCTCACGTATGGTGAGGTCATGACGGCATCGACGCGGCGGCGACCGCTCATGGCAGCGCTCGGCTGCCTGGGTCTGCTGCTGGCCGCCGTCTTCGTGGCGCCGTGGTCGAGCGCCGGTGGGACCACGGCCGGCTCGGCGTGGACGACCGTGCCCTCAGATGAGGTGGCGCGCGTCCGGGTCGCCGACCTCACGGCGCGACAGCTCGATGCCCTTCCTCGGCTGGGGAGCGCGGCGGCTCGGGTCGCCGTGCCGATGAGCGCGGACCTTGGCGCGTGGGTCGGCGGGTCCGTGGCGCTGGCCGCGCTGGTCGGCGGACTCCTGGCGGCGAGTGGGCCGCGACCGCTTCGCCCTCGTGTCGGCTCGAAGCAGCACGGCACGCGGGCGCCTCCCTCCTGGTCTGTTCGGGTCGGCTAGAAGCTGACCTCGGAAGCACCCGGGTTCGACCCGGCCAGGCGAGGCGCCCACGCGTCTCGCCCCTTTTTGCATCCTCAGCCCGCTTGCGAGCCACCGGCCGCGCGGGCCCCATGACCGGAGTGACCACCATGACGACCACGAACACGACAACCCCGACCCAGGGCCTTCGGCACGCGCAGCTCCTCGCGCGCCTCGAAGCCGACTACGAGCTCCACACGCGACGGCTGACCGAGATGGTCGGCGTTCCCGTGTCCGACCCGGAGGAGGCGTTCACGCGCGACTCGCTCGCGGCAACCTCAAGGCAGGCGCTCGCGACCATCGCGGCTGCGCTACGCGACGTTGCGCAGGGCCGTTACGGAATCTGCGAGGCGTGCCACACGCCGATCCCGGTCGAACGGCTGGAGGCGCGGCCCGAGGCTCGCTACTGCGTCTCCTGCCAGGCTCGGCGGGAACGCTGACCCGCGGCGCCCGACGGGCGCCGCTGCGACGAGCCGCTGGCCACCCGTCACGCTCCGGCATCCCGGGACTGCCTCGGCTGTCGCTGGGATGCCGGAGCGTGACGGCCGACACCAGGCGGTGCGCGCGATGCGTCGGGTGTGAACCGGCCGTGTCAGCCTCCGCGGATGCGCGTCAGGACGAGTCCGGCAGGGATGCTGACTGCGAGAAGGACCAGAAGCGTCCAGTAGCTGATCTTGAGCAAGAGCGGGCCGGTCGAATGGCGCACCGAGCGCGTGATCAAGGCCAGGGCGACGACCAGGCTCGCCCCTCCCGCATCCACCATGGCAGTCCGACCGACCAGCACGCCCGCGAGGACGGCGGCGTTCCCAAGATTCCAGAGGACGACGGCGGCAAGCCTCGTGTGGCCCGAGAACGTGCGGGGCGCCAGGGCGGCCGATCCGAGACCGAGTGCGACCTGGGCCACGCCGCCGACGAGGACGAGGTAGGCGGCGGCCCACGACGACTCCTCGCTCGCGACCGGCGCCGTCACCGCGGCAACCATTCCGCCGGCGACGATGTACAGCGTTCCGATCACCACGGACGGCGCGACTGCGGGTGATCGGGACCGGGTGAGATCACCACCGGCCACTGCGCCCCCATGCTGAGGCGCTGTCACGTCGTCATCGTCCCGATGTGCGCGAGGCACAGTCGTGGCCCGGCGAACGGCTCGAGCGACGCCTCCAACGGCGCCCCCGACTCCGCGAGCACGCCCTGCATGAGGCCGAGGTGTACTCCGCAGACCACGTCGGGGTGAGCGAGTGCGACCTCTCGGAAGGGGCAGTGCCGTAGTGCGATCGAGAAGCCCCCCTCGCGCGCCGAGACGTCCGGCCGGAAACCGGCCTCCACCAGCGCTCGGCGCAGTGTCGCGATCGCCCGATCCGCCGGGCCTACCTCCGACGACCGGTCGTCCGTGACCTGCTTCGCGACCGCCTGCCCCCACCCGCGGCCTGCCGCGAGCGCCCCGACCTGTGGGCCGGCCGAGGCCGCCACGTAGCCCGCGAGCACGTCCGCGAGGAGTCGGTAGTTGCGGTCGTCGTCCGGTCCGGCGCATGCCGTGTACAGCACCCGGGGCCGGCCGGGGGAGGTGCGCCGCTCCACCGTGCGGCTCGCGAGCCCGTCGTGGGTCAACGCGTCGAGGTGGAACCGAGCCGTGTTGGGGTGCAGCCCTGTCAGGGCTGCGACATCTGAGGTGCCGAGCCCGTCCGGCGACTGGCGCAGGTGCTCGAGGACGAGCTCACGGCGGGCTCTGGGCGACGGCTTCACGGATTCTCCCCGCTGGCCCCGTCGGCGGGCAGCGGTGTCGCCGCGCGCGACCGGGGCGGTCGACAGGATTGAAACAAGATTCATGGTAGCAATCCGGGCGGGGTGCGCCGGGGCCCGATGGCGGGGCCTGAGCGGCCGCCGTATGCCGGAGTTGACGTGCGTCAAGGAGCCGATGCCTGGGTCGGCCTACGTTCACCGCAACGACGACGAATGGAGGACTGCGATGGCCACGAACCTGATCCGCGCACTGATCGCGGCGCTGACGCCGGTGAGTGTGCGCGCTCACTGCGACACTGCCGACGGCCCGCTCGTCAAGGACGGGAACCGGGCCCTGGAGACGGGGAACCCCAACCACGCTCTGAAGTGGATCCCGGTCCACGGCGAGGCAGAGCTGCGTGAGGTCTTCGACAGAGCCCAGCGGGTCCGGGCCATGGGAGGGGACGCAGCAGCGCTCGCCGACAGGTTGTTCCTCGAGACGCTCACCCGGGTCCACCGCGTGGCCGAAGGGGCGGCGTTCACCGGGATCAAGCCGAGGGGGTCGGAGGTCCCGGCGGTGGTGCGAGCCGCCGACGCCGCACTGGCCAGCGGCACGGACGCCGACCTGCTGGCGCTGGTTCCTGACGAGCGCCGGGCAGAGCTCGACCGCCGTTTCCTCGCGGCGCGGGCTCTGGCCGATTTCGACGTCGACGATATCGAGGCGGGACGGCGGTATCTCGACGCCTACGTCACGTTCGTCAAGTACGCCGAGGGAGGGGACCACGAGCACAGCGACGGCCCGGGGGGCTCGCACTGCGGGCACGAGCGCGAGGAGGCCTCGTGCGGCACCTCGCGCGAGTGACGGGCGCCTCGATGCTGCCCACCTACCGGCCGCAGGACGTGCTCGTCCTGCGGCCGGTAGGTCGTGCCGGTCCCTCGCGGGGTGACGTCGCGGTGATTCGACGGGGCACGATGCGTGTGGTCAAGCGCGTCGTGGGGCTTGCCGGCGACCGGGTCGAGATGGAGGCCGGGCGCCTGTTCGTCAACGGTGTCGGGGTCGACGGGCGTGCTCGGGTCCCGGGCGCGGGCACCTGGGTCTGGAACGTCCCCGCGGGTCGGTTCTTCGTGGCCGGTGACAACGCGGCGGCCTCCGACGACTCCCGCACGTGGGACGATCCGTTCGTGTCGACGGACGCCGTCGATGCCGTCGTCCTCGGACGGCTGCCCGCGCTGCACCGGCGCAGGCTCACGGGCCGTCGGCGATCTGCTGCAGCAGGTCGGGCCGCTCGATCGTGACCGATCGTCCGTGCCCCACGGTGAGGGCGCCCGCCGCGGACAGCTCTCGGAGGGCACGGCTGAGGCTCTCGGGAGTCGTGTCGAGCACCGCGGCCACGTCCCTCTTGGGCAGGGGGAGGGACACGCTGACGAGGGCGCCGCGCCAGTGACCGGGCAGGCCCAGCAGGTAGTGGGCAAGGCGTGCCTCCACGCCGTGCGACGCGAGCGCGTGCAGGCGGTCCTCGGTCTCGGCGAGCCGCGTGGTGACCGCTGCCAGCATCCGCAGCGCAAGATCGGGGTGATCGCCGACGAAGGACGCAAGGTCGTCGTGGTCGAAGGCGCAGAGCCGGCAGTCGTCCATGGCTCTGCCCGTGTCGATGGGCGGGCCGGCGCTGAACACGGCGGCCTCTCCGGTGAAGTCGCCCGGCGACAGGATCCGCGTGAGGTGCTCGGTACCGTCGGCCGAGAGTCGCGAGACGCGCAGGTGCCCGGTGTGGACCACCACGAGCTGGGGTTCGGCGTCCGCCGGGGAGTAGGCGACGGCTCCTGCCGCCAGTTGCACGGGCCGGGCGAGTCCGGCCACCTTGACCTGGTCGTCCGGCGCCAGGGCGGCAAAGACCGGGACTCTGGAGACGCACATGTCGGCCACGCCCCGAGCGTAGGTCCGAAGGCGCGTCCGCCCGTCGCGACGATTGACTCCCGGGCAGGGTCGACGCACCGTGGAGTCGAGGAGACGGTGACGGAAGGGGCTGCGATGGGTACACAGGTCGCTTCCGTGGGCCCGGTGATCGAGGACCCGCGTGAGCTGATCGAGGTCGGTGTCCTGAAACCGGACGGTCGGCTGGTCGGCCGACGGTTCGCCTCGCTCGCGGAGGCGGAGGCATGGGCTCGGCCCGAGGAGGGCGAGCAGGTGGTGGAGTTCAACGTGCTGTGCGAGTGCTCCTTCACGTCCTGAGGCATCCCGGAGGCGCGTCGTGCCTGGACGCTCCCGGGCGCGGGTTTACACGACGATACTTGTGTAAACGGCAGACATGGGATGACACTGGGTCCATGGACAGCTCGTCGACTCCCTTTCGTCCCACTGATCTCGACGCTGCGGCCGGCGCTCTGGAGGAGCAGGCCGAGTGGATCGAGTCCGTCGACGGGTTGATCGACGCCCGTGGCGTGCAGCCTGCCGGCGCCATCCTGGACGAGGTGGTCGGTCGCGCTCAGGCCCGTGGCGTCGGTGTGAGCGGGCGCACGGCGTACCGCAACACCATCCCGGGCGACCAGGTCCCGCCGTACCCGGGTGACGAGCGGCTCGAGGGCCGGATCAACGCCTATCTGCGCTGGAACGCCATGGCCATGGTGGTGCGCGCGAACAAGCACCACGACGGCATCGGCGGGCACCTGTCCACCTACGCCTCGACGCAGACGCTGTGGGAGGTGGGCTTCGAGCACTTCTTCCACGGGCGCGGTGGTCAGGACCAGCGCGTGGTCCCTGGTGACCAGGTCTTCTTCCAGGGGCACGCCAGCCCCGGCATCTACGCCCGAGCGTTCCTGGAGGGCCGGCTGTCGGAGCAGGAGCTGGACCTGTTCCGACAGGAGGTCACGGGCCCGGTCCGCGGTCTGCCGTCCTACCCGCACCCGCGAGCGATGGCCGACTTCTGGGAGTTCCCGACCGTGAGCCTCGGCATCGGGCCGCTCAACGCCGTCCACCAGGCCCGGATGAATCGGTACCTGGCCGCGCGTGGGCTGGTGGACACCGACGCGGCGCACGTGTGGTGCTTCGTCGGCGATGGCGAGACCGACGAGCCCGAGACGCTGGCAGCCATCCGGCTGGCGGCACGTGAACGGCTGGACAACCTCACGTTCGTGGTCAGCTGCAACCTGCAGCGTCTCGATGGGCCCGTCCGCGGGAACACCAGGATCGTCGACGAGCTCGAGGGCGTGTTCCGCGGGGCCGGATGGCGGGTGGTCAAGGTGCTGTGGGGCAGGGAGTGGGAACGGCTCTTCGCCGACCCCGCCGGCCCCCGCCTGCAGGCCCGGCTGGAGGCGATGAACGACGGCGACCTGCAGCGGCTCACCGTGCTGGAGCCGGCCGAGCTGCGCGCGGAGCTGTTCGGCGCCGACCCCGCCCTCGCGCGGCTGGGGGCGTCCCTGGACGACGCCACGCTGCGGGGCCTGCGACGCGGCGGCCACGACCCGCGTCTGGTCCACGCAGCGTATGCCGACGCGCTTGCGCACCGTGACGGACCCACCGTCGTGCTCGCGCAGACGGTCAAGGGCTACGCCCTGGGCCCGAACTTCGAAGGCCGCAACGCGACGCACCAGATGAAGAAGATGACCGCCGCCCAGCTGCGGATCTTCCGCGACATCCTCGACCTTCCGATCAGCGACGCCGAGCTCGGCGACGGCCTGCCCCCGTACCTGCCGCTGCGCGAGGGCTCGGACGAGCTGCGCTACCTGCGCGAGCGTCGCGAGGCACTCGGTGGGGTGCTGCCCCGCCGACCCGAGGCAGCCGCCGTCTTGCCCGCACAGCCCGATGCGCAGGTGTTCGAGGAGTTCGACGCCGGGTCCTCGGGGCGAGCCACGTCCACGACCGTGGCCTACACCAGGCTGCTGCGCGGCCTGATGCGCGACCCGGAGATCGGCCCGCGCGTGGTACCCGTCGTGCCGGACGAGGGTCGCAGCTTCGGGTTCGAGGTGCTCTACAGCGAGTTCGGCATCTACGCCCCCGGCGGGCAGCGCTACACGCCGGTCGACGCCGGGCTTCCGCTGTCCTACCGCGAGGCCGCGGCGGGACAGGTGCTCCAGGTCGGCATCACCGAGGCCGGCGGGCTCGGTGACCTCACCGCCGCGGCGACCGCGGGCGCGACCTGGGACACGGCCGTGATCCCCTTCTTCACGTACTACTCGATGTTCGGGTTCCAGCGCGTCGGCGACCTGATCTGGGCGCTGGCCGACGCGCGCGGCCGGGGCTTCCTCGCGGGTGCGACCGCGGGTCGGACCACCCTGTCCGGTGAAGGCGTCCAGCACACCGACGGCTCGTCGCACCTCGCAGCCCTGGCCGTGCCGTCGTGCCGCGCCTACGACCCCGGCTACGCCTATGAGACCGCCACCATCGTGCGCGACGGGATCAGGCGGATGTACGGCGAGGGCGAGGAGTGCTTCTACTACCTCACGCTCTACAACGAGAACTACGCCCAGCCCGCCAAGCCGACCGTCTCGGGTGTTCCCGGCGTCGACGTCGACGACGCGATCGTCGCTGGCCTCTACCGGCTCGACGCCGCGCCCGACGACCGGCCGGCGCAGCTGCGCCTGCTGGCATCCGGCCCCTCGGTGGTCGCCGCGCGCCAGGCCAGGGATCGGCTGGCGCAGGAGCACGGGATCGCGGCCGAGGTCTGGTCGGTCACCAGCTGGAAGGCGCTGCGCGACGACGCCCTCGAAGCCGAGCGATGGAACCGCGAGCACAGCGCCGGGCCCCGACGCTCCAGCTACCTACGACGGGCCCTGCCGACACCGGTTCCCACAGTCGCTGTCACCGACTACGTCTCTGCCCTGCCGGATCAGCTCGCCAGGTTCGTGCGCGCCCCGTTCACAGCCCTGGGCACCGACGGGTACGGGTGGTCGGACACGCGTGAGGCCCTGCGCGCCCACTTCGGGACCGACGCCGACGGGATCGTCGCAGCGTCCGCGGGCCTCCTCGCCGAGAGCGACGACATGGGCGGCCTGCCGGGGCCCGAGCCGAAGGCGACGATCCCGCTCGTCGCGTGAGAGGAGCACAACGTGTCGCAGCCGATGTATCCCGAGGCCACGTCCCAGATCGCGTCGCGGCGCCGGGAGCTTGCGCCGCAGATCCATGAGGCCTGGGACCGGTTCAGCTCGGCAGTGTTCGCTGACGGGGCCCTGGACGAGGTGACCAAGCAGCTCATCGCGGTCGCGGTCGCTCACGTCACCCAGTGCCCGTACTGCATCACCGGGCACACCCGGCTCGCGCGGCGCAAGGGTGCCTCGGACAGCCAGATCATGGAGGCCGTGTGGGTCGCCGCGGAGATGAGAGCAGGCGGGGCCTTCGCGCACTCGACGGTGGCGCTCCATGCACTCGACGGTGACGTGGGTGGGGCGGAAGGCCGATGACGGACCGGCCGCCCGGCAACCTCGTTGAGGTGCTCTCACGATGGGAGGACTCGGGTGGCCATTGGCGGATCGTTGGGGAGGCCGACCAGTGGCTCACCGTCGGGCTGTACAGCTGCGACGGCGGTGAGGAGATGGCCCGCGTCACCGGAACGCGCACGGCGGCGCTCGCGGCGTACCTGATGGGCAGGACCGAGAGCTGCTGAGCCGTCGCGGTCCGCCATGCCCCCGGAGGCCGCGAAGGCGACTCCTTCTCCGTCACCGAGGCCGCGCCGCCAAGCGGCTGGCATATACTGCCAACGGAGGTGATCGCGGTGGCGACGAGGAACGTTGTCTTGACCCAGCACCAGCACGAACTCGTTGAGTCGCTGGTCAGGTCCGGCCGCTACCAGAACGCCAGTGAGGTGCTGCGCGAAGGTCTTCGGCTCCTGGAGCGCGAGCAAGATGAAGAGGCGGCCAAGGTTGCCGCCCTGCGCCAGGCCGCGGGGCAGGGCTGGTCGGACCTGGCCTCGGGGCGCTTCGACGACGTCGACGACGGGTCCCTCGGCGACTTCATGGGCCAGCTCGGCGTGCGCGCGGCCCACCTGCACTCAGCGGACTGATGGCGCGGTATCGCCTCACACACGCCGCCCAGGCCGACATCGTCTCGATCCTTGCCTGGTCCCACGACCAGTTCGGTGAGGAAGCCCGCACGCGTTATGAGGCGCTGATCACGACGGCCATCAGGGACGCGGCGAGGCGCGGCCACGAGGGCGGTCGGACGGCCCGTCCTGAACTGGGTGACGGGGTGTTCTCCTGGCACTTGGCGCAGAGCCGCACTCGCACGCCCGGTGGCAGGGTCCAGCGCCCGCGGCACTTCCTGATCTGCCGGCAAGACGGCGACGTCCTGGTCGTCGGTCGGGTCCTGCACGACGCCATGGAACTACGGCGACACCTTGATCCCCAACCCACCTGGGAGTAGCGGCCCCGGGCCGAGCCGGTTGGACAGGCGTGGCCGACTCGTCGTTGCGGGCTCACTTGTCGTGTCGTCCGACCGGCACGATCCCCTAGGTCGCGCGGTGACCCTGCCGGTGTCGCTGGCCGAGGCCGGCGAGATCCTGACACGGGGCCTCGCCGTGCGGGGCGACCGGGCCTTGACCCAGCTCTGAACGGTCGAGGGCATGATCTTGTTGATCGGCATCTCGCCGTTGCGGCACGAAGTGGCTGCGCAGGTTCGACGGGTAGCCAGCGCGGGTGGAGACCTCGCTGTGCCGTGACGGCTGCCACACGTTCATCGCGTACTCGGCGAACGTGATGCGGCCCGCCGCGGGGACGAACCAGCGGGTGAGTACCCGGCCTATGCTCGATCCCTCCTTGCCGTCGGTATGCGGCTGGTATGCAGAAGCCGGGGGACCCGGGTGGACCGCAGTAGATCGTTGGTACGGAGGGTCCGCTGCAGCGATCGGCGCGTTGCCCGGACTCCGTGCACGGGTACCCCAGGCGTGGACCTCAGCGCGTTGTCACGTTCGCCGCTGCGGCGAGCCGATCGCCGCTCCAGGAGACCGGGACGGGGTCGCCCAGGCAGCCCACGAAGGCACCGTCCTCGCCCACGTTTCGGAAGGCCATCAGGTTCCACTGCCCTGACCGGTCCTGGACTAGTCGGCCCGCATAGAGCTCGGGCCCGGTGAGGCGGGTGGCCGGGTTGAGGTCGAACGGCCCGGCCGGTGAGTCGATCGGGACCGTCCAGATGCCACCGCCCGGGTCGGAGGCTCGTCGCTCGTCACTGAGCTCGGTGTGCAGGCAGCTGAACATCAGCGTCCACCGGCCCTCGATCCGGGCGATCTGGAGCACCTCGAGCTGGCCGAAGCCTGCGTCGGGGGTGCTCAGTGGCGGCTGGATGGTCCAGGTCGCCAGGTCCGATGAGGTGGCGTGACCGACGACGCCGCGCTCGCGCAGCTCACCGTGTTGGGCTCGTGCGGTGAGGAGCATGTGCCAGCCGTTCCCGGCGGGGTCGGGGTAGACCCAGGGGTCGCGCCAGGCCTCGTCGCCCCAGTCGGAGTCGCCGTGCTTCTCGTAGTGGCGCGGGTCGGCTTCCAGCACGTGCCAGTCGGGGTCGCGTGTCCAGGTGGTCAGGTCGGTTGAGGTGGCCAGGCCGATTCGTTGGATGAGCGGGTTGGCGCGGCTGCACGCGGTGTAGAAGAACCGCCACAACCCGTCGGGGCCCTGGACGATCGAGCCGGTCCAGATGGCCTGGTCGTCGAACGCCGGGCCGTCGCTGGGGACGAGGGCGTCCGGCAGCTCGGTCCACGTTCGCAGGTCGTCGGAGACCGCATGGCCCACGCTCGCGTGCCGGTGGCGCCGTTCGGGGTCGATCAGAGCTCGCGAGGCCTTGAGGTAGAAGGCGTGGAACTGGTCGGCCGTCGTCGACGAACCAGCTGTCCCAGGTCCACACGTCAGGGAGCGGAAACATGTCAGCCCTTCACGCCGCTCGAGGCGATGGAGTTGATGAACGAGCGCTGGAACGCCAGGAACAGGGCCAGCACGGGGACGGTGATCATCGACGCGTAGGCCATGACCTGGCCCCAGGCGACGTTGAGCTGGAAGAAGTACTGGATGCCGACCATGACCGGCCGCAGCCCCTCGGTCTGGATCACCATCAGAGGCCACAGGTAGGAGTTCCAGGCCGGCAGGAACGTCAGGATCGCGACGGTGGCGGTGGCGGGGCCGGACAGCGGCATGATGACGTCGCGGTAGATCCGGAACCAGCCGGCGCCGTCCACCCGGGCGGCCTCGTCGAGCTCCTTCGGGATGGACGAGAAGTACTGGTAGAAGAGGTAGATCGAGAACGCGTTGGCGATGAACGGGATGATCTGCACCTGGTAGGTGTCCAGCCACCCGGTGGTCAGGCTCAGGCTGAACCCGTGCATCTCGAGCCACGGCAGCTTGTTGACCCACCACACCAGCGGCAGCGCGAGCGTCTCGAACGGGACGATGAGCGTCGCGATGATGAGCGTGAGGACCGCTTGTTGGCCGCGCCACTTCAGCCGTGAGAGCCCGAATGCCGCCATGGAGTTGATGAGGATCCCGAGCGCGACGGTGACCGCGGAGACCCCTATCGAGTTGAGCAGGAACCGCGCGAACGGCACTCGGTCGAACACTCCGCGGAAGTTGTCGAGCGAGATGTCGCCGACGGGGAGGAACGCGCGCCAGTTGGTCAGGTCGCGGAAGATCTGGTTGTCCGGCTTGAGCGACGAGACGAACATGAAGATCAGCGGCAGGGTGAAGATCAGCGCGAGGACGATTCGAAGGACGACGACGAGCGCTCTGTTGCGTCGGGCGACGGATGCCTTGCCGGACGTGTCGTGCTCTGAGCGCGACGGCGCGCCGGTGGTGGTTGCGGTGGTCATGTCAGTCCTTCTCCCTGGTCAGGAAGCGTTGGATCGCGGCCACGGTCAGGACCAGGGCGAAGAACACCAGTGAGATGGCCGATGCGTAGCCGGTCGCGAGCTGTTCGTAGCCGGTGCGCACGGCCATGAACACCAGCGTCGTGGTGGAGTCCAGCGGTCCACCCTGCGTCATCACGCTGATCTGGGTGAACAGGCTCAGGGCCGCGATCGTGATGGTGATCAGGATGAACGTGCGGGTCGCCGCGAGGCTCGGCCAGGTGATGTAGCGGAACCTCTTCCACCCGGTCGCGCCGTCCAGCGCGCCTGCCTCGTAGAGCTCGGCCGGGATGGTCTGCAGCCCGGAGAGCCAGATGATCATGTGGAAGCCGACGGCCTGCCAGATCGACATGATGATGATCGCCGGCATGGCGGTCGACGGGTTGTTCAGCCAGTCGATGGGGGTGAAGTGGCCGCCGCTGACGGCGACGAGGAACTGGTTGAGCAGCCCGTCGGGCTGGTACATGAAACGCCACAGCAGCGAGACGACGACCATCGAGGTCACCACGGGCACGAAGTACACGGTCCGGAAGAAGTTCGTGCCGCGGACCTTGGCGTTGACCAGCAGGGCCAGCCCGAGGGCGAGCCCGGCCTGGACCGGCACGACCACTACGGCGAAGTAGAGCGTGTTGCGGACCGAGGCCCAGAACACCGAGTCGCTGAAGAGGTTGACGAAGTTCGTGAACCCGATGAAGGTCGCCGGGCGCGGTGAGATCAGCCGGGAGTTGGTGAACGCCAGGGCGAACGCGAGGATCACCGGGATCACGAGGAAGACCGTCAGCAGGAAGCCGGCGGGGCCGACCATCCATGCGGCGGTGCGGCCCTCGTGGGACCTGGCGGAGGCGCGGGGGTGCTGGCCCGTGCGGCGGGCGCCGACGCGAAGGCGTGCCGCGACGCGTCCGGGCGCGACTGCAGGAGAAACGCTCATCAGATGTCCTTCCGGACTGGCCGGGGGCCTGGCGGCGGCTCTCGCCGCCGGGCCCCGGCTTCGGGTCAGAACGCGTAGTCGCCGTTCTGCTTGATGTCGGTGTCGATGTCGCTGACGGCTTTGTCGAGGATCGTCTTCGGGTCACCGCCGGACAGGATGTCCTGGGTGGCCTTCTGGAAGACCGAGGAGATGAACGGGTAGGCCGGGGTCACCGGGCGCACCAGGGCGTACTTCTGGGCCATCTGCAGGAAGATCTCGTCCTTGCCGCCGGTGGAGTAGTTCGGGAGCAGGGCCGCGGCATCCGACGTCGCGGGGATCAGCCCGAGGGCCTTGGAGAAGTCGACGAAGTACTTCGTCTGGTGAGCGAACTCGAGGTAGGCGCTGGCCGCGGCCGGCGAGGAGCAGCCGGTGGTCATGCCCCACTGCCACGAGCCGCCGCCGATCTTCGGCCCGCTGCCGAAGTCCGGCGGGGGGATGACCACGGCGTCGTCACCGAAGGCCTTGGTGACGGTGTCAGCGGCCCAGCTGCCCGAGTAGAGGATCGCACTCTTGTTGTTCACGAAGTCGGCTGTCGGGTCCGCACCGGACTTGGCGGCCATGTAGCCGTCTTGGACAAGGCCCTGCATCCAGTTGGCCCACTTGATCGCGTCAGGTCCGTTCAGGGCGCCGTCAGCGCTCTTGTAGTCCGACCGGTTGATCAGGTCGCCACCGAAGGACTGCAGGAACGGGGAGTAGGCGTAGGGGATCCACTCACCGGTGCCCCCGGTGCCCAGGTCCAGCGCGTAGGGGAACGTGCCGGTGGCCTTGAGCTTGACCAGGGCGTCTGCGAACTCCGTCGCCGTCCACGGGGTGTCAATCGTAGGGATGCGGATTCCCGCGGCGTTCAGGACCGACTTGCGCGAGTACATCGCCAGGGCGACGTCGTAGTGCCCGTAGGAGTAGACCTTGTCGCCGATCGTGCCCATCGTCGAGGGCAGCTGGTTGTCGAAGGTGCCTGCGGGCAGGTCGAGTGGAGCGAGGTAGCCGGCCCATGCCCAGTTCGGCACGTTCGGGGCGTCGATGTCGACGATGCACGGAAGCTTCTTCGCCGTGGCCGCTGCGACGACAGCGTCGTTGTAGGACGCCTGGGGGAAGGACGTCAGCTTGACCGTGTACTGGGACTGGCTGGCGTTGAAGTCGTCGACGATCTCCTGGTCGACGGCGAGCTCGGCGTCATTGCCACCGTTGTGCGTCCAGAGGTCGATGGTGACGTTTCCGCCCGATCCGGTGCTCGCGGATGGCGACGTCCCCCCCGAGCAGGCCGCGAGAGCGATGGCGCTCGCCGCGGCTAGGCTTGCCGCCGTGAGGCGACGCATGGTGTTGGAAGACACTGGGTTCCCTCCGTAGTCACTGATGGGGTACTGCCCGTCGTAGGTCGGATGCGGTGGCACCCGTCCGGTGACAGGCGTCGCCTCCCTGGCCCTTACCGGGGAGGCGACGTCACCGACTCCCGGTGCACGACCGGGCATCGGAGCTTGGCGGTCCGCACGGGCGCATCGGCACCGTCCGGGGTGTTGATCTGGGCGTAGAGCTGCTCGACGGCCCAGGCGCCCATCTCGTAATGGGGGAGGGCCAGGGTCGTGAGGCCCGGGAAGAGCCCTTCCGCGACGACCTCGAGGTTGTCGAAGCCGAGGATGGACAGGTCGGTGGGGACGTCCAGCTTGAGCGCGGCGGCCGCGCGGTAGACGCCCATGGCCATGCGGTCGCTGAACGCGAAGACTCCTGTGGGGCGCTCATCGAGCGAGAGCAGCCGGACGGTCGCTTCGAACGCCTGCTGCGGGTGCGGCGTGCAGCGGACAACGGTGACGTCGGCGGCAGCGAGGCCGCTCGCGGCGCATCGAGCAAGGAAGCCTTCGGCGCGTAGGTGGCTGGCCGGGATGTCATCGGAGTTGCCGACCATTGCGACCCTGCGGTGGCCCGCGGCCAGGAGGACCTCGGCGGCGTCCCATCCGCCCGCATACTCATCGGGAACGACCCACGAGATGCCTGACTGCTCGGTGCGGGCATTCACGACGACGACCGGCCCGTCCAGCAGCTCCGTCGGCACCTCGAGCACGCGGTGGTACATCGCGGCGTAGAGCACGCCGTCGACACGCCGTGAGAGCAGCGCCCTGATCTCCCGCAGCTCCAGACCCTTGTCGTAGCCCGTGTTGGTCACCAGCAGGACGGCGTCGCGGGCGCGCACGGCGTCCTGCGCCCCAAGGATCGTCTTGCCCGCGAATGGGGTCGTGGCGATCTCGTCGCCAATGAAGCCTACGGAGTGCGAACGACGGGTGCGCAGCGTGCGAGCTACGGGGTTCGCGGCGTATCCGAGTCGGGAGGCGGCCTCCTGGACACGGTCGCGTGTCTCGCGTGCGATCCGCTTTCCGGGAACCTCGTTGAGGACGTGCGACACGGTCGTGATGGACACGCCCGCGTTGGCGGCGACGTCCTTGATGGTCACTCGGCTCTGAGCCATGCTGTGTGCCCAATCGTTTTGGTGAATTAGGAGCAGACTGCTCGCCGATGTCGGGCATGTCAAGGCCTGTGCCCAATCGTTTGGTCACGGTTCGGTCACGGCGCCGAACGTTCGCGTGCTGCGCCTGCGCTGACGTGCTCGCGATGTCGATCGATCGTGGAGGGGGCTCGAAGGCTGTGGTGCCCACGCGCGGCGGCCAGGTCGGGTCTGCTGCACGGATAGGTGACAGCGGGTAGTCACGCGCCCGGGGAGTCAGGCCGCGATAGTCCGACCGGTAGGGCGATGTCGCGAGGCGCAAGAGCACGACGAGTCCCCGCTGCTTGATCTTGTGCTCGCGGCCAGCGGCCGTGGTCGTGTCTGCGGGCCTCTCGGCCGCTCCTGATCGCCACTCTCTGCTGCACGGGATTCGCGCGGCCGATCGTATGTCGCCGTCAGGTGCCGCCGAAGAGCTTGTCTGCTCGGCAAGAGCGGTCCTGCCACGTGATCCTCAAGGGCGCGCTACGCGTCGTTCGTGTCGACCCGGGCCGCTGTGTCCGACGTGAGAAGGACGACGTTGCCATCGGGGTCGTCGATCATGGCAGCGTAGGGGCCTGCGGTCTGCGTGGGCGGCATGCGGCTGGGATGTCCGGCAGCCACCAGGTCGGCCCATCGCTGGTCGACCACGGCGTCATCGCCCACGTAGAACTCGAGCAGCTGCTGGTAGCCGCCGGTCGGGCGGGTCCATGACGGATCGTGGGTGGCCGCGAACGACGTCGTCAGCAGCAGGCTGACGCCGCTGCCCATGCGGTGGATCACGACAGGTCGACCGGGAGCTGGATCCGGGAGGTCGAGGCCGACGGCGCGATAGAACGCGATCGACGCCGGCAGATCACGAACCTCGAGGATCATCATGCTGAGCTGGATCTCCATCCGCACACTCTCCTACCGGCCATGGACAGCCACGAGCGGCCGCAGACGTTAGGCAACGATGGTGTCCGGACGCTCAGCGTCTGGGTGCCGCGAGACGACGGTCTTGACGTAGAACGGGCGAGCGTGGCCGCTCTCAACGCGGCTACTTGTCCGTGCGACTGGCGTGGGCGTCGGCGCCGCGCGTGGGGGCGTCGCGTGAGCCCACCAGACCGGACAGCCACGAGTGGGGGTTGCGGTCAGCGACTTGTCGGCCAGCGATGTAGTCGGCCCGGCGCGACGCCGCCCCCGGGGTGCAGGCCCGTCCTCCGGCGGATGCCTGATCGTGACCTTCTTCGCGTTGACAGCCCGGGCGCTGCGTGAAATGGTCACAGAAGTGAACGGCTGGAAACGTTTCCAGCAATCTCGACGGGGAGAGACGGATGACGGTTCGGGTGACGCTGCCGGAGGTTGCCGCGGCTGCGGGTGTCTCCCTGTCGTCTGCCTCGCGTGCCCTGAACGGCACCGGTGCGAGCCGTGACCTCACTGCCCGGGTGCGCGCCGCGGCCGAGGCCCTGGGGTATCAGCCCGACGCGACCGGTCGCTCCCTGAGGATGCGGCGCACGCTGCAGATCGCGTTCGCCGTAGCGGACATCGGCAACCCGGTCTACGTCGAGATGATGGCGGCGATCCAGGAGGCCGTCGCGGATCAGGGCTACCGGCTCATCGTGGCGAACACCGGTGACACGGCTGCTTCGACGGCTGCGCTGGTCCGTGGGTTCGCGTCGGGTCTGGTCGACGGGCTGATCGTCTCGCCGCTGCGGGTCGACGACGATCTGGTGGCGGCGCTCGCGCACGCCGCGGTTCCCGTGGTGGTGATCGGTCGCGACGGTGGCTCGGACGCGCTGGACGTGGTGACGACCGACTCTGCGGCCGGTGTGGCGCTCGCGCTGGAGCACGTGGCGGGGCTGGGCAGGCGCCGGATCGGCTTCCTGAACGGGCCCACCGACACCACGCCGGGTGCCGCGCGTCAGCGGGGGGTCGAGCTCGCCGTCTCCTCTCCGGCCTTCGGGGCGCGGGTGATCGACCAGGAGGTCGCCGACGACTTCACGGTGAGCGCCGGCGTCGACGCGGCCGGTCGCCTGATCGCCAGGAACGTCAAGGAGCCGTTGGACGCGATCGTGGCCGCGAACGACCTCCTGGCGATCGGCGCGATCAGGGCGGCGCGGCAGGCGGGTCTCAGGGTGCCCGGTGACCTGGCGGTGACCGGCATGGACGACACCGAGCTCGGCAAGGTGTACGAGCCGTCGCTGACGTCGGTGTCCCTCGGTTCCGCCGAGCGTGGCCGGGCGGCGGCGGAGCTGATGTTGAGCCGGTTGGCCGGGCAGGACGCTGCCGGGCGCCGGGTCTTCGTCCCCCCGACGCTGCGGGTGCGAGAGTCCAGCGGGGCGGGGCGGGCATGAGCGCGACGACGACGCGATCGACCGCCGCACCGGTCCGTCGCACGGGGGGTGTGGCACGAGCCCACCGACGCGAGGCTGCGGCTCTCGTGCTGCCCTCACTGGTGCCGATCCTGGTTCTGAGTGTGGCGCCCCTGGTCATCGGCGTGCTGCTGGCGTTCACCGACGCGCGGTTGGTCCGGCACCCGAGCTACCAGTTCGTCGGGGTGGACAACTTCGTCAGGCTCGCCGGCAACAGCCTGTTCTGGGAGTCGTTCCGGATCGGCATGGTCTGGGCGGTGTCGGTGACGGCGCTCCAGCTGGTCCTCGCCATGGGGCTGGCGCTGCTCCTGAATGCCGACCTGCGGCTCCAAGGTCTGACGCGGGTGCTGGCCCTGATCCCGTGGGCGATGCCGCCCGTCGTCGTGGCGATCATGTGGCGGATGATCTACTCGCCGAACGCCGGCCCGTTGAACGCGGTGCTCGGTGCGGTCGGCCTGCCGGGGCAGGTCAACTGGCTCGGCGACTTCTCGACGGCCCTGCCCGCGGTCATCGTGGTGGGCGTCTGGATCGGCATGCCGCAGACGACGGTGACCCTGCTCGCCGGCCTGCAGCAGATCCCCGGTGAGCTGCACGAGGCAGCGGCGATGGACGGCGCCGGTGCGCTGCGCCGGTTCTCTGCGGTCACCCTGCCGAGCCTGCGCCCGATCGTCACGTCGATCACGTCGCTGAACTTCATCTGGAACTTCAACATGTTCAGCCTGGTCTACGTGCTCACGGAGGGTGGGCCCGGCGGCAAGACGATGCTGCCGATGTTGTTCACGTACCTCGAGGCGTTCAAGAACCGCAACATCGGGTACGCGGCGGCGATGGGCGTCGTCCTCGTGGTGGTCGTGGTGGTCCTGCTCGGCATCTACCTGTGGTCGCAGTTCCGGGCCGAGCGGGAGGACTGAGATGCGCGCGCTGGCTCGTCCCGCCCAGTACGTGGCCCTGGTCGGCTACATCCTCTTCCTGGGCTTCCCGTTGCTGTGGCTGATCTCTGCGTCCGTGAAGTCCTCCGCAGAGCTGAACTCGCTGTCGGTGAACCTGCTTCCTCGCGAGTGGCACTGGGACAACTACCTGGACGCCCTGGCGCGACAGGGCCTGGTGCACTCGGCGTGGAACTCGTTGACCGTCGCGCTCACGTCGACCGGGCTCGTCATCCTGGTGTCGCTTCCCGCCGCGTACGCCCTCGCACGGTTCAAGGGTGTGCTGCGGGTGGCGGGCACCGGCTGGATCCTGGTCAGCCAGGTGTTCCCGGTGATCCTGATCGTCCTGCCGCTGTTCCTGATCCTGCGGACGTTGTCGTTGACCGACAGCCTCGTGGGGCTCGTCCTGGTCCACACGACGTTCACCTTGCCGTTCGCGCTGTGGATGTTGCAGGGCTACGTGTCGGCCATCCCGCGTGACCTGGAGGAGGCCGGCGCGATGGATGGCGCCGGCCGCGCCCGGGTCCTTCGGGAGATCGTCTTCCCGTTGC
Source organism: uncultured Actinomycetota bacterium (assembly GCA_963783005.1). Classification (GTDB taxonomy): domain Bacteria; phylum Actinomycetota; class Actinomycetes; order Actinomycetales; family Cellulomonadaceae; genus Actinotalea. The sequence goes on from CAWALY010000009.1 coordinate 71,918, forward strand.
TCATGCCGGGCCTGGTGGCGACCGCGATGTTCGCGTTCGTGGCGTCGTGGAACGAGTTCTTCCTCGCTCTCGTGCTCCTCCAGTCCCCCGAGAACTACACCTTGCCGATCGCCCTGCGGATGTTCGTTGGCGGCGAGGGCAAGGTCGCGCTCGGGCCGCTTGCCGCGGGGTCGGTGCTCGCCGCCATCCCGTCGATCGTCTTCTTCTCGATCATGCAGAAGAAGCTCACCGGAGGCTTGCTCTCCGGTGCCGTGAAGGGCTGATCGCCGCCCCAATCCCTGAGAGGTGACCTGATCCATGATCAACCGTCGCACACTACTGGTGGCGAGCATGGCCGCCAGCGCGCTCCTGCTCTCGGCGTGCGGGGGCACGTCGGGCACGTCCGACACCGCCACCGGCGGGCAGTCCGGGAGCACCGAGCCCGTCACGTTGACGTTCCAGTCGCTGTCCGACCAGCCGGCCGCTATCGAGGCGACCAAGTCGATCGTCGACCAGTGGAACAAGGACAACCCTGACATCCAGGTCCAGATCGTCCAGGCGGGCTGGGACGGGATCTACGACAAGCTGATCACGCAGTTCAACGGCGGTTCCGCGCCGGACATCATCCACTACGAGGCGGCGAGCATCGTCGGCTTCGCCCGGGACGGCTACCTCGCCGACCTCAGCGACCTGATGTCCGCCGACTTCAAGAAGGACGTCCCCGCGGGGACCATGTCCTCGGTCACGGTGGACGGCAAGATCATCGCCTATCCCACCGAGCTGCAGTCGTACATGGTGTTCGCGAACAAGAAGATGCTCGAGGACGCCGGTGTCCAGATCCCGACCGGTGACACGATGACGTGGGACCAGCTGCGCCAGATCGCCAAGGCCACGACCAAGGACGGCAAGCACGGCCTGGGTTGGGGCTTGAAGAGCCCGACGGCGACCTTCATGACCATGGCGTCGCAGTTCGGCGGCAAGTTCTTCGACGGTAGTGGCGCCGACGCCACCCTCACGCTCGGCAACGGTGAGCTCGCACTTCCCGAGCTGGTCAACACGATGAACACCGAGGACCACTCGATCCTGCCGGTGACCCTGACGCAGTCCGGTGGCGAGACGTTGGCCTCGTTCTACGCCGGGGACGTGGCGATGACGATCCAGGGCTCCTACCAGGCCGCCAACATGGCCACGGACGCGCCGAGCGGTCTGGACTGGATCGTGCTGCCGCCGCTGGCCGGGCCCGACGGTGCCGGTCAGGCGGCCAACCCCCAGACGCTGTCGGTCAACGTGGACTCTCCGCACGTCGCTGAGGCCGCGAAGTTCCTCGACTTCTTCACCGAGCCGGCGAACCTCGCCGCCCTCAACCAGGCCGACGCGCTGATCCCGGCGTCCACGTCCGCGCAGCAGATGATGGCCAAGAACCTGTCCGACAAGCCGTACTGGTCGACCATCCTGTCCTCGGGGCAGTACATGACGGAGGCGCCGTACCTGTTCGTCGACGCCTACGCCCAGTGGAAGGACACCGTCGCCACCCCGGCGTTCCAGAAGTACCTCGCCGGCGAGATCGACTCGGCCGGGCTAGCCAAGGAGCTGCAGGACGGTTGGGACCAGGTGAACTCCTGACCAGCACCGAGGGGCCCGGACCGCTCCGGGCCCCTCGGGTCGCCCACCCGCACCGACGAGCAGGAGAACGACGTGGACTGGCTGGAGGACCGCGCGATCGCGGTGATCACCGGGGCCGGGGTGGGCGACGCCCTCGGTGGGGCGACCGAGGGGTGGAGCCCGACCCAGATCGAGGAACGGTACGGCGGGCGGGTCCGGGGGATCGTCGGACCGTTCCTCGCGGACTGGCGCACCGCTCGGCCGATCGCCCCGTACCACAAGGGCGATGGGCACGTGACCGACGACACGTTGATGACCCGCGCGCTGGTGGAGGTCTACGCGGAGCGGCACGCTCACCTGGATGCCTATGCGGTCGCCGACCACCTGGTGCCCGCGATGATGACCACGCCGCAGTGGGTGCCGGAGCTGGAGGCGGAGGCGCTTCTGCTCCAGCGGGTCTTCCTCGCCGAGAAGTGGCTGGTCGCACGGCTGCACTACGGCCATGTGGACCCGCGCGAGGCGGGTGTGGGCAACATCGTGAACTGTGGGGCGGCGATGTACATCGCGCCCGTGGGCGTGGTCAACGCCGGCGATCCCCGGGCTGCCTACCTGGAGGCCATCGACATCGCCGGTGCCCACCAGTCCAGCTACGGCCGGGAGGCTGCGGGCGTGTTCGCCGCGGCCGTTGCTGCGGCGGTGGTGCCCGATGCCCGGGTGGTTGACGTGGTGGACGCCGCGCTGGCTGTCGCGCACGATGGGACCGCGGCGGCGCTGCGGGCGGTGGCCGGGGCCGTCGGGCCCGGTGACGCCCCGCGCGACGACGACGAGGAGCGGGCCTTGGGGGCACGGCTCCGGGAGGCCGTCGCACCGTTCGACTCGGTGGGGCCGGACTACCGCGCCATGTCCATGGATGCGCGCCGTCCGTCGCGGACCAAGGCGATCGAGGAGCTGCCGGTGGCGTTCGGCCTCCTGCTCGCTCACGACGGTGACTACCGGGGTGCGGTGCTCGGTGCGGTCAACTACGGGCGCGACTCCGACTCGATCGCGGTGATGGCGGGTGCGCTCGCCGGCGCGCTCGGCGGCGCCGCGGCCGTGCCAGGTGACTGGTTGGGAGAGGTCGAGCGGGCCAGCAGGATCGACCTGCGCGCCACGGGTTCGTTGCTTGCCGGCGCGGCCCGCGACGTGATCGCCGAGGACCGACGGCGGGCGGCGGCCCGCGCGGTGTTCCTCGACGACCTGGATGGCCGCACGGCGGCGGTGGAGTGATGAGGCTCACCTGGGCCCAGCCCGAGGACCTGCTGGCGCACGAGCTCGTGCAGTCCGCCAGCGAGGGCGTCGCCGTCGACGATGTGCGTGAGCGGTGGCTGCAGGCCGGAGGGGACGACCGGCCCGCGGTCTCCGGAGCCTCGGCGACGCCTGCCGACGCCGCGCTGCGGGGCCTTGCCAGGGAGCTGCTCGACGAGCTCGAGGGCCGCCGTCCGGCGCCGAGCGCGGACCAGCCGGCGGACTGGTCACAGATCGAGGCGGTGCTGCCCGAGGCGCCGTCGCTGCCCGAGCCCGCGGACCTGACCGACCGGGTGCTGGGCGGCTGGCTCGGGAGGTCGGCCGGCTGCCTGCTGGGCAAGCCGGTGGAGAAGATCCCGCGACGCGGGATCGAGGAGATCTTGCGTTCCACCGGCCGCTGGCCGCTGGACGACTACTTCACCGCGGTGGGCCTGCCTGATGAGGTGGCCGCGCGGTGGCCGTGGAACCGTCGGTCGGCCCCCACGTCCCTGGTCGAGACGATCGACGGGATGCCGGAGGACGACGACCTCAACTACCCCCTCCTCGCGCTGGATCTGCTCGAGGCGCACGGCGCCGGGTTCGACACCGATGACGTCGCCCGGCTCTGGCTGGATGCCTTGCCGGCCGGTCGCGTCTTCACTGCGGAGCGCTGTGCGTACCGCAACCTGCTCGACGCCCGCCCGGTGCCGCAGACGGCGACCCACCACAATCCGTTCCGGGAGTGGATCGGAGCGCTGATCCGCGCCGACGTGCTGGGCTGGGTGGTGCCCGGCGACGTGCGGGCCGCGGCCCGGCTCGCGCACACCGACGCCCGTCTGAGCCACACCCGCAACGGTGTGTACGGGGAGCAGTGGGCGGCCGCCGCGTGTGCCGCCGCTCTGGTCTGCTCGGACGTTGATGCGGTGCTGGACGCGGCCGAGGGGGCCGTGCCACCAGGCAGCGACCTGGTGCGCGCCGTCCGGCTGGGCCGCACGATCGGTCGGGACACGAGCTCCCTCGCCGATGGGCTGGATGCGTTGCATGCTGCCTACGGGCACCTGCACTGGGTGCACGTGCTGCCCAACGCGGCGACGATCGCCTTCGCCCTGGCCCGGGGCGCGGGCGAGCTCGGGCCGAGCATCACGGCCGCGGTCAGCGCAGGGTGGGACACCGACTCGGCCGGCGCGACGGTGGGGTCGGTGGTCGGCGCACTGGTCGGTGGCTCCCGGCTCGAGGAGCGATGGACCGCCCCGCTGCGCGGGCGGATCGCGACGTCCCTGCCTGGCCCGGCCACGCGGCAGGTCGCCGACCTGGTCACGCGCACCCTCGCCCTGCAGGAGGGGTCGGCGTGAGCGGACTGGTGACGGTGGTGGGCAGCGCCAACGTGGACGTCGTGGTCCCCGTGCCGCGGATCCCCGGGCCCGGGGAGACGATCCTGGGTGGCGACCCGGTCCGCACTCCCGGCGGCAAGGGAGCCAACCAGGCTGTGGCGGCTTCCCGTGCCGGTGGCGCGCCCACCGCCTTCGTCGCAGCCGTGGGTGACGACGACGGTGCCAGACTCCTGCTCGACTCGCTGGTCGGAGCCAGGGTCGACGTGTCCGCGGTCGAGCGCGTACCGGCACCGACCGGCCTCGCACTGATCTCCGTGGACCCTGCAGGGGAGAACGTCATCGTCGTCGCGCCCGGCGCCAACGGTCGGCTGCGCATCAGCGAGGCCGCGGGTGCGCTGCTGGCCCGGACCGATGTGCTGCTCGCCCAGCTCGAGGTGCCGTTGGAGTCGGTCGTCGAGTCCGCGCGCCGCCGCCGCCCGGGTGCGACGTTCGTCCTGAATGCCGCACCGTCGCGCGCCCTGCCACCCGAGCTGCTGGGCGAGGTCGACGTGCTGGTGGTCAACGAGCACGAGGCGACCGACCTGCTGGCTGCGGGCGGCGGCCCGCTCATGGTCGGTCCCGAGGCGGCGGCCGAGGCGCTGGTGCGGCTCGTGCCGGCGGTGGTCGTGACCCTCGGCGGGCGCGGCTGCCTGGTCGCGGAGCGCGGCTCAGCTGTGGTGCACGTGACGGCGCCGTCGGTGGACGTGGTCGACACGACCGGAGCCGGTGACACGTTCTGCGGGGTCCTGGCAGCGGGGCTGGCCGCAGGAGACAGCCTGCGGACCGCGGCGCGCGCTGCTGTGGTGGCCGGGGCGCTCGCCGTCACCAGACCCGGTGCCCAGCCGTCCGTGCCCTCCCGCGCCGAGGTGCTGGCCATGGCGGGGGAGGAGCCGTGAGCGAGGAGCTCGACCCACTGGTGCCGCGGCCGATCGACCGCCCGACCCCGGTGCCGCTGGATCCCGGTGCTGATCTCGCGGCGCTGGACGCAGCGAAGATCTTCGCGGCGCCCGACGACCCGGCGGACTGGCCGCGGTGGCGCGAGGTGCTGCAGGGGTGGCGCACCGCGGCCAGGGCCCGGCTCGGGCACGACGGTGCCGCCTACCTGCGGCCCGGTGCGGCCTGGGCTGCGTCGTGCTACGCGGTGGCGCAGGTGTGGCTGTGGGACGAGCTGCTGTACTCGTTCGCCGACGACAGGTTCACTCCTGAGCGCCTCTTGGCCGACGCCGAACGGCTCGGCGGGTTGGACGCCGTGGTGCTCTGGCACGCCTATCCGCTGATCGGGCTCGACGAGCGCAACCAGTGGGACTTCTACCGTGACGTGCCGGGGCTCCGTGACCTGGTCGACCGCCTGCACGCGGCCGGGGTCAAGGTGTTCGTGGACTACAACCCCTGGGACGTCGGTACGCGACGCGCGGCGTCCCGACGGGGAGGAGCTTGCCGCGCTGGTCGTCGAGCTCGACGCCGACGGGGTGTTCCTCGACACCTTGCGCCGGGCGGACGGCGCGCTGGTCGAGTCCCTGGAGCGGTCCCGGCCCGGTCTGGTGCTCGAGGGGGAGTCCACGGTGCCGCTGGAGCGGGTCGCGGACCATGTGTCCTCCTGGGCGCAGTACTTCGCGGACAGTGCGGTGCCGGGGGTGCTGCGGGCGCACTGGTTCGAGCGCCGCCACATGCAGCACCACGTGCGCCGGTGGCATCGCGACCACGCCGAGGAGCTTCGGTCGGCCTGGCTGAACGGCGTCGGCATGATGGTGTGGGAGGTGGTCTTCGGGGTCTGGGTCGGCTGGAGCGAGCGCGACGCGGCCATCGCCCGGCGGATGCTCCGGGTGCAGCGCGCGGCCTCGCACCTGCTGCTCGACGGCGAGATGACCCCGCTGGCCGCCCTGCCGGACGGTGCGCACGAGCGCGGGTGTGCACGCCACCACGTTCGCCGCCGACGGGCTCACGTTGTGGGCGTTGGCCGGCAGCTCGGGCCGCGACGTGGAGGTGCGCGTCCCGGCGCGGTCGGCCGTGGACCTGTCGGACGGGCGGCGGCTCGGCGACGCGGACACCGTGGTGGTCCCGGCACACGGGATCGCGGCGGTGCTCGTGGCGGACCGGGAGTCCGCCTGCCGGACTGGGTCGACACCGTGGTCGCAGCCCAGCTCAGCGACCCCGGTGGCCTGGACCCGGGCTTCGTGCACCGCGTCGCCGAGCGTCGCCGTCCCGAGCTCCCCGCTCCGGTGCCGGCGGCGCCGGACCCGGCGGTGGTCGTCCCCTCAGGCCCGTGGGCACTCACCGTCCGGTACCGCGCGCGGGAGACCGGGATGTACCAGGGGGCGCCCTACGTGGACGAGTGGAAGCCTCTGCCGCCACGGTTGCACGATCCGCGGACCCTGCAGCGTCACGGTGCGCTCGAGCACCGGGTCGCCGTGGCGGCCCACGAGGTCAGTCGGGGCGAGTTCGCCGCCTTCCTCGCAGCGACCGGCTACCGGCCGCGGGTCGCCCACCGGTTCCTCGACGACGGGCCGCACCCGAGTCGTGACGCCGACCCGAGCCGTGGTGGTGAGCCCGTCACCCACGTCGACCTGGACGACGCGCGAGCGTACTGCGCGTGGCGGGGCGGGCGGCTGCCGACCGAGGACGAGTGGCAGCTGGCCGCGCGCGACGCGGGCTTCGCCAGGCGTGAGCCGTTGGTGTGGAACTGGACGGACAGCGAGCACTCCGACGGGCGCACCCGGTTCGCCATGCTCAAGGGCGGGTCCTGGTTCCGGGCCGAAGGCTCGCCCTGGTACCTCGAGGGCGGCCCGCAGCCGCCCGAGGTGTCGGTCAAGCTGCTGCTGCCCGGCCGGGGCCTGGCCCGCTCCGCCACCGTCGGCTTCCGTTGCTGCTGGGACCTGGAGGGCTCATGACCGTCTCTCGCGACCGTGCCGATGGCCCGCTGGCAGGGCTGCGCGTGATCGATGCCTCGACCCTCTTCGCCGGGCCGATGGCCGCGATGCACCTGGGTGACGCCGGGGCTGAGGTGATCAAGGTCGAGCACCCGCGTCGTCCGGACCCCGCGCGTGGCCACGGCGTGGCGAAGGACGGGGTGAACCTGTGGTGGAAGACCCTCGGGCGCAACAAGCGCACGGTCACCGCTGACCTGTCGTCGCCCGGGGGTCGTCAGGTCCTGCTGGACCTGGCGGCCACCGCCGACGTGCTCGTGGAGAACTTCCGGCCGGGCACCCTGGAGCGCTGGGGCCTGGGGTGGGACGAGCTCAGCGCCGTCAGCCCGGGTCTGGTGCTGGCGCGGGTCAGCGGCTTCGGCCAGGTCGGCCCCGCCCGGACCAGGCCGGGCTTCGGCACGCTGGCCGAGGCGATGAGCGGATTCGCGGCGATGACGGGCGAGCCGGACGGGCCGCCGACCCTGCCGCCGTTCGGTCTGGGCGACGGCATCGCCTCGCTCGCGACCGCCTACGCGATCATGGTTGCGCTGCACGCGCGCGCGGCCACGGGGCGCGGTCAGGTCGTCGATGTCGCCATCGTCGAGCCGATCCTGGCCATGCTCGGCCCGCAGATCACGCGATGGGACCAGCTGGGGACCGTCCAGCCGCGTACCGGTAACCGCTCGGTCAACAACGCGCCGCGCAACACCTACCGGACCGCCGACGGGCACTGGGTCGCCGTGTCGACCTCCGCGCAGTCGATCGCCGAGCGGGTCATGCGCCTGGTGGGGCGCCCCGACGTGATCGGCGAACCGTGGTTCGCCGACGGGAGAAGCCGTGCGGAGCACGCCGACGAGCTCGACGAGGCCGTCGGCGGTTGGATCGCGGCGCGCACCAGGAGCGAGGTGATGGGGGCGTTCGAAGCCGCCGAAGCGGCCGTCGCGCCGGTGTACGACGCGCAGGACATCGTCGATGACCCGCAGCTCCAGGCGATCGGCACCATCCACCGGATCGATGATCCCGAGCTCGGTCCGATGCGGATGCAGGGACCGTTGTTCCGGATGTCCGAGAGCCCGGCGACCATCGCGTTCACCGGCCGCCCGCACGGCGCGGACACCGAGTCGGTGCTGCGCGAGCTCGGCTACGACGAGGAACGGATCGCCCGGCTGCGCCAGGAGGGTGCGACATGAGGCTCGTGCTCACCGCCCTGTACGTCCCCGGGGACCGACCCGAGAGGGTGGCCAAGGCCCTCGACTCCGAGGCCGATGTCGTGATCGTCGACCTCGAGGACGCCGTGGCCCCGGCCTGCAAGGCTGCGGCGCGGGCCGGGCTCGCCCAGCTCCTCGCCGACGTCGCCCGACCCGTTCAGGTGCGGGTGAACGCCCTGGGCAGCCCCTGGTATGACGGCGACGTCGAGGCGCTCGCCGGGATCGACGGCGTCGGTCTGCGGGTGCCCAAGGCGCGCGACCCCGAGCGGCTGGCCGGGCTGGCCGCAGCCCTGCCGGGCCGCGACCTGCATCTGCTCGTGGAGTCGGCGGACGGGCTGGAGCGGGCGTTCGACCTCGCGCGCCTGCCCCAGGTCGCCACCATCGGGCTCGGGGAGGCCGACCTTCGTTCCCAGCTCCGGGTGAGCGGTGACACGGGGTTGGCCTGGGCGCGGTCCCGGATCGTCGTGGCGGCCAGGGCGGCGGGTCTGCCGTCGCCGATGATGGCGGTCTACCCCCGGCTCGACGACCCCGCGGGGCTCGTCGCCTCCTGCCGGGCGGGGCGGGCGCTCGGCCTCATCGGCCGTGCCGCGATCCACCCGTCCCAGCTCGAGCCCATCCGGGAGGGGTTCCGACCCGAGCCCGCGGAGGTCGAGCACGCCACGGCGGTCCTGGAGCGGGTGGCCGAGGCGGAAGCCGTGGGGGAAGCCACCGTCGTGCTGCCGGACGGCTCCTTCCTGGACGCCGCGATGGTCGAGGAAGCGGAGGTGGTGCTGGCGCTCGCCGATCTGACCTGAATGTCGGGCGCTGAGGGCGTGATCGGGTGATCGCACCGCGGTGTTGCGCGGCAGGCGCCCCCGGGGCCCATACCCACGTACGGCCTTGTGACCTGCGAAAACGCTCGAGGACTGCGTCGTTCCACTCGTTCTCCCGTCATCCCCCGCCAGAGTCCCTCGGGTCGCGCGCTCGCGGTGTTCGGCGCGTCGTCATGAGATCTGGGCGCGTACGGTGTCGAGGGTCCCGAGGATCGACAGCGTCTCGGTGAGCGTGTGCAACGGCGACTCCGTGCGGCCCTCGCCCACGTACGTCGCCAGCGCGGTCGCCTCGTAGGCGAGTGCGTCGTAGACGTCGTCCAGTGGCTCGCCCTGCCACGACAAAGAGTCCTCGACGGCGCCGGCCTGCCAGGTGACCACGAGGCCGGTCGATGCGTAGAACGGGCTCGCGAGCTCGATGCGAGCAGCAGTGCCGACGATCGTCGCCCTCGTCGGCGAGGCTCCCACCATCGAGGCCGCAAGGAGCGCGGAGGAACCGCTCGCCGTGGTGAGCAGCATCTCCACGTGTGCGTCGACTCCCGACGCCGTGCGTGTGCCGGAGGCGAGCACACGCGAAGGCGGCCCCAGCACCCAGGAGGCGAACGACACCGGGTAGATGCCCACGTCGAGCAGCGCGCCACCGGCCATGGACGGCGTCCACAGCTGGCCACGTGGCTCGAACGGCGCAACGAAGCCGACGTCCGCGGTGACCAGCTGGACCTCGCCGAGCGCCCCATCCGCGAGCAGGGTGCGGATGACGTCCGTGGAGGGGAGGTAGCGCGTCCACATCGCCTCCATCACGAACACGCCGGCCGACCGTGCCGCCCGCACGATGTCGGCGCCGTCCGCCGCCGAGATCGCCATGGGCTTCTCGACGAGCACGTGCTTGCCGGCGGCGATGGCCTGCAGCGCGAGATCGCGGTGTGCGACGTGCGGTGCTGCGACGTAGACGACGTCCACCGCGGGATCCGCCATGAGGCCCTCGGCCGTCTCGTGAACCGTGGGGATGCCCCGGTCGGCCGCCAGCGCGGCGGCCGTCACCGCGTTGCGCGACGCGATCGCGATCAGTCGCTGGGTCGAGCCCACCGTGAGCGCTCGGGCGAACCGGGCGGCGATCCACCCGCTGCCGACGATGCCCCAGCCCAGCCGCGGCGCGCTCGCGGGATCGATGCTGCGTGGCGTCGGGAGTGTGCGGGTCACAGTCATCTCCTGGTTGCTGTCTGGTTCGGTCGGGCCATTGACACTCTCAGCCGAAACCATCAAGATACTTTCCTATTAGATGAACGGCCCGCTCGGACCGATCTCGAGGAGCACGATGGCGACGGAGACCGTGCCCGGAACGCAGTCGTGGCTGCGGGAGACGAACGAGCGCACGGCGCTGTCGTTGCTCCTCGAGCACGGCGACCTGACCCGGAACCGGATCAGCGAGCTGTCGGGCCTCTCGAAGGTCACGGCCTCGCACATCGTGGCCAGCCTCGAGGCCTCGGGGCTGCTCGAGGTGGCCGGTTCGGTGCCCGGTGGTCGGGGGCCGAGTGCCGCCAGCTATGCGATCCGCTCGTCCGCCGTCCTCGGTGTCGCGATCGACATCGACGAGAAGTCGATGCGTTCGACGGTGGTCGACCCTTACGGGGCCGAGCGACCGGTCGCGACGCTTACGCGTTCGCGGACGTCGCGCGAGCACGGCGCGGTCGTGGACGTCCGCGAATCGCTCTCGGCCGCCTGCGCGGCCAGCGGCCTGGACGAGGCGGCCGTGAGCCTGGTGTGCGTCGGGATTCCCGGCGCGGTCGACCCGCGCACCGATCAGCTGCGGTTCGTCGGCGACCTCCCGGGCTGGCCCCGGCGCGGCATCATGCATCACCTCGAAGACGCTCTCGGCCGTGAGGTCGTGATCGAGAACGACGCCAACCTGGCGGCGATCGCCGAGCGCAGGCAGGGAGCGGGGGCCGGGGTCTCGAGCTTCGCGCTCGTGTGGATGGGCCACGGGCTCGGTCTCTCGGTCGACCTCGGAGGCCATGTGCACCGCGGTGTGTCGGGTGGTGCCGGGGAGATCGACTACCTGGAGGTCCCCAAGCGGTCTGCCGCCCTGGACCCGGGCGCCGACACGCTGCAGGACCTCATCGGCGGCCCGGCCCTGGTCCGGCTGGCGCGCGCCCACGGGATCAAGGCACGTGGGTACCAGGAGCTCGTGGCGACCCTCGCGGACCACCCGCAGCGGCACGCCGTGCTCGAGCAGCTCGCGCCGCGGATCGCCATGGGCGTCATGCCCGTGCTGGCGGTCCTGGACCCCGAGAGGGTCGTGCTCGGCGGCCCGACCGGCCAGATGGGCGGGACCGAGCTGGCCGAGCTCGTCAGCGCCTCGATCCACCGCGATTCGCACTGGCGTGCCGACGTCGTCGCCACTGCGGTCCCTGAAAGCACGGTGCTCCGTGGTGTGCGCGAGCTCGTGCTGTCGAAAGTGCGCGACCTCCTCTTCGAGAAGGTCGGGTCGCCGGCCGGCTAGCCGGTCGGCACACCTCCTGCACACCACCACCCCTGAGGAAAGAGGATTCGCGATGCAGCACCGTTATCCCAGGCTCCTCGCGGCGACGGCCATCCCGGCCGTGGCGGCGCTCAGCCTCGCAGCCTGCTCCGGAGGGACCTCGAGCGCGACGACTGCTGTCGCGTCGACCGCGCCCGCGGAGGTGACCGGGACGATCTCCCTGTGGCACGGGTGGTCGGACCGCGAGGCTGAAGCGTTCCAGAGCGTGATCGACGACTTCGAGGCCGCGAACCCGGGCGTCAAGGTCGACGTGCACCCGGGGCAGGACGACTCCAAGCTGGCGAAGGTGATCAGCTCGGGTGGCGACATCGACGTCGCCCTGTCGAGCTCCATCGACAACCTCGGCACCTTCTGCTCGTCCGGCGGGTTCCGCGACCTCGGCCCGTACGTGACGCGCGACGGTGTCGACCTGACCCAGATCCCCGACACGTTCCGCAACTACACGGCGTTCGAGGGCACGCAGTGCTCGCTGCCGGTCCTCGCGGACGTCTACGGGCTGTACTACAACACGGACCTGCTCGCTGCCGCGGGGTACAGCGCTCCGCCGAAGACATTCAGCGAGCTCGAGGACATGGCGTTGAAGCTGACGACCTACAACGCCGACGGGTCGATCAAGACCTTGGGCTTCGATCCACTCCTCGGGTTCTACGAGAACACCGCGACGCAGCTCGCTCCCACCGTCGGCGCCACCTGGACCAAGGACGGCAAGAGCGCGATCAACAGCCCGGAGTGGCGCGACCTCCTGACCTGGCAGAAGAGCTTCATCGACAAGATCGGCTACGACAAGCTCAAGGCGTTCACCGCCGGCCTGGGCGACGAGTGGTCGGCCGACAACGCCTTCCAGACCGGGCAGGTCGCCATGAACCTCGACGGCGAGTGGCGCACCGCGTTCATCGCCGACCAGGCGCCGGACCTCGCCTACGCCACGGCGCCGTTCCCGACCGCGGACGACCACACCGACCTCTACGGCGGGGGCTACGCCACCGGCACCGTGGCCGGCATCGCCAAGAGCTCGAAGAACCCCGAGGCGGCGTGGGCTCTCATCAAGTACCTGGCGCTCGACACCGACGCGGTGGTCAAGCTGGCGAACGGGATCAAGAACGTGCCCACGACGAAGGCAGCGCTTGCGTCGCCGAACCTGGACCTGCCCCCGCAGTTCACGACGTTCCTCGACATCGCCGGCTCCCCGCACGCGATGTCGTCCGACATCACGCGGATCGGCAGCACCAGCCAGACCATCTTCGAGACCTACTGGCACACCTACGAGCAGGGCAACGGAGGAGACCTGGAGGCGGGTCTGACGAAGGTCGACCAGGACATCGACAACGCCCTGGCGATGAGCAAGTAGCCGCGGACCGATGACGATCAGCTTCGACCGCACGGGGGGGCGCGAGCGGCTCGCCGCCCGCCCCCCCGGCGCGGCCGGGCGGCACGGCGGCCGCCGCCGCACGCTCGTTGCCTGGGGGATGCTCACTCCGGCGCTGCTGGGGCTCGGGGTCTTCTTCCTCTACCCCCTCGCAGCGAATGTCTTCTACTCCTTCACCCGCTTCAACCTGCTGACGCCTCCGCAGTGGATCGGGTTGCGCAACTACCAGTACCTCTTCACCCAGGACCCCAGCGTCGTCAAGGCGACCCTCAACACTCTCTGGTTCGTGGTCATCTTGGTGCCCGTGCGCATCGTCAGCGCGCTCGTCGTGGCGGGCCTGATCGTGCGCGCGAAGCACGCGTCGGGTTTCTGGCGCACCCTGTTCTACCTTCCCGCGCTCGTCCCGCCTGTGGCGTCCGTGGTGGCGTTCGTGTTCCTCTTCAACCCCGGGACGGGCCCGGTGAACCTCGTCCTCGCACGCCTCGGGATTCAGGGGCCGCTGTGGTTCAACGACCCGGCGTGGTCGAAGCCGTCGCTCGTCCTGCTCGGCATGTGGGTGCTTGGCGACATCATGATCATCTTCATGGCTGCACTTCTTGACGTACCACGGGAGCAGTACGAGGCGGCGTCGCTCGACGGTGCCAACGGCCTGCAGAAGGTCGTCTACGTCACGATCCCGAACCTGGTGCCGGTCCTCATCTTCGCGGCGATCACGGGCGTGATCGCCGCCCTGCAGTACTTCACCGAGGCCGCGGTCGCTTCGGGGGTCGCCAGCGGGAAGACCGGCGTGGAGAGTCAGAACCTGTCGCTCGTGATCGGCTATCCCGACAACTCGCTGCTCACCTACACCCAGTGGCTCTATGTCCGAGGGTTCGGCAGCTTCCAGCTGGGGTACGCATCTGCGCTGGCCGTTCTCCTCTTCGTCGTTGCGGCCGCCTTCATCGCCGCGCTGCTGCGGCGGTTCAACGCGTTCTCGACGGAGGCGCAGCAATGAGGGCCGGCGTGCGGCGGCCGCCGGGCCGCTTCCTGTTGTGGGTGGCGGAGCACACGATCCTGGTCGCGCTCGGCGTCCTGGTCGCGGTGCCGCTGCTGTTCGTGGTCCTCACCGCGTTCATGTCCAGCAACCAGACGCTGACCGCGTCGCTGTGGCCCGACCCATGGCAGTGGGACAACTTCACCAAGGCGTTCACCCAGGCGCCGCTGGCCGTGTGGTTCGGCAACTCGGCGCTGTATGCGGTGCTGGCGACCGTGTTCATGCTGGTCTCGTCGGTCCCGGCCGCATACGTGCTCGCGAAGATCGAGATCCCGTTCAGGAACGCGATCTTCCTCGCGGTGATCGTCGCGATGCTGCTCCCGCCCCAGGTCACGATCGTGCCGATCTACGTGATGTGGGCGCGGCTCGGGCTGACCGGCACGCTGTGGCCCCTGATCCTGCCCAACCTGCTCGGCGACGCGTTCTCGATCTTCCTGCTTCGCCAGTTCTTCCTGACGATCCCGAAGGAGTACGTCGACGCGGCCCGGCTCGACGGGTGCGGTGACTGGGGCGTGCTGCGTCGGGTGGTCATCCCGATGGCGCGGCCTGGGATCGCCGCCGCGGGGATCTTCCTGTTCTTCCATGCGTGGAACGACTACTTCGGGCCCCTGCTGTATGCGTCGGAGAACCCGAGCAGCTGGCCGGTCGCCTACGGCATGGCGACGTTCCACGGCGCCCACGGTACGGATTGGGGCACGACGATGGCCGTCACCGTCCTGGTGACGATCCCGGTCGTGGTCGTGTTCTTCCTGGCCCAGCGAACGTTCGTCGAAGGAATTACATTCACCGGCGTGAAGGGATAGATGGTGAAACTAGCGGTGGTCGGCGGGGCTTCGACGTACACCCCCGAGCTCATGGACGGCCTTGCCAGATTGCGTTCCCAACTCCCCGTGGACGAGGTGTGGCTGGTCGACCCGGACGAGGACCGCCTCGCGCTCGTCGCGGGCGTCTCCCAGCGGATGTTCGCCAGGGAAGGTCACCCGGCACGGGTCGTCGCGTCCAGCGACGTGGTGGCCGGCGTGTCGGACGCCGACGCCGTGTTGATCCAGCTGCGCGTCGGCGGCCAGCGTGCCCGACAGGGTGACGAGACCTGGCCGCACGCGTGCGGGTGCATCGGGCAGGAGACGACCGGGCCCGGCGGTTTCGCCAAGGCCCTGAGGACGGTGCCCGTCGTGCTGGACGTCGCCGACAAGGTGCGCCGCCACGCCAAGCCGGGGGCCTGGATCGTGGACTTCACCAACCCCGTGGGCATCGTGACCCGTGCGCTGCTCGAGGAGGGGCACCGCGCCGCCGGCCTGTGCAACGTCGCCATCACCCTCCAGCGGACCTTCGCGGGCCTGCTCCAGGTCGAGCCGTCGCGCGTGCACCTCAAGCACGTGGGGATGAACCACCTGAGCTGGGAGCGGGCGGTGCTCGTCGACGACACGGACATGCTGCCGGTGCTGCTGCGCGACCACCTCGCCGAGACCGCGGAGGCGGTCAACCTGCCGCCGTCGCTCCTGACGTTCCTGGGCGCGGTCCCGTCCTCGTACCTGCAGTACTACTACACGCACGACGAGGCCCTGCATCACCAGCTGGCGACCCAGACTCGAGCCGAGGCGGTGATGGTGATCGAGGACACCCTCCTCACTGCGTACGCCGACCCGAGCGTCGACGAGAAGCCTGCGGCGCTCACGGGCCGTGGCGGCGCGTTCTACTCCGAGGCGGCCGTGGAGCTGTTCGAGTCCCTCCTCGGTGGCAGTGCGGGCCGGCACGTGGTCAACCTGCGAAATGACGGCGCTCTGCCCTTCCTTCCCGACGACCACGTGATCGAGGTCCCCGCGACCGTGGGTCCCGACGGCATGACCGCTCTGCCGATCGACGAGTTGCCGGCGGACATGGCCGGCCTCGTCGCGCACGTCGCCGCCTACGAACGGCTGGCGCTCGACGCCGCGCTCCACGGGGGTCGTGACCGCGTGATGCGTGCGATGCTCGCGCACCCCCTGGTGGGCCAGTACGGGCGGGCCGGAGATCTGACCGACCTGCTGATCGCAGCGAACAAGGACTACCTCCCATGGGCTCGGTGACGCCCGCGAGGGCCGCGGTCCTGGCCGTCGACGGCGGCAACAGCAAGACGGACGCGGCCCTCATCGGCGCTGACGGGTCGCTCCTCGCCTTCGCCCGAGGCCCGGGCTCGTGCCACCAGGTGATCGGCATCGAGGCCACGATGACGATCCTTCGTGACCTCGTCACCACGCTGGCGCACCACGCCGGGATCGATGCTGGACGAACCGTCGCGGACCACGGCGGCTTCTACCTCGCCGGCGCCGACCTGCCGGCCGAGATCGAGCTGCTGCGCGGCCGGATCGAGGCGGAAGGTTGGTCCTCGAGCGTCGCCGTCGACAACGACACCTTCGCGCTGCTGCGGGTGGGGACCGAGTCCCGCGACGCCGTTGCCGTGGTGTGCGGGGCGGGCATCAACTGCGTGGGCGTGAGTGCCACGGGAGGCGTCGCCCGATTCCCGTCGCTCGGCCGGCTGTCCGGCGACTGGGGCGGGGGAGCCCAGCTGGGCGAGGACGCCCTGTGGCTGGCCGTCCGCGCCGAGGACGGACGCGGCGAACCCACCGCGCTGCGAGACGCGGTCCGCCAGCACTTCGGCCTCAGCAGCGTGGAGGCCGTCTCGGCCGAGATGCACATGGGACGCATCGACACCGCGCGGATCCACGAGCTCGTGCCGCTCCTCCTTGCGGTCGCGTCAGACGGCGATGAGGTCGCGCGTTCGGTGGTGCTCCGCCTGGCCGAGGAGGTCGCCACGCTCGCGACCGTTGCGCTCGGGCGCCTGAGCCTGCTGGACGTGCCCTCGGACGTGGTTCTGGGCGGGGGTGTGCTCGCTGCGCGCAACCCCTTCCTCGTCGAGGCCATCAGGTCCCGGATGCACGACAGGGCGCCGCGGGCCGAGCTCCGCATCGTCGACGACCCACCCGTGACCGGAGCGGCCCTCCTCGGGCTCGACACCTGGCGGACCCCTGCGGCTCTGCGGGACCAGCTCCGCGAGCAGCTGCGTTCCCGGGTCCTGGCCGAGCGAGTGAGGAAGCAGGCATGACGACGCAGATGGCTCGTGAGATCCACGAGCAACCCGACGCGGTCGCGCGCACGGTCAGCGCCCTCAGGCCCATGGGACCGCGCATCCGCGAGCTCGTCGGCGAGCGGCGGCACGTGCTCCTGGCCGGTCGCGGCACGTCCGACAACGCCGCGGTCTACGGCCAGTACGTGCTCTCGACGCGGGGCAGACTCGCGACGCTGGCATCGCCGTCCCTGGCCACGGCGTATGACGCCGACCTGGACCTCGACGACGTCGTCGCGGTCGGTGTGTCGCAGTCGGGCGGTACCGCCGAGATCGTCGAGACGCTCGAGTGGGCGGCCCGCAGGGGCGCCCGGACCATCGCCGTGACCAACAATGCCGAATCCGCCCTGGCGGCTGTCGCGGACCTCGCTCTGGTGACTGCCGCCGGCCCGGAGCTTGCCGTGCCGGCGACCAAGACGTACACGACCCAGCTCGTCGCGATGGCCGTCCTCGGCCTGTCCATCGCCGAGGACGCGGTGCTGCTCGACGAGCTGGAGCGGATGCCGGACGAGATCGCAGCCGCCCTGGGGGCCGGCGCCGCGATGGAGGCGACCGCCGCGCGGCTCGTCGACGCCCGCAGGTTCGTCGTCACAGCCCGCGGGTACGCATCGACGGTCGCCCGCGAACTCGCACTGAAGCTGCAGGAGGCCTGCTACATCGCGGCCGTCGGGCTGTCCTACGCGGACCTGCTGCACGGACCCATCGCCATGGTCGGGCCGGAGACCCCCACCGCACTGATCGCCTCGTCGCGCGACGGGTCGATCCTGCGCGGGATGGTCGACGTGGCGCGCCAGTGTGCCCACGCCGGTTCGGACGTCATCGGGATCGGGGGTGACGACGAGCTCGCATCCGAGTGCCACGTGTGGACCCCCGGGCCCAGCTCCCCGGCGTTGCTCGCGCCGATCTCCCTCGTCGTGCCAGGGCAGCTCCTCGTCGAAGCCCTGGCTCGCGCCAAGGGAATCGATCCCGACGCTCCCCGCGGCCTGCGCAAGGTGACCCAGACCGGGTAGAGGGCGCGCCACCCACCGCCGGGGCGCAGCCGGCGCCCCGCCGAACCGAGAGGCATCACGTTGACCAAGACGGCAATCACCACCGACCAGGCGCCCCAGCCGGCCCATACCTTCTCGCAAGGCGTGCACGCGGGCGGCCTGCTGCAGGTCTCCGGCCAAGGGCCCGTCGACCCGACGACCGGCCACTACCTCTTCGGCGGCGACGTCCGAGCCCAGACCACGCGGACGCTCTCCAACGTCGAGGCGGTGCTCACCGCAGGTGGGGCGTCATTCGCCGACGTCATCATGCTCCGCGTCTACCTGGCGTCGAGGGATGACTTCGCCGCGATGAACGAGGCGTACGGGGACTTCATCGGTGCGCGCCTGCCGGACGGGGTCGCGCCCGCGCGCACGACAGTCGTCGTCGGACTGCCCCGTGAGGAGATGCTCATCGAGGTCGACGCGCTCGCCGTGATCGGCTGACGGGCCAGATCGTGGAGCCCGGACCGGCGCGCCCGACCGCGGCGACGATCGACGCCGGCCGCGTCGCGCGCCTGGGGGAGGAGACCGTCGGCTGGCAGGACAAGGCCATTCCCCCCGAGCTCTGGGGTATGTCCGTCGCCGCCGTGGTGCGCGCCGCACCGCGGATCTCCGACCTCCCGACGCCACTGCTGAGCCTGTCCGAACCTGCCCTCGAGTCGAACATCGCAGGGATGGCGGCCTGGGTGTCCGAGCGCGGCCTCCTGCTCGCGCCCCACGGCAAGACGACGATGGCGCCCGCCCTGTGGGCCCGACAGCTCGCCGCGGGCGCGTGGGCCATCACCGTGGCGACACCCGCACAGCTTGCCGTCGCCCGGGCCTTCCGGGTGAGCAGGGTGATGCTTGCGAACGAGGTGGTGTCGCCGCGCACCCTCCGATGGCTCGCCGACCAGCAGGCCGACGACCCCACATTCGAGGTCTACGTGTGGGCCGACTCGGTCGACGGCGTCGAGATGATGGACGCCGCGCTCCTCGAGCACGCCGCGAACCACGCCGGGCCGCCGTTCCGCCCGCTCCACGTCCTGGTGGACGTGGGAGCGACAGGCGGACGCACCGGCACGCGCGGGCAGACCGAGGCTCTGGAGGTCGCGCACGCGATCGGGCGTGCCACCATGCTCCGCCTCGGCGGCGTGGCGGGCTATGAGGGCGCTGTCGGCCACGGCACCAGCGAGGCGAGCCTCGGCATCGTTCGCGACTACCTGCGAGAGGTCGCGTCGGTCCACCAGCGGCTTGCCGATCTCGGCGCCTACCCGGACGGCGTCACTCCCGTGGTCACGGCCGGCGGGAGCGCCTACTTCGACCTCGTCGCGGACGAGCTGGCGCCGCTCGCCCCCTCCGGGACGCGGGTCGTCCTGCGTTCTGGTGCCTACGTGACGCACGACCACGGCTTCTACCGTCGCGTCTCACCACTGGGCGACCACCCCCGGACCGTAGGCCGATCCCTGACCCCCGCTCTGCACGGATGGGCGACCGTGCTCTCTCGGCCGGAGCCTGCGCTCGCCCTCCTGGACGCAGGCAAGCGAGACCTGCCCCACGACGAAGGGCTGCCCGAGGCGCAGGTGCACATCCCGCGGCAAGCCGGCGTACGGCGAGCACCCGTGGAGGGCGTGACGGTCACCGCTCTGAACGACCAGCACGCCTTCGTTCGTCTCCCGGCCAACAGCTCCGTCTCCTTGCAGGTCGGCGACCGTCTGCGACTGGGCGTCTCGCATCCGTGCACCGCGTTCGACAAGTGGGGGCTCATCCCTGTGATCGACGACCCGGATGCTGACGACCCGCTGGTCGTCGGCCTCGTCAAGACCTTCTTCTAGGCGGCGTTCATGGACCTCGTGGTGGGCTCGGTGCTCGAAGCGTTGGCGCGGCACCGGTTGGTGCCGGTGGTGGTGCTCGACGACGCCGGACGCGCGTCGGGGCTGGCCGACGCGTTGGTGGATGGGGGTTTACCGGTGGCGGAGGTGACGTTCCGCACCGCCGCTGCCGAGGAGTCGATCCGGGTGATCGCGGGGCGTGGTGATGTGCTGGTGGGTGCCGGCACGGTGGTGACGGTGGACCAGGTGGATCGGGCGGTGGGCGCCGGGGCGCGGTTCGTGGTGTCGCCGGGGATCTCGCGGGCCGTGGTGGAGCGGTGCGCCGAGCTTGGGGTGGTGGCGTTGCCGGGTGCGGTGACGGCCACGGAGGTGATGGCGGCGCTGGAGCTGGGGTGCGCGACGGTGAAGTTCTTCCCTGCCGGTACCTCGGGTGGGGTGCCCGCGATCAGGGCGCTGGGTGCGCCGTTCGGCGGGGTGCGGTTCGTGCCGACCGGTGGGGTGGGCCCTGGGAACCTGGCCGAGTACCTTGCGCTGTCGTCGGTGGCGGCGGTGGGTGGGTCGTGGATGGTGCCGCGGGAGCTGGTGGCCGCGGGCCGGTTCGACCAGGTGCGCGGTCTGGTGGCCGATGCGGTGCGCCGGGCGCGCGGGATGGTGGAGGCGTGATGGAGGGGCAGGGTGGTGGCGAGCCGACGCCGGTGGTGGGCCTGCGGCCGGTCGAGGCGTGCCGGTTCGACGCGGTGGCGTTGGGTGAGGTGATGTTGCGGCTGGACCCGGGCCAGGGGCGGGTGCGCACCGCACGGTCGTTCCGGGTCTGGGAGGGCGGCGGGGAGTACAACGTCGCGCGCGGTCTGCGCCGGGCGTTCGGGCTGCGCACCGCGGTGGTCACTGCGTTGGCGGACAACGAGGTGGGGCGCCTGGTGGAGGACCTGGTCCTGGCCGGCGGGGTCGACACGAGCCTGGTGCAGTGGCGCGAGTACGACGGGGTGGGCCGGGTGGTGCGCAACGGGCTGAACTTCACCGAGCGGGGGTTCGGGGTGCGTGGGGCGGTGGGGGTGTCCGATCGCGGGCACACCGCAGCCTCCCAGCTCGCCCCGCAGGACGTGGACTTCGACCACCTGTTCGGGCAGGTCGGGGCGCGGTGGTTGCACACCGGTGGGATCTTCGCGGGGTTGTCGGACACCGCTGCGGCCACCACGCTGGCTGCGGTCAGCGCGGCGCGGCGGCACGGGGTGGTGGTGTCCTACGACCTGAACTACCGGCCGAGCCTGTGGAAGGCGGTCGGCGGGCAGGGGCGTGCCCGGGAGGTCAACCGGGCCATCGCCCCGTTCGTGGATGTGATGATCGGCAACGAGGAGGACTTCACCGCTGCGCTCGGGTTCCCCGTGCCGGGGGTGGACGAGTCGTTGGCCGACCTGGACGTGGCCGGGTTCGCCTCGATGATCGACACCGTCGCCGACACCTACCCGAACCTCGCGGTGATCGCCACCACGTTGCGAACCGTGCACACCGCCACGGTCAACGACTGGGGTGCGATCGCCTGGTCACGCGCCTCCGGCCTGGTGCGCGCCACCCAACGCGACAACCTGGAGATCCTGGACCGGGTCGGCGGTGGGGACTCCTTCGCCTCGGGGCTGATCGCCGCACTCCTGGAGGGCCAACCCCTGCACGTCGCCGTCCAGTGGGGCGCCGCCCACGGCGCCCTGGCCATGACCACCCCCGGAGACACCTCCATGGCCACCCGCACCGAGGTCCTCACCCTCGCCAGCGGCGGCACCGCACGCGTCGACCGCTGAGGGGCAGACCGGAGCCAGCCGCGGGGGTAGCGGGACACGGGGCGCACAGCGCCAGTCGGGGCTTGCCCGACCCGCCGGTCCCACCCAGGGCGCGGTTCTCCTTGCTCCGCCGCGGGCAGGCTCGAAGTGACGTCGTTCGTACCAGCGGCCCGCTCGACGGACGCCGCTACAAGGATGTGCCCGTCATGCTGGCCGGCGACCCGCCGACATCGCTGATCATCCCCCTTGCCGGACCCGCCGACGGCGCCCCGTGGGCTACTACGAGCGGCTCGACGACAGCAGCTGGTCCAACGGCGAAGCGAACCGCTCGAGATCGACCTCGCATCCCTGACCGAGGAGATCGACCTCCCCACCGGGACCGGAGCCACCACCTCTGGACCGCCTCCACGTCTTCACTAGCCTCGGGGGCAGCGCCCCAGGGGCTCCGGGAACCTGGCTCGACGTCATCGGCAGCACGGACCCGCACGCCGCCGTCAAGGACCTCGAACGCCTAGCAGGGCTCAAACCGACTCGGTGGCGGACGACTCCATTCGCACTCGTCTACCGTTTCATCGCACAGACCCTCGCGATCACCGCGGATGACCGGCTCGCCTGGGACGCGCGGAACGAGATCGAGGACACCTCCGACGTCGGCGGCGGACCGCGGGGATGGGTCGACGCCTTCGAACCGTTCATGCGCACGGTTCCGCCCGGCCGGCGGCCGGTCGAGCCCGGAGGGGCGTGGACCTACCCCTTGGTCCTCCTGCGCGGCGAACGCCTTGTGGCCGTGCTCGACCAGCACGCCAACATCTACATCGAACGCGAAGTCCGCCATCTGCCCACGCTCTTCACGGACTGTGGTCGCAGCCTCGTCCTCACCGTCGCAGACGCGCTTGGGCGCCTCCTGCCCTGATCCCGACGGTGCGACCGGCGTGCGGTCGTTCGGCCGTGGCGGTCAAGTCCCCGGGCACGCGAGGCTCGTAGGCAAGGCTCAGACGTGCGACCTCGGGGATCGAGCAGGCGTGCTGGGTCCTGATGACGTCGTCGGCGATCGTCCGGCGGGCGAGCGCAGGTGCCAGATCGAGCGCAGCCGTGGGTAACAGCCCCCTTGACCCGCCGTCGAGAGTGTGCTTAACGTCGCACTGCCGTGGGCGACGGGTCGCGGACGGCGCGGCACAAACTCCCTCGACGGGCAGAGCCCATGACGGAGCCAGCCCCGGCGAGACTCCACGGCGGGAACGGAGTTCCCGATGGATCAGGAATCCGAACAGCATGACCCGCACGGTTCCGAGCCGGACGACCTCGTCCTGACCCCGGGCGGGTGGCGCCCACGGTCGAGGACCGCGCGGGTCGAGCCCGGCCAGCACGGTGTGGTCCGTGACGGTCACCTCCTGGTCGTGGAGACCGAGACCGGGAAGGTCGTCGCAGACCTCGGCCCGGTCGGCCGCGGGGACGAGGAGCATGGCGCCGATGCCCGTGGGCTTCCCGAGCCCGAGGACGGTTCGGGCCACCACGACGACCAGCCGAGCCAGGCCGCCGAGCACACCGAGGCCCGACGCCACGGCGGCCCGATGCGACGGGCCGGCCGGCAGCACCCGAGCGAGTAGCACTCCGCGTCGCCTGCACCCAGGGCGCCGGCCGCGCGGGCCAGGAAGGGGGGTCGTGAGTCCGTAGTCCCGCACAACGCTCACCAGGAGAACGCCATGGCAACGAAGCCACGCGCCCCCGAGCCCGCTCCCACCGACGTTGAGGACCTGGTCCTCACCCCCGGCGGTTGGCGGCCGAAGTCGAAGGTGCACTACGTCGAACCCGGGAACCACGTCAGCGGCAAGGGCGGCAAGCTCAGCATCGTCCACACCGCGACCGGCAAGACGGTCAAGGACCTCGGGCCGATCACCACGCCGAAGGACCGTGTGATGAAGGTCGGCGGCGCGATGAAGGAGGCGGTGCGGGGCCCGGGCAGGTCGGCCTCGCGTGCGCCGGGCGCGCCGACACCCGGTCCGGCCGGGGGCGGCGGCGTGACCCCGGCCCCGATCACGGACGGCTGGATCGTCTACTCCGGGTGGACGAACTCGACGGGCAACCCGATCAGCTACTTCAAGACGCGCTGGGAGGTGCCGCCGGAGCCGGCGACCGACAACTCCCAGATCGTCTTCCTTTTCAACGGAATCCAGAGCTTCGGCACCGACGCGTTCATCCTCCAGCCCGTGCTGCAGTGGGGTGGGGGCTCCTCGGCCGGCGGGGGGAGCTACTGGTCGATCACCAACTGGTACGTGGGCTCGGACGGCAGCGCGCTCTACGGTCCCCTGGTCCAGGTGAACCCGGGCGACGTGCTCGAGGGCGTCATGACGCTGACCGGGCAGAGCGCGAGCGGCTTCAGCTACCTCTCCCAGTTCACCGGGTACCCGAGCACCGACCTCGCGGTCGCCGACGTGGCCGAGCTGACCTGGGCGAACGAGACCCTCGAGTGCTACGGGTTCGCCGAGTTCAGCGACTACCCGGACACCACCCTGACCGCCTTCCACGACATCGAGCTCCGGCTGCGGACCTCGACCTCGCCGTACACCGAGACGCAGGCGACCCTCACCTGGGTCGAGAACAACGACGTCACGGACAACGGCCAGCAGTGCGTTGTCGTGAGCAACGACTCGCCCGGCGGGGACGTCTACCTGTACTACCGCGGGCTGACCCAGGACATGTACTTCGTCAACGACAAGTCCACGTTCGGCCGCGACGAGGTGACCGACGCGATCGCCGACTCCGGCGGCATGTTCGCCAACGCGTTCTACCTGATGCTCGACGGCTACACGATCGACCAGCTCGCGATCGACCAGCCGACGCCGCTGGTCCCCGCGTTGTCCGGCCCGTTCGACTCGATCGGCGGCATCTCGATCGCACCGGACGTCACGAGCCCGGAGTACGAGCTCCCGGGTGAGATCTACACCCCGCAACGGATCCGCTTCCCGTACGACATCCAGTTCGTCTCCGCGGCCCTGAGCGCCTTCCCCAACGCGGGTGACCCACCGGGCCAGTACGCGCTCGGGGCGACGATGTCCATCGGTGCCGCCACCGAGAACGCGCTCGCCCTCTTCGAGCTGGTCTCGGGCGCGAACCCGTACTTCGTCGACATCGACCCCGCGCAGGACAACGCGTTCTGGCTCAGCCAGGACCTGCGCGTGTTCTCCGCGGCCCCGGCCCTGAACAACGTGCCGGTGCCAGGCGGCCCGACGTTCGCCACTGACAGCGTCGCGGGCGCCTACTCCTACCTGCAGAGCCTGCTGACCTTCCTCAACACGACGTACAGCAACCCGCTCGGAGTCGACCCGCTCGCGTCCCTGCTCCCCGGCCAGTCCGGGGCGCTGACCGGTGACTCGTCGGTCAGCCCGATCGCGGTCGGCGCAGGCTTCCCGCCGACGGTGGGCACCAACTACAACTTCGCGATCGCCCGGGTGCGCCTGCGGGGTTCGGTGGGCCCGGCCGGGGCGGCGCAGGACGTGAAGGTGTTCTTCCGGCTGTGGAGCACCCAGTCGGCGGACACCGACTACCAGCCGGCGTCCACCTATCTGAGCAACACCGACGCCGGCGGCCTGCCGGACTCGCCGCTGCCCGGGGTCGGCAACCACACGATCCCGTTCTTCGCCACCGGCAACAGCCCGAACCTGGCCGACCCCAACAACCTGGAGTACGGCGCGGGCGGCGTGAACAACCGGACCGTGCAGATCAGCTCCGGGGACGGGGTGTGGGCCTACTTCGGCTGCTTCCTCAACGTCTACGACACCACGAACGTGGTCAACGGATCACCGGTCCAGGCCCTCCTGGCCGGCACCCACCACTGCATCGTCGCCCAGATCGCCTACGACGATGCGCCGATCATCAACGCGGGCGGAGTGACGCTGAGCCCGGAGAACTCCGACAAGCTGGCGCAGCGCAACCTGCAGATCACGCACTCCGACAACCCCGGCGCCGCGGACACCCACCGGGTGCCGCAGACGTTCGACGTGCGTCCGAGCAAGGCGCTCGCGCCGGCCGCCGGTGACCTGCTCGGCCACCCGGACGAGCTGATGATCGACTGGGGCAACACCCCGGAGGGTGCGATCGCGAGGATCTACTGGCCGCAGGTGGACTGCGCTCAGGTGGTCGAGACCGCGTCGAAGCTGTACACCACCCATCAGCTCAGCCGCCCGGACCCGACCACGCTGCAGTGCCGGGTCACCCGAGGGATCACCTACGTCCCGATCCCGGTGAGCAGCGGGGACAACTTCGCCGGGCTGCTCACCGTGGACCTGCCGACCACCGTGGTCAAGGGCCAGGAGTTCTCCATCGTGGTCCGGCGGATCACCTCGCGCCGGCCCGAGACCAAGCACGACGTGGTCGCGGCCGCGCTCACCGACGCTCGGCTCGAGGACTCCCGGCGCAAGGTCACCCGCAACTGGCGCTACGTGGTCGGCTCCTTCGAGGTCCGGATCCCGGTCGGGGACAAGGACGTCTTCCTGTTCTCGGAGGAGAACACCCTGGCGGTGCTCAAGTGGCGCCTGGAGCACATGGCGCCCACCAACCGCTGGTACCCGGTGCTGCAGCGCTACCTCGGGCAGGTCGCCGCTCGGGTGGATGGCCTTGGCGGGGACTCCACGGCGATCGGCCCGTCGCTGGTCGGCGTCCGACCGGCCGGGACGGTGGAGAAGGCGGAGCACGTCACCGGCAAGGTCTGTGAGGTGGTCTACGACTGCTTCGGGGAGTTCGAGGGGTTCGCGCTCACCGGTTGCGGGGTCGACACGCGGCGGTTCCGCAGCCATGAGAAGGGGATCGGCACGCTCGTGCTGCACGCGTGCGAACAACGGCTGACCCTGACCGTGTGGCTGGCCGAGAGCGGCGGGACGGAGGTGATCCGGCGGGTCACCGTGGGCTGCTGAGCCGCGGGCGCGGGTCCGCGATCGCCGCGGGCCCGCGCCGTCGTCGTCGTCGTCGAAGGATCGGCGCGGAGGTCGTCCCTCGCGGCTCGGGCCGGTGGTTGGCGGTGCCGTTGCGGTCGAGCCTCGCCGTCGCCCCCGGGGCTACTCGTCCGCGCCGCCCTCGCCCGAGTCGTCGGTCGGCGGCGTGGACTCGTCGGCGCTCGCGGGCTCGTCCTCGCGCTCGCCCTCGAACGCCTTGCGCACCCCCTCCGACACCTCGCTGAGTGTGGCGGCCATGGCGTCGGCCACCGACCGCCCGGTCTGCTTGACCTCGTCCTTGACCGCGGGGTCCTTCGCGGCCGAGGCCAGTGCATCGAAGGCGCCCTGCAGGGCTTCTCCGACGCGGGCGAACGCCTCGGCCACGGGCTTGTCCTCGGGCGCGACCTCGGCCTCCTGTCGCGCCTCGTAGTGCTGCTTCAGGGAGGCGCCCAGTCCCGTCAGGCGTTCTCCGGCGTCGTTCCAGGCAGAGCGTGCATCCGACATGACTCCACCTCACTCCCATCTGCGCGCGGCGTCCAGTGCCCGAAGGCCCGGTCTCGCCCCCGTCGCGAGCCCGGCTCCGGTCTCGGTGGCCGACGACCGCCCCCGGACGCCCACGCCGCCCCCTGGCCGCCGGTCCACCCACGCGGCGGATGCGTGATCGCGACCCCACCCGCGCCCTGCCCTGTCGACACCCGCCGACGCGCCCCGGACCCCCGGACGTCCAGGCGCGCGTGGCAGCGGCCGTGCAGGAGCTCGGATACCCGCCCAACGCCGGTGCGCGAGCTCTCGACACGGCGCAGACGCGGGGGAGCTCCCCGACCGGCGACCGGAGCGCTCGTCGAGCGGGGTGACCGGGATCAGGGCGCGAGCGTGTTCGCGAACACCTGCCACGCCAGCAGCGACTTCGCGACCAGGCTCAGCGTGATGTAGGCGCGCTCACCCACCAGGTAGTCCTTCCAGCGGCCGACCTGCTTGTACTGCAGCCACTGGTTGATCGCGAAGGTGTTGAACAGCAGGAAGATCGACACGATGATCCCGTACACGAACCCGGGCGGCTCGGCGCCGGACGTCGACCCGGGCGCGATCAGCAAGAACACGACGGCGAGCCACGGGACGATGCCGACCATGCTGCCGAACACGAACGGCAGCATGCCGCCCTCGCCGGGCACCTCGTACTTCTCCTGCACCCAGCCGAACAGGATCATCGCCGCGTTGACGGCGAAGATCGCGCTGAGCGCGATGATGTCGGTGATCCCGGTGATCTGCGCGATGAGGAAGATCATGATCGAGGACGACAGCCCGTACTCGACCCATCTGGCGATGTTGCGCTGCTGAGCCAGGCCGGCGCCGTAGCGCCGGAACCCGGCGGGCGTGACCAGCCATAGATGGGCGATCGCGCTCAGCGCGAAGAAGCCGAAGACGCCCCAGGCCAGCTGGACGTCGAACAGGGAGACGCGCTCGAAGTTGGTCGACCCGGGTGGGCCGCCCAGGTACTGGGCGGTGACCGGCAGGCGGAAGTCAGTCGCGAGCAGCACGATCGCGACGGCCTGGACCGCGTGCACCACCCCGGCGACGAGGTTGTAGCGGCGCAGGCCGGCGAGTCTCTCGGCCGGGATCTGTATGGGGGTACGGGTGGCCATTGGTACGTCTCCTGGGGGCTCTGGGACCACATCGGGTCCCATCGGTGGGTTCGGTGGGTTCGGTGGGTTCGGTGGCGTATCGGCGGGATCGGTTGGTGCGGCGCTGTGCCGTGCTCAGGTCTCCGGGCTCAGGACCGCGATGAGCTCGTCGATCTCGTGCCCGCGGTGCTCAGGGTGGCGCAACGGCCGGTGGTGCGCGACCCGGTAGTGAGTGCGTCGGCCCACTCGTTCGCGGGCGAGGTACCCCGACTCCTCCAGGTCGGCCAGGATCGCGAGGGTGGCGCGTTCGCTGATGCCCACCCGGGTGGCGATGTCGGCCACCCGGGCGGTGTGGTCCGCGGCCACGACCAGCAGGACCTGTGCGTGGTGGGTCAAGAACGTCCACCGCGGGACCTCGACCTGGGCTCGCGGCCGGTGCGCGGGATCGTGTGCCACGGGAGCCATCATGGCGTCGGTGCTCTGTCCTGCGCGGATCGGGCCTCCCGGGCCGGGGCGTCCTCGGCGCCTGGGGCTGGGCGTTCGGGCCCACGACGTCGCCACACGGGCTCGAGCGCGTCGAGCTCTGCCGCGTCGGCGAGCCGGAACGGCGGCTCCACCGGCGCCGCCACGGGCCGCCTGCCCTGACCTCGGGTGGCCCGCAGGCTCGCGGCCAGCGCCACCGCGAGGATCGTCACGATGACTGTGAGCGAGACCCAGGTGGGCACGTAGTAGACGTCGATCTTGAGGATCATCTTGACGCCCACCCAGACGAGGATGAGGGCCAGGCCCGTCTTGAGGTAGACGAAGCGGTGGACCAGATCGGCCAGCAGGAAGTACATCGCGCGCAGGCCGAGCACGGCGAAGGCGTTCGCGGTGAACACCAGGAACGGCTCGTCGGTCACCGCGAAGATCGCCGGGATCGAGTCGACGGCGAAGATGATGTCGGTCACCTCGACCAGCACGAGCACCGCGAGCAGCGGGGTCGCGAGCAGCACCCCGCCGCGCCGCACCACGAAGCGCTGGCCGTGGTAGGCGTCGGTCATCGGCACCCAGCGGCGGAACAGCCGCAGGGTGCGCGAGCGCGTCGGGTCGATGTGCTCGTCGCGGGCGCGCAGCATGCGGTAGCCCGTGATCAGCAGGAACGCCCCGAAGAGGTACAGGACCCAGGAGAAGCGCTCGATCAGCACCGCGCCCACGGCGACGAAGGCGCCGCGGAACACCAGCGCGCCCACCACACCCAGGAACAGCACCCGGTGCTGGTACTGGCGCGGCACGGCGAAGTAGGTCAGCAGGATCGCCCAGATGAAGACGTTGTCCACGGCGAGCGACTTCTCGATGAGGTACCCGGCGAAGTACTCGCCGCCACGATCGGCGCCCCAGACCTGCCAGACGAGGACTCCGAAGCCGACGCCGGCGGCCACCCACGCTGCCGACCAGGCCGCCGCCTCCCGTACGCCGATCACGTGCGCCCGGCGGTGGGCCAGGAGGTCGACGGCGAGCATCGCGATGATCAGCCCGACCACCGCGAGCCAGACCCAGAAGGGTGTGTTCACCGGGGCCTCAGAACCTGTCGAGGACGGTCAGGGCCACGCCGTCGTGCTCGCGCAGCGCGCCGTCGCAGACCAGCGCGACCCAGCCGCCGCGGTGCAGCACGGTCTCGATCAGCTCGTCGACCAGGTCGTCGATCACGTCCGGGTGGTCGACGTCCTGCGCGGGGGTCAGGTGGTCGCCGTCGGCGCTGAGGCGCGCCGGGACGAACAGCCCCTCTTCCACCGCGAGCATCTCGGGTCGCTCACGCCGGGCCGCCAGCCACGCCGCGGCCAGGCCGCTCACCGAACGGCCCTCGCCGGTGCGGCGGTCCAGAAGGGCCAACGCCTCCGCCTCCCGGGAGCGCAGATACTCCTCGACGACGGGGCGGATGCGGGCCGAGAGCTGGTCCAGCGGCACAGCGGCGAGGTTCCCGGCGACGGTCCCGGCCAGCCGCGCGAGGTTCTGGGAGAGGCCGGTGAAGATCGTGAGCAGCTTGGCCGGGCCGACGACGACCAGGGGCATCGGACGGGCGGCGAGGTGCGCTCCGAGCGCGTCGTCGACGTCGCGCAGGAAAGCCGTCGCCGCGGCGTCGCGCAAGCGCGGCCGATCCGGGTGCCGACCGCGAGGCTGACGGGTGTCGCGGTCGCGCTCGAGCGGGAAGCGCCGTCCCGGTGCGGCCCGAAGGCTGCCGAACACCCCCTCGTAGAGCTGGGCCCGTCGCTCCGAGAGCACCAGGACGGTGTGCCGCGGCGTGCGGTGCATCGCTCGTACCAGGTCGCGCGTGGCGAACGTGGGGTCCACCACGGCCCGGTCGGCGACCGTGATCGGCAGGACCAGCCGCAGCGAGATCGAGGCGTTGACGAACACCGCCAGGGCGGCCCCCGTGGCGTCCACGGCCGCGGCGTCGACCACCCGCTCCAGCTCGTGCAGGAGGTACCGGTGGGCGTCCGTCCCGTCGTCCTCCGCCGCAATCCGTTCGCCGACCTGCTTGGCCAGTACGCGCAGCCGGGTCCGGTCGGTCTGGTGCATCGATGCCGCGGGGCGTGTGCTCATCAGGATCGACACCGACGGGTAGCTGCGCGCGGCCTGCAGGCGTAGGACCAGCGCGGGGTCGGGCGGACCGTCCTGCGTCGGCGCCGCGGACGGGTGTGCGAGATGGGCGTGCATGGCGGTCATCGGTTCCTCCGGTCCAGCGGTGACCGGAGGTCTCTCCCGGCCCTCAGGGCCCGGCTCGCCGGGCCGGAATGGACCGGCCGTACTGACGACGACGCACGCTCGGGGATACTCCCCTCCTTGGCGATAAGTGAAGCATGCTTCATGTTTTTGCGCCAGGCGAGACACGCCGGGTGCCGGGGTTGCAGGGCATGATGCTGGAGGACGTGAATGCTCTGCGCGAGCACCGGATCATGCGCTCCGGGTCGAATCGGGGCCCGCCCGAACCCGGCGCGCCGGGCCGGGGGAGGGAGCGGTATGCGGATCGCGGTGTTCGCGACGTGCCTGGTGGGCACGGTGATGCCGCGTGCTGCGACGGCCACGGTGCGGTTGCTGGAGCGGCTCGGGCACACCGTGGACCTGCCAGCCGGGCAGGGGTGCTGCGGGCAGATGCACGTCAACACCGGCTACGGGCCCGAGGCGATGGGCGTGATCCGCAACCACGTGCGGACGTTCGCCCCGGTGCTGGACGGTCGGTGGGACGCGATCGTGGCACCGTCGGGGTCGTGCGTAGCCTCGACCCGCCACCAGCAGGCCGACGTGGCCCGCCGCCACGGCGACGGGCGTCTGGCCCACACTGCCGAGCAGGTGGCCGCCCACACCTACGAGCTGTCCGAGCTGCTGGTCGACGTGCTCGGGGTCACCGACGTGGGCGCGTGGTTCCCGCACACGGTGACCTACCACCCGACGTGTCACTCGTTGCGGCTGCTGCGGGTGGGTGACCGTCCGGTCCGGCTGCTGGGCGCCGTCGAGGGGCTGGAGCTGCGGGACCTGGGCGAGGCGGAGCAGTGCTGCGGGTTCGGTGGCACGTTCGCGCTGAAGAACGCCGAGACGTCCGCCGCGATGGTCGCGGACAAGGCTGACGAGATCCAGGTGACCGGGGCCGAGGTCGTCACGGCGGGGGACTGGTCCTGCCTGCTGAACATCGCCGGGGCCCTGGACCGGCGCCGCAGCGGGGTGCGCGCGGCCCACCTGGCCGAGATCCTCGCCTCGACCCGCGACGAGCCGTGGCAGGGGGCTGCGCTGTGAGCACGTACCTGGGGATGCCGACCGTCCGCCCGCACCCGGCCACCCCGCCCGCCGCGCCGCTGCGGTGGGGGCCGTCGTTCCCGCGAGGCCGCCCACCGGACGCTGCGCGACGAGCAGTTGCGCGCGAACCTGCGCACCGCGACCCGCACCATCCGCGACAAGCGCCGCCGGGTGACCGCCGAGCTGGGCGACTGGGAGCAGCTGCGGGACGCCGGCGCCGCGATCAAGGCCGACGTGATGGCTCGGCTGCCCGAGCTGCTCACCGAGCTCGAGGCCAACGTCACCGCGCGTGGCGGGGTGGTCCACTGGGCCCGGGACGCGGCCGAGGCCAACGCCGTGGTCACCGAGATCGTCCGGGCGGCCGGCGCTCGTGAGGTGGTCAAGGTCAAGTCGATGGCCACCCAGGAGATCGGCCTGAACGACGCGCTGGCCGCGGCGGGGATCGAGGCGGTGGAGACCGACCTGGCCGAGCGGATCGTCCAGCTCGCCGGTGACATGCCCAGCCACATCCTGGTCCCGGCGATCCACCGCAACCGCACCGAGATCCAGGAGATCTTCACCCACCGGATGGGCGACGCCCCGGCGGGCCTGTCCGACGAGCCGCGCGAGCTGGCGATGGCCGCCAGGGCGCACCTGCGGGCCCGGTTCCTGCGCGCCGAGGTCGCGATCAGCGGGGCTAACCTGGCGATCGCCGAGACCGGCACGGTCGCCGTGGTGGAGTCCGAGGGCAACGGGCGGATGTGCCTGACCCTGCCCCGGGTGCTGGTCACCGTGATGGGCATCGAGAAGGTCCTGCCCACGTTCGCCGACCTGGAGGTGTTCCTCCAGCTGCTGCCGCGGTCCTCCACCGGGGAGCGGATGAACCCCTACACCTCGATGTGGACCGGGGTGAGCCCGGGTGACGGGCCGGGCGAGTTCCACCTGGTGCTGCTGGACAACGGGCGCACCCGTGCCCTGGCCGACGAGGTGGGCCGTCAGGCGCTGCACTGCATCCGCTGCTCGGCGTGCCTGAACGTGTGCCCGGTCTACGAGCACGCCGGCGGGCACGCCTACGGCTCGGTCTACCCCGGCCCGATCGGGGCGATCCTGACGCCCCAGCTGCTCGGGCTGGGCGACGAGGGTGGGCCGTTCGGGGCGCACGACCCGACCGGGTCGCTGCCGTTCGCCTCCACCCTGTGCGGGGCCTGCTACGAGGCGTGCCCGGTCAAGATCGACATCCCCTCGGCCCTGGTCCACCTGCGCGAACGCTCCCTGCACCCCGACCGCCCGCACCCGCCGACCGCCACCGACCTCGCGATGGGCGCGGCCGCCCGGGTGCTCGCCTCCGGCCGGCTCCTACGCCTCGCGGGGTGGGCGGCGGCCCTCGTGGGCCGGGCCACCGGCGGGCGGCCCATCCGGTGGCTGCCCTGGCCGGGGTCGTTGTGGACCCGGGTGCGCGACGTGCCCGGCCTGCCGCGCCGGTCGCTGTCGGCGTGGTGGCGGGACCGCGGGGGGTGGTCGCGATGACACGCCGTCCCACCGCCAGGGACGAGGTGCTGGGCCGGGTTCGCGCGGCGCTCGGCCCCCGTCCTCCGGTCCGAGCGGAGGTGCCGCGCGACTACCGCCACACCGGGGCCCTGCGCTGCGGGTCCGCCGAAGCGCTGGACCTGCTCGCCGACCGCCTCGAGGACTACCGGGCCACCGTGGTGCGCGTGACCGGGGCCTGCGAGGTCCCCGCCGTCGTGGCAGTGCTGCTCGCCGACGTCGCGTCCGTCATGGTGCCGGACGGCGTTCCCGAGCCGTGGCTCGGCGCGCTCGCCGCCGAGGTGCGACGTGACGCGCCGCCCCTGACCCACGCCGAGCTCGACGCCGTCCCCGCCGTCCTGACCGGCTGCCGCGTGGCGATCGCCGAGACCGGCACGGTCGTGCTCGACGGCGGCCCGGGCCAGGGTCGCCGCGCACTCACCCTGGTGCCGGACCTCCACGTCGTGGTGGTCCGGGCCGACCAGGTGGTCCACTCCGTGCCCGAGGCGGTCACCGAGCTCGCCGCGCATCCCCGCCGGCCGCTCACCTGGATCTCCGGGCCCAGCGCCACCAGCGACATCGAGCTCGTCCGCGTCGAGGGCGTGCACGGCCCCCGCGACCTGCGCGTGGTTCTCGTGGCCGCCGCGCCCTCGTGAGCACCGCCCGGGCCGAGGCTGGTGAAGCGCTCCCGGCCGTCCTGGGAGCGGACGGGGCTCAGGAGAGAGGTGAACAGTGCTGACACCGACGCAGATCGCCCGCGCGATCCACGGGGCGTACGTCAGGCAGGACCGGGCTGCGGCAGAGGAACTCGTCGGGCCAGACCTGGTCTTCACCTCACCCCGGGACGACCACATCGATCGCGCCGCCTACTTCACGCGGTGCTTCCCGACCGCCCACCGGTTCGCGGCCAACGAGCTGGGCGCGGTCAGCGAGGTGGAGCCGGGCGTCGTGATGATCACCTACGGCTACGAGCTCGCCGACGGCACCGGGAGGTTCAGCAACGTCGAGCTGCTCTCGATCGCCGACGGCCAGATCCACGAGATCAGAGTCTTCTTCGGCGGACCCGAACGCTGAAGGTGCGCGGGCGCGTGGTCCCCCGCCCTGGGCCTCATGCCGCGGCGAGGGCGGCGCACCGGTCGCCGAGATCCGATGGTCGTGTGACCTAGTGGCGGGTCCTGTCGGGCCAAGAGGGCCGACGGACCGCATCGGCTACCACACCCAGGTCTCCGTTGAGCTGGTGGTCCCGCCCGGCGAGCACGTGCACGTGCGCCCGGGGGATCGCGTCGGCGTAGAGCTCGGCGTGGGCGGGCGGGGCCGTCTCGTCCTGGGCTCCGTGGAACACATGGACCGGAACGCCTGGGGGCAGCCGGTCCCCGAGGTCTCCGGAGAACTCGAAGCCGTCGCCGGGCCACCCGCCCCGGCCGACGAACGGGGCAGCGATCAGCACGATTGCCGCGAGGCTGCGCACCGGTGGGCGCTCGGTCAGGGCCTGCACCAGGATCGCCCCGCCGATCGAGTGGCCCGCCACGACTGCGCCGTGGTCGAGGGCTGCCACCTCGCGCCAGATCGCCGCGCTCCAGCGCGGGTAGCTCGGGTCGCCCTCCTGGGGCATCCGCGGGTAGCGGACCTCATGTCCGGGTCCCAGATGAGCCCTCAGACTGGCAGCCAGGACGTTGTCCCACTCGTCATGCACGCCCGCACCGCCCCCTTGGACGAACAGCACCTGACGGGCACCGGTTCCCGCGTCGCGCTCACCCGAACGATCCATGAACCCAGGATCCTGCACCGAGTCGACAGCGCCCTCAAGATCCCGGTTGCAGATAAGCGTTTCGAGTGTTACGTTACGGAAGTAACGCAAACGAACGGAGCTCCGTATGGACACCACGATCCCCACCTCGGCCCGGCGACCGGGCGGGCACGGCCGCGATCGTGGGCGCCCCCGTGACCCCGCGGTGGATGACGCGATCATCGAGGCGGCGCTCGCTGAGCTCGACGAGCGCGGGTACGCCGACCTGACGGTGTCCGACGTCGCTCGACGAGCCGGCGTGAGCAAGCCCGCGGTCTACCGCCGTTGGGCGGACAAGGCTCAGCTGGTGGTCGAGGCGATCGCCAGCCGGATGCCCGCCGCTCCGTTCACCGACACCGGGGAGGTGTCCGGGGACCTGGTCGCCTACGCCGACCGCCTGGTCACCACGTTCACCGGCACCCCGGCCGGGCAGGTGCTTCCTGGGCTGGTCGCGGCGATGGCCGCCGACCCGGGGCTGGCGTCCCGCTACCGGGAGCTGCTCATCCACCCGCTGCGGCGGCAGATGCGCGCCGCGGTCGAGCGCGGCATCGCCCGCGGCGAGCTGATCCCGGACACCGATGTCGAGCTCGTGCTCGACGTGATCGCCGGCCCCGTCTACACCCGGCTGCTCATCACCGGCGTCCCGCTGGACCCCACCTACTCTCGCGCCGCCGTCGAGCTCGTGCTCGCCCGGTTCGGCGCGAGGTGACCGCAACACCCCGACCCCGGCGGCATCGGACCGCCGGAACCTATCGAGAGGACACCACCATGCAGTCGCCGACCCTCACCGACTACCAAGCCGCCGAGCGTGAGCTCTCCGTGCGGGAGGCCCGGACCGGCTTCCGGGTGCACGCCACCGTCTACGCCATCGTCATCCCGATCCTCGCGACGGTGAACCTGCTCGTCGTGCCCCAGTTCCTGTGGTTCGAGTTCCCGATGCTCGGCTGGGGCCTCGGCCTGGGATTGCACTACGTCCTCGGCTATCGCCGGGCCGCGGAGCAGGTCGTTCGTCACCAGGCCCAGGTCGCCCTGGCGGCCGCCGGCGCGTGAGTCCCCAGGGAGAACAGTGAACGGCACACAGCATCGGTCAGCCTCAGGCACCAACCCGGCACTCGGTCTGCTTCGAACACTCGGTCTGCTCGTCGCGGGCAAGGTCCGCTTCCACGGCGAGCACGTCGGGTGCGAGCTCGAGGCCGACGACCACGAGCGCTACCGGGTGTTCCGCCGCGTGGTCATCCGGAGCGAAGCACCCGCACCCCGTGCCCTGTTCATCGTCCGGTTCACCCCGGCGCACATGACCGTCCGGCAGAACATCCGCTTCTCACGGCTGCCGCTGCTGATCTTCATGGGCTTCAGGGGTTTTCGTTCGAAGTACTGGTGCGTGGACGACGCGACCGGCGCCTGCGAGGGGGTGTACGAGTGGCAGACGGTGGCTGACGCCGAGGCGTATGCGGCCTCGATCGCGCTCCGGTTCATGACGAACCGATCGGTACCGGGTTCGGTGAGCCACCGCATCCTCGAACGCAGCGACGACTCCCCGTGGCCGATCTCCCTCCGCACGACCACGACTTCACGGTCCGCCGGCGCCGCCGAGATGCCCGCGGTCGGGTTCACGCTGTCCGAGGGCATGGAGGTCCCGGACGAGCTGTCGTCCTTGAGGTTCGCGCGGCAGAGGTCGAAGCTGGCGGGCACGATCCGCGGGTCGTTCCTCGTCATCAAGGGCGAGTACGCCTAGCGGCCCGCATCTCGCCCGTCGCCCCTGTTCGCGGCGCCATTTGACACGTTCTCTCCCGGGTCTTGTCGGCGCGGGTCGCGAGTGGTAGCAAGACCAGTGGCACGACCGCGGGCTCAGCCCCGCACCCGTCCGGGTCCGGCCGACGACGCCGACCGCCCCTTCCGTGGGCCCGCCGCCACAGGCTCACCTCCTCACCTGACGAGCGCTGACGAGATCCGCGGGGGTCACGATGCGTCGCGACGACGACGATCGTCGCCGCGGCGCTGCCACCGCCAGGAGAGCACCCCACCCTGACCGGGCTCCTGCCCGGCCGTCCGACGAGCGTCCGGGCGCGGGTCGTGCTCGGGTCGCCCGGAGGGGAGAACGATGAACGCCAAGAACACCGCGGCGGACTCGCCCGAGCGGCCGCCGATCACCGCCGAGGAGCTGCTGGCGCTGGACAACGTGCCGGCCCGGCGAGAGCCGCCACCGCACGTCGTCGAGCACCTGTCGACCCGCCGGCTCTATCTGAGCGACGGGGACAAGGAGGGGGACCTCGAGCGGGCGTTCGGGGATGCCGAACGCACGTCCGACAGCCTGGTCGTGTCGCTGCCGGCATCGGTGACCGAGGGTCTCGCAGGCCGCTCGATCGAGCTGTTCGACCGCGAGGAGCTCAAGGCGGCCGGCGGGGACGCGCGTGACACCCCCGGCTTCATGCCCGAGTGGGCCGACCTCGTCTACCACCCCAAGGTCGCAGCCCGCCCCGCGCGTCGGCAGATGCAGCGGTTCGACGGGCGGAGCGTGACCCCGCTCAACCAGACGTTCCTCTACGGCCCCGATGACCGGCACATCTACTACCCGTCCGGCTACCCCTGGCAGTGCGTCGGCAAGATCGACATCTACCCCAACGCCACGGCGTCCAACCCCACCAAGTGGGGCAGCGGCGTGCTCATCGGGGACCGGATCGTGCTCACCGCGGGCCACGTGGCCGCCGACATCGACGACCCGCACTCGTGGAAGATGCGCTTCACAGCGGGCATGTACAACGGCAACTCGATCATCGGGGCGGGCGCGGTCTCCTTCGTCTCGGACAGCAAGTGGTACGGCGACAACGTGTCCGGCCACGACATCGGGATCCTGAGGCTGTA
Source organism: uncultured Actinomycetota bacterium (assembly GCA_963783005.1). GTDB lineage: Bacteria > Actinomycetota > Actinomycetes > Actinomycetales > Cellulomonadaceae > Actinotalea. The sequence continues at coordinate 110,173 of CAWALY010000009.1, forward strand.
CGAGCCGCTCGGCACGTCGCTGGGCTACTTCGGCGCGAAGACGTACACGAGCTCGTGGAACAACGGCAGCTACTGGATCCTGTCCGGCTACCCGTACGACGTCGCGAGCGCCCAGAGCCCGTCGCGGCAGTACGGCATCGCTGTGCTCGACGAGGACTCGGACTCCAACAACAGCGCCGAGCTCGAGCACCACGGCGACATCGCCAGCGGCGACTCGGGCGGCCCGTTCTTCGGCTTCTGGGCGGACGACCCCATCCCGTACGCGGTCGGGACGACCAGCGGCCACGAGACCATCGGCGGGCCGTCGTGGACCGGCGGCGAGGACAACAACATCGAGGCCGGTGGTGGCCTGCTGGTCCAGGCGATCCTGTCCGCTCGGAGCTCCTGGCCGGCCTAGGCCATCTCCTCCACCCACGAGCGCACCGCCGCCTGCACGGGGCGAACGAGGGCGCGGTCCGACGCGCCGGGGAGCGCGGCGAGCTCGGCCAGCACCTGGCCGAGCCGCTGCGCCTCCGCGGCGGCCAGGCCGGTGTCGAGCAGGAGCCGGACCGCCTCGTCGCCGGTCGCGGGAGCGCGGCCGGAGCGGGAGAGCAGCACGAGTGGGCGGCTCCAGCAGCCCGCGTCCCAGTCGGAGCGGACATCTGCGAGGTCGTCGACGATCCAGAACGCCTCGCCGACCAGGTCCGCGGCACGGGTGGTGGCGTCCCGCGCCGCGGCGTCCGCGGCCGGGTTGCCGAGCAGCCCGAGCAGGGCGACTGCCATCGAGGGCAGCGCGCTCTTGGCGTGCAGCGCGTCCCACACCCCGGGCCCGGGACGTGCGGCGCCGCGGCGGCTCTCGACGGTGGCACGCTCGGCCCGGTCCATGGTGACGAGCAGGGCTGCGAGGCGGCGGACGTCCTCCGGGCGGCCGTCGAGTCGGTGCGCGCCGGCGACCACCGCGCGCGCCAGATGAGCCACGAGCTCGACCTCCGGATCGCCCGTGGCTCCCGCCCGGGGCGATCCGTCTGCGGTGAGGATCGGTGTCAGCGCGACCGTGAGGGCCTGGCGCCGCTCGGGACGCGTGTCGACGAGGTGGTCGAGCAGGACGACCCCCAGATTGAACAGCGCGCCCAGCCGCGCGACGGCGTCGGCCCGGGCCGGCCGGACGCCGGCGTAGGCGGCGAAGCCGGCGGCCTGCTGCCAGCCGTGACCGAACCACCGCGCCATGGCTCCGGCGGAGACGCCGACGGACGACGCGACGGCCGCCGGGTCGCCCCCGACGGTCCGCACCGAGGCGGCGAAGTGCCGCCTGGCCAGGGCCGCCGCCTCCTGGCGCGTGCGGTCGAAGCGTGCGTCGTCGATCAGGGCGCCCGCGTCGCGCAGGGCGCGCAGGGTCACGCTCCGCAGCTCGCTCATGGCGCGGACCCGGCCGCGAGCGCCGCCACGCACGCCGCGGTGGTGAAGAGCCGGTGGTGGTCGGCGACGACCACTCCGGTGCCCGGCTCGTCGACGCGCCATCCCTCGTAGTGGTCGGGCTCGGTGACGTCGGGTGGCGGGATGCGCATCGAGGCGTGGCCGGGCCAGCCGCCGTCGCGGTGCTGCATGGCGAGCAGGGCGGCCACTCCTCGCCGCACCGCGTCGTCATGCCCTCCGGCCAGTCGAAGCGTCGCCACCGACAGCGCCGTCCCGAACGCCGACGGCTCTTCCGACGCCCCGCGCCAGGCGCCGTCGGGGAGCTGCTGCGACTGCACCCACCCCGCGGCCGCGGCGACCAGGTCGTCGCCGGTCCCGAGGGCGTGAGCGAGCGCGACGGCCTGCCATGTCGGGTAGGACCGGTCGGCCCACCAGTACGCGCTCCAGCCGCCGTCGGCACCCTGCCGCTGGGCGACGTACCGCCAGGCGAGGTCGGCCCGGTCGGCGAACGAGTCGGCGGGGATCGCGGCGAGGGCGCGGCCGGCCGTCGCCGTGACCTCGAGGTGCCGGGTGCACCAGCCTGCCGCGTCGACGTCCCGCCCGACCCCGAGGTAGCGCCGGATCGGGTCGGGATCGGCGTACGTCGATACGCCTCCGCCGCCGGGGTCCTGGTGGCGGAGCAGGCGGCGCCCTGCCCGGAGGGCTCCCTGGCGCGTGCGTCCGGTGCGGGCCAGGAACGCCAGCGCGCATGCCGTCGAGTCCGCGTCGCTCGGGACACGGCGGTGGTAGCCCCAGCCGCCGTCGGCGTGCTGGTCCTTGAGCAGGGCATCGACGGCCGCGCCGACGGACCCGCCTCGGATGCCGGCCTCGAGCAGGCGCTCGCCGACGAACGCCGTCGGCCAGTCGGTCGCCTCGCCGGCCAGGGTCCGGACGTCGCGCCACCGACCATCGGGTCCCTGCGCGGTCAGGAGGAACCGGACGCCCCCGTCGAGCGCCTCCTTCACCTGCGTCGCGGCGGTACCCGGCACGGCGGTCCCTTCCCTCGCCCCGCTCTCACGTCAGGCTACGCGGCACCTCACGCGTGGAGACCTGCTCGACGCGGAGCGCCGACCGCGTCACCGCATCAGCCCGCGAGGGAAGGCGAGCGCCGCGAGCACCGACGCCGCACTCGCGGCGCCGAGCACCCAGAAGACGCGGATCACCGTGGCGTCGGTGATCAGCAGGCCCAGGGCCATGACCAGGAGGGCACCGATCCCGTTCGCCAGGCCGAGGGCGATCCCGGATCCCATCGAGCGGTTCTCGGGGAAGATGTCCTGCCCGATGAGCACGCTGGGGGAGGCGGTGAGGAACAGCGCAGGCCCCAGGAGGCCCGCGGCGACCCATACCGCCGGACCGTCCAGGTACGCCACCGGCAGGACCAGCGCCGCGGTGGCCAGCGCCGACGCGACGAGCACCGGCCTGCGGCCGAACCGGTCGGCGAGGTGGCCGCCCGCCAGGTTGCCGGCCACGCCGGACACGACGATCGTCGTGATGAGCGAGGCGCCGGAGACCAGGCTTCCGCCACGCACGTGCCACAGGACCGGCAGGAAGGTGACAAGGCCGAAGGTCGTCAGCGCACGCGTCCCGCGATAGCCGAGGAGGAGCGCGAGCGGTCGCGTGTGCTCGCGCCACCGGATCGCACCGACCGCACGGGGCCGGGCCGGCAGGTCCGGGGCCCAGCGGAAGAGCAGGGCGACGGTGACCAACCCCGGGATCGCGATGATCCACAGGTACTCCAGCCCCAGGTGGGTGGCGACGAGGCTCGCGGCCACCGGCCAGATGCCCCGGCCGAGCTCGCCGCCGACCAGGAAGACCGACGTGCGAAGGCCCTGTCTCCTCTGGAGGAGGCTCCGCACGCCCGACAGGGCCTGGGGGTGGAAGAGCGCGCTCCCCAATCCGATCATCAGCAGCAGGGCGATGAGCGTCCCCAGGTCGTGGGTCACGCCGAGCAGGGCGCCACCGGCGGAGCTCAGCAGCAGGCCCAGGACCACCAGCCAGCGGCCTCCGACCCGGTCCGCCACCCATCCGAGCAGCGGCTGCAGCGCCTGACCGATGGTCAGCGATGCGATCAGGACCCCGGCCATCTGGACGGGCTGCTGCACCGCGACGAGCACAGCCGGCAGCACCCCGGGCAGGTAGTTCGCCGCACCGTCGTTGAGCAGGTGTGCCCAGGCGAGGCCGGCGAGCTTCCGATCGGCCGCGCCGCGGTCCGCCGCAGACTCCTCGGTGGCCGATGTCCCGGCCGTCGTTCCGGGGCTCACACTCGCCCCCGCGCGCGGCTGCTGCTTCTGCCGGAAGTCGTCATCACTGAACTGAGGTCTACACCTCGATGGCCCGCTGGGCGAGGCGACGACACACGAAGCGAGGGGGAGCCGCACGGCTCCCCCTCGCCCCGCCACCTACGGGTCAGCGGTTGACGACGGCGCCCCACGGGATGTGGTAGCTACCGTCGGTCCCGCAGTCGACGTGCACGTAGCCGTCGTACAGACCGGTCGCGGCCGCCCGGGCACCGGTGAAGTCCACCGTGAGCGTCGAGCCCGAGATCGTGGCGTCCGCGTACGCCGAACCGGTGGTGTCCACCACGGAGCAGGCGCTGCTGCTGATCGCGATGTCGACCGAGCCGTTCGCCGGGGCGTTGCCCTTGAACACCCCGAAGGAGGCGTTCGCCGGGTAGAACGTCACCGCTGCCGCGTCGGCCGCCGGGAGGCTGATCAGGCCACCACCCTGCTCCCACACCGATCCGCCGGGCTTGGTCTGGTCGGCGGTGGTGACCAGCGCGGACTTCACGTCCTGCGGCGTCCAGGCCGGGTGGGCACCCAGGAGTGCCGCGGCCGCGCCGGCGACGTGCGGGGACGCCATCGACGTGCCGTTGTACAGCTCCCAGCTGGTCCCGGTGATGCCTTGGTCGTCGAACTGGACCGTCGAGGACAGGATGTTCACACCAGGGGCCACGACGTCGGGCTTGACCGCGTAGGTGAACGGCACCGGCCCGCGGCTGGAGAAGTCGGCCAGCAGGTTGGGCACCGTTGACACGGCCGTCGGCCCGGTGATCACGGCGCTGACGCCCTGCTCGAGCGCCTTGCCGGCGTCGTAGCTGACCATGACGGCCGGGATCTGTCGTCGTCGTAGCCCGGGGGTCCTCGCCATGCCGATCGGGTCCTGGCCGGCGTAGGTGTAGACGATCGCCCCGGTTGCGCCCGCCGCCTTGGCGTTCGCGATCTTCTGGCTGAACGAGCAGGTGCCGCGGGCGATGACGACGACCTGGCCGGTGTGGTCACCGGCTCCGGCCGCGGAGCATGCCTCGTTGTCGGCCCCGCTCCAGTCGACGACGTCGTAGGTCTGACCGTCGAAGTTCGGGAAGTCGCCCGGGACGGCCTCGTACGTGTCGCCGCCGACGACCCGGACCTCGACGCCCAGACCGCGGGTGTTCGTGCTCGCCCCGACGGCGATGACCTCCGACGCGCTGCCCGGTGAACCGACGGTGTAGTTGCCCGGGCCCTCGTTGCCGGCCGAGGTCACCACGACGACGCCGGCCTGGACGGCCTCGTTGGACACCTCGGCGAGGAAGTCGTGCGGGCCCTGCGGGGTGCCGCCGAGGCTCATGTTGATGACGTCCATGCCGTCCTTGACGGCGTCCTCGATGGCGTGCGCGATGTCGTGCGAGAACGCCGAGCCGCCGAACGCGACGTAGCCGGCGCCGAACGCCGGGAACACGTTGTAGTCGTGCAGCTCGGCGCCCGGTGCGACGCCGGACAGCGTGGTGCCGAGCGAGGCCCACGGCTCGGTGTCCGTGATCGTGGTGCCGGCGCAGCCGCCGATCGTGCCGGCCACGTGCGTGCCGTGCGACGAGGAGAAGTAGTACGGGTCGCCGGGGCCGGGGATGTAGCCGGGGCCCTGGACGGCGGGCAGCGCCGGGGCCTGCCGATCCTGGGCGACGCCGCTGTAGTAGATGCCGCCGAACTGGACGGTCTTGCAGGCGAAGAACGGGTGGCTCGGGTCGATGCCCGAGTCGATCACGCCGACCTTGACACCCGCGCCCGCGTTGGCGGCGCCGCCGACCGAGCTCCAGAACTGGTCGGCGCCGATGAGGCCGACGCTCTGGTCCATGTCGAGCGAGTACAGGTTCGAGGTCTGCGTGCGCTCGACGCCGGAGATCTTCGCGACGTTCGACAGGCTCGCGCCGTTCAGCTTGATCGCGACGGCGTTCGCCGTGACGTAGTACTGGTCCACGATCTCGGCGCTCGGCGCCACCTTGGCGAGCTGGGCGGCGAAGCGCTCGTGCTGCCGCTGCATGCGGGACAGCGCCTTGGCGTAGCCCTGCGAGGTCGGGTCGAAGCGACCGTTCGTCTTGGTCGCGTCGTCGGCCGCCGCCGGCTGGCCGTTCAGCGTGATGACGACGTAGTCGTCACTCGCCGTCGCGGTCGCGCTCGGATCATCGGTCGTCTGGGCGCTCGCCGCGGCAGGCGCGAATGCGCCTGCTGCGAGCACGAGGGCTGCCAGCACTGTCGTCAGTCGTCGTGACACTTCCCGCTTCCTTCCCTTGTCCCAGGGATCGGCGCGACAGCACTGGAGCCCAGTGGACGTCGACGGTCCGGTCACCCTTGATCGGTGAGGTCACCCTAATCGGGACGAAAGCCCCGTGGGTAGCGTTGAGGCATCAATCGCAGCCACCCAAGGGGAGCGAGTGGGCGAACAGCCGGTTTTCCCGCGGACGGACGGGCTGGTCGCGGCCGTGGTCGCCGACCTCGCGTCGAGGCTCGGGGTCGACGCGTCCGACGTGACCCTCAGGTCGCATGAGGACGTCACGTGGCGCGATGGGAGCCTCGGGTGCCCGGTGCCGGGGATGATGTACACCCAGGCGCTCGTCGCGGGGTCGCGCATCGTGCTCGAGGCCGCGGGCCGGACCTACGAGTACCACGCGGCGGCCGGCGGGCCGTTCTTCCACTGCCCGGACCCGGCGCCGCCGGTCGAGGGCGGGGGCGCCGCCTGGTAGAGGATGAGCCGCCGGAGCCGGACGGAGGTGGGCGCGATGGGGCACGGTCCGCCCGCTGCACGCGCTGCGCTCGCGGTGCTCACCCACCTGGCCCGGCAGGCCGCACCGGTGGGGGCCGCGGCCGTGGCGCGCGACCTGGGGCTGCCGCGCTCGACCGCGTACGAGCTCCTCCAGGCGCTGGTCAGCGAGGGGTACGTGGTCCACCTCGAGGACGAGCACGTCTACGGGCTCGGGCTGAGCGCACTCGACCTCGGCTCGGCTTACGCCAGGCAGGCCCCGCTGGCCCGGATCGCCCGTCCCGTGCTCGCGGCCGTGGTCGACGAGACCGGGCTGCACGCGCACCTGTCGGTGCTCCACGGAAGGGACACCCTGTACCTGGTGGAGCAGCGCGCGACCCGCGGGCCGACGCTGGTCTCCGACGTGGACGTGCGGTTGCCGGCCCACCTCACGGCCAGCGGCCGGGCAGTGCTCGCGGCGCTCCCCGGCTCGCAGGTGCGGGCGCTGTTCCCTAGCGCGGCGCTGCTCGCCGACCGCAACGGCTCGGGGCCCCGGACGCTCGCGGAGCTGCGGGCAGTGCTGCGCGGGGTGCGGGATCGCGGCTGGGCCGAGGAGGACGGTGAGATCACCGAGGGGCTCGCGTCCGTGGCGGTGCCGGTGCGCGACCACCTCGACTACCCGGTTGCCGCGGTGGCGCTGACCTTCCGTTCGGACCTCGTGGGCGCGGAGCGGCGGGCGGAGCTCGCGGCCGTGGCAGAAGGCGCCGCGACGCTGATCTCCCGGCGGCTCGGCGGGCGGGACGCCCTCACCCCGCCACGCCCTGGTTGACGTGTCCAGGATCTCGGACACTTGACAGGTTCGAGGCCTTCTGCGCCGGCCGTGCGAGGGCTTGACTGAAGCCATGCTCACGCAGCCGGCTCTCGCGCCGAACGGCCTCGCCGTCATGGTCGACGTCGGCCCGCTCCGGCCGCAGGACGTCGTCGCCGTGGCCCGTGACGGCGCACCTGTGCGGCTCACGGACGCCGCACTCGCCGCGCTCGCCGCAGGCCGTGCCGTGATCGACGAGCTCGCCGCCGACCCGCGGCCGCACTACGGCGTGTCCACCGGCTTCGGGGCGCTCGCCTCCACGAGCATCCCGCCGGAGCGACGTCAGGACCTGCAGCGGTCCCTCGTGCGCTCGCATGCCGCCGGCTCGGGCGCCGAGGTGCCCCGCGAGGTGACCCGCGCGCTGATGCTGCTGCGCCTGTCGACGCTGGCCACCGGGCGCACCGGGGTGCGGCCGCTGGTCGCGCAGACCTACGCCGCCGTGCTGTCCGCCGGGATCACGCCGGTGGTCCACGAGTACGGCTCGCTGGGCTGCTCGGGCGACCTGTCGCCGCTCGCGCACTGCGCCCTGGCCGTGATGGGCGAGGGCACGGTGCGCGACGCGACCGGGGCCCTGGTCCCGGCCGCCGACGCCCTGGTCGCGGCGGCCATCGAGCCGGTCACGCTGGTCGAGAAGGAGGGTCTGGCCCTGGTCAACGGCACCGACGGCATGCTCGGGATGCTGCTGCTGGCCGCGCACGACCTGTCCGTCCTGATCTCCACCGCGGACCTCGCCGCGGCGCTGACCATCGAGGCGCTGCGTGGCTCGTCCACGGTGTTCGACGCCGACCTGCAGGACCTGCGCCCGCACCCGGGCCAGGCCGCCTCGGCGGCCAACCTGCGCCACGTGCTGCGCGGCTCCGCGCTCGTCCGGCACCGCACCGACGGTGTGTTCACCCGGGTCCAGGACGCCTACTCGCTGCGCTGCGCCCCGCAGGTGCACGGCGCCGCGCGGGACACCCTCGACCACGCGCTGACCGTGGCGCGCCGTGAGCTGGCGTCGGCGATCGACAACCCGGTGGTCACGCTCGACGGCCGGCTGGAGTCCAACGGCAACTTCCACGGCGCGCCCGTCGCCTACGTGCTCGACTTCCTCGCGATCGCGGTCGCGGACCTCGCCTCGATCAGCGAGCGGCGCAGCGACCGGATGCTCGACACGGCGCGCAACCACGGGCTGCCGCCGTTCCTCGCCGACGACCCCGGTGTGGACTCCGGCCACATGATCGCCCAGTACACCCAGGCCGGCATCGTCTCGGAGCTCAAGCGGCTGGCGGTTCCGGCGAGCGTCGACTCGATCCCGTCGTCGGCCATGCAGGAGGACCACGTCTCGATGGGCTGGTCCGCCGGCCTCAAGCTGCGCCGGGCGATCGACGGCCTGCGCGACGTGCTCGCCATCGAGATCCTCACCGCGTGCCGGGCGCTGGACCTGCGTGCCCGCAGCGAGGCCGACGCCACCCCCTCCCGCACGGCCGCCGCGGTGCTCGCCGCCCTGCGCGAACGCGTCGCGGCACCCGGCCCCGACCGGTTCCTGTCGCCGCAGATCGAGGCCGCCGTCGACCTGGTCCGCGACGGCAGCCTGCTGGCCGCAGCCCGGACCGCGCTCGCCGCCGACGGCCACGAGCTGCTCTGACCACCCCACGTCCGCCGCGACCCGGAAGGACCCCGCGATGACCGACCTGTCCGTCCCGCACACCGTGCGCGCCCCGCGCGGCACCACCCTGACCGCCCGCGGCTGGGGTCAGGAGGCCGCGCTGCGGATGCTGCAGAACAACCTCGACCCGGAGGTGGCCGAGCACCCCGAGGAGCTCGTGGTCTACGGCGGCTCGGGCAAGGCCGCCCGGGACTGGCCGTCCTACGCGGCGCTGGTACGCACGCTGACCACCCTCGCCGACGACGAGACGATGCTCGTCCAGTCCGGCCGGCCGGTCGGGGTGATGCGCACGCACGAGTGGGCGCCGCGCGTGATCCTGGCGAACTCCAACCTGGTCGGGGACTGGGCGACCTGGGACGAGTTCCGCCGGCTCGAGGCGCTCGGCCTGACCGCCTACGGCCAGATGACCGCCGGGTCGTGGATCTACATCGGCACCCAGGGGATCCTGCAGGGCACCTACGAGACGTTCGCGGCCGTGGCGCGCAAGCGGTTCGGCGGCTCGCTCGAGGGCACCGTCACCCTGACCGGTGGGCTCGGCGGGATGGGCGGCGCCCAGCCGCTCGCGGTCACCATGAACGGCGGCGTGGCGATCTGCGTGGACGTCGACGAGTCCCGGATCCGCCGCCGCATCGAGCAGCGGTACCTGGACGTGGCCGCCGAGTCGCTCGAGCAAGCCCTCGACCTCGCGGCCGAGGCCAGGCGAGCGCGCCGCCCGCTGAGCATCGGGGTGCTCGGCAACAGCGCGGACGTGGTCCCCACGCTGCTGGCCGGCGGTGCCGAGATCGACGTGGTCACCGACCAGACCTCCGCGCACGACCCGCTGGCCTACCTGCCGCTCGGGATCGCGTTCGAGGACTGGCACGAGGCGCGCGGCGCCGACCCGGTCGGGTTCGCCAAGGCCGCCCGGGAGTCGATGGCGCGCCACGTCGAGGCGATGGTCGGGTTCCAGCGGGCTGGCGCCGAGGTGTTCGACTACGGCAACAACATCCGCACCGAGGCCAAGGCCGCGGGCTACGCCGACGCCTTCGCTTTCCCCGGGTTCGTGCCTGCGTACATCCGGCCACTGTTCTGCGAGGGCAAGGGCCCGTTCCGCTGGGCGGCGCTGTCCGGTGACCCGAAGGACATCCACGCGACCGACGAGGCGATCCTCGACCTGTTCGGCGAGAACGAGTCGCTGACCCGGTGGATCCGGCTGGCGCAGGAGAAGGTCGCCTTCCAGGGCCTGCCGGCGCGGATCTGCTGGCTGGGCTACGGCGAGCGCGACCGCGCGGGCCTGCGGTTCAACGAGCTCGTCGCGTCCGGCGAGGTGTCCGCGCCGATCGTGATCGGCCGCGACCACCTGGACTCCGGATCGGTCGCCAGCCCCTACCGCGAGACCGAGGCCATGCTCGACGGGTCCGACGCGATCGCGGACTGGCCGCTGCTCAACGCGATGATCAACACCGCGTCGGGCGCGACCTGGGTGTCCATCCACCACGGCGGCGGGGTCGGCATCGGCCGGTCCATCCACGCGGGCCAGGTCACCGTCGCCGACGGCACGCCGCTCGCGGCGGAGAAGATCGCGCGGGTGCTGACCAACGACCCGGGCACGGGCATCATCCGGCACGTGGACGCCGGCTACCCCGAGGCGCAGGCGGCCGCCGCCGAGCATGGCGTCCGCATCCCGATGCAGGAGGGTCGGTGACGGGCGACGGCACGCCCGCACCGGGCGCGAGACCTGGCACGGGGTCGGGCGGCCCGGTCCTGGACCCCGTCGCGCTGCTCGCCGAGATCGACGACGTCGGTCGCGCGGCCGGCGGGGGGTGGTCCCGGCTGGTGCACACCGACGCCGAGCGGACCCTGCGCGACTGGTTCACCGAGCACGCCGCCCGCCTGGGCCTGGACGTCGAGACCGACCGCAACGGCAACCTGTGGGCCTGGTGGGGCGGTGACCTGCCCGGCGCCGACGCACCCGGAGCAGTGCTGCAGGTCGGCTCGCACCTGGACTCGGTGCCGGCCGGTGGCGCGTACGACGGACCCTTGGGCGTGGTGAGCGCACTGGCTGCGGTCTCCCGGCTGCGGGCCGAGGGGTTCACGCCGCACCGCCCGGTCGTGGTGCCCGTGTTCGCCGAGGAGGAGGGCGGCCGGTTCGGCATCGCCTGCGCCGGGTCACGCCTGATGACCGGGGCCCTGGACCCGGCACGTGCGGGCGCCCTGGCCGACCCGGACGGCACCACCGCGGCCGACGCCGCGCGGCGGGTCGGCGCGGACCCGACCGCGTGGGGCGCCGACCCGGTGCGGGTGGCCCGGATCGGCGAGGCCGTGGAGCTGCACGTCGAGCAGGGGCACCTGCCGACCGCGGGCGGCTGCCGGCACGGCGCGCTGGGCCTGGCCGAGGCAGGCGCACCGCTCGGCCTGCTCACCGAGATCTGGCCGCACGGGCGCTGGCGGTTCGACCTGGTCGGTGAGGCCAACCACGCCGGGACCACGCCGCTGGACCGCCGCTCCGACCCGATGCTCGCGCTCGCCGAGGGAGTCATGGCCGCGCGGCGCGCGGCCGAGCGGCACGGCGTGCTCGCCACCGTCGGCAAGGTCAGGGTGGATCCTGGCGCGGTGAACGCGATCCCGTCGGCCGCCACGTTCTGGCTCGACGCGCGCGGCGCGGACCCGGCCGCGGTCGACGCGGCCGTGGCCGAGGTGGCCGGGGTGCTCGGCACGGCACCGGTGCGCGAGTCCTGGACACCGGTGACGCGGTTCGACACCGGGCTGGGCGCCCGGCTGGCCGGCCCGGTCCGGGCGGCGCTCGGAGCCGCCGGCGCGCCGACCGGCACCGACGGGCAGCCGTTGCTGCCGAGCCTGGCCTCGGGTGCCGGGCACGACGCGGGGATCCTCGCCGAGGCGGGTGTGCCCACCGCGATGCTCGTGGTGCGCAACCCGTCCGGGATCTCGCACGCCCCGGGCGAGCACGCCGAGGACGGCGACGTCCGCCTCGGCGCGGCCGCGCTCGTCGAGATCATCCGTGACCGGGCCGGCACCGGCTGGCGGGGATGACCGAGGCGACGGCCCGTCCGGCCGGCACCGAGGGGGCCTACTGGCTCCCCTCGGCCTGGTTGGGCCGGCCACCCGCCGGGCGGGTCGCGGCCGGGGTCCGCGTGCGGCACGGCGCCGGTCTTGTGGTCGGGATCGACGAGCGCGTCGGGCCCTCGCCCGGCGACGTCGTGCTCGACGGGCTCGGGCTGCCGGCCTTCGCCGACGCGCACTCCCACGCCTTCCATCGCGCGCTGCGTGGGCGCACGCACGCCGGGGGCGGCACCTTCTGGACCTGGCGCGAGCAGATGTACGCCGTCGCGGCGGCGCTCAGCCCGGAGACCTACCTCGAGCTGGCCACCGCGGTCTACGCCGAGGCCGCGCTGTCCGGCGTCGGCGTGGTGGGGGAGTTCCACTACGTGCACCACCGCCCCGACGGCACGCCCTACCGGCCCGGCACCGCCATGGCCGAGGCGCTGGTGGAGGCCGCCGCGCGGGCCGGGGTGCGGCTGACGTTGCTCGACACGCTGTACCGGCGCGGCGGCGTGGACGCAGCCGGCCGGCCGGTGCCGCTGGCCGGCGCCCAGCGCCGCTTCGGCGACGGCTCGGTCGAGGCGTGGGCGGCCCGGCGCGCGGCGCTGCCGGCCGCGGCGCACGTGCGGTCCGCCCGCGCGCTGCACTCGGTGCGGGCCGTCGGGTCCGCCGACCTGGACGCGGTCGCCGCGCTGGGCGAGAGCGGACCGCTGCACGTGCACGTCGCCGAGCAGCCCGCCGAGGTGACCGCGTGCCTGGCCGAGCACGGTGTCACACCTGTCGGGCTGCTGGACCGGCACGGCCTGCTCGGGCCGGACCTGGTCGCGGTGCACGCCAACCACGTGACCGACGCCGATGTGGCCCTGCTCGCCGAGCGGGGCGCCGCCGTGTGCGCCTGCCCGACCACCGAGCGCGACCTCGCCGACGGCCCGGGTCGCGGTGGCGACCTGGCCGCGGCCGGTGTGTCGTTGAGCCTGGGCACCGATCAGCACGCCGTGCTCGACATGCTCGAGGAGGCCAGGGGCCTGGAGATGCACGAGCGGCTGCGCACCGGCCGGCGCGGCACGTTCAGCCCCGCCGCCCTGCTGGCCGCCGCGACCGCGGACGGTTATGCCGCACTCGGGTGGGACGGCGGCCGCATCGAGGTCGGGGCGCCGTGCGACCTCACGGTGCTCGACACCGCGTCGGTGCGCACCGCCGGGGCCCGAGCGGACCAGCTGTGGCTGGCCGCTTCGGCCGCGGACGTGCGGCACACCGTCGTGGCGGGACGGCACGTGGTGCGGGACGGACGCTCGATCGCGGGTGACCCGGCCGACCTGCTCACGCGCGCGCTCGCGGCGCTGGAGGATGGGTCGCCATGAGCCCCGCCGTCGCGCGACCGGTCGAGATCCCGGCGCCCGCCCCGGGCCGGTCCCTGCTGCTGGACGACATCGGCGTGCTCGTCACCAACGACCCGGCGCGCGGCCCCTGGACCGCGCCGCTGCCCGCTGCGGCGGTCGTGGTGGTGGACGGTCGCATCGCCTGGGTGGGGCCCGCGGCCGACGCACCCGCGTGCGACGACCGGTGGAGCGCCGAGGGGTGCACGGTGCTGCCGGGCTGGGTCGACTCGCACGCGCACCTGGTGTTCGCGGGCGACCGGTCGGCGGAGTTCGCCGCCAGGATGGCCGACCAGCCCTACACCGCGGGCGGCATCCGCACCACCGTCGCCGCGACGCGCGCCGCGCCCGACGAGGCGCTGCGGGCCCGCGCGGTCGCGCTGCTGGCGGAGATGCGCCGGCAGGGCACCACGACGGTCGAGATCAAGTCCGGTTACGGCCTGGACGTCGGGACCGAGCGACGCTCGCTCGCGATCGCGCGCGAGCTCACCGACGAGACCACGTTCCTCGGTGCGCACGTCGTGCCGCAGGAGTACGCCGGGCGGACGGACGACTACGTCGGCCTCGTTGTCGGCGAGATGCTCGACGCCTGCGCACCGCTGGCCCGATGGATCGACGTGTTCTGCGAGGTCGGTGCGTTCGACCTGGACCAGTCGCGCCGTGTGCTCGAGGCCGGGCTCGCCCGCGGGCTCGGCGCACGGGTGCACGGGCACCAGCTGTCCCGGACAGGCGCAGTCGGCCTCGCCGTCGAGCTCGGTGCCGCGAGCGTGGACCACTGCACCGAGCTGGACGACGAGGACGTCGCGCTGCTGGCCGGCGCTGCGCCGGTCGCGGGCGACGGGACGGCGACGGCCGAAGGCGCCGCCGGGCGTGGCACCGTCGCGACCCTGCTGCCCGTGGTCGAGCTGTCCACCCGGCGGCCGATGCCGGACGCTCGTGCGCTGCTCGACGCCGGTGCGACGGTCGCGCTCGCCTCGGACTGCAACCCCGGGTCGTGCTACTCGTCCTCGATGCCGCTCGCCGTGGCCCTCGCCGTCATCCAGATGCGGATGACCCCGGCAGAGGCGGTGTGGGCCGCGACCGCCGGTGGCGCGGCCGCGCTGCGCCGCGGGGACGTCGGCCGGGTCGCGGTGGGCGCGCGCGCCGACCTCCAGGTGCTCGACGCCCCCGATCCGGTGCACCTCGCCTATCGCCCCGGCGTGCCGTTGGTCCGGGCCGTGCTGGGCGGGGTCGCAGGCACGCCGCGACGTCGCCGCAGCCGCTAGCGCACCCGGACCCGCGCCGTCCGCCCGTCCGCCGCGACGGCCTCGACGTCCGCGCCCGACCCGGCGACCAGGAACGTCACCCGCTCGCCGTCGACGGTGACCACGTCGACCTCGCGCCGGACCTCCTTGCCCCCGCTGAACACCTCGAGCACCAGACCGTCGAGGTAGTCGTAGTCGGGCCGGTCCTCGCGCGCCCCGCGGGCCAGCACGGCGCCCTCGCGCACGTACAGCGGCAGGGAGTCGAACCCGTGGGTCTCGCGCAGCCAGCGCCCGCCGGCGACGTGCTCACCGGTGAGCAGGTGGGTCCAGGTCCCGGCCGGCAGGTACACCTCGACCGACCCGTCCGCCGACATCACCGGGGCGACCAGCAGGTCCGGGCCCAGCATGTACTGCCGCTCCAGGTAGGTCACGGCCGGGTCGTCGGGGAACTCGAACAACATCGGCCGGGCCACCGAGACCCCGGTCGCGGCGGCGTCGGCACCGGCGGTGAACAGGTACGGCATCAGCGAGTTCTTCAGCCTGGCGAACTGCCGCGTGACGGCCACTGCCTCGTCGTCGAAGGCCCACGGCACGCGGTAGCTGTCCGAGCCGTGCAGCCGCGAGTGGCTGGACAGCAGCCCGAACGGCACCCAGCGCTTGAACACAGCCGGGTCCGGGGTGCCCTCGAAGCCGCCGATGTCGTGGCTCCAGTACCCGAACCCGGACGCGGCCAGCGACAGGCCGCCGCGCAGCGTCTCGGCCATCGACGGGAAGGTCGAGGTGTTGTCCCCGCCCCAGTGCACCGGGAACTGCTGGCCGCCGGCCGTTGCCGAACGGGCGAACAGCACCGCCTCGCCCTCGCCGCGCACCTCGCGCACCACGTCGAAGACGGCCCGGTTGTACAGCTGGGTGTACAGGTTGTGCATCACCCCGGGGTCGGTGCCGTCGTGCCAGACGACGTCGGTGGGGATGCGCTCGCCGAAGTCGGTCTTCAGGGCGTCCACGCCTTGCGCGAGCAGCCGGCGCAGCTTGCCGGCGAACCAGCGCACCGCCTCGGGGTTGGTGACGTCGAGCAGGCCCATGCTGGCGACCCACATGTCCCACTGCCACACCGACCCGTCGGCGCGTCGCACCAGGTAGCCGCGCTCGGCCGCCTCGGAGAACAGCACCGACCGCTGGGCGATGTAGGGGTTGATCCAGACCGAGACGTGCAGGTCGCGGTCGTCGTGCAGGCGCTTGAGCATGCCCTCCGGGTCGGGGAACACCCGGCTGTCCCACTCGAGGTCGGTCCAGCTGAACTCGCGCATCCAGAAGCAGTCGAAGTGGAAGACGCTCAGCGGGATCTCGCGCTCGCGCATCCCGTCGACGAACGAGGTGACCGTGGCCTCGTCGTAGTCCGTGGTGAACGAGGTCGACAGCCACAGGCCGTAGGACCAGGCGGGCACCACGGCCGGCCGGCCGGTGAGCCGGGTGTACCGGTCGACGACGTCCTTGGGGGTCGGGCCGTCGATGACCAGGTACTCCAGCACCTCGCCGGGAACCGAGAACTGCACCCGCTCCACGGACTCCGAGCCGACCTCGAACGACACGTGCTCGGGGTGGTTGACCAGCACGCCGTACCCGCGGTTCGTGAGGTAGAACGGCACGTTCTTGTAGGCCATCTCCGAGCTGGTGCCGCCGTCGGCGTTCCAGATGTCGACGCTCTGGCCGTTCTTGACCAGCGGCCCGAACCGCTCGCCGAGGCCGTAGACCGCCTCGCCGATGCCCAGGTCGAGCTGGGCGTGCACGTACGGTCCGGGCGCGGCGAGCCCGGTGGCGCTCACGCCCGTCAGGCCCGCGGGCTCCGCGCCGACCGTGGCGTGCGGCTCGAGGGTGAGGTAGGAGAGCGACTTGTGGCCCGAGCCGGTGAGTCGGGTCTCGTCGTGCCAGAAGGACAGGTCCCACGGCTCGCCGCGGCGGATCTCGGCCCGCAGCGAGCCGGACGTGAGTGCCGCCCCGAACGCGGTGGCCTCGACGGCGACCGGGCCCCCGGTCTCGTCCAGCTCGAACCCGCGTGGGGGGCGGCCGCCGGTGTGGTGCTCCACGCGCACCTTGATGACGCCCTCGGCCGGCGCGGAGAGCGTGACGGTGAGCACCGGGGTGTTGAGCACGTTGCCACGCGACCGGATGGGTCGGGTCGGCGCGGTCACCACGAGCCGGTCGTCCTCGGCGGCCAGGTCGTAGGCCTCCTGGGCGTAGGCGGCGGTGACGCCGGGCCGCACGGCCCAGAACCCATCGGTGAACTTCACTTGACTGCTCCTGCCGTGATGCCGCGCGTGAGGGTGCGCTGGAAGATGAGGAAGAAGACGATCGTGGGGATGACGCTCAGCAGCGTCGCGGAGATCAGGGTGGTGACGTCGGTCTGCCTCTCGCCGGACAGCTGCTCGAGCACCAGCGGCACCGTCAGTGAGCTCGGCCGGTTGAGGAACGACAGTGGCAGCAGGAACTCGTTCCACGTCCAGATGAAGAAGAACACCATCAGGACGTTGAGCGTCGGCCGGGAGATCGGCACGATCACCGAGCGCAGCGTGCGCCAGCGACTCGCGCCGTCCAGGGCGGCGGCCTCGAGGATCTCCCTGGGGAACGTGCCGTACAGGCTCGCCAGCAGGTACGTGCCGAAGGCGCCCTGGATCACGGTGAAGGTGATGATGACCGACCACGGGTTCGACAGCAGGTGCGCCTTGTCGTACATCGTGAACAGCGGGTAGACGAGCATCTCCTGCGGGAGCAGGTTCGCCATGAGGAACAGCAGGGTCAGCCACGTGCGGCCCCGGACGCGGCCGATGCCGATCGCGAACGCGTTGAGCACCGACACGATGACGGCCAGGACCGCGACCATCCCGGCGATGAAGAGCGAGTTCCACAGCGCGAGCGGGAAGTTCTTGTCGTTCCAGAAGTTCACGACGCCGTCGGTGTAGAACGACCGCGGGAAGTCCAGCGGCCCGGAGGTCGAGTAGTCCTGCGGGGACTTGAACGCGTTGAGCAGGAGCATGATCAGCGGGAATGCGATGACCAGCGCGAGCACGATCGCCAGCGCCACGAGCAGCCACTCGCCGACGCTGCGCGGACGGCGCCGGCCGCGGGACCGGGGCGCGGCCGCGGGCCGGTCGGTGCCGGAGGGGGCGGAGAGGTCGAGGGTAGCCATGGCGCTCACGCCTCCTTCTGCTCGGCCCGGCGCTGGGCGCGCAGGAACGCGATCGCGACGACCGAGACGACGATGGTCACCGACGTCGCGATCGCCGCCGCGTAGCCCTTGTCGGTGCCGTTGCCGAAGAACTCGATGTACGCGTAGTACGACGGGACGTAGGTGGCCTTGTTCGGGCCGCCCTGGGTCAGGATGAACACCGGGCCGAACACCTTCAGCGCGGCGATCGTGGTGGTCAGGGTCACGACGAAGATCTCCGGGCGGATCATCGGGCGGGTGATCGCGCCGAACCGCCGGAACCAGCCCGCGCCGTCGAGCTCGGCGGCCTCGTACAGCTCGGGGTCCACGCGCTGCAGGGCGGCCATGAAGATCACGACGGGGTAGCCGATCTGCACCCACACCATGAGCAGCATCACCGAGAACAGCGCGGTCGCCCCCGTGCCGCCGACCCAGTTCACCGCGACCTCGTGACCGGTGACGGTCGACAGGAACTGGTTGAGCACGCCGCCGGAGTCCGGGTAGAGGATCCACCCGAACAGCACGCCTGCCACGGCGATCGGGATGACCTGCGGCAGGTAGTAGGTCGCCCGCAGGAAGCTCGCGAGCTTGCCGGAGAAGCGTCGCCCGATGACGTCGAAGAGGATCGCGGCGAGCACGAGACCGACGAGCGTCGGGATGATCACCATCGCGATGATCATGAAGACGATGTTGCGGAACGACATCCAGAACGCGGCGTCGCCCATCAGCTTCGTCCAGTTCGCCAGGCCGACGAACTCCGGGGTGGTGAACCCGCCGCGCCAGGACATGAAGCTCAGCGAGACGTTGTAGACCACCGGGTACACCACGATCGCCAGGGTCAGCAGGATCCCGGGGATGAAGTAGGCCCAGTACCCGATCGACCGGCCGCCGCCGGTCGGGATGCGGGGTAGCGTCGTCGGTGGACCGGGCGCGCGGTGCGCGGGCCCTGGTGCGGGTGGGTGTGCTCATGGGTGTCGCCTCCGTCCGACGGTGCCCGAGCCCCGACCAGGGCCCGGGCACCGTCGTCGGGTCTCAGCGGTACTGCTCGGTACCGGAGTCGTAGTCGGACTGGAGCTGGCTCGCCGTCTGGTCGACGGTGAGCGAGCCGTTGATCAGGCCCTGCATGCCGGCGTTCAGGTCGTCGTAGAACGTCGAGGTCGGCCAGTCTGGGTAGAACGAGAGGCCGTCACGGTCCAGGACGGTGTTGAACAGCGTGATGAGCGACTGCGCGTCCGGGTCGGTGATGTCGTCCGGGTTGGCCGCGACGGGCAGGCCGCCGGCGTTGCCGAGGATGGCCTGGATCTCGGGCCGCATCGTGATGTCGATGAAGTCCGCCGCCATCTGCGGTGTGGACGTCGTCGGTCACCGTCGGGATCACCCAGATGTTGCCCGAGCTGCCCGGGACCAGGGTGGAGCCGGGGAAGTCGGTGATGCCGAAGGTGAAGTCGGTGATGTCCGTCAGCATCCGGCCGTACCACCAGGAGCCGGAGTAGAAGAACGGCGACTGACCGTTGATGAACGCCAGGCCGGCGTCCTCGGCCGTCATGCCCGTCGAGGCCTTGGCGACGTAGCCCTTGTCGACCCAGTCGGCCAGGGTCTGGGTGCCCTGGGCGATCGGGTCGGCGGAGAAGTCGACCGGGTTGTCGTAGAGCTGGTAGTCGTTGACGAACTGCCGGTCGGCGTTGTTGAGGACGAGCTGGTACCAGAGCTGCCCGGAGGGGTACTCCTGGGCCGAGGTGGTCATCGGCGTGATGCCCTTGTCGACGAAGGCCTGCATCTCGGACTCGAGCTCGGCCTGGGTCGTCGGCGGCTTCATGCCGTTCGCGTCGAGCATGTCCTTGTTGTAGTAGAGGAAGACGAACTCGCCGTAGTTCGGGACGCCGTAGTGCGTGCCGGACCCCATCACGCCGTTCTCGTCGTACATCGTGGTGGTCTGCAGCGACTCGGCGAGCTTGTCGCTCCACCCGTAGGAGTCGTAGAAGCCGTCCAGGCTCTGCAGCACGCCGAGGGTCGACAGGGCGCCGGCCGTGCCGTTGCCCTTGTTGTACTCGGACAGGTCGGGCGCGTCGGAGGAGACGAAGAGCTGGCTCGCGGTGTCGCTCAGGTCCTCGAAGGCCGTGATCTGGTAGTCGACCGTGGCGCCGGTCTCCTTCTCGAACGTGTCGGCTGCGGCGCGCCAGGCCTTGCCCATCGCGGACTCGTCGTTCTCGTAGACGAGCACGGTGAGCGTCTGGCCAGAGAAGTCGTTGTCCCCGGACGGCGACGCCGCCGGACCGCCGGACTCCGATGAGCCGCCGCCCGACGAGCAGGCCGCGAGTGACAGCGCTCCGACGGCGAGGGCCGCCACCAGCGCGTGCTTGCGGTGCTTCATGGTTCCTACCTCCTCGTAGTTGGCCCGAGGGCCGGGTGGGGTCGTGACGTCTGGTCGTCGAAGCGCTTCGACGATGGACATGGAGACGGAGGCGCGGCGCATCACGCGACCTCCGTGGGGTGCGGCTGGGGCGCGTGCGCGACCGAGCCACGGGACAGCCGCACGGGGGACACGAGCGTGACGCCCCCGGGGGCGACGGTTCCGTCGAGGATGCCCACGAGCGTGTCCACGGCGACCGGGCACGTCAGGGCCGGGTCGAGCGGGAACGAGTCGAAAGGCAGCGGCGCCCGGCCGGGTGCGGGGGTCATGCCGACCGCGACCACCGAGACGTCGTCCGGCACGCGCAGCCCGTGTCGGGCCAGCGTCCCGGTCAGGGCGAGACCTACGTCGGTCAGGGTGCTGAGCACGATCGCGGTCAGGCCGGGCAGCCGCTCGAGGAGCTCGTCGACGACGGCGTCGGCGGCGGCCGCGTCCGGGTGCACGACAGCGTGGGCGATGCCGAGCTCTGCGGCGCGTCGGGCGAAGGCCTCCTCGATCCGCAGCGGGTAGTTCGACTCCCGGTTCATCACGCCGGGGAGGTGGGAGATCAGCCCGACGGTCAGGTGCCCGGCCTCGTGGAGCGCATCGACCGCCTGCGTCACGGCGGCGCCGAAGTCCAGGTCCACACAGGTCAGGCCGGTCGTGTCGGCCGGCAGGCCGATGAACACCACGGGGCAGTCCAGCCGGCGGGCGAGGTCCGCCCGCTCGTCGTGGGCGGCGACGTCGAGCACCACGATCCCGTCCGCGAGGGAGGACGCCGCGGACCTGCGCATGCCCTCGAGCGCGTCGTCATGGACCAGCAGGAGGGTGTCGTAGTCGTGCTCGCGCGCCGCGGTGGTCACCGCCATGGTGAACGCCATGTGGGCGGTGTGGTCGGTGTCCGGGTGCAGCGGTGTGGTCACGGCGATGATCTGGGAGCGCCGGGCCGCCAGGGCCCGGGCGGCAGCCTGCGGGGCGTAGCCGAGCCGCTTGGCGGCGGCGAGCACCCGCGCCCGGGTGTCCTCGCTGATGGCGCGCTTGCCGGAGAGCGCGTAGGACACCGTCGAGATCGACACGCCCGCCTCGCGGGCGACGTCCTCGATGGTTGCCATGTCCGTGACCTCGTCGTTCCGGAGTGGTGTCGAAGCGCTTCGACGTGGCTCGACGATACGTTCAGCGGCTGCACCGCCGCAAGGGGCCGTTGCCGGATCGTGATGTTTGCCAACCCGGCCGTCCGCCTCCCACCCCGGGCGGTAGGGTCGCCGGGGAAGTCGCCAGACTCAGAGTCGAGTCGAAGCCTGCCCCTGACGGGCCGGGCGGAGGATGGGGCCACGTGACGGACGTCGTACAGGTGCTGCACGAGGCGGGGCTGGACAACCCGGCAGCCCAGGAGTTCGTCGCCCACTGGGCGGCGCACACCGGGGCGGCTCGCGTCGAGGTGGTCAGCGCCGCCGACGACCCCCGCCTGATCGCCGAGTCGTTGGACGCCGGGGAGATCGTTCCCGCGGGGGAGGGCCGCTACTACTCGCGCAGCTACTACAAGGACACCGCGCGCTCCGAGGAGCGCACGATCGTGGCCACCAGCAGGCCGCAGGATGCGGGCGTGTACAACAACTGGCGGCACACCGACGAGATCCGGCCGGTCGTCGAGGCGCAGATGAAGGACGCGCTGCGCGGCCGGACGATGTACGTGATCCCCTACCTCATGGCCCCGCCCGGAGCGCCGCTGGAGGCCTACGGCGCCGGGATCCAGCTCACCGACCACCGCACGGTGGTGCTGCACATGATCCGGATGGCACGGGTGGGCGTCGACGTGTTCAACGCCCTGGCCGACCCCCGCATGTTCGTGCGGGCCGTGCACGTCACGGGCGACCTGGAGAACCTGGGCCACGGCACTGCGGACGACGGGCGCTACTTCGTCACGGTCGCCGACGAGCGCACCATCCTGCACTTCGGCTCGTCCTACGGCGGCAACGCGCTGCTCGGCAAGATCGCCCACGGGCTGCGCCAGGCCTGCTACGACGGCTGGGCGCAGGGCGAGTTCCTGGGCGAGCAGTTCATGCTGCTGGGCATCACCGACAACCTGACCGGGAAGAAGTACCACATCTGCGGCGGCTTCCCGAGCGCGTCGGGCAAGACGAATCTCGCGATGACCCTGGCCCCCGACGCGCTGGGCGACCGGTACCACGTGTCGTTCTACGGCGACGACATCGCGTGGCTCTGGGTCGGTGACGACGGGCGCCTGTACGGCATGAACCCCGAGTTCGGGGTGTTCGGCGTGGCCAAGGACACCAACGAGCTCACCAACCCCACCGCGCTCGACGCCGTGGCGGAGAACACCCACGCGCTGTTCACCAACGTCGCCTACAACGACAAGACCCACGAGGTGTGGTGGGAGGGGCGGACGCCGCAGCCGCCCGCGGACCTCGACGGTTGGCGGGACTGGAAGGGCGAGGTGATCGCCGACCGCGCGCCGCAGGACGCCGGTGCGCCGTGGGCGCACCCGAACAGCCGCTTCACCACGACCCTGGCCAACGTGCCCAACGTCGCCGACGACTTCGACAAGCCCGGCGGCGTGCCGATCGACGCGATCATCTTCGGCGGCCGAGCGCGGGACCGCGAGCCGTTGATCCGCGCGATCACCGACCTCGCCGAGGGCGTCTACGACGGCCTGACCCTGGGCGCCGAGGCGACGTTCGCGGCCGAGGGCCTGGACGGCCGGCTGCGCTACGACCCGATGTCGATGCGTCCGTTCATGGCCTACCCGGAGGGCGCCTACGCCGCGCACTGGCTCAAGATCGTCGGCGCGGCGACCCACCAGCCGATCTTCGCCCACGTCAACTGGTTCCAGCGCGCCGACGACGGCCACTTCCGCTGGCCCGGCTACCGGGAGAACCTGCGCGCCCTGCTGTGGCTGATGCGGCTGCGCGACGGCGAGGTCACCGGCCGGCCGACCGCCGTGGGGATCGTGCCGACGGCCGAGGAGCTCGACCTGACCGGGCTCGACCTGCCACCCGAGGACCTCGACGCGCTGCTGACCATCGACGTGCCCCGGTGGCGACTGGAGATGAAGCGGCGCCAGGCGCACCTGGAGCAGTTCCACGACCTGCCCGAGGAGATCTGGGTCGCGCACCGTCGGGTCGCGGCCGCGCTGGACGCGGCGGAGGGCTGACCGGATCGCCGACGGCGGCGCGGTCCTGGCTGGAGTCGCTCGGGTGTTGAAGCGTTGGCGTCGGAATGCGACGGCAACGCTTCAACACTGACGGCCGCGGCCGCATGGGCGCGGAACGCGGCCGGCCCGGGCACCGTCTGGCGCGCCGGGCCGGCGACCGGCCTGCACCCACCCCGACCGGGGAGGGCTGGGCGAGTGGCTGCCGGTAGCGTGCGACCGGCAGCACCCCGAACGCTCCCCACCGCGACCGGAAGGCCGGCATGACCGACCACTTCGCCGTCGACGCCGTCCTCTTCGACTCCGACGGCGTCCTCGTCGACTCCAAGGAGGCAGGGGAGCGTGCATGGGTCGAGTGGTCCTACCGGTACGGCCTCGACCCGGACGTGGTGCTCACCGGGCTGCACGGCCGGCGTTCGCGCGAGACGGTCGCGCTGCACGTCGCCCCGGAGCTGGTCGAGGCCGCGACCGCGGTGATCGACAGGCTCGAGCTCGACAGTGCGGCGGAGACCGACGGCCTGCCGGGCGCGGCCGCGCTCGTCGCGTCGGTGCCCGACGCGCGGCGCGCCGTGGTGACCTCCGCGCCCCGTCCGCTGGGTGTGGCCCGGCTCGGTGCCGCCGGCGTGCCGGTGCCCACGGTGCTCATCACCTCCGAGGCGGTCGAGCGTGGCAAGCCCGCGCCGGACCCCTACCTCGCGGCGGCCGCCGCGCTCGGGGTACCGATCGAGCGCTGCCTGGTGTTCGAGGACTCCGAGCACGGGATCGGGGCCGCCCGTTCGGCGGGGGTCGGCGTCCTGGTCGGGGTGGGGGTCTCCGCGGTCGGTCTCGGCTGCGACGCGGTGGTCCCGGACCTGTCCGCCGCGTCGTGGACGGGTGACGGGATCGAGATCTCGCGGCGGCTCGACGGCTGACCGGCTCGGCCTCAGCTCAGGACCGCGTACCGCACCTCGACGTCGACCGGGGCGGCCGACAGGTTGGTGATCGCCAGGTGGTAGGTCAGGGTCGTCGTCGACGCGCGCTGGACCTTGACCGTCCACTCCACCTGGGCGGCGCCGGGACCCGGCGTGATCGGGACCACCGTCCACACCACGTGGCTCGCCGGGTCCCACGAGTGCGTGAACAGCGCCGTGGTGCTGGCGGCGGCCAGCGTGCCGGTGTACTGGGTGCCCACCCTCATGGTCTGCTCCTCACGTCCGCGCGACGATCTCGTACCGACCGTCGAGCTCGAGCGACGCATCGGTCAGGTTGGTGATGGTGAGCCAGTAGGTCGTGCGCTCGCGGGATGCCCGCTCGACCCCGACCTTCCAGGTCACGCCCGGGGTCGGGGTCACCGGCGTGGTCGGGACCACCGTCCACAGCACGTGCCAGCACGCCGGCCAGTTGTAGGTGAACCACCGCTGGGTCTGTTTCGCGGCGAGCGTGCCGTGGAACTGCGTGCCGACCACGGGACCGGAGAAGGCGGGCAGGAACGGCGTGAGCCGGGCGATGATCGCGTCCTTGCACACCGCGCAGAACTCGTTGCCGAGGATCTGCATCCGGCAGATGTGCTGGGGGTGGTAGATCCCGCAGAAGGCCCGGCTGCCGCCGGCGAACAGGCCGACGGTGCCGGCCGGGACCGGGCTCGCGGCAGCGGTCATCGCGGCGCAGCCGGTGTTCTCCTGGGTGGGCAGCGGGGTGGCCGCCGCGATCCGCGACGCCCACTTGGTGGTGACGCGGGCGGTGACCGTCGTGACGTTGGGCTCGCTCGGCTCACCGGCGGACCAGGTGGCGATCGAGTCGCCGTACTCGTCGGCGAGCTGGAACGCGGAGTGGCCCAGCTCGTGCACGCCGATCTCGTCGGCCGACGGCGCCAGGGAGAACCACGCCGCCGAGCCACCGGCACCGCCGTAGCGCGTCGAGTTGACGATGACCACGCGCGCGTGGACCGCCGGCACCGCCGCCGCTGCGGTGGCCACGGCGAGCGCCTCCGAGCCGTACAGCAGCCGGTTGGTCCCGTCCCGGCAGAACGAGGCGTCGAAGTAGGTCTTGCGCGTCGTGCCGGAGCCGGTGCCGCCGTCCGCGCAGGTCGCCGGCTCGTCCGCGCCCGACTCGTCGGAGCGCACGTCCACCCGGTGCACGTTGATCGCGCACCACATCCGCCGGAACGGCTCGGTGGTGAACAGCTTGGTGGCGAACGACTCGGCCGCGACGTGGAAGGCGTCCTGCTCGGCAGCGGTGAATCCCTCGGCCATGATGACGAGGTTCCAGCGGGCCGAGTCCGGGCCGTGGTCGACGATCTTCGTGGTGCCGAGGACGGCACCGTCGGCCGTGCCCATCAGGCCACCCCGTACGGCGGAGTCTCGCCGAGCTCGGCCACCAGGACCGGGCTCGCCACCGCAGGCGCCGCCTTGCGGGCGCGCGCCCGGGCGGGCCGCGCCGGGCCGCGGACCGCTGCGTCGCCGAGCCGGTGCAGCACGACGTCGTGGGCGCCGGGCAGGTCCGGCACGACCACCTCGAACACGCCGCTGGGCGCCTGCGGGGTGACCTCGCGGGACGCGCCGGTGGGCGAGTGCGCCTCGTAACCGTGGCGCACCGGATCGGCCAGCGCTTGGCGGTACAGCCCGTGCCCGTCGGCGTCGCGCACCTCGACCCAGGTGCCGGCCCTGGCGGCGTACGTGCGCGGCGAGTCGTCCGGCGGTGCGGTCATCGCGACCCGCTGCTGGGCGACGAGCCGGATGTCCTCCCCGTCGTAGCTGAAGGTCAGCCGCCAGGCCGACGGCTCCGCGAGCCGCTCGGCGATCTCCTCGGGCGGCGGACCGGCGTCGCGGTCGTCGGGCGTGTGCTCGGACATCGGTCCTCCCCTCACGCCGGCGCGACGAAGGCCGTGCCGTCCCATACCCGGTCCTGGAGCTCGCGCACCACGGACGCCGCGATCTGGCCGAGCGAGTACATCAGCCGCAGCTCGCCGCCGACGGTGCTCGCCCCCGGGACCAGGCCGGTCACGTTGGTCCAGGTGTTCCAGCCCTGGGTGTCCGCCGCCGTGACCGGCGGGGCCAGCGGCGTCGCCCGGTGCCACCCCGCGGTGGTCAGGACCGGGTCGAGGTCGACGAACGCGTCGGTGACGGTGGACTGCGTGCAGGTGGTCGCGTCGCAGGTCCACAGCGCGTACGCCGCGCTCGTCACCGTTCCGGCCTGCGGCGCGGCGGCGTCGACCTGCCTGGCGAGCGCCAGCTGGGGGCCGGCCCCACCCGCCTGGCCGACCGCGAGCAGGTCCGTGGTCGGGTCGACCAGGCCCGCGGTCGGCACCAGCGTGAGCCGCCGGCCGAGCACGGCAAGCAGGTCGACGTCGGTCGCGGCCACGGCGCCGAGCGGCGGCAGCGGCGCGCTCGCCGCGAGCACCGGCAACGTCGCGCCGAGGTCGTGCACGGTGGCGACCGCCGCGTCGAACGGTGCCGCGAGGTCGTTGCGCACCTGGAAGGTGACCGGGGTGGCCGCCTGCGCGGCCCCGGCCGGGCGATCGTTGGTGCGCGGTACCAGGTAGAGGGGCGGCAGCGTCGGGTCGAAGCCCGGCGTCGGGTTGGGCCCGGCGACCCCGAGGGTGCTGGCCAGCACCTGTGCGGTGAGCACCGGGTCGTCGGCGACCAGGTTGAGGTACCCGCCCACCTCGGTGATGTTCAGCGGCGCCGGGACCCGTGAGGGGAAGAGGTCGCCGGCCGTGGCCAGGCGGCGCAGGATCAGGCGCTGCGCCTCGGTCATCTCCGGGGAGATCGCCTGGTCGAGGATCTTGGTGAGGGCGTCCAGCGCCCGGTCCTCTGCGGTGCTCGGCTGCTCGGTCATCGCTGCCTCCTGGCTGCGTCGCGGTCGGTGCGGTCTGGTGTGCTCATCTCGGGCTCCTCACACGACCGGTGCCGCGCCGCCGTCGATCGCCGCGACCGCGGTGCCGCCGTCGCCCGAGCCGCCGGAGCCGTCACCTGAGCCGCCCGACCCGGACCCACCCGACCCCGATCCGGACCCTGAGCCAGCGCCTGACCCGGACCCCTTGGAGTCCGACCCGCCGTCACCCTTCTTGGCCTTGATCGCCTCGGGGATCTGTTTCATGGCCTCCTTGGCCAGGCCGCTCGCCTCCGCGATCGTCTTGTTCAGGCTCTCCGCGGTCGTCTCGGTCTGCACCTTCATCTGGGCGCCCAGCTGGGTGATCCCGGTGAGGTCCTGCGGCAGGTTGCTCGCCGGCTGGCTCTTGATGAGCGCACTGGCCAGGTCGGCCGGGGACAGCGCTGCGGCGCCCTGGTTGATCGTCACCGTGGACGGCGTGCCGGGCTGGAGGACCGACGGCGCCTGCGCGCCCGCCGAGCCGACCAGCGAGTTGCCGCCGCCGAGCAGACCGGCGAGCGTCGCCGGGTCGGTCGCGGTGTCCGCAGGGGAGTCCTGCCAGTTCCAGAACCGGGTGAGGTCGATCTTCTCGCTGGACTCGCAGTGCCCGAGCACGGCCTCGCCCAGCACGCCGCGGGCCGGCAGGGTGATCGAGCTCTGCGCCGGCCGGTAGGACTGCCGGTGGAAGCGCAGCAGCGCCTCCTGCACGTCGCGCGAGGTGTACGTGACCTTCTCCGCGACGCCCGGCGGGATGAAGAACGGCATGATCGCCGCGTTGCCGAAGAAGCCCAGCACCTGGTTCGCGACGCAGCTGAGCAGCGGCACCTCGTCGGTGGCGTCGCCCACGCCGCCGGTGGGCACCCCGATGGTGAACCGCTCGAGCAGGATCGCGCGCTCCTCCGCGGTGAGCCCCTGCCAGACGGCCTTGGAGTACTCCACGGTGTTCTCCACGACGTGCTGGAGCAGCGCCTCGATCCGCAGCAGGTCCGCGAACGCCAGCTGCGGCGCCAGCCGCTTGGCGGCGACCGGCATCAGTGCGGGCATCAGGTCCGTCCCGGTGCCGCCGAAGCCCTCGATCACGTCGAGCACGGGTGGCCCGGTGATCTGCGCCTTCGGGTCGGACACCAGCGGGCCGCCGATCTCGCGCTCGAGCTCGTCCGGCGTCATCGAGACCTGGAGCTTGGCGATGTTGCTCACGTAGTCGAACAGCTCGCCGAGCGACAGGCCGGTGGGCATCGTGAGCTGGTAGGAGAACGGCCGGAACGTGCGCCGGAACTCGAACCGGGCGAGGTTGCTGCGTGCGACGTGGCTGGGCAGGCTCAGCGTCGCGGTGCGCGTCTCGAGGGACGTCACGTCCGCGCGGCGGGACCGCAGCTGCTCGAGCAGGCCGGCCCTGGTGGTCGCCCCGGCGGCGACCGGTGCGCTCGACCCGGTCATCAGCACCGGGCCCACCCGGGCACCGGTGGTCGAGACGGCGGTGACCCACACGTCCTCGAACGGCAGGAACGTGCCGGCCAGGTCGACCTGGACCATGTCCTGCGCGGAGCCGCTGGACGACTGCACCGTCATGGTCGGGTCGCCGGCAAAGCCGCGCAGCGCACGCAACCCGTGCGCGAGCTCCGAGCGCCACCAGATCCGGCTCTGGATCACGTCGTGGTGGCGCAGCAGCTGGGTGTAGCGGTGCAGGAGCTGGTCGCGCGTGTAGCTGCCGGTGGGGAGCGTGCGCGGCACGTCGGTCGGGATGAAGCCGATCACCTCGAGCGGGACGAAGCACACCAGCTGGACGTCGTCGACCTGGCTGGACACCGCGAAGTGCCGCAGCACCTGCCAGTACTGCATGGTCAGCGCGTGGTTGTGGTTGTGGTTGGTGATGACCTTGGTCACCACCTCCTTGCGCTCGGTCGCGCTGGCCAGCCGCACGCTGGTTCGGCTCGCGCTGCGCCGGGCCGACGCGGCGCGTCCCAGGGCTGAGTGGAAGTCCTGGGCGGCGTTGGACACGTAGTCGCGGCTCGCGTTCTGCCAGCTCGACGAGGACCCGGTCGTGGTCGAGTCCGAGTACCCGCCGGCGATGCCGAGCCCGGCGACGATGCCGCCGAAGAAGCCGCCGACGCCCAGGCCCCCGCCGATGCTGCCGGACTCGGTGGAGGTCTTCATCTTCGAGCCGCCGCTGGCCGCCTCGTCGAACGCGCTGGAGAACACCGCGCGGGTGGAGCTGTCCGCGTTCTCCTGGTAGCGCTGGAACTCGGAGGACGTGAGCGTCTCCTGCTCGCGGACGGAGAGCGTCTCGCGCTCGTCGGAGATCGCGATGCGCTGCTGCTCGCCCGGTGCCAGCGGCAGGGAGTAGACCAGGTCGCCGAGCGACAGGCCGCTGGGGATCCAGATCTGGTGCATCTTGACGACGTAGCCCAGCCCGAGCGTCGCGGCCTTGGGCACCGCGCGCGGGTCGCGCTGGACGGTCTCGAGGAAGGCGCCGACGTCGATCGGGGCCTCGACGGGTACCCGGCCCACCAGCTCCCAGCTGCCCAGCTTGGCCATCGCCTCGATGAGGTCGCCCGCGCCGACGTACTTCGTCAGGCCGACCGTGGAGGAGGAGAGCAGGAACCGCTTGCCCTCCCGGCCGAACCGGGCGCCGAGCCTGCGACCGCTCAGCTCCGGCGGCACGAGCCGCACGAGCATCGAGTAGCCGAACCTGTCGATGACCCCGGCGTTGGACCGGAAGCCGACGCCGCAGTCGCCCTCGCCGAGCGTGATGACGGGCGCAGGCTCGGCGTACAGCTCGGGGTTGTCCAGGACGTCGTCAGGGCTGGTGGGGCGCACCACGTCGCCGAGCTGGGCGACGACGCTGCGCGGCAGGGGCGTGACCGCGACGTCCAGCGGCAGCACGCCGAGGGCGCCGTCGCCGGCGACCAGGTCGATGCGCCGCAGCGGGTGCTCGACGGCCCGGTTGCCGCCGACCACGAGCAGCTGGAGGCCGTCGTCGGGTAGCGGGCGCGGCGGCAGCGCCATCCGGAAGCCGCCGCGCGCGTCGGTCAGCGCCTCGGGGTTGGGCCAGGGCAGCGCCAGCTCGAAGGCCTGCCCGCCGCCCGTGGTGGCCGGGCCGCTCGGCTCGAGCGCGCGGACCCGCACCTGGGCGGCCGGCGAGCCGTCCGGGTTGACCAGCCGGCCGCTGATCTGGGCGGGCAGGCTCGCGGGGACCTGTGGCCTGAAGCGGTCCAGGTCGACCGCGATCCGGTCGACGGTGGCGAGCACCTGGGTGGTGGCCCTGGCCCGCTCCTGGAGCAGCTCGCCGAGCTGGTCGGCGCTGACCTCGATCTCCAGGCCGAGGTCCTCCAGGTCCAGGGTCGTGGTCGGCGCCTTGATGGCGTCGTTCAGCGGCCCACCCGGGTCGCGGACCATCTCCGCGCGGGCGGTGTCGAGCGCCGCGAGCCGCTCCGTCGCGGCGGGGCTGAGGCGGACGGTCATCGGCTTGCGTTCCCTGGGTGGCACGGCGAACACCTGCTTCCTCGATCAGCGTGCGGCCAGGAGAACAGGCGTTGCGTTCCTCGGGAGTTCCCACGGCGTCCATCGGTGGTAACACTTGACGTACGCGCTTCTCTCTCTGGGTAGGGACGTCTCCGGCGCGGCCGGCGGGTCGCGGAGAGGAGGAACCGTGTCCACGGAGATCTCGGCCCCCGCCTGCGGACCGCGGACCTGCGCGCCCAGGGTCCAGCTGTTCGGCTCGTTCCGGCTCACCGTCGACGGGGGCGCGGTACCCGTGCCGCTCGGCGTCCAGCGGCTGCTCGCGGTGCTGGCGCTGCGGGAGCGGATGAGCCGGGCCAGGGTCGCGGGGGTCCTGTGGCCCGAGGCTGTGCAGCTGCAGGCCCAGGCGAACCTTCGCAAGGTCTGCTGGCGGCTGCCGCTGGCGGTGCCCGGCCACGTCCTGGTGCAGTGCGTGGGGCGCGAGCTCCAGCTGCACCCGGCCGTGGCGTCCGACGTGGGTGAGCTGACCGCTGCGGTGCACCGACGGGGTGCGGCCGCCCCCGGGAGTGGTCCCCACCCGCTGCCGCGCACCGCGCTGCTGCACGAGCTGGCTCGCCCGGAGGCGGTGGACCTGCTGCCGGACTGGGACGCCCCGTGGCTCGACGACGAGCGCGAGCGGCTGCGCCAGCTGCGGCTGCACGCGCTCGAGGAGTGGTCGGCCCGTCTCGCCGAGCTCGGCGACTACACGCTCGCCCTCGAGGTCGCCCTGACCGTGCTGGCCAGCGACCCGCTCCGGGAGAGCGCGCACCGGGCAGTGATCCGGGTGCACCTCGCTGAGGGCAACATCCAGGAGGCGCGACGTGCCTTCGCGGCGTGCACGGCGGTGCTCGACCGCGAGATCGGGGTGGCACCGTCGCAGCTGACCGCCGCGCTGGTGCCCTGAGCGCGCGGGTGCGCGTCGGCCCGGCCGCTAGGCCGCGCCGGGGCGGCCCGACTCGCCGGGTCGTTGTCGCCGGGCGAGCGTGGCCTGTGCGCGGTCGGCCAGCTCCGCGAGCCGGTCGCGCTCGGCGGCGTCGAACTGCTGCGCGTCGGCGGTGGTGCGCAACCGGGCGAGCTGGTCGCCGACCGCCCGGCGCTGCTCGGGGAGCTGAGCGCGCCAGGCCAGCTCGTCGAGCAGCGCGAACAGCCGGGCCAGGACGGCGGGGTCGCCGGAGCCGTACCGGCGCGGCTGCGCGACCGCCTCGTCCAGCAGGTCGCCGAGGTCGGGGCGATGCAGCACGGCCCGGACCACGTCGTCGGCGTCGCGGAGCACCCGCGGCCCCAGGTCGCGGCCGGCCAGCTCGCCGAGCAGCGCCGAGGCGTGGCCCAGGGCGTGCACGGCGGTGGTCGGGTCGTTGACCCCCGGGGACAGCGCGCGGATCGCGACGTCCGTGAGCTGCCGCAGCCCGTAGGCGACGTCCTGCGCGGCCGTGCGCTCGAACCCTGTCCTGATCGACTCCGCCGCACGCGCGGACAGCTGCCGCCACGTCTCGGCGTCGAACCGCCCGACGCGGAGCGGCCAGGCGACGCCGACCGGCGTGCCGGCGACCACCGACCCGCCGGGGAGCACCTCGACCTCGACCACGGCGTCGGCCTCCACGGCGGCGGCCAGCAGCTGCTCCTCGTCCACCGACACCAGGAAGCCGGACGAGCGCGCGAGCAGGTGCTCGGCCGTCGGGGGGCGCGTCGGCAGGGCGGGGCGTTCGGGCGCGGCGTCCTCACGTTCGGTGGTCACCGCTCTGGCCGTCTGGTCGGCCTCGGCGTGCACGTTGCGCAGCACGGCCTCGACCCGGACCTGGCCGGTCAGGTGCGCCAGGAAGCCCACCAGTGCCAGGACGCTGGCCAGGGCGAGCACGAAGGCCAGCGTCACCGAGAGCTGGGGGACGAACGTGGCCTGCTCGTCGGCGGCGGTGCGGACCGTCCGCAGGACCGTCAGCGCGTAGATGAACGTGGACAGGAACAGGGCGAGCGTGCCGTGGACCACACGGTCACGGGAGAACGTGCGCAGCAGGCGCGGGGAGTACTGGCTGCTGGCGAGCTGGAGGGTGACCACAGTGAGCGAGAAGGTCAACGAGGTGACGGTGATCATGGACCCGGCGATCGCGCTCAGCACGGCGCGTGCGGCGTCCGCCCCGCCGCCGAACAGGTGCACGGCCAGCGAGGCGGGCAGCCGGTCGTCGACCGCGGCGTCCAGCCGCGGGAGCCCGACGCCGGCGGCCACGCCGAGCGCGACCCCCAGCGTCGGCACCGGCCACAGCTGCACGCGCCAGGCGTCCCGCAGGGCCCAGACCCTGCTCGCCAGGGCCCGCGACGAGGTCCGGGACCGGCGACGCTGCTCGGGCATGGGCAGATCCTCTCATCGGCGCGTTCTCGCGGCCCGGTGGCCCGCACAGCCCAGGTGGACGGTGCTGGTGGGGTTGTTGACCCTCGTCCCGGACCGGGGTCAGCATGGATCGATGGCTACGCCGTTGGAGGCCGACTACCTGGTGGTCGGTGCGGGCGCTGCCGGCATGGCGTTCACCGACGCGCTCATCGACCACGCGGACGTGACGGTGGCGATGGTCGACCGTCGGTCCAGCGTCGGGGGGCACTGGCTCGACTCGTACCCCTTCGTCCGCCTGCACCAGGCGTCGGCGTTCTACGGCGTCGCCTCGACGTTGCTGGGCGGCGGCCGGACGCAGCAGGACGGTCCCGAGGCGGGCCTCCACGAACGGGCGACGGCGGCGGAGGTCTGCGCCTACTACGAGCGAGTGCTGCACGAACGCATGCTCGGTTCGGGACGGGTCGCGTTCTACCCGAGCTGCGACTACGTCGGCGACGGCCATGTCGTGTCGCGAGTGTCCGGGCGGGCCTACCGGGCCGACGTCCGGCGCGTCGTGGACGCCCGCTACCTCTCGCCACGGATACCTGCGCAGACCCCGG
Source organism: uncultured Actinomycetota bacterium (assembly GCA_963783005.1). Taxonomy (GTDB): domain Bacteria; phylum Actinomycetota; class Actinomycetes; order Actinomycetales; family Cellulomonadaceae; genus Actinotalea. The sequence goes on from CAWALY010000009.1 coordinate 143,797, forward strand.
CGCCGTTCGACGTCGCCCCGGGTGTGCACGCCATCCCCGTCAACGAGCTGGTCCACCTTGACGGCCCGGCGTCGCAGTACGTCGTGGTCGGATCGGGCAAGACCGCGACAGATGCGTGCCTCTGGCTGCTCGCGAACGGCGTCGGGCCCGATGCGATCCGCTGGGTACGCCCCCGCGACCCGTGGATGCTCAACCGTGCGGTCGTCCAGCCGGATCCCGCGATCTTCCTCGGCATGGCCGCCGACACCCTGCAGGCCGCAGTGGGCGCCGCGTCGCCGGACGACCTGTTCGTCCGCCTGGAGGAAGCCGGCGTGATGCTGCGCATCGACCGCTCGGTCACTCCGAGCATGGCGAAGACGCCGACGCTCGCCGGGTGGGAGCTGGACGAGCTGCGCACGATCGATGACGTGGTCCGCCTGGGCCACGTGCGGAGCGTGGAGGCCACCCGCCTCGCGTGCGCCGACGGCGAGGTGAGCATCGCTCGGGATGCCGTGATCGTGCACTGCGCCGCGTCGGGTTTGCGGTACCGGCCGCTGGTGCCGATCTGGGGCCGGGGCGCGATCACGCTCCAACCCGTCCGTGCCGGGTTCCCGTGCTTCGGCGCGGCGCTGGTCGGTTACGTCGAGGCCACCGTCGGTGACGACGAGGACAAGAACCGGCTGTGCCCTCCCTCGCCGTACTCGGACACCACGGCGGACTGGGCGCGGATGCAGGTGATGGGCCAACGGGCGTCGACGTCGTTCACCTCGCACCCTGACATCAAGGCGTGGGCCGACACGGTGCCGCTCAACCCGGCCAGGATCCCCCCGGGCGTGGCCGACGAGGCCGGGGTCGCGGCCGCGGTGGAACGCCTGAACGCGTACCAGGGGCCGGGCATGGCCCGGATGGCCGAGCTCGCGGGGCTGACCTGAGCGTCGGGTTGGTCCGGGCGCGCCTCAGATCGCGGACCAGCCTCCGTCGCACGGCACGATCGCGCCGTTGACGTTGCTCGCGTCGTCCGAGAGCAGGAAGCAGATCACCGCCGCCTCCTCATCGGGCTGCGCGACCGGGGGGATGGTCGTGCCCATGATCGGGCCGAGCGTCGCTGCGGCGTGCTCGGACTTGAACGGGGCCTCGATGTTGGTGGCCACGGCGCCCGGAGCCACGGCGTTGCAGCGGATCCCCTGGGCCTTGTAGAAGACCGCGACGGACTTGGTGAACCCGTTCACGGCGTGCTTGGACGACGTGTACGCCACACCCGACGCGGAGGCCCGCAGGCTCGCCTCGGACGACACGTTGACGATCGCGCCCTTGCCTGCCGCGATCATCAGGGGCAGCACGGCCCGGGTCAGCCGCATCGGCGCCGTGAGGTTGACCGCCAGCACGCGGTCCCAGGTGGCGTCGTCGACCTCGGCGGGCGGCAGGAAGGCGTCCATGATCCCGGCGACGTTCGCAAGGCCGTCCACCGTGCCGTCCGCGGCTGCGACGAGCTGCTCGATCACCGCGGGGTCGGAGACGTCGCCGGCGACGGTGACCAGGTCCGCACCGGGGTTCTCGGCGACGAGCGCGTCGAGGCGGTCGGCGACCACGTCGGTGGCCACCACCCGCGCGCCCTCGAGCCCGAGCCGGATCGCGGTGGCCTTGCCGATGCCCGAGCCCGCGCCGGTCACGATGACGGTGGAGCCGGCGAAACGGTCGGGGGTGAAGACAGGAGACATCGTCGTGCCCTTTCTTCGACTGTTCACAGGTACCCCAACGGGTATCCGCCTCGACGGTACTCCGATCCGGACTCCGTGTCCGATTCCGCCGCGTCGGTCATCGGCGCCCAGGCTCCGCTGGCGTAGGCGCGGGCTAGGGTCGGCGCATGGCGCAACGGCGGGACGCGAGGCGGAACCGCGAGCGCCTGCTCGACGCCGCTCGCGAGGTCTTCCAGGAGAGCGGGGCCGGTGCGCCGCTGGACGTGGTCGCGCGACGCGCCGGGGTGGGGCGCGGCACGCTCTACCGGAACTTCCCGGACCGTATCGCTCTGCTCGCCGCGCTCTTCGAGGAGCGCCTGGTGGTGCTCGAGCACCTCGTCGACACGTATCCGGGCGAGGACGTGTTCGAGCGGCTGGTCGCCGAGATCTGCCGGTACGAGCTCGGGATGCCCGGGTTCGGCGCGCTGCTGAGCAGCTTCGCGCTCCTGGAGAACCCGCTGCTCGCGCGGGTCGACGCCGCCACCGAGCGGCTCCTGGCGCGGGCCCTGGAGCGCTCGGCCCGGGCCGGCGTGCTGCGCTCGGACATCCGTGAGCAGGACGCTGTCGCGATCGTCGCGATGCTGAACGGCGTGCTCATCGCCCACCAGCGTGAGACGGCGCGCGACGCGCTGGGCCGGGCGCTCGAGCTGCTGCTCGACGGCGTCCGCGCGCCGGCCCGGGTCGGCGCGCCGATGCCGGAGCCGCTCCCCGGCGGCGCGTAGCGCCCCGACGGCCCGCGCCGGGCCGACCGCGGAGGCGGAACGGGCCCTTCGGCGCTGTCGACCGGACGGGCTCAGGGCTACCGTGGAAACGGACGTGGTGTCCGGAAGGCGTGCTGACTGGAGGTCCTCATGGACGAGGTGGATGTCGTCGTCGTCGGCGCGGGCACGGGGATGCTCGCCGCGATCGCCGCAGCGGAGGAGGGCCTGCGGGTCCTCGTCGTGGAGAAGTCCGAGCACGTCGGGGGCTCGACGGCGTTGTCGGGCGGTGGGTTCTGGATCCCGGGCAACTCGATCCTGGCCGAGGACGGCCGGCGCGAGGACCCCGAGCGGGTCAGGACCTACCTGCGCGCCGCGACCAAGGGTGAGGTCACCGACGAGCGGTGGCAGTCCCACATCGACCACGGCCCGGCGGCGGTCGAGGTGCTCCGCCGCCGCACGCCGTTGACGTTCCAGGTCATGGCCGACTACGCGGACTACTTCCCCGAGCTGCCCGGTGGTTCGGCCACCGGCCGGGCGTGCGAGCCCAAGCCGTTCGACCTCAAGCGCCTGGGTGCCGACAGGTCGATGATCCTGCCGCCGTCGATGTCGGCGCCCTTCCCGATGCCGATCACCGGCAAGGGGTACAAGTGGACGAACCTCGTGGCCCGCACCCCGAAGGGCTTCGTCTCCAGCGCGCTGGCGGTGGGGCAGGGTGTGGGCGGCGCCGCCATCGGCCGGGAGTACGCCGCGGGCGGGCAGGCCCTCGCGGCCGGCCTGCTGGCGGGCCTGCGCTCGCTCGGTGTCCCGATCTGGACGTCGAGCCCGCTCAAGGACCTGGTGGTCGAGGACGGCCGGGTGGTCGGCGTCGTGGTGAGCAGCGGCGGCAAGGACCTGACGGTGCGGGCCCGCAAGGGGGTGGTCCTCGCGTCGGGGGGCTTCGACCGGAACGCCGAGATGCGCCACACGTACCAGTCGGAGGCCGTCGACGGGTCGTGGAGCCTCGGCACGACCGGCGACACCGGTGAGGTGATACGCCTCGCGGAGTCGCACGGCGCGGACCTGGCCTTCATGGAAGCCGCCTGGTGGTTCCCGTCCATCCCGCTGCCCGACGGGGCCATGGGGCCGATGCTCGCCGAGCGCTCGCTGCCGGGGCAGGTCATCGTCAACGGCCACGGTCGCCGCTTCATGGACGAGGCCGTCAACTACATGACCGCCGGGCAGATCATCACCTCCCGGCACACAGCCGAGGACCCGCACATCCCGGCCTGGATCGTCTTCGACCAGCGGTACCGCAACCGGTACCTGTTCGGCGCCGGGCTCTTCCCTCGGCAGCCGCTGCCGCAGGCCTGGTACGACGCGGGCATCGCCAAGAAGGGCGCGACGATCGAGGAGCTGGCCGTCGAGCTCGGGATGCCGGAGCTGCCGGCCACCGTCGACAGGTTCAACCTGCTGGCCGCTGCGGGCCGGGACGACGACTTCGGCCGCGGGGACTCGGCGTACGACCGGTACTACGGCGACCCGACCGTGAGCCCCAACCCCTGTTTGGGCCCGATCGACAAGGGCCCGTTCTACGCGGTCCAGGTGGTGCCCGGCGACCTGGGCACGTGCGGCGGCGTCCGGGCCGACCGGTACGCCAGGGCCCTGCGGGCCGACGGGTCGGTGCTCGAGGGCCTGTACGCGATCGGGAACGCCGCGGGCAACGCCTTCGGCCGGGTGTACCCCGGCCCCGGGGCCACCGTGGGCCAGGGGCTGAGCTTCGGGTACGTCGCCGCCCAGCACCTGGCCGGCAAGCTGGGCGCGGATGGGTAGCCGGGGCGCGGCGGCCGGCGACGTGCCGCGCTCGCCGGCCGGGGTGCCTAGGGCACGACGACCAGCTTCCCGACGTGCCGGCGCTGCGCCAGCTGCTCCTGCGCGTCCCTGACCTGGTCCAGGCCGAACGTCGCGGCCACCAGGGGGTGCACCTCGCCCCGTCTCGCGATGCGCACCAGCTCCTCGAAGATCGCCGGGGTGTGCATCGTCGAGCCGACCAGCGAGAGGTTGCCGAGGTACAGCCGTCGCACGTCCAGGTCCACGTGCCAACCGCCCAGGGCGCCGGCCACCACCCAGCGCCCGCCCGGGCGCAGCAGCTCCAGACCCGCGCCGAGGGTCGGGCCCGCGATCACGTCGATCACCGCGTCGTAGCCGTGCCCGGCCGCAGCGCGCGCGTCCGCGACCACGTCGCCGTGCGCGCGGTCGACCGTCGCACGGGCTCCTGCGCGCAGGACGGCGTCCCGCTTCCCGATGCTGCACACCGCGACCACCTGCGCGCCGCGCGCCCGGGCCAGCTGGACCGCGGCGAGCCCGACGGAGCCGGACGCGCCGGTGACCAGCACCGTGTCGCCCGCCGCCACGCCGCCTCGTTCGAGCATCCCGAGCGCGGTCCCGTAGGCGATCGGCAGCGCGGCCAGCTCGACGTCCGTCAGCGGCGAGTCGTCGACCGGGTGGGCCCTCGCGCTCGGCACCACGACGTACTCCGCGAAGCCGCCGTCCCGCTCGCTGCCGAGCACCTCGGCCGGCCGGGCGTCCGGCCCGGGCCCGTCGTAGCCGGCCGGGTCCACCAGGACGCGGGACCCGACGAGTGCGGCACCCTCGTCGTCGCCCGCGGCCACCACGACGCCTGCGACGTCGCCGCCCTGGATCCGCGGGAAGTCGAGCGGCCCGAGCCAGCCCGCCTTCGCCTCCGGGTCCTCCGCCGTCCCGTACGAGCCCTCGCGCGTCCACAGGTCGGTGTTGTTGCAGCCGGCGGCGGCCACGCGGACCAGGACCTCGCCGGCCGACGGCGCCGGCACCGGCACGTCGCGGAGCTCGATCGCGTCGAGACCGCCGTGGTGCGTGGTGACGGCTGCGCGCATCCGGGCCGGCGGGGTGGGTGGGCTCGGCCGCCCGGCGGCGGCTCGCGGTGCGGGCTCCATCCCGTCAGCATCGCAGAGCGTCTGGGGCGTCGGCTGGCGCGGACACGGCGGCTCCAGGAAGCGTCCAGGTGATCACCGGCTCCCGTGCAGGTGGCGGGATCAGGATCTCGCCATGACAGTGGTCGCTGCACAGCCGACGGCATCGAGGGCGCGCTCGAAGCAGAGGACACGCACGAAGCCCCCGGACCGGGCGCCGGCGGCTGTGGTGCTGGACCTGGTGATCCCGGTCTACAACGAGGTGCGTGAGCTCGAGGCGTCGGTCCGTCGGGTCCGGGCGTACCTCGACACCGAGCTCCCGTACCCCGCGCGGGTCGTGATCGCGGACAACGCGTCGACGGACGGGACCGCGGAGCTGGCCGCCCGGTTGGCCGCGGAGCTCGACGGCGTGGCGGCGGTGCACCTGGAGGCCAAGGGGCGCGGGCGGGCGCTGCGAGCCGCGTGGCTGGCGTCCGAGGCTCCCGTGGTGGCGTACATGGACGTCGACCTGTCCACCGACCTCGCCGCGCTGCGGCCCCTGATCGCCCCCCTGCTCTCGGGGCACTCGCACCTGGCGATCGGGACCCGGCTCGCGCGTTCGTCGCGCGTGGTCAGGGGGCCGCGGCGCGAGCTGATCTCACGGGCCTACAACCTGCTCCTGCACGCCGTGCTCGGGGTCGGCTTCTCCGACGCCCAGTGCGGGTTCAAGGCCGTGCGAGCGGACGTCGCGCGCGAGCTGCTGCCCTTGGCCGCCGACGAGGAGTGGTTCCTCGACACCGAGCTGCTGGTGCTCGCCGAGCGGGCCGGGCTGCGGATCCACGAGGTGCCGGTCGACTGGGTCGACGACCCGGACAGCCGCGTGGACGTGGTCCGGACGGCCGCCGCCGATCTGCGCGGGATCGCGCGGCTGACCCGAGACCTGGCGCGGGGCCGCCTGCCGCTGGCCGAGGTCGCCGTGCGGCTGGGTGCGCACGCGACGGTGCCGCAGGTCGGCCTGGTGGGTCAGCTCCTGCGGTTCGCGCTGGTGGGTGGCCTGTCGACGGTGGCCTACGCCCTGCTGTACCTGCTGCTCGCCGGACCGATCGGCCCTCAGCCGGCGAACCTGGTGGCCTTGCTGCTCACCGCCGTCGGCAACACGGCGGCGAACCGCCGTCTGACCTTCGGGGTCCGCGGTGCCTCGGGCTTGGCGCGGCACCACGGCCAGGGGCTCGCGGTGTTCCTGCTCGGATGGGCTCTGACCGCCGGTGCGCTCGCGTGGGTGCACGCCGCAGGTCGGCCCAGCCGGGCGCTCGAGCTCGCGGTCCTCATCGGGGCCAACCTGCTGGCCACCGGTGTGCGCTTCGTCCTGCTGCGGCACTGGGTGTTCCGGCGCGGGCGCGCGCCGCGGACCGTGCCCGCTGCCGTCGCGTGACCTCGGGTCCGGCCGTGCGGGCGCCGAGCGCGATGCGGCCCGCCGGCTTCGGTGCGTCTCGGGGGCGTGCCCCGTGGGAGCGTCGGGCGACGCTCGCGCTGCTCGCTGCGACCGCGGTGCTGTACCTGTGGGGGCTGGACCGCTCCGGGTGGGCGAACGGCTTCTATGCTGCGGCGGCCCAGGCCGGCGCCACCAGCTGGAAGGCCTTCCTGTACGGCGCGTCCGATGCGCCGGCCTCCATCACGGTCGACAAGCCGCCCTTCTCGCTGTGGCCGATGGCGCTGTCGGTGCGGGTCTTCGGCCTCTCGCCGTGGTCGGTGCTGGTCCCTCAGGCGCTGATGGGCGTCGCGACCGTCGCGGTGGTGCGCGCGTCGGTCCGCAGGGTCGCCTCCGCGGGAGCCGCGCTCCTGGCGGGTGCGGTGCTGGCGGTGACGCCCGTCGCGGTCCTGATGTTCCGCTACGACAACCCGGACGCGATGCTCGTCCTGCTGCTCAGCCTGACCGCCGCGGCGGTGCTGCGCGGGGTCGAGGACGGCAGGACGCGCTGGATGCTGCTCGCGGGCGCCCTCGTGGGTCTGGCGTTCCTGACCAAGCAGCTCGAGGCATTCCTGGCGCTGCCGGCGATGGGCCTGGCCTGGCTGGTCGCCGCTCCCGTCGACCTGCGCAGGCGGCTGAGGGACGCGGTGCTGGCGGTCCTGGCCGCGGTGCTCAGCGGCGGGTGGTGGGTCGCTCTGGTGGAGCTGGTCCCGGCGTCCGCCCGGCCCTGGATCGGTGGTACGAGCAGCAACTCGTTCCTCCAGCTGACGTTCGGGTACAACGGCGTCGGCCGGCTCACCGGGAACACGATCGGCGCGGCCCGGGTGGTCACGTCGGGCACCGTGTCGCGGGTCCTGGTGGGCAGCACCGCCGTGCAGTTCTCCTGGCTGGTGCCCGCGGCCGTGGTCCTGGCGGCGGTCGCCTGGTGGCTGCGCCGGGGTGCCCCACGCACCGATCCGGTGCGCGCCGCCCTCCTGGTGTGGGCCGGTTGGCTGCTGGTCGCCGGGGCGACGTTCAGCGTCATGCACGGGGTCTCGCACGCGTACTACACGGTGGCGCTCGCCCCCCCGACGGCGGCGATGGTCGGCATCGGTGCGGGTGAGGTCTGGGCTCGTCGTGACCGGCCCTGGGCGCTGCGCCTGCTGGGCGGGACGGCGATCGGCACCGGCGCCTGGTCCGTGGTGCTGCTCACCCACAGCCCGGACTGGAACCCGTGGCTGGGACCGCTGGTCGCAGCGCTCACCGCGGCCGGTGCGATCGGCCTCCTGGGCGCAGTCAGGTCGGGCAGGCCGGTGCGGCGCGTCGCCGTCGCGGCGGCCCTTGCCGCGGTGCTGGTCGGTCCGGTGGCGTACTCGCTGCAGACGGTGGGTGCCGTGCACACCGGCTCCGTTCCCGTGGCCGGTCCGAGCGCCTCGTTCGGTGCGCCGAGCGCCGGTGGGGCGCACGGTCCGGCTGGCGGGCGCGTGACGGATCCGCACCTGCGCCCACGGGGGCGGGTCGGCGGGGCTGTGCGCGACCTCCTGGCGCAGGACTCGGCGCGGTACACCTGGGTGGCCGCCACGGTCGGGTCTCCACTCGCGGCGAGGTACCAGCTCGGGGTCGGGCAGGCCGTGATGCCGATCGGTGGCTTCAACGGCACCGACCCCTCGCCGACGCTGGACCAGTTCCGCGCCGACGTCGCGGCAGGGCGGATCCACTGGTTCATCGGCGGCGGGCGGGTGTACGGGTACCAGCCCCGCGGCAGCCTCCCGGCGCAGCGGATCGCCGGCTGGGTGCAGGCGACCTTCCCGGTGCGGGTCGTGGACGGGGTCCGGCTCTACGACCTCACCGCCTCGCGGTAGGCGTCGACCCCCCGGCGCCGCCTGAGCCCGGAGCCGGGCCGCGCGCCACCACCCGCGTCCCGGTCCGCCGCGATGCCCCACCACACCCCCGCCGAGTTCGGTGGTGGGGCGCGAGTTCGGTGGTCGCGACCACCGAACTCGACCGCCTACCACCGAACTCGCGGGGAGCTGTACCCACCCGGGCGCCGCCCGCGACCGTCCGGCAGGATGGTGTCCGTGCCTGCCAACCGCCTCGGGATCGGTCTGGCCGCGGTCGGCCGACCCGCCTACATCACCGCGCACCGCGGTGCGGACCTCGGTGCCGAGCGCAGCCCGGAGGATCTCGAGCGCCGCACCCACGCGCTGCTCGACGCCGCGTACGCGTCGGGCATCCGGTACGTCGACGTGGCGCGCTCCTACGGCCGCGCCGAGGAGTTCGCGGCGCACTGGTTGGCCGGCCGCCCGGTGCGCGACATCGAGATCGGCTCCAAGTGGGGCTACCGCTACGTCGGCGACTGGGACATGGCCGCTGCGGTCCACGAGGTCAAGGACCACTCGCTGGCCGCGTTCCGAGTGCAGTGGGCTGCGACCCGTGAGCTGGTGGGTGACCACCTGGGCCGCTACCTGGTGCACTCGGCGACCCTGGACACCGGGGTGCTGGCCGACGGGGCCCTGCACCGCGAGCTGGCGGCGCTGCGCGAGCGCGGGATCAGGGTCGGCATCTCCACGTCCGGACCTCGTCAGGCGGACGCGGTCCGGACCGCGCTGGACGTCGCGGTGGACGGCGAGCCGCTGTTCACCGCGTTCCAGGTGACCTGGAACCTGCTCGAGCCGAGCGCCGGTCCCGCGCTCGCCGAGGCCGCCGAGGCCGGAGCGCAGGTCGTGGTCAAGGAGTCGGTGGCCAACGGACGGCTCGCGCCGGGCGGGGCCGACGGCTCGACCGGGGTCGCCCTGGTCGCCGCACTCGCGGCCGCCGAGGGTGTGGACGTCGACCAGCTGGCCGTCGCCGCCGCGCTCGCCCAGCCATGGGCCTGGCGGGTGCTGTCCGGCGCCGCGACGCCGGAGCAGCTCGCCTCACACGTGGCGGCGGCCGACCTGGCGCTCGACCCCGACCTGGTCGACGAGGCGCTCGCCGCGGCCGAGGACCCGACCGCCTACTGGGCGGCGCGCTCGGCCCGGCCGTGGACCTGAGCGCGCCGCCCGGGCCCGACGCTCAGGCCGGCTGCCGCACCGGCCTGGGGAACGTGATCCAGAGGTTGAACAGCGCGAGCAGGACGCCGAACGCGCCGAGCACGACGACCCACACCCCGGCCCAGACGGCAGCGGCAGCGCCCTCGACGACGGCCGGGTAGGAGCCGGTGAAGTACACGGCGAGCACCATCGAGATGCCGTTGAAGAACGGCAGTGAGCCGTCCTGGAACACCTTCGCCCAGCGCATCGAGTAGACCATGAAGCCGACGCCGATCACGAGCGCGACCATGACGGCGAGGTCACCGGCTGTGCGGATGTCGGGCAGGAAGTCGAGGTAGGAGATCAGGGCGAGGGTCAGGCCGGTCAGGATCGCGGAGTAGGCGAACGCCGGCAGGATCGTCTTGGCGGCCGACGGCTTGGCGCCGAGGGCGAAGTACTCGGCCCACACGATGAACGAGACCCAGACCGCCATGTTCCACGAGCCGAGCCAGAGCGTGAACGGCACGGACACGAGCACGGTGATCGTGATCGCGATCCAGAGCGGGATGGTCTCCTTCATCTGCACGGCATTGGGCTGGACGGAGGTGTCGGACATGGACGTGCCTTCCTCGAGGCAGGGCGGGACGACGGTGACGTGTCGTCCCGCGGGGCGGGGTGGTGCACGGCACGCGGGGGCGGTCAGGGGTCCGGGCCCCCGCGTGCCGTGGGTCGGTCAGAAGGTGATGGCCTTGAAGTCCTCGGTCTGCTTGCGGATGCCGACCTCGGTGGGCAGGCGCTCGATCGAGGAGGCGCCGTAGAACCCGACGATCCCCTCGGTGTGGTCGAGGATGTACTGCGCGTCGGGCGGCTCGGCGATCGGGCCGCCGTGGCACAGGCACAGGATGTCGGGGTTGACCTTCTTCGCCGCGTCGGCGAGCTCCTGGACCTTGGCCGCGGCCTGCTCGAGGGTGAGCGCGGTCTGGGCACCGATGGTCCCGGCCGTGGTCAGACCCATGTGTGGGACGAGGATGTCGGCCCCAGCCTTGGCCAGCTCGGCGGCCTGCTCGGCGTCGAAGGCGTACGGCGTGGTGAGCAGGTCCATCTCGCGGGCCATCCGGATCATGTCGACCTCGAGGCCGAAGCCCATCCCGGTCTCCTCGAGGTTGGCCCGGAAGACCCCGTCGATGAGGCCGACCGTCGGGAAGTTCTGCACGCCGGCGAACCCGGCGGCCTTGACCTCCTGCAGGAACACGGGCATGAGGCGGAACGGGTCGGTGCCGTTGACGCCGGCCAGCACCGGGGTGCGCTTGACGACCGGCAGCACCTCGCGCGCCATGTCCATGACGATCGCGTTGGCGTCGCCGTAGGCCAGCAGCCCGGACAGCGACCCGCGGCCCGCCATCCGGAAGCGGCCGGAGTTGTAGATGACCAGCAGGTCGATGCCACCGGCCTCGGCGGACTTCGCCGTGATCCCGGTGCCCGCCCCGCCGCCGATGATCGGCTTGCCCGCAGCCACCTGGGCGCGGAACCGCGCGAGGATCTCTTCCCTGCTCATGTCAGCTCTCCTTCACACTGCGGATGTGGTGGTCGAGGGTCTCGGCCATGCCTGCACCGAAGCCCGGGTCGTTGATCGCCTGGTCGAGCTCGTGCACCCTGACGGCGCTGCCGGCCAGGCCCTCGCGCAGCGCGGCGAACAGGGCCGCGTCGGCGTCGGCGTCGCGGAACGGGGCGCCGTCGACGTCGATGGCGCTCACCCCGCGCAGCGGCACGAACAGGTCCGTCGGTCCGGTCGCCGCTGCGAGCTTGCGCGCGATCCGGCGGCCCAGCTCGGCCATCTCCTCGGTCGTGGTGCGCATCAGCGTGACCGTGGGGTTGTGCACGAACAGGTTCCGGCTCTCGAACTGCGGCGGCACGGTGTCGCGCGGGCCGAAGTTCACCATGTCCAGCGCGCCGAGGCTGACCACCTGCGGCAGGCCGAGCTTCCCGGCGATCTCGAGGCGGTCCGGGCCGGCGGACAGCACGCCGCCCACCAGGTCGTCGCACAGCTCCGTGGTGGTCAGGTCGCAGACGCCGGCCAGCATGCCGGAGGCGACGAGCTTCTCCATCGCGCGACCACCGGTGCCCGTCGCGTGGAAGACCAGGACCTCGTAGCCGAGGTCGGTCAGGCGCTCGCGGGCCTCGTTGGCGGCCGGCGTCGTGACGCCGAACATGGTCAGGCCGATGAGCGGCTTGTGCACGGCCTCGTCGGCGGTCGCGGCGCGGGCCTCGTAGGCCTTGGCCATCCCCGCGGCGGCGGCAGCGGCGTTGCCCAGCACGGCCTCGGAGACCGAGTTGATGCCGGCCACGTCGACCACGGAGTACATCAGCGTCGCGTCGACCTCGCCGACGTAGGGCTTGACGTCACCGCTGGCCATCGTCGAGACCAGCACCTTCGGCACGCCGATCGGCAGGGCCTGCATCGCCGGCGCGGCCACCGACGAGCCGCCGGACCCGCCCACGGCCAGCATGCCGTGCAGGCGTCCCTCGTCGAACAGGCGGTGGACCGTCGCGGCGGCGCCGGCGCCCATCACGGTCATCATCTCCCCGCGGTCGCGCCGCTCGCGCAGCCCGGCGGCGTCGGCGCCCGCGGCCGCGATGACCTCGTCGGAGGAGACGTCGGCCATCGGGCTCGTCGAGAAGGAGCCCACGTCCACGGCCAGGACGTCCACGCCGTTCTCGACGAGGCGGTCCTTGAGCCAGCCGTACTCCACGCCCTTGGTGTCCAGTGTGCCGAGCAGAACCACGGTCGCCATTGACCTCACCCTTGTCTGGTCGTTGCCTGCCCCGGTTCGGGGTCCCGGATGCCTCGACCGTAGGAGCGCGGGTTGACGGCCGTCTGGGCCAATCCGGGTCCAGTGGCCCTTCTCGGAGGCCGGCGGTGCTGACATGGTGAGACCGTGGCCGCACCGACGATCGCCGCGAGTGAGCTCAGCCGCCTCCTGGGGCAGTGGGCCATCGGCGACGGCACCCTGGCGCGCGATCTCTCCGCTTCCCTGGTCGAGCTGATCCGTGCCGGCCTGATCCCTCCCGGGGCCGGCCTGCCCGCCCAGCGTGCGCTGGCCGTGGCGCTGACCGTCTCGCGGGGCACCGTCACCGCCGCGTACGAGGCGCTGGCCGCCGAGGGCTACCTGGCCACGGACCGCGGATCGGGCTCACGCGTGCGGTCGGCCCACCACTGGCTGCACCGCGAGCTGAGCGGACGGTTCTTCTCGTTCACCAACACCCCGAGCGGCGTCATCGACCTGTCCACCGGGGCGCTGCCGGCCTCACCGGTCACCTACGACGTGCTGGCGCGGCCGATCACCGACCGGATCGGCAGCTACCTGCTCACCGACGGCTACTTCCCGGCCGGCCTCCCGGCGCTGCGGCAGGCGATCGCCGACCGCTTCGCCGCCGATGGCACACCGACCTCGCCCGAGCAGATCCTGGTGACGTCCGGCGCGCAGGAGGCGACCTGGCTGGTCATCACCGGGCTGGCCGGCCCGGGGGACCTGGTGCTCACCGAGGAGCCCACCTACCGCGGCGCCCTGGAGGCCCTGCGGGGCGCCGGTGCGCACGTCGAGGGCCTGGCGATGGTCGACGGCGGGCTCGACCCCGGGCAGGTGCGGCGCGCGGTGACCCGCGGCCCGGAGCTGCTCTACTGCCAGACCTCGATCCACAACCCGACCGGCCGGACCATGACCTCGGCGGCCCGTCACGGCCTGGCGGAGGTGATCAACGCCGCGGGCCTCATGACGGTCGAGGACGCGTGCTCCTCCGACCTGACGCTCGCCGGTCAGGGGGCGGCCCGCACCCTGGCCCGCCTGGTCGACCCGGAGCTGCTCGTCACGATCGGCAGTGCGTCCAAGCTGTTCTGGGGCGGCATCCGGATCGGTTGGATCCGGGCGAGTGCGGACCGGATCCATGGGCTGGTCGAGCTGCGCAAGCCGGTCGACCTGGCCAGCTCGGTGGTGGACCAGCTGCTGGCGGTCGACCTGATCGCCCACACCGAGGTCGCCCGGCGTCAGCGCCGCGACATGCTCACCGAGGCGCTGGCCGGCGCCACCGCGACGCTCAACGAGGTGGTGCCGACCTGGACCTGGGAGCCGATCGCCGGTGGCTCGGGGCTGTGGGTCGACACCGGTGACGACGCGGTCGCGCTCGTCGAGCGGGCCAAACGAGCGGGGGTCAAGCTCGTGGCCGGTCCGGGCTTCTCCACCTACGGCGGCTACGGCGGCCACCTGCGCCTGCCCGTCTGGCACGACCCGGACGTGCTGCGGGCCGCTCTCGCGGCGATCGCCTGAGCCCGGCGCGGACCTAGGCGAACGCCGTGCCGTCGGCCATCGCGGCGGCCGGCGTCGAGACCTCCGCCGCCGCGCTCTGGTTGGTGCTCGTCGGGTAGAGGAAGACCGCGACGACGGCGGCGAGGGTGCCGGTGGCGGCCAGGAGGATGCGTCGCATCAGGGGCTCCTTCGGGTGGGCGTTCCGGCTGTCGGGAACCACGATGACCGGGCGGCCCGACGCCGGCGTGTGCGGGCGTTGTGCGCCACCTGTGAGCCACGCCGGGACCCTCGTCGTGCGTGGTCGCCACCCGACGGCGTAGCGTCGCCGGGCGTGACCCCTGACGACCTCCCCGCCCTACGCACCCCTGGCACCCCAGCGATCGCCCCGGACGGGACGACGGTGGTGGTCTCCGTGGTGCGCCCCGACCTGGACTCCGACGAGTACGTCGGCCACCTGTGGCGGATGCCCGCGGACGGCTCGGCGCCCCCGCGGCCGTTCACCCGCGGCCACCGGGACACCTCGCCGCTGTTCTCCCCGGACGGGCGGTGGGTCGCGTTCCTGCGCGCCGAGCCCAAGGGCAAGCCGCAGCTTCACGTGGTCGAGGCCGGGGGAGGTGAGCCCGTGCGGCTCACCGACGCCCCGCTGGGCGTGAGCGACCCGCGCTGGTCCCCGGACGGGCGGCGGCTGGCGTACGCGGCACGGGTGCCCGACGAGGGCCGTTACGTCACCGACGGCGACCCGTCCGCCGAGGCGCCGCGCCTGATCACCGAGTACCAGTACCGGCACGACGGGCTCGGGTTCACCCGCGACCGGCGCAACCACCTGTTCGTGATCGACGTGCCGGCCCAGCCGGTGCCGGGCGAGCTGCCCGAGGCCCGCCGCCTCACGGCGGGCGACGTGGACGTCACCGGGCCGCGCTGGATGCCGGACGGACGCCACGTCGTCGCGGTCGCCGCGGTGCACCCCACGCGCGAGGACGACCTGCGCTCCGACGCGGTGGTGGTCGATGTCGACGCGGGGCCGGTCGAGCCTCGGCCGTTGACCGACGCCGCCGGTGGCTCGCCGCTCGGCGTCGCCGCCGTGCTGCCGGCCGACGACGGCCGCGCGCTGTGGCTGCTCGCGCAGGACCTGGGCCCTGCCGGACGCGGGTTCGTCGCCGCGCAGACCGCGCTGTACCGCCTGGACCTGCCCGACGGTGCGGGCGGACCGGTCGGCGAGGTGCGCCGGTTCACCGACCCCGAGCACCGCGACCTGGCCCCCGGAGTCCTGGCGACCGCGGCCGGCGACGTCCTGGTGGCCGACCAGCAACGGGGCGACGTGGTCCTGCTCGCGGTGCCCGGCGACGGCGTCGGCGAGCCACGGGTGCTCGTGGACGGGCCGGCCGTGGTGCGGGGGCTGGACGTGGCCGACGGGGTCGCAGCGGTCTCGGCGTCCGACCCGACCTCGACCGGGGAGGTCCTCGCGGTGCGGGTCGCGGACGGCCACGTCGAGGTGCTCAGCGCGTTCTCCGCGCCGCTGCGTGCGACGCTGCGCCCGCCGCAGGAGCTCGGCGCGGTGGCGCCCGACGGCTACCCGGTGCACGGGTGGGTCACGCTGCCCGACCCCGAGCTGCACGGACCGGGGCCCTACCCGACCGTCCTGATGATCCACGGCGGGCCGTTCGCGCAGTACACCAGCGACGTGTTCGACGAGGTCCAGGTGGTGGCCGGTGCCGGGTACGCCGTGGTGCACGGCAACCCCCGCGGCTCGGCGGGGTACGGCGCCGAGCACGGCCGGGCGATCCGCGGCGCGTTCGGCACGGTGGACACCGACGACGTGCTCGCCCTGCTGGACGCGGCCCTGGCCGACCCTGCGCTCGACGCGACCCGGGTCGGGGTGATGGGCGGTTCCTACGGCGGGTACCTCACCGCGTGGCTGACCACCCGGACCGACCGGTTCGCCGGCGCGATCGTCGAGCGCGGGTTCCTCGACCCGGTCAGCTTCGTCGGCTCGAGCGACATCGGCTGGTTCTTCGGGCTGGAGTACCTGGGCGACGCGGCCACGTCGGAGGGTGCCGTCGCGGTCGCCGCGCAGTCGCCGATGGCCCACGTCGGCTCGGTGCGCACGCCGACCCTGGTCATCCACTCCGAGCAGGACTGGCGCTGCCCGGTCGAGCAGGGCCAGCGGTGGTTCGTCGAGCTCAAGCGCCGCGGGGTGCCGGTCGAGCTGCTGCTGTTCCCCGGCGAGGGCCACGAGCTGAGCAGGTCGGGCCGGCCCAGCCACCGCAGGGCGCGGTTCGAGCACGTTCTGCGGTGGTGGGGAGAGCACCTGGCCCGAGTCGTGTGACCAACGCGTCGCCCGGTGCGAGTTGCGGCCGTACCGCTCAAGCGCGGCGCTCGGACGCCGATGTGGTCTGGGGAGTGTCGCGACCGGAGCTCGTGGGAGAGGGGCGGCGATGGGGCCGAGTGAGCTCGCCAGCGTGCTCGACGCCATCGGCGACGGCGTGTACGTCGTCGACCCCGAGCGCCGGATCACGTTCTGGAACAGCGGTGCGGAGCGGCTGACCGGGTACACGGCGTCCGAGGCCGCCGGTCGCTGGTGCGGTGACGGCATGCTCGACCACGTCGACGACGCGGGCGAGAGCATCTGCGGCACGCGCTGCCCGCTGCAGGAGACCATGAACGACGGCGTGCGCCGTGAGTGCCGGGTGTACCTGCACCACAGGGACGGCTACGTGGTCCCCGTCCGGGTCGCCGCCACGCCCATCCGGGACGAGGCGGGCGAGATCACCGGTGCGGTCGAGGTGTTCGTGGACGACACCGAGCACCGGCAGGCACGTCGCCAGGCCGACCAGCTGGCCACCCTCGCGCTGACCGACCACCTCAGCGGCCTCGGCAACCGGGCCTACCTCGATCGCGTGCTCGCCGATCGCCTGCTCGCGCTGCACGGCGCCGGTACCACGTTCGGGGTGCTGTTCTTGGACGTCGATCACTTCAAGCGGATCAACGACGAGCACGGCCACTCGACGGGTGACCGACTCATCGCGGTGCTGGGAACGACCCTCGCGCGCAATGTCCGGCCGGGCGACGAGGTCGCGCGCTACGGAGGTGAGGAGTTCGTGGTGGTCGCCGGCGCGGACCAGCGCAAGGACCTCGTCGCCCTCGCCGAGCGGCTGCGGATGCTCATCGGGCAGTCCGGGGTCGGCGTGCCGTCGGGCAGGGTCGGCGTGCGCGTGTCGATCGGAGTGGCGATGGCCCGTCGCGGCGACACCCCGGCGATGGTGCTCGACCGTGCCGACCGGCGGCTCCTTGCCGCCAAGCGCGCCGGGCGCGACCGGGTGGTCGGGGACGACGCCGGCACGCCGCACGAGGGGGGCGGGCGCGCACCGCGGGCGTGAGCCGCCGTCAGCCGAGGAGGTCCGTGCCCGCGACCATGAAGCTGCCACGGCCCACGTCGAGCTCTCGCAGCCCCAGGTGCCGGTAGAACGCCAGGGCGCGGTGGTTGTCCGCGGCCATGCTCAGGTGCACTCCGGTCACCCCCCGGCCGAGCAGCTCGGCGAAGAACGTCGCCATCAGGCGCCGGCCCCAGCCGTGGCCCTGCGCGGAGGGCAGCAGGTCGATGTGCAGGTGGGCCGGGTAGCCCTCGAGCTCGGGGAGCAGGTCGTGCTCGGGGTGGTGGAGCATGGCCACCAGCGCCGTCTCCAACGGCGTGGACCGCTCGCCGGGCGGGTAGCGGTCGGCCACCCGGGGCAGCCAGAGCTCGCGGAACCGATGCGCGAACCCGGCGCTGTCCGCCGTACCCACCAGGTACCCGAGCAGGGTCGAGCCGTCGTCGACCACCCAGGCCAGCTCGGGCTCGAGCTCGAGGTAGGGCAGGGCGAACAGGTCGGCCCACAGCCCGTCGTCGCCGAGCATGCCGGTGGCGTCCGAGCCCGAGGCGGCGGTGCGCAGACAGATGTCGGCGACGGCGGCGGCGTCCTCCGGGCGCGCCTTGCGGATCCGGGCCGCGTCCGCCGCTCGCCCGTCCGCCGAGGACGCGGCGGGTCCGTACGTCACGCCGCCTCGCTCCCGTTCGATCCGCCGCCGGTCCACCGTGGCTCACGGTACCGAGCGGCCCGATCGGCGGCTCGGCCGTAGCATCGCCGCGTGAAGGTGCTGCTCCTGGAGGACGATCCCGAGCTGGCGCCGGAGGTGGTCGGCGGGTTGCGCCGCGCCGGGTTCGTGGTGGACCACGTGGGCTCCTGCGCGGACGCCGACCTCCAGGTGGCGGTCACCCACTACGACGCGCTCGTGCTGGACCGCCGGGTGCCGGACGGCGACGCGCTGGACTGGCTCGCCGGCCGGCGGGCCGCGGGCGTGCGGACCCCGGCGCTGATGCTCACGGCGCGCGCGGACGTGGCCGACCGGGTCGACGGGTTCGAGCGTGGCGCCGACGACTACCTCGTCAAGCCGTTCGCCTTCCCCGAGCTGGTGGCTCGGCTGCGGGCCCTGGCGCTTCGGGCGCCGGGCGCGGCGCCGCGGGTCTGGCGCGCGGGCGGCCTCGAGCTCGACGTACCGCGCCACCGGGTCACCCTCGACGGGGTGCTGCTCACGCTCACGGCCAAGGAGTTCGCGGTGCTCGAGGTGCTGCTCGAGCGGGCCGGGCAGGTGGTGGGCCGGGGCGAGCTCGTCGCGCGGTGCTGGGACGAGCTCAGCGAGCCGTCCTCGAACGTCGTCGACGTGCTGGTCGGGCAGCTGCGCCGCCGGCTGGGGCGGCCGGAGCTGATCGAGACCGTGCGCGGGGTCGGCTACCGGCTGGCTTCGGAGGCCGCGCCGCGCCGCGGCGAGAGCGACTCCGGTGAGCCCCGCGCTGCGCCGCATCCGCCGGATCCGGTGGACCACCACCGCCGTCTTCGCGATCACGACCGCGGCGTGCCTGACGGTGCTCGTGGTGCTCGCGCTGCGCATCGACTCCTCGTCCCGGCTGCGCTCGCTCACCGACGGCCTGGCCGGCCAGGCGAGCACGCTGGGCGAGGTGGTCACCTACACCGACGGCACGCTGGACCTGTCACGGCTGCAGCAGACCCAGGACCTGCGGATCGCCCCGGTCGTGGGTGTCGTGACGTCCGACGCGATCGCCTACGCCGCGCCGGACCAGGCCGCGCTGCCCGACGACGCCGAGCTGCGCCATGTGCTGCGCGTGGTGACCGACTCGCCAGGTGTGGTGTCCTTCGAGGCGGCCGAGGCGTCGGGGCCGGTGCTGCACTGGGCGGCGGCTCCCGTGCTCGGAGTGACCCCGCAGGGCGTCGGCGTCGAGGCCGCGATCCTGGTCGGCGGACCGGTGCCGGGCAGCGCCGAGCACGGCCGGCTGGCGCTGGGCCTGGCGGTCACCGCGGCGCTGCTCGTGGTCGCGGCCGCGGCGCTGGGGCACGTGATCTCGGGCTTCGCGATGCGCCCGGCGGTGCGCGGCCTGGCGGACACCGAGCAGTTCCTCGTGGAGGCCTCCCACGAGCTGCGCACGCCGTTGACGGTGCTCGCGGTGATCCTGGACGAGGCCCGGGCCCGCGGCGAGCCGGACGAGTCCGTCGTCCGGGCGCGGCGCCAGGTGGACCGGCTGACGTCGATCACCTCGGCGCTGCTGCTGCGCGCCAGGGCCAGCGCGGGCACGACGGCCGTCGCGCTGGAGCCGCTGCGCCTGGATCAGGTGGTCGAGGCGAGCGTCGCCGAGGCGGCCCCCGAGGCGCTCGCCGACGGCCTTGTGACCGTGGAGGCCCCTGCGACGGTCGCGACGGCCAACCCGGAGCTGGTCGGCCAGGCGGTGCGCAACCTGGTCGACAACGCCCTGCGGCACGGCGCGCCCCCGGTGTTCGTGACCGTCCGGGCGGGCGAGGTCGAGGTGAGCGACGCCGGGGTCGGCATCCCGCCCGCGCGCCGGCGCAGGATGCGCCGGCCCGGCGTGGGGCGGGGCGCGGGGACCGGGACCGGGCTGGCGATCGTCGAGTGGGTCGCCCGGGTGCACGGCGGCTCGCTCCAGCTGGGGACCGGACCCGGCGGTGGCCTGCGGGCGCGGCTCGTGCTGGACGGGCCGGGGCGTGGCGGGCGGCGTCTCGGCAGGACCTGACGTCCTCATCGTCTCCTCATGCACCGCTGACCAGACTCGTGGGCATGAGAACAGCACTCGACCGTCGCCGGCTCGCGCTCGTGGGCTCGGCTGCGGTAGTCACCCTCGTCCTGGCGGGCTGCTCAGCGGGTGGCGGCACAGGCATCGCCGAGTCGACCGTGTCCTCCGCGTCCGGAACCCCCAGCGAGACGCCGTCCTCGACGCCGTCCGACAGCGGGTCGCCGAGCGCCAGCGCCAGCGCCTCACCGAGCGCCTCGCCCAGCGCGTCCGCCGGTCCGAGCGCCTCCGCGTCGCCGACGTCGTTGCGTTCCGCCCGGTGCACCTCCGGGCACCTGGCGGCGTCGCTGACGTCGGGCGGGGGCGGCGCCGCGGGCAGCGTGCTGCCGTATCTCGTGCTGACCAACACGGGGACCGAGCGCTGCACCCTCCAGGGCTGGCCGGGCGTCTCCTTCGTCGGTGACGGCAACGGCACGCAGCTCGGGGCAGCCGGCGACTTCGACCGGTCGAGCCCGCACGGCACCGTCACGCTCGACCCCGGCGCGTCCGCGCACGCCCCGCTGAGGATCGCCCAGGCGGCGAACTACCCGGCCGACACCTGCGACCCCGTCACCGCCGATGGCCTGCGGGTCTACCCGCCGGGCGAGACCCACTCGCTGTTCGTGGCGTCGACCGACCTGACCGCGTGCCGCAGCGACTCCGTTCACCTCATCACCGTCCAGGCCCTGCTGCCCGGCGCGTCCTGACGAGGTCGGACCTGCTGCGCGGAGCAGGGGGCTGCGTGGCAACGGCCGCGCGGGGGAGGGCCCGCACGGTCGCGGCGGCTTGCGAGTCGCCATGCCGCGGTGGCCCGGGCCATGGTCCGGGCCATCGCGGCGCGAACGCTGGTCGCCGCACTGGTGGCGCCGGCTCGACGGGCGCGAGCGCCGCCCTCGCGCGGAGCGGGCGGGAGAGCGTGGGGACGCCGGTACTCCTGCGCGCCCAGCCCGGCTTACGGGCCTGCGACGCTGTGCACCCACGCCGTGACCCACCGCGCCCCCGGTGCCCTGGCGCGCCCGGAGGAGGATGACCGCATGCTCACCGTCACCGTGCCCGACCCGACCCTGCACGACCGCCTCGCGGATCTGCGCGCCACGACCATCCAGGTGTGGGACCTGACGTCGGCCGCCGACGCGCCGGACGGCCCGCTCGACCTCGTGGTGATGCCCTTCATGGCGCCCGCCTCGACCTTGGCGGTGCTCGACGGCGTGCCCGTGCGTGCCGTCCAGAGTCAGGCGCTCGGCTACGACCACGTCGCCGAGGTCCTGGCGAGCGGCGTCGCGTTCGCCAACGCCGTCGGGGTCCACGAGGCGGCAACGGCGGAGCACGCCGTCGCGCTGGTGCTGGCAGCTCAACGTGACCTGCCGGGCTTCCTGGCCCAGCAGGCGGCCGGCGGCTGGGATCAGCGCTTCACGCCCGGGCTCGTGGGCCGGACCGCGATCGTCGTGGGAGTCGGCGGCGTGGGGGAGGAGATCCGTCGGCGCCTGGTGCCGTTCGACGTCGAGGTCGTCCGGGTCGCCTCCCGGGCGCGCATCGACGCGATCGGCCCCGTGCGGGCGGTCGAGGAGCTCGCGGACCTGGTGCCCGGTGCCGATGTGCTGGTGCTCGCGGTGCCGCTGACCGCGACGACCCGGCACCTGGTGGACGCGCGGCTGCTCGCGGCGATGCACCCCGGCGCCCTGGTGGTGAACGTCGGTCGAGGCCCGGTGGTCGACACCGGCGCCCTGGTCAACGCCGTCCGGGCCGGCCGGGTGCGCGCCGCGCTCGACGTCGTCGACCCGGAGCCGCTGCCCGCCGATCACCCCCTGCGGACCGCGCCCGGCGTCCTGCTCACCCCGCACGTCGCCGGCCGCACCACGACGATGACCGACCGGATCGTCGCCCTGCTGCGCACCCAGGTCGCCCACCTGGCCGCCGGGGAGCCGCTGGACCACCTCGTCGACCTCGCCCGCCGCTGAGCGCACCCTGCCCCTTCTCGGTGCGCGCGGTCGTGGTGGAGCGACCGGCCGGTCTGCTCGACCGCTACGGACGCGCTCCTCCCGGCGCCCCACGCGGCGAACGCCGCCCCGGACGCCGAACCCTGCGGGGCGGTCCGCGATGCGGACGTCGTTCGAGCCCGATGCCAGACCTCGCCGCGTGGGCCGCCGCGTGGGCCGCCGCGTGTTCCGCCGCGACACGTCATCATCCGCTCATAGCTGCGGATGGTGCGTCCAGTCCCCGCACGCCCCTGGGCGCGGTCGGTTGTCGGCGCGGCGCCGGGCCACGCGCCGTGAGCACTCCACGCGGATCACGTGAGGGTGGGGCTCGAGCATCGGGTGTGCCGTCGCACCGGACCCGTGCGTCGCTCGCGTCACGTGATCCGCGCCGGCTGCTCACTCCCGCCCGTGGGCGCCGGCACCGCGTCGACCACCTCGCCGACGGCCCGCGGCCGGCAACGACCACCGTCGGCGCGCCCCGCCGCGCCCGCGCCCGTCAGAGTTGGTAGTCGAAGCCCAGCCGGATCTTGTCGCCGCGGAAGACGATCATCGAGTACTCGAAGGGCGTGCCGCCGACGTCGGAGATGACGTCCTCGAGGCGGAGCACGGGCTGGCCCCGCCGCATGCCGAGCAGCTCGGCCTCGTCGGTGTGGGCCGCGCTGGCCTCCAGGTGCTCGACGACATGCTTCATCGCGAGCGAGTAGTGCTTCTCGAGGATCACGCACAGCTGCTCGCTGGCCGCGTCGTGCCGGTCCAGGTCGGGCGCGAGCGTGGCGGGCACGTACGAGTGGTGCAGGCTCAGCGGCTCGTCCTGGGCCGAGCGCAGGCGGTGGATCGCGTGCACCCGAGCACCCTCGGGCAGGCCCAGCTTCTCGCGGACGGTCGCCGCCGCCTCCTCGATCCCGTTGGCCAGCACGACGGTCGAGGTCTGATAGCCGGCCGCCTCGAGCTGCTCGCGCACCCCCTGGTACGCGGGGGACACCGCGTCGAACTTGTGGCCCGAGACGAAGGTGCCCTTGCCCTGGACGCGGAACAGCAGTCCTTCGGCGACGAGCTTGTTGAGCACGCCGCGGGTGGTCATCCGGCTCAGGCCATAGATCCGGTTGAGCTCGTTCTCCGAGGGGATGCGGTGGCCCGGCCGCCACTCGCCGTCGGCGATCCGGGCGCGCAGCGCGGCCTCGAGCTGGGCGTACAGGGGCACGGCGGAGTCGCGGTCCAGCAGGTCCGAGGACGTCATGTCCCTCCCCTCGCGGACGGGGTCCGGCGCGGCCGGTCAGTCTAGCGAGGGAGCGCGCGTCGGCCGTGGCCGGGGTCGGGGGGTGGGACGCGCGGCCGTCCCACCCCCCGGGCCCGGTCAGAACACCCGGTAGGCGATCTCGGCGGGCGCCTCGAGCAGACGCTCGATCTCCTCGTCCAGCTTGACCAGGGTCAGCGACGCGCCGGCCATCTCCAGGGAGGTGCAGTACTCGCCTACGTAGCTGCGCGCCACGGTGATGCCCTGGTCGGCCAGCTTGCGGTGGGCGATCCCGTACAGCAGGTACAGCTCGCTGATCGGCGTGCCGCCGAGCCCGTTGATCATCAGCGCGACCCGGTCGCCGGAGGAGAAGGGCAGGTCCGGCACCACCGCTCCGAGCAGCTCGTCGACGATCTCGTCGGCGGAGACCATCTTGGCGCGCCGGCGGCCGGGCTCGCCGTGGATGCCGACGCCGACCTCCATCTCGTCGTCGCCGAGCTGGAACAGCGGGGAGCCCTTGGCGGGCGGCGTGCACGCGGTGAGCGCGATGCCCATCGAGCGGGTGACGGAGTTGACCTTCTCGCCGATCCGCACGACCTCGTCGAGGTCGGCGCCCTCCTCGGACGCGGCGCCGACGCACTTCATCACGAAGAAGTTCCCTGCCACGCCCCGGCGCCCGACCGTGTAGGTGGAGTCCTGGACGGCGACGTCGTCGTTGATGAAGAGCGTCGCGACCTTGATGCCCTCGGCCTCGCTCATCTCCTTGGCCATGTCGAAGGCCATCCGGTCGCCGGTGTAGTTGTTGACCAGCAGCAGGACGCCCTTGTCGGACTTCAGCAGCTTGACCGTCTCGTAGACGTAGTCCATCGGCGGAGCGGCGAACACGTCACCGGGGCAGGCGCCGTCGAGCATGCCCTTGCCGACCACCATGACGTGAGCGGGCTCGTGGCCCGAGCCCGAGCCCTGGATGATCGACACCTTGTCGGCGCGAGGGGCGTCCGCCCGCATGATGAGGTTGTACTTGGGCTCGTACCGGAGGGTGTCCGGGTTGGCCAGGGCGATGCCCGTGAGCATCTCCGGGACGAACTGCTTGGGGTCGTTGACGAACTTCTTCACCACTGCCTCCACGCCACTGTGAGTGATCGACTGCTGGTGGCCGACCGCATCCGACGGCCGGTCAGGCCCCGCGCGGCGGCGGGGAAACTCGGTGTACCGGGACCGTCAGGGCCACTGCTCGGCGATCGCGGTGGCGATCACGCCGATCGCCGTGGCCCCCGCGTCGACCGATCCGATCGAGCGCTCGCCGGTGTAGGCCGCCCGCCCTCGCATCGCCTGCATGGTCTTGGTGGCCTCCGCACTCTCACGTGCGGTCTTCGCCGCGGCGTCCGCGATGTCCTTGGCGCTCGCGTCCTCGGTGAGCTTGGCGGCGATCGTGTCGCGCATCGGCACGATCGCGTCCAGGAGCGTCTTCTCGCCGACGTCGGCTCCACCGCGGGCCTTGATGCCCTCGACAGCGCCGTCGAGCATCGCCACGACCGTGTCCCCGTCGAGCGTGTCGCGCGTCTTGACCACCATCGCTGCCCGCAGGAAGGCGGTGCCCCAGATCGGACCGGACGTGCCGCCGATCCGCCCGGTGATGATGAGGGCGACCTTCTGCAGGAAGGTCGCGGCGTCCGTGCGATCCAGGTCGTCCCAGTCGGCGAGCACGATCTCGAACCCGCGCGCCAAGGAGTAGCCGAAGTCGCCGTCGCCGACCACCGAGTCCAGCTCGCCGAAGTAGGTCTCGTTGTCGACGGCGGTCTGGGCGATGATCTTCACGACGCGTTCGATGCCTGCCAGGTCCACGGCCATGGCCTCACTCCTTCGTGATCTCGACGAGCCTTGCCAGGTCGGCGAGCGTGACCTCGTCGCCGATCCCGAGCCGGTGGGGGTCCGCGAGGACCACGGTGGGGGTGCCCGGCGCATCGCCCAGGCTGCTGACCACCAGCCCGGCGCCGGTGAAGTCCTCGTCGTGGGTGTAGGTGCTCACCGTGACGACGGTGGTCAGTCCGGCGGCCAGGGCCGCCTGGAGGCCGTTGGCGCTGTCCTCGACCACGATCACGTCGGACGGGTCGAGGCCCATGCCGTCGAGGGCGAGCAGGTAGATGTCGGGCGCGGGCTTCTTGTGCGCGACCACGTCGCCGGCGAACACCGAGAAGCGCTCGGCGAGCTCCGCGCCGACGGCGTGCTCGAGCACCGCGCGAACCGACCGCTCGGCCGACGTGGACGCGACACCGAGGCCCCAGCCCGCGTCGGCGGCCGCGGTCACGACCCGGGCGATCCCGGGGCGACCGGGCAGCGCACCGGCTTCGACGAGCGCGATGTACGTGTCGGTCTTGCGGCGGTGCCAGTCCGCGAGCATCGCGCGCTGCTCCTCGGGCTCGGTCGGCAGCCCGGCCTCGGCGACCAGCTCCGGGGTCAGCAGGGCGGCCATCCGCTCCTTGCCCCCGCCGATCAGCACGTAGCGCGCGTAGTCCTCCTCGCTCCACCGCACCGGCAGGCCGACGGCCTCGAACGTGGCGTTGAACGCCGGTCGGTGGCCGTCACGCTCGGTGTCGGCGAGCACGCCGTCGCAGTCGAAGATCAGGGCGGGGCTCATCGGCTCGCCGCCGCGCCCTGGGCCTGGCCGGACGAGCCGAACCGGTCCAGGTGGCCGACGACCTCGTCGCGGACGGCGGTGGAGATGTCCCGGAACATCGAAGGCGGGTCCCACTTCCCGGTCTGCTCGGCCTTGGCCAGGTGTGCCTGCGCGGCCTTCATGTAGGCGAGCTTGAGGCCGGTCGAGATGTTGACCTTCGAGACGCCGGCCTCGATGAACGCGCGGAAGTCCTCGTCCGACAGCCCGGTGCCGCCGTGCAGCACGATCGGCAGGTCGGTGAGCGTGACCAGGTCGCTGACGCGCTCGGGCAGCAGGACGGGCGTGTGGGTGTACAGGCCGTGCGCGGTGCCGAGCTGCGGTGCGAGCAGGTCCACGCCGGTACGACCGGCGACGTCGACCAAGGTCTGGACGGAGTAGGCGTGCACGGCCTCGTCGGAGCCGATGTCGTCCTCGACGCCGACGATGTTCTCGATCTCGCTCTCCACGTCCACACCCGCGGCGTGCGCCTCGGTGACCACCTCGGCCGTCTCCCGCTCGGCCGTGGCCAGGTCGCGGTCGGAGGCGTCGAACAGGACCGACGACCAGCCGGCCGCGACGACCTGGGAGATCACGTCGCGGTGCGGGCAGTGGTCGAGGTGCAGGGCGATCGGTACGGGGGAGTCCTGTGCCGCCAGTCGGAACATCGTCGTGACGAGCTCGACGCCGATGGACCGCACCGTCTTGACCGAGACCTGCACGATCACCGGCGCGGACCTGTCGACCGCCGCGTCGACCACCGCCCGAAGGCTGAGGTCGTCCAGGATGTTCACCGCTGCCACGGCGTACCCGTGCTCCCGGCCGTGCCGCGCGAGCTGTGCGGTCGAGGCGATCATCTGCTGCCTCCTCGGTGGTCTGCTCCGACTCACCAGGGACTTCTGTCCCAAGACGCGACTATACAAGTACGTACGTGGTTGTCCAGAGGTGTCGGACCGGTCCGTGCGTACGCGGGTGTGGGCCGAACGGGCTACGCCCCCCGATGCCTCTCACATTCCACCGGCCCCGTCGATGTCTTCTCATAACCCCGGCCTTCGGGCCTTGTCGTCGTAGCCCCCCCTTCCACCGCCCACCATCGGAGCCACCCGTGAGTTCCTCGAGCCCATCCCCTACCGTCCTCGCACGCCTCCGCGGCGGAGCGCTGTCGATCCGAGCGAAGATCCTCGGTGTCGGCGTGCTCGCCACCGTCCTGCTGGTCTCCGTCGGAGCCTTCGCCGTCACCCAGCTGGTCGCCGTGCGCGGCGCAGCCGAGCGGCTCGCCCACGTACAGACCGAGGTCGGCGCCTCGCTGACGGGTCTGACGGACGCGATGTGGAACGTCCGGATGTCCATGTACGCCGCCGCCGCGTCCCTTCCCGAGGAGAAGGACGCGGCTCGTGAGACGGCCACCCAGGCGTTCGCGGCCCTGCACTCCGCCGCGGACAGCTTCGACGCGACCTACACCGACCTGCTGGGGCACGAGCCCGCGGTGTGGGCGGACTTCACCGACGCGCTGGCCTCCTACGACACCGTCGTCGGCGGCGACATGTTGGACGCCGCGATCGCCGACAACCGCACCGAGTTCTCGGCCATCCGGGCCGGTGGGGCCGCCGAGGCCGGCCAGGACCTCATCGCGCACCTCGGCGAGATCCAGGACGAGGTCGCGGTCGCGATGGCCGACATCGCGGACCAGGCGGACGCGACCGCGTCGCGTGCCTTCACCCTGACCGCCGTGGCGATCGCCGCGGGCTCGCTCGCGGTCCTCGTGCTCGGGCTCCTCATCGCACGCGGCATCGTGCGCGCCGTGATGGCGGTCAAGCGCAGTGTCGACGCGCTGGCGACCGGTGACCTGACGGTGATCCCGGACGTGCGGTCCCGCGACGAGCTGGGAGCCATGGCCGATGCGCTCGCGGGTGCGTTGGGCCGCCTGCGCACCCTGATGGGCGAGGTGGTCCAGACCGCGCAGTCCGTGGCGTCCTCCGCCGAGGAGCTCTCCGCCGCGCAGACCCAGGTCGCCGCCGGGTCGGAGGAGACGTCCGCCCAGGCGGGCGTGGTCTCCGCGGCCGCCGAGCAGGTGTCCCGCAACGTCCAGGCCGTCGCGGCCGGCGCCGAGCAGATGGGCGCCTCGATCCGCGAGATCGCGACGAACGCCACGGAGGCGGCGCGCGTCGCGGGGTCCGCCGTCGAGGCGGCACGGACCACCTCCGGCACCGTGAACCAGCTCGGCGCCTCGTCGAAGCAGATCGGCGAGGTCGTCAAGGTCATCACCACGATTGCCGAGCAGACCAACCTGCTGGCGTTGAACGCGACGATCGAGGCCGCCCGGGCCGGCGAGGCCGGGAAGGGCTTCGCCGTGGTGGCAGGCGAGGTGAAGGACCTCGCTCAGGAGAC
This sequence comes from uncultured Actinomycetota bacterium, assembly GCA_963783005.1. Lineage (GTDB taxonomy): Bacteria > Actinomycetota > Actinomycetes > Actinomycetales > Cellulomonadaceae > Actinotalea. Next base: position 172,244 of record CAWALY010000009.1, read on the forward strand.
GGCCAAGGCCACCGAGGACATCGCCCGGCAGGTCGAAGCCATCCAGGGCGACACCACGGGCGCCGTCGCGGCGATCGGCCACATCTCCGAGATCATCGACCGGATCAACGGCTTCCAGGAGACCATCGCCAGTGCGGTGGAGGAGCAGACCGCGACGACCAACGAGATGTCCCGCGCAGTGGCCGAGGCGGCCACCGGCTCGGGTGAGATCGCCACCAACATCACGGGTGTGGCGACCGCCGCCGAGGACTCCACGCGGGTGCTCTCCGACCTGGGGGCGGCGGTCTCCGAGCTGGCGTCGATGGCGGCCCGGCTCCAGTCGCAGACCTCGGTGTTCACCTACTGAACGGCACGGTCCGGCACCCTCGCGGTGCCGGACCGTGCCGCTCCACGGCAGTCCGCGCGCTGCTCGGCACGTCGCACCATGATGGAGACATGACGGACTCCCTGACCGGGCGCCTGCTGGTGGCCGTGCCGGGCCTGCTCGACCCGAACTTCCGGCGCAGCGTCGTGCTCGTGCTCGACCACGGCGACGACGGGGCGTTCGGCGTGGTCATCAACCGACCGCTCGAGGTGGACGTCGACGCCGTCCTACCGAGCTGGCAGGCGCTGGCCACCCCGCCCGCGCGGCTGTTCCAGGGCGGACCGGTGGGGCTGGACGGTGCGATCGGTGTGGTGCTCGTCCCGGGCGGTGAGGACCCCCCGGACGGTGTGGACCGCGTGGCGGGGCCGTTCTGCCTGGTCGACCTGGACGCCGTTCCGGACGAGCTGGCCGGGCAGGTGGCCGACCTGCGCGTGTTCGCCGGGCACTCGGGTTGGTCGGGCGGGCAGGTCGAGGCGGAGATCGCCGCGGGGGACTGGATCGTGGTCGACGCGGACGAGCGTGACCCGTTCTCGTCGCTCCCCGAGCGACTGTGGGCCCAGGTGCTGCGCCGGCAGGGTGGGGACCTGGCGCTGCTGGCCAACGCCCCCGACGACCCGCGGCTCAACTGAACGCGGAGTCGGTCAGCCGCGGTGCGCGGCTCCGTGCGGGTCCGTCGGAGCGTCCCAGACGCCGGCGTCGGCCGCGGCCTCCAGGGCTCGCTCGGGAGCAAGGTCGAGCCCGGCGAGGCGGGCCAGCGCGGTGGCGAGTGCAGTGCTCATCGTGGTCCTCGTCGAGGTCGTCGAGCCGGAGGGTGCCGCTGCCAGCAGCGGTTACCGGCAGGTTAGGAGCGCTGCACCGATCCTCGAAGGTCCCGGGGCGCCGTTCGCCCGGATGGAGCAGTCGACTCGCGGGGAGTGTCCGGAACGCCCCGGTTCGGGCCGGGGTCGCCGATCAGGACCGGCGGACCGCGCCCCAGCCGTGCCAGCGGTCGATCCGGACGTGCACGCTGACCCGTGGCCGGTCGCGCACCGGATAGGCCCGGTCGGTGTAGTGCCGCGACAGGCGGTCGATGTCGACCAGGTCGGCGTCGTCGGCGATCGAGACCACCTCGCCCTGGACCGAGACGTGGGTGTACCAGTTCTCGTCGAGGGCCGTGAGCGAGACCCGGGGGTCGCGCCGCAGGTGTGCCAGTCGCGCCCGGCCGGCGTCGAGGTTGAGCAGCACCGTGCCGTCGGGCTCGAGCAGGTACCAGGTCGCCACGGTGACCGGACGGCCGTCGGATGCGAGCGTGGCCATCACGGCCGGGTTCGGCCGGGCCAGGAGCGCAGTGACCTCGGCGGGAAGGGGAGTGGCGGGCACGGTCACCTCTCAGGAGTCGGCGGCGTGCTCAGAGGCGATCCGCTCGTGGTGATGGATCACCTCAGCGGTGACGAAGGCCAGCCACTTCTCGGCGAACGCCGGGTCGAGGTTGGACTCCTCGGCCAGAGCCCGGAGCCGGGCGACCTGCACGCTCTCGCGGTCCTTGTCCGCCGGAGGCAGCCCGGCGCGGGCCTTGAGCCGGCCGACCTGCTGGGTGAACTTGAACCGCTCGGCGAGCAGGTGGACGAGCGCCGCGTCGATGTTGTCGATGCTCCCGCGCAACGTCGTCAGCTCGGCGAGGGCCGCGGCGAGCGGCTCCGGCGGGGTCGCGGTCGGCTCGGTCACGGGCTCAGCCTACGGTCCCGGGCAGCGCGGGACCGCTCGCCGGCTCCGGTCCCCTCAACACTCGGGCCGGTCGGCCGATCGGGTGGCCACACGCAGGATCCGACCGACGAGGAGTGCCGTGCTGAGCGTCTCGAGGGTGCTGGTACGCGACCACGTGACCCGCACCCTGCTGTTCGCCGTGGACGCGGCCGAGATGCCGCTGAGGATCGAGGCGACCACGCAAGCACTGTGGATCGAGGAGCTCAGGTCGGGCCGTCCCGTCGTGGACGCGCCCACCGCCCACCTGGAGCTCCTCAACGACGAGGCGATCCAGTTCACCGGCGCCGCGCGGCTGCGCGGGGACCACGACCTGCGTCTGGTGCGCCTGACGCTGGAGCTGCCCGCGCGATGAGGCTCGCGGGTGCGGCCCGTGCGCTCAGTCGCCCAGGCCGACGCCGATCTTGCGGGCCGTGGTCACCCACTCGTGGTCGGTGGGCACCGTCTTGACCTTGCCGGCGACCTCGGCGAGGGGCACGGGCTCGGTGCCCTCGCCACGGGCCGCGACCATGTAGCCGAACTGCCCGTCGGCCGCGAGGTCCGCCGCCGCGGCGCCGATCCGGGTCGCCAGCAGGCGGTCCGCGGCGCACGGCGCGCCACCGCGCTGCACGTAGCCCAGGATCGTCACGCGTGACTCCAGGCCGGTGGCGGCCTCGAGCTCGCGGGCCAGGGCGAAGGTGTGCTCGCGCTGGGCGTCCTCGACGTGGGCCAGGTGCGCCCGGGCCGCGCGCTCGGCCTCGGCGCTCTTGGCGGTCTTGACCAGCAGCCGCGCGGCGTCGTAGTCCGCGGTCGCGTCGATGTCGCGAGCGCCCTCGGCGACCGCGACCACCGAGAACGAGCTGCCGCGCGACAGGCGGGCCTTGATGGTGTCGGCGATCTTCTCCACCGAGTACGGCAGCTCGGGGATGAGGATGACGTCGGCGCCCCCCGCGAGGCCCGCGCCGAGCGTCAGCCAGCCCGCGTTGTGGCCCATGATCTCGGTGAGGATGATCCGGTGGTGGCTGTGGGCCGTCGAGTGCACCCGGTCCAGCGCCTCGGTGGCGATCTCCATGGCCGTGGCGAAGCCGAAGCTGGTGTCGGTCATGGCGATGTCGTTGTCGATCGTCTTGGGCATGTGCAGCACGTTGAGGCCGGCGTCCATGAGGCGCTTGGCGTTCTTGGCCGTGCCGCCCCCGCCGAGCAGCACGATGCCGGCCAGGCCCTCACGCTCGTAGTTCTCGACGACGGTGGGGATCATGTCGACCGGCCCGTCGTCGGTGGGGAACTTGTGCACCTTGTCGCGACTGGTGCCCAGGATCGTGCCGCCGATGGTGAGGATGCCCGACAGGGCCTTGCCGTCCAGCGGCGTGTGGCGGCCCGCGACCAGGCCGCTGATGCCGTCGCGGAAGCCCAGCAGCTCCCAGCCGTAGTGGCCCACGGCCGTCTTGCCGAAGCCCCGGATCGCCGCGTTGAGGCCTGGGCTGTCGCCGCCCGCGGTAAGGATCCCGATCCGCTTCGTGGCCATGGCGACTCCTCCGGACGACGTGGCCCCCAGTGTGTCAGGCGGCACCGAGCCGCGGAATTGGGCCCCCGCGCCTCGGTGCGACTCGTCACAATGGAGGTGACCGCACGAGGAGGGGTCATGTCCGACATCCCGATGCCGCCCGAGTACGACGAGGCGCGCCGCGCCGCCTACAAGCGCGTCAAGGCGCGCCGCGACCTCGGCGGCCACGTCGTGGCCTATCTGATCGTCAACGCGTTCCTGGTCGTGGTGTGGTGGTTCACCGCGCCGCACGGCTACTTCTGGCCGATCTGGGTGATGGCGGGGTGGGGCATCGGCCTGCTCTTCAACGTCTGGGACGTGTTCGGCCGTCGGCCCATCACGTCCGCGGACGTCGAGCGGGAGATGCGGCGCGGCTCCTGACCGGGGCGTGACCGGCCGGAGGCCGGGAGTGGCCGCTGCGCTGCGCGGAGCGTACGATACTTAGCATCTAGCAAGTATCTCGGCCCGTGCCAGCTCACCGTCGCGCGGATCGCGGCCGACCGTCACGTTGGAGTCCCTCGGTGAGCACACGCACGCCCTTCGTCACGGCCGATCACCCCCGCTACCGGTGGGTCGCGCTCAGCAACACCACGCTCGGCATGCTGATGGCCACGATCAACGCCTCGATCGTGCTCATCTCGCTCCCGGCGATCTTCTCTGGCATCGGGCTCGACCCGCTGCAGCCCGGGAACGTCAGCTACCTGCTGTGGATCCTGATGGGCTACATGCTCGTCACGGCCGTGCTGGTGGTGAGCTTCGGCCGGCTCGGCGACCTGTACGGCCGGGTGCGGATCTACAACCTGGGCTTCGTGGTCTTCACCGTGGGCTCGATCGCGCTGGCGCTCGTGCCGTGGCAGGGCCAGGTCGGCGCGCTCTGGCTGATCGGCTGGCGGCTGGTCCAGGGCGTGGGCGGCGCCATGCTCTTCGCCAACTCCACGGCGATCCTCACCGACGCGTTCCCGGCGGACCGTCGCGGGATGGCCCTGGGCATCAACCAGGTGGCCGCGATCGCCGGGTCGTTCCTCGGCCTGCTCGTCGGCGGGCTGCTGGCCGTGGTCGACTGGCGTGCGGTCTTCATCGTGAGCGTGCCGATCGGCGTGCTCGGCACGGTGTGGTCCTACCGGTCGTTGCACGAGACCGCTCGGCCGCGTCACGCCCAGCGGCTGGACTGGGCCGGCAACGTCACCTTCGCGGTCGGCCTGACCGCGTTGCTGGTCGGCATCACGTACGGCATCCAGCCGTACGCGGGCAGCCCGACCGGGTGGGCGAACCCGTGGGTGCTCGGGGCGATCGTCGGCGGTCTGGGGGTGCTGACCCTGTTCGTGGCGATCGAGCTGCGGGTCGACGCGCCGATGCTGGACCTGAAGCTGTTCCGGATCCGGGCGTTCGGGATGGGCAACCTCGCGGGGCTGCTCGCGGCGATCGGGCGGGGTGGGCTCCAGTTCATGCTCATCATCTGGCTGCAGGGCATCTGGCTCCCGCTGCACGGTTACTCCTACGAGTCCACACCGCTGTGGGCCGGGATCTACATGCTGCCGATCACCGTCGGGTTCCTCATCGCCGGGCCGCTGTCGGGAACGCTCTCGGACCGGTTCGGTGCACGGGGCTTCGCGAGCTCGGGCCTGGTGCTGGTCGCCGCGACCTTCGGGCTGCTGCTGATGCTCCCGGTCGACTTCACCTACTGGCAGTTCGCGGTGGTCACCCTGCTCTCCGGGATCGGCTCGGGGATGTTCGGCGCGCCCAACCGCAGCGCGATCATGAACAGCGTGCCGGCGAACCAGCGCGGTGCGGCGTCGGGAGTGGCCGGCACGATGCAGAACGCCGGGTCGGCGCTGTCGATCGGGGTGTTCTTCTCCCTGATGATCGTCGGTCTGTCGCGCACCCTCCCGCAGACCCTGACCTCGGGCCTGGCGTCGCACGGCGTGCCGACGGCGGTGGCTCAGCAGATCGGCCAGCTCCCGCCGGTGGGCTCGATGTTCGCCGCGTTCCTCGGGTACAACCCGATCCAGACCCTGCTCGGGCCGACCGGGGTGCTCGACTCCCTGCACCCGGCCGACGCGGCGACGCTGACCGGCAAGGAGTTCTTCCCCGGCCTGATCTCCGGCCCGTTCCACCAGGGGCTGGTGGTCGTGTTCGGCGTCGCGGCAGTGCTGTCGCTGGTCGGCGCGGTCGCCTCGGCGGCGCGCGGGCGCCGCTACGTGCACGACGACACGGCTCCGGGCGCCCCGACGCCGGCGGGCACCGCCGGTCGTGAGCCCGACGTCGAGGTGGCCGGCGTCCCGGCACCTGACGGCGCGGTGGCGACCGGACCGCTGGGGATCGGTGGGAAGGTCGGGGAGTGAACGACGACGAGCTTGCGCGGCGCCTCTCGGTCGCCTTCGGCCTGCTGTCCCGCCGGCTGCGGCCCGAGCGCGGGGAGCTGTCGCTGGGCCACTTCTCGACGCTGGCCTCGCTCGAGCGCCACGGTCCGCAGCGGATCGGCGACCTGGCGCGCGCCGAGCGGGTCACCGCCCCGGTCATGACCCGGATCGTCGCCGTCCTGCACGGGCGTGGTCTGGTGGCCCGCGAGGCGAGCCCCGAGGACGGTCGCGCCGTGCAGGTTGCGGTCACCGCCGCCGGCTCGGCGCTCGTCGCCGAGGTGCGTGCGGAGCGCGCCGCGGAGGTCGCTCGACTGCTCGGGGGCCTGGACCCGGACCAGCGGGCGGCCCTCGCCGGGGCGACCGAGGCGCTCGAGGCGCTCGCCACGCTGGCGTCGCCGGTGCTCCTGACCTCCTGACCCCCCGAGATGGGGTGACCCGCCGAGATCGGGGTGCCGCGCCGAGATCGGGGTGTCCGGCGCCCCGATCTCGCGGCGATCTCCCGATCTCGAGATCCACGGACGGGCTGTACGAGTGTACAGTGCTGTACGTGCGTACAGGCGAGGGGTGGCCACCGGGGAAGGTGCTTCTGCGGGACACCGCCTTGAGCTTGTTCGCCGAGCGTGGGGTGGACGGCGTGAGCGTGCGCGACGTCGCCTCGGCCGCGGGGGTGTCGCCGGGTCTGGTGGTGCACCACTTCGGTACCAAGGATGCGCTGCGGCAGGCGGTCGACGACCACGTCACCGGCCTGCTCGAGACCATGCTCCAGGCGGCGGGAGCCGAGCTCGACCTCGGCCCGGACCAGGAGCTCGGACCCGCGGCGGTCGCCGGGATCGCGGCGGGGTTCGCCGGGCTGTTCGCCGAGTACCTTCCGCCGGACTCTCCGGTCCCGGCCTACGTCCGCCGGCTGCTGATGTCCGGCGAAGGGGGGCGCGCGCTGTTCCGCCGCTTCTTCGACGTGACCGTCGCGATGATCCGCGCGTGGACCGCGGCGGGGCTGCTGCGCGGGACGTCGGACCCCGAGGCGACCGCCGCGTTCCTGCTGACGAACGACCTGGCGGTGTTCCTGATGCGTGACCACGTCGCGGAGGTCCTGGGGGTGGACCCGATGGGCGACGGCGTCATGCGCTGGAGCCGCGTGGTCATCGAGACCTACACGGTCGGCATCCTCGCGCCGCCCGACCGGCCGACCGGGGAACCGCCCGGCCCGCAGACGCACGAATGACAGCACGACCGACACGGGATGGGGACGACGGTGAGCGGACGCCACGGCAGCAGGGGCAAGGACACGGCCGACGGCGGTGCCGTGCGACCCATGGGCGAGCACGCGGCGCCGCGTGGGGGAGCGCGCCTGGTCGGCGTCCGTAAGACCTACGGTGCCGGGGACACCGAGGTGCACGCCCTGGACGGCGTGGACCTCGAGCTCGAGCCCGGGTCCTTCACCGTGGTCCTCGGCCCGAGTGGTTCGGGCAAGACGACGCTGCTCAACGTGATCGGGGGGATCGAGCAGGCCGGCGCGGGCAGCATCGAGGTGGCCGGCGAGGAGATCTCCGGTCGCAGCCCCGTCGACCTGGCGGGGTTCCGGCGCGAGCACGTGGGGTTCGTGTTCCAGTTCTTCAACCTGGTGCCCACCCTGACCGCCCGCGAGAACGTCGAGATCATCGTCGAGCTCACCGGGGTCGGCGACCTCCGCCGCGTCCCGGACCTGCTCGCCGAGGTCGGGCTGGCCGACCGGGCGGACCACTTCCCGGCGCAGCTGTCCGGCGGGCAGCAGCAGCGCGTGGCGATCGCGCGGGCGCTGGCCACCGACCCCGACCTGCTGCTCGCCGACGAGCCCACCGGCGCGCTGGACCTGACCACCGGGCGCCAGATCCTCGGAGCCCTGCTCGAGCTGCACCGAGCGGGCCGGACCGTCGTCGTGGTGACCCACAACGCCTCGGTCGCCCAGATCGCAGACACCGTGGTGACGGTGGTCGACGGCAAGGTCCGGTCGGTCGAGCACAACGCCGAGCCGGCCTCGGCGGAGGCGGTGTCCTGGTGAGGATCTCCCTGCGCAAGGCGGTGCGCGACCTGCGTCGGCAGCGCACCCAGGTCACGGCTGTCGGTCTGACGGTGCTGCTCGGCGTGCTGATGTTCGTCGCCACAGGCGGCGCCTACCGCAACCTGTCCACCTCCTACGAGGGCACCTACCACCGGCTCGGTTTCGCCGACCTGGTCGCCGTCGGGACGGACCCGCAGGCGCTCGCGGACGCCGCGACGTCCGCGGGCGCCGCCACCACGCGGATCCGCACCCAGGTCGACCAGCCGATGACGCTGGGCGGTGCGCGGCTGCTCGGCCGCCTCATCGGCATGCCGCCCGGCGAGCACCCGGGCGTCGACGACGTCGAGGTGACCCAGGGGCAGTACCTCTCGCCCGACGACCCCGACGGCGTGCTGCTGGAGAAGCACGCGGCCGCCACGTTCGGGCTCGGCCCGGGCGACGCCTTCGAGGTCGCGACGGCCTCGGGCTGGCACACCGTGACCGTGCGCGGCGTGGTGGTCTCGCCGGAGTACCTGTGGCCGGCCCGCAGTCGCCAGGAGGTGCTGGGCGACCCGCACTCGTTCGCCGTGGTGTTCGCCTCCCAGGACCAGGTCCGGGCGTGGTCGGGCCGGGCGCCCGACCAGGCGCTCGTGCTGCTCGGCGGCGCCTCCCGGGCCACGGTGTCCGACGCGCTGCGATCGGCCGGCGCGTCGGACGTGCAGACCTGGTCCGACAACCCGTCGGACGCCGCGCTGACGCTCGACCTCAACGGCTTCGACACCATGTCCAAGGCGTTCCCGCTGATGTTCCTGACGGCGGCCGCGGTGGCGGCGTACGTGCTGCTCACCCGGCGGGTGCTGTCCGAGAGGCCGACGATCGGCACGCTGATGGCCGCGGGCGCCAGGCGCAGCCGCGTGGTGTGGCACTACGTGCTCCAGGGCCTGCTGATCGGCACGACCGCGGCCGTGCTCGGCACCGCGCTCGGCGCCCCGCTGACCGTGCTCATCACGCGGGTGTACACCGCCGAGCTCGGCATCCCGGACACGGTGGTGACCGCCCACCCTGACCTCACCGTGGCGGGCATCGCGCTGGGCGTGCTCGTCGGGGCGCTGGGCGCTGCGGTACCGGCCGTGCTCGCCGCCCGCACTGTGCCCGCCGAGGCGATGCGCAACCAGGCCACGCTCCCCGCGCCCGGCCGCTGGAGCGGCCTGGTCTCGCGGCTGCACCGGTTGCCCGTGACCACGCGGATGGCGCTGCGCGACGTGGTGCGCAACCCGCGCCGGACGCTGGCCACGATGCTCGGCTCGGTCCTCGGGCTGGTGCTGGTGCTGGCGTCGGTCGGGATGATGACCTCGATGGTCGCCGCGCTGGACACCCAGTACGGGACCGTCCAGCGCGAGGACGCCTCGGTGGTCGTCGAGCCCGGCGCGCAGGACCAGGTCGCCCGGCAGGTCGCCGGCCTGGCCGGTGTCGCCGGCGTGGAGAACGGCCTCGCGGCCCGCGTGACGGTGGGCTTCGACGGCTCGACCTACGCCACCGACCTGCAGGGTCTGTCGCCGGACACGTCGATGCACGGGTTCGTCGCAGGCGGGCGGACCGTGGCCCTGCCGTCGGACGGGGTGCTCGCCGGCGCGGGCCTGGCCGATCGGCTCGGTGTCTCGGCGGGTGACACGATCACCGTCACGGACGCCTCGGGGCGCACCACCGACGTGCGCCTGGCCGGTCTGGTCGACGAGCCGCTCGGCACGCTCGTGTACGGCACGCCGGCGACGGTGGAGTCGTTGGTCGCCGACCCGACGCCGGTCCTGCTGGTGCGGTTCGACAGCGGGCTGGGCACCGGCCAGCGCGACGCCCTGCGCGGCGAGGTCACCGGCCTGGACCATGTCCTGGCCTACACCGACACCCGTGCGCTCGTCACGATGGTGGACAGCTATCTCGGGCTGTTCTGGGCGTTCTTCGGCGTGATCGTTGCGCTCGGCGGCGTGCTGGCCCTGGCGGTGATCCAGGTGACGATGTCGGTGAACCTCGTCGAGCGGACGACCGAGCTCGCGACGTTGCGAGCGGCCGGGGTCACGGTACGCAAGGCGGCGGGCGTGCTGGCCACGGAGAACATGGTGGCGATCGTGGCGGGCCTGCCGGTCGGCCTGGTCGCCGGGGTGCTCGCGGCGCAGGGCACGCTGGGGCTTTTCGGCACCGACATGTTCCACCTCCGGCTGTCGCTCGGCTGGTGGGTGCTCGCGCTCGCGGCCCTCGGTGTCGTGGTCGCGGCGGGCCTGTCCCAGGTGCCCGCGGCGCGGGCGATCCGCCGCATGGACGTGGCCCGTGTGGTGCGCGAACGGGTCACGTGACCCGGCATCGGGCGATGGGCCCGGTCTCAGGGGGACCTTGGGCCCCCACGCCCTGGGTCCCGTGAAAGGATCGTGGAGGAAGCGCTCGCAGCGTCGCGGGCGCAACCTCGTGGGGGAGGGGCCATGGCCTCAGGCGTTGGCAGGCTGAAGACGTTGGTCTGCGACCGGGTGGTCGATGCCAGGGGGAGGCGACGTCCCGGTCCTGTCCTCGCCGTGAAGCGGTCGATCTCCGGCGCCCCGGTCGGCGCCGTCCTCGAGGTGATCGCGACCGATCCGACGACCCTCTCCGAGATCCCGTCGTGGACCGCGAAGGTCGGTCAGGAGTACCTCGGCTCGTTCGAGGACGAGGGCGAGCTGCACCTGTTCGTCCGGCGCCGGACCTGACCCGGGAACCCTCCACGCGGGGGTTAGCCCCGGACACCCCCGGGGGTATGGGGACCTCTGCGAGCATCTTGTGATCCTTTTCACATGCATACCCCTGGGGGTAGGGACGTTCTACCCCTCCGTCTCTCCTCACCCGGCACGACGCTGAGGGAGTGGCGATGATGCTCGGCCCCGTCGAGGGCCCGTTCCGCGGCCGGCGCTCCCGGCCCCTCCGCCGCATCCCCGTGCGCCCCGCGCCCCTCTCGAACCCCGCCACCGACATCGGTGACGGCTGCCCTGCACCAGCCTGACCCGTCAAGAAGGAGACACCATGTCCGTCGCAGTCGAGGAGCTCAAGGCCCTCACCAACACCACGGTCGTGGACGCGCGCGGCACCTCGTGCCCCGGCCCGATCCTCGCCGCCAAGAAGGCTGTCCGAGGTGTCTCGTCGGGCTCGGTCATGGAGGTCCTGGCCACCGACTCCGGCACCCTCAAGGACCTGCCCGCGTGGGCCAAGAAGATGGGCCACGAGTACCTGGGCCACTACGAGGACTCGGGCTACCTGCGCCTCTTCATGAAGATGAAGTGACCCGCGGATGAGCGACCACGACAGCCTCGGCGAGCCGATGCCCCGGATCCTGGTGTTCTCCACGAACAACATCTCCGACCCGGGCATCGACCTCGCCGGCAGCCGGCACCTGCACTACCCGGCCACCGTGTCGGTGCTCGCGATGCCGTGCTCCAGCGGCATCAAGCCCGCGTGGATCCTGCACGCGCTCGAGACGGGCCAGGACGGCGTCTTCATCGCCTCGGACGGCGAGGAGTGCGCCTACCTGCCCGACTGCGCCGAGCGCACCGCGGGCATCGTGACCCAGGCGCAGGCCCTCATGGCCGAGAAGGGGCTCGAGCCCCAGCGGCTGAAGATGGCCGCGGTCTGCTCGGTGTGCGCCGAGCCGTTCGCCAACTACATGCGTGAGTTCGCCGTCGCCCTCAACGAGCTCGGGCCTCGGCCCGTCCCGGTCGGCTGACCCGCTCCGTTCACTACCGGGAAGGGAAACCAAGAGGTGGAGTCGACCAAGAAGACGATCATCCTGTTCAGCGGTGACTTCGACAAGGTGATGGCCGCGTTCATCATCGCCAACGGCGCAGCCGCCATGGACGACGAGGTCGTCATGTTCTTCACGTTCTGGGGCCTGAACGCGATCCGCAAGGAGTCGCCGGTCCAGGCGCCGAACAAGACGTTCGTCCAGAAGATGTTCGGCGCGATGATGCCGCGCGGCCCGAAGAAGCTCGGCATGTCGAAGATGAACTTCGCCGGCATGGGGCCAAAGCTCATGCAGCGCGAGATGAAGGCCCAGAACGTCATGTCGCTGACCGAGCTCATCGAGACCGCCCGCGAGCAGGGCGTGAAGTTCATCGCCTGCACGATGTCCATGGACGTCATGGGCCTGAGCAAGGACGAGCTGCTCGACGACATCGAGTACGCCGGCGTGGCCTCCTACCTCGGTGAGGCCGACGAGTCGAACGTCAACCTCTTCATCTAGACGCACGCCATCCGGCGCGCCCCGGGGCGCGACGAGACAGGAGCAGGAGCCACTGATGGACTACGACGTCCTGGTGATCGGTAGCGGGATCGGCGGCATGGAGTCGTCGATCAAGCTCGGCGACATGGGTTACAAGGTGCTGCTGGTCGAGAAGGAGGCCAGCGTCGGCGGACGGATGATCCTGCTGTCCAAGGTCTTCCCGACGCTCGACTGCGCGAGCTGCATCTCCGGCCCGAAGATGTCCTCGACGATCAACCACCCGAACATCACCACGAAGACCTACTCCGAGGTGACCGGGATCAAGCGTCGCCCCGACGGTCGCTTCACCGCGTCCGTCAAGGAGAAGTCGACGTTCGTCGACTGGGCGGCCTGCACCGGGTGCAGCGACTGCCAGACCGCGTGCACCGTCGCCGTCCCGGACGAGTTCAACGCCGACCTCGCCGCGCGCCGAGCGGCCTACATCGCCTTCCCCCAGGCGGTGCCGAAGAAGGCCGTGCTGGACCGCGAGGGCACCTCGCCGTGCATCGGTGCCTGCCCGGCCGGCATCAAGGCGCACGGCTACGTGTCCCTGGTGCGGTCCGGCAAGGACGAGGAGGCGTTCCAGCTCGTCCTGGACGCCACGCCGCTGGTGGGCACACTCGGGCGCGCCTGCTACGCGCCGTGCGAGTCCGAGTGCACCCGGACCAAGCTCGAGGGTCCGGTGCCGATCCGGCTGATCAAGCGGTTCGCCGCGGACCAGCACTACGCCGCCCACGGCGAGACCCCGTCCGGCCCCGCGGTCGAGGTCGCCGAGCCGAACGGCAAGAAGGTCGCCGTCGTCGGCTCCGGGCCCGCGGGTCTGACCGCGGCGTGGCAGCTCGCTCGCCAGGGCTACCAGGTCAAGGTCTTCGAGAAGCGCTCGCAGCCCGGTGGCTACCTGCGCCACGCGATCCCGGCCTACCGCCTGCCCCACGAGGTGGTCGACGCCGACATCGCGAACCTGACCTCGATCGGCGTCGAGATCGAGTGCGACGCCAAGATCGACGACCTGGCAGCGCTCAAGGCCGAGGGCTACGACGCGATCGTGGTGGCCACCGGCACGCAGAACGCCACGCCGATGAACGTGCCGGGCGAGGACGCCGCCGGGTCGGTCAACGGCCTGGACTTCCTCGCCGACGTGGCGAACGACAAGGCCCCGGACCTGACCGGCAAGCGGGTCGTCGTGGTGGGCGGCGGCAACGTCGCGATGGACGCCGCGCGCGTCTCGCTGCGGCTGGGTGCGGCCGAGGCGAAGGTGGTCTACCGCCGCACACGCGCCGAGATGCCGGCGCACCACGTCGAGGCGGACGACGCCGAGGCCGAGGGCGCCGTGTTCGACTTCCTGGTCACCCCGCTCGAGGTCCTCACGACCGACGGCACGGTGACCGGGGTCCGGCTGCAGAAGATGAGGCTGGGCGAGCCGGACGCGTCCGGGCGCCGCAGCCCCGAGCCGATCCCCGGCTCGCAGACCACGGTGGCGTGCGACATGGTCATCTCGACCATCGGCATGAGCCCCGACGCCACGCTCTACGAGAACGTCGTGACGGTCGGGCGCGGGCAGCGGATCGCAGTCGACCCGCACACCCTGCAGACCGAGGTGCCGTACCTGTTCGCCGCCGGCGACGTCGCGACCGGCGCCACCGACATCACGCGGGCGATCGGCGCCGGCCGGCGCGCGGCCCACATGGTCGACCGCTGGGTCAACGACGAGCCGATGACCGGCTTCACGGCGCTGGACGACCGGATCGACACGATCGGCCACGACGAGGTGCTGTCCCGGCAGACCGCGTTCGGCCACCGGAACCCGATCAAGGGCGCCGTCGAGCTGACGCAGCTCCCGCGGGACTTCCACGAGATCGAGTCGGCACTGACCGAGGAGCAGGCGCGAGCCGGCGCCGGCAGCTGCCTGGACTGCGGCGTGTGCTCGGAGTGCCAGGAGTGCGTGCACGCCTGCCCGGCGGACGCGATCCGGATGGACAAGCGCGACGTCACCAACGAGTTCGAGGTCGGCGCGGTCGTGGTCTCCACGGGCTACAAGCTGTTCGCGGCGGACAACAAGCCGGAGTACGGCTGGGGCAGGTACGCCAACGTCATCACCGGCATGCAGATGGACCGGCTGCTGGCCCCGACCCGGCCCTACAACACGGTGCTGCGCCCCGGCGACGGCAAGGTGCCCGAGCGGATCGCCTACATCTCCTGTACCGGCTCGCGCGACGCGCAGGTCGGCAACCCGCTGTGCTCCAAGGTCTGCTGCATGTACTCGATCAAGCAGAACCAGCTGATCATGGGTGCCCTGCCCCTCGCCGACGTGACCATGCACTACATGGACATGCGGGCCGCCGGGAAGCGCTACGACGAGTTCTACGAGCAGGCCAAGGACATGGGCGCGGAGTACGTGCGCGGCCGGGTGTCGAAGGTCACCGAGAAGGAGAACGGCGACCTGGTGCTGCGGTACGAGGACACCGAGGGCACCGGGCAGATCGTCGAGGCCGAGTACGACCTCGTCGTCCTGGCGGTGGGCATCCAGCCCAACCGGGACGTCGAGCGGCTGTTCACCGACGAGCAGCTCGGCCTGGACGAGTACTTCTACGTCGCCGAGCCGAGCGAGGACCTCGACCCCGGGGTGACCGACGTGCCCGGCGTGTTCGTCGCCGGCACCGCGTCCGGCGCGAAGGACATCGTCGACACGATCGTGCACGCCGGGGCGGCGGTCGCCCAGGTCGCGGCGCACCTGGAGAAGGCCCAGCAGGCCACGAAGGCGGAGGTGCCCGCATGAGCGAGAACGCCAAGCGCCGGATCGGGGTGTACATCTGCCACTGCGGCGGCAACATCTCCGACTACGTCGACGTCGAGAGGGTCCGCCAGGCGATCTCGGCCGACCCGGACGTGGTGGTCGGCAAGACCACGCTGTTCGCGTGTGCCGACGGCACGCAGCACGAGATGATCGACGACATCCACGGTGAGCACCTGGACGGTCTGGTCGTGGCGTCCTGCTCGCCCAAGCTGCACACCACCACCTTCCGCGGGGTGTCCACGCGGGCGGACCTGAACCCGTACGCCTACACCCAGGTGAACATCCGCGAGCAGGACTCGTGGGCGCACACCGACGACCACGACGGCGCCACCCGCAAGGCGATCGCCCTGGTCCAGGCGGGCATCGCCAAGACCCGGCTGTCGCTGCCGCTCGAGCCGCTGCGGGTCGAGACCGTGCCCGCGACCATGGTCGTCGGCGGCGGGATCACCGGTCTGCGCACGGCGATCGGCCTGGCCGACATCGGCATCGCGGTCACCGTCGTCGAGCGCGAGGCGGAGGTCGGGGGCTGGGTCGGCCGGCTCGGGCCGATGTTCCCGCACGACGCCTCCGGTCGCGAGCAGATCACGCAGCTGATGGCCGAGATCGCGAAGCGCCCGACGATCACGGTGCTCACCAACGCCGAGCTGGTCGGCAAGACCGGGTCGTTCGGCAACTACACCGCGAAGGTGAAGCTGCACACCGAGACCACCGAGGAGCTGCGCCAGTTCCAGGTCGGCACGTTCGTCATCGCCACCGGCGCGGACGTCTACGCGCCGGAGGCCGGCGAGCTCGGCTACGGCATCGACGGCGTGGTCACCATCCACGAGTTCGGCGCACTGGTCGACGCCGCGAAGGGCAGCGGGTCGCTGACCTGGCAGGGCCGCGCGGTGCGCTCGGTCGCCTACGTGTACTGCGTCGGCAACCGGCAGGTCGGCGGCAACGAGTACTGCTCGAAGTTCTGCTGCGCGGCCACGGTGCACGCCTCGATCAAGGTCTCCGACCTCGACCCGGGCATCCGCCAGTTCCACCTGCACCGCGACGTCCGCGCGTACGGCAAGTACGAGCTGATGTACACCGAGTCCCGCGAGCGCGGGTCGGTGTACATGCGCTACCCGGACGACGCCCTGCCCTCGATCGAGCAGATGCCCGACAAGCGGCTCGCCGTCACCGTCACGGACGCGCTGACGTCCCAGGACGAGATCACGCTGCCGGTGGACCTCGTGGTGCTGGTCACCGGCATGGTCCCGCGCGACAACGACGACCTCACGACGCTGCTCAAGCTGCCCACCGGTGACGACGGCTTCTACAACGAGATCCACCCCAAGCTGCGTCCGGTGGAGACCGTGGTGGACGGCGTGCTGATCGCCGGCGCCTGCCAGGGCCCCAAGCCCGCCACCGAGGCGGTCAGCGGCGGTCTGGCGGCTGTCACGCAGAGCGCCGGCATCCTCAAGAAGGGGTACGCCGAGCTGGACCCGCTGGTCGCCACCGTCACCGAGAGCCTGTGCACCGGCTGCGGCGACTGCCTGACCACCTGCCCCTACGACGCGATCTCGTCGTACGTGTGCGACGAGGGTCAGAAGGCCTCGATCGCCGCCGCGAGCTGCAAGGGCTGCGGCGGGTGCGTGCCGGTCTGCCCGGAGGACGCGATCGACCTGCTCGGCTACACCAGCGCCCAGATGATGGCCGCGATCGACGGCCTGTCGGTGAAGGAGCCCGTGGCATGACCACCACGACGGAGCGGAGCCTGCGGGACCCGCGCGAGGTCATCCGCGAGGAGATGGCCATGCACGCGGTGATCAAGGCCGCGTTGGCCCACGGGCCGCTGACCGTGCCCCAGCTCGCCGAGGCGATCGGCCACCCGGCCGTGGAGGTCCTCTACTGGGTGATGGGTATGCGGCGCTACGGCCACCTGGTCGAGATGCCCGACGAGGACGACGAGGGCTACTTCCCCTACGCCCTCCCAGGAAAGGGAGCGTGAGATGGCCACCGTCGTCGACATCGACCTGATGGCGGACGTGCAGAAGTTCGGCGCCGCCGAGGTCAACGCGTGCTTCAGCTGCGGCAACTGCACGGCCATCTGCCCCCTGTCGGACAACGACGCGACGTTCCCGCGCCGGGTGATCCGCTACGCGCAGGTCGGCCTCAAGGACGACCTGCTCGGCTCCAAGGAGCTGTGGGCCTGCTACCACTGCGGGCTGTGCTCCGAGTCGTGCCCCACCGAGGCCGACCCCGGCGAGTTCATGGCGACCGCTCGCCGGTACGCGATCGCGTCCTACGAGCCGACCGGGCTGGCGCGGGTGCTCTACACCAAGCCGGTGGTCGGCACCGTGATCGCGGTGGTCGTCGCGCTGTTCTTCGCCGGGTTCATGATGTCCCAGGCACAGCTCGGCGGGATCGACGCGCCGCGGCTCGCCCTGTTCGAGTTCATCCCCAACGACCTCATCCACTGGATGGGCATCGTGGTGATGGGCCTGATGTTCGTGGCCGGCGCGTGGGGCGTGGTGCGGATGGCGCGGGCGATCGGCAGGCGTGACGGCGTGACGCTCAAGGACACGTTCGGCTCGGGGGCGGCCTGGAAGCACACCTTCGCGGCGCTGTGGGACTCGATCGGTGTCGAGTCGCTGGGCCAGAAGCGGTTCCGCGACGACTGCCACGACGACCAGGCGGTCGAGCCGCTGTGGCGGCGTCGCTGGCTGGTGCACGCCTTGACCATCTGGGGGTTCCTGGGGCTGTTCGCCGCGACGCTGATCGACTACGGGCTCGAGCTGCTCGGGATCAAGGAGACCGGCACCCCGATACCGCTGTGGTACCCCTCGCGGGCCCTGGGCACGGTCGGTGGCCTGATGCTGATGTACGGCGTGACGGTCTTCATGCTCGGCCGCTGGAAGAGGTGGACCACCGCGCAGGCAGAGTCGAAGGGCTCGGACTGGCTGCTGCTGACGCTGCTGTGGCTCACCGGTTTCACCGGGTTCGTCATCGAGGTCGCGCTGTACGTCACCACCCCGCCGGTGTGGGGCTACTGGTTCTTCCTGGTGCACGTCGCGATCGCGATGGAGCTGCTGCTGATGCTCCCGTTCACCAAGTTCGCCCATGTGATGTACCGGCCGGTCGCGCTGTTCTTCTACGCGCTGGCCAGGGACAAGAGGGCTGCCGAGGCCTGAGCCCGGCCGCCCGGCCTCCATCGCCCGGGCCGCCCCGCTGCGACGACGCCGGGGCGGCCCGCAGGCAGGCGCGCGCCGCCCCCGACGCGGGCTGGGCGTCCTCGTGACCGCTCGCGCGCCGAGGTTCACCCGAAGTTCACAGGTTCAGGACTGGCGGAATCGGCTGGGACCAAGGACACTGGTCATAGGACGAATCTAGGAGGACTCGATGGCGAAGCACCCCGGTCAGGACGTCGACCGCGACAAGGACGCGACCACGCGCGACACGCTGGTGGGCAACCCCAACCGAGTGCGTCTGTGAGGTGACTGCGAACGAGGGCCCGTACCGGACGGTACGGGCCCTTTCTGCTGCGCCGGAGGGACCCGGCAGCCCCTCGCGGGGAGCCTTCGGCCGGACGGCCGCCGTCGCCGCGCGCGAGGGTCGGTGGACGGTCGTAGCGTGGCACCTGGCCCGGGCGTGGAGCCCGGGGAGCCCGGCGGAGAGCTCAGGAGGGCGCGATGGACGTGTCGGCGGTGCTGGTCGACGGGTACGGGCGGATCCAGGAGGGGGTGCGGCGCGTCCTGCGCGGCGTCGACGACGATCTCCTCGCGGTGGTCCCCGAGCCCGGCTCGAACACGATCGCGTGGCTCGTGTGGCACCTGACCCGGGTCCAGGACGACCACCTGGCCGACGCGTTCGGCACGGAGCAGGTCTGGGTGGCCGGTGGCTGGTCGGACCGCTTCGCGCTGCCGCTGCCGGTCGACGACACCGGCTACGGGCACAGCGCGGCGGAGGTGGCCGCGGTGCGTGCGCCGGCCGCGCTGCTGCTCGAGTACCACGAGGCGGTTCACGCCCGGTCGGTCGAGCGGCTGACCGCGGTGACGTCGGCCGACCTGGACCGCATCGTC
This sequence comes from uncultured Actinomycetota bacterium, assembly GCA_963783005.1. Classification (GTDB taxonomy): domain Bacteria; phylum Actinomycetota; class Actinomycetes; order Actinomycetales; family Cellulomonadaceae; genus Actinotalea. Next base: position 191,363 of record CAWALY010000009.1, read on the forward strand.
GACACCCGGTGGGACCCGCCGGTCACGCTCGGCGTCCGCCTGGTGAGCGTGCTCGCCGACGACCTGCAGCACGTCGGCCAGGCCGCCTACCTGCGCGGGCTGCTCGCGCGCCGCGTCTCCGCCTGAGCCCTAGGGTGGGCGCGTGACCCTGCGCGTGCTCTTCCTCGGCGGTACCGGTGTGATCAGCTCGGCCAGCTCGGCGCTGGCCCTCGACCGCGGCATCGACCTCACGTTGTTCACCAGGGGCGCCTCGGGACGCCCGGCGCCGGACGGCGCCCGCGTCCGGCACGTCGACGTGCGCGACCCGGTCGCGCTGCGCGAGGCGGTGGCCGGCCAGGAGTACGACGCCGTCGTCGACTGGCTCGCCTTCACGCCCGACCACGTGCAGGCCGACCTCGAGGTGTTCGAGGGCCGGGTCGGTCAGCTCGTGTTCATCAGCTCCGCATCGGCCTACCAGACCCCTCCCGGGCGGCTGCCGGTCACCGAGTCGACCCCGCTGCGGAACCCGTGGTGGCAGTACTCCCGCGACAAGATCGCGTGCGAGGACGTGCTCATGGCCGCCTACCGCGACCGGGGCGCGCCGGTGACGATCATCCGCCCGTCGCACACCTACGACCCCTCGCTGATCCCGCTCGAGGGCGGCTGGACCGCCGTGGAGCGGATGCGGCAGGGCCGTCCCGTGGTGGTGCACGGCGACGGCACGTCGTTGTGGACGCTCACCCACCACCGGGACTTCGCGCGCGGCCTGGTGCCGCTGCTCGGCGACCCGCGGGCGGTCGGCGAGGCGTTCGGCATCACCGGCGACGACGTGCTGACCTGGGACCAGATCACCCATGCGCTCGCGGCGGCCGCCGGCGTCCGGGCCCGGATCGTGCACGTGCCGTCCGACGTCATCAACGCCGAGGACCCGCGCTGGGGGGCCGGGCTGCTCGGCGACAAGGCTCACTCGATGGTGTTCGACACCACGAAGCTGCGTCGCGTGGTGCCCGAGTTCACCACGACGGTGCGTTTCGAGGCCGGTGCGCGCGAGATCGTCGCGTGGCACGACGCCGACCCGGCGCGCAAGCGGGTCGACCCCGAGCTGGACGCCCTGATGGACCGCCTGGTCGCGCGCTTCGCGGTCGACTGAGGGGTCGAGGGACCAACGACCCCGGCAGTTCGTCGGGCCGCTCCGGACAATGGCTCGGTGCCTCGCAACGGCGCGAGGCACGACGCAACCGGGGGAGGTATGGAGCACCTGCTGTCGCCGTACCGACTCGGCGGGCTCGAGCTGCGCAACCGCATCGCGTTCCCCCCGATGACGACGCGGCTGTCCGGCCCGGAGGGGCACGTGGGTTCCCGCGAGATCGCCTTCCTGGCGGCCAGGGCGCGCGGCGGGGCGGGTCTGCTGGTCACCGGCCCGTTCCTGGTCGGCACCGAGCTCGAGCAGCCCGCCGGGCTCCTGCGGGTCGACGACGACGCATTCGTGCCCGGCATCGCCCGGCTGGTCGGCGCCCTGCACCGCGAGGGCGCCGCGGTGGGCGCGCAGCTGACCCCGGGCCTCGGTCGGCTGGCCCGGCCAGGCGCCGGCACCCCGGTGAGCGCCTCGGCGGTCGCTACGCCCGACGGGCGGCTCTGCCGGCCCCTGTCCGGCGGTGAGATCGAGCGTCTGGTGGAGGACGCAGAGCGGGCCGCGGCCCGGCTGGCGCGGGCCGGTGTGGACCTGATCGACGTGGACGCGCGGGCCGGCGGACTGCTCGACCAGTTCCTCACCGCGCTGTGGAACCGGCGCGAGGACGCATGGGGCGGGGACCTGTCGGCCCGTGCCGGGCTGGTCCTGGCGGTCGTCGCCGCGGTGCGCCGCGGTGCGCCGGGACGCCCGGTGAGCGTTCGCCTGTCCCTGGCCCAGCACGTGCCGGGCGGACGCGACCTGGACGAGTCCGTTCGCGTCGCGGGGATGCTGGCCCGCGCCGGAGTCGACCTGGTCGCCGCGCAGGAAGGCGCCGCCGAGCTGCCCGACCCGGTCGCCCCGGACCACCACCAGCCGCCAGGTGCCCACCTGGCGGCCGCGGCCCGGCTGAGGCGCGACGTCCGAGTCCCGGTCCTGGTGACCGGTGCGACCACGCTGGGCCAGGCCGAGACCGCGCTCGCGGCCGGGGACGTGGACCTGATCGGGCTGGGACGGGCGCTCGTGGCCGACCCGGACCTGCCGCGGCGGCTGGCCGACGGCGGGCGAGGCAGGCCGTGCGTGCGCTCCAACACCTGCCTGGACGCGGTGCGGGCGGGTCGCTCGCTCAGCTGCGCGGTCAACCCGATGGCCGGCCTCGAGACCGCCCTGGCAGTGCGGCCCGCGCCCCGGGCCGAGCACGTCGTGGTGGTCGGCGGCGGCCCGGCCGGGCTCGAGGCGGCGCGGGTCGCCGCCCGCCGGGGGCACGCGGTCGACCTGTACGAGGCGAGCTCGCAGCTGGGCGGCGTGCTCGTCCGCGCGGCGCGGCCGGGCTTCAAGAGCGAGCTGCTGGACCTCGTGGCGTGGTACCGGGCCGAGCTGGCCGGCCTCGGGGTCACCGTGCACCTGGACCGGCCCGTCCGGATGGGCTCCTCGGTGCTCGCCGAGGCGGGCCTGGTCGTGCTCGCCACGGGAGCTCGGCCGGTGCGGCCCGAGGTCTCCGGGCTCGACCGGAGCGAGGTCGTCGACGTGCTGGACGTGCGGCGGGCCGACCTCGGACGGCGGGTCGTGATGGTCGGCGGAGGGACGTCGGGCGCGGACGCTGCCCTCGACCTGGCCGACCTCGGCCACCGGGTGACCCTCGTCGAGGCGGGCGACGAGATCGCCCCGGGCGGTCCGTCGGTCAGTCGGTCGGCGCTGCTGGCCGGCCTCGCGGAGCGGGGGGTGCCGGTGCTCACGGGCACCCTGGTGCACAGCATCGACGACGACGGCGTGCACGCCGTCGGGCCGGACGGTGCGGTGCTCCTGCCGGCCGACAGCGTGGTCGTGGCGGCCGGCGTGCTGCCAAGCCGCGAGCTCGCGGCCGGCGGCGTGCTCGAGGACCCACGCGTGCACCTGGTGGGCGACTGCGCCTCGCCCGGGACTCTCGGTGACGCGATCCACGCGGGCTTCGCGGCGGGCCTGGCCCTGTAGAGGAACGGTGCCACGGGTTGTCCGGGTCATTGGTCCCGTGCCGCCTCTTGCGCATACCCCGGGGGGTGTGTTTGCCCAGGTCAGCGCTGGTACAAGTCCAGACCTTCGTCCTCCCCGAACCAGCCCCCCATGGCCCACGCTGGGCGTGCACGCCGAGGTCCTTGGGAGGGCACATGCGGACGATGGGGCTGGCCGGGCTCGACGAGCTCGTCGCGGCGCTGGGCCGGGCCGGGTACGAGGTCTACGGCCCGAAGGTGCGCGACGGTGCGATCGTCCTTGCGCCGATCGCCGGCGTGGCCGACCTGCCACAGGGCGTGGGGGACAACCAGGACGCGGCCTTCTACCGCCTGCGCGACCGCGACGACGCGAAGGTCTTCGGCTACGCGACAGCGGTCCAGGGGCTCAAGCCGGTGCTCTTCCCGGCCCACGAGCTGCTGTGGAAGGCCCGCAAGACGCCGATCGGCTTCGACGTGGAGGAGGCCGACGCCGCGCCGCCCAAGCCTCGGGCGTTCCTCGGCGCGCGGGACTGCGACCTGCGGGCCCTCGCGGTGCACGACACCGTGCTGTCCTCGCGCGAGTTCGGCGACAAGGCCTACGGACAGCGCCGCGACGGCGGCTTCGTGGTCGCCGTGACCTGCACCGACCCGTGCGGCACGTGCTTCTGCGTGTCGCAGGGCGGCAGCCCCAAGCCCCAGCAGGGCTACGACCTCGCGCTCACCGAGCTGCTCGACGACGACGGCCACCGCTTCCTCGTCGAGGTCGGTTCGGAGCGCGGCGCCGAGATCCTCGCCGAGGTGACCACGACCGAGGCGGCCTCCACCGACACCGCGGCGGCGGACGCGGTCGTCGCGGAGTCGACCGCCTCGATGGGCCGGACGCTGGACACCACGGACCTGCACGACGTGCTGTACGCCGCGGCCGACTCCCCGCACTGGGACGAGGTGGCCTCCCGGTGCCTGGCCTGCACCAACTGCACGCTGGTCTGCCCGACCTGCTTCTGCACGTCGGTCGAGGACACCACCGACCTGAGCAAGTCGACGACCGAGCGGCACCGGCTCTGGGACTCGTGCTTCGGGTCGCGATTCTCCTACATCCACGGCGGCGTGGTCCGGGAGAGCGGCAAGTCGCGCTACCGGCAGTGGATCACCCACAAGCTGGCCGGCTATGAGGACCAGTTCGGGCTCTCCGGCTGCGTCGGCTGCGGCCGGTGCATCACCTGGTGCCCCGCCGCCATCGACATCACGGCCGAGGCCGCAGCACTGCGTGCGAGCCTGACCACCGACGCCCTGGAGACCGCGGGGGAGACCCGATGACCGCCACCGACGTCGTCCGCGACCAGACCGCACCGGGCCCCATGACGCCCCGGCCCTTCCGGGTCGTCGCGCGGCGCCAGGACACGCACGACACCGCCACGCTCGACCTGATCCCGCTGTACGGCGAGCAGGCGAAGTGGCGCTCGGGCCAGTTCATGATGCTGTACGCCTTCGGCGTCGGCGAGATCGCGGTCTCGATCTCCGGCGGGGCGCTGCCGGGCGAGCCGCTGCGGCACACCATCCGCGACGTCGGCGCGGTGAGCCACGCGCTGGTCTCGTCCCAGGTCGGCGACGTGATCGGGGTCCGTGGACCGTTCGGCACCTCGTGGGACGCGATGGACGCGGTCGGTGGCGACGTGATGTTCATCGCCGGCGGCATCGGCCTGGCGCCGCTGCGGCCCTCGATCCTCGAGGCGATGCGCCGGCGCGGGGAGTTCCGGCACGTGATCCTGCTGTACGGCTCCCGCCCCGGTGAGGGCTTCCTGTTCACCGACGAGATCGAGGACTGGGAGCGCAACCACGGCTTCACGGTCCACCAGGGCGTGCGCGCCGGTCTGGCCGCCGTGACGTCCGCACCCACGTTCGACCCGGACCACCTGCTGACCCTGGCGTGCGGCCCGGACATCATGATGGAGGTCGCGGCGAAGACCCTCGTCGGCAAGGGCGTGCCAGCCGACAAGGTGCGCCTGTCCATGGAGCGCTCGATGCACTGCGGGATCGGCCTGTGCGGCCACTGCCAGATGCGCGAGGCCTTCCTGTGTGTGGACGGCCCGGTCTTCACCTACGACCAGCTCATCCCCCTGCTCGCCACCGAGGAGCTCTGAGATGACGACGACGACCACCACGCCGACCGTTGCGGTGTGGAAGTTCGCCTCCTGCGACGGGTGCCAGCTGAGTCTGCTGAACGCCGAGGACGAGCTGCTCGACGTGGCCGAGGCGGTCACCATCGCGTACTTCCCCGAGGCCACCAGGACGATGCTGGACGGCCCGTACGACGTGTCGATCGTCGAGGGCTCGATCACCACCCCCGAGGAGGTCGAACGGATCAAGCGTGTCCGTGAGCTCTCCGGCAAGCTCATCACGATCGGCGCGTGCGCGACGCACGGTGGCATCCAGGCGCTGCGCAACTACGCCGACGTCGAGGAGTACACCCGCTACGTGTACGCCCACCCGGAGTACATCCACACGCTGGAGACCTCCACGCCGATCTCCGAGCACGTCCAGGTGGACTTCGAGCTGCGCGGCTGCCCGGTGGACAAGTACCAGCTCGTCGAAGTGATCTCGGCGTTCGCCCAGGGGCGGCGGCCGCGGATCCCGACCTACAGCGTGTGCGTCGAGTGCAAGCGCGCCGGGAACATCTGCGTCCCGGTGGCGCACGGCACCCCGTGCCTCGGCCCGGTGACCCAGGCCGGGTGCGGCGCCATCTGCCCGTCGTTCAACCGCGGGTGCTATGCGTGCTTCGGCCCGCAGGACTCCCAGAACTGCCACGGCATGGCCGACCGGCTCGCCGCGCTGGGCATGACCAGCGAGGAGATGATCCGGGCCTACCGGACGTTCAACGCGACGTGTGAGCCGTTCCAGGCCGAGAGCCTGCGGCACGAGCGCGCCCGCAAGGCCGGCGCGGAGGAGGTCGAGGCATGAGCATGCAGCCCACGAGCGAGCGCACGCTCTCGGTCGAGGTCCTGGCCCGGGTCGAGGGCGAGGGCGGCCTGCACCTGTCGCTGCGCGAGGGCAAGGTCACGGAGGCGAAGCTCAACATCTTCGAGCCGCCGCGCTTCTACGAGGCGTTCCTGCGCGGCCGGTCCATGATGGAGCTGCCCGACCTCACCGCGCGGATCTGCGGGATCTGCCCGGTGGCCTACCAGTTCAGCGCCTGCATGGCCATCGAGGACGCGTGCGGCGTCACCGTGCCGGACTCGGTGCACGCGCTGCGCCGGTTGCTGTACTGCGGGGAGTGGATCGAGTCCCAGACGCTGCACGTCTACATGCTGCACGCGCCTGACTTCATGGGCTACGCCGGCGCCATCGAGATGGCCAAGGACTACCCGACCGAGGTCGCGCGCGGGCTGAGCATGAAGAAGGCCGGCAACGAGCTCATGACCCTGGTCGGCGGGCGCTCGGTGCACCCGGTGAACACCAAGATCGGCGGCTTCTACAAGATGCCGTCGGTGGCCGACATGCTGGCGCTGCGCCCGGCTCTGGCGCAGGGTCTGGAGGACGCACTCGAGACGGTGCGGTTCTGCGCCGGCCTGGAGTTCCCGGACTTCGAGCGGCCGTACCTGTACGTCTCGCTGCGTCCGGAGACCGGCTACCCGATCGACGCGGGCCGGATCGTCACCAGTCGGGGCGAGGACCTGAGCGTCCGCGAGTTCGTCGAGCGGGTCGAGGAGGTGCACGTCGAGCACTCCAACGCGCTGCACGGCGTCCTCGACGGTGAGCCGTACGTGGTCGGTCCGCTGGCCCGTTACTCGCTCAACTTCGACCGGCTGTCCCCGATGGCGCAGCAGGCGGCGCGGGACGCCGGGCTCGGCGAGACGTGCCACAACCCGTTCAAGTCGATCATCGTGCGGGCGGTGGAGACCGTGGAGGCCTTCCACGAGGCGCTGCGGATCATCGACTCGTGGGTCGACGGCCTGCCGGCCTCGGTGCCGGTGCCGCCGCGTGAGGGCGAGGGGTGGGGTGCCACCGAGGCGCCCCGCGGGCTGTGCTTCCACCGGTACAAGATCGACGACGACGGGCTGGTCACCGACGCGCAGATCGCCCCGCCGACCTCGCAGAACCAGCCGAGCATCGAGGCCGACCTGCGTGAGCTCGCGCAGGAGTGGATGTGGATGTCGGACGAGGACCTGACGCTGCGCGCCGAGGTCGCGATCCGCAACTACGACCCGTGCATCTCCTGCTCGGTGCACTTCCTCGACCTGACGGTGGACCGGGGGTGACCCACCCGCCGGCCCGGCGCGTGGTCGTCGGCCTCGGCGCCCCGGACCGGGGGGACGACGCGGTGGGCCCGACCGTCGCACGCGAGGTCGCGGCGGTCCTGGCCCAGCGGCCGGTCCCAGGTGTCGAGGTCGTCGAGCGCGAGGACCCGACGTCGCTGCTCGACGTGTGGTCGGGCGCCGCTCTCACCGTGGTGTGCGACGCGGTGCGCTCCGGCTCGCCGCCCGGCACGCTGCACGTCGCGCGCACGGGCCGCGACCTGCCGCCGCTGACCGAGGGGCACGTCCAGGAAGCCGGTTCCCACGACTTCGGACTGGCGTCGGCGATCGAGCTGGCCCGCGCGCTGGGGCGGCTGCCGGAGCACGTCGTGGTGGTGGGCGTCGAGGCTCGCTCGTTCGGGTGGGGCGAGCCCCTGTCCCGCGCCGCGGCAGACGCGATCCCCTCGGCCGTCGCAGAGGTCCTGGCCCTCCTGCATTCCTAACCCCTCCCCAGCAGGGTGATCAAGGAACTTCACGCCCGCCCCAGAGCGGTGATCAAGGAATCCGTGCCCGGGGAGCGGGCACGGATTCCTTGATCACCGCGGGTGTGGGTCAGCAGATCCGGGGGAGCTGCTCGCCGACCAGCATGTCCACGATCCGCTCCGAGCCCACCAGCGTGCGCGCGGTGACCATGCCCGGGTGCTCGGCGACGACCGCGCCGATCCTGGTCGCGCCCTCGCCGGCCGTCACCGCCCGCATCGCCTCGAGCACCGCGTCGGCGGTCTCGGCGGGCACCACGGCGACCAGCTTGCCCTCGTTGGCGACGTGGTACGGGTCCAGGCCGAGCATCTCGCACGCGCCGCGGACCGGGTCGGGGATCGGCACTGCCGAGTCGTCGATCACCATCCCGACGCCCGAGGCCTCGGCGATCTCGTTGAGCGCCGAGGCGAGCCCGCCACGGGTCGGGTCGCGGAGCACCTTGATGCCGGGCTCGACGGCGAGCATCGCCGCGACCAGGCCGTTGAGCGCCTGGGTGTCGGAGGCGATCTCGGCCTCGAACTCCAGCCCCTCGCGCACGCTCATGATCGCCACGCCGTGCAGCCCGATCGGCCCGGACAGGAGCACCACGTCGCCGGGGCGTGCGCGGTCCGCGCCGAGGTCCACCCCGGCGGGCACGACCCCGATCCCGGCGGTGTTGATGAAGATCTTGTCCGCGGCGCCGTGGCCGACCACCTTGGTGTCGCCGGTGACGATCCGGGCTCCGGCGGCCGTGGCCGCCCGGGCCGCCGACGCCGTCAGCGCGCCGAGGTCCTCCAGGGGCAGCCCCTCCTCGATGACGTAGGCCAGCGACAGGCCCGCGGGCTGGGCGCCCATCATCGCCAGGTCGTTGATCGTGCCGTTGATGGCGAGCTCGGCGATGTCCCCGCCGGGGAACACCAGGGGCGAGACCACGAACGAGTCGGTGGTGAACGCCACCCGGGTGCCGCCCACCTCCAGCACGGCGGCGTCGTTGAGCGGCCCGCCGGGGGACGCCTCGGCCAGGCAGGGCGACAGGACGTCGCGCATCAGCGCACCGGACAGCTGCCCGCCGGAGCCGTGCCCGAGGATCACCCGGGCGCCCTCCGGGATCGGCACGGGGCAGGTCAGGGCAAGGGGGTCGATGGTCGTCATCCGACGTTCACTCTCCGTGCGTCCAGGCCACGGTTGGCCGCGTGGAAGGCCGCGCAGGTGCCCTCCGCGCTGACCATCGGGGCGCCGAGGGGGTGCTGGGGCGAGCAGAGCGTGCCGTAGGCGGTGCAGTCCAGCGGCAGCTTCTCGCCGGTGAGGATCTGGCCCGCGATGCAGGCGGGGTGCTCGAGGGTGTGGATGTCGCCGACCTCGAACTTCGTCTCCGCGTCGTAGGCCGCGTACTCGGGCCGCAGGTGGTAGCCGGACTGCGGGATCTCTCCGACGCCGCGCCAGGTCCGGTTACCGATCTCGAACACCTCGAAGATCTGCTTCTGGGCCAGCGGAACGCCCTCGCGCTTCACGGCGCGCGCGTACTGGTTCTCGACCTCGTGGCGGCCCTCCTCGAGCTGCCGGATCGCCATGAGCATGCCCTCGAGCAGGTCGAGGGGCTCGAACCCGGTGACCACGATCGGCACCTGGTACTTCTCCGCGATCGGCTCGTACTCGGTCCAACCCATCACGGCGCAGACGTGCCCGGCGGCCAGGAAGGACTGCACCTGGTTGGTGGGGGAGTCCAGCAGCGAGGTCATCGCCGGCGGCACCAGCACGTGGCTGACCACCACGGAGTAGTTGTCGATGCCCTGCGCCTTGGCCTGGGCGATCGCCATCGCGTTGGCGGGCGCTGTGGTCTCGAACCCGACGGCGAAGAAGACGACCTCCTTGTCAGGGTTGTCCTTGGCGATCTTCAGGGCGTCCAGCGGGTTGTAGACGATGCGCACGTCGGCACCGCGGGCCTTGAGCGCCAGCAGGTCGGTGTCGGTGCCCGGGACGCGCAGCATGTCGCCGTAGCTGGTGAAGATGACGTTCGGGCGCGTGGCGATCGCCAGGGCCTTGTCGATCTGCTCGAGCGGGGTCACGCACACCGGGCAGCCCGGGCCGTGGATCATCCGCACCCCGGCCGGCAGCGCCTCGTCCAGACCCTGCTTGACGATGGTGTGGGTCTGCCCGCCGCAGACCTCCATGAGGGTCCACGGCCGGGTCGTGATCCGGTGGATCTCGGCCAGCAGCGCCTTGGCCAGCTCGGGGTCGCGGTACTCGTCGAGGTACTTCACGCGCCCGCCTCCGTCGCCTCCGCCGGCCAGGCGCACCGCGTCGCCGGCGTGCCGTCGTCGTTGAGCACCGCGGGTGCGGCCATGCCCGGGCCCATGGTCTCCAGCTCCTGGGCCACCACGTCACCCATCTAGGCCAGCACGTCGAGGGTCTTGAGCGCCTCGTCCTCGTCCACCCGGGAGATCGCGAAGCCCACGTGCACGATCACGTAGTCACCGAGCTGCACCTCGGGGGTGTAGGCCAGGCAGGCCTCCTTGCGGATCCCGCCGAAGTCGACCTTGCCCATCAGCACGGCGCCGTCGTCACGCAGCTCGATCACCTTGCCGGGGATGCCCAGGCACATGTCAGACCTCCTCAGATGTGGTCGGTCGGTGGGTGCGGCCGGTGGACCCCGCCGCGATCGCGGCGGCGACGGCCGCCTGGCCGTAGCTGATGCCGCCGTCGTTGCAGGGCACCTGCTCGTTGACGTGGACCACGAAGCCGTCGCCGGTGAGCCGGTCGAGCAGCGTCGCGGACAGACGACGGTTCTGCAGCACCCCGCCGGACAGGCACACGACGCCGACACCCGTGGCCGCCCGTGCCTCGTCCAGCATCTCACGCGTGACCTCGGCGACGGTCTCGTGCAGCGCCGCCGCGAGCACGGCCACGGGCTCGCCCGAGGCGCGCCCGTCCAGCAGCGCCGTCAGGGTGGGCCGCGGGTCGTAGACCAGCAGGCCGTCGACGCCGCTCCAGGCGGTAGGGCAGCGGCCCGGCGGGCAGGTCGCCGGCGGCCCGCTCCAGGTCGATCGCGGCCTGCGCCTCGTACTCGGCGACGTCGCGCAGCCCCAGCAGCGCGGCCGCCGCGTCGAACAGCCGGCCGGCCGAGGAGGCCTGCGGCGCGTTGAGCCCGCGGCGCACCTGGGTGGTCACGGTGGCCACCTCGCGCGGGTCGAGGCCCGGCGGCGTACGCCGCGGCCAGCTCGGGGTCGATCGCCGGCCGTGGCCCGGCACGTCCTCGGCGCCCAGCAGGTACCCCAGCGCCATCCGGTAGGGCCGGTGCACCGCGAGCGCGCCGCCGGGCAGGGGCGCCCGGGCGAACCGGGCCAGCCGCCGGTACCCGCGCAGGTCGGCCAGCAGCAGCTCGCCGCCCCACAGCGTGCCGTCGTCGCCCATCCCGAGCCCGTCGTAGGCGACCCCCAGGAACTGCTCGGACACCCCGTGCTCGGCGGCGCAGGACGCCACGTGCGCGTGGTGGTGCTGCACGCCGACCCGCCGGTCGGGCGGGGTGTGGGCCAGGGCGTACTTGGTCGACAGGTACTCAGGGTGCAGGTCGTGCGCGACGAGCTCGGGCTCCAGCGCGAGCAGGCGGGTCAGGTGCGCCAGGCCGTCGGTGAACGCGGTGTGGGTGCGCAGGTCCTCCAGGTCGCCGTTGTGCGGTGCGACGTGCGCCACGCCGCCGCGGGCGAGGGTGAAGGTGTGCTTGAGCTCGGCACCCACCGCGAGCAGCGGCCGCGGCGTGGCGACCGGCAGCGGCAGCGCCTCGGGCGCGTAGCCCCGGCCGCGGCGCAGCATGCGTTCGCGCCCGGCGTCGACCCTGGTCACCGAGTCGTCGTAGCGCGCGCGGATCGGCCGGTCGTGGACCAGGAAGGTGTCGGCGATCGGGGCGAGGCGCTGCGCCGCGTCGGCGTCGTCGGTGGCCAGTGGCTCGTCGGCGACGTTGCCGGAGGTGAGCACGAGGGGCCGGCCCACCGCGGCCATGAGCAGGTGGTGCAGCGGCGTGTAGGCGAGGACCAGGCCGAGGTCGGTGGCACCCGCGGTGACCGACGGGGCCACGGCACCCGAGGCCCCGGGCCGTGGGCGCAGCAGCACGATCGGCGCCCGAGGCCCGGTCAGCAGGGCCTCCTCGACCTCGTCGACCGCGGCGAGGTCACGCGCCGCGGCGAGGTCCGCGACCATGATCGCGAACGGCTTGGCCCAGCGGCGCTTGCGTTCCCGAAGCAGAGCGACCGCCGCCTCGTCGGTCGCGTCGCAGGCCAGGTGGTACCCGCCCAAGCCCTTGACCGCGACGATCCGCCCGGCCAGCAGGTCGGCGGCCGCGGCCGCGATCGGGTCGCTCCGGTCCGCGTCACCCGAGGCGTTGCGGTAGGTCACGCGCGGCCCGCACGCGGGGCAGGCGACCGGCTCGGCGTGGAACCGGCGGTCGGCGGGGTCGGTGTACTCGGCGGCGCACGCCGCGCACATCGCGAACTCGACCATCGTGGTGGCTGCGCGGTCGTAGGGCAGGTCGTCGATGATCGACGCGCGGGGTCCGCAGTCGGTGCAGTTGGTGAACGCGTACCCGTGACGGCGGTCGGCGGGGTCGGCCAGGTCGGCCAGGCAGGCGGGGCAGGTGGCCAGGTCGGGCGGGAAGTGCCGCTCGACGGCGCCGGTCGACGTCGCGTCGCTCTCCTCGATCCGGAACGGGCGGGGCAGGCCGCGGGCCCACGTGGTGTCGGTGACCGGCGACGCGCTGACCCCGTCGACGCGCGAGCGCGGCGGTGCGTCGGTGGCCAGGCGGCGGGTCAGGGCGTCCAGCGCCGCCGCGGGTGCCGGCGGCCTCGAGCTCGACCCGGCCCGCCACGTTGCGCACCCGTCCGGCCAGGCCCAGCTCGGTGGCCAGCCGCCAGACGAACGGCCGGAAGCCGACGCCCTGGACCACGCCCGTGACCAGCACCCGCGCGCCCATCGGCACGGCATCGGGCCCCGGCGTCACGCCGGGCCCTGCCGCGGTGCGCGTGGGCGTGGACATGGGATCGATCGTGCCACCCGGCGGCCTGACACCTGGGGGCCGTAGGACCCCGAAAGACCGGGCAAAACACGCGGACGCGTTCCTGGCGAGGGCGCCGCGGTGCTGTGCTGCCCCACGGGTTCCGGGCTCAGATCGTCGGACCGGCCCAGGTGTCGATCTGGGGGAGCGTGGGAACGGCCGGCGGTCGTGGCAGCCCCAGGGGATCGAGCTCGACGGTGATCTCCTCGACCGCGCTGCTGATGGCCGGTACGCCCGGGTGTAGCCACGCCTGGGGCCGCGAACGGGTGCCGACGTCGTCGTGCTCGGGACCCTTGGGGTGGGGGAAGCGACGCGTGGTGAGCTCGGGGACGAGGTCGACCAGGCGTGCGCCGGGCCGCCGGCCGCCGAGCGGGCGCTCGGTGGGACCTGCGGTAGGAGGCGGGCCAGCCGAGGAGGGTGAAGGTGCGGCGCACGGCCCGCGGCTCCATGGCGACCACGGCCGAGCGGTGCTGGCGTGTCATCGCGAGGATGAGGTCGGCACCGGTGACGAGCTCAGGTGTGAGCGGCCTCGCCCGATGGTCACGCAGCCGTTCGGCCAGCGGCCCGGCCGCGTGAAGCATCGCAGGCTCCACGCGTGCGCCGGTCGTCGCGTCGGTGCCGGCGCTGAGCACCGTCGCGTCGGGGAGGGATTCGGCGAGCAGGGCGGCAGCGACCGGCGAACGACAGATGTTGCCGGTGCAGACGACGAGCACTTTCGCGGGGGCCGACACCTGCCAAGTGTGGAACGGCGGCGGCCGGACGTCACGCGTTCTCGTCCGCGGCCCGCGATCGTCACCCCTCGCGCGGCTTGCGGCGGCGGCGCACGCCGCGCATCGCCGCCCCCTGCAGGCGCCCGGCGGGCCCGGTGCGGCCCGCTCCCAGCCGGGTCGTCTCGCGTCGGCGGGGCCCGCTCGGGACGTCGCGCGGCAGGGAGCTGGCCGCGACCAGCCAGGTCGGCATCCCGAGCAGCCGCAAGGTGGCGCGCAGGCGCTCGGACTCGAAGGTGCTGTCCCGGTCGATGCGCTCGCCCAGCAGCTCTGCCAGGTCCTCGGCCACCTCGGGTCGGCCGCAGGCTGCGGCGAGCTCGTCCAGGAGCTCGACCCCCACCGGGCTGTCGTCGAGGTCGTCGTCGTCCTCCTCCTCGTGACCCACGGACGGGTCGGAGTCGTAGGCCCCGTCGCCCTCGGGCCGGATCCAGGTCAGCCGCAGGACGCGCGCGTCGTCGACCTCGACGCCGACCGCCAGGGTGCCCAGTCCGTCCGCGATGCGTCGTGCGAGGCCGGGGACGCCGGTTCGCGAACCGGCGACCGAGCCCTCCGGGTCGTCGACGACCGCGACCGCCCACCTGCCCTCGGCCGGACCCACCCATCCGCTGAATCGCGCCCTGCTCAGGGCGGCCAGCAGTGCTTCGCGGCCCGTGTCGGACACGTCGACGACGAGCCCGGCGTAGCGGTGTCCCTCCGGCGGCGGGTCCCCGGGCCGGTCGTAGGTGCTCATCGGGCCATCATCCCTCGCGCGCGCACCGCGCGTCTGCAGCGTTCGGTGGCCGTGGCGGTGGAACGGGGGTGCGGGAATGCGGCGCCACGTGGGAGAGTTGGGGGCAGATAGTTGAACGTTGGATCAACAGGGAGTGGATCATGATGCAGTTCGGGGTCTTCACCGTCGGCGACGTGACGCCGGACCCGACCACCGGCCGCATGCCGACCGAGGGTGAGCGGATCGCTTCGATGGTCGCGATCGCCCGAGCCGCCGAGGAGGTGGGGCTCGACGTCTTCGCCAGCGGCGAGCACCACAACCCGCCGTTCGTGCCGTCCTCGCCCACGACCCTGCTGGGCTTCATCGCCGCGCAGACCGAGCGGATCGTGCTGTCCACCGCCACGACCCTCATCACGACCAACGACCCGGTGAAGATCGCTGAGGACTACGCGATGCTTCAGCACCTGGCCGGCGGACGGGTCGACCTCATGCTCGGTCGCGGCAACACGGGCCCGGTCTACCCGTGGTTCGGCAAGGACATCCGTGACGGCCTGGAGCTCGCGGTGGAGAACTACGCCCTGCTGCACCGGCTGTGGCGCGAGGACGTGGTCGACTGGTCGGGCAAGCACCGCACGCCGCTGCAGTCCTTCACCTCGACCCCGCGACCGCTGGACGGCGTGCCGCCGTTCGTCTGGCACGGATCGATCCGCACCCCGCAGATCGCCGAGCAGGCCGCGTACTACGGCGACGGGTTCTTCCACAACAACATCTTCTGGCCCACCGAGCACACCGCGGCGATGGTCGACCTGTACCGGCGACGCTGGGAGCACCACGGTCACGGCCCGGCGGACACCGCGATCGTGGGCCTGGGCGGTCAGGTGTTCGTCCGGCCGCGCTCGCAGGACGCGATCGCCGAGTTCCGCCCGTACTTCGACGTCGCGCCGGTGTACGGGCACGGGCCGTCGCTGGAGGAGTTCATGGCGACCACGCCGCTGACGGTGGGCAGCCCGCAGCAGGTCATCGACCGCTATGCGGCCATGCGCGACCACGTCGGTGACTACCAGCGCCAGCTGTTCCTCATGGACCACGCGGGCCTGCCGCTGGACGTGGTGCTCGAGCAGATCGCCATCCTCGGGGAGGAGATCGTGCCGGTCCTGCGCCGCGAGCTCGCCGTCGGGCGCCCCGCGCACGTCCCGGACGCGCCCACCCACGCCTCGCTGGTCGCGGCGGCCGGCGGCGCGCGGGACGCCACGGTGCACGCTGCGGCGGACGACGTCACGGGCGCCAGCCCCGAGCCGGTGGCCCGATGACCGCGCCGAGCCCGCGCGGCGGCTGCTGGTGGTCTCGGCCGGGCTGCGCCAGCCGTCCTCGACGCGTCTGCTGGCCGACCGGCTGCGGGAACCGTGGTCGGACGGGCTGCGGGAGCGCGGCCTGGCGCCGGGCGTCCGGACGGTCGAGCTGCGCGAGCACGCGCGAGACCTCACCGTCGATGCTGCTCACCGGCACGCCGACGCCCGGCGCTGGACGCGCTGCTCGCCGGGTCGTCGGCGGCCGACGCCGTGGTGCTGGTCACGCCGATCTACTCCGGCTGCCTACACCGGCATGGTCAAGGACCTGGTCGACCTGCTGCCCGGAGGGCGCCCTGGCCGGGGTCCCGGTGCTGATGGGCGGCACCGGCGGCACGGCGCGGCACGCGCTGGCGCTGGACCACACCCTGCGCCCGCTGCTCGGGCCACGTGCGCGCCGTCGTGGCCCCGACCGCGGTGTTCGCGGCCACCGAGGACTTCGGCGGGACCGGGGAAGGCGCCGCGTCGCTCGCGCGGCGCGTGGACCGGGCGGCGGACGAGCTGGCGGAGCTGATCGCCGGTCGACCCGGCCGCAGGCCGCCCGACCCGTTCGACGTCTCCGACTTCACCGACCTGCTCGGCGGGGCGTGAAGGTCCCCTGCGCCCGGACGTCGGGTCAGGGCAGTGGGACGGCGCTGCAGTCCAGGGGCGCCGAACTGCGGATCAGGGGCTGGATGGTCGGTGTGACATCCGTGATCACCGGCTTGTCGCCGGGGCGGCCCATGAGGATGTCGGCGCTCACCGTCACGGTCGCCCCTGCCGGGATGCGCGCCCACACCAGCTTCACGTCGTGGCCGGTGTCGTGGTCGACGGCGAGATCCAGCTGGGTGTCGCCGGAGCTCGCCGAGAGCAGGGTCGCGCCCTTCGGCAGGTAGAAGTACACGACGTACTGCTGCTCGCCGCGGTCCAGGCCGAGGAGCTTGTACCCGCCCACGATCGACAGGCTGAGGCCGGCCACGTCCTGCGGGCGCAGCGTGTTGGTCAGCGTGAGCGTGACCCGGTGGACCTCGCGGCCGTCCGCCGTGCAGACCGCGGAGGCGGTGCTCACGGCGGGCTTGAGGTAGTAGTCGAGCTTCGACCATGACTGGTTCTTGAGGTACACCCCCACGACGTCGTCGGTCGCGGTGGACTCCGGCAGACCCCGTGCCGCGAACGGTGTGTCCGCGATGGCCGACTGCTCCGTCGCATTCGGGAACCACACGCTCAGCCGGCGCTCGTCGGCGGCGTCGAGCATCGACGAGATCAGCGAGAGCGGGTCGAAGTCTCCCGAGGTCAGCTTGGCGAAGGTCGCGGAGACCGTGTCGGCGTAGACGACGTTCTGCGCGGCGTTGTCCTTCGTGTAGTCACCGGAGTTGTACCGCTGGTAGACCTCGTTGAGGAGCAGCTTCTGCACGTTGTCAGCGGAGACCACGTCGCCGCTGCTGATGGTCACCGGGCCCACCGCCTTGAGCAGCAGGCTCAGGGCGCCGCTGTCCATCGAGATGACGCCGTCCACCTTCGTGTTCTGCGAGGCGAGCCAGTCCGCCTCGACGATCCGGGCCGCGGTCACGGCATCGGGCCGGATCGTGGCGTTCGCGATGAAGTAGCCGAGGGTGCCGGGGTAGAGCGCTGCGACGTCGTCGGGCAGCGGGATCACCGGCTCCTTGTGGACCGGGAAGTTGCCACCGCCCGCCGGCACGGTGCGCTTGAACTCGATCTTGCCGTGGTCGACGCTGATCTCCGCGAACGACAGTGCCGTGCCGCCGAGCGCGCGCACCTCTGCGCTGTTGAGGAACATCACGACGTACGTGCGCGGGCCGTCGGCACCGAGCATCGTGGGGAGCTCCTGGACCATCGGCGTGGCCTTGGTCAGCGCCGAGGCGGCGGCGTCGACCACGGCGACCAGGGTGGCCTTGGCCTCGCTCACCTGGCTCACCGTGCCTGCGGTCGAGACCTGCTTGAGCCGCGCGCTGATCGCTGTGAACTGCTTGGCGACCTCGGGCACCGCGGTCGCCGCCGTGTGGAACGGCTCGAGCGGGATGGCGCCATCCTTCGGTGCGAGCGCCTCGGGTGTGAGCTGCTCCCCCAGTGCGGCGAGCGGCTCAGCAGCGGTCATCGCATCGTCGACCACGCCCGTCAGCTCGCGCAGGGCCCGCAGGTTGGGCCCGACGACGGGCACGTGCTCGGCGGCGCTCCACAACGGGTCCTGGGTGAGGCGCCGGGCGCCGGACGTGTGGTGCTGGATGTCGGTGAACGCGGTGGGGATCCCGGAGTAGTGCCCCTCGGCGGCATCCGTCTTGAGCCTCGACACCAGCGCCTGCGCCTGCGCCAGCTGCGCCGTGGCCAGCAGTGCGCGAGTCCCGACCCAACCGACCGCGACCACCATGATCACGAGCAGCGTTAGGCCGATGACGGATCGTCGAGATTGCGGCCGGAGGCGGTGCGTCGTGTGACGCGCGCCTGGCGCCCCGTCGGAGGGACTCCTGCGGCGGGGGTCGGGCATCCTGCTCCTTCGTGATCCTGCCGGCTACGCGAGCGGCGTGGCGAGTATAGGCGGGGGGATGAGCGGTGACCCTGGCGATCCTGTGACGACGGTGTGGTGATCGACGTTCGTCGGTGACGGCGCGTAACCCCGCCTCCGTGACGGGGCCCGGGCCGGGCGTCGTGCGGTGCGGTCTCCTCGGTGCAGTAGCATCCCCGAGGCGCCGTCGACCTGAAGCGCAATACTCGGACCGGGAGTTGTGGCATGCGCCTGCTCATCACGGGCGGGGCCGGATTCATCGGATCGAACCTCGCCAGGACTGCACTCGCGGACGGCCTCGAGGTCAGGGTGCTCGACGACCTGTCGACCGGGTACCGCGAGAACCTCGACGGGCTCGACGTGAGTTCGTCGATGGCTCGATCCTCGATGCGGAGCCGTGCGCAGGCCGTCGCTGGGGCGGACTCGGTCGTTCACCTCGCCGCGCTCGGCAGCGTGCCCCGCAGCATCGAGGACCCGTTCGCGACGCACGCCGCCAACGCCACGGGCACGCTCAGGGTGCTCGAGGCGGCGCGTCGGCGGGGGTCGGCCACGTCGTCGTCGCGTCCTCGTCCTCGGTCTACGGCCTGAACCCCGCGTTGCCCAAGAGCGAGCGGGAGTGGGTGCGCCCGATGAGCCCGTACGCCGTCTCGAAGCTGGCGACCGAGCAGTACGCCCTGGCCCACCAGCAGTCCTTCGGCATGCGGACGGTCGCCTTCCGCTTCTTCAACGTCTACGGGCCGCGGCAGCGGGCCGGGCACGCGTACGCCGCGGTGATCCCGATCGTTCATCGACGCCCTACTGCGCGGCGGCCGCTGCCGGTCAACGGCGACGGCCGCCACTCTCGCGACTTCACCTTCGTCGGGACCGTGTGCCGTGTGCTCCTGGACGCGGCCGAGCGTCGGCGTCAGCCATCCGGAGCCGGTCAATCTCGCCTTCGGGACCAACACCACCCTCCTCGAGCTGGTCGACGACGTCGAGCGGGTCTCCGGCAGGGCGGCCGACGTCGCCACCGCGAGCCTCGGCCCGGCGACGTCAAGCACTCCCAGGCGGACAACACCGTCCTGCGTCGCTCTGTTCCCGACATCGCACCGGTGGCGCTGGCGCAGGGGCTCGCGAAACCTCGACATGGTTCAAGGAGAGTCATGACCGGCTGGTGGTGTCGGGCAGGGGTACGTCGGCCTGCCGATGGCACTGCGCGCGCGGCGACCGGGTATCGAGGTGGTCGGGCTGGACACCAACGCCGCGGTCGTCGACGGCCTGAAGGCCGGGCGTGTCCCACATCGACGACGTCACCGACGACGAGCTGCGAGCGGGTCTCCGCGGGCTATCGCGCGACACGGACCCGGCGTGCATCGCCGAGGCGCGACGTCGTGATCGTGTGCGTCCCGACGCCGCTTGCGGCCGACGGCGGCCCGGACCTCGGTGCCGGTAGAGGGCGGCCGCGCGACGATCGGTGAGCACGTCCGCCCGGACACGCTGTGGTGCTGGAGTCGACGACATACCCGGGGACGACCGAGGAGGTCTTCGCGCCGCTCGTCCTGCGGCTCGACGCTGACGGCTCGGCGAGGACGTCTACATCGCCTTCTCGCCCGAGCGCATCGACCCGGGCAACCCGACCTACGGCGTGCAGAACACCCCGAAGGTCGTCGGTGGGCTGACCCCGGAGTGCACGCGGCGGCGCGGCGCTTCTACTGCCAGTTCATCGACACGGTGGTCGAGGCCGGGGGCGCCAAGGAGGCCGAGATGGCCAAGCTGATCGAGAACACCTTCCGCCACGTCAACATCGCGCTGGTCAACGAGATGGTGCGGTTCTGCGCACGAGCTCGGGATCGACCTGTGGGACGCGATCGACTGTGCCGCGACCAAGCCGTTCGGCTACATGGCGTTCCGGCCCGGGGCCGGGGGTCGGTGGCCATTGCATCCCAGTGGACCCGTCCTACCTGACCCAGCGGGTCAAGGCCAAGCTGGGATACGCGTTCCGCATGGTCGAGCTCGCCGAGGAGATCAACCTGCCGCTCCGCCCTACGTTGCAGACCGTGCAGGAGGCGCTGAACGAGCGCAGGATCGCGATCAACGGAGCAAGGATGCTGCTGCTCGGGCGTCACGTACAGGCCCAACATCTCGGACTGCAGCGAGAGCCCCGCCGACCCCCTGGCCGAGCGGCTGCGGCTGGGGTGCGGACATGTCGTACCACGACCCGTTCGTTCCGACGTGGAACCGTCACCAGGGCGACCCATCCGTCCGCCTGGACTGCGTGGGCGACGTGTATGCCGCGGCGGCCGACGCCGACCTCGTCATCCTGCTGCAGGCACACCGTGCCTACGATCTGGCCCGTCTCGGCACCGAGAGCCGCGCGCTCCTGGACACCCGCGGCGCCCTCGGCACCAGCGACACCGTCCACCGCCTCTAGCGAACGCGGTTCGCGCCGGTGGAGGGCGAAGCGAGCACCGCGCGGGCGCCGGACGCCGGCCATCGAGCGCGTGGGCCCGGCCGCCTGCGGTCGCTCGACGGCCTGCGAGGCGTCGCGGCGGTCGTCGTCCTGGTCCACCACACCTTGCTGGCCGTGCTCGTCCTCTCGGGCGCGTACCACGGTCACAGCCCATAGGCGACCGCGCCGGGTGGCATGGCCGCTCCGCGTCGTGCGCTCCCGCACTCAGCGGTCGATGGGCGCGCCTAGGTGTTCGCCTGCGGGGCGTCCACGGGGACAAGCAGCACGAACGCCGCAACCTCGCGGCGGGCACGCCAGGTGCGGCTCGCCACCCCGCAACCTGCTGAGAACAGGTCTGGCTAACCTCGCCCTTTCACGTTGGCGGCCGGTGGGTGGCGTGCCGGTGACGTGAAAGGTGCCCCTGACCGGCGATGATGTCGATTGCTTAGGGTCAAACCTCGCAGATCAAGGAGCACCTTTCAGGTGAAGCAGCGTAACGGGTTCTACCCCCGCCCGGCCGTCGACAGAGCGGCCGGGTGGTGGTCGTCGAGGCCGGCGGGTTGCTGCTGACCGAGACCGCGCGCGCCGTCGGCCTCGACGGTGCGCTGTCGTGTCGCGCTCGCGCCTATGGCGGGCGCCGACGGTCGGTGCACGACCCGGCGAAGGTGCTGGTTGGACCTGGCGGTGACTCTGGCGGTGGGCGGGGACTGCTTGGGCCGACATCGCGGTGTTGCGCGCCGAACCCGGCGTGTTCGGGCCGGTGGCCTCGGATCCGACGGTGTCGCGCCCGATCGCGGCTCTCGGCCCCGGATTCCGACCGGCGCTGCCGGCGATCAGCGCGCCCGCGCGACCGCCCGGGAACGGGTCGGGTCTGGCTGGGCCCACCGGCGCCCCGACCAGAGACAACGCGGGCGCGCCGCTGGTCCTCGATCTCGAGCCACCCTGATCACCGCGCACTCAACTGGCATTGTGCACAGGTTCTCGATCAGCGGACGCGCTGTGAGCGGCCAGGATGTGTGTTCTCTGCGCCGTGTCGCGACCCTTCAAGGTCTGAGCCTGGGGCTGTAAGGTAGCGCCTACAAATCGATCGGGCTGGGAAGAAGGCGGGCGTGGTCAGCTGACGGTCTCCGTCTGCTTCGTGGTGGCGCCGCCGGCGTCCCGGCGTCGGGCAGCCGGTGGATCCGGTGGTCTTCCAGGACGCGTGCCTGCGGGCGTTCGAGGCGTCGCAGGTCGGCGCGTGGGTTCGCCCAGACGACGATGGACAACGGCGCCGGGGTGCTGGACCGGTTCCTCGTCCGCGTGCGGGCGTCCGGCGTGGGAGGTCACCCGGCGAGGACGTGGACCGGGTGGTGGCCGGACTGGTCGGAGCAGGGACTGTCGGCGGCGACGCGGCGCGGGTATGTCCAGACGTTCAAGGGGTTCCACGCGTTCTTGTCCGCGCGGAAGGCCGGCGAGATCGAGGCGGCGTTCGGGGTGCGGATGGTGGACCCGGTCGACGGGTTCAACGCCGCGCGGCATGTCGACTCCAGCTCGCCGTCGGCGACCGCGCCGCCAAGCCCGGAGCGGATGGAGGAGTTCTTCGACTTCCTCAAGGAACGGGTCGCCAGGGCCCGCAAGTACGCGGCCGGCAGGCCGGGACTACGCGATGTTCCGCACGCTGTACCTGGCCGGGCTGCGCGCGGAGGAGAGCCGCGTCGCTGGACCGGGCCGACGTGCACTTCGGCCGCGGCCCGTTCGGGAAGATCCACGTGCGTTTCGGCAAGGGAGCCAAGACCTCGGGCCCGCGGCCGCGGTGGGTGCCGATGCTCGACGGGCTCGACCTGATCCTGCGGCTGGTACATCAGGAGATCGCCCCACGGCTGGGCGAGGGACCGGCGCTGTTCTGCGACGAGGGCGGCGGGCGGATCCACCGGGGCACGATCCGTAACCGGTTGGCCTATCTCCTCGACCTCGAACGGGAGGCCCGCGGCCAGGACGGGCCGGGACGCGGAGCTGGTCCGGTTCAGCCCCCACACGCTGCGCCACGCCTGCGCGACCCGCAACTATGAGCGTGGTGTCGATCTGGTCGCGATCCAGCAGATGCTCGGGCACTGGCACGTCGGGACGACGATGCGGTACGTGACACCGTCGGCCACGTTCATCGAGGACGCCTACCGCCGGGCCGTGTCGGGCGCGCTGGCCGGCCTGGAAGGAGACCAGGATGCAGATTAGGTGGCGGCTGCGGATGGCCGCGGCGCAGCGGGAGGTCTGGACCGGGGCGCAGCTGCGGCGGCTGCTGGCCGAGCGGCCGGGCTGCACCTGTCGGCGGCGTCGGTGTCGGCGCTGTTCACCAAGCAGCCCAGCCAGGTCAAGCTCGACACCCTGGCCGCGCTGTGCACCGCGCTGGACTGCACACCCAACGACCTGATCGAGGTCGACACCACCCCGGTGACTGCGGCCGCGAGCCCGTCCGGCGCAAGCAGCGAACCGAAGGCGGCCGCGGCCGGTCGATGCCGCCGCTGTGACGGCTACCGCACCTGCGTGGACTGCCCGGCGCCGGTGAAGTTCCGCGACCGGACGCCGCGTGCCAACGCTGCCACCGCCGCGCCGAGCGCGCGCGCTCAAACGGCCCTGCATCGGCTGCGGTCAACTGCGGCACCTGGGCGACCGACGGCCGCTGCGCGGGGTGTTCCGCGCCGCAGCCCCACCCAAGCCGCCCAAGACGAACGCTGCGGCGCTGTGGCCAGCAGCGGCGCAACGTCGGGCACGGCCTGTGCAACCGGTGCGCGCTGGCCGACCCGGACCGTCCGTTCCGCTACGCCGCTTCGCTGGCCGGCCGGATGGCGCCGGCGCCGGCTGGTGGGACCCGCTGGTCGAGTACACCGCCGCCCGCTGCCACCCCGGCGGGACGGTCGCGGTCCTGCGGGAAGCCGGCCGGCTGCTGATCAGCGACCCGAGCAGGACGCCGCACCAGCTGCTGCAGGCTCCCCGCCACGCTGACGAGCACGACCCGCGCATGTCTGACCGCGTTCTTCACCGTTCAGGGCTGGCGCTGCCCGACGACCACGCCAGCAGCGGCGGCCCGCCGCGAGGGCTACCTCGCAGCCATCGCCGCTCCGCTGCATGAAGGCCGTCGCCGAGTTCAACGACACCCAGATGGGCGAGCAGGACCGCCGCCGCCGCACCGGCCGGCGCACCCTCAGCGACATCACCCTGAGACCCGGCTGCGCATCCTGCGTGACCTCGCCGCGCACCTGCACACACGCCGTGAGGTCACCGGCTGGGCCGAGGTCACCACCGCGGACCTGGAGTACTTCCTCGCCCGCACCCCGGCCGCCGCCACCAGCGGACCTACGTGCTGCGGCGGTTCTTCGCCTGGGCCAAGAGCCGCAAGCTCGTCCTGACCGACCCCACCCGGGGGCTGTCCCTCGGCGCTCAACCGGCGTTCACCGGGATCGTGCTGGAGACCGCCGCCCAACGGGCCCTGTTCGCCCGCTGGACCCGCGACACCACCCCCGCCCACGAGCGGCTCGTCGGCCTGCTCGCGCTGCTGCACGCGGCGTCCAACGCCGAGATCCGCTCCCTGACCGTCGCCGACATCGACACCACCCGACGAACGGTGGCCCTGGGCGGGCGGCCGTTCCCGACCCCGCTCGACCCGGCCACCTGGACGGCGCTGCAACGCGTGCCTGACCGCACGGGAAGGCGCCCACACCCTCAACCCGCACGTCATCGTCACCCGGGTCACCAGCGGCCGAGACACCGCCGCCCACTCCAGCTACCTCACCCGGCTGCTCGCCCGCGCCGGCACGACCCCCGCGACCTGCCGCCAGACCCGGCTGACCGAGCTCGTCAACGACCTCGACCCCAAGCTCGCCGCGGCCGCGCTCGGCATGAACAACACCGGCCTGGTCCGCTACGCCGCCGACAACGTCGCCCGCGACCGACTCGCGCCGCTCCCCAGCCCGCCACCAACCCGTGCGCTGCAGGCGCCACCTTGCACACCTTCGCCCGAACCTGTGAACCGCCCTGGGTTTGATGGAGGCTCGGGCTATTGGTTTCCAACCCCGGCGGGGCGGCGTTGGGCAGCGTAGAACGCTGCTTCGAACTCGGCTGGCGGGACGTCGCCGCAGTAGCCGTGGAGCCGGTCCTCGTTGAACCAGTGGACCCAGCGAGAGGGTGGCGAGCTCGAGTTGGTCGACGTCGTCCCAGCCGGGGGCGTCGGGTCCGTAGACGCAGTCGGTCTTGTAGAGGCCGTTGATGGTCTCGGCCAGGGCGTTGTCGTAGGAGTCGGCGACGGTCCCGATCGAGGTCGGGCGCCGATCTCCTCAAGACGCTCGGTGAAGCGCACCGACGTGAATTGCGACCCGGCATCCGAGTGCGTCACGAGCCCGACCAGCCGTCGGTCGCCGCGGGACGTCCGTGCCATCTCCAGCGCGTCGAGGACCATCTCGGTCGCATGTGGGACGCGACCCGCCACCCGACGATCCGCCGGCGAGAAGGCGTCGATGATGAAGCACACGTAGGCCATCCCGGATCGGGTCGGGACGTAGGTCAGGTCGGTCACCCACAGCGCGTTCGGGCGGTCGCCGTGAAGTTCCGGTCGACGAGATCCGGCGCCCGTATCGCGTCCGGTCGGCGCGGGTGGTGAACACCTTCTTGCGGCGCCGGCTGACACCCCGGATGCCCAGCTGGCGCATCAGCCGGGCGACCTGGTCACGGCCGACGTCGTGTCCGGCGCGACGTGCGGCTTTCCAGAGCTTGTGGGCCCCGTAGACCTTGCGGTTCGCCACCCACAGCACGATCAGGACCTGCATCATCACCGCGTCCCGGACCGCCCGCGCCGCGGGCGGCTCGTCGGCCTTCGCGCGTAGTAGTGCTCGGGGCGAACTGCAGCGCTGCGCAGATCGGCTCGACCCCGAACTCTTCCCGGTGGCTCGTCGATGAAGTCGACCATCACCTCCATGGGCGGTCGAGCTCCGCCGCGAAAAAAGCCGACGCCTACTTCAGAGATCGTTCGCCCGGCGCAACTCGCGGTTCTCCTGCTCGAGCTCCTTGATCCGCTTCGTCCTCGGTCCTTACGTCACGCGGTCGGGCCCACGTCGATGTCGTCCTGACGTACCCACGCCCGGACCGACTCGACGCCGTAGCCGAGCTGGCCCGCGACACGCTGGATCGTCCCATGATCGGTGCCGAGCTCGGCCCGCAACTGCCGGACCAGGCGAACGGCCTGTTCCTTCTCCTTGGGGGTGTACCGCCTCGTCGACGGCTTCCCCGGGATCTTCTTCGTTGGCATGACTCCATCCTCCTTTCCAAGGTGAGGAGCCTCCAAGGAACCCAGGGTGATCCAGTCCTGACGCCGCGAGGTCGTCTTGTGCGCATGACGGGCGTCGGGGTCGACCGTGGAGATCACCCGGTCTGGTGCCACCCGCTGCGCGACACGCCACACCCCTGGCCCGTCCGGGTCGCTTGGATCACCCACCAGCTCTACGTCCTGACCGGCGACCAGGGCCAGCAGGGCGACTGCGTCCTGCCCGGCGTCGTCGAGCTCGACCTGCCCGGCGTCCTGCCCGGCAGCGACCGCCGCCAGGACCGCGCGGGCGTCACGCACGAGGGCGTCGATCAGCTGGGTGCGTGCTTCCTGGTCGTCCCAGGCGATCGTGGGTTTGCCCGGGCGCAGATAGTCATGACCGCTACGCGTCGCCGCGCCGGTCACCAGTTCGTGCCCGCCGGGAAGGGTCCGGGCGACCCGACGCACGGCGGCGACCAGCTGCGTCACGGTGTCCTGCGTGGCCACGGCGTCATCCAGGACGGTGGAGTCCAGCGCCCGCCGATGCTTGCCAGCCAGAACCCCGGTGGCCGCCACGACCTCCCGGACGGCCTCGAACACCCGGTTCGGGCGCGCCGAACGAGCCAACCGGGCCCGCCAGTACGTCAACGTCGTGGGATGGAACGCCGGGGCGCTCACCGCCAACCCGCACGCCGCCTTCCACCGCAGATCGAACGTCACCGCGTCCGCGGCCTCCCGGTCCGAGAGACCGTGCAACGCCTGCAGGACCAGCACCGTGGCCACGACCGAGGCCGGGACGCTGGGCCGGCCCCGACCCGAAGGGAACAGGTCCGTGAACATCGCATCGGGGAAGACGTCCTCGCGGTGCGCGGCCAAGAACTCGAACACCCCGCCGCGGGGCAACAGGTGCCCGGCCACCGACTCGACATCGAACAACTCACGCTGAGGATCGCTACGCCCTTGCACACCACCATCGTCCCAAGACGCCCCCCACGACCACCCGCCGACACGGCATTGTTCAGCAGTCTTCTAGGTATGTCCCGGGTTCAAGGACACCACGGGTATTGCGGCGTCTCGCGTCCGCCGAGGCTGGGTTCCCGGGGGCTCTGGTAGTTGTGGCACCTGGTGTCGGCCTACCGGTGTCGGCTCACTGACGAGTATGACATTCGCGATCATGAAGGGCAGGAAGAGCGGCCATACATGGCCGAGCGCTTGCATGTAGGGGTTTGACGCATTGGCGATCACCAGTGCTGCGGCGCCGACAGTAGGAACAAGGAGACCCGCTCAACTCACCGGCTCGCTGAGCCGCGTCGAGAAGCCCAGTAGCCCGGTGACGGCCACGGAGAGCGCCAGTGCGACACCCAAGCATCCGGTCCAGTAGTACAGCAGGAGGTAGGGCAGGTCCGATTGCCAAGGGCGCTCCCCCGAGGCCAGCCCTGGAGTAGGACCCGCGATCGACTGCCGCGCCGATTCCCCGCCCAACGAGAACCTCGCGTACATTCTTGGCGCCGAGAAGGATGCGCGCTTCATTCTGACGAATGGTGTCGTAGCTGCCCTTCACACCGAGATTGGTACCGTCGCTGCTCGGACCCGAAGTCGTGGGTGGCCCGGCACTGCTCGAAGCCTGGGTGGGGCTGGTCGGCGCACCGCCGATCACGACACTGTGGTTCGTCGCGACGGCGACGATCGACCGTACGCTCGCGCCAAGCACCTCGTACGACTTCGGCTGCACGACCATCACAATCGCTGCGGCCGCAACAAACACTGCGAATACGGCGGCCACGTTGGCGCGTCTCACTGCCAGCGGCCCCCGCCCGTGAAGCCGGGAGAATAGGATGATCGCGACGAGTAGGCAGATGATCGGCGTCACAATGAGTGACACGATGATAGCCCGGCGAAGCGACAGGACCGCCCGCGGCGATGGACAGCGTTCGCCGCCACCGGCAGGCCTGACCGAGGTGGGCGGGAGATAGGCGTCGCCGCGTGGCAGGCGAATAGGGCGGGCGATCCACATCGCCCCCCACCACCAGAGCAGAGGAGGCAGCAGCGTTCAGTTCAGCCTCCATCGGCCCCGAGGGATCGACCGCGTATTGGAGTCCAGACGTAACTGTAGAAGGCGTCTGGTAGTCGCAAGAACTGCAGGTGACCCATAGAAAACCCTGAGTGATCAGGACCGAGGATGAGAAGATCGTGAGGGTGAGCACCCAGGTAGACGACTGGGCGTATGAACGTGCGACGAAACACGGAGGTAGAGGAATGTCATAAATGCTGGAATTCCGAGCATGAATACCATACACGCGCAGCCAACCATGCTCCGCTCGATAAATTCATCGGGGATCATCGAACCGAAGGCGATGAGTGCCGGCCAGCCAGAGGAGGGCCGGGAGGAGGAGTCTCCGGTGGATCCTCGGCCGCGATGTGACGAACCAGTAAACCGATACCGCGCCAATACTAGTTACTACCGGGATGAGGACCCGGTTGTGCGAGACTGACCCGAGGGGGGCGCGCCGCAGGCTACGGGTGGCCCATATGCCAAGCACGGCCTCCGCCTTACTGCTCCGGGGCAGAAAGACGGACGTTTCCGCTCAGGCTGTTCTCCCCCCTGAACGTTGATCGTCTCAGGAGTATGACGACGATGGCCAGGGCTGTGTCGTCGTTCGGGTCCGGCGCTCATCGGACGGCCGGCAGAGAGCGACGGGTGCGCGGTTCCTGGACAGCGACGCGACTGCTCCCGCCGGTCACGAGCACGTCCCACGGCATCAGTTCACCTCGTTCGTCGAGCCGCCTACGAGCCCAGGGCCGCACTGGGCGGCCTGCTCGGCGACGCGCACGAGGCTCGGTCGAGCGAGAGCGACCTGGGCGATCATGAACGGCAGGAAGAGCGGCCAGACGTGGCCGAGTGCCTAGGTGTTCGGGTTGGTCGCATTGGCCGCCAGGAGCGCGACGGCGCCGGCCGACGCGACGAAGAGCACCGCGTTCAGGTCGCCTGCGTGTCGCATGGCGCGCCGGAGTGCCGTGCGCCGGTCGCCACCACGGCCACCAGGAGGCCGGCGCCCACGGCACCTGTCCGGTCAAGAGCGGGAGTTGCTGACGGACCTGCAGGGACACGCCTCGAACTCGGCTCTGGGGTCAGCGCCGCGGTGGACCGAGGCGCGGCCGCGACCAGTGCTTCTCGACGTTCTCGTCCAGCAGCAGCGCCTGGATCTCGAGCCGGCGGATCGTGTCGGACATCGCCTTGTCATCGAGCCCCGGAGGTGGGGTCGCGTCGTCGGGGAACATGTGGACGCCTGCGCCGTCACCAGCAGGTGGTGCTGAGGCGTCAGCCCCGGTGCTCGGCTCAGTCGTCGACGCGCTGACCGAGCCCAGGCTCGCGGTGAGTGATTCATTCAGCTGGATGACCAGCACGATGGCGACGGCACCGACGAAGACCGCGGCGACGGTGCCCGCACGGGCGAGCGTGAGCCTGACCGTCCGCTCGCCGCTGTTCCGTGCGTACAGGGCAGTACAAGGCACGCCGCGTGGGGCGGGATGCCGCGAGCGAGTGCCAGGATGATGCCGCGGCGCAGCGAGAGGACTGCGGCGGCGATGGACAACGCTGCGGCGACGGCTCGGACGGGTACGGGCGGTCAGGGTCGTCCGGGCCGGCGAAGAGTGACGCGATCCACATCGCGCCCCACCACAGGACGGGCGGGGCGGATCACCCCGGGTCAGGCGGAGCGGGCCCGTTGGGTCGAGACGACGTAGCGGAGTCCGATCAGGTGGAGGACGAGGCAGCGGGCAGCTTCAGGAAAGTGCGGTCGGCCCCCCATTGCCACGACGGCCTGGCTGACGATGATCGTGGAGAGCGCGATAGAGACGCCCGCACCGACGCGCAGTCTCGCGGGCCGGATGGGTACCGGCGTGGAATTGCGCTCCGTCAGCGGCGTCGAGGAATCAGGGATGCCGAGCGTCAAGACCATGACTCGGAGCCAGCCGTGGCATCAAAGAGCGCGGCGGTGATCGAGCCGACAAGAAGACGGCGCAAGCCACAGAATGGCCGGTCGGAGCAATGAGCAGGTGCACGGAAGGCCGATCTAGCACAACCATTGCCCAGCGATGGCGCCGAGGCTCGCGACCACGGGATGAGGACCGCGTTGTGCGATACCCCGGCATCAGCGAAGACGTACCCGCACGCGACGAGCGCCCAGATTCGAAGGGCTCTGTCGAGGGTCAGGCGGGAGCAGGGCACGGATCACCGCTCTCGTGGTTCGGGCTGCCGAATTGTTCAGGAATTCAGCGATCAGGGCGACGAGGCGTGTCGGCCTGCGGCCATCTCACGGCGCGGGAGCCCGCCATTCTTGTTCTGGAAGAACAGCGTCTCGCCACGTCTCGGCCCACGACGTGATCGAGTAGTGCTGCTCGACGATCCTAGCCGATCCCGCGGTCACGCCGTTGTGCAGAGGTCTCGTCGATGAGCGTCGGCGATCCGTCGGTCCATTCTTTGCTCCGTTGCAGGGCGCGAGACCCGCGAAACGCTGGAGGGCGAGCGCGTTGGCGCCGACGGGCGATCCTACGACGGGCAGTGCCGTGGCGGCGTACTGCAGGAGCTTGTAGGCGCTCTTGCCGCGCGCGTACGGGGTGTCGGTCAACGGGCTGATGCCGAGGTCGGCGGTCGCGAGGTGTGCTGCGAACGTGTCCGCCGACCAACGGACGCGGTCGACCATCCGGTCGAGCTCCCCGAAGGACGGGCCGTCCGGCCCGCTGATCACGGTCAGCCGCGCCCCGTGGGTCTCGTGCACCCGGAGCAAGGGTTCGGCGATGGTGTGCAGGTACTGCTCGGTTGAGGGCGAGCCCATCCAGACCAGCCGGGGAGGGTCGGCCAGGTCCCAGACGGTCTTCTGGACGTAGTCGGCCGGACGGACGCACGACGGGATCACCGTCACGTCGGGGTTGTGCCGCACGGCCCAGTCGGCGAGGTAGTCGTTGCCCGCGATCACCCGGTCCGCGGCGCGGACCGCTGCCTCGCACTTGCGGTCCTTGGCGAGCAGGCGCCGCAGCCCGGTGCCGGTGTCGTTGAACAGGGCGTCGTCGAAGTCGTAGACACCGTGAGCTGCCCGGCGCAGGATCCGGGCCTCGACGCCGCCGGCACTGAACGGCGTCGCCTCGCGGGACAGCAGCACCGGGCGCCCTGCGGGAACCGCGAACCGTGCGCGTGCCTCGCCTCGCAACGTTGACACGGGGTGGCGCACCAGGGTCCCCGGGCGGTTGTTCGGCAAGCCGCCGTAGTCCAGGACATGGGCCGCGATGCCCAGCTCGTCCAGCCAGTCGAGCACCCGCACGCGGCTGCTGCCACCGGCGGGTCCGTAGGGGAGGACGACGGTGAGGTCCGTGGCGGGAGCGGCCGTCTCGGGTTCGGGGCTCACGGCACCTTCACCTGCTGGTAGCGCCTGCCGCGAGTCGCGGTGACCGCTGCCATGAGGCTGTACGCGGCGAAGCTCCCGATCGCCGCGCCGTAGGCGCCCAACGCCGGGATGGTGAGGAAGCAGACCAGGAAGAGCAGCGCCGCGGACAGGCCGGAGGCGATCGCGGGTCCACGCAGGTCGCCGGACCCGTTGAGGATGGGCGCGTTGAGGTGGTAGATGCCCATCGGGAGTGCGGCCACCAGCAGGACCCAGATCAGCGGCACCGAGTCCGCGTACTCCGGCCCGAGCAGCAGGGCGACGGCCGGCTTCGCGATGAGGGCGGCGACGGCCCCGAGGGCGACCATCGCGGCGAGCGTCAGGGCGCGCAGCCGACGCACGTGCTCGTACCTGCCCAGCGCGGCCTGGCGGAACACGATCTGGCCCACGCCCATGGGGATGAGCCACATGAGCTCGGCGAACGTCGCCGCGGTGCCGTACAGGCCGACATCGTGCGAGCTGGCCAGGGCGCCGAGCACCAGGCGGTCCCCACGGATCGTCAGGGCCTGACCCACGGAGGCCAGCAGTGCGGGGGTGCTGAGCACCAGGAGCGCTTTCATCGAGCGATGCACCGCGAGGCGTGGGCCACGCGCGCGCACGAGCAGCGCTCCGAGGTAGACGGCCTCAGCGCCCGCGGACACCAGGAGCAGCGCGCTCACCGTGGGAACCGAGATCGTCGAGACCTGTGCGCTGATCAGGAGACCGGCGACCAGGACGGCGTTGAGCAGCACGCCCCCGAACGAGGCCTGGGTGTGCAGCCCGATGCCGTGCAGGGCCTCTCGGAGGAGGTAGATGGCCAGCATGGCGACGCCGTAGCCGGCGAAGGCCGCCCCGACCGCCCACCCCCGCCAGGCATGCGTGACGACGAGCAGGAGCCAGCCGACGCTGACCATCGTCATCGCGTGGAACCCGGACAGGCGCAGGGAGATCGCCAGGTGCCGACGCGCGTCGTAGTCCGCAGCACCCTGCGAGAGGAGCATCCGCCCACCGGTCGCCGCGCCCAGCGACCCCACGAGCATGAGGAACGAGCCCAGTGTCGTGATGAGCACGACGACGCCGCGGTCGGTCGGTCCGAGCACGCGCGCCGTGACCAGCGCGAAGACCGCGCCGAGCAGGGCCTCGACCCCCATGAGCGCCACGACCCGGACGGGCCGCGAACGCACGAGCACGCCGATCCGCTGCTTCATCGGGTCTCGTACCTCGAGTCCTGCGCGCCGGTGGACGGGGTGGCCGGACGCTGCACCGTGCCTGGCGGCCGACGATAGACCTCCTCGAGGCCGCGCCACACGTCGGCGGGGGCGAAGTCTCGTTGCACCCGCTCACGGGCCTGGGCTCCCAGCCTGTCGCGCAGGGCCGGGTCGACCGCGAGGCGAGTCAGTGCCGCAGCGAGGTCCCGCGGGTCTGCGACGGGGACGACGAGTCCGGTCACGCCGTCGATCACGCTGTCGCGAGCGCCCGTGGCATCGGTGGTGACCACGGCACGGCCGGCGGAGGCCGCCTCGAGCACCACGTTGGGAAAGCCTTCCCGGTGGGTGGGCAGGCACACGACGTCGCTGGCCAGCAGGGCAGCGGCGACGTCGTCGAGCCACTCGACCGGCGTCCACCGCTCACCGAGGGTGGCGAGGTCGGCCTCGACGTCGGCGCCCTCGCGCGAGCCCACTGTCAGCAGGTACGCGTGGGACAGCCCGTCGGAGCGCATAGCCTCGGCGAGCTCCGGTACCCCCTTGTCGCGGCGCAGGCGCCCGATGTAGGCCACCACGAAGGCATCCGGACGCAGGCCCCAGCGCTGCCGCTCGGTGACCCTGTCCAGGCGCGCCACACGCTCCTGGATACCCGCGGCGTCGACCCCGTTGCTGCTTCCGTGCCCGATCACGACCGCGTCCTTGGCTCGGAGCAGGCCCACGGCAGCCATCTGCTCGCGCACGCTCGGACTCACGGCGACGACGTCCGTCGCACAGGCGATCGTCAGTCTCTCGGCCAGGAGCAGGACCCGGCGGCGCAGCCCGACCTCGGACTCGAAGCGGAGCCCGCGGACCACGTAGACCCGCTTCGGCACCCGCACGAGCCGTGCGGCGAGTGCGCCGATCAGGCCCCCCTTCGGGGTGCTCATGTTGATGACGTCCGGTCGCACGCGCCGCAGGAAGGACATCCACCGCACGATGGAGCGCAGGTCGGCCAGCGGGCTGATCTCCCGAGGAGTGGGGATCTCCACGACGTCGACGCCTTCGCGCCGCCGCACGACGTCGAGGCCGGGCCCGGGCGAGCAGCCGAGCGTCACGTCCCAGCCGGCCGCGACCATGTGGGCCAGCTGACCACGCAGGAAGTACACAGCGACCGACGGCGCGGTGACGCAGTAGACCAGGCGCGGGCGTCGGGGTGGGGCGTCGGCGGGACGTCGTCCCCGCCCGCCGACGAGGGCGCGGATCATCGGGCCGGTACCCCCTTGACGACGGCGCCGGGCGCGACGTCGCGTGTCACGACCGCACCCGCCCCGACCACTGCCCCGTCACCCACCCGCAGGCCCTGCAGGATGCAGCTCGCCGCTCCGACCAGGACCCCCTCGCCGACGCTCACGGCTCCGGACACGCACGCCTGGGGGTTCAGCCGCGAGAGGTCTCCGACGGTCGTGTCGTGGCCGACCACGGCGTTCTGGTCGATGTGCACGTGTCGACCCACGCGGATGCACGTGCTCAGGCGCGCCCCGGGCGCGACGACGGTGCCGGCACCGAGGTGGACGTCCCGGCCGACGGTGGCATCCGGGTGCACGAGGACGGGGTAGCTGACCGGTGCGTGCGCCAGGCGTGCCGCGATGGCCCGACGCGCGTCGCTCGACCCGATGGCCAGGACGGCGGCGAACGGCTGTGTCCGCCGTGCGAGGGCGGCCACATCGGCCACGACGGCGGACCCGAGGTCCGCGACCCGTTCCAGGTCCCGCGCCGAGGGCCCGTCGTCGACGAAACCGGCGTCCTCGAAGAGGCCGCCGTCCGCCTCACGCACGGCAGCGACGATCGAGAAGACCTCCCGGCCGAAGCCGCCGGCCCCGATGATGAACAGCGGCAGGCTCACCGCTCGGCTCCCGGCGCCTCGGTCCCGCGGAACTCGTGAGCGGTCGCGGCACCGTCGGCGCTGATGCCCTCGCGCGCGAAGACGGACCGCAGCGTCGCCGCGATGATCCGCAGGTCGCCCGGGACGCTGTGATGGTCCACGTACTCGACGTCGAGGCGGAACTTCTCCTCCCAGCTCAGCCCGTTGCGGCCGGAGACCTGGGCAGCCCAGTGATCCCGGGACGCGCCTCGTGCCGACGGGCCTGCTCGGGCGTGTAGCGCTCGAGGTACTGCATGAGCAGCGGACGCGGCCCGACGAGGCTCATGTCACCTCGGATCACGTTCCACAGCGTCGGCAGCTCGTCGAGGCTGGTCGACCGGAGCCAACGGCCCAGGGGGGTCATGCGTTCGGCGTCGCTGCTCACATCACCCTCCCGGTCGGGACCGGGCGGGAGCATCGTGCGGAACTTGACGAGCTCGAACGGGCGCCGTGGCGCCCCGGCCGGGTCTGCCGGAAGAGCACCGGCCTGCCGAGCGTGGTGCGCACGGCCAGCGCCACGGCAGCCTGCACGGGCAGGCTGAGCACGGCGGCCGGCACGGCGACGGTGAGGTCGAGGGCCCTCTTCGCGCGTGGCGAGCCCGGCCCCATCAACGACCGCCGAGCGTGGTCGTGACGACCGCCACCACCCGCCCGATCTCCTCGTCCGTGAGTGCCGACCCGCTGGGGAGGGTGACACCCTGGTCGAAGAGCCGCTCCGCAGCTCCGGTGACGAAGGCGCGCGCCGTGGCGAACACCGGCTGGAGGTGCATGGGCTTCCACAGGCGTCGAGCCTCGATGTCGTGCCGGTCGAGCTCGGCGATCATCGCTCTGCGGCGTCACCCCGGTGACCTCGGGGTCGATGTCGACGCACGTCAGCCAGCAGTTGTCCTCGTCGTCGCCGCGGCCGTCGGCCGGGCGGCCGAGCACCCGCACGCCAGGGATGCCTGCCAGCGCGGCGGCGTAGGTCCGGCGGATCTCGCGGCGCCGGGCGATCATGGCGTCCAGCCGGGTCGAGCTGTGCGCGACCGAGGGCGGCGAGGATGTTGGACAGGCGGTAGTTGTAGCCGACATCGACGTGCTCGTAGTGGGCCACCGGCAGCCGGGCCTGGGTCGACAGGTAGCGCGCCCGTTCGATGGAGGCCCGCGTCGTCGCTGAGCAGCATCCCGCCGCCCGAGGTCGTCATGATCTTGTTGCCGTTGAACGACAGCGCGGAGGCCTCGCCGAACGAGCCTGCGGGGCGGCCGTGGTAGGCGGCGCCGAGTGCCTCGGCGGCGTCCTCGACCAGGGGGACCCCGCGGGCCTGCGAGGCCCGGCAGGAGGTCGTCGTAGTCCGCGCAGCGGCCGAACAGGTCCACGGACATCGCCGCGGCCACCGTCGCGCCCTCTGCCCGGAGGGTGTCGATCGCCTCGAGCATCAGGTCGGGGTCGACGTTGCCGTTGTCCGTCGGCGTCGACGAACACCGGTGTGGCGCCCGTGTAGAGCACGGCGATGGCGGAGGCCGCGAACGTCATCGTCGGCACCACGACGACCGTTCCGGGGCCGGCGCCGAGCCCCAGCAGGGCCAGGTGCAGTGCGGCCGTGCCCGGACGACAGGGCAAGGGCGTGGCGCACGCCCACCCGCGCGGCGATCTCCCCTCGAAGGCGTCGACCTGGGGTCCGAGCGGGGCGACCCAGCCGGAGCGCAGCGCGTCGAGCACGTACTGCTCCTCGACCTCGGTCGCCACGGCCTTGGACAGGTGGATGCGGGTCATCAGGCTCCCGCCTGATCGGCGGAGACGCTCTCGCGCGCGCATCCACTCCAGTGCCGCGCCGTGGCTCGGCAACGGCAACCGGCGCACCAGCTCGGCGTCGAGCTCCGGCACGTCGACGCTGTTGATCAGCCTGTTGCGCCGTGCGGACGCCGGTCCTCGTAGCCCGAGAACAGGTCCTCGCAGAGCTTCTCGCCGGGCCGGAGCCCGGTGAAGGTGATGTCGATGTCGCGGCGTCCGGACATCCGGATCAGCGGTCTTGGCTACGTCGACGATCCGGACCTGCTCGCCCATCTCCAGCACCATCACCTCGCCGTCGGCGCCGATGGCGCCCGCCTCGAGCACCAGCTGGCACGCCTCGGGGATGAGCATGAAGTAGCGCCTGACGTCGGGGTGCGTGACGGTGATCGGGCCGCCGCGCTGGATCTGGGCCATGAACGTGTGGACCACCGATCCGCGCGAGCCCAGGACGTTGCCGAACCGGACGGAGACGTAGCGGCCGGGGTAGGCGTGCGGCGAAGTCGGCGGTGAGTCGCTCGGCGACGCGCTTGCTGTAGCCGAGCACGCAGGTGGGGTCGGCGGCCTTGTCCGTCGAGACGTTGACGAACGACGCCGACCCCGACCTCGGCGGCTGCGGTCAGCACGTTGAGCGTGCCCAGGACGTTGGTCTTCCAGGCCTCGAGCGGGTAGGCCTCGAGCAGCGGAAGGTGCTTGAGCGCGGCCGCGTGGAAGACCACGTCCGGCCGGGCGGCGAACACCTCGCGCATCGCCTCGCGCGTCGCGGATGTCCGCGAGGACCACCTCGTCGCCCTGGAGCAGGCCCTGGCCGGTGATGCTCATCTGGGTGGCCAGCAGCCCGGACTCGTCGCGATCGAGCATGTAGAGCTTCGCGGGCCCGAAGCGGGCGATCTGCCGGCACAGCTCGGAGCCGATCGACCCGCCGGCGCCGGTGACCAGCACGGCGCGGCCGGCGATCTGCTCGGCGATCGCCGTGGTGTCCAGCGTGATGGGCCGGCGCCCGAGCAGGTCCTCGACGTTGACGTCGCGCAGGTCGCGCGATGTGGGGCGGCCGCCGATGATCTCGCGCAGCGGCGGAAGGATCAGGGTGTCGAGCCCGGCGGCGGCGGCGCGGTCGCTGAGCTCGCGGATCAGCGTGGAGTCGGCCTGCGGGAGCGCGACCACCAGTGCGGTCGCGCCGTTGGCCTGGGCGACCCGCGCGATGTCGTCGCGGGTGCCGCGCACCTGCACGCCTTCGACGCGCAGGCGCTGCTTGCGCTGGTCGTCGTCGAGCAGGGCGACCGCGTGGTAGCCGCTGCCGGGGTCGCGGGCCATGCTGCGCAGCAGCCGGCGCCCGGCCTCGCCGGCGCCGAACACGACCACGCGCTTGTCGCTCGCGCGGCGGCCGTCGCTGAGCAGTCGCCAGCTGCGGAACAGGAACCTCGCCGCGAACACCCCCGTCATGGTCAGCGCCGCAGCGATGAGCGGGACGGAGCGGGGGACGACGTAGGAGGGCGCCAGGACGGCCCAGCCGAACAGCGACGACAGCGGTGAACAGCGACGGTCACGGCGACGTACGCGGTCTCCTCGAAAGAGCCGCGTTGGTGGCCCTGGCGGTAGGGCCCGAGCGTCCAGCCGGTGACCAGGTGGATGGCGACGGCCCCGACCGCGAAGACCAGCGTCGAGTTCACCAGCACGGGCTCGGCCTCGAGGTCCAGCCGCAGCCACGTCGCGGCGTAGATCGCGCTGACCCAGATGACGGAGTCGATGACCGCCCAGGCCCAACGTCGCACCGTGGCGTTGTTCTTCAGATCTCGGACGTCCATGCTCCCCCTTGGTCGGTCATCCGTGGCGACGTGCTGTGCCGCATGCAGCACAACACGTCGCGGAGGCACAAGCACCAGACAGGATACCTAGCGTCGCCCGCAGGTCCTGGGACGGCTCCAGCGGGTCCGGCGGCGGGTGGCCGCAGCAAGCGGCGGGGTGGCAAGGCTTGCCTTGCTGGACCGGACCGGGCCAGGTGCCTACCGTCATCCCATGAGCCAGGTGGACGCGGAGGGCACGGCCCATGCCGAGCCGCACAACGGCGGCAACGGTCTCAAGGCCCGGCTGAACTGGCTGCGCGCCGGGGTGCTCGGTGCCAACGACGGCATCATCTCGACCGCAGGTCTGGTGGTGGGCGTCGTGGCGGCGACCCCCAGTCGTGGCGCGATCATCACGGCCGGTGTGGCCGGTCTGGTCGCCGGCGCCGTGAGCATGGCGCTGGGGGAGTACGTCTCGGTGAGCAGCGCCCGGGACACCGAGGTCGCGCTCATCGCCCAGGAACGGGCCGAGCTGGACGAGGACCCCGACGGCGAGCTGCAGGAGCTGGCCGACGCCTATCGCGCCAAGGGGCTCTCGGAGGAGACCTCCCGGGCCGTGGCCAAGGAGCTCACGGCCAAGGACGCGATCCGCGCGCACCTCGAGGTCGAGTTCGGCCTCGACGAGAACGACCTGACCAACCCGTGGCACGCCGCGGTGGCCTCGGCCGCCGCGTTCACCGTCGGGGCGCTCCTGCCGCTGCTCGCGGTGGTGCTCGCGCCGGCGTCCGCGTCGCAGACCTCGCGGATCGTCGTCACCGTGGTGGCGGTCATCATCGCGCTGGTGGTCACGGGATCGGTCAGCGCACAGCTCGGCGGCGCCAACCGGGTGCGGGCGGTGCTGCGACTGGTGGTCGGCGGCGCCCTCGCGATGGGCGTGACGTGGGCGATCGGTTCGGTGCTCGGCACCCACGTGGGCGGCTAGCGCGGCGACGGCGCCGGGCGCGGCCCGGGCCTCAGGCCGACTCGCGCAGCACCACCCGCGCGCTGAGCATCACCGGCTCGGGATCGCTCTCCGGGTTCGCCAGGAGGTTGATGAGCATCCGCCCGGCGCGGACCGCCATCTCACGCACGGGTTGGGCGACGGTGCTCAACGGCGGCCGCGTGCTCTCGGCGACCTCGAGGTCGTCGAACCCCATCACCGCGACGTCCTGCGGCACCCGGCGCCCGTGCGCGCGCAGCACGGCCAGCGCGCTCGCCGCCATGACGTCCGAGGCGCAGAAGATCGCGTCGACGTCCGGGTGCTCGGCGAGCAGTCGCTCCGCGGCGTCGGCGCCACCGAGCGTGGTGAAGTCACCGCGGACCATCGCGTCGGTGGGCAGCCCGGCCGACTCCAGCGCGGCCCGCCAGCCCAGCAGGCGGTCGATGCCGGCGGTCATGTCCGCCGGGCCGGCGATCGTCGCGACCCGGGTGCGGCCCAGCCCCAGCAGGTGCTCGGTGGCGAGCCGCGCCCCCAGCGTGTTGTCGATGTCCACGTAGTGCGCGTGCGCCACGTCCAGCGGCCGGCCGATGAACACCGACGGCAGTCCGGAGGCCACCAGCTCGCCGTTCAGCGCGTCGTCGCGGTGGTGCGAGGCGACCACGGCGCCGTCCACGTGCCCGGTGGTCAGGTACCGCGAGGCGCGTCGGGTGCCGGTGCCGTCCCTGGCGATGAGCAGCACCATCTGCAGGTCGCCCTCCTCGAGGGCGAGCGACAGGCCGTTGATGATGTTGCCGAAGAACGGGTCGGTGAGCAGCCGGGTGTTCGGCTCGGGCACCACGAGGGCGACCGATCCGGTACGTCGGGTGGCGAGCGAGCGGGCGACGGGGTTGGGGGTGAACCCGAGCTGGGCGATCGCGGCCTCGACCGCGGCCTTGGTCTGGGGGCTGACCAGGTGCCCGCCGTTGATCACGCGGGACGCCGTGGCCCGCGACACCCCGGCGGCGGCTGCCACCTGGCGGATGGTCGGGGCCGACGTGCGCACTCGTCGGATGTCGGTCACGTCAGCACGCTACCGGCTTCCGGGAGCCGCCCTGAACGCGCGACCCGGGAGAGCGCCAGCGCCGACGACTTCGGCGTGCGGGCGCCGGTCTCGTAGTCGAC
Organism: uncultured Actinomycetota bacterium; assembly: GCA_963783005.1. Classification (GTDB taxonomy): domain Bacteria; phylum Actinomycetota; class Actinomycetes; order Actinomycetales; family Cellulomonadaceae; genus Actinotalea. The sequence continues at coordinate 231,502 of CAWALY010000009.1, forward strand.
CCGGATGATGCCGAATCGCTGCTCGTAGCCGTAGGCCCACTCGAAGTTGTCCAGCAGCGACCACGCGAAGTAGCCGCGGACGTCCGCACCTTCCGCGCGGGCCCGCTCGACGGCCCGCAGGTGGTCGAGGAGGTACGCGGCGCGCTCGGGGTCGTGCACCGATCCGTCCGGACCGACGACGTCCGGGTACGCGGCGCCGTTCTCGGTGATGACCAGCGGGATGCCCGCCGGTCCCGTGTGGTCCTCGTGGATCTGCACGAGGACCCTGCGGAGGCCGTCGGGCTGGACCTCCCACTCCATGCCGGTCCGCGGCAGCCCGCGGCCGACCTGGTGAGCCTGGAGACCCACGACGGGGTCCTTCGTCGCTCGGGCGGCGGTCGGGGCGGCCGGGAGCACGCGATCGGCCGGCGGCGGCGTCGCGCTGATGAGGTCGCCGTGGTAGTAGTTCAGCCCCAGCACGTCGATCGGTGCCGATGCGGTCTCGAGGTCGCCCGGTCGGATCTGGGGCCGCAGCCCGGACGCCTCCCAGACCTCCAGCGCTCGCGCCGGGTAGCGGCCGTGCAGCACGGGCTCCAGGAAGACGTCGTTGAGCATCAGCCGGACCAGCCGGGCAGCGTCGACGTCGGCGGGGTCGTCGGGGTCGGCAGGGTCCGTCACGGTGACGTTGAGCGTGATCCCGATCGTCGCGGCCGGGTCCGCGTCGCGCAGCGCGCGGACCGCTGCCCCGTGCGCCACGAGCAGGTGGTGCGCGGCGTCCACCGCGGCCTGCGGCTCCTGGCGGCCGGGCGCGTGCTGGCCGCTGGCGTACCCGAGGAAGGCCGAGCACCACGGCTCGTTGAGCGTGAGCCAGTGCTGCACGCGGTCACCGAGGGCTCCGTGCACGGCGAGGGCGTAGCTGACGAACTCCTCGACGACGCCGCGGTCGGCCCACCCGCCGCGGTCCTCGAGCCACTGCGGCAGGTCCCAGTGGTACAGCGTGACCCACGGTGTGATGCCGCGTTCCAGCAGGCCGTCCACGAGGCGCGAGTAGAACGCCAGGCCCTCGGCGTTGACCACGCCGGGTGCTGGGACCACTCGGGCCCAGGAGATGGAGAACCGGTACGCGTTCAGCCCCAGGTCGGCCATCAGCGCGACGTCCTCGGGCCAGCGGTGGTAGTGGTCGCACGCCACGTCGCCGGTGTCGCCGTTCAGCACTGCACCGGGGATCCGGCAGAACGTGTCCCAGATGGAGTCGGTGCGGCCACCCTCGTGTGCGGCGCCCTCGATCTGGAACGCCGCGGTCGCGGCGCCCCAGACGAAGTCCGTGGGGAACCCGGCGCTCGAGGCCTGCCGCCCGAGCGCGCGTGCGGAGGTGCTCATCCCTTGACGGCTCCCTGCATGATCCCGGAGACCAGCTGCTTGCCGGCGACCACGAAGAGGACCACCAGCGGGATGGTCGCCGCGACGACGCCGGCCATGATGAGCGCGTAGTCCTTGAAGTACGACGCCTGGAGCAGCTGGAGGGCGACCGGCAGGGTCGGGTTGGAGGACCCGAGCACCACGAACGGCCAGAAGAAGTTCGTCCAGGAGGCCACGAACGTGAACAGCGTGAGCATCGCCGCGGCCGGCCGCGCCGCGGGCAGCGCGACGTGCCAGAAGGTGCGGAACATCGAGCAGCCGTCGACCCGGGCGGCCTCGATCAGCTCGTAGGGCAGCGCGGCCTCGAGGTACTGGGTCATCCAGAACACCCCGAACGCGGTCACCATGCCGGGCACGATGACGGCGGTCAGCGTCCCGGTCCAGCCCAGCCTGGCCATCACGATGAACAGCGGCACGACGCCGAGCTGGGTGGGTACCGCCATCGTCGCGATGATGAACACCAGCAGCGCCCGCCGCCCGCGGAACCGCAGCTTGGCGAAGGCGTAGCCGGCCAGCGTGGCGAAGAACACCACGGAGATCGAGGTGATCACGGCCACGATCAGGCTGTTGAGCACGGCGTGCCAGAACCCGATGTCGGAGGCCAGCACGCGCTGGAGGTTGTCGACCAGGTTGGGCCCGGGGACCAGCGACGGCACCGGGTTCTGGGCGATGGTGGCCGAGTCGGACGCGGCCAGCAGCACCGAGTAGTACAGCGGGTACGCCGAGGCGATGAGGAACACCACCAGCAGGGCGTAGGTGACCCAGCCGGGACGGCGCGAGGGGCCGAGCCCGCGCTTGTGCGCAGCGGCCCGGGCAGCACCACGGCCGGCGGTCTGGCGGATCAATGCGACCGAGGAGCTCATCGGGCACCGCCCTTCGGGTGAGCCGCGCCGGACGAGGCGATGCGACGGGTGATCGTGAAGTTGATGAGGCCGACGGCCACGATGATGAGGAAGAGGAGCCAGGCCACGGCCGCGGCGCGGCCGAAGCTCTTCTGAGCGCCCCAGCCCAGCTCGTACAGGAACATCGTCACGGTCATCCACTGGCGGTCCGCGCCGCCCAGGCCGTACTGGTCGTACATCCGCGGCTCGTCGAAGATCTGCAGGCCGCCGATGGTCGAGGTGATGACGATGAAGATGATCGTCGGCCGCAGCAGCGGGATGGTGACCGAGAAGAACTGCCGGACCCGGCTGGCGCCGTCGATGACGGCCGCCTCGTACAGGTCCCGTGGGATGGCCTGCATCGCGGCGAGGAAGATCAGCGCGTTGTAGCCGGTCCATCGGAAGTTGACCATCGAGGCGATCGCGATGTGGCTCGCGAAGGCGTCGGAGTGCCAGCGGATCGGGTCGATGCCGATGTAGCCGAGCAGGGCGTTGATCATGCCGGACTGGTCGGCGAACAGCCGGGAGAAGATCAGGGCCGCGGCCACCGGGGCCACGACGTAGGGGAGCAGCACGCCCATCCGCCAGAAGGTCTTGGCGCGCAGGTTCGCGTCGAGCACCGCGGCGATCACGATCGCGGTGATCACCTGGGGGATCGAGGAGAGCAGGAAGATGCTGAACGTGTTGCGCAGCGCGGTCGCGAACCGGGGCTGCTGGACGACGTCGACGTAGTTGGCCAGCCCGATGAAGTCGCCCTGCCCGCCGATCAGGTGCCAGTCGTGCATGGACACGTAGGCCGTGTAGACGAGCGGGAACAGGCCGATGATCGCGAAGAGGATGAAGAACGGCGAGATGTACAGGTACGGCGAGAGCTTGACGTCGATCCTTCCGCGCAGGTTGCGCAGTCGGGTGCGGCGCGAGTCCGGGGGCGGTGGTCCCGCCGTCGAGGTCGTCGGGGTCGCAGCGGTGGTCGCCATGCGTGCTCCAGGTGCGCGAGGTCGGTCGGCCGGGGGTGGACGCGGCCACCGCCCACCGCCGCGATACCGGATCCCACGGCGGTGGGCGTGACGGCAGGGTGGGCCACCGGTGCGGTGGCCCACCCCCTGACCGGATCAGCTCAGGCCGAGCTCGTTGAACGCGGTGAGGGCCTTGTCCCAGGAGGACGCGGCGTCGTCGGTCTTGTCGACCTCGACGCGCGTGATGGCGTCGACGACGGTCTGGTGGATCGCGAAGTAGTTCGCGCCCTTGAACGGCGCGACGGTCACCGCGGCGGCGCGGTCGGCCAGGATCTGGCCGGTCGGGGCGTCGTTGAAGAAGGCGTTGGTCTGGCCGAGCAGCTCGTCGCTGGACAGCGCGTCGACCTGGCTCGGGAACGTGCCCTTGGAGATGAACGCCTTGATCTGCTGCTCAGGGGCGGTCAGCCAGGAGGCGAGCGCCTTGGCCTCCTCGGGGTGCGCGGACTGGGTCGGCACGGTCAGGAACGAGCCGCCCCAGTTGCCGCCGCCGCCGGGGAAGACGTTGGCGATGTCCCAGCCGGTGACGCCGGCGGCGTTGCCCTCGATGACGCCGAGCATCCAGCCCGGGCAGAGCATCGTCGCGAAGCCGTCGTTCTGGAACGCCGCGGTCCAGTCGTCGGACCACTGCGACAGGCCGGCCGACAGGCCGTCGTCAACGGCGGCCTTCAGGACCATGTCGTAGGCGTCCTTGATCTGGGTGTTGGTGGCCAGGTCCTTGGCGGTGCCGTCGCTCGGGTTCTCGTACGCGGCGTCCATCTGGTTCACGACGCCCTGGAAGATCGCGTTGCCGGAGTCGAACCACGCGGAGTCGGACTTGGCGACGAAGTCCTTGCCGACGTTGAAGTAGTTCTGCCAGTCGCCCTTGAGGAGCTCGGCGACCTTGTCACGGTCGGTCGGCAGGCCGGCGGCGCCGAACAGGTCGCTGCGGTAGCACACGCCCTCGGGGCCGATGTCGGTGCCGTAGCCGATGAGCTTGCCGTCCGGGGTGGTGGCCTGAGCGGCCTTCCAGTCGAGCCAGCGGCCCTCGACGTCGGGGGAGCTCAGGTCCACGAACTTGTCGGGGTACTGCATGAGCTCGGCTAGCCAGTCGACCTCGATGGCCTCGATGTCGGTCAGGCCCGAGCCGGCGGCGAGCCCGGTGAGCATCTTGTCGCGGGCCTCGTTGGAGGTCGCGGCCTTGGTGTGCTCGATCGTGATGTTCGGGTGGTCGGCCTCGTACTCCTTGATGAGGTCCTCGTAGCCGAACTCGTTGAACGTCGTGATCGTCAGGGTGATCTTCTCGTCCGAGCCGGAGCTGGACCCGCCGTCGCTGCTGCCGCTGGCGCCGGGGTCGCTGCTGGTACCGCAGCCACTGACGACCAGCGCCATCCCGGCCAGACCCGCTGTGAGGGTCAGCCAGGGCTTGATGCTCGTGCGCACGTGAGACTCCTTCGTCGTCGCAGGCGGCGTCGGTGCCGCCTCGGTGAGCCCGCCGCCGGGGCCGGCGGTGGGTTCGGGGCGCCGCCGTGAAACCGGTCCCAGTGACGGACAGATACTCTGGTGGGACCGGTCTCAGGCGATATGCCCACGGTGCCCGCCCGCCGTGGTCGGTGTCAATTCCCGTGATCGGACTGTGACAACCGGTCTTCGCCGTGGAATGTGCCCCGAAGTCCTAGATCACGCGGCGGGGGGCCCCCCAGACTTGGTGCATGCACCAGGGTTGGGACGAGCACCAGGCGCTCGCGTCGCGAAGTCGCGCCGCGCTCCTCGAGGTGCTCCGCGCCGATGGTGGCGCGGTCGGTGTCGAGGAGCTCGCCGACGCGGTCGGGCTCCACGTCAACACCACGCGGGAGCACCTGGACCGGCTGGTCGGTGCGGGGCTGGTCGCGCGGGCTCCCGAGCACCGGACCACCCGGGGCCGTCCTCGGATCCTGTACCGCCGCCGCGAGCCGGTGGGTGCGCGGGTACGTGCGGTCATGGACGAGGTGCTCCTGGCCGGCTACGGCGAGGCGATGGACTCCCCGGAGGAGGCCGCGGGCCGCGCCGGACGCGAGGCCGCGGACCGGTTGGCCCGGGAGCAGCCCCTGGAACGCGCGCAGAGCGCCACCGAGGCGCGACGGATCTTCAAGGCCGAGCTGGACCGGCTCGGCTTCGCACCGAAGGACGACGGCGACGACCTGCGGCTGTGCCACTGCCCGGTCGAGTCGCTGGCCAGGGCTCGCTCGGAGGTCGTGTGCGCTGCGCACCGCGGCATGATGGCCGGCATCCTGGACCGGATCGGGGAGCTCGAGCTCGCCGAAACCACGCCGCTGCAGGACGGCGAGACCTGCGTCCTGCGCCTCGTCACGCTCTGAGGCCGCGCGGACTGCCGCGCCGGCGCCCCGGGTTCTGCTCGCCGTGCTCCCTCGCCGGGCGTGGAACAGGCGCCCGCACGGCGTGGGGTGCGCGATGCATGGTCACCCGGGTGGTCGTCCACCATCCGGCGAGCGGCCGGCGCGGATCAGGTGACAGGAGTCACGGGTGGGGCAGGTGAGGTAGCGCATCCGGCTCTCGCGGCTCACCGGTCACGTGATCCGCGTGGAGTGCTCACCGCGTGCGGCCACTGGCGGCGCGGGGAGGTGCGACGGTGGCGGCCCACGCGGCCAAGGGTGACGCCGGCCGCGATCAGCGTCCACACAGCGGACGGCCCCGCAGGGACCGGTGTCCGGGCCGGCGCTCGCCGCGTGGGCCGCCGGGATGGCGCGCGCCAGTGCCACCGGCAGCCGCCGGCCGAGCCCGTAGACGTGGGCGTGCGCGTGGCCGGTGGTCGGTCGCACCGGCGCCGGGTCAGAGGTAGGCGGTCGGGTCGAACTCCTCCAGCGGGATGATCCGCACGCGCGGCAGACGGACGGTGAACGCGTGCACGTCGTGCTCCAGGTCGAACACCTCGAGCCCGCGGTCGGTCAGTGCCCGCAGCGCCGAGGAGACGAGCTCGGTGAAGGCCAGCAGGCCGACCCGGCGCGTGCCCACCAGAGCGCCGAGGTGCGGGGCGAAGTCCCCGTCGTGGCTGGCGAGCAGCACGTCGCCTGGGCGGTCGGCGAGCGCCTCGAGGGTGCGCTGGATGCCGACGTCGACGACCTTGACGTCCGCGTCGGTCGACGACAGCGGCACGGGCTGGAACCCGATCGCGAGCAGGGCCTGGACGAAGGCCATCGGCAGCGTGCCGTTCGAGGCGTTGAGGAAGAAGAGGCCGCGCACCTCGTCGGCGCCCCATGCGGCGCGCGCGTGGTCCAGCACCCGCTCCCAGCGCGGCCGCTGCTCGGGCGCCGGTCGCGCACCCAGGATCGAGCCGCCGAGCGTCGCGTCGATGTTCTCGCCGTCGACGAGCAGATAGGTCCGGCGCGCCGCCGTCTCCGCCCCGGGCGTGGCGCTCACGGGTACAGCCCCCGGATCCGGTGGGCGTCGGCGACCCGTCGCACGCTGAGCAGCAGGGCTCCGTCGCGCAGCGACACGTGCTCGCGGCGCGCCATCTCGGACACCTCCGCGTAGGCGTGCGCCATCCGGTCGGCGAGCTTCTGCTCGATCTCGGCCTCGGTCCACCAGTAGGCCTGCTGGGCCTGGACCCACTCGAAGTACGACACCACCACGCCGCCGGCGTTCGCCAGGATGTCGGGCACCACGGTCACGCCACGCTCGGTGAGCATCGCGTCGGCCTCGCCCGTGGTCGGGCCGTTGGCGCCCTCGATCACCCAGCGCGCCTTGACGTCCGCGGCGTTGCCGGCGTGCAGCACGTGCTCCACCGCGGCCGGCACCAGCACGTCGACGTCGAGGGTGAGGAGCTCGTCGTTGCTGATCGGGTCCCCGCCGTCGAAGCCCACGACAGTGCCGCTCGCGGCCACGAACTCGCGCAACCGGGGCAGGTCCAGGCCGCCGGAGCGGTACACGGCGCCGTTCTCGTCGCTGACCGCCTCCACCCGGGCGCCGGCCTCCGCGTACATCGACGCCGCTGGGCCGCCGACCTTGCCGAAGCCCTGGACGGCGATGCGGACGTCGTGCAGCTCCTGCCCCACCTCGTGCAGGGCGGCGCGGGTCGTGTGCACGACGCCGCGGGACGTGGCGGTCGCCCGGCCGAGCGAGCCACCGACCTCCAGGGGCTTGCCGGTGACCACCGCCGGGATCGTGTGGCCGCGGTTGACCGAGTACGTGTCCATCACCCAGGCCATCGTGCGCTCGTCGGTGCCGATGTCCGGCGCCATGATGTCGTGCTCGGGGCCGATCATCGGCATGATCTCGCTGGTGTAGCGCCGGGTGACACGCTCGAGCTCGGAGGAGGTGTAGCCGCGCGGGTCGATCGCGACGCCGCCCTTCGCCCCGCCGTAGGGCAGCTCGACCACGGCGCACTTCCAGGTCATCCACATCGCCAGGGCACGGACCTCGTCGATGTCGACCGCCGGGTGGTACCGCAGACCGCCCTTGCCGGGCCCACGCGAGATGTTGTGCTGCACGCGGTACCCGTGGAACAGCACGGTGGAGCCGTCGTCGCGCCGCAGCGGGATCGCGACGTGGATCTCGCGGCGCGGGGCCGCCAGCATCGCGTGCATCCCGGAGTCGTAGCCGAGCCGGCGGATCGCGCCGGCGAGCTGGCCGAGCGCGGTGCCCAGCGGGCCGTCGGGCGGGACGGTGTCGGCCGGCACCGGCGCGGTCGTCGTGATGGGTTCGGGGACGGTCGGGTCGGGCATCGTGCTCCCATGGTTCGGGCGTCGTCGGCCGGAGGTGGTCGGGCCGAGGTCATCGGCTGAGCCCACTGTGGCACCGCGGTGCGCGTCGTGCGCGTCCGGCGCTCCGCGCGTCGTCGGGCGGACCGCGCGTTGGGACGGCGGTGTTCGCGTGTCGGATCCACGGCCTAGCCTCGCGCCATGACGGATGCCATCACCGCCACCGGGCTGGTCAAGCGATACGGCGACGTGGTCGCCCTGGCCGGTGTGGACCTGGCCGTGCCCTCGGGGACGGTGCTGGGGCTGCTCGGGCCCAACGGCGCGGGCAAGACCACCGCCGTGCGGATCCTGTCCACCCTGCTGCGCCCCGACAGCGGCGGCGCGACCGTCGCCGGGGTGGACGTGCTCGCCGACCCGCGCGAGGTGCGGCGCCGGATCGGGCTGTCCGGTCAGTACGCGGCAGTCGACGAGTACCTCACGGGGTTCGAGAACCTCCAGATGATCGGGCGGCTCTACCACCTCGGCCGGCCCAGGGCCCGCGAACGGGCCCGCGAGCTGCTGGCCTCGTTCCGCCTCGAGGACGCCGCCGACCGCCCGGCCAGGACCTACTCCGGCGGCATGCGCCGGCGCCTGGACCTGGCCGGAGCCCTGGTGGCGAACCCGCCCGTGCTGTTCCTCGACGAGCCGACCACCGGGCTCGACCCGCGGTCGCGGATCGAGATGTGGGAGGTCATCCAGGGGCTGGTCAAGGGCGGCACGACCCTGCTGCTCACCACCCAGTACCTGGAGGAGGCCGACGTGCTCGCGGACACCATCGTGGTGATCGACCACGGTCGGGTCATCGCCCGCGGCACCGCCGACGAGCTCAAGGCCCAGGTGGGCGGCGAGCGACTCGAGGTGACCGTGAGCGACGGTGACCGCCTGGACGACGCGGTGGCCGCGCTCGCGCCGGTCGCTGCGGGGGAGGCAGCCACGGAGCCCCACCGCAGATCCATGACCCTGCCGGTGGTCGGTGGCGCCACGGCGCTGGTCGACGCGCTGCGCCGGCTCGACGCCGCGGGCATCGCGGTCGACGACGTCGGGCTGCGGCGCCCGACCCTCGACGACGTGTTCCTCACCCTCACCGGCCGACCCGCCGAGGACGCGGACCCTTCGGACCAGGAGGTGGCCTGATGCGCGTGCCCACCGTGCTCGCCGACGCGGACGTCGTCGCGCGGCGCAACATCACCAAGATCAAGCGCGTCCCGGACCTGCTGGTCTTCACGACGCTGCAGCCGATCATGTTCGTGCTGCTGTTCTCCTACGTCTTCGGGGGCGCGATCGGCTCGGCGCTGGGCGGCTCCTCTGGCGCCGGCGAGGCGTACCGCGAGTTCCTCATGGCCGGGATCTTCGCGCAGACCGTGATCTTCGGCGCCACCATCACGGGCTCGGCCCTGGCAGAGGACGTCAAGAAGGGGATCATCGACAGGTTCCGCTCGCTGCCGATGGCTCCGTCGGCCGTGCTGGCGGGGCGGACGCTGTCCGACGTGGTGAACAACGTGATCGTGCTGGTGGTGATGTCGCTCACCGGGCTGGCGGTCGGGTGGCGGATCCGGTCGGGCGTGGTCGACGCCGTGCTCGGCTACCTCGTACTCCTCGCGTTCGCCTATGCGGTGTCCTGGATCATGGCCTGGGTCGGGATGCTGGTGCGCAGCCCCGAGGTGTTCAACAACGCCTCGTTCATCGTGATCTTCCCGCTCACCTTCATCGCGATCACGTTCGTCCCGCTGGACACCCTCCCGGCGCCGCTGCAGCGCTTCGCCGAGTGGAACCCCGTCTCGTCGGTGACGCAGGCCGCCCGCGAGCAGTTCGGCAACGTGATCCCCGGCACCCCGGAGCCGACGGCCTGGCCCTTGCAGAACCCGGTGCTCTACACGTTCCTGTGGGCGCTGGTGATCCTTGCCGTGTTCATCCCGCTCGCGAACTACCAGTACCGGCGTTCGACCAGCCGGTGAGCCCGGCGGACGACCGGCACCGTCAGCCGACGTACTCGAAGTGCCAGTACTCCGGGTTGCCCGTCTCCGTCGCCGCGGGGCACACCCAGCCGTAGTCGGGACCGTGCGCGACCAGCCATTCGTAGCGGGCGCTGCCGAAGTCGTAGGCCTTCCACTCATAGGTGTCGATCGCCAGCCCGAGCCCGTGGTTGGACGTGCCCGGCGTCGCCGCGAGGCCGCCGAACAGCTGCTTGGCGCGGACCTGGTCGTCGTAGGAGCGGTAGGACAGGTCGATCGCGATGTTCTCACCGAACTCGGCCCGGAACGCCTCGTTGAGCCGGACCATCGCGGCCGCGGCGTCCGTGCGGAGCCATTGCTGATACCCCAGGGAGTTGGCGCACCACGACAGCGGGGCCATCGCCGACCGGGGCAGGTGGCCGTTCGAGCCGTCGCCGTCCTCGCTGGGCACCGACGTGTACAGCGCCTTCCCGGGGTCGCCGGTCGGCGCCTCGTACGAGGCCTTCCCGCCGCAGTCCGGGCCGGCGCCGATGGTCCAGGCGCCGCTCGGGCTGCTCGCCTCGCGCTCGGCTGCTGCCTTGGCCTGCGCCGCCTGCCACGAGGCGTGCGCGGCCTGGACCGCTTCGGCCGCGGCCCCGAGCGCTGCGTACGAGGCGCTCAGGGCGCCGACCTGCTGGGCCTGCGGCGGCTCGTTCCCGGCGTCCAGGGCGCCCTGGGTGTCGGCCATCGCCGCGGCCAGGGCGTCGCGCACGCCGTCGTCGGCGACCTCGCCGTCGGTGTCGGCGAGCAGCGTCGTGGCGGCGCCGAGGCGGTCGGTCGCCAGGCGGGACGCGGTGCTCCACGCCAGGGTGAGGACGCCGGCCTCGGTGGCGGCGCGGGCCTGGTCCGCGGCCTCCTGCGCCGCGGCCTCGGCGGCGGCACGCTGCGCGGCGTCGCGCTCCGCCTGGCGTGCGGCGGCGTGCTGGGCGGCGGCCTGCCCGGCCGCGTGGGTCCGGCTCGCCTCTGCAGCGCTCGCCCGGAGCTGGACGCCCACCAGGACGGTCACGAGGACCGTGGCGAGCGCGGCGACGGCCATCGGCAGCCATCGCCTCTCGGCCCGGTGGGCGTGCTTGCTCACCGATGGAGTGTCACAAGGCGAGGCCCGGTTGTCGACCCGCTCGCACCGTCCCGGCGACCTGGGACGGCGGCGCGGCGGGACCTGCGGCCCAAGACGTGGCCCGGACCGCGGGTGAGGCTGTAGGGGAGTCCGGAGCGAGGGGGTGTGTCGGGTGCAGGTCTTGGTGGCTGTCGCGTCTCGACACGGTGCCACGCGCGAGATCGGCGATGCCATCGCGGAGGTCCTTCAGGGCGACGGCTTCGTCGTCGAGGTCGCGGATCCCGACGACGTCGACGACATCGAGTCCTACGGCGCGGTCGTCCTCGGCTCCTCGGTGTACGTGGGCAGGTGGGCCGCCGCTGCGCGCGCCTTCGTCGACCGGTTCGCCGGAAGGCTCGCGGACCGCCCGGTGTGGCTGTTCTCCTCCGGACCGGTGGGTGACCCTCCGGCGCCGATGGGCGACCCCGAGGAGATCGCCTCGATCATCCGTCGGATGGGTGCCCGCGGGCACAAGACCTTCGCCGGCCGGCTGGACCGCTCCGGCCTGGCACTGGCGGAGCGGGCCGTGGTCGCGCTCGTACAGGCCGAGCAGGGTGACTTCCGTGCCTGGTCGGACGTCCAGGACTGGGCGGCACGGATCGCGGAGGACCTGCACGCCGAGGAGATCCGTAAGCTCGGCTTCGTGACCTGATCGCGGCCGGGCGCCTCTGCCGCGCGAGCCGGCGTCAGTCCCGCGTGAGCCACTCGTGGGCGGCGCGTTCCTCGGCCGCCAGCGCCGCCAGCACTGCGTCCCGCATGGCCGCCTCGATCGCGGCCGCGAACAGCGGGATGGAGGCCTTGAGCCGGCCGTCGACCACCACGGTCGAGCTCGACGCGTCACCGGTCAGGTGCAGGGTCCCGGTGAGCCGCGCGGGCACCCCGGTCACCTCGACCACGACGGTCCCGTGCCGACCGTCGGGCGGCCGGTCGGCCTCCCAGGCCTCGACCTGGCGAACCTCGAGGCTCGCGCCCACGAGCGAACGGAACTGGGCGGGGATCGAGTTCGTCGGCATCTGGCGCCTGGTGGTCACGGTGAAACCGGTGCCCGCGTCGCCGACGATGCTCACGGTGTGCGGGGCCGCGCCGGACGCCGCCACCTTGGTCCGGACGAACTCCTCGTCGGCCATCATCGCGGCGACGGTTGCAGGGTCGGCGGCGAACCTGGCCTCGGCCGTCACGTGCACCGTGGACTCCTCGCTCGATCGGTGCTGAGAGGCTAACAGCACTGCCGCGGGTCCCGGGTCGGCGGCGCCCACGCACGCGGCGGCGACTCGGCGTGCGGACGCCTAGGCTCCTTGCCGTGTCGACCATGAGCAACCTCGTCGCGCGCTACTCCGACCTCAGCCCCGGCGAGGCGGAGTGGCTGCACCTGCTGGTCGGCGACTGGCAGCTCATCTCCGACCTGGCCTTCGCCGACCTCGTCCTGTGGCTCCGGGAACGCGACGGCGGCTTCGTCGCGGTCTCTCAGGCCAGGCCTTCCACCGGCGCGACGGTGCACTACGACGACATCGTGGGGACCCGGGCACCGGACGGACAGCGGCCGCAGCTCGAGCGGGCGCTGCGCGAGGTGGCGATCCAGCGCTCGCGCGAGCCGCGCTGGTTCGGCACCTACGCGGTCCGCGAGGAGGCGGTGCCGGTGGTTCGCGAGGGCCGGGCCATCGCCGTCATCGCACGGCAGACCAACCTCGGCGGGGCGCGCACCCCGAGCCGCCTCGAGCTGAACTACGTCGAGGCCGCGGACGACCTGCTCGGGATGATCGCGCGGGGCGAGTTCCCGGCGCCCAACGCGCCGACCGGTCCGCGTCGGGGCGCCCCCCGCGTCGGCGACGGGCTGATCAAGCTCAACTCCGAGGGCGAGGTGCTCTACGCCAGCCCGAACGCGCTGAGCTGCTTCCACCGGCTGGGGGTCCTCGGCTCGCTGGTGGGCCGGTCGCTGGCCGAGGTGACCACCGAGCTGCTCGAGGAGCACTCGACCACCGACGAGTCACTGCCTCTGGTGGTCACCGGGCGCGCCCCGTGGCGCACCGACCTCGAGTCACGGGGGGTGTGCCTGTCGCTGCGCGCCGTGCCCCTGACCGAGGGGACGCAGCGGGTCGGCGCGGTGCTGCTGTGCCGTGACGTGTCCGAGCTGCGACGCCGGGAGCGCGAGCTGCTGACCAAGGACGCCACCATCCGCGAGATCCATCACCGGGTGAAGAACAACCTGCAGACGGTGGCCGCCCTGCTACGGCTGCAGGCCAGGCGGATGACCTCGACCGAGGCGCGCGAGGCGCTGGGCGAGGCGATCCGCCGGGTCACCACGATCGCCCAGGTGCACGAGACGTTGTCGCAGACCCTGGACGAGACCGTCGACTTCGACGCGCTGGTCGACCGGAGCCTGCGTCTGGCGGCCGACGTCGCCTCGGCCGGGGGGTCGGTGCGCACCGAGCGGGTGGGCTCGTTCGGGATGGTGCCGGCGGAGGCCGCGACCGCGCTCGCGCTCGTGCTCACCGAGCTGGTGACGAACGCCGTCGAGCACGGCTTCGCCGACGGTCGGCCCGGCACGGTCGAGATCACCGCGGAGCGCTCGGGAGGCCACCTGCGGGCCGTCGTCGCCGACGACGGTCGAGGGCTGCCCGACGCGCACGCACCTCGTGGCGGCCTGGGCACCCAGATCGTCTCGACCCTGGTGCGCTACGAGCTGCACGGGACGATCGAGTGGGGGCCACGGGAGTCGGGCGGGACCCAGGTCGTGCTCGATCTCGACCTGCGCGAGCCCAGACCGGTGTCGTGACCCGGACGTGCGACGACCCCGCGACCGGCGGGTCGCGGGGTCGTCGTCGAGCGGTCGGGAGCGGTCAGCTCGCGGCGCGGCGGGCCCGGGCGGTGCGGCGCTTGAGAGCGCGGCGCTCGTCCTCGGACAGCCCGCCCCAGACGCCGGCGTCCTGGCCGGACTCCAGCGCCCACTTCAGGCAGGTCTCGGTGACCGGGCAACGACGGCACACGGCCTTCGCGTCCTCGATCTGCTGCAGGGCGGGGCCGGTGTTCCCGATCGGGAAGAACAGCTCCGGGTCCTCGTCCAGGCAGGCAGCGCGGTGGCGCCAGTCCATACTTGTCTCTCCTCGGAACACACGGGTTGCACCCTCGGACGAGGGGAACCTCACGGGGGGGCTTCGTAGAACGTCCTACGACTTCCCCAAGGGTCACATCTGAAGCGCCGATGCACAAGGGGTAACGACACTGTTTCGCCCAGGTCACGAGTGAGGTGTTCCTCACATCGGGTGACGGCGGCTGGCCAGGCAGTCCCTTCCCCGTGGAAGGAAGTGACGTAGGTCCCGGGTCCGGTGCCGACCGGATCCGCGGGGTGCCGCACACTCGGCGACACCGCGACGTAGGGTCGGGGCCGTGACGTCCCGCCCCCTCGCCGCGGCCGTGCTCGTCGCCGTCGGTCTCGAGTCGGCGACGATGCTCGTCGCGGCCGCCTGGATGGTCGGACAGATCATCTCGGGGAGTTCGGAGGCGCTCGGCACCGCGATCGGGCTGGTGGTCTTCGCGGTCGCTCTCGCCGCCGTGCTGGTCGCGGTCGCGCTGCGCCTGGTGCGAGCCGGGTCCGGACCCGCGCGGGCGACGGTCGTGACCTGGCAGCTGGTCCAGGCAGGCAGTGCGGGGATGATCATCGGCGCGGCTGAGGCGTCTCGCGCGGCCCTCGTGGGCGCGTGGCTCGCCGCGGCCCTGGCCGTCGTCGTGGTGGCGCTGGTCGTGCTGGACGCCTGGCGCACGTTCCGCGACGACGGGGGAGTCGCGGCCGGCCGGCAGGACACGCGGCAGCGCTAGCCGGGATCCGCGATCCGGGCGCACGGCCCGGCGAGCTGGACCGGGGTCGGACGACCGGACACGAGCAGCACGGCACGACCGGGCACCCGGTGCGGGTCCACCGCGCGGGACAGGTCGGTCCCGGCGGCGTCGCCGGAACCCGTGGCCAAGGGGTCCAGCACGAGGACCGGCGCGGCACCGCGCAGCGTCGCGACCACGCCGCGGAACGTCGCTGCCACCCGGTCCGTGCGCGCCGTCGCCACGACCCTGGGAACGTTGAGGTCGCCCTGCTCTGCGGCGAGGGCCCACTCGGCGAGCCGCTCGTCCAGGTCGGGTCGACCGCGCAGGGCCAGGTCGGCGTCGTCGAGCAGCAGGAGGCGGCGGGAGCCGGGCGCCGCCTGCCACGCGGCGACCAGGACGGTCAGGTCGCGCGCGGAGGGCCGGGCGAGCTCGACGCCCTGGGGTGCGTGGCGGCGGATCCGGTCCAGGACGGTGGACCGGCCCGAGCCGGCGGGGCCGACGACCAGCAGGCCGCGCGCCAGGTCGGCGGCCACCTGCTCGGCCCGGTCGCCACCGCGCCCGACCGGGGTGGTCCACGGAGCTGAGCCGGGGCCGAGATCGGTGACGGTGCTGGGCAGAGGTTCGAGGCGCAGGGCGCCGGGTGCGGCGGGAACGGCGTGGCGGCTCGTGCGCCGTGGGTCGCGGTCCTCGGACGGCAGCGCGACGTGACACTCCGCGCCGTCGGCCTCCCGCACGCCCCGCCCCGGCGGCCCGGGCCGCGCGCTCGGCCGCGCGGCGTCCTCGTCGGGCCCGAGCCGCACCCGCGTCCCGGTCAGCGAGCGCAGGTCGCGGGCGCCCCCGGCGCAGGCGAACGGCACTCCGGCGGCGCGGAGCGCGTCGAGGGCGCCCTCGCCCACCCCGCGCGGCATGGTGGCCAGCGCGCGCAGCACCCGTGCGACGTCGTCGACGAGCACGATCGCGTGCCCCCGGCGCGCCGCGGGTTCGGTCAGGCGCTCGACCAGCCGCAGCGCGAGGCGCGGGTCGTCGGCCCCGACCACGGTCCCGTGCCCGGGCGTCGGCGCGTCGGGCCAGGTCCACCTCGAGCCGTGCAGCACGTGCACGTGCCAGCCCGCGCGCAGCGCCGCCTGCGCCAGGGTGCGCAGGGCCGTCGACCGCCCGGCGCCGGCCGCGCCGCTGAGCAGCAGCGGGCCCTGCGACGGCCGCCAGGTCAGCGCGGCGATGCGTTGCTCGGCGGGCAGGTCGACCAGCCCGAGCACGATGGGGTCAGCCGGGTCCGCGGCGGGTCGCGCGCCGGGTTCTTGCCGCCGGTTCGCGTCGGGGGCCGAGCCCGCGCCCGGCCCGCCCACCAGGGCGGCGACCGCGTCGAGGGAGCACCGCTCGGGCAGGCCCGGGCGCCACAGAGGTGTCGGGCGCGGGCGGTCCGACCAGGCGCGGACGATCGACGCAGCCACCGTCCCGACGTGGTCGTCTGCGGGCCCACCGCCGCCGGCCGACGGCCACGGCTCGGCCCAGGTCGGCCCGTCGGCGCTCGGCGGGAGCGCCGCCCATGCGGTCTGGACGGCCTCGACGGGCAGGTCGGCGCGGCGCAGCACGGCCCGGCCGGGCAGGTCCGGCGCGATTCCTGCCGCGTCGTCGGTACCGATCACGTCCCTCGAGTCGCTCGGGTCCGTGACCCGCAGGCACAGCCGCAGCGGCACGTTCGCGCGGACCTGGGCGTCCAGGGCGCCGGCCGGGCGTTGCGTGGCGAGCACGAGGTGGATGCCCAGCGAGCGCCCCTGGGAGGCGAGTCGGATCAGTGCGGGCAGCACGTCGGGCAGGTCCTCGCGTAGCGCGAGCAGCTCGTCGACCACCACGACGAGCCTCGGCGGTGCATGCCCGAGGGCGCGCAGCGCCTCGAGGTCCCCGACCCCGGCGGCGGCGAGGAGCCGCTCGCGGCGTGCGAGCTCGGCACGGACGCCGGTGAGCGCCCGCTCGGCGGCCCGCGGGTCGAGGTCGGTGACCTCGCCGACCACGTGGGGCAGGCCGTGGCACGCGCCCAGCCCCGCGCCACCCTTGAAGTCGACGAGCATCACGGCCAGGCGGTCGGGCCCGTACCGGGCGGCGAGCGCCAGCACCAGCGTCTGGAGCAGCTCGGACTTGCCCGACCCGGTGGTGCCCGCCACCAGAAGGTGCGGCCCGTCCGCGAGCAGGTCCACGGTGACCGGCCCGCCCGCGCCGATCCCGATGGGCGCGCTGAGCCCCGCAGGTCCCGGTCCGGCGCGCCGCAGCAGGTCGGCCAGGCCCACGACGCGCGGCAGGGAGGTGGCCTGGCCGGCTCCCGCCGCGAGCGCCCTCGCCTGGGCGTCCGCCCACGCCGCCGACGCGCGCGGCAGGCGGCGCTCGGACTCGACGTCCACCACCCGGCGGCACCACGCGGGGACCTGGTCGTGCCGCTCGGCCAGCAGGAGGGCGCCGGCACCCCCGCGCGCCGACCACCACCGGTGGAGCGCCGCGTCGGGCTCGGCGTCCACCACGACCAGGCGGTAGCCGCCGGGCGGCGTCGCGGAACCGTCGGCGGCCGGCAGCCCGACGCGGACCCGTGGCGACCAGCGGCACCAGTCCCACTGCTCGGGACGGCCGGTGAGGAGCCGGACGTCGAGCGCAGGTTCCGTCAGGCCCGCGGCGAGGAGCGCCCGGGCGGCCGCGAGGCTCTGCTCGCGTGGGCCGACCAGGGCGAGCCCGTCCAGCGCCTTCGGCCACCAGACGGGCGCGGTGGGCCCGGCCCCGCGGTCGCGGTCCGCCGCGTTGCGGGCGCGGGCGCCCAGCACCGTCGCCTCGGGCGGTGTGGGCCCCCAGGGCCGGGCCGGCGTGGGTCGCGGCAGGCGGGCCAGCAGGGGCGCCAGGGTGGCCAGCGCGAGCAGGGCGAGCACCGGGGTGCGCAGCACCAGCGCCATCGCGAGCGTGCCGCCGGCGGGGGCCAGCCAGGCCCAGAGCGGGCCGGGTGGGGGTGCCGCGCGCTCGGTCGGCAGGCGGACCGGGACCAGCACGTCGTCGCCGGCCCGGACGCCCCGGCCGCGTCCCACCGGCCGCGGCACGGGCACCCCGGTGCGGCCGAGCCACCACCACGTACCCAGCACCCGACGGAAGGCGCCGTGCCGCTCGACCACCGCCGGGTCGCTCAGCCGCAGGTCGGGCGCGCCCGCGCCACCGCCCACCGTGAGGCGTCCCCACCGGCCGCGCTCGGCGTCGGCCCACGCGCCGGCGTCCGGACCGTCGACCACCACCACCTGCCACCGCCCGTCGCCGGTGTGGGGCGCGGCGGGGACGTCGTCGCCCGCGACCACCACCCGGCTGCCCTCGACCCACGGTTCGACGCCGGCGACCTGGTCCTCCGCCAGTCGTCGCCCGCGCACGGACAGCGGCGCGCATGCCAGCGCGGTGCTCCCGACGAGCTCGACCAGGCCCGGGCGGCAGGCGCCGAGCTCGATGCCGTCGGGCACCTCGACGTCTCCGACGGGGTCGAGCGTGAAGCGCATGCCGGCAGGGTGGGTGAGCGGGCGCCCCGCGCCGTGTCCGGGGCCGTGCGGCCTGTGGACGCCGACGCGGCGCGCCGGCCGTGGACCGGGGGTGGGTCCGCGCCCTCCTCGCACGGACCCACCCCGCCCCGCCCGGACCCACCCCGCCCCGCCCGGACCCACCCCGCCCCGCCCGGACCCACCCCCGCCCCTGCCCGGACGCGCCCTGCCCGCGCCCGGGACACCTCACTCGGTGGCGAGCGCCTCCACGGGCGGGGTTCGCACGGCGGCCCGCGCGGGGAGCACCGAGGCGAGCAGTCCGGCGCCGAGCGCGACCACGAGCACCAGGCCGAGGTCGCTCCACGGCACCACGAGCGTGGCTCCGCTCAGCTCGCTGAGCAGGGTCTGCGCGCCGGCCCAGCCGTAGGCGACCCCGAGCACCGCGCCCACGACGGTGCCCACGCCGGCCACCAGCAGCCCCTCGATCGCGAGGGTCGCCCGCAGCTGGCCGCGGGTCAGGCCGATCGCCCGCAACGTGGCCGACTCCCGCCGTCGTTCGATCACCGACAAGGACAGCGTGTTGGTCACCCCGACCATCGCGATCACCACGGCGACCCCCAGCAGCCCGATGACGATCGCCAGGAGCGTGTCGATCACCCGCTGGAAGAACGCGCGTTGCACCGCGGCGCCGGTGACCTCGACGGCCTGGCCCGTCTTGTCGGTGAGGTCCTGGATGTCGGCCACCGCGGTGGTCGCCGCGTCCAGGCCGGTCAGCCTGACGAACAGGTCCGCGGGCGGGGCGGTCGGGTCCAGGCGGCCCATGGTCGCCCGGGTCACGATCATGCCGGGCACGTCGGCGACCGCGACCGTGAGGTCGGCGGTGCCGCTCGGCCCGGTGACGGTGACCCGCTGGCCCTCGGCCAGGCCGTTCGCCACGGCCACGCTCCGGCTCATGACGAGGGCCGAGTCGGCGAGCGGCGCGGCGAGCTCCGGCCTGAGGAGCGCCGCGCGTAGCTCGGCCGGATCGGCCCCGAGGAGCTCGGTCGTGGTCGTGCCGTTGGGCAGCGCGACCTCGGCGCTGGTCGAGGTGAGCTCGGCCACGTCGGCGACGTGGGCGACGCCCCGCACCTGGTCGGCCAGGCCGGGCGGCAGGCCCCGCGCGACGTCGGAGCCGGGGACCGCGGAGACGACCACGTCGACCGGCATCTGCTCCGCTAGGCCGTCGCTGAAGGCCTTGGTCGCGCTCGCCGCACCGGTGGCCATCATCGCCACCAGGGTGACGCCGATGAACAGCGCGCCACTCGTGGTCGCGACGCGACGCGGGTTGCGCACGGCGTTGGCGGCCGCGAGCCGCGCCGCCGGACCCTTGCCCAGGAGCGGCCCGAGGCGTCCCAGCAGCGCCGGCACCCAGTACACGGCCCCGAGCAGCACGCCGATGAACGAGACTGCGCCGCCGAGGATCCCGATCGCCAGGCCCAGGGGCATGCTCGCGCGGGACGACACGGCGAGCCCGAGCCCGAGGGCCCCGGTCCCGCCCACGATCATCAGCACGGAGAACACCGCACGGACCCGGCCCGAGCGCTCGTGCACCGACACCGTGACCGGCGCGAGCGCCGCGAGCGGGGAGACCCGCGTCGCGGCCCGGGCCGGGGCGAGCGAGGCGAGGAGCGTGACGCCGGTGCCCACCAGGAGGGGGAGCACGACGGAGCCGACCGATACCTCGACCGTCGACGGCAGCGGGACGTCCGTCGTGCGTCCCAGGACCGTCAGCGCGAGCTGGACCAGGCCGATGCCGAGCGCTGCCCCCGCGGCCGAGGCCGCCAGCCCCAGGACGAGCGCCTCGGCCAGCACCGCGCGGCGCAGCTGGCCGCGATCGGCGCCGACGCAGCGCAGCAGCGCGAGCATCCGGGTGCGCTGGGCGACGAGCACCTGGAAGGTGTTGGTGATCACCAGGGCCGCCACCAGGAGCGCGACGGCGGCGAACCCGAGCACCACGCCGGTGAGCACGGACGTGGAACCGGTCAGCTCGGCGGCCTTCTGCGCGGCGCGCTCGTCGACGGTGAGCGGTGCGGCGATCCGACCGCCCAGCGCGCCGATCGCGTCGGCCACCTGGGACCGGTCGGCGCCGGCCCCCAGCGCGACGGTCGCCTCCTGGTAGGTGGGGGCTCCGCCGTCCTGCCCGACCAGCCACTGCTGGGCCACTGCCGCGTCGAGCACGGCGGGTCCGCCGGTGTCCAGGAAGGCCGACGGCGGGTCGAGCAGGCCGCTGACCGTCATGGCGTCGGTGACGTCGCTCGGCACACCGTCGCCGGCCGGGACGACGGTGCGGATCACCTGCACCTCGTCCCCGATCCCGACGCCGAGCCGGTGGGCGAGGTCGGCCGGCAGGGCGATCTGGCCGGCCGCGGTCGGCAGGCCGCCGTCGACCAGCGAGGCGGGCTCGAGTCGCGCGTCCGAGGCCCGCGGGGTCAGCTGGTTCCAGGCGGTCCCTCCGGGGCCGGTCAGCTGGGCCCACAGGGGGCTCGAGCCCTGGACCGCGTCCACGCCGGGGACCGCCGCGATCGCGGCCAGGTCGGCGTCGGTCAGCTGGTCGGACCCGGAGGGCCCGACGACGAGGTCGGCGCGGGCGTACTGGGAGGACACCGCGTCGTAGGTGGTGCGGGTGATCGCGTTGCCGGCGAGCAGGGTGGCCGTGACGAACGCGGAGGCGATGACGATCGCGACGCCGGCGGCCGCGAGCCGGCCCGCGCTGCGCCGCATCTGGGCGAGGGTGACCTGGAGCATCAGTGCACCTCGTCCAGCGACCGCAGGGCGTCCAGACCGGTGAGCACGGACTCGGGAGTCGGGTCGACGATGTCGCCGGCGATCCGTCCGTCGGCGATCAGCAGGACGCGGTCGGCGTACGCGGCGGCCGAGGGGTCGTGCGTCACCATCACCACGGTCCGGCCGAGCTCGCGCACGGACGTGCGAAGGAAGCTGAGCACCTGGGCGCCGGCACGCGAGTCGAGGTTGCCGGTGGGCTCGTCGGCGAACACCACGGCGGGCCGGGTGACCAGGGCGCGCGCGATGGCCACGCGCTGCTGCTGACCCCCGGAGAGCTCGCCGGGTCGGTGGTCGAGCCGGTCGGCCAGACCGAGGGTCGTGACCAGGGTCTCGAACCACGCACGGTCGACCGGGGTGCCGGCGATCTGCAGCGGCAGGGTGATGTTCTGCTCGGCGGTGAACATCGGCAGCAGGTTGAACGCCTGGAAGACGAAGCCGACCCGCTCGCGGCGCAGCCGGGTCAGCGCGGTGTCACCGAGCGCGGTGAGCTCGGCGCCGTCCAGCCAGACCTGCCCGGAGGTGGCCTGGTCGAGGCCGGCGAGCAGGTGCAGCAGGGTCGACTTGCCCGAGCCGGACGGCCCCATGATCGCGGTGAAGGCGCCCGAGGTGATCTCGACGTCGACGCCACGCAGGGCGTGCACGGCGGCTTCGCCGGAACCGTAGACCTTGGTCAGGTCGCGGGCGGTGACGGCGGCGGGTGTGGGGACGGTCGGCGCAGATGAGGTCATGGTGGCGAAACTACGGCGCGGACCCGGGGACGCGGATCGGGCCCCGGTCGGGTCCTGACCCCGCGCCGATCATCCCCAGGTAGGACCCCCGCCAACCGCACCATGGGTGGGCGGGAATTCCTTGATCACGGCTGGGGGTGGTTGGGGCGGACCAGGCCGGTCTCGTAGGCGGTCACCACGGCCTGGACGCGGTCTCGGGCGCCGAGCTTGGCCAGGACGCGGCCGACGTGGGTCTTGACGGTCGCCTCGGCGACCACCAGGTCCGCCGGCGATCTCGGTGTTGGACCGGCCGCGGGCCATCAGCACGAGCACCTCGCGCTCGCGGTCGGTCAGCTCGTCGAGGCCGGGGTGGTGACGGGCCTCGCCGGCAGGGCCGTGACCAGGTGCTCGAGCAGGCGACGGGTGCTGGAGGGCGCGATGACCGCGTCGCCGCTGTGCACCGTGCGGATCGCGGCCAGCAGCTCCTCGGGCGGGGCGTCCTTGAGCAGGAACCCGCTCGCCCCCGCCCGGATCGCCCGCAGCACGTACTCGTCCAGGTCGAACGTGGTCAGCACGACCACCCGCGGCGTCGGAGCGCCGCCGGGTCCCGGGTTCTGGGTGAGGCGCGCGGTCGCCTCGAGGCCGTCCATCAGGGGCATGCGCACGTCCATGAGCACGACGTCGGCGGCCACGACGCCCAGGCGCCGCAGGGCCTCCTCGCCGTCGCCGGCCTCGAGCACGACCTCGAGGTCCGGCTGGGAGTCGATCACCATGCGGAACCCCGCCCGGACGAGCTGCTGGTCGTCGACGAGCGCGACGCGGACGGTCATCGGTCCTCCTGCGGTGCGGGCGGGATGGGGATCTCGGCGCGGACCCGGAAGCCGCCGCCGGGCCTGGGCCCGAGGGTCAGCGTGCCGCCGAGCATGGCCGCGCGTTCACGCATGCCGATGCTGCCCTGACCGGCACCGTCGTCGGCGGCCGCCGCGCCGCGCCCGTCGTCGATGACCTCGAGGACCAGGGACGACGGGCCCCACTGGAGCAGCACGGTGGCACGGGCCTGCGGTCCGGCGTGCTTGAGGACGTTGGTGAGGGACTCCTGGCAGATCCGGTACACGGCCAGACCGGTGCCCGGCGGCAGGGTCCGCGGGGTACCCATCCGCACCAGCGAGACCTCGCAGGCCGGAGTCGCGCACCTGCTCGACGAGCTCGGCGATCTGGTCGGCGGCCGGCTGCGGGCGCAGCGCCGGGGACCGGCCGGCGTCCGGGTCCCAGGGCTCGGCCTCGGCCCGCAGCACGCCGAGCAGCCGGCGCATGTCGGTCAGCGCCGCCCGACCGGTCTCGGCGATGGTGGCCAGCGAGCGGACCGCGACCTCGGGCTCGGTCGCGCCCGCGTACCGGCCCCCGTCGGCCTGGGCGATCATCACCGACAGGGAGTGCGCGACGATGTCGTGCATCTCGCGGGCGATCCGGGTGCGTTCGGCCGCGGCGGCCGCGGCGGTCTGCTGGTCGCGCTCGGCCTCCAGGCGCCGGGCGCGCTCGTGGAGCGCGTCGACCTGCTCGCGCCGCGACCGACGCACCAGCCCGAACGCGAAAACGGTCATCGCGGACAACCCGACGACGGCGGCGACGACCGCAGCGCTGCGCAGGTCGCGGGAGGCGTAGCCGGCGGCCACGCCGAGCGCCGCGGCGCCGACCAGGCTCCCGACGGCGGCGGTGCGGTAGGCCCACCGCGGCCCGAACATCGTCACCGAGTACAGGCTGACCAGCACCATCGCGTCCCCGACGACCGGGACGGCGCCGTTGCCCGCACCGAGCGCGAGCAGCCAGTCGACCAGCTGGGCCAGGCCGACGGTGAACACGGCGACGGCCGAGACGACGGGCCACCGCCGTCGGACCGCGAGCGGTGCGGTGAGGGCCACGGTCCACCACGCGGCCGACGCGGCGTGCGCCCCCGCGCCGAGGACGAGGGTCACCATGAGGGTGAGCACCACCATCGCCGAGTCGGCCGCGACCGGGTGCGCGCGATCCCACGCGGTCAGCCGGTCCCACCATCGCACCGGCCCAGGCTAGGGCCGGCAGGCGGTCGCGACGTCGTGCCGGGGTCGCACGTCGACGCGACTCACCTGCGACGTGGGTCGTACCTCCGCCGACCCGCCGACCGACACGAACGCCGGGCAGCGGCGGGGCCCGTCGGCTGTGGCAGCATGGGCCCATGACCCGCGTGCTCTTGGCCGAGGACGACCCCGCCATTGCCGAGCCCTTGGCTCGCGCTCTCGGACGCGAGGGGTACGACGTCGTCGTGCAAGGTACCGGTCAAGGTGCGATCGACAGCGCCCCTGCGGCCGACATGATCATCCTCGACCTCGGCCTGCCCGACATGGACGGCCTGGACGTCGCGCGCCGGGTGCGCAACGACGGCCTGACCATCCCGGTGCTCATCCTCACCGCGCGCGCCGACGAGGTGGACCTCGTGGTGGGCCTCGACGCCGGCGCCGACGACTACGTCACCAAGCCCTTCCGGCTGGCCGAGCTGCTGGCCCGGGTCCGCGCCCTGCTGCGGCGCTCGCACACCGACGGCACGGAGGAGGACGAGCTGCGGGCCAAGGACGTCAGGGTGGACCTCGCCGCGCACCGCGCCTTCCAGGGCGAGCGCGAGCTGCACCTGACCGCCAAGGAGTTCGACCTGCTGCGCGTGCTGGTGCGCGACGCCGGCACGGTGGTCGGCCGCGAGACCCTGATGCGTGAGGTGTGGGGCTCGGACCCGACGGGCTCGACCAAGACCCTGGACATGCACGTGTCGTGGCTGCGCCGCAAGCTCGGCGACGACGCGGGTGCGCCCCGCTACATCACCACGGTCCGTGGGATGGGCTTCCGGTTCGAGTCCGGTACGGACTGAGGTAGGGCCGGGTGCGCCGCCGCGTCCTGCAGGCGACGATCGCGGCGGTCACCGTCGCGGTGGTGCTGCTGGGCATCCCGCTCGCCTTCTACGGTGCACGTCTGGTGCGCGACACCGAGCTGCGCAACCGCGACGACCGCGCGGCGGCGCTCGCGCGCCAGGTCGACGTCCGGATCGCCAACGGGCGACCCATCACCGAGGACCTCCTGGAGGCCTACGTCGGCGGTGACGACGGCAGCCTGCCCGCCTCGGTGACCGTGCTCACCAAGGACGGGACGCGGGTGCGGGCCGGCGAGCCGATCGGCGGGCGCGCCTACCCCACGGTGGTCCGGGCCCCCGAGTCCGACGCGGTGATCATCTTCACGTTCTCCTGGTGGGACGTGTTCTGGCGCTCGGCGAGGGCGGTCGCGCTGGTGATCGCCGCCTCGTTGGTCGCGTTCGGTGCCGGGATCGCGGTGGCGCTGTGGTCGGCCAGGCGGCTGTCCGCCCCGCTGATCTACCTCGCGGCGAGCGCCGAGCAGCTGGGCAGCGGCCAGGTGCGCCCGCACCTGGAGGCCTCGGGGGTCGAGGAGATCGACCTGGTCGCCGCCGAGCTGGGCCGCAGCGCCGACCGGCTCGCGGGGCGGCTGGCCGTCGAGCGCCAGTTCGCCGCCGACGCCTCGCACCAGCTCCGCACCCCGCTGACGGCGCTGAGCATGCGGCTGGAGGAGATCTCCCTGGCCTCGGACTCCGACGAGGTGCGCGAGGAGGCCCGGATCGCGCTGGAGCAGGTCGAGCGCCTGGTCGCCGTGGTCGACGACCTGCTGCACCGGTCGCGCAGCGCGGCCGGCGGCACGACCGAGGCCGTGCACCTGCTCGAGATCGTGCACCAGCAGCGCGAGGAGTGGGCCCCGGCGTTCGAGCGGGCGGGCCGGCGCCTGGTGATCGAGGTGGCGTCCGACGTCGCGGTGCTGGCCACGCCCGGTGCGCTCGCCCAGGTGCTCGCGACGCTGATCGAGAACTCGCTCAAGCACGGCGACGGGACCACCACGGTCAGGTCCCGGACCTCCGGGTCCAGTGGTGCGATCGCGGTGGACGTCACCGACGAGGGGCCCGGCGTGCCCGACGAGCTCGCCCCGCGGATCTTCGAGCGGGAGGTCACCTCGGGCAGCGGGACCGGGCTGGGGCTGGCGCTGGCCCGGGACCTGGTCGCGGCCGACGGCGGCCGGCTCGAGCTCGCCCAGCGGCGACCGCCGATCTTCGCGATCTTCCTGGCCGGCGTGCCCCGCCTGTTCGACCCCGCGGTGGTGCTGCCGCGGGGTGCAGCGGTGTCACCCGGCCGTGGCCGCCGTGGTCGCCGGTGAGGGTTCGGGCACCGGCGCGGTGAAGACCAGACGCCGGTAGGCGATGTACCGGAACAGCGTGCCGAGCGCGAGTCCCACGACGTTCGCCGAGATGTTGTCCGCGAGCGGCGAGGTCAGGCCGAGCAGGTAGTGGGAGAAGGCCAGGCAGCCCACCGCGATCGCCATCCCGACGACGTTGATCGCGGCGAACACCGCCAGCTCGCGACCCCGCGAGGCGGTGCGCCGGTCCGCGAAGGTCCAGTAGCGGTTGCCGACCCACGCGACCACCGTCGCGACGGCGACCGAGACGACCTTGGCGGTCAGGGGCTTGTGCTCGAGCAGGGGCAGCGGGCCGAACCGCAGCAGGTTGAACAGCCCGGCGTCGACCACGTAGGCGAGAGCGCCGACGAATCCGAAGCGGATCAGCTCGATCAGTCGCGCTCGCACCGAGCCAGGGTAACCCGACGCCGGTACGCTCGGCGCCCGTGACGGTGGTGGCTGTGGTCGGCGGCGGACAGCTCGCGCGGATGATGACTCCCGCGGCGACGGCCCTGGGCGTGCGCCTGCGCGTCCTGGTGGAGGGCCCGACGGTCGCGGCCGCCCAGGTCGTGGTGGACGCGCCGGTGGGCGCTCCGCGCCAGGCCGAGGACGTGCTCGACCTGGTGCGCGGCGGGGACCAGGGCCCCACGGCCGACGTGCTGACCTTCGAGCACGAGCACATCGGCGCCGACGTCCTCGAGCGGGTGCGCGAGCTGGGCGTGCCGGTGCGTCCCTCGGCCGAGGCCCTGCGTGCACGCCCAGGACAAGCTCGCGATGCGCGAGCGACTGACCGAGCTCGGGGTGCCGTGCCCCAGGTGGGCGCCGGTGCCCGACCAGGCAGCGCTGGCGGCGTTCCTGGACGAGGTGGGCGGCCGCGCGGTGGTCAAGACCTCCCGCGGGGGCTACGACGGCAAGGGCGTGCGCGTGGTCGACGCACCCGACCAGGTCGACGACTGGTTCGAGGCCGCGCGCCGGCGGGGGGCCCGCGCTGCTCGCGGAGGAGGCGGTGGGCTTCGCGCGCGAGCTCGCGGTGCTGCTGGCCCGCCGGCCGTCGGGGGAGCTGCGCGCATGGCCGGTGGTGGAGACCGTGCAGCGCGGCGGGGTGTGCTCGGAGGTGATCGCCCCGGCGCCCGGCCTGGACCCGGCGCTCGAGCGGGCGGCGCTGGACGCCGCGACCCGGATCGCCGAGGGGCTGGACGTCACGGGGGTGCTGGCGGTGGAGATGTTCGAGGTGCTGGGCGCGGGCGGCGAGCCGGACCGGGTGCTGGTCAACGAGCTGGCCATGCGTCCGCACAACTCCGGTCACTGGACCATCGACGGGGCCGTGACCAGCCAGTTCGAGCAGCACCTGCGGGCGGTGCTCGACCTTCCGCTCGGGGACCCGAGCCCCCGCGCGCCGTGGTCGGTGATGGCCAACGTGCTCGGCAGCACGCGCGAGCGGCTCACCGACGCGCTGCCGTACGTGCTGGTCGACCCGCACCTGCGGGTGCACCTGTACGGCAAGGACGTGCGGCCCGGGCGCAAGCTCGGCCACGTCACGGCGGTGGGCCACGACCTGGCGGACCTGCGGGAGCGCGCCCGGGCGGGAGCCGACCTGCTCCAGGGTTTCGCGGAGGGCGCAGCCCCCGACGGCCGGCGCGACGCGCCGGTCTGACAGTCTGGGCGACGGCGAGGGAGGACGCGTGGGCGATCGGCCGCTGGTGGGCGTGGTGATGGGCTCGGACTCGGACTGGCCGGTGATGCAGGCCGCGGCCGAGGTGCTCGACGAGTTCGGCGTGGCCTACGAGGCCGACGTGGTCTCCGCGCACCGGATGCCCCAGGACATGGTCGACTACGGCCGTTCGGCGGCCGAGCGCGGCCTGCGGGTGATCGTCGCGGGCGCCGGCGGAGCGGCCCACCTGCCCGGCATGCTGGCCTCGGTCACCCCGCTGCCGGTGATCGGGGTGCCGGTGCCGCTGGCGCACCTGGACGGCCTGGACTCGTTGCTGTCGATCGTGCAGATGCCGGCCGGGGTGCCGGTCGCCACCGTCTCGGTGGGCGGGGCGCGCAACGCCGGCCTGCTGGCCGTGCGGATCCTGGCGACCGGTGATGGGGACTCGGCGGTGCGGCTTCGTGAGGCGATGGTCGCGTTCCAGGCCGACCTGCGCGCCCAGGCCGTCGCCAAGGGGGAGCGGCTGCGGGCCCGCGTGTCGGGCGCGCAGCCCACCGGCTTCAGCGCCTGACCTGCGTCGGGGCCCGCGAAGGCCCTCGGGCGAGGATGTGGAGGCCTTGCGCGTGCCCGCGCGCTCGGCGCGCCGCTGTGCCTAAGGTCACGAAATGATAACGACCGAGGTCGCCGCGCCGCCGGCCGCGTCAACCCCCACGCGTCGTGAGCTCGCCGCGCCGCCGGCCGCCACGTCGCCGCGGCGGCTGCGGACCCTCGACGGCCTGCGGTTCCTGGCGGCGGCAGGCGTGGTGGTCTACCACTTCACCGCACGCAGCCCGGAGTGGACCGGCGTGCCCAGCCGGACGTTCCCGGTGCTGGGCAACGTCGCGATCTACCTGTCGTTGGCCCCGGAGCTCTTCTTCGTGATCAGCGGGTTCGTCATCCTGTGGACCGCCTGGGACCGCCCGGTGGCCGCCGTCGTGGCCTCCCGGGTGGCCCGCATCTACCCCGCGTACTGGGCGGCGCTCGGGCTCACCTCCCTGCTGCTAGGGGTGCTGTGGACCGGTGAGCGTCAGATCTCGGTGGGTCAGGTCGCGGTGAACGCGACCCTGCTCCAGTCGGCCGTCGGTGTGAGCCCGGTCGACGGCGTCTACTGGACGCTGTGGGCCGAGCTGCGGTTCTACCTGCTCGTCGTCGTGCTCGTCGCGGTCGGCCTCACCAGGCGCCGGGTCCTGGCCGCGGCGACGCTCTGGCCGGTCGCGGCCGTCGCCGCCGAGCGCTGGCACGTCGAGCCGCTGGCGACCCTCCTGATCGGGCGGTACGCGCCGTTCTTCGCCGCTGGGGTCGCGCTGTACCTGGTGTGGCGCGAGGGGCACTCGTGGGCGCCGTGGGTCGTGGCGGTGGGCAACACCGCGCTCGGTGCCTGGGCCGTGGTTCCGGGCCGCGCGGCGGCGCTCTCCCGGCTGACCGCGTTCGACGTCAGCGCACCGGTGCTCGCCGTGGCGGCGGTCGGGTGCGTGGCCGCGGTCGCCGTGGCCACGCTGACCCCGGTGCGGCAGTGGGACTGGCGGGGCCTGACCGCGGTCGGCGCGCTGACCTACCCGCTGTACCTGGTCCACCAGTTCTGGGGCCGCTGGGTGATCGCCGCCGTGGGTGGGCACGTGCCGCGGTACCTGGCGCTCGCGCTCGCCGTCGGGCTCAGCGTGCTCCTCGCGCTCGCGGTGCACCGCTGGGTGGAGGAGCCGCTGCACCGTCCGGTGCGACGCGCGGTGGAACGAGGTCTCCTGGCCCTGCGTAAGCCCACCGTGCGGATGCGCGGTGTCAGCCCAGTCCGCCCACCGGGCCGGGCTTGAGCGTCCCGTCCGCGACGCTTGCCCAGAACGCGGGCGAGGCGTCGGGATCAAGGAGCACGGTCGAGCCGACACCGCCGGGCCGGTAGTCCGGGTTGGCGATCGGCGGCGTGCCGCGGACCCCGCCCGGCCCGGTCGCGGCACGGAACGCGAGCGCGAGGCGTCCGAGGTCGATGATGTCGGTGCCCTTGTCGACCTGGAGCGCGCCGAGGCCCGCGTCCAGCAGGGTGACCTGACGGCCCGGCTGGAAAGCCAGCGAGCGCACCGAGACCTGCGAGCTGAGGGCGCGAGATGAGCTCCTGCTGTCGGCGGGCGCGGCCGATGTCGCCCTCGCGGTCCGCCTTGCGCATGCGCGAGAATGCGACCGCCGTGCGGCCGTCGACCGTCTGGCACCCGGGTGCCTGCCACACCAGACCCGAGTCCGGGTCGTTGATCGGGAAGTCCACCTTGTCCACGGCGGGGTCGAAGCACAGGTTCACCCCACCCACGGCGTCGACGATCTCCGCCACCCCGCCCAGCCCGACCTCGACGTAGTGGTCGACGTGCATGCCGCTGAGCTGCTCGACGGTCTGCACGAGCAGGGCTGGACCGCCGTACGCGTAGGCCGCGTTCAGCTTCGCCGGCCCGTGGCCCGGGATGTCGACGTAGGTGTCGCGGGGAAGGCTGATCAGTGACGCCGGGCCCGACGCGGGCTCGGTGAGCAGCATGATCGTGTCGGTGCGCTGGCCCTGCGTGCCGTCCTGCGGGATGCCGTCGGTCCCGCCGCGCGCGTCCGATCCTGCCAGCAGGTACGTGGTGCCGGGGGTGTCCGCCGAGCCGCTCAGGGCGGCGACGTGCTCGATCTTCCCGTTGGCCCAGATCATGAGCCCGATGGGCCAGGCGAGCAGCAGGGCGAGCACGAGGGCCACGGCCACGAGGACGCGTCGGCCCCGGCGCCTCGGGGGACGCGTGGTCGACGGTCGCGGCGCGCTGCCCTGCGGGGGGCGCGGCGCGCTCCCGGGCCGGGCAGGGGAGTAGGTCGGCGGGCGGGTGGCGCGCTCCGCGGCCGGTCCTGGGCCCTGCCTGGGTGCATCCGCCGAGGACGGCGAGCGTCGCGGCGGCTCGGGCGTGCTGGAGCGCGGAGGCTGCTGACGATCGGTGGTCGTCCGCCTCGCTGGTGCCGGCTGGACCTTCCGCGGTGGTTGCTCCGCGTCCCGGCGGGGCGGTGGCTGGTGCCCGGACCGGCGCCCGGGCACCACCTGTGCGGGGCCGCCGCTGGTCGGGCGCCGGGCCGCGCCGGAAGGCCGGAAGCTCGGTGGGTTCGACGATCCCGAGCCGGCCGGGCGGTCCGGTTCGTCAGGCACTGGAGGTCGGGGCACGGTTGAGCCTAAGCACGGATCGGGGCAGGGGGCGGTTGCGACGCGGCGTCAGCCGCAGACGTTCGACGTCTCGGCCGAGCTCACGTCGAGCCCGGGGATCGGGTCGACGGTGGGCGTGCTCGAGGGCGTCGAGGTCGAGGTCGAACCGCTCGAGTCGGTGGCCGGAGCGGAGGACGCCGCGGCGCCGGTGCTCGTGCCGGGGGTGCTCGTGGTCGTGGCGGACGCGCCGGTGGCGCCCGCGGTCGCGGCCGCGGTGGGCGTGGTGACCGGCTGGTCGAGGACCATCCTGACCCACAGCTCGTCGGCCGCCGAGGTCCAGACCACCCGGTTGGGATCCGATGGCGCGGTCGCGACCGGCACGGTCATGAACGAGATGTTCGCGGGCTTCAGGTTGCGCAGCGACAGGGCGAGGCCGGCCATGTCGGTCAGCTGCGAGAGACCCGGGTCGACGGTGAGCGAGCTGGTCGCCGCGTCCAGGAAGCTCATCAGGGCCGGCACGTTGGTCAGCACGTTCTTGGACAGCACGGCCTGCACCATCGCGGCGATGAGCTGCTGCTGGCGCGCGGCTCGCTGCAGGTCCGAGCCGTTCATGTTGGTGCCCTTGCGCGCACGGGCGTAGGCCAGGGCGGTGGGCCCGTCCAGGGTCTGGTAACCGGCCGCGACGTTGAGTCCGGCGTCGGGCGAGTAGTAGTTCTCCGGGATGCAGATGGGCACTCCGCCGATCGCGTCGACCATCGCCTGGAAGCCGGCGAAGTCGACCACCACGAAGTGGTCGATGGTCAGGCCGGTCAGGGACTGGACGGTCTTGATGGTGCACGCGGCGGCCGAGGTCATGTCGCCGCCCTGGTCCCAGCCGGTGGCGAACGCGGAGTTGAACATCGCGTGGCGCTGGGCGCGGGAGGTCGACCCGTCGGTCATGGTGCACGAGGGGATGTCGACCAGGGAGTCGCGGGGGATGGAGACCAGCTCGGCCCGGGTCCGGTCGGCGGACAGGTGGGCCACGATCGTGGTGTCCGAGCGCATCCCCACCGACGCCCGCCGTACCCCCGATCGACGCCGTTCTCCCCGTCGCGCTCGTCCGAGCCGAGGATGAGGATGTTGACGTCCTTGCCGGCGTGCGGGTCGCTCGGGTCGGGGGTGGCGTCCGCAGACGGGCTCGGTGCGGGGCCCGACCAGCGCGGACACGTCGGCGACCGTCACGTTGCCCTGCAGGCGCGTGTAGGCGGTCGCTACTCCGGTGCCGGTGAACGCGAGCACCGCCACGACCGCGAGGGCGATCGAGTGCCGCACCGGTGGGTCGCGCGGCGCCACGGCGTGCTGGGGCGAGCGGGCGTGCTCGACCTGGGCGTGGCGTGGGGTCACGTGACGAGGATAGGGCGCAGGTCGTGGGATGACGTCGGGCCATGTGGGGCCGGTCCGGTGGAGGGACTGTGGAGATCGGGCCGAACGGTCAGCGCCCGAGCTGGGCGTACTTCGCCTCGGTGGCGTCCTTCTGCGGGCGCCACCACGCCTCGTTGGCCCGGTACCACTCGACGGTCGCGGCCAGGCCGTCGCGGAAGGTCGTGTACTGGGGGTTCCAGCCCAGCTCGGTGCGGAGCTTGGTGGCGTCGATCGCGTACCGCATGTCGTGCCCGGGGCGGTCGCTGACCAGGTCGTAGGCGTCCGAAGCCTGGCCCATCAGCTCGAGGATGAGCTCGATCGACGCTCTTGTTGTCCTGCTCGCCGTCCGCGCCGATCAGGTAGGTCTCGCCGATCCGGCCGTGCTCGAGGATGGCCCAGACCGCCGCGTTGTGGTCGCTCACGTGGATCCAGTCGCGCACGTTCTGGCCGGTGCCGTAGAGCTTGGGGCGCACGCCGTCGATCACGTTGGTGATCTGGCGGGGGATGAACTTCTCGACGTGCTGGTAGGGCCCGTAGTTGTTCGAGCAGTTCGAGATCGTCGCCTGCACGCCGAAGGACCGCACCCAGGCCCGCACCAGCAGGTCCGAGGCCGCCTTGGTCGAGGAGTACGGGCTCGACGGGTTGTACGGGGTCTCGGGCGTGAACTTCGCCGGGTCGTCCAGCTCGAGGTCGCCGTACACCTCGTCGGTCGAGATGTGGTGGTAGCGGACCTCGTGCCGTCGCACCGCCTCGAGCAGCGTGAACGTGCCCATCACGTTGGTGCGCAGGAACGGCGACGGGTCGTGCAGCGAGTTGTCGTTGTGCGACTCGGCGGCGAAGTGCACCACGGCGTCCGCGTCCGCGACGAGCCGGTCGACCAGCTCGGCGTCCGCGACGTCGCCGCGCACGAAGGTGATCCGGTCCGCGACCGGCGCGAGGGATGCCTCGTCGCCCGCGTAGGTCAGCGCGTCGAGGACCGTGACGTCGACGTCCGGGTGCTCCGCGACGGTCTGGTGGACGAAGTTGGCGCCGATGAAGCCGGCACCTCCGGTGACGAGCAGACGCACGGGGCCTCCACGGTAGGCGGGTCGACGCGCCAGCCTACCCGGGTGGCCGTCCGGCGGCCGTCCCCCCGCCTCGTCGGGCCGGCCGGCTCGCATCGGGAGACGCGCCCGGCGCGGTACCGGGAGATATCGGACAACGCCTCGAGTCGGCCTTGACGTGCGCCGATGCACCACAGAGACTGCCCTGGGCACTCAGGTCACAGCAGTCACATGAGTCACACCCGTCACATCCGCGAAGGGCACGCCATGATCGTCCGCCTGGCGCTCGTCGTAGCGCTCGCGCTGAGCGGGCTCCTCCCGACGGCTGTGGCGCCTGCGCCCCGTGCGCAGACCGCCGGCGCAGCGGACGCGGTGGTCGCCCCGGCCGCAGCGACGCGCGGCTCCGTCCGACCCGGCCGCCGGTAGGTCGGACGACGTGACGGTCACCGAGGTGGGCGTCACTGTCGAGCCCGAAGCCGGCGCGGCGTCGACCGCGCCGCCGCTGAGCGCCGACGTCGTCCGCGACGGGGACTCCGTGGTCGCCGGTGCCGTGGTCGACGACCCCACCGGGGACCGTGCGGTGAGCGACGTCCTGGAGACCGACGGCTTCCAGTCCGTGGGCGTGACGTGGCCGCAGGGCGCCGATGCCGCAGGGCCTCGACCCGCAGGTGCGCACCCGCGCCGCGGACGGCACGTGGTCCGACTGGCAGGAGCTGCCGGTGTCCGACGACGCGCCCGACGCCGGCAGCCCCGACGCCGAGCACGCCGTGCGCGGCGGGCACGGACCCGCTGTGGGTCGGCGACGCCGACGCGGTCCAGGTCTCGTTCGCGGCCGACGCGGCGGAGCCCGCGGACATGAGCTGGCGCTCGTCGACGTGCCGGACGCCGGCCACGGCGGCGCCGGCGGTACGCAGGCCTGCCGGCGCCCTGTCGACGCGGCGACCGGTCGTACCAACGCGCGCTGTCGTCGTGCCGACCGGCCGACGGCGACGCGCCGCCGCACATCATCTCGCGCGAGGCAGTGGGGCGCGCGGCCGCAGGTGTGCCAGCCGGCGGTCGCGACGGCCTCGTCGGCGCGGTCGTGCACCACACGGCGGACTCGAACGACTACTCGACGGTCGCCGAGGCGGATGCAGCAGATCCGGGGCGACCAGGCGTACCACATCGACGGTCGTGGCTGGTGCGACATCGGCTACAACTTCGTCGTCGACAAGTGGGGCAACATCTACGAGGGCCGGGACAACTCGCTGACGCAGCCGATGATCGGCGTGCACGCCGGCGGCTTCAACACCGGCACTGTCGGCGTCTCGATGCTCGGGCACACTACGACCAGTGCACCGCCCGGCCGCGACGGCAGGAGGCGGTCGCCCAGATCATCGGCATGGCGGCTCGGCGTACTACGGCGTGGACCCCGCGGGCACGATGAGCTACTACACCTACGGCGGCGCAGAACTCGTCGGTACCCGGCCGACACCACGGTGACGCTGCCGCGGGTGATCGGGCCACCGGGACGTCGCGTACACCGCGTGCCCCGGCAACGGCGGGTACGCGGCGCTGCCGTCCGATCCGCTCGCAGGCGTCCGCCTTCAGCTACGACGCGCGGTTCGGCAGGCGCAAGTCCGTCGTCCAGGCGATGTACGTCGACATCCTCGGTCGCAACGTCGACCCAGCGGTCTGGCGACCTGGAGCGGGATGCTGGTCGGCGGCACGGGCCTGCCCGCGCTCGTCGGCCTCGCTGACCAACAGCACCGAGTACGTCCGGATGCGCATCACGGCAGGCCTACCAGGAAGCGCTCGGACGCGACCCCGACCGCGCGGGCTGGACTACTGGTACCAGCGGATCCGTGCCGGGACCGGCGACGGTCGACGACGTGAAGCGCCGGTTCTACGACTCCGACGAGTATGCGAGCGGGCGGGCGGAGACCGACGGAGGGGTACGTCGACCTGCTCTACCAGACGATGTTGGAGCGTATCGGCGAGCGCGAACGAGCGTCGCCTACTGGGCCGGCGCAGATCGATGTCATCGGCCGTGGCAAGGTCGTCGACGCGATCTGGTTCTCGCACGAGGCGGCGCTCGATCCGGGCGGGTGGCTACTACGGACGTTCCTCCAGCGCGAGCCCGACGCGGCCGGCCAGGCGTACTGGGCGAAGTCCTGCTCACGCGGGGCGAGGGAGCGGTGCGGATCGGCATCGCGGGCAGTGCCGAGGAGGAGCCCGCGCACAGGTCGCGGTTCCCGAACTACCTGAGCGGGACGGGCAGTGCGTTCGGCCGCTAGCTGAGGCCATCGCGGCCGAGCCGTGCGTCCTTCCCGCTCAGGTGGTCGGGCCGAGGCTGGCGGAACCCGAGGTGCACGGTCCCGATCTCCCGCTCACCGGCCTGGACGACGCGCAGGAGCTGCAGCCGGTAGACCTCGATGCCCCGGCGCCGCCGACCGTCCCGCGTGGAAGGTGTAGCTGCCCTCGCCGAAGGCGAGCGGAGGGGATCGTGAAGTCGAACGATCCCGCGCCGTGCAGCGCGGGCCAGCTCCACGCCGAGCAGCTTGCTGTCGTCGTGTAGAGGCTCTGGCCCGCTCGCGGACTCGATGCCGAAGCCGAGCCCACCAGCCCTCGACCAGCTCTGGTCCGCGCTGCACGTGGACCCGGACGGTGAGCCGGCCTCGCCCGGGCGTGGCATCGCGGTGACCTGGACGTCTCGTCCGAGCACCTCGATGCGCGTCGACCCGGGCTCCTGGGGTCGGAGCCACGCGAGCTCGGCGACCCGCTGAGCCTTCTCGAGGTCCTCCTGGCGGCTCTGGTCGAACTCGCTCGCGCAGGACCCGGAGCGCCTCGCCGGGTCCTCCGTCGGCCTGGACCACCCCGTGGTCCAGCACGACCGCGCGGTCGCACAGCTCGGCCGACCTGGTCCAGCGAGTGGGTGACGAGCACGATGGTGCGGCCCTCGTTCTGGAAGCCGCGGATCCGGTCCATGCACTTGCGCTGGAAGGGCTCGTCGCCGACGGCGAGGACCTCGTCGACGAGGAGGATGTCGGGGTCGACGTGGACGGCGACGGCGAAGGCCAGCCGCACGTACATGCCCGAGGAGTAGAACTTCACCTGGGTGTCGATGAACGGCTCGATGCCGGAGAAGTCGACGATCGCGTCGAAGAACTGGTCGGTCTGCTGCCGCGCGACAGCCCGAGGATCGAGGCGTTGAGGTAGACGTTCTCCCGCCCGGTGAGGTCCGGGTGGAACCCGGCGCCCAGCTCGAGCAGCGCGGCGAGCCGGCCGCGCAGGCGTACCGAGCCCGACGTCGGCTGCATGATGCCGCCGATCATCTTGAGCAGGGTGCTCTTGCCCGAGCCGTTCGGGCCGATCGAGGCCGACGGTCGTCGCCGGACTCGATGTCGAGTCGACGTCGCGCAGCGCCCAGAAGTCGTCCTTGTGCAGGTTGGACCGGCCGAAGTTGACGATCCGCTCCTTGAGCGACTTCTCCTTGCGGATGACGAACCGCTTGGAGACGTCCTCGATCTGGACGACCGGGGTCGCCCATCACAGCTCCTGTGCGAAGTTGCCCTGGAGCCGCGCGAAGATGCGCTGGCCGAGCCAGAGCAGGACGAGCGAGACCGCCGAGCGTCACGCCCATCCATGGCCCAGGTCGGCCGGGAAGGGCTCGCCGTCGCCGGCCACCCAGAAGGCGCGCTGGAAGCCGAGGACCACCTGGGTCATGGGGTTGGCGAGGTAGAGGTCCAGCAGCAGACCCGTCGAGGTGCCGCGCGACCAGACTCCACGAGTACACGATCGGCGAGGCCCAGAACAGGATCATGATCATGATCTCGACGAGGTACTGCACGTCGCGCAGGTAGACGTTGACCGCGGCGAGCAAGAGCGCCGAGCGCGGTGGCGAAGACGACGAGCAGCCGAGCGCGAGCAGGAAGTAGCACCACCGGGAGCCGGTCGGGAACTGCGCCGACCACCGCCGTGGCGCCGATGAGGATGCCGAGCTGGATCGCGAAGTTGAACACGCGGCGCCGACCGACGCGCGAGCGGGAACACCTCGCGCGGCAGGTAGACCTTCTTGATCAGGCCGGCGTTGGCGACGATCGAGCCGGTGCCCTGCGTGACGATGTCGCTGAACAGCTGCCAGGCGGTCAGCCCGGTGAAGATGAAGATCGCGAATCGGGGATGCCGCCGGGTTGCGGGGACTCGCTCCGCGCCGAGGAACTTGCCGATCGCGACGTAGTAGACGAGCAGCATCGCCAGCGGACGAGCCAGCGTCCAGAGGAAGCCGAGGACGCAGTCCTTGTACCTGGCCTTGAGCTCGCGGCGGACCAGAGGTCCGAGCAGCTCGCGGTGGCCCCAGATGTCGCGCAGCGACTGGAGGGTGCCACGGACGAAGCCGGGTCGTGGGCCGGCGGGTCGCAGCGGGAGGGATGCGAGCCGCGCGGCTCGGTCCTCGGTCGTGTTGGCCATCTGCTCCCTGTCCGGCGGCCGGATGGGGCCGCACGTCGCGGCGCGGCGCCTCCGGTGATTCGGCCACAAAGACTACCCGCGCGTCGGCGTGCCACCACCAGGTGGAGCCACCGGGCCCCTGCCCGGCGTCGCCGGGCCGTACCGCGGTCGATCCGTGGTGCAATGGTTCGAGCACCGTCGCCGAACCTGGAGCAGCCATGCGCCCGCACCGCCGCCCCCAACGTCTTCGCGCCCTGGCTGCGACGTGCCTGGCGACCGCCGGGCTCGTCGTGGCCGGCATCGCCCCGGCATCGGCCGCGGGGCACGCGCCCGCGGCGGTGGCACAGGCCACGTCAGGTGACGACACGATCACGTTCGTCGGCCACGGCTGGGGCCACGGCCGTGGCATGGGTCAGTACGGCGCTCTCGGTTACGCGGTCGACTACGGCAAGCCGTACTCCTGGATCCTCGACCACTTCTATCAGGGGACCGTCCGGGGGGACGTCGGAAACCCGGAGATGACCGTCGAGCTGCTCGGGCTGACCGGCAAGCCACTCGTCGTCACCGGGGCGCACGTGTACGTGCACCCCGCGGGTTCGAGCACCATGACGCCCCTGGGCACCGCCGCGCGGTTCACCGTGCTCGCCAACGGGTACGTGCGCGTCGAGAAGGCCTCCGGCTGCGCGCCCGAGGCCACCGGCGGCTCCTGGCAGCTGGTCTCCGACAACCAGTTCACCACCGGGAACACCCGCGTGGCGCCGCAGACCGGCGCCTCGGCCGTCGCCGAGCTGCTTCGGGTGTGCGAGGCGAGCGGCGAGCGCGCCTACCGCGGAGAGCTGTCCGTGGTAGGCGCCGCCGGCGCCCAGATGACCATCAACCACCTGCCCACCGAGTCCTACCTGCAGGGCGTCGTACCGCGCGAGAGCCCTGCGAGCTGGGCCGGCCTGGGCGGCGGTAAGGGTGCCGAGGCCCTCAAGGCACAGGCGGTCGCGGCGCGCTCGTACGCCCTGTCCAGCAGCCGGCCGAGCGGCGCCAAGACGTGCGACACGACCTCCTGCCAGGTCTACGGCGGCGCCGGGATCCTTCGCGGCAGCACCTGGGAGTACCTCGAGGACGCCAGGACCAACGCGGCGATCGCCGCGACCGCGGGGCAGGTGCGGGTCGTGTCCGGCACCTCGACGCCGGTGCGCACCGAGTTCAGCTCGTCGACCGGCGGATGGACCGCGGGCGGCACGTTCGGGTACGTCGAGGACCTCGGCGACGCCATCACGAGCAATCCGAACCACGTGTGGACCACGACGCTGACCTCGTCGCAGGTCGCGTCCCGGCTGGGCCTGGCGGGGGTGCGCCTGGTGACCGTGACCAAGCGCAACGGGTACGGCGACTGGGGCGGTCGGGTGCTCGAGGTCGCGGTGGTGGACACGGCTGGGATGACGCACACCTACTCCGTGGCGGCCTTCCGGTCCGCGATGGGTACGTCGACGTTCAAGAGCGACTGGTTCGCGATCGCGTCGCTGCAGCGCGCGCAGGCCGAGGCCGTGGTCAAGGCCCTCTACGCGGATCTCCTGGGTCGAGGCGTGGACCCCAGCGGTCTGGAGTGGTGGTCCTCGCGCCTGATGACCGGCACCAGCCAGTCTGAGCTGGTCCGGTTCCTGACCGGGAAGCGACGAGTACATCGACAAGCGGATCTCCGACGCCTACCGCGAGGTGCTCGGCCGCACGCCCGAGGCCGCCGGCCTGGCCTGGTGGCACGACGCGATCGTGCATGGCCGGGCGACCGTCGATGACGTGAAGCGCCGGTTCTACGACAGCCAGGAGTACTACGTCCGTGCCGGCAGCACTGACGCGGGCTACGTCACCCTGCTCTACCGCACGATGCTCGACCGCGGCGGGTCGCCGTCCGAGGTGGCGTACTGGACGTCCATGATCCCGAAGCTGGGGCGAGGCGGCGTCGTCGACACCATCTGGTTCTCGATGGAGGCGGCCGTGTTCCGGGCCGGTGGTTACTACCAGGTCTTCCTGAAGCGGGCTCCGGACCTGGCCGGTCAGCAGTACTGGGGCTCCGTGCTGCTGGCCTCCGGCGAGGGCGCGGTGCGGATCGGGATCGCCGGCAGCCCGGAGTACGCGCAGCTCGCGCTCCGCCGTTTCCCCTGAGCGCCCGCGCGGACGGGCGGGCGCTCGTGGTCGCCGGTGGACGCACACCTAGACTGTCCGGGTCCTGGTGAGCGTCGGAGGAGGGTACGTGGAGCAGGGTTCGGACGGCGGGCTAGGCCCGGACGAGGTGGCGACGCTCCACGCGATGACCCAGGTCTCGCTCGCGGCCGCGGGCCGCAGCGTCGGGGGGTCGGCGGACGCGGGACGTGACCTCGAGGCCCTCACCCAGGGCGTCGCGCGCGCGATCGAGAACTCGCGGGCCTCCGTGGCCGGGCTCGAAGTGCTGGGGGCGACCCGCTTCGCGGCGGC
Source organism: uncultured Actinomycetota bacterium (assembly GCA_963783005.1). Lineage (GTDB taxonomy): Bacteria > Actinomycetota > Actinomycetes > Actinomycetales > Cellulomonadaceae > Actinotalea. The sequence goes on from CAWALY010000009.1 coordinate 271,857, forward strand.
GAAGAAGGCCGTGCTCAGGGCCGCGCGCCTGGTGACCCACCGGCTCGTGGAGTCCGACCGCTTCCTCGCCGAGGGGCTCGACGGCGTCGCCGCGATCCAGCGCGAGCAGGTGGGCTACGCGCGGCGGATGAACGACTCGTTGCGCGCCCTGGTGGTCAGTGCCGACCTCGCAACGGCCGACGCGCTCGAGCAGGTGCGCGCAGGCGTCGACGCGGTCTCCGGGGCGGCCGAGCGCATCGCGCAGCTCGAGGCCAAGGTCGCCGAGCTCGAGGCGCGGCTCGGGGCCGCAGGTGACCAGCGGATCGAGGACGCGCGGTGAGGATCGCCGTCGTCAAGCCCGACTGGCGCATCCGCGGGGGATTCGAGATCGTCGTGGACGCCGTGGTGGCGGACTTGACGGACGCCGGGCACGAGGTGGACCGGGTCGAGGTCGACGTGCCGGGACTGCCGCACGCTCCGTTCGGCGTGACGGTCGGGGACGCCACGTGGGCGTCCGCCCCCGAGTGGTTCAACCACATGAGCATGCTCGCCCACTTCAGGGATCTCGACCTCGCGGGCCACGACCTCGTCCTGTCGACGCAGCCGCCCTCGTACGCGGTGCGGCACCCGCGGCACGTCGCGCTCTTCTACCACCACGCCCGTTCCTTCTACGACCTCAGCGACACCGTGGTGCGTGCCGGGCGGGCCCCTGCGGCGCTGCACGAGGCGGCCGGCGCGCTGGTGCGAGGTGCTGAGGCGCCGGACCTCGGCGGCGTCACGCACTTCCTCGCCGGGTCGCCCGGGTCGCCGAGCGTCTGCGGCAGTTCCAGGGCGAGCAGGTCTCGGTCTCGCTGTACCAGGCGCCCGCGCCGGTGGTCGACGGAGCAGACGCGGCGCCGGGCACCCACGTCCTGGTGGTCAGCCGCCACGAGTTCACCAAGCGCACCGAGCTCGCCGTCGCGGCCCTCGCCCTCGGGGCAACCCCCGGCGTGCTGGTCGGAGCCGGTGGCCGCCTGCCCGTGGTGGCCGCGTTGTCGGCACGGCTCGCCGCCGGCGAGCTGGACGCGGCGACGCTGGACGCCGAGGACCTGTGGCTGAACGGGGACCTTCCCCAGGACGCGCCGGAGGGTGGCCTGGGGCACGTGCGGCTTGCCGGGCGGGTGGAGGACGACGAGCTCGACAGGCTCTACCGCGGCGCGCTCTGCCTGGTCGCACCCGCCTACGACGAGGACCATGGGCTGACGGTGCTCGAGGCGATGGCCCGGGGGCGCCCGGTGGTGGTGTGCCGGGACGGGGGCGGGCTCACCGCCGCCCTCGAGGACGGGGTCAACGGCTTCGTCGTGGACCCCGAGCCGGCCGCGATCGCCGCGGCGGTCTCCAGGCTCGCGGCCGACCCGGCACTCGCGCGCCGGATGGGCGAGGCAGCTCTGGCGACGGCCGCGCAGTACACGGCCGAGCGCGCGCGTACCCAGCTGCTGGAGGCGGTCGCTCGCGTAGGCGAATCTCGATGAAGGTCGCGATCGTCGCGCCGAGCCCGGTGCCGTACACGCCCGGCGGCGCCGAGGCCGTCTGGTCGGGCCTGCTCGAGCATCTCGGGCAGCACACCGACCACGACGTCGAGCTGGTGACGCTCCCGGTCCGGGAGACGACCCTGCCCGAGGTGATGGACGCGTACCGGGCGTTCGCGGGCCTGGACCTGGACCGCTTCGACGTGGTGATCAGCGGCAAGTACCCGGCCTGGATGGTGCGGCACCCACGCCAGGTGGTGTACCTGCTCCACCCGCTGCGCGGGCTCTACGACAGCTACGGCCTGTTCCACCGGCCGTTCACGGAGACCTCGACGGATCCCGGCGTGCGTGGGCTGCTGTCCCTCGCCGCGACCCTGACCCGCGAGGACCTGCCCGAGCTCTTCGAACAGTGGCAGGCGACGCTCGCCCGGCTCGGGCCGGACCATCCCGTGATGGCGTTCCCGGGACCGTTCGCGCGGTCCCTGGTGCGAGCCATGGACGCGATGGCGCTTGCGCCCTCCCAGGTGTCCAAGCACTGCGCGATCTCCTGGACCGTGGCAGGTCGGGAGGGGTACTTCCCCCACGGCGCGGCCGTGCACGTGGTGCACCCGCCGTCGGACCTGGCCGGTCTGCACGCACGGCCGGGGGAGTTCTTCTTCACCGCGAGCCGGCACGACGCACCCAAGCGTCTGGACCTGCTCATCCAGGCGATGTGTCACTACCCCGGGGAGCGGCGGCTGCTCATCGCGGGCTCGGGGCCCCAGAGCGAGGGCCTGGCGCGCATGGCGGCGACCGATCCGCGCATCGAGCTCGTGGGTCGGCTCGCGCCGGACCAGCTCGTCGACCACTACGCACGCGCCGTCGGCGTGCCCTTCATCCCTTTCGACGAGGACCTCGGGCTGATCACCTACGAGGCGATGGCGTCCGGCAAGCCGGTGCTGACGACCAGCGACGCCGGCGGCCCCATGGAGTTCGTCGAGCCCGGTCGCACGGGTGTGGTCGTGGCGCCGGAGCCCGAGGCGATCGGGGCGGGCCTCACCGAGCTGGAACGCCTGGCCGGGGACCCGACGGTCGCCGAGCGCACAAAGGCCGCGGTGCGCCGGCAGAGCTGGGAACGCGTCGCCGAGGTGCTCCTCGACGAGCGGCCCACGCCCAGGGTCGGGCGCCGGACACCTGCGGCCGGGCGGCGCGGCAAACCACGTCTCGTCGTCGTGTCGACCTTCCCGTTCCACCCGCCGACCGGCGGTGGGCAGCTGCGCTCGCTCCACCTGTACGGAGGGCTCACCGACGACTTCGACGTCGAGGTCGTCTCCCAGGCGTCCGGGCGGCCGCCATCGACTACCGTGCTGCGAGCCGGGATGGTCGAGCACGTCGTGCCGCGCTCGCCGGAGCACGAGAAGAAGGAACGCTGGTACGAGGCCAGGGCTCTCACGCCCGTGACGGACATCGTCGCGGCGAGGCTGACGGCCTTGACGCCCGCGTACGGGCGCACCCTCGAGCACGCGCTGGAAGGCGCGGCAGGGGTGCTCCTGGCCCATCCGTTCCTGGCGCCCGTCGTGGCCGACCTCGCGCCGGCTCTGCCGACGATCTACGACGCCCACAACTGCGAGCTGGCTCTCAAGACCCAGGTGCTCCAGGACGGGCCGCTGAGAGCCCAGCTGCTCGAGGAGGTGCGTGAGGTCGAGGCGCTGGCTGCCCAGCGCAGCAGCCTCGTGCTCACGGTCTCCGACGAGGACCGACGCGCTCTGGCCGACGCGTACGGCCTCCCGGCCGACCGGTTCGTGGCCGCTCCCAACGGCACGGACCTGGCCACCGTGCCCTACGTCGCCCCTGCCGAGCGCCGGCGACGGCGCGACGCGTGGCTTGCGGCGCACGTCGAGGCCGGTGGTGCCCGGCTCCGCTCGCTGGCACTGTTCCTCGGGTCATGGCACGAGCCCAACAACGCGGCCGCTCGTCACCTCGTCGAGGTGGCGAGGTCGCTTCCCGACGTCGGCTTCCTGATGGTGGGCAGCCATGTCCGCGCCCTGGCCGGAGCTCGTCCACCAAGGAACGTACTGACTCTGGGGGTGGTGCCAGACCGTGTGAAGGAGGTCCTGCTCGGCGCGGCGGATGTCGCACTGGCGCCCCTGACCACCGGCTCGGGCACCAACCTCAAGGTCGTGGAGTATCTCGCCGCCGGCTTGCCCGTGGTCAGCACACCGCTGGGGCTGCGCGGCCTGGACCTCCCCGAGGGCGCCGCCGTCGTGGCCGAGATCGGCGAGTTCGCCCATGCGATCCGGGGTGTGCTCGACGCACCGGCGTCGGACGAGTCGCTCGAGCGGCTGGCAGCCAGCGTGCGGGCGACGTACGACTGGCGGGTCATCGCAGCGGCCGTCGCGTCGCCGATCCGCGCTCGCGCTCGGCGTGAAGGCCCCTTCCGCGGCGTCGCGCCCGGCGTCCGCGGCTAGCATGACTGGCGACCTTCACTGCGACGACTGAGGAAACATGCCCCGCGCGCTTGTCACCGGGATCACCGGGCAGGACGGCCTCTACCTGTCCGAGCTCCTGCTGTCCAAGGGCTACGAGGTCTACGGCCTCATCCGCGGCCAGAACAACCCGAAGTTCGACCTGGTGCGCCGCACCGTCCCCGACGTGCACCTGCTCACCGGGGACCTGCTGGACCTGTCGAGCCTGCTGCGCGCGCTCGAGCAGTCGAAGCCGGACGAGGTGTACAACCTCGCCGCGATCTCGTTCGTCGCGTACTCGTGGGAGAACGCGATGCTCACCGCGGACGTGACGGGCAAGGGCGTGCTCAACATGCTCGAGGCCGTCCGGCTCTACGCGCACGACGACCCGACCAAGGTCCGCTTCTACCAGGCCTCGAGCTCGGAGATGTTCGGCAAGGTGCAGGAGGTGCCTCAGCGCGAGACGACGCTGCTGTGGCCGCGCTCGCCCTACGGGGTCGCCAAGGTCTTCGGTCACTACATGACGATCAACTACCGCGAGTCGTACGGCATGCATGCCTCGTCGGGGATCCTCTTCAACCACGAGTCGCCGCGCCGCGGCCCGGAGTTCGTCACCCGCAAGGTCAGCATCGCGGTCGCCCGGATCAAGCTGGGCCTCCAGGACGAGATCGTCATGGGCAACCTGGACGCGAAGCGTGACTGGGGCTACGCGGGCGACTACGTCGAGGCGATGTGGCGGATGCTCCAGCAGGACCAGGGCGGCGACTACGTCATCGCGACCGGTGAGACGCACTCGATCAAGGAGTTGCTCGACGTCGCCTTCGGGGTGATCGGCGTCGAGGACTGGTCCGGCTACGTGCGCCAGGACCCGCGATTCATGCGCCCCGCCGAGGTGGAGCTTCTCATCGGCGACCCGACCAAGGCGCGGACCGAGCTCGGCTGGGAGCCGACGGTCCGGTTCGAAGAGCTCGTCACGATGATGGTGGAGAACGACCTTCGAGAGCAGCGCGCCCTGGCCGGGAGCTAGCCGTGGTGCGGGCACTGGTCACCGGGATCACCGGCCAGGACGGTGGGTACCTCACCGAGCAGCTCCTCGCGGAGGGCGTCGAGGTGCACGGCATGGTGCACGACGGCGACCCGGCGGCGACCGACTTCGCCGCCCACCATCCGGAGGTGGCCCTGAGCGGGGGAGACCTCTCGGACGCCCAGGGCATGCGCCGGCTGGTCGACGAGATCGAGCCCGACGAGCTGTACAACCTCGCCGGGATCAGCTCGGTCGCGTTCTCGTGGGATCACCCGTCGCTGACCGGCCTGCTCAGCGGCCAGGGCCCGGTGGTGCTCCTCGAGGCGGCGCTCGCGCTCCAGGAGCGCACCGGACGGCGGGTGGCCTTCGTCCAGGCCAGCAGTGCGGAGATCTTCGGGGAGGCGCTTGCCGCACCGCAGGACGAGCGGACCCCGGTCCGGCCGGTCTCGCCCTACGGGGTCGCGAAGGCCTACGCGCACCACATGGTCGGTGTACTGCGGACCAAGGGGCTCTCGGCGTCCAGCTGCATCTTGTTCAACCACGAGTCGCCTCGCCGGCCGGAGACGTTCGTGACCCGCAAGATCACGGCGGCAGCGGCGCGGATCGGGACCTCGGGGTCCGGGGTGGTCCGCCTGGGAAACCTGGACGCAAGGCGTGACTGGGGCTGGGCGCCGGACTACGTCGACGCGATGGTGCGCGCGGCGCGCGTCGGCTCCGGGGGCGACTACGTCGTCGCCACGGGTGTCACGCACACCGTGGCGGACTTCGCGGAGGCCGCGCTGCGCCGGGCCGGCCTGGGCGACGCGTGGCGCGAGCACGTGGAGGTCGATCCGGCGCTCCTGCGACCCAAGGATGCGCCGCTCATGGTCGGCGACGCGTCGCGCGCCCGCTCGGAGCTGGGTTGGTCGCCGACCGTGGGTTTCGAGGAGCTGGTGGGGCGCATGGTCGACCACGACCTCGCGCTGCTCGGCGCGGAGGGGGAGACGAGATGAGCGCGGGGCGCCAGGCGACCGCGGTCCGTGCCGGCGTGGTCTCGGTGGTGCTCGTCAACTACAAGGGCGCCGAGGACACCATCACCTGCCTGCGGGCCTTCGACGAGGTGGACTGGCCGGCCGACGGGCTCGAGCTGGTCGTGGTGGACAACGACTCCCAGGACGGCTCGGCCGAGCGGATCCGGGACGCCGTGCCGGACGCCGTGGTCGTCGAGTCCGGCGCCAACCTCGGCTTCGCGGGCGGCTGCAACCTCGGGGTGGCGCACGCGACCGGCGAGGTGGTCGCGTTCCTCAACAACGACGCGCGGCCGCACCTGGACTGGATCCGCGCGGCGGTGGCCGAGCTCGACGCCAGCCCGGACGTCGCCTGCGTCGCCTCCAAGGTCCTCGACTGGGACGGCAACCTGATCGACTACGTCGACGGCGCGCTGACCTGGTTCGGCATGGGCTACAAGCGCGAGGTGGAGAAGCCCGACACCGGGCAGTGGGACACCCCCAAGGACGTGCTGTTCGCCACGGGCGCGGCGATGTTCGTACGCGCGGAGGTGTACCGCGAGGTCGGCGGCTTCGACGAGCGGTTCTTCATGTTCTACGAGGACGTGGACCTGGGCTGGCGGCTCAACCTGCTCGGCCACCGGGTGCGCTACGTGCCGGGCTCGCTGGCCTACCACCGTCACCACGCGACCATGAACAAGTTCGGCAGCTACCGCGAGAGCTACCTGCTCGAGCGCAACGCCCTGCTGTCCATGGTGAAGAACTACGACGACGAGACGCTCGCCACCGTCCTGCCGGCGGCGATGGCGCTGTCGGTGCGCCGCTCGGTGGCCCGGACCGGCCTCGACGCCACGATGCTGGATCTCCAGCGGTCGCCCGGCGGCGACGACGTCGCCACCGTCGAGGTGCCCAAGATGGCCCTGACCGGGCCGCTCGCGATCGACTACCTGGTCGAACAGCTGCCCAGCGTGTGGGCGACCCGCCGCGAGCTCCAGGCCCGGCGGCGGCGCAGCGACCGGGAGCTGTTCCCGCTGTTCCGTGAGCCGATCGAGCCCGCCTACGGCATGCCGAGCTACCTCGCGGCGCACGACGCGCTCCTGGAGTCCTTCGGGATCGTCGAACGCCTCACCGCGCGGCATCGCGTGCTCGTGGTGACCGGCGAGCCGCTCGGGGACCGGATGGCCGGCCCGGCGATCCGGGCGTGGGAGATGGCCAAGGCCCTGGCGCCCGACCACGACGTGCGTCTGGTCTCCACGGCGGGCGCGCGCCGCCAGGGGGACGGGTTCCGGGTGGAGTACGCCGCAGGCACCGGTCTCAAGGAACCTGCGGCCTGGGCCGACGTCGTGGTGTTCCAGGGCTTCCTGCTCGAGACGGCGCCGTGGTTCAAGACGGGCAACCACGTGGTCGTCGCCGACGTCTACGACCCGATGCACCTCGAACAGCTCGAGCAGGCCAAGGACCAGGGTCCGGACGGTCGTGCGAACGCGATCACCGTGACGACGCACGCGCTCAACGAGCAGCTGCGCCGGGCGGACTTCCTGCTGTGCGCCTCGCAGAAGCAGCGCGACTTCTGGCTGGGTGCCCTGGCCGCCCAGGGCCGGATCAACCCCGCGGTCTACGACGAGGACGCCGGCCTGGACAACCTGATCAGCGTGGTCCCGTTCGGGATCGAGGACAGCCCGCCGGTGCAGCGTCGCCACGCGATCAAGGGCGCGGTGCCGGGGATCGGCCCCGACGACAAGGTGATCCTGTGGGGCGGCGGGGTCTACAACTGGTTCGACCCCCTCACCCTGCTGCGCGCCGTTCGCCTGCTCGCCGACCGGCACGCCGACGTGCGGCTGTACTTCCTCGGCATGACCCACCCGAACCCCGGGGTGCCGAAGATGCGCATGGCACAGCAGACCCTGGACCTCGCCGAAGAGCTGGGCCTGCTGGGCACGCACGTGTTCGTCAACGCCGACTGGGTGCCCTACGACGAGCGCGCGGACTACCTCCTGGACGCCGACGTGGGGGTGTCCACGCACTTCCACCACGTCGAGACCGAGTACAGCTTCCGCACCCGGATCCTGGACTACCTGTGGGCGTCGCTGCCCGTCGTGGCCACCGACGGCGACACCTTCGGCGACCTGATCCGCGAGCACTGGCTCGGCCGTGCGGTGCCGGCCGAGGACGTCGAGGCGCTCGCCGCAGCACTGGAGGAGATGCTCTACGACGAGGCCGCCGCCGCCGAGGCGCGTGCGGCCGTGACAGCGTTCGCCGGCCGGTTCCGCTGGTCGGTCGTCCTGCGCCCGCTGGTCGAGTTCTGCCGGACTCCGCGGCGCGCTGCGGACCTCGCCGCGGCCGGCCCGGCCGCAGCGCCGGCCGGCAGGCGCCGTCGGGACCGGCTACGGCCGAGTCTCAAGGACGACCTCGCCCTGGCCCGCGGCTACCTGCAGGCCGGCGGGGTCAAGGAGGTCACGCGCCGGGCGACGGGCCGCCTGCGCCGGGTGACGGGCCGCGATCATCCGGAGTGAGCGCGGCTCGGATCCGCACCCCGCTCGCGGCCGGCGAGTGGACGGTCGCGATGTCCTGCGCGGCGCGGGCGCCGCGTCGAGAGGCGTCGTCGGAGTCCTCGACGACGAGCCGCATCAGGCGGGCCGCCTCGTCCAGGTCGGGTTGGGCCCACCGCCCTCCGGCGGGGTAGGGGGCCGCACCCTCCGGTATCCGGGCCGGCGTCCATGGCACCAGGAAGCTGTTCTCGTCCGTCATGAACTGCAGGTTCCCGCTGTAGCCGGTCGCGATCACCGGCTTGCCCCAGGCCATCGCCTCGGCCATGGTCAGGCCCAGTCCCTCGGAGCGGTGCAGGGAGACGTAGGCGTCGCAGTGCGCCACCAGGGCATCGCGGGACTCCGCGTCGAGGTAGTGCTCGAACAGCAGGACGTCCGGGCGGCCGAGCGCTGCGACCCGTAGGCGTTCTGCGTCCGCGGGCCGCCGCTCGGCGTTGATCGACTTCACCACCAGGACGGGACCCTCGTCGGGGGCGAACGCGCGACGGAACGCCTCGACCAGGCCCCAGGGGTTCTTGCGCTCCGCGGTGGACAGGAAGTCGAAGGAGAACAGCAGCACCGGACGCCCGTCGGGCAGCCCGAGGTCTGCCCGGGTCCGCCGCGGCTCGGGGCCGCGCTGTGGCAGGGGAGGCGTGACCGTGCGGACGGGGACCGGTGAGTGCGGCTCGATCGCGTCCCGCATGAAGTCGGTGGCGACCCACACCTCGTCCAGTGGCCGGAACGCCCCGTGCAGGGCGTCGGGGAAGTCCTCGACCTCCCAATACCACATGCCGATCCGGTGCGACCGGTCCAGGTGGTCGGGCAGAGACGCGGCGACCGACGGCGTCAGGTCCGCGTTCACGCAGAGCACGGTCACCTCGCGCACGGCTTGCGAGGTGCTGGTCGGCGTGAAAGGCGCGGCGTTGCGCGTCCCGGTGGACGGCGTGAGCGCCACCGTCGAGCACGGGATGCCGGCGGCCTCGAGCGCGGCGACCACAAGGCGTGCGGACTCGCCGACGCCGAGCTCGCCGCGCAGGAAGCCGACCACCGTGACGCCCGGCTCGGGCCGCGGCGTTCGGGTGGTCCGGCGCCCAGCGACCCGGGAGCGCACGAGGTCCGTGGCGGCCGCGGCCCGGGCGCGCAGGCCGGCGCGAGGCGGCGTCGCCGCCGTGGGGAGCAGCGCGGGCACGAGCCCCTCCGCCCGCCCGTGCGCCGCGGCCCACCGCAGGAGCGCGTCGGTGTCGCGCCCCGGTACCTCGGGGAACGCCGCGACGAGGTCGGGGCGGCCCCGGTGCAGGGCCTGAAGGTACGGTCCGGGGTCCTGGGCGGACTGCGGCCCGACGAGCCACCGGCGCAGCGTCTGCGCGTCGGACTCGTCGAACGGGTCAGGAGCGTCAGGCCCGGCAGCGAGTGCCGCTCGGAGCGTGTCGTCCAGCGGGACGCCCAGGCTGGTCAGCTCGAACGGGTCCGCTGCCGGCGGCATGCGGCGCATCTGCGCCGCTCTGGCCGCAACGAAGGTCGCGAGGTGCGGGTGGTCGGACAGGCGCGGTGCGGGCCGGCCGGGGTGGTCGGCGTCGAAGAGCCACGGGCGGGCCGGATCGACCCCGGACAGGTCGACGGCCACCACGGGCCGCCCGTCGAGCAGCAGCCCGGGCCCTGCCTCGGCGATCTGGTGGATCGACGTCAGGGTCGCCGGGCCCAGGTAGAGCGCGGGGTCGTCGGCCACGGCCGTCGGGGCGTCGTCGGGCGCGTCCACCGCGATCGCGACGAGCCCCGGGCCGCCGGATGGGGCCTCGCCGTCCCCGGGTGCCCGGGCTGCTCGGTGCCCTGCGGCGAGCTCGAGCCAGCCGGCCGGCTCGCCGAGCAGCAGCACGCCCGGCGCGAGGGCAAGGACGGCGGTGTCGCGAGCGGCCCGGGACCGCAGGTGCTGGGCGAGCTCACCCAGCAGCCCGCGTGTGACCGCAGCCGGTGTCCCGGTCGCGAGCCGCCGGTGAAGCTCTCTGGGTGTGAGCCCGAGCTCGTCCGGGACGATCACCTGAGCCCGACCGGTGGCGAGGAACGTCCCGTCGAGATCGAGCACCGTCACCTGGCCGAGCCCCAGGGCGTGCGCCGACTCGACGGTGAGCTCGGCGTGGGCGCGCAGGCGCGCGGCGCTCACCGTCGCGACGAGCACGCACCCACCTCCAGGAGTCGACGGACAGAGCGTATCCACCGCTCCCATCTCGCATTCCGAGAAGGTGTGGGTGACTCGTCCGATTCGTCCGATGACAACCGGACGCAACCTGGTCACCTGGGCGAACGCGGGTGAGCATGGCGAGGTGACCGCCATGACCCAGCCCCCGCGTGCCCCCATGGCCGTGGCCCGAACGCTCGTCGCGGCGCTCGTCGCGGTCCTCGTCGGGGTGCTCGTCGCCCCACCGGCGTCCGCCGACCAGCCCGCCGACGACGTCGCCGCACAGGTCAACGCGCAGCGCGCCGCGAACGGCCTCGGCTCGCTCGCCCGCGACCCCGCTCTCGATGCGGCCGCCACGGCGTGGGCCCAGCACATGGCCGCCACGGGGACCTTCGAGCACAGCACCAACGCGTTCCGCACCTCGTACGCCAGCCCCGGCTGGACGTCGTGCTGCGGGGAGAACATCGCCGCCGGCTACACCTCGGCCTCGGCCGCCATGGCGGCCTGGATGGCCTCGTCCGGGCACCGCGCGAACATCCTCGGGTCATACACCCGGATCGGCGTCGGCCACGTGACCGTCAGCGGCAGCCCCTACGGCCAGTACTGGGTCCAGGTGTTCGCCACGTACCCCGCGGGGACGGTCGTGACCAACCCGGCGGACGCGGCGTTCATCAAGGCGCTGTACCGCGACATGCTCGGTCGCGAGGGCTCGGACTCGGAGGTCTCCGGCTGGGTCGCCGGGCTGGCGCGCGGGATGTCGCGCTACCAGGTCGCGATGGCGATGGCCACCACCCCGGAGTGGATCACGACGGTGGTCACCCGCTTCTACCAGGACACGCTGGGCCGCGCTCCGGACTCGGCGGGGCTGTCGGGCTGGGTGAGCGCGGCACGATCGGGCATGCCCGTCGCGCAGATCGCCGCGGCCTTCTACGGCTCCGACGAGTACCGCCGGCGATCGGGCAGCGACGAGGCCTGGATCCGGGACCTGTACCGCGCCCTGCTGTTCCGCGAGCCGGACGCGGCGGGCCAGGCCTACTGGCTCGGCAGGCTGCGTGCCGGCATGCCGGCGGGCCAGATCGCCTACGCCTTCTACCAGTCGTCCGAGACGGGGCGGGTGCGGGTCGAGGCGCTCTACCAGGACCTTCTCGGCCGTGCGGGTGACGCGGCCGGGGTCGCGCACTGGACGCCGATCGTGCTGAAGCAGGGTGACCTCGCGCTCGCGGCATCGCTCGCGTCCTCGCAGGAGTACTACCTCAAGGCCAGCCGCTGAGTACCGATACATGCTTCGGGGCCCGTCCGGGCGCCATGCACCCGACCGGGGGGACCCGTCCATGACCCGACACCTGCGGCCCAGCCGTGCGACGTCCGTGATCGCTGCGGGCGTCCTCGGCGTGACACTGCTCACCGGGCCCGCCGGTCAGGACGTGGCCGCCGCCTCGACGGCGTCACTCAGCGAGGTCACGGTGGGCGGTGGGCCGTTCTCGCAGGTCCCGCTCGCCAACGGCAGCCAACCGCTGCTCACCTTCGCCGCGGGCGAGATGTGGTCGTCGGTGGCCGTCGGTGACGTCACCGGCGACGGCAACCCGAACATCGTGGTCGGCGGCGGGCTCAGCAGCCTGCTGCGGGTCTACTCGACCAGTGGCGCCCTGGTGTCCACGGTCGACGTGGGCGGCGTGAACACCGCTGCCAAGAGCGGAGGCATCCAGGCCTCTCCCGGGCTCTCGGACCTCAACGGCGACGGGGTGCTCGACGTCACGATCGCGACCACCTCGAACGTCCTGGCCGCCTACACGTTCCGCGGCGGCTCGGCCAAGACGCTCTGGCGCAGGCAGGACGGGCCGCTGGTCCCCAACGGTCCGAACGGCATGATCACGACGCCCGCGCTGGGCTACCTCGACACCGACGACCGCCAGGACCTGGCGACCGGGAGCTGGGGCCAGGCGCTGGGCGCCAACTCCGGTGCCAACGGCGCCACGCTCGCAGGCTGGCCCAAGTGGCTCAGGGACACCATCTGGTCGTCGCCGGCGATCGGCGACGTCGACGGCGACGGCGTCCACGACGTCGTCGTGGGCGGCGACTGCGAGGGCAACGCGGTGGGTACCCAGCCGTGCGGCACCACGGGCGGCGGGTACGTCTGGGCCTTCAACCGGGACGGCTCGGAGAAGTGGCGCTGGTTCCTGCGTGGCCAGGTCATCTGGTCCTCGCCGGCGCTCGCCGACCTCAACCGCGACGGCGCCCAGGACGTGGTGGTCGGCACCGGCGGGTACTGGCCGGAGCCGAACGGCCGGGTCATCACGGCGCTCAACGGCAAGACCGGCAAGGAGCTGTGGCACACCAACACCCCGGCGCGGGTGGTCGGCTCGCCGTCGCTGGCCGACGTGAACGGGGACGGCAGGCCCGACGTGTTCGTGGTCACCTACGGCGGGTACCTCATGGGCATCAACGGTGCCAACGGTTCGCAGCTGTGGGGCGCCAAGTGCATCAGGGACGGCGGTTCCTGCTCCGATCTGAACGCAGGCACCAAGTCGGGTGTCGCCCTGGCGGACATCGACGGTGACGGCCGGATCGAAGCGATCACCCAGGGCGAGCAGAAGCTCCGGGTCTACGACGCCGCGTCCGGCGCGCTCGAGTCCACCGTTCGCTCGTCCTACTCCGGGACGATCTACGCGCCGGCCAACTCCCCGACCGTCGCACAGGTCAACGGCAAGACGTGGATCATCCAGCCTGTGCGGGCCAAGTCGGCGTCCGGACAGGCACAGCTGGTCCTGACCGTCTTCCGCACGGGTTCCTCGCTCGGCGCGGCGCCGTGGCCGACGTTCAAGGGCAACATGCAGCGCACGGGCGCCGCGGCACTGCCGGCGATCGACGCGGCCCGTGCCCAGGCCTTCGCGCGGACGATCTACCGGGATTTCCTCAACCGCGACGCCAGCGCCTCCGAGGTCCAGACCTGGGCGAACCGCCTCACGCGTCACCAGGTCAGCCGGTACGACGTCGCGCGGAGCCTGTCGAGGTCCGACGAGTGGATCTCCACCGTGATCACCCGCTTCTACCGCGACACCCTGGGTCGCGACCCGGACGCCGCAGGGCTGGCCGGTTGGGTGGACGCGGCGAAGAAGGGTATGCCCGTCGCCCAGATCGCGAGTGCGTTCTACGCGTCGCCCGAGTACTTCTCGACCGTGGGCCACGGCGACTACCGCACCTGGGTCGCGGACCTCTACCGCAAGCTCCTCCTGCGCCAGCCCGACGCGGCGGGTCTGGACGGCTGGGTACGTGCACTGCAGGGCGGGATGCACCGCGACCAGCTCGCGTTGGGCTTCTACCAGTCGCCCGAGACACTCCGTGTCCGGATCGACACCCTGTACGTCGACCTGCTCGGGCGCCACGCGGAGTCTGGTGGCGTGGCGAGCTGGTCACCGTTCGTGAAGTCGGCCGGCGACCTCGTGCTCGCCGCCGCGCTCGCGGCCTCGCAGGAGTACTGGGACAAGGCCGTCTGAGCTGCGGGGTAGACTCTTCACCCCTGGATCTGGCCCCGTCGTGCGACACGTCGGTGCCGTAGCGTAGGCGACGGACGGAGCGACGTGGCGGAGGTGGCGGGCGCCACGGCCCTGCTGGGTCTGGCCATCGTCATCGTCGGCCTCCCCGTCGCTCTGGTGCTCCGCCGCCCCCAGGACGGCTGGGTCGCGGTCGGGGTCGAGGCCTCCGGCTACGGGCTGCTCCTCGTCCCCCTGGCCGTGACCGGGTGGGCCTGGCTCGGCGTTGCCGGGGTCGCTGCGGTCGGTGCGATGTGGGTGGCTGCCGTCCTGGGCGTCGCCCTGCGTCGCGTCGACCTACCCGCCATGTGGCGACGACCGGACAGCAGGTCGGCGGCCCTGGGCGGGGTGTGGGTGCTGGTGCTCGCCGGGGCCGGCCTGGTCCGGCTGCGCGAGGTCAACTTCCTGCCCTGGATCGGCGACATGGGCGCCTACGTGAACTGGGCGAACGAGTTCGTCCGCACCGGTCAGCTGCACTCGGACTGGCCGCCGCTGTTCCCCGCCTGGCTCACGGTCGGGTCCGCGCTCTTCGGCAGCGCCCACACGACGGTCGGCATGGCGACGGCGGGGATGGTCCTGGTCCTGCTCGTGGCGCGCCTGGTGCACGTGCTGGGCGGGGGCCGGGTCGCCGCGTTGGGGGCCGGCGTGGCGGTGGCCGGGACCCTGCATCCCATCTGGTTCTCGTCCTTCCCGGTCAGCGAGAGCCTGAACGCCCCGCTCTTCGTGCTGTGGGCGCTCGTCGTGCACCGCGCGTTCAGCGCGGTCGATCGGGCCACGACACGGCGCGCGATCGCCGCGAGCGGCGTCATGATGCTGGGACTCGGGCTGCTGCGCGGCAGCGGGATCATGCTGGTCCTGCCACTGCTCGTGCTCGTGGCCGGTGCCGGGCTCGTCCGGGCCTGGCGGCCGTGGCTCGTGCGTGCCTGGTGGGTCACCGCGGCAGGCGTCGTCGGCGCCGCCGTGGCGCTGTGGTACGCCCTGTCGGAGATCCACGCGTACCTGGTCAAGCTCCAGCTGCCCTCGTTGCTGCCCGGCCCGGTGTTCGACGCGCTCGATCGTCTCGGCCTGCTCATGCCGACGTGGCGTACCGCAGCGGCCATGGTGGTGACGGTCGCGGCGGTCGTGGCGCTCGGGACCGCCGTCGCGCGCCGGTGGGCTGCGCGAGACGTGCGGTTCGCGATCCCGGTGTGGGCGGCTCTCGGGTCGCTCGCCGTCGGGGTGACGGTCGTCCTCGCCTCTCAGGCCCTCACGGGCGGCGAGGTGTGGGCGATCATCGGCCGGATGTCGACGTGGTTGGCCGTCGGAGCGGTTGCCGGGCTCCTGCTCGCGGTGACCGCCGCGCGTCCTGTGGCGCAACTGTCCCTCGTGCTGCCCGGGGCGACCGCCCTGATGTTCCTGACGCTGCACTCGGTGCGGCTGGGTGGCACGCGCGAGCACTCGTTCTACCTGTACTGGGACCGCTACCTGTTCAGCGAGGTGTTCCCGGTGCTCGTGGTGCTGACCTTCCTTGCTGCCGGCTGGTCGGCCGCGTGGTTCCTCGGCCGCTACCGCCTGTCCGATCACCCATGGGCGGCGATCTCGACGAGGTTCGCCGTCACGGGCGTCGTCGCGTCGCTCGTCGTGGTCCCGGGCATCCCGGCCGTCTCGCTGGCGACGCAGGACGTGTTCCTCCGCGGGGCTTACCAGCTCGACAGCGGCGTGCTGGCGCTCGCGGAGGAAGGTGAGGGCCCGATCTTCTGGGGGGCGGACGGCCCGGGTGGTGTTCCGGGGTACACGGCGTTCCCCAGCACGTGGATGGCCTTCGCGGTTCCGCTGGTGGTGTCCTTCGGGCAACCGGTCCTCGACGCCCAGCGCGGCGCGACCATCGACTTCCGTCCGGATGCGGTGCTCAGGGCGGACGAGGTGCCGCTCGTCTCGGCGTGCACGGACCGCGGCGACTTCGTGCTGCTCGAGGTGAGCGCGGCCGGCGGCGAGCCGGCGAACGAGCGGCTGGCGGGTTCCGGGGCCGAGATCACCTACCTCGGACGCGTCAGCGAGCCGGTCCTCTTCCTCGGGCAGCCACCGGGCAGCCGCGGCTGGTACGCGGTCGTCTTCACGGTGACGGCGTGGCAGGTGAGGGCGTCGTCCACGGTCGAGCCCACGGCGACGGAGTGCGCCCGGATCGGGCTCTGAGCAGCGTCGCGCCGGTTGCCGCCCCCCGTCGGGGAGGGCTCGGCGGTGCTGGTAGCGTGACCGAGCGCATTGCGCGCGTGACCGGCGTGAGCCGAGAAGGGGGGCGGTTGCGACGGCCCGGGTTCGACATGACGTGGCGGTCTGCACGATCGTCGCCCGCAACTACCTCGGCCACGCCCGCGTACTCGGCGCGTCGGTGAAGCGAACGAACCCCGAGGTGCGGTTCGTCACCCTGGTCATCGACGCGGCGTCGGCCGAGCCGCTCGGGGGCGACGTCGGCGACGTGTTCGGCCTGGACGATCTCGGCGTCGAGCCCGAGGTGCTCGAGCCGATGCTCGTCATGTACTCGGTGATGGAGCTCGCGACCGCCCTGAAGCCGTTCCTGCTCACGGCGCTGCTCGCCCAGGGACACGACGTCGTCACCTACCTCGACCCGGACATCGAGGTCTACGCGGACCTCGATGACGTCTTCGCGGCTGCTCGCGAGTCGGCCGTCGCGCTGACGCCGCACGTGCTCCGCCCCCTTCCGCGCGACGGGATGGAGATCTCCGAGCGGACCATCATGCTCGCCGGCATGTTCAACCTTGGGTTCGTGGCCGTCGCCCCCGGCGCAGAGGTATTCCTCGAGTGGTGGCAGGAGAGGCTCCGCACCGAGGCCGTGGTCGACTTCGAGAACGGCCTGTTCACGGACCAGCGGTGGGTGGACTGGGCGCCGGCCTTCCTTGACGTGGCGATCCTGCGCGATCCCGGGCTCAACGTCGCCTACTGGAACGCCCACGAGCGGACGCTCACGCGGGACGGCGACGGGCGGCTGCTGGTCGACGACGGCCCGCTCCGGTTCTTCCACTTCAGCGGATTCGACCCCGACGAGCCGTGGCTGCTGTCGCGGTTCATGGGCGATCACCCGCGCGTCCTGCTCAGCGAGTCGGAGGTCCTGACTCGGCTCTGCCTCGATCACGCGAGCGCGCTCGACGGTGCGGGCCACGCAGGCGCGATCACGGCCCCCTACGGTCTCGCTGCGTTGCCCGGTGGCCCGGTGCTCACCTCGGAGATCCGCCGGGTGTTCCGCAACGCCCTGCTGTCGCGATCGCCCTTCACGTCCCCGCCGAGTCGCCCGTTCTCCGAGCCCGGGGCGCTGCGGGAGTGGCTCGAGACGCCCGTCCCCTGCCTCGCCTTCGGCCGGCTCGCCCCCGCGGACCTGGCGATCTGGGAGGGCTCCGCGGAGCTGCAGCGCCAGTTCCCGTCGGTGCTGGGTGCGGCATCGGTCGGCTTCACGCGATGGCTCGACGACGCGCCGGACCTCACCGAGAGGTACGGCGCTCTGGGGCTGCGCCCCTCGCGGACGGCACGATCCACGGGCCGGCACAAGCGACTGTCCTCCGGCTGGGCCATCGTGCCCACGGGGTCGCCCGAGCCGGCCGAGACCGTCCGGCACGTCGCACACCTCGTGGGTGACGCGGTCGGCCGGGCCGGCGTGCCCTGGAGCGTCGTCGAGCCGCCGCTCGCCGGTGGCGCCGAAGGGCAGTGGCCGCGCCGTGGCACGGCTCCCCAGGACGCCTGGCTCGAGAACCTCGTCGTCTGCATCGACACCGAGCACTTCTCCGAGGACCGGGTGGTCGAGGCCCTTGCGGAGCGGCACGGGGCTCGGGTCGCCCTGTGGTTCGCGCCCGGCGACGAGCTGCCGTTCGGGTGCGGGCAGGTGGCGCGGATGTTCGACGAGCACTGGGTGCTCACCGAGGCCGCCGCGAACGTGGTCCGGGCCCTGGGTGTCGCGGCCATCGAGGTCGTCACGCTGCCGAACAGCCTCGGCGCCGCGTCCGCGGTCCCGGGATGGATGGCCGAGCAGGTGGCTGCCGGGCCGACGTTCCTGGTTCCGGTCGACGCGAGCGGCTCGCTCTCCCGGCGGTCGCCTGAGCTCGCGGTGCGTGCCTTCGTCGAGGCCTTCGAGCCGGGGACGGCGCGGCTCGTCGTCGTCGTCGCCGGAGGGCGGATGACCCGGCAGCAGGCCGAGACGCTGCGGCAGACCGCCAGGGCCAGCAGTGACGTCACCATCGTCGAGGTGTCGCTGGACGACCCCGGGCTCCCCGCAGCCGTCCAGGCGTCCGCGGGGGTCGTGGTCCTCCACCCGAGCCCGGCGTTCGACGTCGTGGCGGCGCTCGCGGAGATCGCGGGCGTCCCCGTGGTCCGTTCGTCCCCGTCGGCCGGCCCGGTCGGGACGGTCCCCGACGTGATGCTGGTCCCCGAGGTTCGGGACGAGAACGGGCGAGGTGTGCCGGACGTCGATGCTGCCGCGGAGGTGCTGGCTCGACTCGCGACGTCGGTCCCACGTCCACGGGCCCGGGCCCAACGGCCCTCGGCCATCACGCGGCACGTCCGCCGGCTCACGCTCGACCTGCCGGGGGCGGCACGCCGACTCGTCGGCCGATGGGGGGTGCGCCGGTGACCGAGCCGATGTCGGCTGGCGAAGAGCTCGACGCCGCGCGCGCTGATGCCGCTGCGGCGCACGAGCTGGTCGAGGAGCTTCACCGCCGCCTGATCGACCGACGCGTGAGCGAGCATCGCGTGGCGGAGCTCGAGGGCGAGGTCGCGCAGCTGCGGGCCGAGCTCGAGGCGCTCCGGGCCACCAAGCTCTTCCGCTACACGGCGTGGCTGCGTTCGGCGTACGCGGCGTTGAGGAGGCGACGATGAGGGCGTATCCGAGGGCCTCGATGACGAGAGCCGGCCGGGTCGCCGGTCGGCGAGCACGGCGTGCCCGGCACGACTGCCGCCGTGAAGGAGGGGCACCCGCATGACGAAGCAGGACGAGGCGGCGGCGGGGGTGGACCGGCTCGCCAGACGGCTCAAGACGACCGAGGCGGCGCTCGCTCGCGCCGAGCTCCGCATCGAAGAGGAGGTGACCGCGCGCAAGGTCGCGGCCGACCGAGCCGAAGCCGCGGCGGTGGAGCTCGAGCAGCACAGGGTCGCTCTCGCTGCGATCCGGTCATCTCGGGCGTATCGCCTGATCCTTGCCTACTACCGCAGCGTTGAGCGGCTGGCGCCTCCCGGCACGAGACGGCGCACCGCCTACGGTGCTGCCGGCAGGGGCGCGGCGCGGATCGTCAGGGGTGCGGCGGGCGTGGCACGCCGCGGCCTGCCGTCCGCGCACGAGGTCATCGCCGTCCCGACGGCCGAGCAGGATCCGGTCGTCTCGGTGGTTATCCCGGTGCACGGGCAGTGGTCGGTGACGGCGCAGTGCCTTAAGTCGTTCACGGAGCACCGGCCGTCGGTACCGTTCGAGGTCGTCGTGGTGGACGACGCCTCGCCCGACGACACGCGGCTGCGCCTGGGCTCCGTGACGGGGGTGCGTGTGGTCCCTCTGGACGTCAACCGGGGCTTCGTCGGCGCGGTGAACGCGGGCATCGCCGAGTGCCGCGGCCGCTACGTGGTGCTGCTGAACAATGACACCCAGATCACCGACGGCTGGCTCGAAGCGCTTACGGCGACCGCGGCCGAGCCGGGTGTTGGCCTGGTCGGCTCGAAGCTTATCTACCCCGACGGGCGTCTCCAGGAGGCGGGCGGCATCATGTTCGACGATGCCTCGGGTTGGAACTACGGCCGTTTCGGCGATCCGTCGCTCGAGCGCTACAACGTCCAGCGTGACGTCGACTACTGCTCCGGAGCCGCCATCCTGCTGAGGCGTGACCTGCTCGACGGCCTCGGTGGCCTCGACACGGAGTTCGCGCCTGCCTATTACGACGACACGGACCTCGCCTTCCGGGTTCGGGAGCGGGGTCTTCGGGTGGTCTATGAGCCGCGTGCCGTCGTGATCCACTACGAAGGCGTCTCCCACGGCACGGACGAGAGCTCCGGACTCAAGCGGTTCCAGGCCCTCCACCGCAAGAAGATGCTCGCGCGCTGGGGACAGCAGCTTTCCGGCCACCTGATCCAGGACCCGGCGAACGTCGAGGCTGCGGCCAGGCGGCTCGCGGGCCACGGCACGATTATCTTCATCGATGATCACGTTCCGCGTCCCGACGAGGACTCGGGATCGGTCCGGACCTTCGCCCTCCTCACCACATTGCGACGCCTGGGGTACTGGGTCGTCCTCCTGGCGCACAATCGCGCGTCCGGGGACGTGTGGGGCGAGCGCCTCCGGGATGAAGGTATTGAGGTCTTCAGGGGGCCCGAAAGCCCCGAGGAGTTCTTGATCTCGATGCGCTCCGCTGTCGTGGCGGTCATCGGTGCGCGCGTCACGGTCGCGTGGGAGTACGTCGGTTTGGTCAGGCGCGTCCTGCCCGGCGTGCCGTTCATCTTCGACACTGTGGACCTGCACCATCTGCGCGAGCAGCGTGAGGCTGATCTGACCGGCTCGCCCGCCCTCGCGCGGCGTGCCCGAGAGACGCGAGGTCTTGAGCTCGGGTTCGTCCAGGCAGCCGACGAGACGCTCGTGGTGTCCGCCTTCGAGGTCGACGTGCTCGCGAAGGAGGCTCCGGCTGCGGTGGTGAGGGTGGTGTCAAACGTGCACGAGCGCCGCCCGGAGGGCCCTGGGCCGGAGACTCGTGAGGGGATGGTCTTCGTGGGCAGCTTCGCCCACCCACCGAACGCCGACGCCGTCCAGTGGTTCTTGGCGGAGGTGCTGCCGCTGGTACGCGCGGAGGTCCCCGACGCCGTGCTGCGCGTGGTCGGCAAGGGTGCCCCCGCGGATCTCGTTGCGTTGGCCGACGGCGAGCCCGGTGTCGAGCTCCTCGGCTGGCTGCCGAGCCTCGACGATGTCTACGCCACGTCGAGGGTGGCGGTGGCGCCACTGCGCTACGGAGCCGGAGTCAAAGGCAAGGTCGGAGAGGCGATGAGCCACGGCGTCCCCGTCGTGGGCACGCCCGTGGCAATGGAGGGCATGTACATCGAGCACGAGGTATCCGGCTGGATCGCCGAGGATCCCCGCGCCCTGGCCGACGGGGTGGTGGCGCTGCTCCGCGACGACGACCTCTGGTCCCGGATCTCGCGCGCGGGCCGTGACCACATCGACGGCCTCCTTGGCGAGCGAGGCTTCGAGAGTCAGGTTCGCGAGGCTCTCGCAGCTGTCGGGCTCGTGAGTCCACTTCCGTCACGCGATGCCTAGACTGACCGGCGGGCTCGACGTCGTGCACCTCGCACGCACATGCTTCTCCGGGAGGTCTAGGCGGTGCATGAGGACCAGCATGGGGCGACCGATCGCCTGATCCAGTGGACCGGGGAACGCTGCGTCCCGTGGACGGGCGACTACCAGGTCATCTACGAGCACTACCACCGCTACCTCCTCGCTGCGCAGCTCGTGGACGGTCTGCGCGTGCTCGACCTGGCCAGCGGTGAGGGTTACGGGGCTGCCCTGCTCGCCGAACGCGCCGAGCACGTCACCGGGATCGAGATCGACGAGGCCACGGTTGCGCACAGCATCGCGACCTACCCGCGGCCGAACCTTGAGTTCCTCGCTGGGTCGATGCTCGACCTCAGCCGGTTCGACGACGGCACGTTCGACGTCGTGACGTGCTTCGAGGCGCTGGAGCACGTCGTCGAGCACGAGGTCCTGCTCGAAGGCGTCAAGCGTGTCCTCAAGGCAGATGGGGTGTTCCTGACGTCGACGCCGGACCGTCTCGTATACACCGAAGCGCTGCACCAGCACAACCCGCACCACGTGCGTGAGCTCTCGCTCGCGGAGTTCGAGGAACTTCTCGGCAGGTACTTCCCGAATGTCGGCGTCTGGGGCCAGGCGGTGGCGGTCGGGTCTCTGATGCGGACCGTCAGCGGGGCCGACGTAGGCCGTCCGGAGGTGCTGGCGATCGCTCCACGCGATGAGGACTGGGTCCAGCTGGAGGACTACCCACCGACGTACTATGTGGGCGTCGCGTCAGCCCGCGCGCTGCCGATCATGCCCAGCCAGTCGGTCCTCGTCGACACCGAGCTCACGGTGGTCAGGTCCGCGCAGCGTGAGGCGGAAGGCCGGAGCGCGGCAGAGTTGGCAGCCGCACGCGCTAAGTATGAGGCGCAGATCGCGAACATGCTGGCCGAGCGGACGGCGGCTCGTGAAGCGTACGAGGCACAGATTGCGGACATGCGGGCAGAGCTGACGATCGTTCGTGAGAGGTATGAGGCACAGATCGCCGAGATGGCCGCCGAGCAGAAGAAGCTCGCCGACCACCTCGGGCTGTTGGATCGACAGGCGCAGGAGGCGGGTGTGCGCGATGCCGAGGCAGCGGCCGAGATCGCTCGCCTGCGGGATGTCGCCGTCTCCCTAGGTCACCAGGTCGTCGAGGCGCAGGCCGAGCGGGACGAGGCTGTTGCGGCGCGCGAGAGCAGGCTTCTCGGGCGATTCCGCCGGCGGGAGCCGGGTTCAGGCGAATCGTAGGCGAGGTTCGATCGGCCCCCGCCGGTGTCACACCCCTCGGGCCGTTGTCCGATCCGGAGGCACGAGTCAGTTCGCGCAGCTGCCAGCTGGAAGGTCAATCCGCCAGAGCTCGCCGTACGCATTCGAGGTGGTCGTCTCGACGAAGTCGACACCGGTCCACGACGGCGTCGGGCTATTGGCCAAAGCTTCCGCGTAGAAGTCCCAGACGAGATAGGCGTCTCCACCTTCCACAGCGGGCAGCTCGTCGGGGCTGCACAGGTCCGCCGTCTGGAGGTTGTCGAAGTTCACTCCCGAGTAGAGACTCACGACGGGCGCGGACCACCACCCGACGCCGTAGAACTCGGCCCCGTCGGATGCCATTCTCGAGACATCGTGGGCCAGCGCCTCGAGCGCCTGTGTTCGCCCACCGTCGGTCCTGAGCGAAGGGGCCGCCTTGATGTAGCCCTTGGTGGCGATGAAGCCCATGGGAACAAGGGTCGCAGCGAGACCGATGGCTGTGAGCCCTCGTGCCGCGGGGGATATCAGTTGCGAGCGCCGGAGTCTGGCCATGAGGAGACCGGCGATCAGCGCGAGCGCCAGAAGCAAGGCAAAGGCTCCGACGGTCACCCGTCGAAGCCAGGCCTTCTGGTCGGCGTCACGAAGAGCCACCATGCGAAGTACAACTCTGCGTAGACGACGAGCATGACAACCAGAGTCACGTGTCGGAGCTGGTCGGGATGGGGGGCCCGGCGCCATGCGACGACCAGCACTGCTCCGATCGGCGCGACGACGAGAACCGTAGCCCACCACTCTGCGGCGATGCCGGTCTGCGTCGCGAGCAGATGCATGTGGTCAGCGGCTTCTGCGAAGAAGCCGCGCGAGGGAGCAGTGGACCAGCGCGACCCGCCGCCGGCCTGGTAGGCGATGTCTCCGATCTGGACGCGCCAATACCCTAGCCAGCTGCTACCCAGCACGGCCGCGCGGTACACCTCGAACGCCGCGAGCGGAATGACTGCCGCGAGCGTTGCGAGCAGAGTTCGCCGCCTCTTCGACTCGGGACTTGCTGCCGCCGCCGCCGCTTCGATGAGGGCGGGCGGCACCATCGCGACCGCCACGGTCTTGATCGAGATGGCGGTCCCCACGGCGAGAAATGCCAGAAACACCATGCGGGGCGCGCTCCGGGGCTCCACGAGTGCGCGGGCCAGGAGGAGAAAGGCCGCCAGCGCGAGGGCGGCCACGGTGCCCTCGCCGTACCCACCGAGCGAGTAGGCGAGAAGTCCGGGGGTTCCGAAGAGGAGGACGCTGGGCAGGAAGAAGAGCGGCAAGGCGCCAAGGCGAGCCCGCCCTGGCCACAGCGAACAAGAGGACCGCGACAAAGACGAGATTGGCGGCCTGGAGCGTGAGGTTGTTCGTACCGAACAAAGCGATTGCCAGTGCGGAGATCGCGAGGAAATACGAAGAGGTCTGGATCTCGGGAGGGAACAGCTCCAGGCCCCCGTAGTCGCGGCCGTAGACGTTGGCGACCGCGAGGTTGTGGGCGACCTGCATGTTCATGGCGCCGTCGAAGCTCAGGACCTGCCCCAGTGGGCGACCAAACAGACGATACCGAGCGGGACGAGGGCGCCGATCGAGTTTTCGTAGCGTGTGATCCCACGCCGCCGGGACGCTTGGTCAGGTCGCGCCGGGGTCGCTTCCTTTCAGGTCGCGGGTTGGAGCCGGCAGTCCTGACATAGGTGCCGAGTCTACGGTGGTCGTGGCGCAGGACCGGTAAAGTACGCCGTCGGCTGCCTGCGCGCGTGCCTGTAGCGGCTGATAGTGAGTCTGGCCGTGTGCGGCGCAGTCATGCTCCCTGCGCGGTTCGGGCTGAGCCGCT